>CAVZPE010000034.1:0-29046 GCA_963776915.1 uncultured Acidobacteriota bacterium | reverse complement strand
GCATAGAATGGCCGTTCCCCCGGAGGAGGTGGCGCATGGCCCCTGACACGACGACCGCCGAACGCAGCGCGACAGGAGCCTCCGCTTCGCGGGACGTTCCTCTCCTGCGCGACCTCGTCGGCGGGACTTGGGTCGACTCCCGCGCGACGTCGACGATGGACGTCTACAACCCGGCGACCGGCGCCGTGATCGCACGGACGCCGCTCGGGACGCGCGCCGACGTGGACGCCGCCGTCGCCGCCGCGAAGGCCGCGTTCCCGGCCTGGCGCGCGACGCCGGTCGTCGAGCGCGCGCGGGGGATGTTCGCGTTCAAGAACAAGCTCGAGGAGCACTTCGACGAGATCGCCCGGATCGTGACGACCGAGCACGGCAAGACGCTGGACGAGTCGCGCGGATCCGTGCGCCGCGGGATCGAGGCCGTCGAGGTCGCGTGCGGGATGCCCTCGATGATGATGGGCTACGGCCTCGAGGACATCGCGCGCGGGCTGGACTGCGACGTCCACCGCCAGCCGATGGGCGTCTTCGGGGCGATCGCGCCCTTCAACTTCCCCGCGATGGTCCCGCTCTGGTTCCTCCCCTTCGCGGTCGCGACGGGCAACACGTTCGTCGTGAAGCCGTCCGAGCTCGTCCCGCTCTCGCAGAAACGCATCCACGAGCTGCTCCTGGAGTGCGTGCCGCCGGGCGTCGTGAACCTCGTGAACGGCGGGGCCGACGTCGTGAACGGCCTCTGCGAGCACCCGGACGTCCGCGGCGTCTCCTTCGTGGGCTCGACGCCGGTCGCCAGGCACGTCTACCGGACGGCCGCGAACGCGGGCAAGCGCGTGCAGGCGCTCGGCGGCGCGAAGAACTTCATCGTCGTGATGCCCGACGCCGACCTCGACCGGTCGATCGGCATCGTCTCGGAGTCCTGCTACGGCTGCGCCGGCGAGCGCTGCCTCGCGGGCTCCGTCGTCGTGACCGTCGGCGGCGCGAGCCAGCACGCGGCCGTGCGCGAGCGGCTCGTCGCCGCCGCGAAGGCGATCAGGATCGGCGACGGGCTCGAGCCCGGCGTCACGATGGGGCCCGTCATCCGCGAGGCGGCGCGCCGGCGGATCGTGTCGCACATCGAGAAGGGCCTCGCCGAGGGCGCCGAGCTCGTCCTCGACGGGCGCGGCCACACGGTGAAGGGACGCGAGCACGGGTTCTTCCTCGGCGCGACGATCTTCGACCGCGTCCCGCCGAAATCCTCGGTCGGCCGCGAGGAGATCTTCGGACCCGTCCTCTCCCTCATGAACGTCCCGGACCTCCACGCGGCGCTCGCGCTCCTCCACGACCACCCGCAGGCGAACGCGACGTCGATCTTCACGTCGAGCGGGAAGTCCGCCCGCGCGTTCGCGTCGCAGGCGCCTCCCGCGATGGTCGGCGTGAACGTCGGCGTCGCCGCGCCGATGTCGTTCTTCCCGTTCGGCGGCTCCAAGGAGAGCTTCTTCGGCGACGTGAAGGCGCACGGCCGCGACGGCATCGCGTTCTACACCGACCAGAAAGTCGTCATCGAGCGGTGGTTCTAGCGGTTCTGGCAGGGTCACGATCGGAGAGGCGCTTCTTCCTTCTCCTCCTCGGCCTCCTGACCGCGTCCTACTTCGGGTTCGGCGGATACAGGAACTGGCCGTACAAGATCGAGAGCGACGGGAAGTACTTCTACCAGTACCTCGTGTCGGCGGTCTACGACGGGGACCTCGACTTCGCGAACCAGTACCGGATGCCGAAGTACCCCTGGATGAGGACGGAGATCGACCATTACCGGTTCCGGGATGCGGTCAGTCCCGCGACGGGACGCCCCGCGAACATCTTCTGGCCGGGATCGGCCCTGTTCTGGCTTCCGTTCTTCGCGGTGTCGTGGTCGCTCGGGACTCTCCTGAACGCGGTCGGGTTCACGGTCGACATGAACCCCTTCGGCCGATGGTTCCAGTTCGGCGTCATGGTCGCGGGCCCCGTATACGCGACCCTCGCGCTCGCTCTCCTCGGGAAGCTCCTTTCCCGACTTCGCCTCGCGTCGGCTGCTTCCTCGCGGCTGGCGCTCGTACTCGTTCTCTTTGCGAGCCCGCTCTACTACTACGCCGTCTTCGAACCGTCGATGAGCCACGTCTACGACCTTCTCGCCTTCGTCCTCTATCTCCTGGCCGTTCTTCGGTGGGTCGAACGGGAGGGACTGAGCGATGTCGCCGCCCTGTCGTTGACCGGGGGGCTCCTCATCCTGGTTCGCCCCCAGAACGCGGCCACGGTCGCCCTCTTCTCGGCCGTCCTCTTCTTCCTTCCCGCGAGGCCCGGCGCGCCCGTCGCGTTCGCCCGCGTGCGCCGGCTCGCGGCGTGCGTCCTCCCGCTTCTCCTCGGCGCCCTGCCGATCCTCGCCCTGAACCGCTACCTGTACGGCGGCATCCTCGCCGTGAAAGGCGCGGGTAGCCACCTCGACCCCGCACACCCCGCCGTCCTCGAGGTCCTCTTCTCGGCGCGGAACGGGCTCTTCTCGCATCACCCGCTCCTCCTCGCCGGCCTCGCAGGGTTCGTCTGGCTGCTCGCGTCCCGGCCCGCCGGCGCGCCGCCGTGGTTCCTCTGGACCCTTCTCGTGGCGTTCCTCGTCCAGGTCTGGGTGAACGCCTCCGTCCACGACTGGTGGGGCGGCGATTCCTTCGGACAGCGACGGCTTCTGTCCAGCCTGCCGCTCTTCACCCTGGGCCTGGCGTTTCTCCTGGAGAAGATCCGCCGACGTGCGGAGAACCGGTTCACGAGGCCTGTCCTTGCGCTGGCGGCGGTCGTCGTACTCCTCGGTTTCTACCTCACCCTGATCCACGTCTTCGTCTGGAGCTACCAGGAGCCGCACGACGTGTTCGACTGGATGTTCGTGAGGGTTCCCACGAGGGTTTTCGAAAAGCTCCTCGCGCACCGGGCGGGCTGATCGATCGACATGTCAGACTCCGCTCCGTGATCTTCCTGACTGGAGTGAGCGGCTACGTCGGGCGGCGTGTCGCCCGCCTTCTCACCGCGTCGGGGCAACGCGTCCGGGGACTCGTTCCGACCGGGAGAGCAGTTCCCGGCCGGTCTTCCCGGCGTCGAGCTCGTCCGCGGCGACATCCTCGAGCCCGCTTCTCTCGAGCCCCACGGCGCGGGCATCACGGCCATCATCCACGCCGCCGCGGCGATGCTTCCGAACCCGCCGGGGAAGATCCGCTCGGTGAACGTGGACGGAACGCGCAACGTCCTTGCCGCGGCGCGCCGCTGGGGCGTGCGGCGATTCGTCTACGTTTCTGCGGTCTCGGCGGCATACCCGAGGAAGAACAGCTACGGACAGTCCAAGATGGAGGCCGAGGCGCTCGTCGCGGCCTCGGGAATTCCCTGGGTCGTCCTCAGACCCACGATGATCTATGGCGAGGGCGGCGGCCTGCACTTCGCGCGCCTCGTCGCACTCGTGAAGAACGCGCCCGGCGTCTTCCCGGTGTTCGGCCCCGGGACCGCGAAGGTCCAGCCCGTCCAGGTCGCGGACGTCGCGAGCGCGATCCAGATCGCGGTCGCACGCGACGAAGCCGTGGGCGGCACGTGGGGCGTTTCGGGCGCATCCGTCGTCACGTTCGACGAGCTCGTGACACGCATCGCCACCGCTCTCGGCGTCCGGAGGACACTCGTCCACGTTCCGCTCCCGCTCGCCATGGCGGCCGCGACGCTCGCGGTGAAGGTCTCGCCGTCGTTCTTCCTCACGCCCGACGCGCTCCTCGGACTGAATCAGGACGCGGACCTCGACTTCCGCCCCTTCGCGGAGGCATGCGGGTACCGGCCACGGACCCTGGACGAGGGCATGGCGGACGGTCTCGGCGTCACCGGCGAGGGGGAAGAGCGGGCCGGCGCAGAATAGCGAGAAGAGCTTTACCGGAGGTACTCGGATGCCGCGCAAAGTCACCGTCGGCCTGATCCAGACGCACAATCCCGTGTCGGACCCGAAGGCCTCCCTCGCGAAGGTGCAGAAGGCCGCGATGGACCTGCACCTGAAGCTCCTCCACGAGGCCGGGAAGAAGGGCGTCCAGATCCTCGGGCTCCAGGAGATCTTCAACGGGCCGTACTTCTGCCCGTCCCAGGACGCGAAGTGGTACGACGCCGCCGAGAGAGTGCCGGGGCCGACGACCGAGGCGATCGCGAAGGCCGCGAAGAAGTACCGGATGGCCGTCGTCGTGCCGGTGTACGAGCGCGAGGACGCGGGCGTCTACTACAACACCGCCGCCGTCTACGACTCCGACGGGACGTACCTCGGCAAGTACCGCAAGAACCACATCCCGCACACGTCCGGGTTCTGGGAGAAGTACTTCTTCAAGCCGGGCAACCTGGGCTACCCCGTCTTCCAGACGCGCCACGCGAAGGTCGGCGTCTACATCTGCTACGACCGGCACTTCCCCGAGGGCGCGCGGGCGCTCGGCCTGAACGGCGCCGAGATCGTCTTCAACCCGTCCGCGACGGTCGCCGGGCTCTCGCAGTACCTCTGGAAGCTCGAGCAGCCCGCGCACGCGGTCGCGAACGGCTACTTCGTGGCGGCGAGCAACCGCGTCGGGACCGAGGCCCCGTGGAACATCGGCCGCTTCTACGGGTCGTCCTACGTCGTCGACCCGCGCGGCAACTTCCTCGCGACCGCGAGCGAGGACGAGGACGAGCTCCTCGTGGCGACCTGCGACCTCGACATGATCGAGGACGTCCGCCGCACCTGGCAGTTCTTCCGGGACCGGCGGCCGGAGACCTACGGCGCGCTGGTCGCGCTGTAGGGAACGCCCGAAGGAAGAAAGAGAAGCGCGGAAGAGGAAGAGAAGAGAATACTTCTTAGAAAGGAAGAGGGGCGTGGGGCGCCGCGAGGATGCGCGATGCGGCCTCTGCATGCCGACGCGCCGCTCGTGCTCGCCGCCGCCCGTCCCTCTTCACCTTCTATGAAATCTCTCTTCCTCCTTCTCTTCCTCGTCGTCTTCCTCAGCTTTCTTCCTTTCTCCGGTCCCCGTTGGGCCTTTACACTTCTAGGCAGGAAGTGTGTCCATGAATCGGGGTCCGGGCGGTCGGGCGGGGCGGCGTGTCCTCGCGGCAGCCGTGCTGGCCGCCCTCGCCGGCATCGCCGCCCGGGGCGCCTCCCCGCAGCTCGGCACGCCGGCCTCCGCGGCGCGTCGGACGGGCCCATCGTCGACCTCCCGGGCGCGCGCGTCGGCGAGCGGATCGAATTCGAGCCCGGCCTCGCTCCGGCCCTTCTCGCGCGCGCGCCGGAGGAGCCCCTGTCCGTCCCGGACTGGCCCGTCGACGTCGGCGTCCGTCGGACGATCCGCGTCGCGCGCCACGAGGTCTACGCGCCGGGCGCGCGGATCGTCGTCCGCGGGAGGCCGGCGGCGTACTCGAGTCCCGCGCTCGCGCGATCGCTGGTTCTCGGGGCGAGACGACGCCGGCGGACGCGTGATGGTGTCCGTCGTCCTCGCGCGCGGGCGAGACTCCGCGGGCTCTCGGAGGTCCGGACGGCCGCTGTCGGTCTCGCCCCGGATCCCTCCGACGGCGCGGGCGGCTCCTCCTCGCGCCCGGCTCTCCGCCCGGGGACGGAACCGGCGAGCAGCCGCACTTCACGTGCGCGCAGGAAGACTCGACCGAGACCTCGTTCGCGCACGCGAGCCGCCCGCGATCTGCTCGGCCGGACGCCCGCGACACCTCACGTCGCTCCACGCCGCGATCGTGGCGTTCGACACCGACAACGAGTACACGGCGTACTGGAGCTCGACGTCACGAACGTGACGAACTACATCGCGACGCTCGTTCGCGAGCGTGAACGTCATCTACGAGCGGGACCTCGACCTGCGCCTCCTCGTCGGGACGACGTTCCTGCGCGTCTCGACGACGCCGATCCGTGGACGCAGAGCGGGACGGGCAACGCCGACAGCGCGAAGCTCACGAGTTCTCAACTACTGGGCGTCGAACGAGGGCGGCGTGACGCGCGCCCTCGCAGCCCTTCTCTCCGGCAAGCAGGGCCTCGAGCTCCGCGTCGGGCATCGCGTGGCTGACGAGCCTCTGCAGCGCGGCTACGGGTACGGTTTCAACCAGCTCTTCCGGCGTCCCCAACTAACTCTCCGAGACACGACTTCATCCTCGGCCACGAGATCGGGCACAACCTCGGCTCGCCCCACACGCACTGCTACCGCCCGCCGCGCCCGACCAGTGCTACGGCAGCGAGACGAGGGTCGGACTGCTACAGCGGCGCGACGTCGTCCCCCAAAGGGCACGATCATGAGCAACTGCCACCTGCGCACGGGCGCCTACTCTGAACATCAGCCACCTCCTCGGCTGCGGCGAGACGACGCTCGTCTTCCACCCGCAGAGCGTGAACAACTACATCGAGGCCGCACGAGCCACGTGGGACGGTCTGCGTGTCCCGTCGGCGGCTCCACTCGCCGACTTCGGCCCGCGGCCGGCGGCACGGCGGTCACGATCACCGGGACGAACTTCGCCGGAGGCGCCACCGTCGCGATCGGCGGCGTCGCCGCGACGGGCGTCAGCGTCGTGAACTCGACGACGATCACCGCGACGACGGGCGCGCACGCCGACGGCCTCGTCGACGTGACCGTCAAGAACCCCGGCACCCAGGGCTACACGATCGTTGGCGCCATACGCGTACGGGAGCGGGCGACGCCCACGCCGACACCCTCGGCGACGCCCACGAGACGCCGACGTCCGACGAGCCACCCGGACACCGACCCCGACGCCCACCCGGACACCCCGGCGCGCCACGCCCACGTCCGACGCCACGCCGACGCGCACGCCCACGCAGACGCCGACCCGGACGCCCACTCACGCCACGCCGACACCCCCGACGCCCGCACGCACCGCCACGCGGACGCCGACGCCCATGGGCCCGACGCCGACCCCCACGGCGACTCCCTCGGCCACGCCCACGCGGACGCCCACCCGAACGCCTACGCGGACGCCCAGCTCCACACCCACGCTCACGCCGGGGACGCCGACACCCACTCCTACCCGGACACCGACCTGGACGCCCACCCCGACGCCGACTCGGACCCCCACGTTCGCGCCGGGAACGCCGACTCCCACGCCGACCCGGACGCCCACTCCGACGCCCACGCCCACACGGACCCTTCCGCCCGGCGCGAGCGCCTACTACCCCCTCGCGCCCTGCCGCGCCGTCGACACGCGGACCGCCACCGGACCGCTCGGCGGGCCGGCCGTCGGCGGCGGCTCGTCGCGGACGTTCACGCTCACCGGCGCGTGCGGAATTCCCGCCGGCGCCCGCGTCGTGTCCGCGAACGTCACGATCGTGAATCCCGGCTCGGCCGGCGACCTCGTCGTCTACCCGGCGACGCTCGCCTCTCCCCCGCCGACCTCGACCATCAGCTTCCGGGTCGGCGTCACGCGGGCGAACAACGCGCACCTCCTCCTCGCGTCGGACGGCACGGGCCGCGTCGTCGCCCGGAACAACGCCCCGGGCGCGGTCAACGTCGTCGTGGACGTGAACGGCTACTACCGCTAGCTACGGGGCCGCGTCCAGGGGAAGGTACACGCGGACCCGGGTGCCCGCGCCCGAGCCGGTGTCGAGGACAAGCCCTCCGCCGCGGCTCGTCACGATCCCGTAGACGACGGAGAGGCCGAGCCCCCGGCCCTCGTGGCCGGGCCGGGTCGTGTAGAACGGCTCGAACAGGTGCGGGAGGCTGTCCTCCGGGATGCCCGGCCCGTCGTCCAGGATGTCGAGGACCGAGTAGCGGCCGGGGCGCGGGTCCGGCGACATGTGCGCGGGCGGCGCCTCGAGCGTCTCGTCGCGGAGGCGGATCGCGATCCGTCCCCCGCGCGCGGTCGCGTCCACGGCGTTCGAGACGAGCTCCAGGAGCACGGCCTCGAGGTCCGACGGGGAGACGAGCGCCTCGCCCTCGGCCAGGTCCCAGGTCAGCACGCGGTCCGGTCCCGCCATGCGCCCGACGGCCTCGCGCTGGCCAAGGACGACGTCGAGGATCCGCATCTGCTTCTGGTCCCGCATCCGGCGCCCGCCGGCGCTCAGGAGCCGCGCCGCGAGGCCCGACGCGCGCCGGGCCGCCTCGGCGACCGCCTCGAGGTGTCCCCGCAGCCCGTGCACCCGCCCCGCGTCCTCGAGCGCCAGCTCGGCGCGCCCGAGGACGACCGTCATCAGGTTGTTGATGATGTGCGCGATGCCGCCGGCCAGCCGTCCCGTCAGCTCCATCTTCTCGCGCTCCCGGCGCCGTTCCTCGGCCGCCTCCGCGCGCAGGAGGCGCAGGTTCTCGGCCGACGCCGCGGCGCCGCGCGCGAGGAGAAGCAGCGCGAGGACGACGATCCCGACGGCGAGCGGGAGCAGCGCCGGGTCGGACGGACGGCGCGCCGCGAGGATCAGCAGCACGCCGACGCCGAGGACGGCCGCGACGGGCAGCGGGTTGAAGGCGCGGAGGCTGTCCGGGAGCAGCGGGCCGTCGCGGTCGGACTGCGGATCGAGGAGGAAGGACAGCGCGGCGCAGAGATAGGCGAAGTAATCGACGAAGAACAGGCTGTTGCTCAGCCGGAAATCGTGCGCCTGGCGCCCCAGCGCGTACTCGAGCGCGATGAGGTACGTCGTCTCGATGACGATCGTCGCCGACAGCCAGTAGATCGCGCGGCGGATCGGGCGCAGCGGCCCGCGCACGAGGATGAGGTTCAGCACGACGAGGTTCGCCGCCTCCATCAGGTTGTAGACGATCAGCTTGAGATGCGCCGCCGGGGGCGCGACGCGGATCCCCGGCAGCGTCCAGATCGCGACGACCGCGAGCGAGATCCCGAGGACCGCCGTCGTCACGTCCGTCGCGATCCGCCACTTCGCCCCCGGCGCGAGCGGCGCGAGCGGGATCCGGATGAGGGCCGCCAGGCCGAGCGCCCAGATCGCGAACGTCGTCGCGAGGTCGAGGCCCGGGACGGCCGGAAGGGAGAATCCGAGCGCGTCGACGAAGCGCAGGGCGTTGCCGGCCGCGGTCAGCAGGATCGAGACCGCGAGGAGGAGGACCGCCTGCCGGAGCCTCCCGAGGAGATCGGGCCTCTGCGACGCGACCAGGAGCAGGAAACCCGGGACGGCGGTCACGACGAGAGCCGCCGCGGTCCCGTACGGACCCCCCGTGAGCGGGCCGAAGGGCGTGAGCCACGGGACGACCGCGAGGAGGGCGAAGACGGCGGTCGCGGACGTCAGCCCGAGCTGGCGGGACGGCAGGCGGGGCGCGTGCGCGGACGACATGTGCGCGTTCCGTTCGTTGTCGTTTCGTTCCTTGGCCGCGATGGAGCTGTGCCATGATAAGTCCGGAACGCGCATGAGTCGTCTTCTCGTCAAGGGGGGCCGCGTCGTCACCGCCGTGGACGATTACGCGGGCGACGTCCTCGTCGAGGACGGGAAGGTCTCGGCGATCTTCGCGCACGGCGCCGCCGGCCCGGCCGACGTGGAGACCCTCGACGCGACCGGCAGGCTCGTGATCCCCGGCGGCATCGACGCGCACACGCACCTCGACATGCCGTTCGGCGGGACGACCTCGGCGGACGACTTCGAGTCCGGCACGATCGCCGCCGCGCACGGCGGGACGACGTCCATCGTGGACTTCGCGATCCAGTACAAGGGCCAGGCCCTGCGCGAGGCGCTCGGCGCGTGGGCGAAGAAGGCCGAGGGGAAGGCCGCGATCGACTACGGCTTCCACATGATCATCACGGACCTCCCCGACGCCGTCGAGAAGGAGATGGACGCGATGGTCGCGGAGGGCGTGACCTCGTTCAAGCTCTTCATGGCCTACCGCGGCGTCCTCATGCTGGACGACGGGTCGATCTTCCGGGCGCTCCTTCGCACGGGCACGAACGGCGGGACGATCTGCATGCACGCGGAGAACGGAGACGTGATCGACGTCCTCGTCCGGCGCGCCCTCGCCGAGGGCCACACCGCCCCGAAGTGGCACGCGCTCACGCGCCCGCCCCGCGCCGAGGCCGAGGCGACGTACCGGGCGATCTGCCTCGCCGAGATGGCGAACGTGCCTCTCTACGTCGTCCACCTCTCGGCCGCCGAGGCGCTCGAGAAGATCGCCGAGGCGCGCGACCGCGGCCTGCCGATGCACGCCGAGACCTGCCCGCAGTACCTCTTCCTCTCGTACGAGAACTACGAGGAGCCGGGCTTCGAGGGCGCGAAGTACGTCATGTCGCCGCCGCTTCGCGCGAAGGGCAACGAGGAGGCGCTCTGGCGCGGCCTGAAGATGAACGACCTGCAGGCCGTGTCGACGGACCACTGCCCGTTCTGCATGAAGGAGCAGAAGGAGCTCGGGAAGGGCGACTTCTCGAAGATCCCGAACGGCGCGCCCGGCATCGAGACGCGGATGTCGCTCCTCTGGGACGGCGGCGTCGTGAAGGGCCGCATCTCGCCGAACCGCTTCGTCGAGCTGACGTCCACGTCGCCGGCAAAGATCTTCGGCCTGTTCCCGAAGAAGGGAACGATTGCCCCGGGCTCCGACGCAGACCTCGTCGTCTTCGACCCGAACCGCAAGGTCACGCTCAGCGCGAAGACGCTCCACCAGCGCGTCGACTACACGCCCTACGAGGGCAGGGTCGTCCAGGGCGCGGCGGACGTCGTGATCTCGCGGGGCGAGATCATCGTGAGAGACGGGAAATTCGTCGGGAAGGCGGGAAGAGGGAACTTTCCTGCGAAGGAAGACCCGGGGCATAAGAAGAGAAGAAGTCTTTCTGCTATGGGTGGCCGCATTCGCGGCCGCCCCGAAGACGAATCGTGCAGCCGGCCGGACGCTGTCAAGGATGCTTCGCGCGCTGCGTGGCGCGTCGAAGCGCGTCCTTGACAGCCGCCGCCCGGCAGCAGTTTCCTTCCGGGCGGCCGCGAATGCCGCCACCGATAGCAGAAAAATCCTCTTACGTCCTCTCCGTCTCGTACCCCGCGGCGACCCACGCGTTCGTGCCGCCGACGACGTTGATCGGCTCGACGCCCCGCTTGTGGAGGAGCAGGCTGCCCGCGACGCTCGAGCGGTAGCCGCTCTCGCAGACGATCGCGATGCGGCCGCCGGCCTTCACGGTGTCGATCTCGCGCGCGAGCCGGTCGAGCGGAACGGAGACCGCGCCCGGCACGTGGCCCGCGGCGTACTCGCCCGGGCGGCGCACGTCGAGGACCGTCAGCCCCGGGTCGTCCTCGCGCCGCGCGCGCAGCTCGGCGACGTCGACCTGCTCGAGGCGCGCCACGGGAAGGCCGGCCCGGTCCCACGCGGCGACGCCGCCGTCGAGGTACCCCGCCACGTTCTCGAGGCCGACGCGCGCGAGGCGCATCGCGGCCTCCCCGGCCTGCGCCGCGTCGTCCGTGACGAGGACGACCGGCCTTTCCGGCGGCAGCAGCGCGCCCGCCCACGACGCGAACTGGCCGGAGAGCCCGACGTGGACGGCGCCCGGCGGATGCCCGGCGGCGAACGCGGGGGCCGCCCGGACGTCGAGGACCGTCGCGCCCGCGTCCGCGAGGCGTCGGACCTCCCCGGCGGGCAGGGGCACGGGCGCGCGTGCGTCGAGCGCGGAGGCGCCGGCCCGGTTCAGCTCGACGTCCCGCGGGAAGTAGGCCGGCACCTCCGGGAGGTCGGCCGTCATCATCCGGACGAACTCCTCCTTCTTCATCGGGCGGAGCGCGTAGTTCGTCCGGCGCTGCACTCCGATCGTCGAGGACGTCTCGCTCGAGATGTTCCGGCCGCAGAGCGAGCCCGCGCCGTGCGCCGGGTAGACGGCGACGTCGTCGGGCAGCGCGAGAAGCCTGTCGTGCAGGGAGTCGTAGAGCTGGCCCGCCATGTCCTCCGCCGTGAGGCCCGTCGCGGAGGCCGCGAGGTCGGGCCGGCCGACGTCGCCGATGAAGAGCGCGTCGCCGGTCAGGACGAGGCGCGGCCCGGGGTCGAGGACGAGGATCGAGATGCTCTCGGGCGTGTGGCCCGGAGTCTCGAGGACGCGCAGGACGAGGCTCCCCAGCCGGATCTCCTCCCCGTCGCGCACGGCGCGGTGGGGAAACGCGGCGCGGGCCTTCTCCCCCATCACGATCGTCGCGCCCGTCCGCGCCGCGAGCTCGCGGTGCCCGCTGACGAAGTCCGCGTGGAGGTGCGTCTCGATGACCCAGCGGATCGCGAGGTTCTGCGCGCGCGCCTCGTCCACGTACTCGTCGACGTCGCGCCGCGGGTCGACGACCGCCGCTTCCCCGCCGTCGCCGATGAGGTACGACGCGTGGGCGAGGCAGCCGAGGTAGAACTGCCTGAAGTACATCCGGAGAAAAAGGATATCTTGCTTTCGGACCCGCACGAGTCGTGCAAGCGCCGGGGCGGCCAAGGAAGGGCCTGCAAATTCTCTTAGAAGGGTGAGTGAGGATTCCGCCGCTCCCGGCCGGCCGGCGCCACACGGGCGCTGGGACCATAATCACCCTTCTAAGAAATGCGGCGAGACCCTCCGCTCCTGAGCCGCCAGTTGAAGGGAGCCCTCCCATGAGCACGATTTCCGAAGCAAAGAATCCCTCTTCTTCCCCGGTCCCTTCCTCCTCCGTCCGCGAGAAGCACAAGGAATTCCTCTTCCCCTCCGTGACGAACTACTACAAGGAGTCGGTCGTCCTCGAGTCCGGCAAGGGGATGTACCTGACCGACGCCGACGGGAAGAAATACCTCGATTTCTTCGGCGGCATCCTGACGGTCTCCGTCGGGCACGCGAACGACAAGGTGAACGCGGCGGTCAAGGCCCAGGTCGACCGCCTCGGCCACGTCTCGACGCTCTACCCGACGCTGCCGATCGTCCAGCTCGCCGAGACCCTCGCGCGCATCACGCCGGGCCGGCTCCAGAAGTCGTACTTCACCGGCTCGGGCACGGAAGCCGACGAGACGGCCGTCGTCCTGGCGCAGGTCTACACGGGACGCCTCGAGATCATCGCGCTCCGCCACGGCTACTCCGGCCGGTCGATCCTCGCCCAGTCCCTCACGGCCCACGCCCCGTGGCGCGCCGTGCCGACCCAGGTCGCGGGGATCAAGCACGCCCCGTCGCCGTACTGCTACCGCTGCCCGCTCAAGCTGACGTACCCCTCCTGCGGCGTCGCCTGCGCGAAGGACCTCGAGGAGCTGATCAGGACGACGACGACCGGGCAGGTCGCCGGCTTCCTCGCCGAGCCGATCCAGGGCGTCGGGGGGTTCGTGACGCCGCCGAAGGAGTACTTCGAGATCGCCGTCGGCATCGTCCGCAAGTACGGCGGCGTCTTCATCTGCGACGAGGTCCAGACCGGCTTCGGCCGCACGGGCACCCACTGGTTCGGCATCTCGCACTGGAACGTCGAGCCCGAGATCATGACGATGGCCAAGGGCGTCGCGAACGGGATGCCGATGGGCGTGACGATCGCGACCCCGGAAATCGCGGACTCGTTCAAGGCGATGACGATCTCGACGTTCGGGGGGAACCCGGTCTCCTCGACCGCCGCGAACGCGACGATCGCCGTGATGGAGGAGATCGACGCCCCGAAGCGCGCCGCCGAGATGGGCGCGCGCCTGAGAGCCGGCCTGGACGGCCTCAAGAAGAAATATCCGAAAACGCTCGGCGACGTGCGCGGCATGGGACTCATGCAGGGTCTCGAGCTCGTCGCGGACGAGACCGTGCAGGACCGCACGCCCGCGCCCGAGAAGGCCGTCCGGCTCTTCGAGGAGACGAAGATGCGGGGCCTCCTGATCGGAAAGGGCGGCCTCTACGGCAACGTCATCCGGATCTCGCCGCCCCTCGTCGTCTCGGCCTCCGAGGTGGACGACGCCCTCAGGATCCTCGACGAGTCCCTCGCCGGCTGGGCGTAGGCGATTCGTGTAACCCGGAAGGGCCGCGAACGCGTCTCACCGGGAGGAGCCGTCCGACGGGGAGGGGGTCGCCGTGATCTCGAAGAAGGCCTCGAACATCCTCCGCGTGGCCTTTCGCGCGCTCGCGCGCAACAAGCTGCGCTCCCTGCTGACCGCCCTCGGCATCATCATCGGCGTCGCCTGCGTCGTCGCCGTCGTCGGGATCGGGGAGGGCGCGCGCATCCAGAGCGAGGACCGGCTCAAGTCCCTCGGGACGAACTTCCTGATGGTGATCCCCGGCAGCGTGACGTCCGGCGGCGCCCGGGCCGGCTTCGGGGCCAGCTCGAAGCTCTCCGAGGACGACGTCGAAGCGATCCGCAAGGAGGTCTCGACGGTCTCGTACGTCTCGGCCTCGATCCGGACCGTCGCGCAGGTCATCTACGGCAACCAGAACTGGTCGACGTCCATCCAGGGCGCGGAGGTGGACTGGCCTCTCGTGCGCTCGTGGAACGTGGAGAAGGGGTTGTTCTTCACGGAGCAGGACGACAAGGCGGCCGCGAAGGTCTGCGTCCTCGGCCAGACCGTCGTGACGAACCTCTTCGGCAACGAGGACCCGATCGGCAAGATGATCCGCATCAAGAACATCCCGTTCCGGGTCGTCGGCGTCCTCGAGTCCAAGGGCGGCTCGATGATGGGCCAGGACCAGGACGACCTCGTCGTCGCCCCGTACGAGACCGTCCGCAAGAAGCTCATGGGGACGACCGCCGTCGGGATGATCCTCGTCTCGGCCGCGACGAACGACCTCGTGACCGCCGCGCAGGGCGAGATCACGGCGCTGCTCAGGCAGCGGCACCGGATCCTCCCCGGCCAGGACGACGACTTCATCATCCGGTCGCAGACGGAGATGCTCCAGCAGGCCGAGGCGCAGAACCGCACGATGAGCGCGCTCCTCTGGTCGATCGCGGGCGTCTCGCTCCTCGTCGGCGGGATCGGGATCATGAACATCATGCTCGTCTCCGTGACCGAGCGGACGCGCGAGATCGGCGTCCGCATGGCGATCGGCGCCAAGGGGCGCGACATCCAGGCGCAGTTCCTCGTCGAGGCCGTCGCGCTCGCCGTCACGGGCGGCGCCGTGGGTGTGGCCGGAGGACTCGGAATCCAGCGTCTCGTCGCCCGCCTCGCGGGCTGGCCGGTCGCCACGCAGCCGCAGGCGATCCTTCTCGCCGTGGTCTTCTCCGCGGTCGTCGGCGTGGGTTTCGGCTTCTACCCGGCGCTCAAGGCCAGCCGCCTCGACCCGATCGAGGCCCTGCGGTACGAGTAGCGCCTATTCGAAGAAGCCGGCCACGTCGACGATCACGTCGGCGCTCGCGGCCGAAAGGCATCGGATCGCGACGCTGCCGTCGGCTCCGAGGCGGACGATCCCGTTGTTCGCCCTCGTGATTCCCGCCCGGAAGCTCAGCGAGTTGCCGATCGGCGGAGGATCGCCACCGGCATAGACCTGCAGGTCCCCGTTCCCTCCGGCGTTCGTGACGCTGACGTTCGCGGAGATCGCCCGGGCGGACGCGGGAATGCCGCAGAGAGTCGCCACGGGGAACGTGCGGATCTCCCCGGCGGCCAACGCCGGTCCTCCCGACGGTCCGGCGACTGCCCGGGTGTCCAGGACCCGGCACGGTGCGACCGTGAAGAACAGCTGGCCCGGTGTCGGGGCCGTGGACATGACCACCTGGCCGACTCCGTCGGCCGACGTGAACCAGAGGTTGCCGTCCGGGCCGGCCGTGATGCCCTGGCCCCAGTACGGCGGGAATTCGGTGATGGCGCCCGACGGCGTGACCCGGCCGAGGAACGTGAGCACCTTCCCGGGACCGAGCCGGTTCCCGAAGTACCAGAGGTTGCCGTCGGGCCCGGTCGTGATGCAGGGATTGGCCCCGAATGGCGCGACGGGAGGCGGGAACGAAAACGCGGTCGCGTCACCGGACGTCGTCATGCGTCCGATCGCCGGCGCGCGGCCGGTGAACCAGAGGTTGCCGTCGGGGCCCGAGGTGATCGACCACGGCCCCGCGAGTTCCGCGAGGAAGCGAGAACTCCGTCACGACTCCCGCGGTCGTGATGCGTCCGATCTTTCCGATGGCGTTCAGGTCGAGAAAACTGGTCTCCGTGAACCAGAGATTGCCGTCGGCAGCCCGCGGTGAGCCCGTTGCACTGGGCTCCCGCCGTCGGCACGGGGAATTCGGTGACCGTGCCCGTCGAGCGTGATCCGGCAGACCGTGGGTCCCACGACGTTGAACCAGAGATTGCCGTCCGATCCCAGCAGCGATCGCGCCCAGCTGATGCGTCGGCCCCGGGAACTCCGTCACGACGCCCGCCGGGGTGATCCGGCCGACGTTGCGCCCGAGCCTTTCGGTGAACCACAGATTCCCGTCCGGCCCCGCCACGATGCCCCACGGGACCACTGCTCGCCGTCGGGATCGGAAACTCCGTGATGACCCCGGCCGGCGTCACGCGACCGATCTGGTTGGCGGCGTACTCCGTGAACCAGAGATTCCCGTCGGGTCCCACGGCGATCCCCTGAGGGCCCGGAAACGGAGTGGGAGCCGGAAAGTCGTTCACGGTGAGCGCCACGACGGAGGGGGCTGCCGACAACGCAAGAATGAGCCCTGGCAGGAGGAGTCCGAAGGCGAAACCTCGGTTCGGCGCCATGAAGCCTTCTTCCGATCCGAGTCTAGCCCTTCCCGGAATCGGGACGAGTAGCATCCGGATCGCGTGATCCCGATCCTCCTCGCGGCGGCGCTGAGCGCGACGGCGACGCCGGCGCCCCCGGCGGCGCCCGACGTCGTCGTCCGCGTGAGCCTCGCGGGCTACCTTCCCGGGCAGCCGGCGTCCGCGGTCGTCCTTTCGAAGAATCCTCTGAAGGGTGCGTATCGGATCGTCGATGCGAGAACCGGCCGCACGGTCGCTTCGGGCACCCTTTCGAAGAAACCCCCGGGAGATTTCTTCGAAGGGTTGGGGGGCGTATCCCTTCGGCGCGGTCGTCCCGCTCGACCTGCCGCCTCTCCCCGCCGGACGGTATCGCGTCGAACTCGCTCGCAGCCGCGCGAGTCTCCCGATTTCTTCCTTTCAGAAGAAATCTTCTCTTCTCTCCCCGATGTCCTCCTCGAGTTCATGCGCCAGCAGCGGTGCGGCTACAACCCGTTCCTGGACGCGATCTGTCATCCCTTCGACGGGCGGACGGCGTACGGTCCGCTTCCGGCGGGAACGTACGTCGACGCGCGCGGCGGCTGGCACGACGCCGGCGACCAGCTCAAGTACCTCCTGACGTCGAGCACGGCGACGGCGCACCTCCTCCAGGCGTACCTCGTGAACCCCGGCCTCTTCGGGGACGCCTTCGACGCGCTCGGCCGCCCCGGCGCGAACGGCCTGCCGGACGTGCTCGACGAGGCGAAATGGGGCCTCGACTGGCTCCTGAAGCTCCACCCCGCGCCCGACGTTCTCGTCCACCAGGTCGCCGACGACCGCGACCACAAGGGCTGGCGCCTGCCGCAGGCCGACGACGCCGATTACGGCTGGGGGCCGGGCCGGGAGCGCACGGCCTACGTCGCCGACGGGCGGCCGCAGGGCCTCGGGAAGTGGCCGAGCGCGTCCACCGGCGTCGCGAACCTCGCCGGGCGGTACGCGGCGGCGATGGCGCTCGCGTATCGCGTCTTCAGGGACGATCCGCTCCGCGCGGACTTCGCCCGCCGCTGCCTCGCGTCCGGCACGCGAGGTCTACGCGATGGGCCGGGCGAAGGAGGGCGTCCAGCAGGGCAACTCGTACGGCTCGCCCTACCGGTACGCGGAGGAGACGTGGGCGGACGACATGGAGTGGGGCGCCGCGGAGATGTTCCGGGCGACGGGCGAGGCCGCGTTCCTCGCGGACGCCGTCCGGTACGCGGACCTCGCAGCGGCCACGTCCTGGATGGGCCGCTCCGAGGCCGGACACTACGCGTTCTACCCGTTCACGAACCTCGGCCACTTCGCGCTCCACGGCCTCGCGGGGCCGGCAGTCGACGAGCGCCTCGCCGGCTACTACCGCGAGGGCCTCGAGAAGGCGCTCGCCGTGGCGGCCGCGAGCCCGTTCGGCGTCGGAGTCCCCTTCATCTGGTGCTCGAACAACCTCGCGGTGGCGCTCGCGACGCAGGCCGTCCTGTACGGGCGCATGACGGGCGGCGCCCGGTTCGCGCGCCTCGCCTCCGACCAGACCGCCTGGCTCCTCGGGCGCAACCCGTGGGGCGTCTCGATGATCACGGGGTGGCCGTCCAACGGCCCGTTCCCGACGCAGCCGCACCTCCCGACCACGAACCTCACCGGCCGCTCCGTGCGCGGGGGCCTCGTGGACGGGCCCGTGAAGGCGTCGATCTTCGGAAGCCTGAAGGGCGTCACGCTCACGCACGCGGACGCCTACGCGGCCTTCCAGTCCGACGAGGCCGTCTGGCACGACGACGTCATGGACTACGCCACGAACGAGCCGACGATGGACGGCACGGCCGCGGCGATCCTGATGTTCGCGCTGGAAAGCCCCGCGGCCTCGAAGCACGGCGAGCGGCGTTAGCCGCTTCGGGAGACGGCGCTGGAAGATTCTTCTTAGAAGGGTGAAGAGGGGAGGCCCTCCCCGCGGCGGCAGGCTCGCGCGCGGCGGCCCTCGCGGCGGGCCGCACCGTCCGCCCGGGCGGCACGGCCAGGCCCTCTTACCCTCTAAGAAATCCGAATCCTCTTCTCTTTCTTTCCTGCCATTTACCTTCGAAGAATTTCCCGTATCATCCTGCGCATCAGTCTCAGGCCAGATGAAGAGCGTCCTCCCGACGTGATCGGCACGAAGCTCGCCGACCGATACGAGATCCTCTCCGAGCTGGGGCGCGGCGGGATGGGTGTCGTCTACCGCGCGAAGGATCCCGTGCTGAACCGCGAGGTCGCGGTCAAGCTCATTCCGCCGGGCAACCTCACGAAGGACTCCGAGGAGCGCTTCCAGCGCGAGGCCCAGATCGTCGCGCAGATGGACCATCCGTCCATCGTCCCGATCTACGACCTCGGGCGGCACGAGGGGTCGCTCTTCTTCGTGATGCCGGTCCTCGCGAACACGAACCTCCGGCAGCTCCTCCGCGAGGGGTCGCTCCGCCTCGGCGACGTCCTCGACGTCGGGACGCAGGTCGCCGACGCCCTCGACTACAGCCACGCCCGCGGCATCGTCCACCGCGACATCAAGCCCGAGAACATCATGACGTCGCGCGACGAGACGGGCCACATGAGGGCCCGCGTCATGGACTTCGGCCTGGCGCTCGCGACCAGCGAGGACCGCCTGACGAAGACGGGGACGCTCGTCGGCACCGTCGTGTACTTCAGCCCCGAGCAGGTCACGTCCCGGTCGTTCGACGGGCGCTCGGACGTCTACGCGCTCGGGACGGTCCTCTACGAGTGCCTCGCGGGCGAGCCGCCGTTCGCGGGCGAGGTGCAGTCCGTCCTCTACCGGATCGTCCACGAGCTGCCGCAGTCGATGCGGACTCTCGGCGCGGACGTGAGCGAGGAGCTGGAGGCCGCCGTCCTGCAGTGCCTCGCGAAGGACCCCGACAAGCGTCCGAAACGCGCCGGGCACCTCGCCGAGGCGCTCCGGCGCTACCGGAGCAAGCTCCGCGAGGAGGACTTCGGGAAGTCCGTCGTCTTCACGGCCAGCCGGATGCTGCCGCGGCCGGCCGCGGCCGCGCCGTTCATCGGGCGCGAGAAGGAGATGGCCGAGCTGCAGCGGCGGCTCCACGCCGCCGTGGCCGGCGAGTGCGAGTTCGTCGTCCTCGCGGGCGAGCCGGGCATCGGCAAGAGCCGCCTCGTGGAGGAGCTGAAGAACCTCGCGCGGGCCCGCAGGATCCGGGTCCTCTCGGGGCGCTTCGTCGAGCACGACCGCGCCTTCGCGCACCAGGGCTTCTGCGAGCTGGTCCAGGACTATTTCCGGTCGAAGGACGCCGGTCTCTCGGAGAGCTCCCGGCCGGACTTCACGGACCTCGCGGGCGACCTCCTCGCCCTCTTCCCCGTTCTCTCCGAGATCGGCGAGCTGCGTGCCGCGGCGAGCAGCGACTCGGGGGCCGTCAAGGCCGGAGACGGGCGCAAGGCCGAGGACAAGATCGCGATCTTCGAGCTCATCGCCCGGACCCTCACGCGGATCGCGGGCGGCAAGCCGCTCCTCCTCGCCCTCGAGGAGCTGCACGGGGCGCAGCTCTCGATCGAGGCGCTCCAGTACGTCGCGCGGCGCCTCGGCCCGACGCCGACGCTCATCGTCGGGACCTACCGGCAGACCGAGGTCGACAAGCGGCATCCGCTCGTGAAGATGCTCGAGTCGTTCCGCGGCGATCCGCGGTTCGCCGCGCTCACGCTCGGTCCCCTCACGCCCTCCGAGCACCGGGCGCTCGTGGAGCTCTCGGCGGGCGGCGGCAAGCTCTCGGACGACCTCGCGGCGCGGCTCCTCGCGGCGACCGAAGGGAATCCGCTCTTCACGAAGGAGCTCGTCCGCTCGCTCCTCGACTCGGGCGGGATCGCGCGGGACGACTCGGGCGCGCTGAACCTCTCGGGGGCGACGGGCATCTCCTCCGATGCCCTGCCCGAGACGATCCAGCAGGCCGTCGAGGCGCGGATCGAGCGCCTCCCCGAGGAACTGCGGGACGTGCTCCAGATCGCGTCGGTCCTCGGCAAGAGCTTCGAATTCAAGGACCTCGAGTCCGTCTCGGAGGACGCGAAGGGTCTCGACGACGCGATCGACCGCCTCGTGAAGGAGGGTCTCCTCGAGGAGGAGCGCGAGTCGCGCGGCGACCGGCTCGCGTTCGCGAGCGGCATCGTGCGGGACGTCCTCTACGGCGCGCTCTCGCGGCGCAAGCGCCGCACGCTCCACCGCACCTACGCGGACCTCCTCGAGAAGCGCCACCAGGGCCGCCTCGACCGGGTCTACCCCGAGCTCGTCCACCACTTCTCGGAGGGCGACGTCCCCGCGAAGGCCGTGGACTACTGCCTCAAGCTCGCGAAGAAGTCCCTCGACGCCTTCAGCCCGGAGGAGGCGGCGCGCGTCGCGAAGACCGCGCTGGACTACCTCGGCGACGACGAGTGGGAGGGCGAGAAGACCCTGGAAGGCGACGCACGGCTGCTGCTCGCGCAGGCCTCGCGCATGTCGGGCCACGCGGACGCCGCGCTCCGCGAGGCCGAGGCGGCCGGGAAGATCTTCGAGCGCGAGAAGCAGCCGGTCCGCGCCGTCGAGGCGATCCTGTTCGCGGCGGACACGGCCTGGAACGCGCGGAAGGTGGACGAGGCGCGGCGTCTCGTGGAGCGCGGAATCGAGGCGGCGGCCGCCGCGCGCGACACCGTCCACCTGCCGAAGCTGCTCTCGCTGGCCGCGACGGTCGCGAACCTCAGGGGCGACTACGCCCGCGCCGCCGCCTACGGCGCCCAGCTCGAGCGCCTCGGCGGCGAGACGAAGCGGGCCGCGGAGGTCATCGCGTCCGGCGGCCGCCTCGTCGTCGCGATGACGAACCCGATCACGGCGACCGAGCCCGCGATGCGCCACATCGTCGAGGAGACCGAGATCCTGTCGACGGTCTTCGAGACCCTCCTGACGACCGACGCCGACGGCCAGCTCGTTCCTTCGCTCGCCGACGAATGGTCGCTCGGCGACGACGGCCGCTCCGCGCGGCTGCGCCTCAGGAAGGGGGTGCGCTTCTCGGATGGCTCGCCCCTGACGGCACAGGCGGTGAAGGCGTCGCTCGAGCGCGCGATCCGCGTCCGACCGGACAGCATTCCCGCCGCACTCGCCGCGATCCGCGGGGCCGAGGAGCACCGTCGGGGCGCCGCCGGTGACGTCGCGGGCATCCGGGCGGAGGCGGATGATCGTCTCGCGTTCGAATTCGTCGAGCCGCTCCCGGTCTTCCCCGCCCTCCTCCCGGACGTCCTGACGGCGATCGTGAAGATCGCGCCCCCGGAGGGAAGCGAGACGGCGATCGGGACGGGACCCTTCGTCGTCGCGCGCCGCACGGCGGACCGTGTCGTCCTCGAGCGCAACCCGCACCACTGGAAGGAGCCTGCCCGGCTCGACGCGATCGAGTTCCGGACGGGAATGAGCGCTTCGGCGATCGTGTCCGGACTCCGGGCCGGAGAGATCGAGCTCGGGCGAGACCTCTCGCCGCAGGACCTCGACGCGGTCCTGCGCGAGCCGCGCCTGCGCGCCGGGCTCGTCGAGACTCCGAAGAAGGGCACGTACTTCGCACTCTTCAACACCCACAGCGCCCTCGGGGGGAACGCGGCTCTGCGGCGTGCGCTGGCCGGGGTGACGCGCAGCCAGGATTTCGTCTGGGCGACGCTCGGACGCTTCGCCGTTCCGGCCACGGGGGTCCTGCCGCCGGGGATCCTCGGGCACGACGCGGGCCGCCGCCGCCCGCTCCTGCCGCGGGAGGAAGCCCTCGCCCTGTTGAAAGAGGCCGGCCTGGCGCCGCCCATCCGGCTCACCGCGGCCGTGCATCCCATCCTCCGCGACCGCCACAAGGCGCTCACGGCCGCGCTCTTCGCGACGTGGTCCGACCTCGGCGTCGAGGTCGAGTCGGCGACCACGGACATGAAGGGCTATCTCGACGCGCAGGCGCGCGGCAGCGCGGACCTCCTGATCGGCCGCTGGATGGCGGACTACGAGGACCCGGACGACTTCACGTTCGCGCTCTTCCACTCGGCCGGCGGCCACATGCGGACGTTCTTTTCCTCGCCCGAGACGGACCGCCTCGCCGAGGACGCCCGCACGGAGAGCCGGCCCGCCGTCCGCGAGGGCCTCTACCGGAAGTTCGAGTCCCTGCTCCTCGAGCGCGGCGTCTTCATCCCGCTGTTCCACGAGGTGGATTACCGGATCGCCGCTCCGGGCGTGCGCGGGCTCGCGCTCCGGAGCAGCCCGCCGTTCGTCAACTATCCCGAGATCGGGAAGTCGGAGGTGACGGCGACTCACGTCTCGCACGAGTGGGGCGGCGGCGTCATTCACGTCCCGATCGGCGGCGTCGTGCACGACTTCGACCCGGCGGCGATGGGGATCCTCGAGCAGGCCGAGACGATGCCGCTCGTCTTCGAAACGCTCACGCGCGACCTCGACGGCGGGCGCGTGACCCCGTGGCTCGCCTCGGAGGTGATCCCCGAGGAGGGCGGCGCGCGCTTCCGTTTCCGCCTCCGGCGCGGGCTCCGCTTCCACGACGGACGGCCCCTCTCGGCCCGGGACGTCCGCTACACGTTCGAGCGCGTCCTCCAGAAGGGCGCGGGCGGACGCTTCCTCCTCTCCCCGATCCGCGGGGCCCAGGGCATGATCGACGGGAAGTCGTCCGACCTCGAGGGGTTCCACATCGTCAGCCCCTCGGAGTTCGTCATCGAGCTCGAGCGGCCGCTCTCGTTCTTCCCGGTCCTCGTGTCGTGGCCGGGCACGGGCATCGTGCCCGAAGGCACCGGCGTGATCGGAGAGAGCTGGCGGAGGGGCTGCATCGGGACGGGCGCTTACCGTGTCGCGAACTTCGAGCCGGGGAAGCGGCTGGAGCTCGAGCGGAATCCCGCGTACTGGCGCGAGGGCTTCCCGAAGAACGACGGCGTCGTCTTCCGGTTCGGCGTCCCGCCGGAGGAGATCCGGTCCGAGTTCCTTGCGGGACGCTTCTCCATCGCGTCGGACCTCCTTCCGACGGACGCCGAGTCCCTGCGCCAGGATCCGCGCTTCCGCGCGACGTACCGCGAGAGCCCGAGCCTCGTCACGTACTTCGTCGTGTTCAACATCCACGAGGGGCCGTTCGCGGACGCGCGCGCGCGGCAGGCGGTCGCGTCGGGAATCGACGCGGCGGGCATCGTGCGCCGGACCCTGGGGCGGCATGCGATTCCGGCGAACGGGATCATCCCGCCCGGCCTCCTCGGCTACGTCTCGACGCCGAGAAGCCGTCCCCAGGCCTCGGGACAGGTCTCGGGCGCACACACCGTCTCGCGCGAGACCGTCGAGGTCACGACGATGGCGAACCCGATCATGTTCGGCGAGTTCGGCGCCTTCACGAAGGAGCTCACGCAGGCCTTCCGCGAGATGGGCTATTCCCTCCGCGTCGTGAACAAGACGATGCCGGAGTTCCTCGCCGCCCAGAGGAACGCGGCGTCGGACATCATGATCGGGCGCTGGATCGCCGACTACCCGGACGCCGACACGTTCACGCAGGGCGTCCTCCACTCGCGCGAGGGCTGCAACGGCCGCTACTGCGGAACGCCCGCGATCGACGCGCTGACCGAGCGCGGGCGCGGCGAGATCGACCCGAGGACGCGCGAGTCGATCTACCGCGAGGTGGAGGAGACCGTCGCGAAAGAGGCGCTCATGATCCCGCTCTTCCACGAGCAGGTGTACCGGTTCGCGCGCCCCGAGGTCGAGGGCCTCGCCGTCGGCTTCGGCCAGCCGATCGTCCAGTACGAGAACCTGTCGGTCCGGGGGTAGGCCGCACGCGCGGGTCGACGCCTTAGGTCTTCTTCGTCAGCGCCGGCTCCGCCGCCGCGTAGCCCTCCGCCTCGTGGCCTCCGTGGTATTCGCCCGGGTTCGGGCGGCGGATCTGCGACTGCGGGACGACGCGGTCGCGCCTGAGGCCCCGGAAGTCCTCGAGCGACTTCCACCCGCGGTGCGCGTTCTTCTCGAGGAACGCCGCCATCCCGTCCTTCAGCGTCCGGATCACGTTCGGGCCGATCGCGTGGTCGAGCATCGCCGCCGTGCAGACCTGCACCGTGCCGCAGCCGAGGAGGAAGTAGTTCAGGGCGTGCGAGAAATCGGAGATCCCGCCGATGCCCGAGAAGGACCGGTCCGGGTAGGCGTGCGTGAGCTGCGCCATCTTCGCGAGAGCGAGGGGAAGGATGGCCGGGCCGCCGAGGCCGCCGGAGGACGTGTAGCCGTCCACGTTCATCTCGAAGTCGAGCGTCTCGGGGTCGACGAGCGGGATCGACGGGAACGTGTTCGACGACGTGATCGCGTCGGCGCCGCCCCGGAACGCCGCGCCAGCCTCGACCGCGATGTCGGTCGTCGAGGGCGTGAGCTTCGTCCAGACGGGCACCTTCGCGACCTCCTTGACGGCCTTCGTGACGATCGACGTCAGGCCGCTCGACTTCCCGATGTTCGAGCCCATGTCCTCGCGGTCCATGTGCGGGCATGAGAAATTCAGCTCCAGGGCGTCGACGCCTTCTTCCTGACACGTCTTCGCGAGCACCTGCCAGTTCGCGAGCTCCTTGTCGTTCCCCGAGCCCGCCATGATCGACGCGACGAGGACCTTCGCCGGATGCGCCCTCTTGATGCCCGAGAGGCGCCCCACCCACCAGTCCATCGGCTTGTCGGAGATGAGCTCCCAGTTCCACGACGAGTGGAGGACGGAGTCCGGGCGCGCCTTCATCGAGATGCGCGGCGAGTGCGCGTCGGTCCTCAGGAACTTCGTCTTCGGGCCCGCGACGTTCGTGACCGGGTGGAGTCCGATCGTCTTCGTCACGACCCCGCCCCAGCCCGCCTCGAAAGCCCGCATGATGTTCGTGTCGGACTCCGTCGGCGGCGCCGACGCGAGGAGGAACGGGTTCTCGAACCGGATGCCGGTGAAGACGGCGGAAAGATCGGCGGCCATCGCGTCCTCCCCTGAATTCCCGCGGAAAGGGTGAAACCCCAGCATAGGACGATTGAGTCTCGAACGCGAACCGCTGGTACGATCGGAGCCACGCAATGGCCGGAAAACCGGGAGAGATCGTCCATGCCGACGGGCGCGTGGAGCTCGCGGACGCGTCGTCCCTGGCCGGGAGCCCGCTCTGGAACGAGGACCTCGCGCCGGTCCCCGTCGCGCGCCGGAACTGGACGACGTACAACTACGCCGCGCTCTGGATCTCGATGGCGCACTGCATCCCCACGTACATGCTGGCCTCGGGCCTCATGAACTCGGGGATGGACTGGAAGCAGGCGCTCTTCACGATCCTCCTCGGGAACACGATCGTCCTCGCGCCGATCCTCCTGAACTCCCATCCCGGCACGAAGTACGGCATCCCGTTCCCCGTCTTCGCGCGGGCGGCCTACGGGACGGCGGGCTCGAACCTGCCCGCCCTCATGCGCGCGCTCGTCGCGTGCGGCTGGTTCGGCATCCAGGCCTGGATCGGCGGCGAGGCCCTCCACACGTTCTTCGCCGCCGTCATCCCGGGCTGGCCGACGCTCCTCGGCGCGGGGTTCTCGGGCCACACGACGACGGAGTGGCTCTCGTTCCTCCTCTTCTGGAGCCTGAACGTCTTCGTCATCTACCGCGGGATGGACCTCCTCAGGAAGGTCGAGAACTGGGCCGCGCCGTACGTCCTCGCCGTCACGCTCGTCCTCCTCGTCTGGGCGGTGAGGGAGGCGAAGGGCCTCGGGCCCCTCCTCGCGCAGCCCGGGAAGTTCAGGACGTTCGCGGAGTTCTTCCCGGTCTTCGTGCCGTCCCTGACGGCGATGATCGGCTTCTGGGCGACGCTCTCGCTGAACATGCCGGACTTCACGCGCTTCGGCCGCAGCCAGAAAGAGCAGATCGTCGGGCAGGTCGTCGCGCTCCCCACGACGATGTTCGCGTTCGCGGCGATGGGCGTCCTCATCACGAGCGCGAGCGCCATCATCTTCGGCGAGGCGATCTGGGACCCCGTCAAGCTCGTCGGGAAGTTCTCGCACCCCGTCGTCGTCGCCGTCGCGATGTTCTCGGTCGTCGTCGCGACGCTCGCGGTGAACATCGCGGCGAACGTCGTCTCCCCCGCGAACGACTTCGCGAACGCGATGCCGCGGCTCATCAGCTTCAAGACGGGCGGCCTCATCACCGGTCTCGTCGGCATCGCGATGCAGCCCTGGCGGCTCCTCGCGGACCCGAAGGGCTACATCTTCACGTGGCTCCTCGGGTACTCGGGCGGCCTCGGGTCCATCGCGGGCGTCCTCGTCGCCGACTACTGGATCGTCCGGAGGAGAACGCTCGACCTGCGCGCGCTCTACCTCCCGGACGGCGCGTACGGCGGGTGGAATCCCGCGGCCGTCGTCGCGACGTTCGCGGGCTGCTTCCTCGCGTGGGGCGGCCTCGTGATCCCGTTCATGAGACCTCTCTACGACTACGCCTGGTTCGTCGGCTTCTTCGCCGCGGGCGGCCTTTACGCGCTCCTCATGCGCGTGAGGCCGGCCGAGGCACCGAGAATGGAGAGGAAAAATTGAAGATTTCTTCGAAAAGTAAGAGGGGCGGGGCCTCCCGCTCTTCGGTCCGAGCCGCCGCGGTTCTCGCTGCGCAGATGGCGGCGTGCGCCGCCGCTCTCTTCACCTTCGAAGAAATTCTCCTCGCGGCCTCGCCCACGAACGTTGCGCCCCCCGCGGCCGCGTCCCCCGCAGACGACCTCGAGACCGCGGTGTCGCGCATGTCGCGCGTGGGGTTCTCGCGGTCGCCGAGCTTCTCTCCCGACGGGAAGACGGTCGCCTTCGTCTCCAACCTGAGCGGCGTCCCGCAGGTGTGGACCGTCCCGGCCTCCGGCGGCTTCCCGCGGCTCGTGACCTCCTTCGACGACCCCGTCGGCAACGTCGAGTGGTCGCCGGACGGAAGGTGGATCGCCTTCTCCCTCGCGCCGGGAGGAGGGATGAACGCGCAGGTGTACCTCGTGCGGCCCGACGGGACGGGCCTCAGGCGCCTCACGGACGGCGGCAAGGAGACGAACCGCCTCGGCGTCTTCCGGCACGACGGCAAGCGCCTCGCCCTCGGATCGAACCGGCGGACCGGCGCCGCCATCGACGCCTACCTCTACGACACGGAGACGGGCGTCCTCGCCCTGGCCGTCCAGAATCCCGGAATCGGCGGCTTCGAGGACCTCTCGCGGGACGGGAAGCGTGCGCTCCTGAACCGCCTGCGGTACCGCGGGAGCAACGACCTCTTCCTCGTGGACCTCGAGACGAAGAAGGAGACGCTCCTGACACCGCACGAGGGACCCGGGACCTTCGATGGAGTCTTTTCGCCGGATGGGAAGGTCATCTGGGTCTCTTCGAATGGAGGGAGAGACCGGCTCGCTTTCGGGACGATCGCGCTTGCTGCGGACGGCAAGCCCGGGCCGATCGAGATCGTCGCGGCGCGGGACGACGCGGAGCTGCAGTCGTTCGCGATCGACGACCAAGGCGAGAAGGCCGTCCTCGTCTGGAACGTGTCGGGCAAACATGAAATGCAGATTGAAGATCTTCTTAGAAAGAAAGTGACAGCGACGCCGAAGCTGCCGGGCGACCTCGTCTCGGGTGTCACGTGGTCTCGGGACGGCCGCGCCCTCGCGATGACCGTTTCGAGTGCAACGACGCCGCCCGACATCTTCATACTCGAAGAAATTTTCTCTTCTCCTTCCTCCTCTTCCTCTTCCTCCTCTCCCCGCTTCACCCGCATCACAGACAGCCCGCATCCCGGCGTCGACCTCTCGTCACTCGTGTCCCCCGAATTGCTCAAGGTCACCGCGCACGACGGCGAGCCGCTCTCCGGCTGGCTGTACCGCCCGAAGGGCGCCACGGGACCCGGCCCCGTCGTCCTGTCGTTCCACGGCGGGCCGGAGGGGCAGGAGGTCCCGTCCTTCCGCGCCGACTACCAGGCACTCGTGGCGCAGGGCATCGCCGTCTTCGCGCCGAACGTCCGCGGCTCCGCCGGCTTCGGGAAGCGGTTCGTGAACCTCGACAACGGGGCGCTGCGCGCGAACGCGGTGAAGGACATCGCCTCGTGCGTCGACGCCGTCGTGAAGGCGGGCGTCGCCGACCCGAAGCGCCTCGGCATCATGGGCGGCTCGTACGGCGGCTACATGACGATGGCGGGGCTCGTCGAGTACCCCGACATGTTCGCGGCCGGCGCGGACCTCTTCGGCGTCGTGAACTTCAAGACGTTCTTCAAGCACACCGAGGCCTGGATGGCCGCCATCTCGAAGGTCGAGTACGGCGACCCGGCGACACGCAGGGCGACATGCTCGACCGCCTCTCGCCGCTGACGCGCGATCGACCGGGTCAAGGCGCCGACGCTCGTCCTCCACGGCGCGAACGACACGAACGTGCCCGTGATCGAGGCCGAGCAGGTCGTCGACAGCCTGAAGAGGCGCGGGATGCCCGTCGAGTACGTCCTCTTCCCCGACGAGGGCCACGGCTTCCAGAAGCTCCCGAACCGGATCCGGGCGAACGTCACGCTCGTGAAGTGGTTCGTGAAGTGGC
>CAVZPE010000033.1:0-38021 GCA_963776915.1 uncultured Acidobacteriota bacterium | reverse complement strand
GCAGGGCGGGATCGCGAAGGACGGCGCGAAGATGGTCCATGCCGTCGCGAACGCGGCGGTGCCGAAGATCACGCTCCTGATCGGCGGCTCCTTCGGCGCCGGGAACTGCGGAATGTGCGGACGCGCCTACCAGCCGCGCTTCCTCTTCACCTCGCCGAACGCCGCCGCGTCAGCGTCATCGGCGGCGAGCAGGCCGCCGACGTCCTCGCGACCGTCAAGGACGACCAGCGCGTCCGCGAGGGGCGCGCGCGGATGACCGAGGCCGAGCGCGCCGCATTCCGCGCCCGACGCTCGAGAAGTACGAGGCCGAGGGAATCCCTACTACGCGACCGCCCGGCTCTGGGACGACGAAATCGTCGACCCGCGGGACACGCGGCGCACCCTGGCCCTGCGCGCTCGCGACCGCCGCGCGCGCGCCCGGAGGGAGCACGCGTTCGGCGTTCCGGATGTAGACGATGAAACGTGCCGCGCTGGCCGCCTCCGTGCTCTTCTTCGCCGCTTCCGCGGATGCCCAGACGCGCCTGGCGTGCGGACCGTCGAGTCCTCGAGGTCGCGTCGCTGACACGGACGAAGGCGACCCGTTCCTCAGGACCACCCTGCCGGCCTCGCCGGCCGGATCGAAGGTCTTCTTCGAAGGGAAGATCGAGCTCGCGAACACCATGTTGCCGGTGCGCCGCAGCCGGTGACGGCGCTCGTCCAGCACTCCGGGGGCAGCCACGAGGTGGTCTTCCTCACCGAAGTGGATCTCGCCCGCGTGCCCGCCGACCTTCTCGGCAGGTTGCACGCCAGGGCCTGGATTTCACACTCGAGGAAATCTCCGGACTTCCGCCGAGCCTCCCCCTCCCCGTTGCGCGGTCGGCGTCCTGGAGGTCGGGACGACGAGTCCGCGCGGCCGGCCCCGTCGGGCTGGACTTCGCGCGCTTCGCCGCGCCGCCTCGGCGGCGTGACTCGACCGAGACGCAGGGCGAGGCGACCGGCCGTCCTCTACACCCGTTTCCTTCCCGCTCGACGTGAAGGACCTCGTCTACGAGATCCGCGCGGCGACCGCCGGGTCGCGTCGGCGAGCGCCACGGCCTGCGGCTGCGACCCCGCGCGCGAAAATTCGATCAACCTGCCCGTCGTCGCCGCGAACGCGGACCTCATGGCCGCGCTCGCGGGCGTCGCGTCCGGCGGACGCCTCGAGGACGCCTCGTCGCGACGATCACCGTGAAGGTCGGAAAGGACCAGGTCATGACCGTTCCGCTCGACCTCCCGCGGGCGATCCAGGTGGGCCCGTGAGCGCCCGAAGATCTGCTCGAGAAGTCGCCCGCCGACCCGCGCATCGCGCGTCTCGTGCTCAACCGGCCCGACGTCGCCAATGCCTGGGCGGCGAGACCGTCTCGCTCCTCCAGCGCGCGCTTCGCGACCTCGCCTCGGACGATTCCGTGCGCGTCGTCGAGCTTTCGGGCGAGGGGCCGGCCTTCTGCGCGGGCGCCGACCTCGACTGGATGAAGCGCGTCGCGAACTTCACGATGGAGGAGAACCGGCGCGACTCGGCGGAGCTCGCGCAGCTCTTCCGGGCGCTCGACGAGCTCGACAAGCCCGTCGTCGCGCGCGTGCAGGGCGCCGCGCTCGGCGGCGGGACCGGCCTCGTGGCCGCGTGCGACGTCGTCGTGGCGGCCGAGGGCGCCGTCTTCGGGACGACGGAAGTTCGCCTCGGAATCATTCCCGCCGTGATTTCGCCGTACGTGATCCGGAAGATCGGCGAATCGCACGCGCGCGCGTGGTCCTGACGGGCGAGCGGGTCGGCGCCGAGGAGGCGCGCCGCGTCGGCCTCGTCCACCACGTCGTCCCGGAGCAGGATCTCGGCAAGGCCACGAAGGGCGTGATCGACGCGATCCTCCTGGGCGGCCCGGCGGCGGTTCTCGAGGCCAAGCGCCTCGTCCACACGGTCTCGACCATGGCTCCGCGCGAGGCGGCCGCCTGGGCGCTCCAGCGCATGGCCGAGCGGCGCGGCTCCCACGAGGGTCTCGAGGGCCTGAAGGCCTTTCTCGAGAAGCGCCCCGCGAGCTGGACGACGAAGGGCTCGTGACGCACGGGAGGCCCTTCCGGCGCGTCCTCGTCGCGAACCGCGGCGAGATCGCGGTGCGCGTGGTGCGCGGCTGCCGCGCGGCGGGTCTCGCGTCGGTCGCCGTCGTCTCGGAGGCGGACCGCGGCGCGCGCCACGCGGCGCTCGCGGACGAGGCCGTCGAGATCGGCCCGGCGCCGGCGAGGGAGTCCTACCTCTCGATCCCGAGGCTCCTCGCGGCGGCGAAGAGCGCGGGCTGCGACGCCGTTCACCCCGGCTACGGCTTCCTCTCGGAGAACGCGGACTTCGCGCGCGCGGTCGAGGCCGCAGGAATGGTGTGGATCGGCCCCCCGCCTGAGGCGATGGAGGCGATGGGAAGGAAGATTTCTTCGAGAGAAAGGATGAAGGCCGCGGGCGTGCCCGTGGTGCCGGGTGCGCTCATCGGGACGCCCGAAGAAGAACGAAGAGAAGATTTCTTTGAATAGTGAAGAGGGCGCGGTGGGGCGGCCCGCCGCCTCTGGCACCTTCGAAGAAATCCCCTCTTCTCTCTCTCCCTCTTCACTCAAAGAAATTCACTCCCTCGGCCTTCCTGTCGTGGTCAAGGCGTCCGCAGGGGGCGGGGGCAAGGGAATGCGGATCGTTCGCGAGACGTCCGAGCTCCCGGACGCCATCGCGTCCTGCCGCCGCGAGGCGGCGGCGGCGTTCGGGGACGGGACGGTGTACGTCGAGAAGTACCTCGAGCGGCCGCGCCACGTGGAAGTCCAGATCTTCGGCGACTGGCACGGCGACGTCGTCGCGATCGGCGAGCGCGAGTGCTCGCTCCAGAGGCGGCACCAGAAGGTGGTCGAGGAGTGCCCGTCTCCGGCCGTGACACCGGAGCTGCGCGCGCGGCTCGCGAGGGCCGCCGTCGACGCCGCGAAGGCGGTGGGCTACGTGAACGCCGGGACGGTGGAGTTCCTTCTCGCGCCCTCGGGCGACTTCTATTTCCTCGAGATGAACACACGCCTTCAGGTCGAGCACCCGGTCACCGAGGAAGCCTTCGGTGTGGATCTCGTCCTCCTTCAGCTCGCCGTCGCCGCGGGGGAGAAGCTTCCTCCTCTCCCGTCCGCGCCGTCCCGCCACGCGATCGAAGCACGGGTCTACGCGGAGGATCCCGAGGCGGGGTTCCTGCCGCAGGCGGGCCGTGTCCTCCTCTATCGCGAGCCCGCGGGACCCGGCGTGCGGGTGGAGTCCGGCCTGGCCGAGGGTCAGGACGTCGGCGTCCACTACGACCCGCTCCTCGCGAAGATCGTCGCCTCCGGCGCGACGCGCGACGAGGCTCGGCGGCGCCTGGTCGGCGCGCTCGGGGAGACGGTGATCCTCGGAGTCTCGACGAACGTGTCGTGGCTGCGCCGGCTGCTCACGACTTCCGAAGTCGTCGCGGGGACGATCCACACGGGCCTCCTCGAGACCCTCGCCGTGCCCGTGACTCCGGCGCCGCCCGACGAAGCGTTCGCGGCGGCCGCGGTGGCGCTCTCCGGCGTGGCCGCGTCGCCGTCCGGTTCCGGCGGTCCCGCCTTCGGCGATCCCTTCGACGGCCGCTTTCGAACGGGAGGCGGCGCGTGAGGCTCCGCGACGCGGCGACGGGCGGGACGCGCGATGTCCGTCCCGGCGCCATGCCGCGGGGCGCCTTCGCGGCGCGCGACGGCGACGTCGCGTGGGTCTTCCTCGGCGGGGAGACGTGGCGAATCGCGAAGGCTCCGGCCCGCTCCGCCCGCGCGCCGGAGGAGGAGCACGCCCTGACGGCTCCGATGCCCGGGAAGGTGTGCGCCGTCCACGTGGCCGAGGGGCAGGCCGTTCAGAAGGGCGAGGTTCTCGTCGTGCTCGAGGCGATGAAGATGGAGCACGCCGTGAGAGCGCCGCGAGCCGGAACCGTCGCGCGCCTGGCCGCCGAGCCCGGGAAGATGGTGGGCCTCGGGGACGTTCTCCTCGACGTCACATGAGCGAACGCCGCGTCACCCTCGTCGAGGTGGGCCCCCGGGACGGCCTGCAGAACGAGGCCGCGGTCGTCCCGGTCGACGCGAAGGTCGCGTTCGTCGACGCCCTTTCGGCCTCGGGGCTCTCCGTGATCGAGGTGACGGCGTTCGTCTCGCCGCGTGCGATCCCGCAGCTCGCGGACGGCGAAGACGTCTTCCGGCGGATCGCGAAGCGGCCCGAAGTCCGCTACCCAGTGCTCGTCCCGAACGAGAAGGGCCTCGACCGTGCCGAAGCCGCGGGGGTACGCGAGATCGCGGTTTTCACGGCGGCCTCCGAGACGTTCAACCGCCGGAACGTCAACGCCTCGATCGAGGAGTCCTTCGCGCGCTTCGCGCCGGTTCTCGCCCGGGCGACCGCGGCGGGGATGCGCGTGCGCGGCTACGTCTCGTGCGCGTTCGGCTGCCCGTACGAGGGTCCGGTCTCTCCGCAAGCCGTCGCGCGCGTGGCGGCGCGTCTCGTCGCGATCGGTTGCTCCGAGGTGTCCGTCGGAGACACGATCGGGATCGGCGTCCCGACCCAGGTCCCGGAGGTCGTCGGGAGGACCGTCGAGGCGGGCGTTTCGCTCGAGAGCCTCGCTCTCCACTTCCACGACACGCGGGGCACGGCCCTCGCGAACGTCGTCGAGGGCCTGCGTGAGGGTGTCCGGATCTTCGACTCGTCCGCGGGCGGACTTGGCGGGTGCCCGTACGCGCCGGGCGCGGCCGGGAACGTCGCGACGGAGGACCTCCTGTGGCTCGTCCACCGCATGGGGTACGAGACGGGTGTCGACCTCGAGGCCGTGGCGGGGGCGTCGCGGGCGCTCGCCCGCGCGATCGGGAGGCGTCCCGTCTCGCGCGTGTTCCAGGCCCTCGAAGCCGCCGCGGCCCGGCGCCCGGTGTAAACTCCCCTCCAACCATGCCCTCGCGCATCCTCTTGGCGGACGACAGTCTGACCATCCGCAAGGTGGTGGAGCTGACCTTCTCGGGCAGCGAGTTCGAGCTCAAGGCGGTCGGCAACGGCGACGAAGCCGTCGCGCTCCTCGCCGACTTCGAGCCGGACATCGTCCTCGCGGACGCCGTGATGCCCGGCCGGACCGGATACGAAGTCTGCGAAGAGGTGAAGCGCCGACCGGGCGGGCGCTTCGTGCCGGTCGTCCTCCTGACGGGCACGTTCGAGCCGTTCGACAAGCCGCGCTCGGAGCGGGTCGGCGCGGACTCTGTCGTCACGAAGCCGTTCGACTCGCAGGGCCTCGCGGCCCTCGTCCGGGATCTCGTGCGCCGCGCCGCCGAGGCCAGGGCGTCCGCGCCGCCGGAGCCGCTCCCCGCACCCGAGCCGCCGCCCCCGCCGCCCGCCGACGAGACGGGCGAGAGCACGGACCCGACGTTCTCGGCCGGCGGTCCGTTCTACACCGCTCCCTGGCGGTGCAGGCGCCGGCACCGGCCCCGGCGCCCGCGGACGACATCTTCTCGACGACCGCGATCCCGGTCTTTTCCGCGATCGAGGAGGCGTCTCCTCCGCCGTCGCGCGGCGAGTTCGACCCTCCGACCGAGCCGATCTCTCCGATCCCGCTTCCGGCTCCGCCCCCCCTGGCGGGCGAGCGTGGCTACGAGATGAACCTCGACTCTCTCGACGACACGCCCGAGCCGCTGCGCCGCGATCTCGACGAGGACATCGCCGCGTTCGAGCAGTCCGACCAGGGCAGGACACGCCGGGCCGAGGCGTGGAGACGCTCGCCGGCTCCGCAGCCGCGGAGAGCGCGCCGCCGTCGGAGCCGGGCCATTCCGAGCTCGAGGCCCTCGCGGCGGAGGCGAGCCTCACGGACCTCAAGAGCCTCATCCCGGACTCGGCACCCATGGTGTCGCCGGCCGGATCGTCCGTCGGGCCGCTCTCGGACGCGGACATCGACCGCATCGCGCGCCGGGTGCTCGAACTGGGCGGGGAGCGTGTCGTGCGCCGCATCGCCTCGGACGTCGTCCCTGGAGCTGGCCGAGCGTCTCGTCAGAGCGCCTCGAGGAGCTCGAGCGGGCCGACTGAAGAAGAAGAGGACTTCTCCTCGTCTCTTCCTCATTCGAAGAAATTCTCCTTTCCGATATCCTCGGCAGCCTGTGAGGGAGCTCGAGAAGACCTTCGACCCGTCCGCCTTCGAGATGCGCTGGTACAGGGCGCAGGAGGAGGCCGGGGTCTCCGTCCGAGGCCGCTGGTGGCGGCGCCGAGCCGTTCACGATCGTGATCCCGCCGCCGAACGTCACGGGACGGCTGCACGTCGGCCATGCGCTCGGGCGCACGCTCGAGGACGTCCTCTGCCGCTGGCGCCGCATGCAGGGGCGCGCCGTTCTCTGGGTCCCCGGCGTCGACCACGCCGGCATCGCGACGCAGATGGTCGTCGAGCGCGACCTGAAGGAGAGGACGGGCCAGTCTCGCCACGACCTCGGGCGCGAGGCGTTCGTCGCGCTCTGCCGCGAATGGGCGGATGCGCGCCGCGGCGACATCCTGAACCAGGTCCGGCGGCTCGGCTGCTCGTGCGACTTCACCCGCGAGTACTACACGCTCGACGCGATCCGCTCGCGCGCCGTCCGGTTCGCGTTCACTACGCTCTACGAGCAGGGCCTCGCCTATCGCGCCGAGCGGCTCGTGAACTGGTGTCCGAGCTGCGCGACCGTCCTCTCCGACCTCGAGGTGAATCACGTCGAGACGTCCGGGCACCTGTGGGTCGATCGCCTACCCCATGGAAGGCGGAGGGGAGGTCGTCGTCGCGACGACGCGGCCCGAGACGATGCTCGGCGACGCCGCGGTGGCCGTACACCCGGAGGACGAGCGCACCCGGAATCTCATCGGCAGACGGGTGACGCTGCCGCTGACGGGCCGGACCATTCCGATCATCGCCGACGCCTTCGTCGAGCGGGAATTCGGGACCGGATGCGTCAAGGTGACGCCCGCTCACGATCCGAACGACTTCGAGGCGGCAAGCGGCACGGCCTCGAGCTCGTGCACCGTCGCATCGGTTTCGACGGCAGGATGACGCCGGCCGCCGGCGCCGCCTACGCGGGCCTCGAACGGGCCGAGGCGCGCAAGAGGGTCCTGCGGGATCTCGAGGCGCAGGGCCTGCGCCGGGGCGAGAAGAGCCACCTCGTCCCCCTCTCGCGCTGCCAGAGGTGCGACACGATCGTCGAGCCGCTCGTCTCGATCCAGTGGTTCGTGAAGATCGGCCCTCTCGCCGGCAAGGCGGTCGCAGCCACCGAGAAGGGCGAGACGGCCTTCACGCCCGAGCTCTGGAAGAAGACCTATTTCGACTGGATCGAAACCTCCGCGACTGGTGCATCTCGCGCCAGATCTGGTTCGGGCACGCGATTCCGGTGTGGTACAAGGACGGCGACGAACGTCTCGTCCGGGTCCTCGACCCGGCGTGAAGGATGGGAACAGGACCCGGACACCCTCGATACCTGGTTCTCGTCCGGGCTTTGGACGTTCTCCGCTTCGGGTGGCCGGACAACCGACGGTCGACTTCGAGCGCTTCTACCCCGCGCCGTGCTCGAGACGGGCTACGACATCCTGTTCTTCTGGATCGCGCGCATGGTGCTCATGTCGCACGTACGCGCTCGGCGAGGTGCCGTTCAGGGACGTCTATCTGCACGGTCTCGTGCGCGACGAGCAGGGACGCAAGATGTCCAAGTCGCTCGGCAACGTCATCGACCCGCTCGACATGATCGGGAAGTACGGGACGGACGCGGTCCGGCTCGCGCTCGCCGTCCTTTCCGGCACGGGCCGCGATCTGCCGTTCGGCAAGACGCGAGTCGCGGGCTACCGCGGCTTCGCGACGAAGGTCTGGAACGCCGCGCGCTTCGCGCTGCCCCTGATCTCCGAGGGGACGAGCGCGGAGGCGGAGGCGCTCGATTTCCGCTCCCTCTCCACGGTCGACCGCTGGATCCTCGCGCGGTTCTCGGACGCCGCGGGCCGCGTGGGCGCGTCCCTCGAGGCGTACCGGTTCGACGAGGCGGCGCACGCGCTCTACCAGTTCTTCTGGTCCGAATTCTCGCGACGGCTACGTCGAGATGATCAAGCCGGTTCTCCGCGGCGCCGACGTGCCGGAGAAAGCAAGGCCAGGACGCGGTGGGTCCTCAAGCGGGTTCTCCTCCTGACTCGCTCGCGCTCCTGCACCCGTTCATGCCGTTCGTGTCCTGCAGATCCGCGCGAGGCGCTGAACGGCGACGGCCTCGGCCTCGCGACGGCGAGGTTCCCCGAGCCGAACCCCGACTGGAAGGACGACGCGGCGGTCGAGGCGGTCGAGACCGTGAGGGCCGTCGTGACGCGTGTCCGGAACCTGCGGGCCGAGAACGGCCTCGCGCAGAGCGAGGCGCTTGCCGTCGGTCTCGAGCTCCCGGATGGACCCCTTTCAAGGGAATTGCAGCGTCACGTCGCGCTTCTCAGCCATCTCGCGCGGCTCAAGGGCGTGAAGATTTCTTCGAAGGTGGACATGCCCGGAGCGTTCCGCGACGCCGTGGCGGGAATCGGGCTGGTCGTCGAGCTTCCGAAGAAGAGATTTCTTCTGAAGACAGAGAGAAGCTCGAGCGCGACGTGGCGCGCCTGCGCGCCGAGGCGGAGAAGATCCGGGCGCGTCTGGCGGATGCCGGCTTCCTGTCGCGCGCCCCGGCCGCGGTCGTCGAGAAGACGAAGCAGCAGCTCGAAGAATCCGAAGAACGGATCCGGCGCCTCGCCGGAAACCTCGTGGAGACGCCGGACCGGTGAGCGCCGGCGCGCCCCTCCCGCCCGCGGCGTCCCCCCTCGGGTCGCTCGCTCCCCTCGACGGGAGGCGGTTCGCGCGTCTCCACAATCTCATCTTCCTCGCGACGACGTCGTCCACGAACGACCTCGGGAAGGTCATCGTGGAGCGGATGCTCGCCGAGAGTGAGGAGATCCGGCTCACGGTGATCGTCGCGGGCGAGCAGACCGCCGGCCGCGGGCGCGCGGGAAGGACGTGGACGTCACTGCCCGGCGCGCTCGCGCTCTCGGTGATCGTCCCCTGGCCGGAAGGCCCCGGGCGCGTCCGTCTCCCGATCGAGACCGGCATCCTCCTGGCGCGCGGCCTCGCGGCCGCGTTCGGGATCGAGGTGAAGCTTAAGTGGCCGAACGACCTCCTCGCCGGGCGGATGAAGATCGGCGGCCTTCTCGTCGAGGCGCGGTCGAACGACGAAGGCGAGGGCTGGGCCGTGATCGGCCTCGGCCTGAACGTCCGCGGGACACGGGCCGACCTCGACGCGCGTGGCCTCCAGGAGGCGACGTCTCTGGAGGCGTGCGGCGTCGCGCCCACGCTTCTCGAGGGAGACGAGCCGCTCGACGCCGTCCTCTCGGTCCTCGACGACGGGATCGGCGAGCCCTGCACCGACCCGCTCCCCGAGGCGTTCGCGGCCGTCTCGGCGCACGCGCCCGGCGACCGCCTCACGGTGAACGACGGCGCCCGCACCCACAAGGGGGCCTTCGCGGGCGTTTCGCCCGACGGGTTCCTGCGCCTCGCGACCGAGAGCGGCGACGAGACGCTCGTGTCGGGGGACGTCGTCCTCTTCTGACATGGAGGCCGCCGTGCCCGACGAAGAGGCCTACGCCACGGGAGTGGAGGAGGCTTTCATTGCCGAGCGCGGGACGCCCTTCCTCCTCTCGCCGAAGGACTGGACGCTCATCCGCGGCTGGCGCGAGGGCGGGATCCCCGTGGACACCGTCGTGCGGGCCGTGCGGGAGGTCTTCGAGAAGCGGCGCGCTCGCGGGCAGGCCGGCAGGATCTCGTCGATCGCGTACTGCGCGAACGCCGTCGAGGAGCTGTGGGAGATGGAGCGGCGGGGGCTCGTGGGCAAGGCCGCGCCCCCCGCTGCGGGCGCGAACGCACCCGCGAGAGAGGAATCTCTTGCTCTGCTTTCGGCTCGTCTGCGCGCGGCGAGCGCGCGTCCCGTGGCGGGCGAGGGCGTCGAAGATTCTCTCAGAAAGGTGATTGAGGGGGCCGCGGCGAAGATCGATGCTCTCCCGCGCGAGGGACCATTCGAAGAATCCGAAAGCGCCCTGGCCGAGATCGAGGCGTCGCTCGTGAAGTCCGCCCTTCGCCGTCTGCCTCCGGAACAGCAGTCTCTCGTCGAATCCCGCGTCTCGGCCGCTCTCGGCGACGTCGCCGGCGTGTCGTCCGCGGTCGTCGAGCGGATGCGCCGGGCGCTCACGCGCCGCGAGGTGCGCCTGCTTCTCGGCCTGCCGGCCCTGACGCTCCTCCATGGTTGAGGTGCGGCCGGGCGACGCCCTCGATGCCGTCGTCGAGCGTGTCGTGCCCGGGGGCCAGGGGCTCGCGCGGACGGCGGGCGTCGTGACGCTCGTGGCGGGCGCCCTGCCGGGGGACCGCATCCGGCTGCGCGTGGAAGACGCGTCTTCCCGCCTGATCCGGGGGCGCGCGGAGGAGATCCTCGAGGCGGGCGGCGCGCGCCGGCCGGACGCCGACGTGTGCCGCCTCGCGCGGAGCGGCGCCTGCGGCGGCTGCGACTGGCCCGCGGCGCGGCCGGAGCACCATCGCGCCCTCAAGACCGAGCTCGTCCTCGACGCGCTGCGGCGGCTCGCCGGCCTGAAGGCGACCGACCTGCCCGAGCCGCGCTGGCTCGGTTCCCCGCCGAACTACCGCCTCCGCAACCGGCTGCACCTCGATCCTGCGGGGCGGCTCGGCTTCTTGCGCCGCGCTCGAACGTCGTCGCGGACCTCGAGGGCTGCCAGATCGTGTCGAAGCCGTTCCTCTCGCGCCTTCCGGCGCTGCGCGAGCACCTGCGCTCCCTCGGGCCGCTGGAAGGGGAGCTGCTGACGCTGGAATCCCGGGATGGCACGCGGGTGCTGGGCGAGTTGCGGCTCGCCGCGGGAGGGCAAGGGAGACCGGGGAATTCTTTGAAGGTGAAGAGGGGACCGTTCGACGGGTTCCGGATCGTCGATGCGGGGGGGCAGCTCCTGGGATCCGACGGCCCCTCGGACCTCGTGCTTTTGGCCGGCGGCGCGGATTTTTCGGTCTCCGTCTCCTCCTTCTTTCAAGGAAACCTCTTTCTCCTGGATGCCTTCCTCGAAGAGATCCGGACGGCGCTGCGCGCCGCAAGAGAGAGAGAAGATTTTCTGAGAAGGGAAGAGGGGGGAGGCGCGCGCTTGCGCGCCGTGGATCTCTATGCGGGCGTCGGGTTCATGACGCGCCCCCTCCTGGAGCTCGCGGCCGGGATGGGAGGCGGCGAGGTGACGGCCGTCGAGATCGACGCGGCGTCGTCCCGTTCACTTTCAAAGAATCTTCAGGCCTGGCAGAAGGAGGGACTGCCCCTCGCGCGCTCGATCCGAGCCTCCGCTGAATCCTTCTTCCACTCAAAGAAGTCCGAATCTTCCGTCTCTCTCCTCCTCGCGGACCCTCCGCGCGCCGGGCTGTCGCCGGAGGTGCACAGGGGGATTCTCCGGCTCGCACCGCCGCGCGTCCTGATGGTGTCGTGCGACCCGCCGACGCTCGCCCGCGATCTCGCGGCGCTGAAGGAGCGCTATGCGGTGACGCGCCTGACGCTCCTCGACCTCTTCCCGCAGACCCACCACGTCGAGACGGTGGCCTTGCTCGCCGCGCGTCCGATCGGATAGAAGCCGCGCATGAGGCGCTCGTGGTCGCCCGGGGCGGGCGCGCCCTCGCTGCCGGCAGCGTTCGCGATCGCCGCGGGTATCGTCGCGGCCGTCTCCTTCGCGGTCCCGCCGGGCGCCGTCGGGGGCTGCGCGCTGCTCCTGGCCTCCCTCGCCGGAATCGCCGCGGGGCGAGGACACGGCCGTGCCGCCGCTCTCGGCGGCCTCGCTCTCGCGGCGGGCGCGGGCTTCGTGTCGGCACGGGCGCGCTGGCTCCTCCCCGCCGGCCGGACGGAGGCCTCTGCACGTGCCGTGATCGCCGAGGCGCTCGCTCGCGACCCGGGGCCGGGCGGCGCTCTCGTGGAAGCCGTCGGGCGCCTCGACGCGCCGTGGTCGCCGAGCGGCTCGCTGCGCCGGACGCGGCTCGACGTGGAGTCGGCGTCTTGTGACGGACGGGCGCTCACGCTCGACGCTCCCGTCGCGCTCGTCGTCGCCGGCGAGACCGACCCGTCGTCGATCGCGGAGGTCGGTGACCTCGTCCGCGTGAAGGGGACTCTCCGCCTGCCCGAGCACGGCGGCGCCCGCCGGGCGCCCGTCGACCTGCCGGACCAGCCGCACCTGCTCCTCAAGAGCGGCACCCAGATCGAGAGGATCTCGGGACCTTCCGGCCCGTTCGCCCCCGAGCAGCGCGCGCGCGCCGCCCTCAAACGCCGCCTCCGCGCGAATCTCGCGGGCGCACCCGAAGCGGATCGGACGGCCCTCGCCCTGCTCCTCGCATTCGTCCTCGGCGAGACGCAGGACCTTCCCCTCGCGGCGGTCGGGGCGTTCCGCGACGGCGGGGTCGCCCACATCGTCGCGGTCTCCGGCCTGCAGGTCGCGCTCGTCGCGGCGCTCCTCGGGTTCCTCGTGCGGAAGGCGGGAGCGTCGCTCCGCGCGCGCGACACGATCGTCCTCGTCGCGACGCTTCTGTTTGCGGTGTTCGCGGGCGGGCGGCCGCCCGTGTGGCGCGCGGCGCTCATGATCGGCCTGTACCTGGCGGCGCGTCTCATGGGCCGCCCGACGTCCCCGGAGCACGTCCTCGGCTTCTCCGCGTGCGCGATCCTCCTCGCCGATCCGTCGGCCCTCTTCGACGTCGGCTTCCTGCTGACGTTCGCGGCCGTCTTCGGCCTCGCGGAATTCGGCGCGCCGGCCGTCGCGGCCCTCCGCGAGCGTGGCGTGCCGGCGCCCGTCGCGGACGCGGTCGGGGCGACGCTCGGCGCCGAGCTCGCGGTGCTGCCGATCCAGGCCTTCGTCTTCAACGTGGTTCCCTTTGTCGCTCTGCTCTCGAATCCCTTCATCGTGCCGCTCTCGGGCGTCTTCCTCTTCGCGGGCCTCGCGCTCCTCCCTCTGCTCGCCGTATCGCCCGCCGTGGCGGCGGCGGCAATCGTCCCTCTGCGTCTCCTCTCGGACCTGCAGTTCGGGATCCTGGACGCCCTCGACCGCCTTCACGCCGTTCGCGTGGTGCCGACGCCGCCCTTCGCGCTCGCGGCAGCGGCGGCGGCTCTTCTCCTCGTGGCGGGCCTCGCGGCGGCCCGGCCCGTCCGGCGGGCAGCCCTCGCGGCGGCCCTCGTCGCGGTCGCCGTCGTCGTCGCGGCGCCTCCGGCCGCGGCGGCCGAAGGGACCGCCGTCCTCCGGGCGGTGGACGTCGGGCAGGGCGATTGCTGGCTTCTCGTCACGCCGCGGGGGCGCGTTCTCGTCGACGGCGGCGGCAGTCCGGACCGGGCATACGAGTTCGGACGGCTGCGCCTCATCCCGAAGCTCGCCGACTTCGGCGCGGTCGCGCTCGACGCCGTGATCCTCACGCATCCGCACCCGGACCACGCGCGCGGCCTCCTCGCGGTCCTGTCGTCGCTGCCGGTCGGCCGCGTCGTCCTGCCACGCGCCGCGCCGCGGAACGTGTTCCTCGACGAGCTTCTCGCCGTCGCGACGAAGCGGCGCCTCGTCCTCGAGCGGTTCGGCGCCGGGGCGCGCTTCGACGCTGCGGGAGTCTCCTTCGAGGTTCTCCATCCGCCTGACGCGGCGTACGCCCGGGCACGGGAGAACAACGGCTCGCTCGTCCTCAGGGCCCGGGTCGAGGGGCGGGCCCTCCTCCTGACGGGCGACGTCGAGGCCGCGGCCGAGCGCGATCTCGTCGCGTCGCGAGCGGACCTCTCGGCCGACGTCCTGAAGGTCCCGCACCACGGAAGCCGCACGTCGACGACTCCGGAGTTCCTCGCCCGCGTGTGGCCCCGGATCGGACTCGTGGGCGTCGGCCGGCGGAACCGGTTCGGCCATCCTTCGCCGGAGGTCCTCCGGCGCCTCGCCGGCGCCGGCGTGCGAGTCTTCCGAACGGACCGGGACGGGGACATCGCGCTCACGCTCGCGGCGGGACGGATCCTGCCGGTGTTCCCGGAGTCCGTCGCGAGGGCCGGCCCGTGAGCGTCCCGTCGGGCGTTCTCGCGATCCTCGGTCCGACGGCAACGGGGAAGTCCGAGCTGGCCGTCGCCCTCGCCGAGCGCCTCGGCGGCGAGATCGTGTCGGCGGACGCGTTCGCCGTCTACCGCGGGTTCGACGTCGGGACCGCCAAGCCGGGGCCCGAGCTGCGCGCCCGCGTGCCCCATCACCTCGTGGACGCGCGCGACCCCACGGAGCCCTGGAGCGCGGGAGAATTCGCCGCCGAGGCCCGGCGGCTCTGCGGGGAGATCCTCTCGCGCGGTCGGCTTCCGATCCTCGCGGGCGGGACCGGCTTCTACGTTCGCGCCTTCTTCGGCGGCCTCTTCGAGGGCCCGCGACGGGACGACTCCATCCGCCGCGCCCTCGAGGCGGTCCAATCGCGCCGCGGACCGGGCTCGCTCAGGCGCATGGTCTCGCTCCTCGATCCGGAGGTCGCCGTCCGCCTCGCCCAGGGCGACACGACCCGGGCGATCCGCGTGCTCGAGATCCTGTTCCTCTCGGGCGAGCGCCCGTCCCGTCTCTTCCGCGAACGGCCCGGCGCGGCGTGGACGAGGCCGGCCGTCAAGCTCCTGCTCACGTTGCCGCGCGCGGATCTCCATGACAGAATCTCGGCGCGATTTCAAACCCGCTTTGCGTCCGCGTTCCCGCAGGAAGTCCAGGGCCTTCTCGCCGCCGGCGTGCCGGTCACGGCGCCCGCGTTCTCGGCCATCGGGTATCGTGATACGGCTGCGTTCCTCGCCGGGACGCTCTCGGAAGCCGAGTGGAAGGAACGGATCCTGAGGGACACGCGCCGCTACGCCAAGAGGCAGGAGACCTGGTTCCGTAGGGAGCCGGACCTCGTGCCGGTGTCCGCGAAGCGCCCCGACCTCGTCGATTTCGCGGAGCGCCTCGCGCGCCCGCTTCTTGCTTCTTCTCCGGGGAGCGAAGGGAGCCTTGCATGATCGGTCCGCCGAAACCGCCCATCAACGTCCAGGATGGGTTCTTCTATCAGCTCAGGAAGGACAACACCGTCGTCGAAGTGACCCTGATCTCGGGACGCACGCGCATCGGACGCATCCGCCGCTTCGACAAGTACGCCGTGGTCGTCGAGGTCGACGGCCGCGAGGAGATGATCTACAAGCACGCGATCGCGTCGGTGGCGTCGACCGGGACGAACGCTCCGTTCGTGCCCCCGCCCGTGCGGACACCCGCGGTTTGACGCGCCGGCTCGCCCTCGCCCTCGCCGTCCTCGTCGGGGCGGCCGTGGGATGCACCACGGCGCCGCCTCGGGAAGACCCCGTGGTCGCCCGCGCCCGCGAGACGGCGGCGCGCGCCGAGGCGGCCGCCGCCGAGGGTCGGCTTCGCGACGCGCTCGACGCGTACCGCGAGGCCGTCCGCCTCGCCCCGTCGGACGCGAGCTACGCCGCACGCGAGAAGGACCTCGAGGACGCGCTCGTCGTCCGCCGGGCGGGGAGGCGGACGAGGCCCTGAAGAGAAAGGACGTCCCCGCGGCGCGCCGCGCCGCCGTCTCGATCCTCGAGATCGACCCCCACGCCGCCGCCGGCTACCGGGCGCTCGCGAAGGCGGCGGAGGCCGAGGGCGCGCTCGAGGACGCCTGGTCCGCCGCGAGGAGCGCGCACGAGATCGATCCCGCCGATCCCGCCCTGATCGAATCCCTCGCCCTGCTCGCCACGAAGACGGGACGCTGGGCCGAAGCCGAGTCGCTGTACACGGAGCTCGGGAAGACGGACCCCGCGTTCCGCGAGAAGGCCGCGACCGCCGGCGTCGAGTTCCGCGTCCAGAATCTCCCGGCGCCAGCCCGGAGGGCCGCCTTTTCGCCGCGATTGACGCGCGCGCAGCTCGCGGCGCTCCTCGTCGAGCTCTCGCCCGAGGTGCGCGAGGCGCGCATGGCGCCGGGGGCCGACGTCGCGGTGGACGTCGTGGACCGGCCCGAGCGCGCGGCCCTCGTCCGGACGATCGCGCTCGGGTTCTTCCCGGTGTCGCGCGACTCGCACGTCGTCGGCGCGGACGTTCCGGTCTCACGTACCGAGATGGCGTCTCATCTCAGGAGGCTCGCGGCGCTGGCGGGCGGCGAGCTCACCTGCGCCGCCTCCCTCGCCGAGTGCGGCATACTTCCGGAAGGGTCCCGGCAGGTCAGCGGGCGTGAGGCGGTGGCCGCGATCGACGCGACCCTGCGGATGGCCCGCTCAGGAGGATCGCGATGAACGTCACGGAGCTCTTCTCCAAGGTCCCCCTCTTCGAGGGGATCGCGCCGGAGGACCGTGTCTCCCTCGCGAGGGCCGCGACGCTGCGCACGTACCGGCGCGGCGAGACGATCGTCGAGCAGGGCGAGCCGGGTGACGCGTTCTACGTGATCGTCAAGGGGCGGGTCGCCGTCGCGATCGTCGCTCCGGACGGCCGCGAAGTCGTCCTGAATTCCCTCGGTGAAGGCGACCACTTCGGCGAGATGGCGCTCCTCGACGACGCCCCGCGCTCGGCCAGCGTGATCGCCCAGGAGAAATCCGAGCTCGCGATCCTCTCGCGCGCCGTCTTCTTCGACCTCCTGAAGTCGAATTTCGTCCTCACGCGCGCCCTCCTCGCCGCCTTCTCGGCCCGGCTGAGGCGCGCGAACGCCACGATCGAGGGCCTCGCCTCCCTGGACGTCAAGGCGCGCCTCGCGCGCTACTTCCGCGAGCTCGCCGTGGCGCGCGGGCGGAAGGCCGGGCGGCGGCTGGTCCGTCGTCGTGCGCCCGTCCCAGCGCGAGATCGCCGACACGATCGGCTCGTCCCGCGAGACGGTCTCGCGCACGATGTCCCAGATGGCGGCCGAGCAGCTCATCGTCCCGAAGGGAAAGGCCGTGTACGTGCGGCTCGAAGGGGCCGACACGGCGCGGCGGCGCCCGCCTGAAGGGAGGCCCCGTGGAGCTCCGTCCCTGGACGCTGCCGAACTTCCTGACGTTCGCGCGGCTCGCCGCCCTCCCATTCCTCGTCATGGCGATCCTGGACGGCCGCGCGTGGGCCGCGCTCGTGATCTTCCTGGCGGCCGCCGTCACGGACATCGTGGACGGGTACCTCGCGCGCCGCTTCGCGATGGGGTCGCCACTCGGGGCGTGGCTCGACCCGATCGCCGACAAGCTCTTTCTCGTATCGACGTTCGTCGTGTTCGCCCTGCCGGGGACGCCGACGTCCGTGCGGATCCCGATGTGGCTCCTCGTCCTGACGATCTTCCGGGACCTCTACATCCTCGTGACCTGCCTCGTCCTCTTCCTCGCGCTCGGGATCCGGTCCTTCCCGCCGTCGATCCTGGGCAAGCTCACGACGTTCCTCGAGATCTCGACGGTGACCGCGATCCTCCTCGTCGAACGTGCATCGGCTCCAGCCCGTCGTCGCGACGGTCTGCATGTGGCTCGTCGCGGTCTTCGCGACCGTGTCCGCCCTCCACTACACGTGGAGGGTCCTGACCGGGCTTCCGCGCGGCCCGCACCCGCCGGCTTCCGCGCCCGCCGCGTGAGCGCTCCTCGGTCGCTTCTTCCGGCGCCGGGCGCGGCGCCGCCGGCTCTGCGCCTCCTGACGCGCCCGGGCTGCCACCTCTGCGACGAGATGAAGGCGAGGGTCGTGCCGCTCGTCGCGCGACTCGGCGGAGCGCTTTCGGAGGTGGACGTCGACTCGGACCCGGCGCTCTCCGCGCGGTTCGGGCTCGAGATCCCGGTCCTTCTCGACGCGGAAGGGCCGCGTCGTCGCCAGGCTCCGCGACGGCGCCGAGCGGATCGCGAAGCGTCTCGGGGCCTGAGCGCTCAGAATGCGGGGACGATGCGACTCCCGGCGGCCGCCCTCCTCGCCGTCTTCGCCCTCGCGGCGCCGCTCGCCGCCGAGCGCCTGCCCGTGCAGCGCCACGGCGTCTCCGAGGGTCTCGCGGAAGAGACCGTCACGGCGCTCCTCAAGGACTCGCGCGGCTACCTCTGGGTCGGCTCCCTGAACGGCCTCTCGCCGGTTCGACGGCGAGCGTTTCCGCGTCTACGGCGCCGAGGACGGCCTGCCGAAGCCGCGCATCTACGCGCTCGCGGAGGCCGGCGGACGGCTCCGTCTGGGTCGCGACGTCGGGCGGTCTCGCGCGACTCGGCGCGTCGGATCCGTCCACGCGCCCCGTGTTCAAGCCGGCGGGGCCGGCGGGCGGAAAGCCCGTCGAGTATCGTCTGGACGGACCGAAAGGGCGCGATCTGGTACGGGACGGGAGGAGAGATCTTCGAAGGGCTGCCGGGGGGACGGCCTCGCGCGCCGCGGGCCTCGCCGCCGCGGCGCCCGGAGCGCGGTCGTCCGCGTCCTCCGGTCGGGCGCCCGACGGGCTCGATCCTCGCCGGCACCTCGAAGGGCCTCTTCCGTGTCGCCCCGGGCGGCAAGCCGGAGCGACTCGCCCTCTCGAAGGAAGTCGGCAGGACGACGTGCGCGGTCGTCTCGTCGACCGCGCGGGGCGGCTCTGGGTCGCGACCCCCGGCCGCCTCTTCGTCGGCGCGCGGGGCTGGGAAGAGCCGGCGGCGTCGAAGCGCCCGGGCGCGCTCCTCTCGAACGGGCGACTCGTCCTCCCGGAGCGGCCGGGGAGTGGCGGGTCCTCGACGCGATTCCCGGAGCGGGACCCTCGGCCTGGCAGCGGATCCTCGAGCGCCGGGACGGGCGCGTCGTGCTCACGACGACGGCGGGCCTCGCCGTCGCGGACGAGTCCGTCTCGAGCTCTTCGGGAAGCGGAACGGGCTCGGGGACGGAATTCTCGGCGAGCTCCTCGAGGACGGCGAGGGCAACCTCTGGATCGGCACGCAGAGCACCGGTCTCCTGCGCGTCCGTCCCACGGGGTTCACGTCCTTCGGCGAAGAGGACGGCCTCCTCGACGTGCAGGTCGCCGACGTATTCCGGGCCGCGACGGGGACGCTCTCTACGTCGCGTCGCGCGGCAACACGGCTCTCGCGCGCCGGGAGGGCGAGGGCTTCCGGTCGGTCCGATGGCCGCGCGCCGCCGCGCCGGTCCTCGGACGCCTCATCTGGGGCCGCTCCGTCCTGCGCGACCGCTCCGGCGCCTGGTGGGTCGCCGCGCCCGGCGGTGTCGCTCGGCTGCCCGCGCTCGCCTTCGGGGAAGCGCTCGCACGAGCCGCGGCGCGCACGTTCGGGCCGGCCGAAGGCGTCGCGGGAGAGGTCTCCGCGCTCTTCGAGGCCGCAGACGGGACGCTCTGGGCGGGCGTCTACGACGCCGCCGTCCCGCTTCTCAGGTTCGACGCGGCCGCCGGCCGCTTTGCCGCCGTGAAGGTCGCGGGCGGCCTGCCGCCCGGAGCGCCGCTCGCGTTCCTCGAGGACGGGAAGGGCGGCCTCTGGATCGGTTTCGGCATCGGCGGCGCCGTGCGCCTGAAAGGCGGCCGCTCCGACCGCCTCGACCCGGCGCGCGGGGCGCCCGAGGGGTTCGTCCACGACTTTCTCCTCGACGGGGCCGGTCACCTCTGGGTCGCGAACGGCAACGTCGGCCTCCTGCGTGTGGACGATCCCGCGGCCGAGCGTCTCGTTGCGCAATCCGTCCCGATCCAGAGCGGAGCCGTCGCGGGCAGCGCGCTCTGCCTCACGGCCGACGCGGCGGGGCGCATCTGGGTCGGGACGACGCGCGGGGTCGTCCGGCTCGACCCAGCGACGGGGCGCCAGGCGCACTTCACGACGGCCGACGGCCTCGCGAACAACCTCGTGACGTCGGCGGCCCGCGACGCCGAGGGCGCGCTCTGGTTTGGCACCCCCGAGGGCGTCTCGCGCCTCGTCCCGGAACCCGAAGCGCCCCTCGCGCCTCCCCGCGCCGTGATCGCCGCCTTCCGTGTGAACGGAAACCTCCGGCCGGTTCCGGAGCTCGGCACCGCGGCGCTGACCGGAATCGCGCTCGCTCCCGACGAGAACCGCATCCGCGTCGATTTCGCGTCGCCGAGCTTCACGCCGGGCGGGCGCCCGCTCTTCCAGACCCGGCTCGAAGGCCTCGACCTCCAGTGGAGCCCGTCCACGCGCGAACCGACCGTGCGCTTCGTCGGTCTCCCGCCCGGCGCGTATCGGCTCGCCGTGCGCGCGCTCTCCCCGGACGGTCTTCCGGGGCCGGAGGCGACGGCTTCGTTCCGTCTGCGGGCGCCTTTCTGGAGACGCGCGGAATTCCTCCTGTCGATCCTCGCGCTCGTCGCGCTCGGCGTCCTCCTCGTGCACCGGCAGGGCGTGAGGCACGCCGTCGCGGTGGAGCGCGTGAGGACCCGCCTCGCGACGGACCTGCACGACGACGTCGGGTCGAGCCTGGCGCGCATCTCGATCCTGTCCGAGGTCGGGCGCCGGGACCTCGACGCCGCGAGCGAGGCCGCACGCCTGTTCGAGGAGATCGGCGAGACGTCGCGCGGCGTCATCGACGCGCTCGGCGACGCGATCTGGTCCATCGACCCGCGCCACGACGACGTCCAGAGCCTCGCGGACCGCCTCCGCCACTTCGCGACGGACCTTCTCGAGGGCCACGGGATCTCCTGCCGCATCGAGGTCCCCGCCGGCGCCGCGGGCGTCGACCTTCCCGCGGAGCCCCGGCGCCACCTCTTCCTCCTCCTCAAGGAAGCCGTCACGAACGCTGCGCGCCACTCGGGGGCGCGGTCCGTGACGATCACGTTCCGTCTCGAGGGACGCGCGCTCTCCGTCGAGGTCTCGGACGACGGAGCGGGGTTCGAGGCCGCCGCACGCGACCTGCCCGAGGCCCAGGGGCGCGGCCTCGAGAACATGCGCTCCCGCGCCGCGGCCCTCGGGGGAACGCTCGAGATCGTCTCGTCGCCCGGCGGGGGGACGCGCCTCGCCGTCGCGGACCTTCCGCTGCCGTTCGGGACGGGAGGCGCGAGGGCATGAACATGCTCTGCCCCGTCGCCGGATCCCGACGCACGCTCGGAGGGCCGTGAGCGCCGTGCCCGGTCCCGCACCCATCCGCGTCGCCGTCGTCGAGGACGATCCGGGCCTGAGAGAGAGCCTGCGCCTCCTGATCGGAGGAACCCGCGGGTTCGCGTGGGTCGCCGGCTATCGCTCCGCCGAGGAGGCCCTCCAGCGCCTCGGGGCCTCCGCGGGCGGGCCGCCCGACGTCCTCCTCATGGACATCCACCTCCCGGGCATGCCGGGCTCCGAGGCGGTGCGCCTCGTCCGCGAGGCGCACCCCGACGTCGCCGTCCTCATGCTGAGCGTGTACGAGGGCGAGGAGCAGATCTTCACGTCGCTGTGCAACGGCGCGTCCGGGTACCTCCTCAAGAAGACGGCGCCCGCCAAGCTCCTCGAGGCGATCCGCGACGTCCAGGAGGGCGGCTCGCCGATCTCGCCGGAGATCGCGCGCAAGGTCATCAGCGCCTTCCGGGATTCCGTGCCGGCCGGCCGTCCCGACCACGACCTCACGCCGCAGGAGGTGCGGCTCCTGAAGCTTCTCGCCGACGGGGCGAGCTACCAGGCCGCGGGCGACAGGCTCGGGATCAGCATCAACACCGTGCGGAACTACGTGCGGTCCATCTACGAGAAGCTCCACGTCACGTCCAAGTCCGCCGCGGTGAGCAAGGGGCTGAAGGACCGGATCATCTGAAGGCCATGGAAGTCGCGAGAGCCGAAGGCCCATCGGCTCGTTCAGATTGCCGGATCGTCGCATTTGATCGAAGCGTTTCACGCCAAAGAAACTTACGGACGTCGAGTACGTATCTTGGCGGGTGTTCGCGTCCGAACCCTGGGGTGACGCCAACTGCAGTCCGGACGGAGTGAGACGATGAAGATGAGCCGCCGATCCTTTCTCAAAGCTGCAGCAGCGATCGGTGCTTCGGTCGCATGGGTCGGGCCGGCTCGAGGGTCGCGTGTCCACTGGCGTGAGCGGCGTGATCTCTATCCCCAGGGGGTCGCCTCGGGCGATCCCGATCCGCACAGCGTCATCCTGTGGACGAGGCGTCCGTTTGCCGAGGGCACACGCCAGCTCCTGACCGTCGAGGTCGCCGAGGATGAGGCGTTCCGCAGAGTCATTGCGCACGCGCAGGCACCGGTCTCAATCGCCGCGGACTGGACCGCGCGCGTTCTGATCGGCGGACTCAAGCCGGCGCGCACCTACTGGTATCGGTTTACCGACACCGCCGGAAACGGCAGCCGGGTCGGCCGCACGATCACTGCGCCGTTGCCGAACGATCCGCGCACAGTGAACTTCGCATTCGTGAGCTGTCAGGATGTCAATGAGGGCAAGCTCAACGCCTATCGCCGGATGATCTACGAAGATGAACGCGCTCCCGCCGCCCAACGGCTCGACTTCGTTCTGCACCTGGGCGATTTCATCTACGAGGTGGTCGAGTATCCCGACGAGGTGAAGACACGCTACGATCGCACGATCTATGAGGTTGCGCGCATCCCGGACGGCCACAAGGTCGGCAACTTCCACATACCGCTGACCGTCGATGGCTACCGGGCCATCTACAAAGGCTATCTCGCCGATCCCGACCTCCAGGACGCGCGCGCGCGCTGGCCGTTCGTCGCCATGTGGGACAACCACGAATTCTCGTGGCAAGGCTGGCAGAGCATCCAGAAGGCCGGCAAGGCGCGCCCCGGCCAGAGCATCAAGGTCGCCGCGAACCAGGCCTGGTGGGAATATCTGCCATCGCGTTGCAAGAAGGTCAGCGGACCCTCGCTCGAAAGCTTCGAGCCGCCCGCGGTGACGAATGTCGCAATCGAAAAGTGGGACGAGAACGGCCTTGGTGACGAGCCAAACAACCTGGCCGCGATCAACAGCCTGATCGGCTACCGCTCTTATCGCTACGGCAGACACCTCGACCTCATCATCACCGATCAGCACAGCTATCGCAGCGCCGACCCGTTCAGCGACCCGGCGGCCGGAGCTTTCGGGCCGGAGTTCCCGGGCATGTTTCCGGAGGACGTGGCGCAGGTTCTCGACGGCGGCCGTGCGTTCAACGGCGGGAATCCGCCGGCGGAAGTCAGCTTCAACGGCGCGCATGTTCCCAATTCGCAGCGCACCGCGCCGCCGCAGACGATCCTCGGCGCCGAGCAGAAGACCTGGTTCAAAGACCAGCTCCGCAATTCAACCGCGACGTGGAAGATCTGGGGCAATTCAGAAGGCGCACTCGACTCGCGCGCCGACCCGCAGAACCTGCCGCCGGGCCTGACCAAGGAAACGTGGCCGAAGACCACCTATGCCTCGCTCCCCAGCGGCGATTACGGCTCCGCCTACAGAGAGCGCGCCGAGATCTACGACCTCGTGCGCGACGCAAAGATCACCGGCTTCGCGATCGTTTCCGGCGACCGCCACAGCTTCTGGGCGGGCTACGCGACCTCGGAACTGCCGCCAGGCAAGTTCGATCCCGTAGGCTTGAGCTTCGTCGGCGCCTCCCTGTCGAGCGCCGGACCCATGGAAGCCTACGAGCACGGTCTTTCCAAGACCGATCCGCTGCGCCCGCTGTTCCTCGCCGATCGGCCGGACGGCGCGAAGCCCGACTGGACGCACAACATGCTGGTGAAGCACGGCGTCCGCTCGTGCCTTGAATATGCCAGGAGCTTCGACCTCAAGCGCGCACGGTCGCTGTCCAACCCGGATCTCGCTCCGCACCTCGAGTTCGTGGATCTTGGAGGGCACGGTTATGCGAAGGTCCAGTTGTCGGCCGAAGAAATGCGCACCGAGTTTGTCTGCATCCCACGCCCCATTGCGCGCAGCGGCAGACCGGACGGGGGGCCCCTCAGGTATCGCGTGTTACACACGGCGGCTCTGTGGAGGAGCGGAGAGCGCCCGCTGCTGAAGACATCGGTGCTCGAAGGCGACGTTGGACTGGCGATTTGACGGACCCTCCCCGTGCCCCAACGCCAGCCCGAAGGGGCGCAGGTCGCGGCCAGCCTCGGCGGTGAAGCTCCGCGTCGAGCAGCCCTTCTTGCCGGGGATCTGAAGCGCGACGCCGAGAGGCCCGGGGCGCATGTCCATGCTCTGAGCGCGGCCTCCGCGGGCCGCTAGCCTTCTCGCCTGGGCGTTTCGCGCGCCCGCTTGGAGGATCCATGAACGAGGGACCGGACACGCCGGCCGGGTCGACCCCGGCGAGGCGGAGCCGCCTCAGGATCGTCGTCGTCATCGCCGTGGTCGTGATCGTGGCCGCGGCGACGGCGCGCGCGCTCGTGAAGACGGGCGGGAAGGGCGGCCCCCGCGCGGAGATCGTGCCCGTCAGCGCCGCGATCGTCGCCGAGAAGTCGATCCCGCTCACGACGCGTGCGATCGGCAACGTCGAGGCCTTCTCGACGGTCGCGATCCGCGCCCTCGTCACCGGCGAGCTCGTGAAGATCCACTTCAAGCAGGGTCAGGAGGTGAAGAAGGGCGACCTTCTCTTCACGATCGACCAGCGACCGCTCCAGGCCGCCCTCGACCAGGCCGTCGGCACGCTCGCGAAGGACACGTCGCAGCTCGCGAACGCCCGCGCGCTCGAGGCGCGCTACAAGAAGCTCTTCGAGGAGGGGATCGCCTCCAAGGAGGACTGGGACCAGTACCGGACGAGCGCCGACACGTCCGCGGGGCTCGTGGCGGCCGACCAGGCGGCCGTCGAGAACGCGCGCGTGCAGCTGTCCTACGCGACGATCCGCTCGCCGATCAGCGGGATGACGGGCAACCTCCTCGTCTACGAGGGGAACCTCGTGAAGGCGAACGACACGACGCCGCTCGTCACGATCACGCAGGCGACGCCGATCTACGTCACGTTCGCGGTGCCGGAGGGCGATCTCGCGAAGGTGAACCGCGCGCGCGCCGCGGGGCCCGTGCGGGTCGAGGCCGCGCTTCCGAGCGACGAGGCCCACCCCGTCGCGGGCGTCCTCTCCTTCGTGGACAACGCCGTGGACACGACGACCGGGACGATCCGGCTCAAGGCCACGTTCGACAACCCGGAGCGCCGCCTCTGGCCCGGCCAGTTCGTCAAGGTCACGATCACGACGGGCGTCGAGGCGAACGCGCTCGTCGTCCCCTCGCAGGCCGTCCAGACGGGCCAGGACGGCCCGTACGTCTACGTCGTGAAGGCCGACCTCACCGTCGAGCCGCGCGCGGTCAAGCCCGGGCCGACCGCCGACGGCGTCGTCGTGATCGCGAAGGGTCTCGCGGCCGGCGAGCGCGTCGTCACGGACGGGCAGCTGCGCCTCTTCCCGGGCGCGAAGGTCGAGCTCAAGTCCAAGGGATGAGCATCACCGAACCCTTCATCCGGCGGCCCGTCATGACGACGCTCGTCATGGCGGGCATCCTCCTGTTCGGAGCGATCGGATTCCGCTCGCTGCCCGTGAGCGACCTCCCGAACGTGGACTTCCCGACGATCCAGGTGACGGCGAGCCTCCCCGGCGCGAGCCCCGAGACGATGGCCGCCTCGGTTGCGACGCCGCTCGAGCGGCAGTTCTCGGCCATCGCGGGCCTCGACTCGATCAACTCGACGAGCTCGCAGGGGACGACGCAGGTCACGCTTCAGTTCGCGCTCGACCGCAACATCGACGCGGCCTCGCAGGACGTCCAGACGGCGATCGCCGCGGCCGCCCGTCAGCTTCCGCCGGGCATGCCGTCGCCGCCGACGCTCAAGAAGGTCAACCCGGCCGACCAGCCCGTCCTCTACCTCGTCCTCTCGTCGCCCACGATGCCGCTCACGGCGGTCGACGAGGTCGCCGAGACGCTCATCGCGCAGCGCCTGTCCACGATCTCGGGCGTCGCGCAGGTCCAGGTCACGGGCGCGCAGAAGTTCGCGGTGCGGGCCAGGCTCGACCCGTCCCAGCTCGCGATCCGCGGAATCGGGATCGACGAGGTCGCCACCGCGATCCAGCGGCAGAACTCGAACCTGCCCGTCGGCACGCTCTACGGGGTGCACCAGTCCCTGACCGTGCAGGCGAACGGCCAGCTCTTCGACGCGGCCGCGTACCGGACGATGATCGTGGCGTACCGAAACGGCTCGCCCGTCGCGCTCGGCGACCTCGGGCAGGTCGTGGACGGCGTCGAGAACGACCGGATCGGGAACTGGTACGACGACCGGCAGGTCATCACGCTCGCGATCCAGCGCCAGCCGGGCTCGAACACGATCGCCGTCGTGGACGCCGTCAAGGCGAAGCTTCCGTCGCTGAGGGCGCAGCTCCCCGGCGCGCTCCGGCTGGACGTCCTCTTCGACCGCTCCGTCCCGATCCGCGAGTCCGTCCACGACGTCGAGTTCACGCTCGTCCTCACGATCGCGCTCGTCGTCCTCGTGATCTTCCTCTTCCTCCGCAACGTGCGCGCGACGCTCATCCCGAGCCTCGCGGTCCCGGCCTCGATCGTCGGCACGTTCGCGGCGATGTCGCTCCTGAACTTCTCGCTCGACAACCTCTCGCTCATGGCGCTCACGCTCTCGGTCGGCTTCGTCGTCGACGACGCGATCGTCATGCTCGAGAACATCGTCCGCCGCATGGAGGGCGGGGAGGATCCGCTCACGGCCGCGCTGAAGGGCGGGAAGGAGATCGGCTTCACGATCCTCTCGATGACGATCTCGCTCGTCGCGGTCTTCATTCCCGTCCTCTTCATGGGTGGGCTCCTCGGGCGCCTCTTCAAGGAGTTCGCGGTCACGATCAGCGTCGCGATCCTCGTCTCGGGATTCGTCTCGCTGACCCTGACGCCGATGCTCTGCAGCCGCTTCCTGAAGGCCTCCCACGTCGCGAACGAGGGGCGCTTCTTCCGGGTGACGGAGCGGATCTTCACGGCCTGGCTCGGCCTCTACGACCGCACGCTGGGGTGGATCCTCGCGCGGCAGAAGGAGACGCTGGCCGTGTCGGGCGTCCTCTTCCTCGTCACCGGGCTCCTCTTCGTCGTCATCCCGAAGGGATTCCTCTCGAGCGACGACACGGGGCAGTTCATCGGCTACACGGAGGGGCTGCCGGGCGTCTCGTTCGCGGAGATGGCGCGCCACCAGAAGGAGGTCGCCGACCTCATCCGGAAGGAGCCCGCCGTGCGCGGCGTCTCGTCGACCGTCGGCGCGAGCGACGCGAGCCCGGCGGGGAACTCCGGGAGCCTCCTCGTCCTCCTCAAGCCACGCAGTCAGCGCAAGCAGGACGTGGACGCGGTCGATCGAGGAGCTGCGCCCGAAGCTCGCGTCCGTGTCCGGGATCCGCGTCTTCCTGCAGAACCCGCCGTCCGTCTCGATCGGCGGCCAGGTGACGCGCAGCCCCTACCAGCTCACGCTCCAGGGCTCCGACCGCGCCGAGCTCGCCCGGTACACGGAGGCCCTCGAGGCGAAGGTCAAGACGCTGCCCGGCCTCGTCGACGTCACGACGGACCTCCAGAACAGGAATCCCGCAGCTCGCGGTCACGATCGACCGCGACAAGGCGTCCGCGCTCGGGCTCACGGCCTCCCAGGTCGAGGACGCGCTCAACAACTCCTACGGCACGCGCCAGGTCTCGACGATCTACACGCCCACGAACGAGTACCAGGTCATCCTCGAGCTCCTTCCGGAGTACCAGACGAACCCGTCGGCCCTCTCGCTCCTCTACGTCCGCAACGCCGCCGGAACGCTGATCCCGCTCTCCTCCGTCGCGCGCTTCGACGAGAACGCCGGCCCGCTGGCCGTGAACCACCTCGGGCAGGTCCCGTCCGCGACGCTCTCGTTCAACGTGCGGCCCGGCGTCGCGCTCGGCGACGCGACGGCACGGGTGAGGAAGGCCGCGACCGAGATCCTCCCACTCACGATCCCCGCGACGTTCCAGGGGACGGCGCAGGTCTTCCAGTCGTCCGTGGGCGGCCTCGCCTTCCTCCTCGTGATCGCGATCCTCGTGATCTACCTCGTCCTCGGGATCCTTTACGAGAGCTTCATCCACCCGCTCACGATCCTGTCGGGGCTGCCGTCGGCGGGCCTCGGCGCCCTCGTGACGCTCCTCCTCTTCGGAAAGGACCTCAACGTCTACGGGTTCGTCGGGCTCATCATGCTCGTCGGCATCGTCGAGAAGAACGCGATCATGATGATCGACTTCGCGATCGAGGCCGCCCGCGCCGAGGGCAAGGGCCCGGCCGAGGCGATCCGCCAGGCCGCGATCGTGCGGTTCCGCCCGATCATGATGACGACGATGGCGGCCCTGATGGGGACGCTTCCGATCGCTCTCGGGATCGGCGCGGGCGCCCAGTCGCGCCAGCCCCTGGGCCTCGCGGTCGTCGGCGGCCTGCTCGTCTCGCAGGTCCTCACGCTGTACCTCACGCCGGTCGTCTACATCGCGTTCGACTCGCTCCAGGCGAAGCTGACCCCCGCGCCGCTTCCGGACCTTCCGGAGGACGGCGAGCCGGAGCCCGCGACGTGAGCCGGGGCGGCGCGCTCAGGCCGGTCCAGGCGAACGTCTCCGGCCTCTTCATCCGGCGGCCCGTCATGACGACGCTCGTCATGGCGGGCCTCTTCCTCTTCGGGGCGATCGGATACGTCTCGCTCCCCGTCGCGGACCTCCCGAAGGTGGACTTCCCGACGATTCACGTGAGCGCGAGTCTCCCGGGCGCGAGCCCGGAGACGATGGCCTCCGCCGTCGCGACGCCGCTCGAGCGGCAATTCTCGGGGATCGCCGGGATCGACTCGATGAACTCGACGTCGAGCCAGGGCTCGACGTCGATCACGCTGCAGTTCGCCCTCGACCGCGACATCGACGCGGCGGCGCAGGACGCGCAGACCGCAATCGCGGCGACGCTCTCGCAGCTCCCGCCGTCCATGCCGACGCCTCCGAACCTGCACAAGGTCAACCCGTCGGCGTTTCCCGTGCTCTTCATTGTCCTCTCCTCGCCGACGCTTCCCATGTACGAGGTGGACGAGTGGGCCGAGACGGTCCTCGCCCAGCGGATCTCCACGGTGAGCGGCGTCGCCCAGGTGAACGTCTACGGCGCCAAGAAGTACGCCGTGCGGGTCCAGGTCGACCCCGGCGTCCTCGCGAGCCGGCAGATCGGAATCGACCAGGTCGCGTCCGCGATCGCCGCGGGAAACTCGAACCAGCCGGTCGGGATCGTCTACGGCCCCGACAAGGCGCTCGCGGTCCAGACGAACGGCCGTCTCCTGAACGCGGCCGCATACCGGCCCCTCATCGTCACCTGGCGCAACGGCGCGCCCGTCCGGCTCGGCGAGATCGCGCACGTCGTCGACAGCGTCGAGAACGACCGGCAGGCCGCGTGGTTCCAGGGCAACCGCTCGATCGTCCTCGCGATCGCGCGCCAGCCGGACTCGAACACGATCCAGGTCGTCGACGCCGTCAAGGCGCTGCTTCCGGCGTTCCGGATGCAGATCCCGGCCGCGATGCGCATGGACGTCATGTTCGACCGCTCGCAGGGGATCCGCGAGAGCGTGCGCGACGTCCAGCTCACGCTCCTTCTCACGGTCTTCCTCGTCGTCCTCGTCATCTTCCTGTTCCTGAGGAACGTGCGCTCGACGTTCATCCCGTCGATCGCGCTCCCGACGTCGCTCTTCGGGACGTTCGCCGTGATGGCGGTCCTCGGGTTCAGCCTCGACAACCTCTCCCTCATGGGCCTCACGCTCTCGGTCGGGTTCGTCGTGGACGACGCGATCGTCCAGCTCGAGAACATCGTCCGGCGGATGGAGAAAGGGGAGAGCGCCGCGGTCGCGTCCCTCAGGGGCTCCAAGGAGATCGGCTTCACGATCCTCTCGATGACGATCTCGCTCGTCGCGGTCTTCATCCCCGTCCTCTTCATGGGCGGCCTCCTCGGCCGGCTCTTCCAGGAGTTCGCGGTGACGATCAGCGCCGCGATCCTCGTGTCCGGGTTCGTGTCGCTGACTCTCACGCCGATGCTCTGCAGCCGCCTCCTCCGCCAGGAGAAGCCGGGGAACGGGGCCCACGGGCGCGTCGCGAATGCCCTCGAACGCGCGTTCAACCGAATCCTCGCCGCGTACGAGAGGACGCTCCACGTCGTCCTCCGGCACCGCCGGGTCACGCTGGCGACCCTTGTCCTGATGGCCGTGCTGGCGGGCTTCCTCTTCTGGGTCGCGCCGAAGGGGTTCATCCCGAACGAGGACATCGGATTCCTGAGGGCGAGCGTCGAGGGCCTCCAGGGCATCTCGTACGACGACATGCGCGAGCGACAGAAGGTGGCGGCCGAGATCGTCAGATCCGACCCGGGCGTCAAGTCCGTCCAGTCGTCGGTCGGGGCGGGAGGACCCAACTCGTCCTCGAACTCGGGCTCGATGTTCATCACCCTCAAGCCGCGCGGGGACCGCGTCTCCTCCGACGAGATCATCGACCGCCTGCGCCCGAAGCTCGCGAAGATCCCCGGGCTGCGTTTCTTCCTCTCGAACCCGCCGTCGATCAGCGTCGGGGGACAGAACACGCGCAGCCAGTACCAGCTGACTCTCCAGAGCACCGACACCGCCGCGCTCTACTCCAACGCGGCTCTCCTCGAACGGAAGATGCACGGGATTCCGATCATCCGCGACGTCACGAGCGACCTCCAGATCAAGAACCCGCAGCTCGACATCACGATCGACCGCAAGAAGGCCTCGGCGCTCGGCGTGACGGCGGGGCAGATCCAGCGCGCGCTCGCCCTCGCGTACGGCACGAGCCAGGTCTCGACGATCTACACGGCGACGAACGAGTACCAGGTCATCCTCGAGGTCAAGCCCCAGGACCAGCGCGGCCCGGCGGACCTCGCGTCTCTCTACGTGCGCTCGAGCAGCGGGACGCTCGTGCCCCTGAACGCGGTCGCGACGTCGTCGAGGAGCGTGGGGCCGCTCCTCGTGAACCACCTCGGCCAGCTCCCGTCCGCGACGATCTCCTTCAACCTCGCCAAGGACGTCGCGCTGAGCCAGGCGACCGCGGCGGTCTCGAAGCTGGCCCGCGAGACGCTGCCGGGCACGATCACGACGAGCTTCCAGGGGCAGGCCCAGGTCTTCCAGTCGTCGCTCAAGGGGATGTCCGTCCTCCTCGTCGTCGCCATCCTCGTGATCTACCTCGTCCTCGGCATCCTGTACGAGAGCTTCGTCCACCCGCTCACGATCCTGTCCGGGCTGCCGTCGGCGGCCGTCGGCGCGATCCTCACGCTGATCCTCTTCCACAAGGACCTGAACGTCTACGCGTTCTTCGGCCTCGTCATGCTGATCGGGATCGTGAAGAAGAACGCGATCATGATGATCGACTTCGCGCTCGAGGCGCAGCGCGGCCAGGGGATGGAGCCCGAGCAGGCGATCTTCACGGCCTCGACGACGCGCTTCCGGCCCATCCTCATGACGACGATGGCGGCGCTCGCCGGGACGCTCCCGATCGCGCTCGGCCTCGGAAGGGGCGGCGAGAGCCGCCAGCCTCTCGGCCTCGCCGTCATCGGCGGGCTCCTCGTCTCGCAGGTCCTGACGCTCTACATCACTCCCGTCGTCTACCTCGCGTTCGAGTCGCTCGGCACGCGCTTCCGCGCGCGGCGGCGGGCGCCGGCGCAGGCGCCGGCACCCGCCTAGCATTCTGCTTTCGGATTTCGGATTTCTGAGAAGGGTGAATGAGCGATGCGCGATCCGGGGACGCACCGGCCGTGGCGCCCGCACGGGACCTTCTAGGCAGAATTCGTGTCTCTTCGAGCCTTGCCGGGAACCGGAAGGTCCGGCCCATAGGACATCAGCCGATCAGCGGCCGGCTGAACTCCGTGCGGTACTCCGCCGGGTCGGGGCCGGACTCCGGGCCCTTCAGGTAACGTTCCCAGAGATCGCCCGCGGGCGCGAGGCCCTCGGATCTGATCCATGCGTCGAACCGGCCCCATCCGGCGGCGAGGCCCTCGAAGCCGCCCGTGTGGACGGTGCGCGCCATCCTCATTGCGGGCCACGTGCCGGGCTTCACACGGCCGGCGGGGGAGATCGGCCTCGAGACGGGGACGCCGATCTCGAAGTCGAAGACGCCGGGGTCCATGCGGAGGTGGTGTGCGAACCAGGGGCCCGTGACCGTCGCGCCTTGCGCGGCGACGGCGGCCATGACCTCCTGGAGCCCCGGTCCCATGACCTTCTGGATCTCGCCGCGCGGAACCGTGACGCGCAGGAGAGCGACGTCCTGCGCGGCCGTCTGGAGGACGTGCGGCTCGTCGAGGATGTTCGACAGGCGGTCGTAGCTCACGGAGACGCCGCGCTCCATTCCGGACTTCAGGACGCCGTCGCGGGCTTCGGCCGAGGCGTAGAGCAACGTCATCGTCGCCTTCGTGCGTCCGTCCTTCTCCTCGAAGACGGTCGTCACGACGCACTCGCCCGGGTACCACGACTCGTCGAACCGCTCCGTGTGGACGAGCCGGGACGGCCGCGTGATCTCGCGGTAGACGCCGCGGATGCCCATCGTGGTGCCGTCGTCCTCTCTCCTCCACTCGTAGCGATAGCCGCCGCCGACCTTCAGGTCGATCGCGCAGACCGGCATCGTCCAGCCATCGGGGCCGAGGAGCCACCGCCTCACGAGCTCGGGCCTCGTGAACGCGTCGAAGACGAGCGCGCGCGGGGCGTCGAACATGCGCGTCATCACGATCTCGCGGTCCCCGGACGCGACGACCTTCAACGTTCCGGCGTAAGGCGTGGGCATGGGTCCTCCTCGAGGGTCAACGGGTCCTGCGTCGGCGTTTCGGGTTCCGGACGGCCTTCATCTCGTCGAGGAGGGTGTCGAGGCGCTGGAAGCGACCCTCCCAGAACTTGCGGTAGTCCTCGAGCCACTCCACGGCGTCCTCGCGATAATGTGCGAAAGCTCGTCTGTCAAGAAGAGAGCGATGGAAAAAAGAGGAGAAAGAGAAGATTTCTTCGAATGAGCCCGAGCGAGCCCCTCGACCGGAGCGCGGCGGTCTGCGCATCGCTCGCTCACCCTTCTAAGAAAATCCGAAATCCGATATCCCGCCGTCGCTCACCCGGGTTTCGCCCGGTGCGCGAGCCGGAACGCCCAGCCGGAAAGCCCGGCGCTCGCGAGGCAGATCGCCACGGGCGCGAGAACGGACTCGCGTTCCGGGCGCGCCAGCTGCGCGTGTTCGTACGCGATGAACATGTGCACGGCCGCGAAGAGGCCGAAGATCGTCCCGGACACGAGGAGGTAGGCCCTCATCGGTTTGCCCCTTCGGCGTCCCGCTTCACGCGGTCGTGCAGTTTCGCCGCGTGCCGCCGGAAGTCCACGAGGCTCGGGTGATCGGCGGACGTCGCCAGCTCGACGCTGCGGTCCGACGCGGTCGCCGCTTCCTTCCACCGCCCCGCCGCCTCGTAGCCGTCGGCGAGCGAGTCCCAAGCGTTCGCCGAGCTCGGGTTCGCGTCGGCGTTTCGTCTGAACAGGGCGATCGCTTCGTCGACTTTCCGTTGCGAGAGAGTCGCGTAGCCCAGCTCGTTGATCGCACCCTCAGGCACCGGGACCGGCCAGCCCAGCGTTCTCGAGACGTTCTCGTAATGTCGCCTCGACCGCCGGGAGGCCCTTTTCGGCCGAGGCCCTCCGGCAGCCGGTATCCCGCGTAGAGCGCGCGCAGCGCGTGGATCCCGCCGACGCAGGGGGATGCTCCCGTGCCTCTCCTCGGGAAAGGCCTCGGTCTTCCAGCGAAAGCCCGGGACCTTGCGGGCGCCGAGGGCGGCGACGAGCTCCTCCCAGTCCGCGAGGGCCTGGCCCGAATCGTCCGACCGCGCGGCGTAGAGGAACGCGTTCAGGGACGGCGCGGTCTCGAGCGCCTTCTTCAGAGAGCGCGCCGGCAGCCGGCCGTCCCAGTCGAGGCTCGGGCTGAGCGCGACGTAGGCGCGAAAGAGAGCCGGCTCGGACGTCAGCGTGTAGAGGACGAACTGTCCGCCCGCCGAATGCCCCGAGAGGGTGCGGAAACCGTCCGTCCGGTACGTCTTCTCGACGAGCGGGATGAGCTCGGCCGAGAGAAAGCGCTTGAAATTCGCGGCGCCGCCGCCGCCCACCCAGGCCTTCTTCCAGTCCGATTGCGTGAAGTCTCTCACGCGCACCGTGCTCGCGACCGCGACGACGATCGTCTCGGGGATCTCGCCCTGCGGCCGCGAGGAAATCCGCGGACGCGACGGTGTGCTGGAAGTGCGTCTTGCCGTCGAGCACGTAGAGGACGGGGTAGCGCCGATCCTTCGCCCACTTGTAGCTGTCGGGCAGATGGACCTGGTACTCGCGATCCTCGTTCAGCACCGCCGAGTGGATGGAGAACGTCTCGCCGATCGTGACGGGCTGCCCCGCGCGGGCCGGCGCGACGGACGCGAGCGACAGAGGCGAGGATCAGCCTGCGGCAAGCCGCCATCGCGGCCCACGATACCAAGCCTCGACCCGGAGACCGGAGCGCCCGGAGACGAGACTCAGACTTCCCTCGCCGGGTGAGAGTGGCGCTCGGCGACGAGGCGCTCGAAGGTCGCTTCGTTAATCGGCGTCCCTTCGCTCCAGACGCGGGTCACGAGGAACGGCCGGGGCGGGTCGTCGTCCCACGCCCACGCCTGGAACATGTCGGCGTCGGTGGAGACCGGAACTCCCACATCCCAGAGCCTTTCCGTCGCGACCTCGTGCCCGAACCGGTCCATTGGATGCAACACGGCCGTACCCCCGAGAGGAAGGTAGGGCGCGCCGGCGGGGGGCGCCACCCCGCCGTTCAGAGCTCCTGGACCGCCGCGGAGAGGCGATTGAGGCTGCTCTTGGCGTCGCCGAAGAGAAGCCCGGTCACGCGCTTGAAGAAGAGCGGGTTCTCGAGGCCCGAGAAGCCCTTCCCGCGGCCGCGCTTGAGGACGATGACGGACTTGGCCCGGTCGACCTCGATGATCGGCATCCCGGCGATCGCGCTCTTCGGGTTGTCCCGCGCCTCGGGGTTCACGACGTCGTTCGCCCCGATCACGACGGCGACGTCCGTCGTCGGCATCTCCGCGTTGATCTGCTCGAGCTCGTAGAGCTGGGAGTACGGGACGTTCGCCTCCGCGAGGAGGACGTTCATGTGCCCCGGCATGCGGCCCGCGACGGGGTGGATCCCGTACTTGACCTCGACGCCGCGCCCCTCGAGGTGCGTCGCGAGCTCGCGGACGGCGTTCTGCGCCTGAGCGGTCGCCATGCCGTAGCCCGGCACGAAGACGACCTTGCGGGCGTAGGCGAGCTGCGTCGCGACGTCCTCGAGCGAGACCTCGCGCATGACGCCCTCTTCGCCGGCCTCGACGGTCGCGGCGCGGCGCTCCCGAACGCCCCGAAGAGGACGTTCGTGATCGAGCGGTTCATCGCCTTGCACATGAGGATCGAGAGGATGAAGCCCGACCCGCCGTCCAGCGTGCCCGCGATGATGAGGACGTTGTTCCCGAGCGCGAAGCCCGTGGCCGCGGACGCGAGGCCCGCGTACGAGTTCAGGAGCGCGATCACGACGGGCATGTCCGCCGCCCCGATCGGCAGGACGAGGAGCACGCCGAAGAGGAGCGCGAGGGCGCACATCGCGTAGAAGAGGATCGTGTGGCCGGGAGAGGACGAGCGCGATGAAGATGACGAACGCGCTGCCGAAGAGCAGGAAGTTCCCGACGTTCTGGCCCGGGTACGTGATCGGCGTGCCCTTCACGAGCTCCTGGAGCTTCGCGAAGGCGACGAGGCTGCCCGTGAACGTGATGCCGCCGAGCAGGACCTCGAAGCCGAGTGCCGTGACCTTGAACGTGCCGAGGTGCTCGCCGTGCCGGAGGAACTCCGAGACGCCGACGAGGGCCGCCGCGAGGCCGCCGAACGCGTGCGACAGCGCCGTCCGCTGCGGCATCGCCGTCATCGGGACCCAGAGGCCCATCGCGACGCCGATCGTCGAGCCCGCGAGGAGGCCCGACGATGATCCACTCGTAGCTGACGATGTCGCGGTGGAGGAGCGTCCCGATCACGGCGAGGAGCATCCCGAACTCGGCCAGGAACATGCCGCGCCGGGCCGTGTCGGGATGGCTCAGCCCCTTGAGGCCGAGGATGAAGAGGATCGAGGCGACGAAGTAGGAGAGCTCGATGAGGAGGGTCTGCGCGCTCACTTCTTCCCCGCCTCGCGGCTTCGCCTCGCGCTTGAACATCTTCAGCATGCGGTCCGTGATGATGAAGCCGCCGACGACGTTGATCGTGGCGGCCGTCACGGCGACGACGCCGAGGACCGTGCTCGTCGTGTTGTACTTCGCGCCCGCCGTCACGAGCGAGCCGATGAGGGAGATGCCGGAGATCGCGTTCGTCGCCGACATGAGCGGCGTGTGCAGGAGCGGCGGGACGCGCGAGATGACCTGGTAGCCGAGGAAGGCCGCGAGCACGAAGACGTACAGGCCGGCGAGGAGGACTTCGTTCATCGGGGGGCTCCGGTGGGCGCGGCCGGCGCGAGGAGCGCGGCGACGCGGGGGTTCACGGGCTTGCCGGCGTGCACGGCGCAGGCGCCGGCGACGACGTCGTCGTTCAGGTTCACGGTCAGCGCGCCGCCCTCGCCCACGAGGAGCTTCAGGAACGCGGCGACGTTGCGGGCGTAGAGCTGGCTCGCGTGGAGGGGCACGGTGGCGGCGAGGTTCAGGGGCGCGAGGATCGTGACGCCGTTCACGACGACGTCCTCGCCGGGCTTCGTGAGCGCCGTGTTGCCGCCCGTGGGCGCGGCGAGGTCGACGATGAGCGCGCCGCTCCTCATCCCGCGCACGGCGTCCTCGTCGAGCATGAGGGGCGCCTTGCGGCCCGGGACCTGCGCGGTCGTGACGACGAGGTCGGCGTCCCTCACGTGCTTCGCCACGAGGTCCCGCCCGCGCTGGAGCGCCTCGGGCGAGAGCTCGACGGCGTAGCCGCCGGCGTCCTGGGTCTGGATCCCGCCGAGGTCGACGTCGAGGAAGCGCGCGCCGAGGGAGCGGACTTCCTCGCCCGCGGCCTGGCGGACGTCGTAGGCCTCGACGTTCGCGCCGAGGCGGCGCGCCGTCGCGATCGCCATGAGTCCCGCGACGCCCGCGCCCACGACGACGACCTTCGCCGGCGGGATCGTGCCGGCGGCCGTCATGAGGAGCGGGAACATCTTCGGGAGCCGTGCGGCGGCGACGAGGACCGCCTTGTAGCCGGCGATCGTCGCCATCGACGAGAGGGCGTCCATCGCCTGCGCCCGCGTCGTGCGCGGGACGAGCTCCATCGCGAAGGCCGTCACGCCCGCGTCGAGAAACGGCACGAGGCCCTCGGCCTCGTCCAGCGGCCGGAGGAAGCCGATGACGGCGGCGCCCTTCTTCAGGCGGGCGACGTCGGCGGGGTCGGGCCGGTTGACGCAGGCGAGGAGGTCGGCTCCGGCGAGGAGAGCCGCACGGTCGGCCCGATCGAGGCACCGGCGGCGGTGAAGTCGGCGTCGGCGAAGCCGGCCTCGAGGCCCGCTCCCGTCTGGACGTCGACGGAGAGCCCGGAGGCGACGAGCTTCTTGACGGTGTCGGGGGCCAGGGCGCGCCGTCATGCCGTCTTCGAGGAACGAGGCCTTCGGGTTCGTCCAGCGGCCGGAGAAAGCCGATGATTGCGGCGCCCTTCCTCAGGCGCGCGACGTCGCCGGTCGGGCCGGTTGACGCAGGCGAGAACTTCGGCACCGGCGAGGAGGGCCGGCGGTCGGCCTGAATCGAGGCGCCGGCGGCGGTGAAGTTGGTGTCGGCGAAGCTGGCCTCGACGCCCGCTCCCGACTGGACGTCGACGGAGAGTCCGGAGGCGACGAGCTTCTTGACGGTGTCGGGGGCCAGGGCGACGCGTCGCTCGTCGGCGGCGTCTCCTTCGGGATGGAACCTTCACGGGCGCGATGATACAGAACCGGCGCGGGCGGTGATGCGAGGCGTCGGGGTGTAGATTGGCCGACCCCGGTTGAGTCCGGCTCTGACCGCGCGAGATGCTGCGCGTGGAGCGGGACCGAAAGGAACGAAAGGACGAGCGCGGCGGCTGGAGCGTGGACCTCGGGGGCGGCAGGCGGATCGAGCTCCGGCTGATCCCCGGTGGATGCCGCAGGGTTCCGCAGGCGCGGCGCGCATCGTCC
>CAVZPE010000032.1:0-55221 GCA_963776915.1 uncultured Acidobacteriota bacterium | reverse complement strand
CGTCGATTTCCTTCAGGCGCGCTACCACTACTGAGCGGGACGCTCCTCCTGGGGCTCCGGCGCGGCCGCCGCCTTCGGCGGCAGGACGAACGAGAACGGGTTCTTCCGGAAGTGCGCGAGGACGTGCCTGAGGACGCCGCAGGAGGTCCTCGTTCGTCATCTCGAACGCGCGGGCCGCGTTGACGAGCGACAGCGTGAAGGCGACCGTCAGGTTCAGGACGAACATGACGGCGATGCCGCCGGTGGCCCGCAGGAACCAGCCGCCGAGGAACCACCTCTCGCCGAGCCCCGCGGCCGCGAGGGCGAGCGTGCCCGTCGAGAGCGTGACGTGGCGGACGTCGAACGGGATCCCGAAGAAGCGGCCGACGGCCGGCGCGAAGCCGAGCAGGAAGCCGAGCGCGACGTTCGTGCCCCAGCCGGCCGCGTTCCGGCTCAGCGAATGCGCCGATGCGGCCGAGACGCTCCTTCGTGAGGAATCCGCCCGGCTTCTTCTCGGCGATCGCCTCGGGCAGCCGGTGCAGGTCACCCAGTTCTCGAACCAGCCGCCCGCGACGCTCCCCATCCAGAGGAGGACGCCCGTGAGCGCGGCGAAGAAGACCGTTCCGCTGTCGAGCGGGCTGAGCGTCTCGAACGTGTGCGCCGCGTCCTGCGGGTCGAGGAACGGGCGGCCCGACGCGAGCCGCCACAGCCCGTCGAAGAGCGCCGCGCCCGCCCCGACGACGAGGACGTTGGCGACCGCGGCCGCGAGCTGCGAGCTCGTGAGGCGCGAGAAGAACGTCGCGACGCGCTCGAGCCGGTCCTCGCCCTCGTTCGTCCGGATGATCTTCGCGAGCGTCGCGGCGGTCATCGCCGGCTGCTTCGTCGCGAGGATGAGGCCGAACGCCTGGAGCAGGAGGAAGCTCACGGCGTAGTTCAGGCCGTAGAGGAAGCTCTCGGGAAACGGCGCGAGGCCGAGGTGGTGGACGGCCATCTTGATCGCCGCGGTCAGGACGGTCAGCGCGCCGCCCCCCGCGGCCGCGGCCCAGATGTGCCGGTAGTCCTTCCGGTCGGTCGCGACGTAGTGCTCCCCGGTCTCGCCGGAGCGCTCGACGATCTTGCGGTCGAGGAGGTGGAGGTTCCACTTCACGAGGTGCCGGACCGAACGGTCCTGCTGGGCGAGCGTCGCGAGGCGCACGAGGAGGCGGTGGGCCGCGCGCGACGTCTCGAGGCCGGGCGCCGCGTCGATCACGTCCGCCATGAGCGCCATGCGCGTGAGGCACCGGTCGACGACCTCGAGGTCGAAGACGCTCTGGACGCTGACGCCCGCGCTCCTCGAGGCCCTTCTGGACGGCGCGCGCCTCCTTGCGGCACTCGCCCGGACTCCTTGCGGAACGCGGCCGACGCCGCGCCGCACGTCTCCGCCCGCACGCCCACGCGTCGAGGAGCGCGTCGGCGGAGCTCTTCAGCCGGTAGAACGGCGAGTCGGCCACCCGGTTCCCGGTGCCGCGGGCGCGCAGGTCGCGCGAGAGCCCGTGCGCGAGGACGCGCGCGGCGAGGAGCCGAAAGCCGTCCGCGAAGCCCTGCCGCATCGGCGCCCAGGCCTCCGCCCCCGTGCCCGCGAAGAGCTCGACGAGGCCGTGGAAGACGCGCGGGTCGCGCTCGCGGAGGGCCTCGACGTCGGCCGCGCTCTTGAAGAGGCGCCGCACGACGCGCGAGAGGTCGCGGTCGTCGCGCGGCTCGGGCAGGAGGCGGCTCGAGATGCGGTCCGAGAGCTCCGGCGAGAAAGCCGCGCTCGACCGGGATCCCCGTCTCGCCGAAGAGCGCCGTGGTGTCCGTCTCGCCGAGGAGCGCCGCGAGCGCGGCGTGGAAGCGCGCCTTCCAGGTCCGGGTCGGCGTTCAGGGCCTCGACGAGCGGGATGCGCCTCGGAAGGCTCCGCGAGGACGAGGCGCGCGGACCTCACGAGGCGGACGAACGCGTCGGACGCGGTCGCCGACCCCTTCGGCCGAGACGAACGCGTCGAGGCGCTCCCCCGCCTCCCGGAGCGCGAGCGGGTCCACGGCCTACTTCTTCCGGAGCTCCATCAGGACCTGCTTCGCGACGGCCTTCAGCGTGTCGAAGACGCCGTGGCCGCTCGGAGCGGTGGCCTCGAACGTCGGCTCGCCCTTGAAGTTCAGCTGGCGGTACAGCTCCTCGGCGGGCATCGCCGTCGGGAGGTCGCGCTTGTTGAGCTGCAGGACGTACGGGATGGTCGGAAGGTCGAAGCCGTGCTCCCCGAGGTTCTTCTCGAGGTTCTGGAGCGACTCGACGTTCGCGTCCATCCGCGCTTCCTGCGAGTCGGCCACGAAGACGACGCCGTCGACTCCCTTGAGGATGAGCTTGCGGCTCGCGTCGTAGAAGACCTGCCCGGGAACCGTGTAGAGGTGGAAGCGGGTCTTGAAGCCGCGCACGGTCCCGAGGTCGAGCGGGAGGAAGTCGAAGAAGAGCGTCCGGTCCGTCTCGGTCGCGAGCGAGATCAGCTTCCCCTTCGCCGCGGGGTTCGTGCGGTCGTAGATGTACTGCAGGTTCGTCGTCTTGCCGCAGAGGCCGGGACCGTAATAGACGATCTTGCAGTTGATCTCGCGGGCGGCGTAGTTGATGAACGTCATCCGCCGCGCTACTCCCGGAAGAGACTGTCGATGTCTTCGTCGGTGATCTCGGCGAAGGGCGAGTCGTAGCCCTCCTGCCGACGGACTTTCTCGGACTCCACTTTCTTCTGGATGGTCTCGAAGACGCGCTCGAGCTCGCTGTTCGCCTTGCGGACGCGGAGCCGCACGAGCCCGAGCGAGGAGCGCTCGTCGAAGATGACGACGAGGATGACGCGCTGGCCGACGATGGAGATGTAGACGTTGTCGCGCTCGCCCTCGTGGAAGAGGACCGGGAACTCCTTCTCGCCGATGAGGCGCGCGAGCCCGTCCGTCGCCGCGACGTTTCCCGCCGTGAGCGAGGCGAGGGAGGTCGTGTCGAGCGTCTCCATGTCGCCCTGGGCCGCGATCTGCTGCCCGTTCTTGTCGACGATGAAGACGACCTTCGCCTGGGCGTCCGCCTTCAGGCGTCCGATGACGTCCTTGATCTGATGGAACTCCTCGTCGAAGAGAACGAAATCGGACATGTGGTTTCGGGGCAGTTTACCCGATCACATCTCCCGGCGGCCCGCGAGGGACCGGGAAAGCGTCACGTCGTCGGCGAATTCGAGGGCCGCGCCGACCGGCAGGCCGAGGGCGAGGCGGGTCACGCGGACCCCGAGCGGCTTGAGCCGGCGGGCCAGGTAGAGCGCCGTCGCCTCCCCCTCCACGTTCGGGTTCGTCGCGATCAGGACCTCCCCCACCCGCGACCCGGCCGGCGCCTGCTCGATCCGCGACAGCAGGTCCGTCACGTTGAGGTCGTCCGGCCCGATGCCCCTCAGCGGCGCGAGGGCGCCGCCGAGGACGTGGTACCGGCCCCGGAACTCGTGCGTCCGCTCGAGGACGTCCACGTCGAACGCCTCCTCGACGACCGCGAGGAGGCCGCGTTCCGGGACGGATCGGTGCAGATCGCGCAGGGGTCCTCCTCCGTGAGGGAGTGGCAGAGCGAGCAGGAGTGCGTCCGCTCGCGCGCTTCGGTCGACGGCCGACGTCAGGGACGCCGCGTCGAACTCCGGGGCCGCGAGGAGGCAGTGGGCGATGCGCCGGGCGCTCTTCGGGCCGATGCCCGGCAGCCTTTCGAGCGCCGCCACGAGGCGGTCGAGAGCGGGGAGGGACGCCACTCAGCGGCCCTTGGGCCGGGCGGAGCCGTCGTCGCGCTTGACGTCGGCGATCTCGCCGCCGAAGAGTTCCATCATCTTCTTCACCCGCTCGTCGGTCGCGACCTTGTTCCTGAGGTGCTCCCTCTCGAGCGACGCGGGGTCGGCGGCGGCCGCCGCCGCCGTGAGATCGCCGCCGGGGGGCGCCACGCTCTCGACGACGACGCGCCCGCCGCCTCCCGACGACCGCGACGGCGGCGTCCTCGAGGACCTTCGCGACGGCCGGCTCGGCGAGCCGCTTCTCGACGACGACGCTCGGCGGGTCGAGGACGATCCGCACGACCTTGCCGTCGAGCGTCACGGACGCGTCCTCGAGGACGGCGCCGAGCTGCGCGTGCCGCTTCTCGACGGCCGCGCGGAACGCGCCGGCGGGGTCGGGAGTCGCGAGCGGCTCGGGGACGATCTCGAGCGGCGTGAGGCCGACGAAGCGGGGGGCGTCGTCGGAAGAGGAAGAAGAATCTTTTGCTTCGGAGGGTGCACCGGACCGGCTGCCCGTCGCGGCTCCCGGCGGAGCAACCGCCAGCGGCGGCGAGAAGATTTCTTAGAAGGTGAATGTCCGGAGGCAGCGGGTGCGGCCGTCGCGCCCGAGCCGGGCCCCGGCGCCCGGCGGCCGCGCTCGCGCGGGCCGGCGGTGCGCCGCGGTCCACAGCCCCTTCACCTTCGAAGAAAATCCCCCTCCACCGGAAGCCCCTGCCCCACCCGTGCCGCCCGGCGACGCCGGGACGGAAGGCACGGGAGTCCGGCCAGAAAGAAATTCTTCTATTCCGACCAGCCGCGGCAGCTCCGCGAGCCGCAGGAGGAGGACCTCGAACGCGAGGGCGGGGACGTCGGACCGGCGGAGCGTCCCGTCGGACTCGGAGAGGAGCGTCAGGAGGCGCAGGAGCGTCGCGTACGGCGTCGCCCGCGCGAAGTCCGCGAGGGTGCGCGGCGCCGTCCTCGGAGAGGCCGGGCGGCGGAAGGGCGCCGGGATCGGCGGCGAGGCGCACCGCGCCGCGGACGAGAGCCGTCAGGTCGTGCAGCGTCGAGCGCGGGTCCGCGCCGGCCGCGTCGAGCTCGGCGCAGCCCTTGAGGACGCCCGCGCGGTCGCCCGAGAGGACCGACGCGAGGAGCGCGACGAGCGCCGTCCGGTCGGGCGCTCCGAGGAGCGCGGCGACGTCCGCGGCCGTCACGCTGCCGCCCGAGCGCGCCGCGGCCTGGTCGAAGAGCGAGAGCCCGTCGCGGAGGCTGCCGGTCGCCGCGGCGGCCAGCGCCCCGAGGGCCGGGCGCTCGACGAACGGCGTGCCCTTCTTCGCCGCGGACGCCGACTCGACGACCGCGAAGCCCTCGCGCCCCGCGACGTCGGCGAGCCGGTCGGCGACCTCGTCGTCCGTCAGGCGCCGGAAGTCGAAGCGCTGGCAGCGCGAGAGGATCGTCGCCGGGATCTTGTGGCGCTCGGTCGTCGCGAGGATGAAGACGGCGTGGGCCGGCGGCTCCTCGAGCGTCTTGAGGAGGGCCTGGAACGCGGCCGACGAGATCGCGTGGACCTCGTCGATGATGAAGACCTTGCGGCGGTCCCGCGACGGGCGCGTAGGAGACGATCTCGATGAGGTCGCGCGCCTGGTCGACCTTGCCGTGCGTGGCGCCGTCGATCTCGAGGGTGTCGATCGAGCGCCCCTCGAGGACCTCGGTGCACGACGCGCACGTCCCGCAGGGCGTCGCCGTCGGCCGGTCCGAGTTGTTGCAGTTGATGGCGGCGGCGAGGAGGCGCGCCGTCGTCGTCTTGCCGACGCCGCGCGGCCCCGAGAAGAGGTACGCGTGCGCGAGCCGGTCCGCCGTCACGGCGTTCGTCAGGGCCCGGACGATCTCCTCCTGGCCGACGACGTCCGCGAACGTGCGCGGGCGCCACTTGCGGGCGAGGGGGATCCAGTTCGCGTCGCTCACGTCCGGTGACTGTACTCGAAAAAAAGACGCCCCGAGCCCCCCGATGAGTCCGGGCGATCCGCGGCGCCCGGGCCTTACTCCTGAGTGCTGCTTCCTTCCGGACCTGACACGGTTCGGAGGGGACCGTCGCGCGGGACCCGAACTCATCCGGGGGCCCGGGGGGACGCGCATTCTACCAGCGGGGGCGCGACTTGTGCCGGCCGCCGCCGTTCTGTAAAACAGGGTCCCTTGGCCTCGCCCCCGCTCCGCGTCTTCTTCCTCTGGCATTTCCACCAGCCGTGGTACGTGACGTTCGACGGCCAGCCGCCGCCGCTGCCCTGGGTGCGCCTCCACGCGCTCAAGGACTACGCCTCGCTGCCCGCGCTCTTTGCGGCGAACCCGCGCGTGCCGCACGCCGCGAACCTCGTCCCGGGCCTCCTCGACCAGATCGAGATGCTCACGAAGGGCGGCATCGGACGCCTTCCTCGAGATCGCGCGGGCTCCCGTCTCCTCGTGGGACGCGGGCGCGCGGCGCTTCGCCCTCGAGAACTTCTTCTCCGTGAACGACCGCGTCCTCGCGCGTTTCGCCCGCTACGCCGACCTCAAGCTCCGCGCCGACGGCGGGGACGCCGTTCGACGAGGCCGACTTCCGCGACCTCGTCGTCCTCTTCCACCTCGCGTGGTCGAGCCCGGAGCTCCTCAAGGACCCGCTCCTCGTCCACCTGAGGAAGCGCGGGCACGCGTTCACGGAGGACGAGAAGAACGCGCTCCTCGACCGGCAGGCCGGCGCGCTCGCGGACGTGATTCCCGCCTGGAAGGCGGCCTTCGCCAGCGGGAACGTCGAGGCCGCGACGAGCCCGTACCACCACCCGATCCTGCCGCTGCTCGCGGACTCGAGCGTCGCGAAGGAGTCGCTGCCGGACGCCGTCGCTCCCCTCGCCGCGCTTCTCGCACCCCGACGACGCGCGCGCGCAGATCGCGCTCGGCCTCACGACGTTCGAGCGGCACTTCGGCTTCCGGCCGAAGGGGATGTGGCCGCCCGAGGGCGCGCTCTCGGAGGCGGCGCTCGCGCTTCTCGGCGAGGCCGGCGTCGCGTGGGTCGCCTCCGACGAGGCGCTCCTCTTCCACTCGCCGCCCGTCTCGCGGCAGTCGTTCGGCGAGGGCGACCGCGCGCGCCTGCTCTTCCGGCCCTGGAAGCTCACGGGCGTCGCGTCGCCGGCGATCTTCTTCCGCGACCGCGTCCTCTCGGACCGCATCGGGTTCTCCTACGCGACGTGGGACGCCGGCGACGCCGCGGCCGACTTCGTCGCGCGCCTCGTCTCGATCCGCAACGCCGCGCCCGAGGCCGAGCTCGTCGTGCCCGTCATCCTGGACGGCGAGAACGCCTGGGAGACGTACCCCGAGAACGGCGAGCCGTTCCTCACGGCCCTCTCCGACGCCCTCGCCTCGCGCAGCGACATCCGCGTCGTGACGCCCTCGCAGGCGCTCGCCGAGACCCCGCCCACGCCGCTCGCGGGCCTGGTCGCCGGCTCGTGGGTGAACGGGACCCTCGCGACGTGGATCGGCGCGCCCGCGAAGAACCGCGCGTGGACGCTCCTCGGCGCCGCGCGCGAGGCGCTCGCGGGGCTCGTCGCGGCCGTGCCCGTGGTCGCGCCGCCCGAGGTCGTCGCGGGCTCCGCGTCCCCCGCCGCGACGGCGAAGGCCGCGCTCTTCGCCGCGGAGGCGTCGGACTGGTTCTGGTGGTTCGGCGACGACCACACGTCCGCGCAGGATCCCGTCTTCGACGCGCTCTTCCGCGGGCACCTCGCGAGCGCGTACCGCGCGGGCGGCCGCCCCGTGCCGGCGGCGCTCCTCGAGCCCGTGGACCCCGCGCACGCGACGGTGTTCGAGGTCCCGATCCGGCCGCTCTGGCCCGCTCTCGACGGCGGGGACGGCGCCGGCTGGGAGGGCGCCGGCCGCGTGAAGGCCCGGGCCACGGGGACGATGCACCGCGGCGCGGGCCTCGTGAAGGAGATGCTCTTCGGAGCGTCGGCCTCGGGCGACCCGCTCTTCGTGCGCCTCGAGCCCGCCGACGCCTCCGGTGCCGCCGCCTTCGCGGGCCACACCCTGCGCATCGAGCTCCTCGTCCCCGGCAGCCGAGACGCCGCTCGCCTTCGACACGCCGGTCGCGCCGGGCATCGCGAACGTGAACGGCGCGCGCATCGCGCTCGGAAGCGCTCTCGAGGCCCGCCTCCCGCTCGGCGTCCCGCACACGGGCCCTCTCGTCTTCCGGGCGCGTCTCCTCGACGGGACGGGCCGCGTCGCCGAGTCGATCCCCGCCGACGGCTGGCTGCGCTTCATCCCGCCCGGGCCGGTGTCGTCGATCATGCGCCTGCTTCCGCGGCCGGGACCGGCCTGAGCGCGGCGGCGGCCGGGCCGCCCCCGCCGCGCCGGCGTAGGATGCCGGCATGTGCCGATTCGCCCTCTACGTGGGGCCGGCGATCACCGTCGACTCGCTGACGACGCGCCCCGAGCACTCGATCCTCAAGCAGAGCCTGCACGCCGAGGAACGCGAGGACCCGACGAACGGCGACGGCTTCGGCATCGGCTGGTACGTGCCCGAGATCGGTCCCGAGCCCGCGCTCTTCCGCTCCCCGGTCCCCGCCTGGAACGATGCCAACCTCCTCCACATCTCGCGCGTCGCGACGAGCCCGTGCATCCTCGCGCACGTGCGCGCGGCCTCGCCGGGCGCGGCCGTCTCGATCGTGAACTGCCATCCGTTCGCGTCGGGCCCGTTCGCGTTCATGCACAACGGCTCGATCGGCGGCTTCGCGCGCATCCGCAGGCGCCTCGAGTCCGGCCTCTCGGACGAGGCGTATTCGGGGATCCTGGGCACGACGGATTCGGAGCTCGCCTTCGCGCTCTTTCTCGACGCGTACGCGCGCGTGAAGAGCGACGACGCGACCGAGCGCATGGTGGCCGCCCTCACGGAAACCGTCGCGAAGATCGAGTGGACGGCCGACGACGCGGGCGTCACGGAGCCGTCGTACCTGAACTTCGCGGTGACGGACGGCCGGCGGGCCGTCGTCATGCGCTACGCGACGCCGCCCATGATGCCCGCGAGCCTCTGGGGCTGCCACGGCAGGCGCTTCGTCTGCGAGGGCGACGTCTGCCGGATGGGCGACCCCGGCAGGGAGGGGGCGGCGACGATCGTGTGCTCCGAGCCGCTCTCCGTCGACGGCGACTGGCAGAAGGTCCCCGCCCAGAACATGGTCGTCATCCGGGGCGGCGGGCACGCGGAGCTCCTCGCGATCCCGTTCAACGACCTCACGCGGAGCGTCGTCGCCTGACGGCGCGCCGGTCCCGACGGCGCGCGACGTAGAATCGCCGGCCTTCATGCGCTCCCCCACGACGCTCGTCCTCGTCCTGCACGGGCACCTCCCCGACGTCCTCGGGCACGGCACGTGGCCGCACGGCGCGAACTGGCTCTACGAGGCCGCCGCGGAGACCTACGTCCCGTTCCTGAGGGTCGCCGAGCGGCTCGTCGGCCGCGGGATTCCGCTCAAGGCGACCGTCGGAATGACGCCCATCCTCTGCGAGCAGCTCGCGGACGCGCGCTTCGGCCCCGGCTTCGACGCGTACCTCGCGCAGCGCGCGGCCGCGGCCCGCAAGGACCGCGCCCACCTCGGCTCGCTCGGCGACCACGGCGCGGTCGCGGTCGCCGACTTCTGGATCCGGTTCTACGACGAGGTCCGGGCGGACTTCGCGGCGCGCCCCGGCGGGCTCCTCCCGGCCTTCCGGAGGCTCGCCGAACAGGGCGCGCTCGAGATGATCGCGTCGGCGGCGACGCACGGATTCCTCCCGCTCCTCCCGAACGACCGCGCGATCGAGCGCCAGCTGGACGTCGGCCTCGCGGCGCACGCGCGGCACTTCGGCCGCCCCGCGCGCGGGCTCTGGCTGCCGGAGTGCGCCTATCGCCCGGCCGGGCCGTGGACCTCGCCCGCGGACGGCCACGTCGAGGAGCGCCGCGGCCTGGAGGACTTCCTCTCGGCGCGCCGCGTCGGCTACTTCTTCGTCGAGACGCACCTCGTGAAGGGCGGCCGGCACGAGCCCGCGTACGGCGGCGTCGTCGAGGCCCCCGAGGGCGGCTCGACACCCTACCGGATCCACGCGGTCCGTGCGCGCGACGGGGGCCGCGTCGGCGTCCTCGCGCGCGATCCGCTCTCCTCGCAGCAGGTCTGGTCGGGCAAGGTCGGCTACCCGGGCGACGGCCGGTACCTCGAGTTCCACAAGAAGCGCGCGCCGAGCGGACACCGCTACTGGCGCGTCACGGATTCGCGCCTCGACCTCGGCGACAAGCTCCCCTACGAGCCCGCCGGAGTCGCCGCCGCTCTCGACTCCCACGCGACGCACTTCGTCCAGCTCCTCGAGAGCGCGCCGACGCTCCCGGGCGACGAGGGCGCGACCGTCGTCGCGATGTTCGACTTCGAGCTCTTCGGCCACTGGTGGTTCGAGGGCATCGAGTTCCTCGCCGCGGTCTTCGAGAAGCTCGCGGACCGCCCGGGCGTCGTGCCCCGCACGGCGAGCGAGGCGCTCGCGGCCACCCACCCGGAGGGGATCCGGATGCCGGCCGGCACGTGGGGCCGCGGCGGGGACTTCCAGGTGTGGTGGAACGAGCACACGGTTCCGTACTGGCGGGAAGTGACCGCGACCGAGATCGCGATCGAGAGATTCGAGGAGACGCGCGCCACGATCCCGCCCCGCCTCTTCGCGGCGCTCGAGCGGCAGGCGCTGCTCCTGCAGGCGAGCGACTGGCCCTTCCTGATCGACAACGAGGTCTCGCGCGACTACGCGGAGGCCCGGATCGCGGGCCACGTCCGCGACTTCTGGCGCCTCGCGCGGATGGCGGACGGCGGCACCGTCGAGACCGCGTTCCTCGACGAGCTCGACGACCGCGACCGCCTCTTCGCGCCGGAGCTCGAAGGGCGCCTCTGATTCAGATGGCGGTGAGGGTGGGATTCGAACCCACGTTACCCTTTCGGGTAAAACGGTTTTCGAGACCGTCCTGATCAACCACTCCAGCACCTCACCGCGAGACCGGCCGATCGGAGCCGCGGATTCTAGGGGAAAGCAGCCGGGCGCGCTACTTGAGGAAGCTCGCCGTCACGTGGAGCTTCTTCGCGGCGGGCCAGTCGACGGTCTTGATCTTCATCGGGAAGCTGATCGTGTCGTCCGTCTGATTCTTGTCCATCGTCGCCGTGCGGCCCGCGTCGCCGACGACGTCGCCGTTGCCGTCGAGGAACACGGCGCGCAGGCGCACGCGGTGGTCGACCCAGTCCGAGTTGGCGTAGCGGAAACGCACGAGGAGGATCGTGACGTCCTTCGGGTCGTTCGTCTTCGCGGCCTGGACCATCTTCTCGTCCGGCGCGTTGTGCGTCTCGACGTCGATGAGCGTGCACTTCTCCCAGACGAGACCGACCTCGACCCGCGTGTCGCGCGGGACGTCGACGTCCTTCTGGAGCAGGGGACCCGCGGCGAAGGCCGGGGAGGCGAGGAGGCCCGCGAGGGCGGCGACGACGACGGAGGCGAAGGCGGGCGAGCGCTTCATCGAACGAGGCTCCTTTCGGAGGTGCCGGAACGGACGAACCCCCGCACGGGAGTGCACGCCGTGTGCCGGGGCTGACCTCGAAGGGCGAAAGAACTGGCGGACAGGGTGGGATTCGAACCCACGGTAACCTCTCGGCTACACACGGCTTCCAACCGTGCTCCTTAAACCACTCGGACACCTGTCCGCGAGCGGCGGAGGGGCGAGGATCTCCCGAACCGGCCGGGCCGTCAAGGCGAAGGGATGAAGGAAAGAAGACCAGGAAGAAGATTTTCTTAGAGGGTAAGAAGGGCAGGAGCGCGGCCGGTCAGCCGAGAAGGCTCGACAGGACGTGAAGGACCCTCGCCAGCCCCTCCCTCTTCGCCCGACAGGCGCCCCGAGGCGCAGGCTCGACGCGATGCCTCCCGCTTTCTGCTTTCCAAAGCAGAAATCTCTTCTTCCATCCGAGTCTTTCTCCCTCTTCCGGACTCTTTCCCATCCCCCCTTCTCGACGAAGTCCACGATGCGCGTGAGCTCGCCGCGGTCGAGGAAGGCGCCGTGCGGGCCGCAGACGTCCACGATCACGCCCGAGCCGCCGCCGAAGTTCGAGCGGTTCATGAACTTCCGGCAGACGGGGCACGCGCGGTAGTGGAAACCCTTCTCCGGCGCGGCGGCGCCGGGGGGCGGGTCGTCGAGGGCCCGCGCCCGCTCGCGCGTCGCGGCGTCCTTGACGACGGCGTCGAACGACTCGCGCGTGAGGAAGAGGCCGCCGCAGCGCGGGCACTCGGAGAAGCCGGCGACGCCGGCCTGGCGCGCGACGAGCGTGGCCTTGCAGTCCGGGCAGATTCCCGGGGCGGCCCGGAGCGCCTCGGCCGGGAGGAGCGCGCCGCAGCGGACGCACTTCTCGGCGTCGCGAGGCGAGAGCGCGAAGCAGACGACGCAGCGCCGGGTCGAGAGGAGCGACCCGCAGTGCGCGCACGCGCGGTCGCCCTCGCGCGCCGGTGCCCCGCAGGACGGGCAGCGCAGCGCGGGCGCCTCGGGAGCCTCGAAGGCCTCCTCAGCGGGGGGCGCGGGCGGACCGCCGTTTCTCACGGAAGAACTCCACGAGGATTCTGCCGCATTCCGCTCCGAGGACGCCGGCCGTCACGGCCGGCCTGTGGTTCAGCCTCTCGTCGCGGCAGAGATCGCCCAGCGATCCCACGAAGCCCGCCTTGGGGTCCGCGGCGCCGTAGACGAGACGCGGCAGCCGCGCCAGGACGATCGCGCCCGCGCACATCGCGCAGGGCTCGAGCGTGACGTAGAGCGTGCAGCCGTCGAGGCGCCACGACCCGAGCTTCTTCGCGGCCCCGCGGATCGCGAGGATCTCGGCGTGCGCCGTCGGGTCCGCGCCTCTCTCGCGCGCGTTGTGCGCGCGGGCGACGACGGCGCCGTCCTTCACGACGACGGCGCCGACGGGCACGTCGGCGTGGAGGGGCGCCCGCCGCGCCGCGGCGAGCGCGAGCGCCATGAACCTCTCGTCGGACGCGGGATCCACGACCTGAGATTACGGGATCGGGGGCGTTGCCGGGGAGACGGCGCTCGTCAGCGCGCGGGCAGATCGGGAACCGACGCGGGAACGCCGCTCAGGACGACCTCGATCTTCCCGTCGCCCGCGACCGTGACGGAGCTGACGTTCCACATGCCGAGCCACGTGCCGGCCGGGGTCAGCCAGGAGATGTACGACGAGACGAAGTACGGGCCGGGCGCGACCTTGTCGAACGTGAAGGCGCCGTCGGCGTCCGCCTGGACCGTCCGCCGGCACTTGAGCATCGCGGGATCCGGGACGACCGTCGCGCTCTCTTTCTCGGCCTTGAAGAAGCTCGTCTTGTTCTGCTGGTCCGTGATCGCCCGGAAGACCGCCGTGGAGTACCGGGTCGCGGGATCGAGGTAGACCGGCCGCCCGGCGCCCGAGACGAGGTCTCCGCTTCGCTGGCGCGCGAAGGATCTTCCCCGCGACGCGCGCGTCGCCTCCGGAAGGACACGGAGCGGCGTCACCGGGGCCGGCGGCGGACTTGACCTCGACCGGACGCGACGCGCACCCGAGCGCGAGCATCGCCACCGAACCGACCAGGACAGCCGAGCGCAACGTTCGGTTCTCAATTGCCTTCGGTGCTCCCCTCGACTCTGCGCATAAGAGGCCTTCGTCCCTGCAGGCGCCAGAACGAGCCCTCAGGAAACAGTGAAGCTGCGCCCTCCTCGAGACGTCAACGACTCGATCGGACAGCCGAACGCAGGGATCCGTTCACGAGCCACCTCTCCCCATTGGCGTTTCCGGGTCGGGGACTTGAGTGGTGCGCCCAGGAGGACTCGAACCCCCAACCTTTTGATCCGTAGTCAAACGCTCTGATCCAGTTGAGCTATGGGCGCACGCGAGGACCGCGGGACGCGGACCATAGCGGACTCCGGAGCGCGGCGCAAGTCCCTGCTCCGACCGGCGTTTAGCGGCGGCCGTCCCCGCCCCCTTAAACTTCGTCCCCGCCCGCCCGTATCTCTCTGGGTCTCCCGCAGGAGGAAATGAATCTCATGGCCCCCGCGATCTCGCTCCACGGCGTCGTGAAGCGTTTCGGCAAGTTCACCGCCGTGGACAGGCTCGACCTCGAGGTTCCCTACGGCGTGACGTTCGGCCTCCTCGGCCCGAACGGCGCCGGCAAGACGACGACGATCCGCATGATCATGAACATCACGAAGCCCGACGAGGGCGAGATCCGCGTCCTCGGCGAGGTCATGAACGAGAAGCTCCAGGAGCGCATCGGCTACCTGCCCGAGGAGCGCGGCCTCTACCGGAAGATGAAGGTCGTCGACCAGCTGCTCTTCTTCGCCGCGATCAAGAGCGTCGACAAGGCCACCGCGATGAAGCGCCTCTCGCCGTGGATCGACTCGATGGACCTGCGCCCGTGGCTCCAGAAGAAGACCGAGGAGCTCAGCAAGGGCATGCAGCAGAAGGTCCAGTTCCTCGGGACGATCGTCCACGACCCCGAGATCCTGATCCTCGACGAGCCGTTCAGCGGCCTCGACCCGATCAACGTCGTCCTCGTGAAGGACTTCCTCACCGCCTTCAAGAAGCAGGGCAAGACGGTCGTCTTCTCGACGCACGTCCTCGAGCAGGCCGAGCGCCTCTGCGAGCGCATCGCGCTCCTCTACCGCGCGCAGAAGCTCCTGGACGGGACGGTGAAGGACATCAAGCACTCCTACCGCGACCGCGTGCCGCTCCCGCCGCCCGTCGAGCCCGAGCCCGAGCTCGAGAACATCTTCATCAAGTGCGTCCAGGAGTCGGGCCTTCAGGCGCCGACCGCCGAGGAGCTGAAGTAGCCATGGACGGGAAGCTGCTCGCCGTCATCAAGCGCGAATACCTCCAGCAGGTGCGCGCGAAGGCCTTCTGGATCGCGACGTTCCTCATCCCGTCCCTGGGTCTCGGCCTCATCTTCATCCAGGTCGCGCTGAGCAAGACGCTCGTCGCGAAGGGGCGGATCGCCGTCGTCGACCTCTCCGGCCGCCTCTACGAGCCCCTCGTCGCCGAGTACAAGGCCCGGCCGACGGACGAGGACGCCGAAAAGAAGAAGGACGAGAAGGCGCCGGCGAAGGTCGACGAGAAGTCCGTCACCGAGACGATGTCCGAGAGCCGCAACCCGAAGATCACGACGCAGCTCGACCTCTTCAAGGTGGACGCGACGCCCGAGACGCTCCCCGAGGTGCGCAAGCGCCTCAACAAGGACGTCCAGTCCGAGAAGATCAAGGCCTACATCGTCCTGACGCCGCAGACGCTCGTGACCGGGGCCGCCGAGTGGCGCGCGCAGAGCGTCAAGGCCGAGGTGGTCATGCGCGAGCAGATCGCGAGCTACCTCTCGCGCGCCGCCACGAAGGAGCGGCTGAAGGACAAGGGCGTCGACCCGAAGGTCTACGACGCCGCGCGCCTGCGCGTGGACCTCGAGGCGCACGAGGCGAAGGAGATCGAGAGCGGCGAGAGCGGCCGGAACGTCGGCATGAACCTCGCGATCTCGGGCGACGTTCTTCTTCCTCATCTACATCTCGATCTTCGTGTACGGCGCCTACATCATGCGGGGCGTCCTCGAGGAGAAGAACAACCGGATCGTCGAGGTCATCGTCTCGTCGATCCGGCCGACGACGCTCATGCTCGGGAAGATCCTCGGGATCGGGCTCGTCGGCCTCACGCAGTACGCCGTGTGGGCCACGCTCGCGATCGCCATCGCGCTGCCCGGCGTCGCGGTCTTCGTCGGCATGAACGAGGGGCTTCCCCACATTCCGGTCGCGACGATCGGCGCGTTCGTCCTCTTCTTCCTGCTCGGCTACTTCCTGTACGCGTCGCTCTACGCCGCGCTCTCGGCCCCGTTCAACACGGAGCAGGAGGCGCAGCAGTTCGTGATGATCCCCGGCATGATGCTCATCCTCACGTCGACGACGTGGTTCTTCGCGTTCAACCAGCCGAACGGCCGCCTCGCGACGGTGCTCTCGTTCTTCCCGTTCACGGCGCCGCTCATGATGTTCATGCGGATCTCCGTCCAGGCGCCGCCGCTCTGGCAGATCGCGACGTCCGTCGCGATCCTCGTCGCGACGATCTTCCTCGTCGCGTGGTTCGCGGGCCGCGTCTACCGCGTCGGGATCCTCATGTACGGCAAGAAGCCGACGCTGCCCGAGATCTTCCGCTGGGCGCGGCAGGCGGACTGACTTTGAAGTGGGAACCCGTCATGCGGGTTCCCACGCCCTCCGCTCGGCCGCTCCGCGGCCTGCGCCGCGCTCGACCTACGCCGAAACCCGGAAGTTGATGACGTCGCCGTCCTTCACGACGTAGTCCCGGCCCTCGACGCGCAGGGTGCCGTGCGTCTTGCAGAGCGCGAAGGAGCCGGCCTCCATGAGCGTCTCGAACGGGACGACCTCGGCCCGGATGAAGTGCTTCTCGAAGTCCGTGTGGATCGCGGCGGCCGCCTTCACGGCGTGCGTCCCCTTCGGGATCGACCACGCGCGGCACTCGTCCTCGCCCGCCGTCAGGAACGACATGAGGCCGAGGAGGTCGTAGGCGGCGCGCAGCAGCCGGTCGAGCGCGCGGTCCGGCAGGCCGAGGCCCTTGAGGAACTCCGCCTGGTCCTCGGGCGACATCGCGGCGATCTCCTGCTCGATCGGGGCCGAGACCGCGCTGAACGCGACGTGCGGCCGGCCCTTCCACGCGTCGAACTTCGCGCGCGAGAGCGCGCCCGCGAGGTCGCCCGCCTCGCTCTCGCCCGCGTTGAGGATCACGAGCATCGGCTTTCTCGTCAGGAGGCCGAAGCCCCTCACGAGCTTCTCCTCCTCGGCGGGGACGTCCATGCCGCGCAGCGGCTCGCCCTTGTCGAGGGCGGCCTTGAAGCGCACGAGGAGGTCCCGTTCGGCCTGGAGCTCGGGCGTCTTCTTCTTGACCATGTCCCGCTCGACGCGCTCGAGGCGGTTCGTGACGACGGAGAGGTCCGCGAGGAGCATCTCGGTCTCGAGGAGCTCGAGGTCGCGCGCCGGGTCGACGGAGCCCTCCGGATGCGGCACGGCGTCCGGACGCGAAGCCGCGCACGACGACCGCGAGGCCGTCCATCTGCCGGAGCTCGGGGAGGTTCAGGCTCTGCGCGCCGCCCTTCGCGACGCCGGGGACGTCCACGAACTTCACGGTCGCCGGCGTGTGCTTCTTCGGCTTGAACAGCGCCGTGAGCCGGTCGAGGCGCGCGTCCGGGACGTGCGCGATGCCGACGTGCGCCTCGCGCTTGTGCGTGGCCGCCGCGGCCGCGTGGCCGGTGAGGAGCGAGAAGAGCGTCGTCTTCCCGGAGAGCTCGAGGCCGAGAATGCCGAATTCCATGGGGGGATTCTCCCCCAGCCCCGGGTTGTGGCGGCTCCGGCCGGCGTGCTAGATTCCGCGTCCCCGTGGGCCGAGAGGCCCCGGCCGGGGGACGTGCCGCGTTCGTCTAGCGGTTTAGGACGCCGCCCTCTCAAGGCGGAGATCACGGGTTCAAATCCCGTACGCGGTACCAGCTTCCCTCCACACGTGCCCGATCTCCGGTCGCGGTAGGCTCTCGGGATGCGGCTTGCGCTCATGGCGGACATCCACGCCAACCGGGAGGCGTTCGAGGCCTGCCTCGCCGACGCCGCGGCCCGGCGCGCCGAACGGCTCGTCCTCCTCGGCGACTACGTGAACTACGGCGCGGACCCCGACTGGGTCGTCGGGACGATCATGGACCGCGTCACGAACGGCCGTGCGGTCGCGCTCCTCGGAAACCACGACGCCGCCGTGAACGGCGGGGCCTCGGCGATGGACTCGTCCGCGGAGGCCGCGCTCGAGTGGACGACGGAACCAGCTCGGCGCCGACCAGCGAGCGTTCCTCGCGTCGCTTCCCCTCACGCTCGAGGAGGGCGACTGTCTCTTCGTCCACGCGGAGGCCACGGCCCCGGCGCGCTGGACGTACGTGACGAACGCGGCCGACGCGGCGCGGAGCCTCAAGGCGACGCGCCGGCGCGTGACGTTCTGCGGCCACGTTCACCGGCCGGCCGTCTACAACCTGTCGGACACGCTCAAGCTCGGAACGTTCCGGCCCGTCGCGGACGTGTCCATCCCCCTCCTCCCGCAGCGCCGCTGGCTCGCCGTGATGGGCTCCGTCGGCCAGCCGCGCGACGGCAACCCCGCCGCGTGCTGGGCGCTCGTCGACACCGCGCGCGCGGAGCTCACGTACCGCCGCGTGCCGTACGAGGTCGCGGAGGCCGCGAAGAAGATCCGGCGCGCCGGGCTGCCCGAGATGTACGCCGAGCGCCTCGCGTGGGGCCAGTGAACGGGCGATGAACGCGCGCGTCCCCATCCAGAAGGGCGCCGTCGTGGACGGCTTCGTCGTCGGCGAGCTCCTCCACACGGGCGGAATGGCGACGCTCCGCCGCGTCGAGCGGCCGGGGATCTCGATGCCTCTCCTCATGAAGATCCCCGCGCTGCTCGAGGGCGAGGACCCGGCCGCGATCGTCGGCTTCGAGATGGAGCAGATGATCCTCCCGCGCCTGTCGGGCATCCACGTGCCGAAGTTCGTCGCGTCCGGCGACTTCTCCGTCCAGCCCTACATCGTGATGGAGCACATCCAGGGGCACGACGCTCCTCGACGAGCTCGAGGGCCTCCCGCTCCCGTACGCCGAGGTCGCCGGGATCGGGATCAAGGTCGCGGCCGCGCTGCGCGACCTCCACCACCAGAACGTCGTCCACCTCGACATCAAGCCCTCGAACATCATCATGCGCGAGACGGGCGAGGCCGCGCTCGTGGACTTCGGCCTCGCGCACCACGACCAGCTCCCGGACCTCATGGACGAGGAGTTCCGCGTCCCGTACGGGACGGCGCCGTACATGGCGCCCGAGCAGATCCTCGGCAACCGGACGGACCCGCGGAGCGACATCTTCGCGCTCGGCGTCCTCCTCTACTTCTTCTCGACGGGCGTCCGCCCGTTCGGGGACCCGAAAGGGATGCGCCGCCTCAAGAGGAGGCTCTGGTGGGACCCGGTGCCGCCGCGGCGCCTCGAGGCGGACTACCCGCCGTGGCTCCAGGAGGTCGTCCTGCGCTGTCTCGAGGTCGATCCGCTGCGGCGCTACCCGACGGCCTCGCACCTCGCGTTCGACCTCGCGCACCCCGAGCAGGTGAAGCTCACGGCGCGCTCGGAGAAGATGGAGCGCGACCCGTGGAGCGCCCGCGTGCGCCGCCGGTTCAATCCCGGAGATTCGCCCCGCCGCGCTCCGCGAGATCGCGGCCCCGCTCTCGGCGGCGCCGATCGTCATGGTCGCCGTGGACGTGACGGAGAGCACGCCCGAGCTCCTCGAGGCGCTGCGCGTGACGGTCCACCGTCTCGTCGAGATCGTCCCGGGGGCGCGCTTCGCGATCGTGAACGTCCTCAAGCAGCGCCTGATCGGGATCGAGACGACGCTGGACGACGAGGGCCGCAACAAGCACGTCACGCGCCTCGTCGGGCTCAAGCACTGGGCGCAGCCGCTCGCGATCGGCGAGGCGCGCATCACCTTCCACGTGCTCGAGGCGACGCAGCCCGCCGAGGCCCTCCTCGACTACGCGACGACGAACCACGTCGACCACGTCGTGATCGGGGCCCGGGCGGACTCCGTGAAGCGGACCCTCCTCGGGAGCGTTTCCGCCGAGATCGCGGCGCGGGCGGACTGCTCCGTGACGGTCGTCCGGCCGCCGCGCCGCCCGGAGCCGCCCGCGAGCGCGATGGACGGCCCGGATCCCTTCTGATGTCCGCCTACTGCCGAATCGCCCCGGGCGACCCGCTTCACGGCCCGTACCACGACACGGAGTACGGCTTCCCGCTGAAGGGCGACGCCGCGCTGCTCGAGCGGCTCGCCCTCGAGATCAACCAGGCGGGACTGTCGTGGGCGACGATCCTCCGGAAGCGCGAGGCCTTTCACCGCGCGTTCGAGGGTTTCGACCCCGAGCGCGTCGCGCGCTACGGCGCCCGGGAGCGCCGGCGCCTCCTCGCCGACGCCGGGATCGTGCGCAACCGCCTGAAGGTCGACGCCGTGATCCACAACGCGGGCGTCGTTCTCGCGCTCCGCGACGCGCACGGCTCGTTCGACGGCTGGCTCGCCGCGCACCACCCCCGCCCGAAGGACGAGTGGGTGAAGCTCTTCCGCGCGACCTTCCGTTTCACCGGGGGCGAGATCGTGAACGAGTTCCTCATGTCGACGGGCTGGCTGCCCGGGGCGCACGCGCCGTCCTGCCCGGTCGCGAAGAAGATCGCGAAATCGCGGCCGCCGTGGACGACGGCCGCGCGCCGCGCGGTGCGGTAGGCTGGTCCCCGGCATGGCTCCACCGAACCGACGGCTCGCACTCGCCGCCTTCGCCTTCGGCGCCGCTCTCCTCGCCGCGCCTCCCGGCGCCGCGCAGATCCGGGGCCTGTCGCCGACACCGACGCCGGCGCCCGAAACGCCCGGCGACCCGTACAAGCGCGAGACCCCGTACGGAGCGTTCTTCGGCTACATGCACGCCGCGGCCAGCGGCAGCTGGACCCAGGCGGCGGAGTACCTCCAGTGGCCAAAGGGCGCACGAAGACGCCGCCCGAGGATGTCGCCAGGCAGCTCAAGGCCGTCCTCGACGAGCGGTTTTCCGGGGACCTCGAAAAGCTGAGCCGTTCGGCCCTCGGCAACGTGAACGACGGGCTCTCGCCCGATCTCGAGAGGGCGGGGACCGTCGTCCACGGAGACGAGTCCTTCGACGTCCTCCTCGTCCGCACGCAGCCTCCCGAGGGACCCGCGATCTGGCTCATCTCCTCGCAGACGCTGCGCGAGGTCCCGGCGGCCTTCCGGAGTCTTCGCGCGCCCCAGCTCGACTCCCTGATGCCGGCCCCCCTGCGCCGGTCGGTCGGCGGCTCGCTTCGGCTCTGGCAGGTCCTCGCGTTCTTCGTCCTCTTCTTCGTCGCGTGGCTCCTCGCGCGGCTCCTCTCGTTCGGCATCTTCCGTCTCGTGCGGTCCGTGGTCCGCCGGCGGCCTTTCGCCGTGGAGTCGCCCGGCCTGCTCGATCCGTTCCGCCCTCCGCTCGCGCTGCTCGTCGGCGTCCTCCTGCACGCGACCTTCGTCTCCGAGATCGGGCTGCCGCTCCTCGGCCGGTACTCGTACGGCCGCGCGGCCCGGGTCGTCGCGGTCGCCGCGATCGGCTGGTTCTTCGTCCGCCTCGTCGCCTTCCTGACCTCGCGCGCGACGCTGCGCCTGCTCGCGTCGGGGCAGACGGCCGCCTCGTCGCTCACGATCGGTCGGAAGGTCCTGCAGGGTCTCGTCATCACCGGGACCGTCCTCGTGATCCTCGGCATCTTCGGCGTGAACCTCACGGCGACGCTCGCCGGGGTCGGGATCGGCGGCATCGCCATCGCGTTCGCGGCGCAGAAGAGCCTCGAAAACCTGTTCGGCGGCTTCGTCGTGCTCTCGGACAAGGTCGTGCGCGTCGGAGACTTCGTGCGCGTCGGAGACGTCCTCGGCGGGATCGAGGACGTCACGCTCTACGCGACGCGGATCCGCACACTCGAGCGCGTCGTCGTCTCGATCCCGAACGGGATCCTCATGACGTCCCGGATCGAGAACCTGAGCCACCGCGACAAGTTCCTGTTCCGTCACACGCTCGGCCTGCGCTTCGAGACGTCCGACGCGCAGCTGAAGGCCGTCCTCGACGGATGCCGGACGCGCCTCGCCGCCGACGCGAGGGTCGAGCCGGGAACGCTCTCCGTGCGCTTCATCAGGGTCGGCGCCTACTCCCTCGACGTCGATGTCTTCGCGTACCTCCTCGTCCCGGACTGGGCGGCCTTTCTCGCCGCGCAGGAGGACCTCCTCCTCGCGCTCATGCGCGCCGTCGAGGAGGCCGGGAGCGGCTTCGCGTTCCCGACGCAGACGACGTACCTCGCGTCCGAGGCGAAGGCCCTCGAGCCGGGCGGCCCGCCCGCACCCGGTCCGGCGCCCGCCGCGCGATGAGGCTCACGCGCACCTTCAGGCTCAGCGCCCTCCTCGCGGCCGCCGGCGTCCTCCTCGTGAGCCTCGCCCCCCGCTCGACGGGGTGGGTCGCTCTCGGCATCGTCCTCCTCGTCTTCGCCGGCCCCGTGTTCCTCGTGAGCGCGGTCCGCGCGCTCCTGCGCGGCCTCCTCTGGCGCGTCGGCAGCCGGCTCGTCGTGTCGTACCTGCTCCTGATGTCCGCCGTCGTCTTCGCCGCGTTCTTCGTCTACGCGGGCCTTCTCGTCGTCGCGGGCCAGCTCGGGACGCGCCGGGTGGAGGCGGCGATCGAGAAGCGGCACGCGGATCTCCTGAGCCGCGCGCGGGACCTCGCGCTGCGGGGCGCGACCGCGCCGGCCGCCGTCACGCCCCGCCCGTGGATGAAGGAGCGCGGCTCGTACCTCGTCAAGCAGGGGTCCGAGATCTTCGCGGTCGCCGTCGTGCCGCGCCCGGACGGCCCCTTCCTTCTCGCCGAGCGACTGGATTCCTCCTTCAGGCGCGACCTCGAGAGGGAGACCGGCAACGTGATCCGGTTCCTCGGGGCCGTGAAGGTCCGCGAGGAAGACCCCGAAAGGAAAGGGGGCGGGGTCAAGCTGTCGGTCGACCGCGGTGGCAAGGCGAGGAAGAACGTCACCGTGTCCGAGGAGGCCGACTCGGGCGGCGAGGGTGACACGGGCGGCGAGACCGCCGCGCCTCCGGCGGGCTCGGGACCCTGGAGCGGCCGCTGGGCCGCGTTTCCGCTGTTCCTCCGCGAGCCGGTCTACGACGCCCAGACCGGCGCGCCCCTCGAGAAGCAGCCCGTCCTCTTCCTCGTCCGGACGTCGCTCGCGCACGAATCCGCCGAGCTCTTCCGCGACGTCAGGGTCTCGGGAACGGAGCAGGTGCCGATGAGCCGCGTCGTCCTCGCGGTTCTCGGGGGGCTCGGGATCGCGACCCTCGTCGTCTTCTTCCTGGCGTCCCTTCTCGCCGCGCTCCTCGTCGCCCGCATCGCGCGCGCGACGCGGCGGCTCTCGGTCGGGTTCGCCGAGGTCGAGAAGGGCGACTTCACGCACCGCGCCGTCCTCAAGGGACACGACCAGCTCGCGGCCCTCGTCGCGAGCTTCAACCACATGGTCGGGCGCCTCTCGGCGAGCGTCGCGGCGCGCGCGGAGAAGGAGGCGCTCGAACGGGAGCTGGAGGTCGCGCGCGACCTGCAGCGGCGGCTCCTGCCGCCGCCGGGGTTCTCGTTCCCGGGGGTGTCGATCGCCGTCGACTTCCGGCCCGCGGCCGCGATCGGCGGCGATTTCTACGACCTCTCCGGCGACGCGAGGACGCTCACGGTCGTCGTCGCCGACGTCTCCGGACACGGTCTCCCGACGGGCATCGTCATGGCGGCCTCGAAGGCCTCCCTCTCGGCCCTCGCGCGGACGGGCGCCTCGGGCGCGCGCCTCATGGAGCTCCTCGACGGCGAGATCCACCGCTCGACCGAGCCGCGCACCTTCGTGACGCTCGCGCACCTCGTCTTCAACCTCGAGACCGGGACCGTCTCGTTCACGAACGCGGGCCATCCCTACCCGTACCGCGTGAGGCCCGACGGCACGGCCGCGGCGCTCGCGAACCCGGCGCGCCCGCTCGGTCTCGCGCTCCCGCCCGGCTGGCACACCGTGACCGCCCCGCTCCTGCCCGGCGACCTCTGGGTCGTCTACTCGGACGGTCTCGTCGAGGCCGCGCCGGCCGGGGACGGCGAGCCGTGGGGCTTCGCGCGTCTCGAGCAGTGCCTGCGCGAGGGCGCCGGCGATCCCGCGGCCGCCCTGCGCGACCGCATCCTCGCCGCGCAGCGCGCGCTACACGGGCACGGACGAGATCGAGGACGACCGCACGCTCCTCGTCCTGAGGATCGAGGAGAAGGGGGCCTGAGGCCGTGCCCGCGGCCGCACGCGTCCGCGCCGTCACGCGCGCGATCCTCCTCGCGGGCTTCGCGGCCGCCGCCGTGATCTATTTCGTGAACGCCGGACCGGACGAGTACGAGCTCGAGCGCACGAAGCTCTACCGGCACGACCTCGAGGTCTACGGCGGCCGCGCGAACGTCCTCGCCGACGACTTCCGGCACTGGTTCGACGGGCTGTGGCACGGCCGGAACCTCGCCTTCACCGTCGCGGGAATCTCCGTCCTCGCGGCGCTCGCGTACCGGTTCGTCGCCACGCAGCCGCCGGCCGGCGGCGCGGGCGACGCCGACCGCGACGCGTAGGTCAGCGCGTCAGCCGGAACGTCCGCGAGAAGCCGTCCGTCGCGTCCGTGACGGTCACGGTCACGGCGCCCTCGCTCCCGAGCGCGTACGTCTCGGCGGCCTCGGGCCCGCCGTCCCGCCGCCGGATCGGCGCCGCCGCGAGGTCCGACGCGCGGAGGAGCGGATCGAACGGGAAGTACGCCTCGTCCCACGGCGTCACGTCCCCGTCCGGCCGGCCGTCCGTCAGGCGCGAGCACTCGACGAAGCGGAAGTGGCCGACGTCGTGCACCGCCCGGTACCGGCGCGCGACGACGACGGGCGGCTCGCCGGGCGCGGGGAGGGGCGTTCCCTTCTCGAAGATCGTGTCGAAGACGACGTCGCGTCCGGCCCCGCCTTCGCGGAAGACGCCGAAGTGGCGCGAGAGCCGGTCCTCGAGCGCGTAGCCGACGTCGTGGTCGAGCCAGACGGCGAGCCCCATCGCGGTGGCCGCGAACGGGTAGGGCGAGCGGCGGACGCGCTTCTCGCCGAAGCGCTCCTTGAGGAGGCGCGGGACGAGCGGCAGGAGGCCCGCGCCGCCGACGACGTAGAGGGACGCGACGTCCGCCCACGCGACGGCGCCGCCGTCCTCGACGAGGGACCCGACCGCCTCGAGCGTCCGCGCGACGAGCGGGACGCAGACCTCCCAGACGTCCTCGACCGGGAGGACGAGAGGCTCTTTCCCGAGCGCCGAGAGGTCCACGAGGAAGCGCCGCGAGTTCGGCGAGAGGGACTCCTTGGAGCGGACGCACTCCTCGAGGACGAGGGCGCGCGCCGCCTCGTCGGCTCCGCGCGCGCCCGCCTTCTCGAGGACGAGCGCGAGGATCGCCTCGTCGAAATCGTCGCCTCCGAGGCGCTGGACGCCGTTCGTCGCGACGACCTCGTTCGTCTTCCCCGTCATCCTCAGGAGCGACGCGTCGAACGTGCCGCCCCCGAGGTCGTAGACGACGAGGTGCTCGCGCCGGCCGTCCCGCCGGTTCCGGTGCGCGTACTCGAACCCCGCGGCCGAGGGCTCGTTCAGGAGCGCGTCCACCGCGAAGCCGCCCCCCTTGAACGCCTCGAGCGTGAGGAAGCGCTGCGCCGTCGACGCGTTCGCCGGGACCGAGACGGCCGCCGTGATCGCGTCGTTCGCGGCGATGCCGGCGTTCGACCGCGCGACGAGATCGCGGTGGAGCGCCGAGAAGAAGCCCTCGAGGAGGGCCCCGATCGGGAGACGGCGCCGGCCCAGCGCGACCTCCGTCGAGGGGCCCGCGTCGTTCAGGAGGCGCTTGAGGGACGGGAGGACCGTCCAGCCCGGCTCGTGCCGGGCCGCGGCCGCGTCCCAGCCCCAGCGCAGGGCGCCCGACGCGTCGTGCGCCGCGACGAGCGACGGCATGAAGTCGCCCCCGTCGAACGAGACCACGGGGTAGTTCCCGCGGTCGACGAGGGCGACGACGGTGTGCGTCGTCCCGAAGTCGATGCCCACGCGCATGGGGGGAGTTTAGTTAACATCGCCCGGTGAAGCCTCTTCTCGCCTTCGCCCTCGCTGCCGCCTCCTCCTTCGCTCCCGTCGCCTCCGCGCAGGCTCCGCGCGTCCCGACGCCAAGCGCGTCCGCGCAGGTCGTCGTCTCGGGCTCGAAGACCCCCGAGGACGTCCTGGACGTGGCGGGCTCGGTCGCGGTCGTGACGGGCGACGAGCTCCGCCGGACCGGCGCGCGCACGCTGCAGGACGCCCTGCAGAACGTCGTGGGGGTCGAGGCCGCCGGCGGCTCGGACGGCGGCCCGCGCTTCCCGAACCTCGGAATGTGGGGGCTCAAGGAGTTCGACGCCCTCCTCGTGACGGTCGACGGCGTGCCCGCCGGCGGCCCGTTCAACCCGACGCTCGCGCAGATCCCGATCGAGGACATCGACCGCATCGAGATCGCCAAGGGGCCGCAGGGCACGCTCTACGGCGTCTCGGCGTTCGCGGGGATGGTGCAGGTCTTCACGCGGAGCGGGAAGCACACGAGCGCGACCTTCGGGCTCGGCTCCTGGAACGACCGGCACGGCTCCCTGTCGTGGGAGAAGCACGACGGGCCCGCGATCACGCACGTCTCCGGCTCGATGTTCCGCGACAACGGCTTCCAGGATTCGACGGGCTCGTCCGTGGACCGGCTGTCGGTCGGCTTCGGACGGAGGACGCGCGAGGGCTCGTGGGACCTCACGCTCGGCGTCCTGCGCGACACCGCGTACTGGGGATCGCCCCTCCCGATGGCGGGCGGCCAGTTCGTGCCCGGCTTCGAGGTCGACCGGAACTACGCCGTCGGCGGCGCGCGCATGGACCACCGCGTCTACTCCCTCTCGTCCACGGTCACGCAGAAGTTCTCCGCCCAGGTGCAGCTCGAGAACACGCTCGGCCTCACGCGCGACGAGCAGATCGCCGTGCGCTCGTTCGTCGACGGCGTCGACGGGAGCACGGCGACCGCGAACGGGACGTCCCTGCGCCCCCTGCAGACGACGTTCTTCGAGGACGTGCGCCTCGTCTCCACGGTCGGCACTCACCGCCTCGTGACGGGGATCGCGCTCACGTCCGGGAAGACGACGGCCGACGGGACCGGCTTCGACCTCACGCTCACGACCGGCTCGAGCCCCGTCGTTCCGTCCGTCGACTCCCTCCCCGTCGGCGACACCCGCTCCGCGGAGGACAAGCGGACGTTCTGGGGCTTCTACGCGAACGACACGTGGACGCCCTGGAGGGCCCTGAGCCTCACGTTCGGGGCGCGGTACGACCGGACGGACGAGTCGCTCTCGGCCGTCGTCAACGAGGTCGGCGGCCCCGGCCCCGAGGCGGGCTCGGACGAGCGCACGGACGGCAACTGGTCGGGCGGCGTCTCCGCGCTCATCCGGATCGTCGACAGGCCGTCGGGCTTCCTGACGGCGCTTCACCTGTACGCCGCGGCGAAGAGCAACTTCAAGCCCGCCGCGCCGAACATCCTCGAGGCCGAGGCCACGACCATCCTCGAGCCGGAGCGCTCGCGCTCGGGCGAGGCGGGCCTCAAGTCGCGCCTCTTCGGCGGCAACGTGTCGCTCGAGGCGTCCCTCTTCCACATGACGCTCGAGAACGTCGTCGTCTCGACGGTCGGGCCCGACGGCTCGCCCGCCCTCACGAACGCGGGCGAGGAGCGCTTCCAGGGCTTCGAGGGCCAGGTCACGTGGGCGCCGCTCCGGTGGGACGGCTTCTCGCTGACGGCCGGCTACGCGCACCACGACGCGACGTACGTCCACTTCTCGTTCGTGACGCCCGAGGGCGAGCTGGTCGTCGCGGACGGCAAGCGCGTCGAGCTCGTCCCCCGCGACCTCTGGAACGTGAGGCTCGCGTGGGCGCCGAAGACCGGCCTCGGCGTCTGGGGCGCGGTGCGCCACCAGGGCATCCGCCCGTACACGCGACGCAACTCGGCCTACGCGCCGGCGTTCTACGAGTGGGACGCGGGCGTCTCGTGGGAGAACGAGTGGCTGCGCCTGTCGTTCACCGGCCGCAACCTCGGCGACGACCGGCACGTCGTGACCGAGAGCGAGCTCGGCGACTCGCAGTTCTACCTCGCGCCGCCGAAGCGCTACGTCGGGGAGATCACGCTGAGGTTCTGAGCCGGCGGCGCGGAAAGGTCCATCGCCCCTTGCGACCCGGCACGTTCGCGCTCGTCCTCGAGCAGCTCCGGGCCCGCCTCGGGGCCTGGCGCCGCCGCGGAGCGCCCGCAGGCCGGCCCGGAGCCGCCGCGGCCCCGCGGCTCCCTGGACGAGATTCGCATCTTCGAGGACATGCGCCTCGCGCGCCGGGGAGGAGCGCCCTCTCGACGAGAGGACCGCGACGGACCTCGATCTCGACGACGTCTTCCGGAGGGTCGACCGTACGGCCGGCAGCGCCGGCCAGCAGTGGCTCTACTCCCGGCTGCGGCGCCCCGCCCGTGACGCCCGGCCGCTCGAGGCGTTCGACGCGCTCGTCTCGGACCTGGGCTCGCCGCGGGCGCGTCCGGACGCCGTGCGCCGCGTCCTGGCCCGCCTCGGCGGCGCGAACGCCTACCTCCTGCCGTACCTCCTCCTCGGGGCGCTGCCGGAGCGGCCGGCGGCCTATGCCCTCGCGCCCCTCCTGACGCTCGCGGCGGCCGGCTCGCTCGTCGGGAGCTTCTTCAGCGGCGGGGCCCTCCTCGTCCTCGTCGGGATCTGCGCGGTCAACATCGTCGTCCGGCTCGCGTATCGCAGGCGGATCGCCCCGTTCCTGCACGCGTTGCCGCCGCTCCGCGTCCTCATCCGCGCCGCTCTCGCGCTCTCGAAGCCGGACGCCGGCCTGCCCGAGGGGCTGCGGTCGCGCGTCTCGTCGATCGCCGAGCCGCTCCGGCCTCTCCTCCGGACGACGTCCTGGCTCGTCTTCGAGACCGAGCAGGCCGACGGGATGAGCCGCCTGCTCTACGAGTACGTCAATCTCGTCTTCCTCCTCGACGTCGACGCGTTCCTGTTCAGCCTCGAGCTCCTCCGCCGCCGGCGGGCCGCGATCCGCGAGCTTTTCGAGACGCTCGGCGAGATCGACGGGGCGCTCTCCGTCGCCTCGTTCCGCGCGTCCCTCCCGGCGTGGTGCCGGCCGCGCTTCACGCCCCCCGGAACGCCGCTGCGCTTCCAGGGCGCCTTCCATCCGCTGCTCGCGGCTCCCGTCGCGAACGACCTCGAGGTCGAGGGATCCGGCGTCCTCGTGACCGGCTCCAACATGTCCGGCAAGACGACCTTCATCAAGACGGTGGGCCTCGACGCCCTCCTCGGCGCGACGCTCTTCACGTGCCCCGCGAAATCCTGGGAGGCGCCGCTCTTCGACGTCGTCTCGGCGATCGGCCGGAGCGAGAGCCTCGCCGACGGGACCAGCTACTACCTCGGCGAGGTGCGCCGCGTCCTCGAGATCGTCCGCGCGGCCGAAGGCGGCCGTCCGCGACTCTTCCTCCTGGACGAGCTCTTCCGCGGGACGAACACCGTCGAGCGGATCGCGGCCGGAAAGGCCGTCCTCGCGTACCTCGCGCGCGGCCCCCACGTCACGCTCGTCGCCACGCACGACATCGAGCTCGTCCCGCTCCTCTCGGAGAGCCACGCCCCGTACCACTTCCGCGAGTCCGTCGCACAGGGCACGCTCGTCTTCGACCACCGGCTCCGCCCGGGGCCCTCGTCGACGCGCAACGCGATCGCGCTGCTCGCGGGCGCCGGCTTCCCCGAGGGCCTCGTCGAGGACGCGTTGAGGACGGTCGAAACTGGCTGGCTCGCGGCGGGCGGAAACACGCCGCTCCTGACTCCCCGTTTCGCTCAGGCCCTCGCGCGCGGGAGCGGGATCACGCGCCCGTTCCGCGCACGTCTCGCTCGAGGGGCCGACCGCCGTGCGGTGAGCTGCCTCCCTTAACCGCGCCGCGCGAGCCCGCGCAGCGCCGCCGATACGAGCCGGACCGGGTGGTTGAGGAGCAGTGCGACGCGGCCGAAGAGGCCCGTCGGCTCCCGGAAGACGCCGCACTGCCGGAGCACGGTAGCGCGGTCGTAGTAGATCCTCTCTCCCGCGAGCTTGCCGCCCTCGTCGAACGTGTACACGCCGCAGAGCGGGAACTCGATGCGCCGCCCGGTCGGCGGCAGATCGCGCCACGTGCCGCCGTGGGTCCCGCGGATCACGCCAGCCGGCTACTCGATCGCCGCCCGTCGGCGGCAGATCGCGCCACGTGCCGCCGGGGTCCCGCGGATCACGCACTCCACGACGACCGCGTCGGCCGTCGCGTGCTCGTGGCCGACGACGATCTCCAGATCGGGAAGGGCCCGGAGCAGCCCCTCGTAGAACGACCGGACCGCGTCCCGGCCCTCGTGGTGCTCGTCCCACGGCTCGTCGTCGTAACGCGCGGACGGCCCGAATGTCTGAAGGACGGCGGCGAGATCGTGCGCGTTCTCGAGGCGCGAGCGCGCTCGCGGAGCCGCGAAGCGCGATCCGCGTGCTGCACCGATCGGGACCCTGACGATCCTCAGCGCGACGTGGACGCCGAACATGAACCTGATGCCGCACAACCACCGCATGTGGGCGGCGATCGGCATCTACGCCGGACGCGAAGACAACATCCTCTGGCAGCGGGCTCCGGAAGGATCGCGGCGTTCGGCGTCAAGGCCCTTCGAGGGGAGCCGCCGCGCTCCCCGCGGACGCGATCCATTCGGTCACGAACCCGCTCGCGCGCTTCACCGGCGGCATCCACGTTTACGGCGGCGACTTCTTCGCCACCGCCCGGAGCCAGTGGAACCCCGACACGCTCGCGGAGGAGCCGTCCGACGGCGAGACCATTCGCGGGATCTTCCGGCGCGAGAACGAGAGGATGCGGCGCTGCGGCGCGCCCTGAGCGTCAGCGCGAGGCCCGGCGCCGGGAGGCCGCGAGGACGAGCAGCGAGACGCCGTACGCGATCAGCCCGGCGGCGACGAGCGCGAAGAGGGCCGGCCCGCCCTCGGCGACCTGGACCCTGCGGAGCGCGCCGCTGGTCCCGCCGAGCTCGTGCGGATTCGCGTGGAGACCCGTCCGGAACACCGAGTACCCGATGACGGCGACGACGACCCCGTGCGCGAAAACGCCCGCGCGCGCGAGCGCCGAGGCCCATCTCTGCGGCGCGGGGGGCAGGATCGCGGCGGTGAAGTCGGCCGGCAGCTTGCCGATCAGCGCCCGGATGGCCTGCACTCCCCCGGCGACCGCGGCGATTGCGCCGCCGAGCCCGAGGGCGAGACGGCCCCCGGCGTGCGAGAGGATGCGGGCGCCGAGGTCGTGGAGTCCCGCCTCGCCGCCCCCCGCGCCGAAATGGAGGAGGACACGCAGGGCGGTGATCGCGAGGACGAGTCCACCGAGAGCGCTCCCCACGAAACCCACGAGGAGGAACGGCCTGCGCGTGTGCAGGCACTGGGTGACGCGAAAGAGCACGAACGCGAAGAGGCCCGCCACCACGACCCAGAGGACGAGCCGTCCGCCGGATCCCGTGAGGACCTTCGCGAGCGCGCCGCCCGGTCCCGTCGCGCGGCCTCGCTGGAGAATCGCGGCCCGCGCGGCGATGCCGCCGATCAGGAGGTAGACGATCCCGCGCGCGAGAAACCCGAACGCCGCGAGCCGCCCGGGGATGACGCCTTCGGCGCTCCGCGCGTCAGGGAACACGCGCGATCATCGGGCCGGCTTCGACAGCTCGACGCCCGAGGCGAGGAACGAGAGCTCCTGCTGGTCGCCCTTGACGGCGTCGGGGTTGCCGCCCGGGGACTCCTTCGCGTAGTGCTTCGCGGTCGCCTCGGGGATCGTCTTCAGGCTGAAGACGCCCTCCATCACGGCCGTCGCGCCGGCGGCGTCCATCGGGACGAAGAAGCCGTAGTCCTTGAACCTCACGCGGACGGACTTCTCGCCCGACTTCAGGAGCATCCAGCAGCCCTTCTCCTGGCAGACCGCCGAGACGGTTCCTTCCGTCTTCACGGTCTTGCCGGACCAGGCGGCGGGATCCTTCACGAGGTCGGCGAGGGCGACCCTCGGCGCGTCCCCGAGCGGCGCGCCGAACCGGCCGGCGGCGGCGCGCAGGGCATGCGGCAGGAGGAGCGCGGCGAGGAGGAGGGCGACGGGCGGAAGCGCGGGCGCGAGGCGTCTCATGGGAATGAATCTTAGCCCGGGCGCGTTAGGATGGAGGTTCGGGAGGAGACCCCAGATGCCTACGGAGCTTCCGCCTCGCCCCTTCGATTCCCCCCGGCCGATCAGCCCTTCGGCGTCGGTCGCGATCCCGGCGTTCCTCGCGCGCGTCTACGCGTGGATGACGGCCGGGCTCCTCACGACGGCCCTCGCCGCCTTCGTGACGCTCTCGACGCCCGCGATCCTCCAGGCCGTCTTCGGCAACCGCCTCGTCTTCTACGGCCTCCTCTTCGCCGAGCTCGGCCTCGTCGTCTGGCTCTCGGGCCTCGTCGGAAAGCTCTCGTCCGGCGCCGCCGCCGGCGTCTTCCTCCTCTACTCGGCCCTGAACGGCCTGACGCTCTCGGCCGTGTTCCTCGCGTTCACGTCGGCGTCCATCGTCTCGACGTTCGTCGTGACGGCCGGGACGTTCGGCGCGATGAGCGTGTACGGGCTCGTCACGAAGCGCGCGCTCGACGGCCTCGGCTCGTTCGCGTTCATGGGCCTCATCGGCGTCGTCCTCGCCTCCGTCGTGAACATCTTCCTGAGGAACGACATGCTCGGCTTCGTCGTGAGCTGCGTGGGCGTCATCGTCTTCGTCGCCCTCACGGCGTACGACACGCGCAAGCTGAAGATGATGGCCGCCACCGTCGACGGCGCGTCCGAGGAGGGCAAGCGCGGCGCGATCTCGGGCGCCCTCGCCCTCTACCTCGACTTCATCAACCTCTTCCTGATGCTCCTGCGCCTCTTCGGGAACCGAAAGTAAGCCATCGGCTCTCCGAACGCTCTGGACGCCTTCCTCGCGTGGGCCGTCTCGGTCGTGGGCCTCGCGACCGGCGCGGCCTACGTGCCCCAGGCCCTGAGGATCTGGAAGCGGAAGAGCTCCGAGGACGTCTCGATCGTGACGTACCTGCTCTTCCTCGGCGGGCAGCTCGTCTACTTCCTCTACGGGATCCGCTTCCACCAGACCCCGATCGTCGTCGGCATGGCCGCCAACATCGCGGGGAGCCTCGCCGTCATCCTCTCGGCCCTGAAGTTCAGGGCGTCGTCATGACCGGGAAACCCGTCACGCGGGTTTCCCTCACCCTTCCGCCCGGACGCTCCGCGTCCTGCGCCCTCCTCCCGACGCCGCCCGGAGCCGAGGCGTTCCTCGCGGTCGACAAGCCGGCGGGCGTGGCCGTGCACGGCGCGCACGGCCTCCTCGGTCCGCTCCGCGAGCGGTTCGGCGCGGGCCTCGCGCTCGTCCACCGCCTCGACAAGGAGACGTCCGGCGTGCTCCTCCTCGCGCGGACGCCCGCGGCGCTGCGCGAGGCGCTCGACGCGTGGGGCACCTCCGTCGTGAAGACGTACCGGGCCGTGACCCGCGGCGTCCCGTCGCCGCCCGAGGGCGTCGTCGCCGAGAAGCTCCTCGAGAACCGGACCGGCAAGCCCGAGCTCCTGAAGCGCGCGCTCAAGGCCGCGTACGGGCCGGCCCGCGCGGGACACCTGCTGTCCGGCCGTCGCGTCGGCGCGATTCCGGCGATCCCGGCCCCGGGCCGCACGGCCGTCCACCCCGCCGGGCGGCCGGCGCGAACGGCCTGGCGGGTGCTCGAGGACCGTGGAGCCACGGCGCTCGTCGAGCTGACGCCCGAGACCGGCCGGATGCATCAGCTCCGCGTCCACCTCGCGCACCTCGGGACGCCGCTCCTCGGCGACCCGCTCTACGACGGCGCGCGGACGCCGGAGACCCCGGCGCCCGTCCTCCACGCCGCGCGCCTCGCCTGGACCGCGCCGCCGGGCGCGCCGGGCGGGGCCTGGACGTGGGAGTCTCCGCCTCCCGCGGCCGCGCGAGTTGGGCGATGATCACGGGCGTGACGGACGCGGCTCTTCCGCTCGACGCCCTCGGGCCCCTGTTCGACCTCTGCGGCGAGCGCCGTCTCGCCGTGTTCGACCTCGAGACGACCGGCACGGACAAGTTCACGGATCGCGTCGTCGAGGTCGCGGCCGTGCGCCTCGGGCGGGGCGGCGAGGTCGCGACGCTCGACCGGCGGGTGAACCCCGGCATCCGCATCCCGCGCGAGTCGACGCGCGTGCACGGGATCTCGGACGCCGACGTCGCGCAGTGCCCGTCCTTCGCGGCGCTCGCACCCGAGCTCGCCGCGTTCCTCGAGGGCTGCGACCTCGCCGGCTACAACATCCGGCAGTTCGACGTCCCGGTCCTCCTTCGCGAATTCGAGATCGCGAAGGTCCCGTTCTCGATGGAGGGACGCCGCGTCGTCGACATGCAGACGATCTACTTCCGGAAGGAGCCGCGCGACCTCGGCGCCGCCGTGCGCTTCTTCGCCGGGCGCGAGCACGTCGCGGCCCACGCGGCGCTCGCCGACGCGGTCGCGTCCGCCGAGGTTCTCGCGGGCCAGCTCCGCCGCTACGCGGACCTCCCGCGCGACGTCGCGGCGCTCCACGAGCTGTCGCGCCCGCCCGAGGGCCGCTTCGTCGACCCCGACAAGCGGTTCCTCTGGCGCGACGGCGAGATCGTGTTCGCGTTCGGGCAATACCGCGGCACGCGCCTCGCGGAAGTCGCGGAGAAGAACCCGTCGTATCTCGACTGGATCGTCGAGGGGAGCTTCCCCGACGAGGCCAAGCGCATCGCGCGCGATGCGCAGCGCGGCGTCATCCCGCGCCGGGATTGAGCGAGCCCGTCCCTCCCCGCGGCCTCGTGCGGCGCCGCAGCCGGCCCGCGCGTCTCGCGCTGCTCGCGCTCGGGTGGGTGCTCCTCGCGATCGGCGTCCTCGGCGGGCTCCTCCCCGTCCTCCAGGGCTGGCCGTTCGGCGTCGCGGGCATGGCGATCCTCTACGTCGAGAGCCGCTGGGTGCAGCGCAAGGTGCGGCGCTTCCGCCAGCAGAACCCGAGGTTCGAGCGCACCTGGCTCAGGGCCCGGGCGTGGCTGCGCGAGCGGCGCCGCTCGAGGCGGCGTCCCTCCCCGGCGGCATGACGCGGTTGCCGTCGAGGACGGCGCCCCACGCCCGCGCCATCGTCTTGAGCTCCGCGATCCGCGCGCGGTCCGCCGCCGTGAGATCCAGCTTCGTCCCGTGGTGGTAGTCGCCGTTCTGAGGGTCCGGCTTCGCTCTCGTACGTCTCCCACGACCAGCCCTGGGCGAAGGTCTCGTCGTCCAGCCGCGCCTGCAGGAGACGCGGCCCTTCCCACGCCGCCAGGCCGTGGAAGCGCAGCGCGAGGACGCCCTGGGGCGGCGGCGCGGGCTTCTCGAAGAGGTCCCGTCCGAAGAAGTGATTCGAGACGTCGAGCCCGAGGAGGCCGAGCAGCGTCGGGCCGACGTCGAGCTGGGAGGTCAGCTCGTCCCGGACGGTCCCGGCCGGCAGGCGGGGGCCCGCGACGAGGAGCGTCGTCCAGTTCTCGCCCGCGTTCGGCGTGCCGAGCCGCGGGAGGCGGATCGCCTGCCACGGGTTCGTCGTGGAGTGGTCGCCCACGACGACGACGATCGTGTCCCTCCCCCGCGGCGTCCGCCTGAGGCTCTCGAAGATCCGGCCGAGGGCGCGGTCCGTGTAGCCGAGCGCCGCGAGATACGCCTCGCGCGGCGTCTTCGGGTCGGCCCCGGGCGGAACGAAGAGGGGCGGATGCGTGGCGATCGTGAACAGCGTCAGGAAGAGGGGCGCCTTCCGCGGAGACTCGAGGCGCTCGATCGTCCGCCGCGCGAGGTCGTCGTCCGTCGTGAAGGAGGCGTCGTAGCGCACGGCGTCGAACCACCGCGCGTACCAGTCCTCCATCTTCTCGAACGCGGCGCTCGTCGCGGCGACGAGCTCGCGCGTGTACCCGGCGCGCCCGAGGATCTCGCCGATCGAGAGGACGTTGAGCTGCCGCGCGTTGTAGAGAAGGATGCCCGAGGGGTGGGCCGCGATCCCGAGGAGGATGCCGCCGCGGCCCTCGATGGACGGGTACCCCGTCGCGATGCAGAGGGGAAAGTCGACGCCGCGCTCCGTCCAGAGGCGGTGCAGCTCGGGCACGCGGGCCGCGGCGCCGGGTCTCCGGAGGTCCGTCTCCCAGCCGCGCGCGGACTCGAGGACCACGAGGAGGACGTCGGGCCTCTCCGCGAGAGGCCGCGCGCGGAAGCGCGCGTACGACGCCTCCTCGTCCGGCACGGGATGCCAGACGGGGTAACCGGCCTCCGGGAACCAGCGCGGCGGCCGGTTCAGGAAGCGGTGCAGCGTCGCGATCCCGTCGCGCACCTCGCGCGGCGTGGGACGGTCGCCGAGCGCCGCGACGGACTCGGACACGAGGCCGACGAGGACGGGGCGCGCCCGCCGGAGCGCGCGTGCGTTCGGCGCGAGACGTCCCTCCGAGAGGAGCGCCGCGGCGGCGACGCCGGCGAGGAGCGCCGTGGACGAACGCGTCACCCGCTCCGGCCCCCGCCGCCTCGCGAGCATCACGACGACCGCGGACGGAAGCGCGACGAGCAAGGCGGCGGTCAGGAGGGCGAGGGTGTCGCCCCGGACGATCTCCCGCAGCAATCTCCGGTGCGCGAGGAGGTTGTACGCGCCGATCCAGTACGGGTTGAGGTGCTCGCCCGTCCAGCGGACGAGCTCGAGGTCGAGCTGCGACAGGAAGAGGACGAAGACGCCGCCGCCCGCGAGGACGGCGAGACCCGCGCGGGCCGAGACCCACGAGACGAGCGCCGCGAGGACGCCGAGGGCGGCGAGCGTCCCGGCCTCGCCCGCGAGGGCCGCCGGGAGGAGCTGGAGCGGATGCTCCGCGACGCGCGCCCCGGAGGGCGCCGGCAGGACGAAATGGAGGACGAGCGACGCGGCCCGCGCGAGGAAGAGGGTCAGCAGGATGCCGGCGAAGGCCCCTCGGGTCTCACCGCAACAGGACCGCCGTCCGACCCCGCCAGGGGCGCGGGGGGCGGCGATGGAGCCCCCCGCAAGACACTAGTCCATTTGACGCCGCAGGAACGTCGGGATGTCGAAGACGTCCTCGCGGGGATCCCGCATGTTGATGAGGTTCACGCCGTAGCCCTGGTCCTCGGGCGTCACGGGCCCCGCGGGCTCGGCGCCCGCGCGCGGGCGCTCCGGCGCGGCGCCGCGGGCGCCGGACGGGCTGACGGGGAGCGAGGCCTCCCGCCGCGACGCGAGCGCCGCGGGCGCGTCGAAGCCCGTCGCGATCACGCTGATCTTGACCTCGTCCTTCATGTCCTTGTCCTGGACGAGGCCGAAGATGACGTTCGCCTCCTCGTCGGCCGCCTGCTGGATGATCGCGCAGGCCTCGTTGACCTCGGCGAGCGTGAGGTCCTCGCCTCCCGTGACGTTGATGAGGATGGCGCGGGCCCCCTGGATGGACTGCTCCTCGAGGAGCGGGTTCGAGATCGCGCGCTGCGCGGCCTCGACGGCGCGGTGCTCGCCGGTCGCCGTGCCCGTGCCCATGAGCGCCATCCCCATGTTCTCCATGACGGTCTTCACGTCCGCGAAGTCGAGGTTCACGATGCCGGGCACCGTGATGAGGTCGCTGATCCCCTGCACGGCCTGGCGCAGGACGTCGTCCGCGATGCGGAAGGCTTCCCAGGTCGTGACGTTGCGGTCGACGAACGAGTAGAGGCGCTCGTTCGGGATCGTGATGAGCGTGTCCACGTACTCGCGCAGCTCCGCGATCCCGTCCTCGGCGTACCGCAGCTTGCGGCGCCCCTCGAAGGCGAACGGCTTGCTGACGATCGCGACGACGAGCGCGCCGGCCTCGGAGGCGAGGCGCGCGACGACGGGCGCGGCGCCGGTCCCGGTCCCGCCGCCCATGCCGGCGGTCACGAAGACCATGTCCGAGGCCGTCAGGACCTCGGTGATCCTCTCGGCGTCCTCGAGGGCCGCGTTGCGTCCGACGTCCGGGTTCGAGCCGGCGCCCATGCCGCGGGACGTCGTGATCCCGAGCTGGAGCTTCGTCGGCGCGCGGTTGACCCTCAGGACCTGAAGGTCCGTGTTCGCCGCGACGAACTCGATCCCCTTGATCCCCGCCTGGATCATGCGGTTGACGGCGTTGCCGCCGCCGCCGCCCACGCCGACGACCTTGATGCGGGCGGGAGGAGCGGATTCCTCGCTGAAGGTGATCGTCCGCGACGTGCGCTTGGAGCCGGCGTCGTCGTCGTCGAAAAGGATCATCGTCTTTCCTCCATCGATATCACAGAGCGGTGGACGAGGGGAACAGGTTTCGGAAGGAGCCCTTGATCTTGTCGAGGAAGCCCGTCGACGCGGCGCGGGAACGCCGGCGCGACGCGGCCGCCGCGCCGCGCCCGTAGAGGAGCAGCCCGGCCGCGCAGGCCCACTCCGGCGACGCGACGATGTCCGTCAGGCCGCCGAGCCCGCGCGGCACGCCGCGCCTGACGGCGACGCCGAGCACCTGCTCGGCGACCTCGAGGAGGCCGTCGAGCTCCGCGCCGCCGCCCGTCAGGACGAGGCCGGCCCGAAGCTCCGCCGCCGGGACCTCGCGGACGGATTCCTCCCAGAGGAGGGTCAGGAGCTCCTCGGCGCGCGGCTGGAGGATCTCGGCGATCTCGCGCCGCTTCACGGGGTGGACGCCCCGGCCTCCGGTGAGCGGCACGTCGAGCGACTCGGTCTCGCTCACGAGCGCCGCGAGGGCGGCGCCGTGCTTCCTCTTGAGGCGCTCGGCGTCCGGAACGGGAGTCTTGAGGACGACCGCGAGGTCGTTCGTGAAGTGGTCGCCCCCGACCGGAAGGACGGACGTGTGGGCGAGCGCACCGTGGCGCCACACCGCGATCTCGGTCGTCCCGCCTCCGATGTCGGCGAGGACGACGCCGAGCTCGCGCTCGTCGGCCGTCAGGACGGCCTCGCTCGCGGCGAGCGGCTCGAGGACCATCTCGATGACCTCGACGCCCGCCCGATTGACGCAGTTCAGCAGATTCTGCGTCGTGGCGACCGGGACGGTCACGACGTGGACGTCCGCCTCGAGGCGGCTCCCGACCATGCCGAGCGGGTCCGCCACGCCGTCCTGGCCGTCCACGACGAACTCGCGCGGGAGGACGTGGAGGATCTCGAACTCGGACGGGATCGGCACGGAGCGGGCCGCGTCGAGGGAGCGCTGGATGTCCTCCCGGGAGATCTCGCGGCTCTTGGCGGCGACCGCGACGACCTGCCGGCTGTTGAACGACTTGACCGCGGGCCCCGCCACGCCCACGACGGCACGCTCGATCTGGGCGCCCGCCATGATCTCCGCCTCCTCCGTCGCGCGCTTGATCGCGTCCACGGTGGCCGGAACGTCGATGATCGCGCCCTTGCGCGCGCCCTTGTGGGCGGCCGTGCCCTTTCCGATGATGTCGATCTTGCCGGCGGCGTCCGATTCGGCGATGAGGGCGCAGACCTTCGTCGACCCGATGTCGAGACTGACGAGATAAGGCGTGGGTTTCGGCATCCGTTTCCCCTAGGTCTTTCCGCGCCCGGGATCGCCGGGCGCCTTCAGGACGATTCGGTCCGCGAAGCGCAGGTCCGCGTCGGAAGTCGGCAGGGCGCTGCGCTCGAGCTCCGGGAGGAGCGCGAGGTACGCCCGCCAGATCGGCGCCGCGCGGCCCGGAGAGGCCGCGTCGGGCCCGAACAGCAGCCGGCACGAGGCGACGCGATCCGTGACGGCGAAGCCCTCCGGCACGACGGCGACCTCGGACGCGCGCGCGAGGAGGTCCGGGTCTTCGGTCTTGAGGACGTCGAGGAAGGCGGCCCCCCGGGCGCGGGCGGCCTCGTCGGCCACCCCCGAGAGCACGACGAAGTCGTCCTCGCGGCCGAGCGCGCGGCCCCCGTACGGCCCGATGAAGCTGCCCGTGCGGTCCACCGTCCAGAGCTCGCCGCCCCGGTCCTCGCGCACGGCGACCGCGACGGGCGGCCGCGCGACGACGACGACCATGATCGTGCCCGGCACGATCCGGCGGGCGGACGCCGACGCGACCCACGAGCGCTTCGAGAGCTCCGCGACGGGGCCCTGGAGGTCCACGAAGAGCGTCGGGCGTCCGATCCACGCGTCCGTGAGCTCCTCGGCCTCGGCGCGACGCGCCTCCGGCACGCCCTCGAGGACCACGCGCGTCACGGCGAAGCGCGGGTGCGTCCTCAGGACGACGAGGCCCGAGAGCGCGAGCGCCGCGAGGAGGAGGACGGAGAGGGCCGGCACGAGCAGACGCCTCCCCGACCGGCGCCGGGTGGGGCGCACGGTGCGGGACGAAGGCGGCCGGTAGAAGGAGCTCAACGCTGGCTGGACCCCTTGTTTTCGGATTCGGAGGGAGAAGAAGAAAGAGATTTCTTAGAAGGTGTTGGGGGCGGTTGTCCACCGGCAGCCGGCGGTGCGGTGACCTGGCCGGCTCGCTCCGCCTTTCCCTCCCCCTCTTTCACTCGAAGAAACTCTTCGTCTTTCTTCCCTCTCTCTCTCAGGAACTCTTCTCCGAAATGCAGGACGTCCCCCGCTCCCATCGTGAGCAGCAGGTCTCCATCCTTCGTCTCTTCTTCCAGCGCCTGCGCGATGTCCTTGCGGTCCGCGATGAAGCGCGCGGCGCGGTGGCCGCGGACGGTCGCGGCGTCCGCCACGAGCGCGCCCGTCACGCCCTCGCGCGGGGCCTCGCGCGAGCCGTAGACGGGCGTCACGAGGAGGACGTCGGCGTTCAGGAACGCGGCGCCGAAGGCGGTCGCCATGTCCTTCGTGCGCGAGTAGAGGTGGGGCTGGAAGAGGGCGACGATCCGGCGGTCCGGATAGGACTGGCGGGCGGCGGCGAGCGTGGCCGCGACCTCCGTCGGATGGTGCGCGTAGTCGTCGATCACGATCACGCCGCCGCGCTCGCCCTTCTTCTCGAAGCGCCGGATCACGCCCTTGAACTCGGCGAGCGCGCGGGAGGCCGTCGCGAACGGGATCGAGAGCTCCCGCGCCACCGCGAGGGCGCCGAGCGCGTTCTTGACGTTGTGGAGGCCCGGCACCTGGAGCGAGACCGGGCCCATGAAGTCGCGGTCCGCGAACGCGACGAAGCGCGAGCCGGCCCGCTCGAGCGCGAGGTCCCGCGCCGTGAGGTCCGCCTGGGGGGTGAGGCCGAACGTGACGACGCGGCGCGAGACGAGCGGGCGGATCTCCTGGACGTTCGGGTCGTCGAGCCCGAGGATGGCGGCCCCGAAGAACGGGACGCTCCGCGCGAAGCGGGCGAACGTCTCCTGGAGGTCCTTCAGGTCGCGGTACGTGTCGAGGTGCTCGAGGTCGATGTTGTTGACGACGGCGAGCATCGGCGAGAGGGCGAGGAACGAGCGGTCGAACTCGTCCGCCTCGGCGACGAGGTACTCGCCGCGGCCGAGGCGCGCCGTCCCGACCTCGCGCATCCGGCCGCCGACGATGATCGTGGGATCGAGGCCGGCCGCCATGAGGATCGCGCCGGTCATCGACGTCGTCGTCGTCTTCCCGTGCGTGCCCGCGATCGCGATCCCGCGCTTGACGCGCATGACCTCCGCGAGCATCTCGGCCCGCTTGATGACGGGGATCCCGGCCGCGTGCGCCGCGGCGACCTCGGGATTCGACTCGTGGACGGCGCTCGAGTAGACGACGACGTCGGCCCCGAGCACGTTCTCGGCGTGGTGGCCGAGGAAGACGGGGATCCCGAGCGTGCGCAGGCGGAGGACCGTCTCGCCCTCGGACTGGTCCGAGCCCGTGACGTCGAGGCCGACGCTCTTGAGGAGCTCGGCGAGGCCCGACATCCCGATGCCGCCGATCCCGACGAAGTGGAGGCGCTTCACTCTGAGGAAATTCACCGCATGGCCTCCGCCTCGAAGACGATTTCGCACAGCCGCGCCGCGGCGTCGGGCCTCGCGCTCCGGCGCGCGGCGTCGCCCATCGCCGCGAGCCGGGCGGGATCCGAGAGGAGCGCCGCGATCGCCCGACCGATCGTCTCTTCGTTCGCCTCATGCTCGGCGAGGACGACCGCCGCGCCTTCCTTCTCGAGCGCGCGCGCGTTCGCCTCCTGGTGGCCGTGCGTCGCGCCCGCGAACGGGACGAGGACGGCCGGGCGGCCGGACGCCGCGATCTCGGCGACCGTCATCGCTCCCGCGCGCGCGACGAGGAGGTCCGCATCCGCGTACGCCTTCGCCATGTCCGATACGAACTCGCGGACTTGAACGCAATCCCCCGCAAGGCCGTGTTTTTCGTAGAGGGCCTCGACGTCCGCGACGCGCCGTGCGCCCGCCTGGTGAAGAACGGTGAACGCAATCCCGTTCGCCGCCAGGCGGGCCAGAGCGCCGGGAAGGATCCGGTTGAGGATGGCGGCCCCCTGGCTGCCTCCGACCACGAGGAGCCGCATCCGGCGCGGCGTCTCGCGCGCACCGAGCGGGGGAACCTCGAAGAAATCCGATCTCACCGGATTCCCGACGGCGACGCCGCCGAGGCGCGCCGCGCCGGCGTCCGTCCCCGCCGCGACGCGCGTCGCGACCTTCGAGAGGAGGCGGTTCGTGAGCCCGGGAACGGCGTTCTGCTCGTGGATGACGGTCGGGATGCGCCGCGCCCACGCCGTGGCGACGAGCGGACCGGAGGCGTACCCGCCGACGCCCACGACGGTCCGCGGCGCGTGACGCGCGAGGATCCGCAGCGAGTCGACGAAGGCGAGCGGCAGCGCGAGGAGCCCCTCGAGCCGCGCCCGCGCGCCCTTCCCGACGAGGCCCCGCGCGCGCACGAACTCGAGCGGCCAGCCGGCGCGCGGGACGAGGTCCGTCTCGAGGCCGCGGCGGGTCCCGACGAAGACGATCGGCGCTTCGGGCCGCCGCCGCCGGATCTCGCCGGCCAGCGCGAGCGCCGGGAACACGTGTCCGCCCGTGCCGCCGCCCGCGATCAGGAACCCGCCCGTGGAGGGAGAAGCCGCGGTGCCCGTCATGACGCGTGCTGCGAGAGGTTGAGGAGGATGCCCACCGCGAGGAGGTCGGCCCAGAGCGCGGACCCGCCGTAGGAGAGGAACGGCAGCGGGATCCCCTTCGTGGGGACGAGCGAGAGGACGACGGAGATGTTGACGAGAGCCTGCGCGACGATCAGGACGGACAGCCCGATCCCGAGGAGACGCCCGAACGAGTCGGGCGCGTTCACCGCGGCGCGGACTCCGCGCGCGAAGACGAGGCCGAAGAGGGCGAGGACGGCGACGCACCCGATGAGCCCGAGCTCCTCGCCGACGATGGCGTAGATGAAGTCCGTGTAGGGGTACGGGAGGAAGAAGAGCTTCTGCTTCCCTTCGCCGAGGCCGAGGCCGGTCACGCCCGCCGGTCCCGACCGCGATGAGGGACTGGATCGCGTGGAAGCCCTTGCCGAGGGGATCCGCCTCCGGGTGGAGGAACGCGATGAGGCGGTCGCGCCGGTACTGCGCGGACCAGACCCACGCCGAGAGCGTCGGCACGAGAAGGAGCGCCGACCCGAAGAACCAGCGCAGCGGAAGCCCGGCGAAGAACAGCATCGCGCCCGCGATCACGAAGTACGTCAACGCGGTCCCGAAGTCCGGCTCGAGGAGGACGAGGCCCGCGGGGACCGCGACGAGACCGAGGACGGGCAGGAGCGTGCGCGTCGGAACGTCGATCTCGCCCTCGCGGCGCGAGAGGAGCGCCGCGAGCGCGATCACGAGCGCGACCTTCGTGAACTCGGACGGCTGCACGGACATGAAGCCGAGCGCGAGCCAGCGGCGCGCGCCGTTCACGGGCGCGCGGAAGAGGACGACGACGAGCGCCGCGACGAGGACGGTCCCGAGAATCGCGATGAGGCGGACGTCGTTCAGGCGGCGGTAGTCGATCGACATCGCGGCGAACGCGAGGAGGGCTCCGACCACGACGGCGACCGCCTGCTTGAGCACGAAGAAATAGGGCCCCGCCGGCGCGGACGACGACGGGAGGTAGACCTGCAGCGACGACGCGCTGTAGATCATGAGAAGGCCCGTCCCGACGAGGAGGACGACGGAGCCGAAGAGGAGGCGGTCGGAGGCCAGCTTCTTGGCCATCACCCACCCTTTCCGGCGGTCTCGGCGAGGCCGCGGACGAGCCGCTCGAACACCTCGCCGCGGTGCTCGAAGTTCCGGAACTGGTCGAAGGACGCGCACGCGGGGGACAGCAGGACGGCGTCGCCGGAGGCGGCGCGGCGCGCGGCCTCCTCGACCGCCTTCTCGAGCGTGCCGGACTCGACGAGCGCGACGCCGGCCACCGAACCGAGCGCCTTCGCGACGGCGGGCGCGGCCTTGCCGATCGCGAGGACGGTGCGCGCCTTCCTCGAGACGAGCGGCGCGAGGCGCCCGAAGTCGTCGCCCTTGTCCTTCCCGCCGAGGATCAGGTGGACCTTCCCGTCGGGGAAGCCCTCGAGGCTCTTGAGCGTCGCGTCGACGTTCGTGCCCTTCGAGTCGTTCCACCAGGTGACGCCGCCGCGCGTGCGCACGAGCACGGTGCGGTGCGGCAGGGGCCGGAAGCCGCGGAACGTCTCGACGGCCGCGTCGGGCGTCACGCCGAGCGGCAGGGTCGCGGCGAGCGCCGCGAGCGCGTTCTCGACGTTGTGCATCCCGGGCAGCGCGAGGTCCGCGCGCTTCGCGACGACGCGCGCCCCCTTGCCGTTCACGTCCGCGACGAAGAGGTCGTCCTTGAGCCACGCGCCGAGCGCGGGCTGGAGGGCGCGCGAGAACTCGAGCCGCCGCGCCCGCGGGCGGATCCGCGCGACGAGCGGGTCGTCCGCGTTCAGGACCGCCACCTGGGCCTCGCGCTGGTTCTCGAAGAGGCGCGCCTTGGCGGCGCCGTAGTCGTCGATCGAGCGGTAGCGGTCGAGGTGGTCGGGCGTGAGGTTCAGGTGGACGGCGACGTCGGGCGCGAAACGCCGGATGCCCTCGAGCTGGAAGGACGAGAGCTCGACGACCCACGTCTTCGGCGCCGAGCCGTTCCCGTTCGCGCCCGCCTTCGTCGCGAAGGAGATCCACGGCGTTCCGAAGTTCCCGCACGCGATCGCGGCGTGGCCCGCCGCCTTCAGGAGCGCGGCGGCGAGCGCCGTCGTCGTGGACTTCCCGTTCGTCCCCGTGATCCCGACGACGACGCCGGGCAGGAGCCGGGACGCGAGCTCGATCTCGGAGACGACCGGGACCGCACGCGCGCGCGCCGCGTCGAAGATCGGGAGGGTGAGCGGGATCCCGGGCGAGACGACGACGAGGTCCACGCCGTCGAGGAGCGAGACGGGGTGAGAGCCGAGCTCCCAGCGCACGCCGGCGAGCGCGGGCAGCTCCCCGAGCTCGGCGGCGGACTTCGCGTCCGTCCCGACGACGGCGACGCCGCGCTCGGCGAGGGCCGTCACGGCCGCCCGGCCCGACCGCGCGAGGCCGAAGACCGCCGCGGCGCGGATCTCGGGCAGGTCGGGACCGACGTCGACGCTCATCGCAGCTTCAGCGACCCGAGCGCGACGAGCGCGAAGAGGATCGCGACGATCCAGAATCGGATGATGACCTTCGACTCCGCCCAGCCGAGGAGCTCGAAGTGGTGGTGGAGCGGCGCCATCCGGAAGATCCGCCTGCCCGTGAGCTTGAAGGAGCCCACCTGGAGGATCACGGAGACGGCCTCGACGACGAAGAGCCCCCCGACGAGGACGAGGAGGAGCTCCTGCTTGATGAGGACGGCGACCGTCCCGAGCGCGGCGCCGAGGGCGAGGGAGCCGGTGTCGCCCATGAAGACCTCGGCCGGGTGCGCGTTGAACCAGAGGAAGCCGAGCGACGCCCCGACGATCGCGGCGCAGAAGACGGCGAGCTCGCCCGTCCCCGGAACGTGGGGGACGAGCAGGTACGTCGCGGCCTTCGCGTTGCCCGCGATGTACGCGAGGATCGCGAACGTCCCCGAGGCGATGAGCGTCGCCCCGATCGCGAGGCCGTCGAGCCCGTCCGTGAGGTTCACGGCGTTCGACGAGCCCACGACGACGACCGCGGCGAAGAGGATGTAGGCCACGCCGAGATCCGGGTGGACGTTCTTCAGGAACGGGAAGGCGACGTAGGTCGAGTCGGAGCGCCCCTCGAAGGCCTGCACGGAGGCCCAGCCGACGGCGAGGCCGATGACGGTCTGGAGCACGAGCTTCTGGCGCCCCGAGAGCCCGCGGTTCTGCTTGCGCGAGACCTTGCGCCAGTCGTCGCCGACGCCGATTCCCATCGCGAGGACGGTCGCCCCGAGCGCCACCCAGACGTAGCGGTTCGTGAGGTCCGCGAAGACGAGCGTCGGGACCACGATCGCGAGGTTGATGAGGACGCCGCCCATCGTGGGCGTGCCGGCCTTGGCCTGGTGCGCCTTCGGGCCTTCCTCGCGGATCGACTGGCCGATCTGCCGCGACCGGAGCCAGCGGATGAGGCCGGGGCCGAGGAAGATCGCGAGAAGGAGCGCCATGAGCGCCGCGTTCGCCGCACGGAACGTGATGTAGCGGAAGACGCCGAGGACCGGCACCTTGCCGAAGAACGGATGGAGGAGCCACGGGATCATCGGCCGTCCTCCCGCGGCGAGGAGCTCGCGAAGGGCGGCGCGGTCGTCGAACGGATGTTCCACGCCGCCGATCACCTGTGACCGTCTCGTGCCCCTTTCCCGCGACGAGGACGACGTCGCCCTTCCGCGCGTTGCGGAGCGCCTCGGCGATCGCCGCCCGGCGGTCGGCGAGGGCGACCACCCGCTTCCCGGCCGGCACCCCCGCGAGAACCTCGGCGATGATCGAATCGGGGTCTTCGGAGCGCGGGTTGTCGGACGTCACGACGACGTCGTCGGCGAGCGCGGCGGCGATGCGGCACATGACGGGGCGCTTGGCCCTGTCGCGGTCGCCGCCGCAGCCGAAGACGACGTGGACGCGCCCCCCGCCGGCCTGCGCGAGCGGGCGGACCGTCTTCAGCACGCCCTCGAGGGCGGCCGGCTTGTGCGCGTAGTCGACGAGCACGGTCAGCCCGCGGTCGTTCTCGATCCGCTCGAGGCGGCCGGGGACGACGGCGACCGACGAGAGCGACGCCGCGATCTCGGAGGGCGTGAAGCCGAGCGCGACGCCGGTCGCGGCCGCCGCGAGGAGGTTCTCGGCGTTCGGGCGGCCGAGAAGAGGGGAATCTATGGTGAATCGGGTCTTCAGTCTCGCCGGAGTTCCTCACGCTTCAGTGGGGCTTGTGTGTCGGCTGTATTTTCTTTGAAGGTGAATGGGGCGAGGACCTTGACCTCGAGTTTCGTTCCGGCGAGCCCGAGCGTCGCGCGCCCGAGGACGCGTCGCGAAGAATCTCTTCGAGTGGTCCCGTGCGGCGGCGTCGTCCGGCCGCGCCGGGCCGCCTCAGCAGCCGCCATGGCTTCCGCGACCGCGACCGCTCCCGCGAGCGCCGCCGGCCGCGTCTGCTCCGCCCCCTCTTCACCTTCCAGGAAAAATCCGACGGTGCTCTTCGCGGCGAGTCGACTCGCGAGCCGTCTTCCGTATTGGTCGCCGAGATTGACGACTGCCTTTCCCTCGGGCTTCAGGAGGTCGAAGAGACGCGCCTTCGCCTCGAAGTACGCGTCCATGTCGGCGTGGAAATCGAGGTGCTCGTGCGAGAGGTTCAGGAAGAGCGCGGCGTCGAACGCGCACCCCGCGAGGCGCTCGAGGACGAGCGCGTGCGACGAGCACTCGAGCGTCGCGGCCGTGCCGCCGTCGCGGACGAGGGCGCCGAGCATCGGCTGGAGCTCCGTCGCCTCCGGCGTCGTGTGCGGCGAGGGGACCGCGGCGGCGTCTCCGCCGGCGCCGCGGTACACGATCGTCCCGAAGAGCCCGCGCCTCTCGTGGCGCGCCCCGAGGAGGCCGTCCACGAGGAAGGCCGTCGTCGTCTTGCCGCTCGTCCCCGTGACGCCGACCGTCACGAGACGCGCGGTCGGCCGGCCCGCGAGGAGCGCGGCCATGATCCCGGCGGCACGGCGCGGGTTCTCGACCGCGAGATAGGGCACGCCCAGGCTCTCCGGCGCCGGCGCGAGGCCCAGCGCCGCGACGGCGCCGCGCGCCACGGCGTCGGCGACGAAGCGGCGGCCGTCCGACCTCAGGCCGGGAAACGCCGCGAACAGCGCGCCCGGCTTCACGGCGCGCGAGTCGTGCGTGATCGCGGAGACCTCCGGATCGCCCGCCGCGCCGCCGGGAGCGTGCGGGACCTCGGCGGCGAGCGCGGAGAGCCTCACGGCAGGCCTCCCTCGGCCGGCGCGAGGGCGGGCGCGAGGACGAGCGCGCACGTCGTCCCGCGGGAAGCGGGGGCACCCGCCGGGGGGTCCTGCGAGACGACGAATCCCGAGCCCCTGAGCCGCGCCGAGATCCCGCGCGAGGCGAGGAGCCGGATGGCGTCGCGCGCGCTCCTGCCGGAGAGGTCCGGCACGGCGTCCTCGTCGGCCTCGGGCGTGCTGCGGTTGGAGGCCGGGACGGCGTTCGCGGCCGCGAGCTGCGCGCCCACGGAGGCCGCGGCGGCGCCCGCCGAGAGATCCGCGGTCAGGATGGGAGAGCGCGCGCCGTCGGGCCGCCGGGGAGCCACCTTGAGGAGACGCATGACCTCCGCGCCGATCTGCGAGAAGACGGGCGCCGCGACGTCGCCGCCGTAGTAGGTCTTCCCGCGCGGCTCGTCCACGACGACGGCGATCACGACGCGCGGAGCGTCGGCCGGCACGAAGCCGATGAACGACGCGACGTACCTGTCCTTCGAATACCCGGCCCCCGGGATCGCCTTCTGCGCGGTGCCCGTCTTTCCGGCGGCGGCGTAACCCGGAATGGCGGCGGCTTTTCCCGTTCCCATCTCGACGACCCTCGCGAGGAGGCGTCGCATCTGCCGTGCCGTCCCCTCGGAGATCACGCGCCTCGGTTCGGGCCTCGGGATGCTCCGGAACTCCGCAGATCCGCTCCGTTTCACGCCGTCGACGAGGTGGAGCGTCGGAAGGACGCCGCCGTTCGCGATCGCGGCGTAGGCGCGCGCCATCTGCAGGACCGTGACGCCGATCTCCTGGCCGAAGGCCATCGTCGGCAGGGAGAGCGCGCTCCACTGGCTCGTGTCCTTGAGGAGGCCCGCCGTCTCGCCCTCGAGCTCGATGCCCGTCTTCTCCCCGAAGCCGAAGCTCCGCATCGCCTTGTAGAACGGCCCGCGCCCGAGGCCGAGCGCGACGTGGGCGATCCCGATGTTCGAGGAATGCGCGAGGATGTCGCCGATCGTGAGCGCGCTCCAGGCCTTGCCGCCGTGCTCGTGGATCGTCGTCGTGCCGATCGTCGAGCGTTCCGCCGCCGCAGTCGACCGGGTCGTCGAGGCCGATCGTCCCGCTGTCGAGCGCCGCGCCCGCCGCGACGATCTTGAACGTCGAGCCGGGCTCGTAGGCGTCCGTGAGCGGCCGGCACTTGCGCGTCTCCGCGTCCGCGTCGCCGAAGTGGTTCGGGTCGAACGGCGGCCACGAGGCGAGGGCGAGGACGGCGCCCGTCGCCGGATCGACGACGACCGCGGACGCGCCCCGAGGGCGGGCCTCGGCCGCCATGGCGGCCAGCTCGCGCTCGGCCGCGTGCTGGATCGGGGCGCGGAGCGTGAGCCTCAGGGACGCCCCCTCGATTCCCTCGGTGGGCGCGTCGCCGCCGCCGCGCGCGCGCACGGCGTAGGGGCGCTGGGCCGCGTCCTTGAGCAGCGTGACGCGCACCGGCCGGCCGCGCACCTCCGAGTCGTACCGGTACTCGAGGCCGCCGAGGCCGCGGTCGTCCGTCCCGACGTAGCCGAGGACGGCGGCGGCGAGCGGCCCCTCGGGATAGCGGCGCGTCGACTCGGGCACGAGCGCGACCCCGGGGAGCCGCTTGTCGGCCCAGAGCGCGCGCACGCGGTCCGCGGCGCCGTTCGGCACGCGGCGGGCGATCCAGACGAACTCCCGGTCCGCCGCGAGCTTCTTCTGGATCTCCTTCGCCGGGAGCCTGAGGATCGTCGCGAGAAGCGCCGCCTCGGCCGCGGGGTCCGCGACGTCCGACGGGGTCGCGAAGACGGAGTCCGCCCGCGCGTTCACGGCGAGCGGCTTGCCGTCCGCGTCCTCGATCGTCCCGCGGCGCGGCGCGAGCTCCGCGATGCGCTCCTGCTGGCGGCTCGCGCGGCGCGTGAACTCCGCGTGCCGGAGGACCTGCAGGTCCACGAGGCGCGCGAAGAGCGTGAGGATCCACAGGCCCGCGCAGCCCAGGAGGACGTAGGCCCGGCGCGAGGGGTCGGGGCGGCGCGGGGCGCTCAGGGCGCCTCCCGGCGCGCGGCGGGCGGCCGCGCAGGCGGAGGCGCCGGAGCGAGCGCCGCGTCCTTCACGAGCACGACCTGGTCGAGCGTCGGGGGCACGAGGCCGAGCGTCCTTCGTGAGACGTCTTCGACCCGCGAGAGCGCGGCGAACTGGGCGCGGTCCATCTCGAGCTTGCGCTTCGTCTCGAGAAGCGCCTCCCGCCTCTTGGCCACGCGGGCGAGCTGGTAGCCGAGCTCGACCGTCTTGACGTTCGCCCAGATCGCGATGAAGAGCACGACGACGGGCGGCACGGCGGCGAGCGCGAGCCCGAAGAGCTCGCGCGACCGGCGGCGGTCACGCTCCCGGACCAGGTAGACGTTTTCGACGGGACGGCGGACCGCGTAGGCCATGGGAGATCCCCTAACGCGGCGGCGTCAGCGGACCGGAGTCCTCGGCGACGCGCTCGAGGACCCTCAGGCGCGCCGAGCGCGCGCGCGGGTTCTCGCCGAGCTCGGCGAGCGTGGGACGGACGGGCTTCTTCGTGACGAGCGCCATGACGCGCCGGCGCGAGCACACGCAGACCGGGAAGGACGGCGGACACGTGCAGCCCGCCGTGTGGCGCTGGAAGACGCGCTTGACGATGCGGTCCTCGAGCGAGTGGTACGAGAGGACGGAGAGCCGCGCGCCGAGCGCGAGGCGCGCGATCGCGTCGTCGAGGAACCGCTCGAGCTCGACGAGCTCGCGGTTCGTGGCGATCCGGAGGGCCTGGAAGACGCGCGTCGCGGGATCCTTGTGCTTCTCCCGGCGCGGGCCGAGCGCCCTCAGGACGAGACGCCGCATCTCGCCGGTCGTCCGGATGGGAGCCGTCTCCCGTGCTTCCACGATCCGTCGCGCGATCGGTCCGGCCATGCGCTCTTCCCCCCATTCGCGGAAAATCCGCGTCAGTTCTTCCCGTGAGGCGGTCGCGACGATGTCGGCGGCCGTCGGCCCCTCCGGCCCCATCCGCATGTCGAGCGGTCCGTCCCTCATGAACGAGAATCCCCGTTCGGCCTTGTCGAGCTGCAGCGACGAGACGCCGAGGTCCGCGAGGACGCCGTCCACGCGGGCGATGCCGAGGCGGTCGAGATGGGCGGCGATGTCCTCGTGCCGGCCCTGGACCGTGACGAGGCGGTCGCCGAAGCGCTCGAGGCGCTCCTTCGCGAGGGCGAGCGCCTCGGGGTCGCGGTCGATTCCGACGACCCGCACGCGGGGCGAAGCCTCGAGAAGGGCTTCCGCGTGCCCGCCGAGGCCGAGGGTCGCGTCGACGAACACGCCGCCGCGAGCGGGCTCGAGGGCCGCGACGACCTCACGAAGGAGGACGGGAACGTGACCCGTGCGTTCTCCCTGCATGGCGGACCGTCAGACGAGATGGCGTGCGAGTTCGTCGTAATCCTCATCCGTGATCGAGGCCGTCTTGAGCGTCTTGAGATGGCGGGCGCGGTCGACGAGACGGAGGTGGTCGGTCTGGCCCAGGACGAGGGCGTCGCCCGAAAGGCCCGAGACCTCGCGCAGGAGCGAGGGCACGAGGAGGCGGCCCTGCCCGTCCATCCGCACCGTCTGGCCGTAGGTGTTGAACCGCTCCTGGAACTTCGCCTTCGCGCGGTGGATCGCGGGCATCGCGGCGAGCTTCTCCTCGAGGACGTTCCAGACCGGCATCGGGAAGATCAGGACGTCGGCGCCGGAGATCGACGTCAGGAAGAACTCGGGCCCGAACGTCTCCTCGACGCTCTCGCGGAAGACGGCCGGGACCTTGAAGCGGCCCTTCTCGTCCACCGTCGTCTCGGCGCTGCCCCGGAGGCGGTCCATAATCCCTTCCGTGAAAAGCGGAGGCGGAGGCGGTGGCAGACCCCGAAGGCCCACCATTCACCACCACTGACCACTTTTTTCCACCACGAGTATCCGGCGGTCCCGTGACGGGGTCAAGAGAAATCCTCTGAAAGGAGGGACTTGCGGGCGGGGTTCCGTCTCCGGGTGCTACCCTCCCGACCCGTGACGACGCCGCCCCTTCCGGACCACGGCGCGGGCTCCGTCTTCGTCGCGGAGTCCGGCTCCCTCGGCGTCCTTCTCGGCAGGCTCGACGCCGACCCCGCCGCGCCCGTCGCTCTCGACACGGAGGCGGATTCCTTCCACCACTACTTCGAGAAGGTGTGTCTCGTGCAGGTCGGCCTCGGCCCGCAGGCCTTCCTCGCGGATCCGCTCGCGGGGGTCGACCTGGCGCCGCTCTTTTCGCGGCTCGCCGCGCGGCCGCTCCTCATGCACGGGGCGGACTACGACCTGCGCCTGCTGTATCGCGGATACGGGTTCCGCGCCTCGTCGCTCTTCGACACGATGATCGCGGCCCAGCTCGTCGGCGAGAGGGAGATCGGGCTCGCGGCGCTCCTCGCCGCCCGCGTCGGCGTCTCGCTCGACAAGGCGCACCAGCGCGCGGACTGGAGCGAGCGGCCGTTCTCGCCCTCGATGTCCGCGTACGCGGCCGCCGACGTCGTGCACCTGCCCGCGCTCGTCGCGTCGCTGAGCGCCGACCTCGAGGCGAAGGGCCGCCTCGCGTGGCACGCCGAGGAGTGCGCACGCCTCGCGCAGACCGCGTTTCCGTCCGAGCGCGCCGTCGATCCCGAGAACGACTGGCGGATCAAGGGCTCGAACGCGGTCCCGGACCGCGAGCGCGCCTTCGTCCGCGCGCTCTGGGCCGCCCGGGAGACCCGCGCGCGCGCCCTCGACCGGCCCCCGTTCCGCGTCCTCACGAACGAGAGGCTCCTCGCGGCCGCGGCGCTCGCCGCGAAGGGCGAGCGCGACGTCGCGCGGCTCTTTCCCGGGCCCCGCCCCCTTCCCCCGGCCTTCGCGCAGGCCCTCAGGGACGCGCTCGAGACGGCCGCCGCTCTCCCGGCGGCCGACTGGCCGAAGCCCCGCCGCGGCGAGCGTGCGGACACGGACCCCGCGCTCGAGCGCGAGGTCGACGCGCTGAAGAAGGCGCGGGACGCGAAGGCCGTCGCGCTCGGTCTCGACCCCGCCGTCCTCGGGTCGCGCGCGGCGCTCACGGCCGCGGCGCGCGTGAAGCGCGCCCACGGGCGGATCACGGCGGAGCTCCTCGCCTCCGAGGGGGGACTCTCGCGCTGGCGCGCGGAGCTCCTCGCGCCCTGAGGCGCAGGCGGCCGAGCGGGCGAGCGCGAGCGCAGCCCGCGAGGCACGCCGAGCGGAGGGTGTGGGAACCCGCCTGACGGGTTCCCGCCTAAAGTGGCCTCAGAACCTCAGGATGAGGCCGCCGTAGGCGTCGCCCTGGCTGAGGTAGTTCGTCCCGTACCAGGTGTAGCAGCCGTAGACCGGGTCGCACGTCGAGCCGCCGCTCGCGGACGAGTTGATGTAGACGGGCAGCCAGCGCGCACCGAGCCGCAGGCCGAAGTGGTCGCCGAGGTAGTACTTGATCCCGCCCCCGACGCTCGCGGAGAAGCGCGAGATCGAGTTGAACTCGGGCGACGGCGTCAGGATCGTGACGCCGAAGAGGACGTCGAAGTAGAGGCGCGCCTTGTTGCTCGCGTCGCCCGACATCCACATCCCGCCGATCTGGATCGTGTCGACGTTCAGGTGCGAGAGCTTGTCGTCGAAGCCGACGTTGCCGGCCGTGAACTTCGCCGTGAGCGTCGTGTCCTGGTGGCTCCAGAGCGCCTCGAGGGAGCCCCACGGCGTGATGACGTACTCGACCGTGAGGCCCCAGCTCAGGGCGCTCGGGATCCCGATCTTCTCGATGTACGAGGTCACCGACTCCGACGTCGTGCCGCCCCAGCGCCAGCCGATCGTCGGCGTGATCTCCAGGACCGGGTCGCGCGAGGCCTTCGTGACCGGGCCCGTGCCGATCCCGACGACGCCGGCGGCCTGGTCGATCGCGCTCGGGCCCGCCGCGACCGACACGCCCGGCGGGGGCGGCGGCGGCGTGAAGTACGGCTTCGCCTCGGCGTTCACGCGGATGACGGCGTCGCGCTTGAGCTTGTCCAGGTACTCCGCGAGCTTCTTCTGGAACTGCGTGTCCTGCTCGCGCTTGAGGAGGTCGGCCTTGACGTCGTTGAACGGCTTGTACGAGACGGGCATCTTCTCGAGGACCTTCACGAGGTGCCACCCGAACTTCGTCTCGATGGGGTCGGACACGGCGCCGACCGGGATGGAGAAGACGGCCTTGTCGATGTCCGGAGCGAGCTCGCCCCGGGCCACGACGCCGAGGTCCCCGCCCTTGCTCTTCGTCCCGCCGTCCGAGAAGTCGCGCACCACGGTCTCGAATTTCGCCCCGCCCTTCAGGAGGTCGGAGGCCTCCTTCGCCCGCCGCGCGGCGAGCAGGGGATCGTCGCCGTTCGAGATGAGGATCTCGGCGAGGTGCGCCTTCTCGGGGATGCGCCACGTCTCCTTCTCGCGCTCGTAGATGAGCCGGAGCGCGTCGTCGGAGAGGTCGACCTTGGCCTGCACCTCCCGCCCGACGACCCGCTGGAGCGTCTGCGAGTGGCGCAGCTGCTCGCGCAGGCGGTCGATCGTCAGGCCCGCGGCGGCGAGGCTCTTCGCGAACTCCTCGTCGCTCTTGACGTTGTTCTGCTCCTTGAGGCGCTTGATCTGGTCCTCGATCTCCTGGTCGGTCGTGATGAGGTCGAGCTCGCGGGCCCGGTCCTCGAGGAGGGCCTCGTTGACGAGCTCCTCCATGACGCTCTTCTTGAGGTCCTCGAGCGCCGCCGCGTTCGGGGGCGCGCCGTTCTCGTGGATGTTCTGCTCCAGCCGCGTGTCGAACTGGCTCTGCGTGATGATCCGCGAGTTCACGTGGATCAGGATCCGGTTCACGACCTCGCTCGCGGCGAGCGGGCGCCCCGCGCCGAGGGCGGCGAGCGCGAGGGCCGCCGCACCGAGCGGTCTGAAAAGTGGCCGAAATGTCGTCACGGGCCCGGAGTGTAGCGAAATCCGGGCCGCCTAACGGGTCGCGGCCGCCTTCGGGTTCGTCCCGACGTACGGGAACGGCAGGTGGTCCTCGAGAACGACGACCGGGAAGGCCGCCCTCGCCTCGCCGATGGCGTCTTCCACCGCCTTCGCGCTGCGCTCCTCGGCGAGCGAGATCCTGAGGCCGGGCCGCGCCTCCTCGAACGGAATGTCGCGACCGTCGAGGCGCTCCTCGACGCGGAAGATGTGGAACCCGTGCGGCGCCGCGAGAACCGGCGTCGTCCCGCCCGCGGGCAGCGCCCAGATCGCCATCTCGAACTCCCGCGGGAGGTCGGTGCGGGCGAGGAGGCCGAGAGCCCCTCCGGACGCCGCGTTCGGGGCCACGCTCGACGCGCGGGACACGTCGATCCAGGCCGCGCCCTCCTTCAGCCGCTTCAGGGCCG
>CAVZPE010000031.1:0-30415 GCA_963776915.1 uncultured Acidobacteriota bacterium | reverse complement strand
AATTGGTTGCGGGGGCAAGATTTGAACTTGCGACCTTTGGGTTATGAGCCCAACGAGCTACCAGGCTGCTCCACCCCGCGTCAGGGAGGGGGACCATAGCGGCTCTGGCTCCCTGCGAGTCAAGTTCGCGAGGGGTACAGTGCGCCCGGAGGTCTTCATGGGACTCTTCTCGGGCACCACTCTGAAGCCGGGCGACGAGGCCCCCTCCTTCACGCTGAAGGACCAGGACGGCAAGTCCGTCTCGCTCGCGTCGCTCAAGGGCAAGCGCGTCGTCCTCTACTTCTTCCCGAAGGCCGACACCAGCGGTTGAACCGTGGAAGCCCAGGCCTTCCGTGACGAAGGCCCGAAGCTTCCGAAGGACGTCGTCGTCCTCGGCGTGTCGAAAGACTCCGTACGCGCACAGAAGGCCTTCGCGGAGAAGAACAAGCTGACGTTCCGTCTCCTCGCGGACGCGGACGGCGAGGTCATCGAGCGCTACGGCGTCGGCCTCGCGTTCGGCATCGCGAAGAGAAAGTCGTTCCTGATCGACTCGAAGGGGAGGATCGCGAAGGTCTACGAGTCCGTCGCGCCCGCGAAGCACGCGGGCGAGGTCGCGAAGGACCTCGAAGCCGTCTCCTAGGGATTCAGCGCGACGCCGGGGCCGGGCCGGCGGGGGCCGGCGGCTTCACGCGCTGCTCCCATCCGTCGGGCAGGACGAGCACGATCTCGCCGGGCTTGACGAGGTTGAGCTGCTCGCGCGCGACCTTTTCGAGCGCACGCGGGTCGGTCTTCAGCGCCGCGACCTCGGCCTCGAGCCGCTTGTTGTCGGCCTCGAGCTGCGCGACCTCGTCGCGGGCCTTCGCGAGCTGCACGCGCTGCCTCCTCACCTGGAGGACGCCGTGGTCGCTCACGAGGAAGATGCCGAAGACGAGGGCCGAAAGGAGCGCCGAGACGACGACGACCGAGGCCGGCCGCACGTGGCGGCCCTCGGGCCGCGCGGCGGGAGCCTCCTCGCCGTGATCCGTGCGCGCCCGGCGCGGGGGAGGCTCGCTCTCGCGCGGCGGCTCCTCGCGCGCGGGCCGCTGCGGCAGCCGCTTGACCCCGACGAGGCGGGGCGGACCCTCACCGCCGACGATTCGTTCGAAGCGCACCCCTCATTTTCCCCCAATTCCGCCGGAACGGCGCGGGATTGCGGGGCTCAGGCCTTCTTCGCGGCGAGCCCGGGATAGACGCCCGTCTCGCCGAGGTCCTCCTCGATGCGCAGGAGGCGGTTGTACTTCGCGATCCGCTCCGAGCGGCAGAGCGAGCCCGTCTTGATGAAGCCCGCGTTCGTCGCGACCGCGAGGTCGGCGATCGTCGTGTCCTCGGTCTCGCCCGAGCGGTGCGACAGGACCGTGATGTAGCCCGCCGTCTGCGCCATCCGGACGGCCTCGAGCGTCTCGGTGATCGTCCCGATCTGGTTGAGCTTCACGAGGAGGCCGTTCGCGATGCCGTTCGCGATGCCGTCCTTCAGGATCTTCGGGTTCGTGACGAAGTTGTCGTCGCCGACGAGGTGGATCTTCGCGCCCAGCTTCGCGGTCAGGAGCTTCCAGCCCGCCTTGTCCCCCTCGGCGCATCCGTCCTCGATCGAGACGATCGGGTAGTCCGAGACGAGGCTCTCGTAGAAGGCGACGATCTCGGCGGGGGACAGCTTCCGGCCCTCGAGGTCGTAGGCGCCCTTCTCGAAGAACTCGCTCGCGGCGCAGTCCAGCGCGAGGAAGACGTCTCCGCCGGCCTCGTAGCCGGCCTTCCCGATCGCGTCGACGAGGAAGTCGAGCGTCGCGCGCGTGGACTCGAGGTTCGGGGCGAAGCCCCCCTCGTCGCCGACGCCCGTCGCGAGGCCCTTGTTCTTGAGGAGCCCCTTGAGGGCGTGGAAGACCTCCGACCCGGCCCGGAGCGCCTCGCGGAAGTCGCCGAATCCCGCGGGCACGAGCATGAACTCCTGGATGTCGAGCGGGTTGTCCGCGTGCGCGCCGCCGTTGACGACGTTCATCATCGGGACGGGGAGCGTGACGGCGCCCGTTCCGCCGAGGTACCGGAAGAGCGGGAGCCCGCAGGACTCCGCCGCGGCGCGGCAGACGGCCATCGAGACGCCGAGGATCGCGTTCGCGCCGAGCGCGGTCTTCATCTCGGTGGCGTCGAGGTCGATCATGAGACGGTCGATCTCGGCCTGCTGGCGCGCGTCCATCCCGAGGACCTCGGGCGCGATCGTTTCGTTCACGTTCCTGACGGCCTTCAGGACGCCCTTGCCGCCGTAGCGCTTCTTGTCGCCGTCGCGCAGCTCCAGCGCCTCGCGCGAGCCGGTCGAGGCGCCGGACGGGACGCCCGCGCGGGCGGACGCCCCGCCCTCGAGAAGGCACTCGACTTCGACCGTGGGGTTGCCGCGGGAATCGAGGATCTCGCGGGCGTGGATGCTTTCGATGGCGTACATGCTGGGCTCCTCGGAAGTGAGACGTTCGAAGAGAACGAGGATTTCTGCTTAAAGTATGCGGCGGCTGGTGCAGCCGCCGATGTCGAACGAGTCGCGCATATCCCCTGTTCTTCTTGCTTTTCTTTCTTTCTCTTAACCTCTCAGAACATATTCTTTTGCTGCTTCCAGGAGCCGGTTCGTTTCCCGTTTGTCCGGCGATTCCGCGTAGATCCGCACGACGGGCTCCGTCCCCGAGGCGCGGAAGAGGATCCAGCGGCCGTCGCCGAGGAGGAGCTTCTGGCCGTCCGTGCGGTCGATCGACTGCACCTTCAGCCCCGCGAACGTGTCCGGGTTCTCCGCGAGCCGCTTCTTGACCGACGCCGCGAGGGCGGGGTCGAGGCGCGCGTCCGCGCGGTCGGGATGGAAGGAACCGACCCTCCGGAAGAGGTCCTCGAGGAGCGTCCCGAGCGTCTTGCCGGTCGCCGCGACGAGCTCGGCGAGGAGGAGGCACGCGAGCGGGCCGTCCTTCTCGGGGACGTGGCCCTCCATCGTGAAGCCCGCCGACTCCTCGCCGCCCATGGCGATCCTGTCCTCGAGGAGGAGCGCGCCGATGTACTTGAAGCCGACGGCGGTCTCGAAGAGGGGGGCTCCGTAAGACCGGGCCACGGCGTCGAGGCCGTGCGTCGTCGCGACCGAGCGCGCCACGCCGCGCCCGTCGCCGGCCTTGCGCCGCGGCAGCAGGCGGTCCGCGAGGAGCATCAGACAGTGGTTCGGGTTCACGTACGTCCCGTCCGCGTCGAGGATGCCGAAGCGGTCCGCGTCGCCGTCCGTCGAAAGGCCCAGGGCGCGCTTCTCGGAGACGACGACCTTTCCGAGCTCGACGAGGTTCGGGGCGTCGCACTGCGGCGAGAGGCCGCCGAAGTACGGGTCGCGGTGGCCGTTGATGAGGTGGACGTCGACGCCGGCGCGGACGAGGAAGGCGTCGAGGTACCCGCGTGACGTCCCGAAGCGCGGGTCGACCGCGACGCGCAGGCCCGCCTTCCTCATCGCGGCGCCGTCCACGCGGCGGACGAGCTCGGCGAGGTACGGCCCCTTCGGGTCGAACGTCGGCGTGTCCGCGGCGGGCGCGGGAGCGGCGTCGGCGTCCGAGGTCTTCGCGATCTCCTCCTCGATCCTCGCGGTGACGTCCGGGAGCGCCGGGGCGCCGTCTGCCGTCGAGAACTTGATCCCGTTGTACTCGGGCGGATTGTGGGAGGCCGTGAAGTTGATCGCGCCGAGCGCCTTCTTCTCCCGGATCGTGAAGGCGACGACGGGGGTGGGGACGTCGCGGTCCGCGCGGAGAGGCGTGACGCCCTCGCGCACGAGGACCCGCGCGGCCTCGTCCACGAAGCGCTCGTTCAGGAAACGCGTGTCGGAGGCGACGACGAGGCCGCGGGACGCGTCCCCGGAGGCCTTCGCGACGCGCGCGACCGCGGCGACGACGCGCCGCGCGTTCGGAAACGTGAACTCCTCGCCGAGGATGGAGCGCCAGCCGGACGTGCCGAAGCGGATCATGGGGCGGTTAGGATTCTACGGTGCGTGCCCGCATTGCCGTGGCGTCTCGTTCGCTCGCCCCCGTACTCGCGGCCGCGTGCGCGGCCGCCTGCGCGTCCCGGCCGCCGGCGCAGGGTCCGGTGCCGCTCGTGAGGCACGGGCCGGATCGCGCGACGACGCCCTACGCCGAGCGGGCGCGCGACGCGAAGGTCGCGCTCCTCGCCCGGATCAACGCCGACCGCGCGGCGGCCGGCGCCCCTCCCGTCGCGTACGACCTCGTCGCCGCGAAGGCCGCCGACGACTTCTGCCTCGACGCGGCGCGGACCGGCGTCATGGGCCACTGGGACCTCGCGGGCCGCGCGCCGTACGACCGCTACGCCGACGCGGGCGGCGTCGACTGGAGCGGCGAGAACTTCAGCGGGACGTCGCGCCGGGGAGACGCGTTCCGCCGGGACGAGCTCGTGGGCCTCCTCCTCGAGGCGCACGGCCGGATGATGGCCGAGAAGGCCCCCGACGACGGCCACCGGCGGACGATCCTCGACCCGGCGTGGACGCACGTCGGACTCGGCGTCGCGCTCGAGGGCGGCGAGTTCCGCATGACCGAGGAGTTCACGCGCCACGTGGCGGTGTGGGTCGAGGCGCCCGCGGGCCGCGTGAGGGCCGGGCGCACGGTGAGCGTGAACGTCCGGCTCCCGAAGGGCTGGAGCCTCGCGGCCGTCGAGATCGGACACGAGAGGTTCCCGCGTCCGCTCACGGCGAAGGAGATCCGGCGGCGCCGGGCGTACGCCTTCCCGCCCGCCTCGCAGAAGCTCCTCCCGCGGCTCGCCGCGCCCTTCCAGTACGCGGACGGCTCGAAGGGCGAGGTCGACGTCGCCGACGGGATCGTCCGGGCGAAGGTGACGCTCCTGTCCGGACCCGGGAGCTACTGGGTCCTCGTCTACGCGGCCCCGGGCCCGGTCGAGGGCAGGACCCTCGGCCCGCTCACGGCCGTGCGGATCCTGGCGGACTGACGGTCTAAGATCGCACGAACATGACGTCGGAGTTCACGCGGGAAGAGGCGGAGGTCCTGCAGCGCTTCTTCACGAACGTCGACGCTCCGGTGTTCGGCCTGAGGCTCCCGCAGGAGGTGTCCGGCGCTCTCTTCTCGCGTTACAGCCGGACGGCGAAGAGCCTGAGGCGCGTCTTCCTCGACGAGTTCGTCGGCGAGGAGGGCCTCGCCGAGGGCCTCCTCGGGGGCGCGGCGCCGGACGACGGCGAGTCCCTCCGGCGCGCGCGCGCGTTCTACGACCGCGTCCTCGTCGGGTACGGCGACGACTCCGTCGCCCAGCTCGGCGCGGCGCACGTCGCCGTCGAGCGCGCGTCGAACGTCGCGGCGCAGACGCTCGAGGACGCGCGCGTCGGCATCTCGTTCCTCGAGAAGTCGACGCGCTACGTGAGGTTCGACCAGAAGGGCGCGGACGGAAGGTTCCTCTGGCAGCGCGAGGAGACGCTCCTCGCCTCGCGGCACGGCGCGGCCTTCGCGGCGCTCATGGACCGCCTCTTCGCGACGTACGCGGCGCAGATCGACCCGATGATCCGGCACATCGAGACGATCCTGCCGATCGAGTCCGTCGACGTGCGCCACCCGAAGACGGGGGAGCCGCTCGCCTGGAAGGACGTCGCGAAGGACGAGGAGCTCCTGAAGGCCGCGCGGCGCGCCTACGGCGCGACCGTGCGGGCGCACGCCTGCGACGTCATGCGGAGCTACCTGCCCGGCGCGACGCTCACGAACCTCGGTGTCTTCGCGACGGGACAGGCCTTCGAGCACCTCCTGAACCGCCTCTACGCGAGCCCTCTCGCCGAGTGCCGCGCCCTCGGGACCGCGATGCACGGCGAGCTCGGGAAGCTCATCCCGTCGTTCGTGAAGCGCGCGAAGAGGAGCGACTGGCTCGTCGACCTGGACGCCCGCACGCGAAGCGCCGCGGCCCGCGTCCTGCCGCCGGGAGCCGCGGCCTCGCCGTCCGGTGCGGCGACGCTCCTCGACTTCGATCCGGACGGCGAAGCGAAGGTCCTCGCGGCCCTCCTCTATCCGTACGCGGACCGGCCGCTCGCCGAGGCGCGCGAGCGCGTCGCGGCGATGCCGTCGGCGGAGCGCGCCGCGCTCCACGCGGAGCTGGCCGGCGCGCGGCGCAACCGGCGCGACAAGCCCCCGCGTGCGCTCGAGGAGACGGCGTACACGTTCGACCTCCTCGGGAACTTCGGGATCTACCGCGACCTCCACCGCCACCGCCTGCTCTCGCAGGAGCGCCAGCCGTTCACGACGGGGAACGGCTTCGAGACGCCGCCGGAGATCGTCGAGTCCGGATGCGGACCCGAGTTCCGCGCGCGCATGGAGGAGGCGCACGAGCTCCACGAGGCGGTCGTCCGCGAGCACCCGCACGAGGCGCCGTACGTCGTCCCGTTCGCGTTCCGGGTGCGCTGGCGCGTCACGCTGAACCTGCGCGAGGCGGTCCACCTCTGCGAGCTGCGCTCGATGCCGCAGGGCCACCCGGACTACCGCCTGCTCGTGCAGGAGATGTGGAAGCGGATCGAGGAGGCGCACCCCGCCCTCGCCCCGTGGGGGAAGTTCGTGAACCGCGACACCTACCGCCTCGGCCGCCTCCAGTCCGAGATGCGGACGGAGTACAGGCGGGCGACGGCCGTGTCCGGCGGCTAGAGCCGCCTCACCCCGCCGTCAGAGCGTCGAGACCGGCGAGGACCGCGCGGCGTCCTCGTCGGGCCGCGCGAGGTAGACGGGGATCGCGCCGGGGATCTCGTGGAAGATCTCCGTGACGATCTCGGGGTCGTCCGTCACGACGGCGTCGATCCGCGCGGAACGGCCGAGCCTCTCGAGAACGCTTCTCGACCCCGTGCTCGCCGAGAAACGTCGTCGACGGCGGCGCCAGGGCGCGCAGCTCGTCGAGGAGGCCGTGGCGCTCGCTGGTCGCGACGAGGACGTGCCTCATCCGGGCGGCCTCGAGTCGCGCAACAGCTTCTCGAGAATCTCTCCGACGCCGAGCTCGCGCGCCAAGCGCCGCATGTAGCCCTCGTCGAGGGCGTCTCGCTGGATGGCGACCACGCCAAAAGCGTCCCGCAATTGCCGCTCGGAGTCGGTGGTCGCGGCCCAGAGGAGCTTCGAGAGAATCAGATCCTCGGGCGAGATCCCGACGAGCGTGATTCCGAGGGCTGAGATCGGGCGCCTGTGGGAGAACGCCTCCTCGGCGAACGGATCCTCCGGTCTTACGATCAGATCCGCCTTCCAGCCGGTCGTGGTCTCGACGACGTTGAACATCCCGCGCTCCCGCACCGCGTCGCGCGCGGCTTCGGAGGAGACGTACCAGTCGGGCTCACGTATTCGAAGGAAATTCTCGATGGCCCCGTCGCCCGGCGCGATCACGATGTCCGCGTCGGCCGTGAAACGCGGCTCTCCGTGCGCGAGGAGGGCGACGCCGCCGGTCGCCATGTAGGGAATCTCGCAGGCGTCGAGCTTCTCGACGACCCTCCGAAGGAACGCGGCGAAACTCACCCGTGGTCCGTGTCCGCGAAGACGCGCGCGAACAGCTCCGACCCGAGGAGAAGGCGCGCGACTTCCCGGCGTGCGGCGTCATCCGGCTGGCCGGGCCGGCGGGCGCGGGCCGCTTCGAGGAGACCTTCCCGCACTTCATCGCAAAGAGCGAGGCCGGCGGCAAATCGGCGCTCGGTCCCCATCGCGCGAAGGGCCTCCATCCGCCGCTCGAACGCCTCGCGGCTCGTGTCTCGGGACCAGGGTATTGAGTCCATGCTCGCTGCGCTCCCGGGCCGGGGGGCCTTGAACCCGGTGACGTTCGAAGCCTACAGTGTCTGAGCGTGGCGCCGAAGCTTCCCGTCTACCTCGATTATCACGCGACGACGCCGGTCGACCCGCGCGTCTTCGAGGCGATGCGGCCGTACTTCACGGAGCAGTTCGGGAATGCCGCGTCCCGGAGCCACGTCTTCGGGATGCGCGCGGCGTCCGCCGTCGAGAAGGCGCGGGAGGAGATCGCGGACCTCGTCGGCGCCAACGCGAGGGAGATCGTCCTCACGTCCGGCGCGACCGAGGCGGACAACCTCGCGGTCCTCGGCGCGGCGCGGGCGCGCCGCGCGAAAGGGACCCACGTCGTCGTCTCGGCGATCGAGCACCGCGCCGTCCTCGATCCGTGCCGGCGGCTCGAGGCGGAGGGCTTCCGGGTCACGTTCGTCGCCCCGGACGGGCTGGGCCGCACGGACGCCTCCGCCGTCGCGGACGCGCTCTCGCCCGACACGGTCCTCGTGACGGTCATGGCGGCGAACAACGAGATCGGAACCGTGAACGCCGTGCCGGAGATCGCCGGGGTGTGCAAGGCCAGGGGCGTCCTCTTCCACACGGACGCCGCCCAGGCCGCGGGCAAGGTTCCCCTCGACGTCCACGCCTCGGGCGTCGACCTGCTCTCGCTCTCGGCGCACAAGATCTGCGGGCCGAAGGGCGTCGGCGCGCTCTTCGTGCGCGCCTCGAACCCGCGCGTCGCGCTCGACCCGATCCTCTTCGGGGGCGGGCACGAACGGGGCCTGAGGCCGGGGACGCTGGACGTGCCCGGAATCGTCGGGTTCGGCGCGGCCGCGGCGATCGCGAGGGCCGAGGGGCCGGCCGAGTCCGCGCGTGTCGCGGGGTTGCGCGACCGGCTGTGGGAGCGCCTGCGGAACGCCGTGCCCGGCGCCACGCGCAACGGCGACACCTCCGCGTGCCTTCCCGGCAACCTCAACGTGCGCTTTCCCGGCGCACCCTCGGACACGGTCATGATGGAGACGCGCGACCTCGCCGTCTCCGCCGGCTCCGCGTGCACCTCGGCGTCGGTCGAGCCGAGCCACGTCCTCCTCGGGATCGGCCTGACGAAGGAGCAGGCGCACGAGTGCATCCGCTTCGGCCTCGGACGATTCACGACGGAGGAGGAGGTCGACTGGGCGGCGGCCGCCGTCGCCGCCGCGGTCCTCGGCGTGCGCGCCGCCCGCGGGACGGCGCGCTCCGTCGTCTAGAATCGGCCGCAGCCGTGCGGCGTCTCCCGACCCTCACCGCCGCGGGCCTCGCCATCGCGTGCGCCCTCATCGCCCCGCCGGCCGCGGGTGGCGACGTCCGCGTGACGGTGTCGGTGCTGACGCCCGACCGGAAGACGGTGCCGGGCGCGGGCGCCGTCGTCTGGGTCGTCGATGCCGCGGCCGCGAAACAGGCCGCGGCGTCGGCCAGGCCGAAGATCGCCTCGAAGAAGAAGCGCTTCGACCCGCACGTCGCCGTCGTCCCGGAGGGCGGCACCGTCGAGTTCCCGAACCTCGACGGGATCTACCACAACGTGTTCAGCCTCTCCGAGAAGGCGCGCTTCGACCTCGGCCTGTACCGCAACGGCGCTTCGCGGACGATGACGTTCGAGAGCCCGGGACCCGTGAAGATCTACTGCAACATCCATCCGCAGATGGCGGCGGTCCTCGTCGTGATCGACGGCGGGATCTGGGCGCAGGCGGGCGCCGACGGGATCGCGGTCCTGCGCCACGTGCCGCCGGGAAAGGCGACCGTGCGCGCATGGGACGAGAAGGGCGGCGAGCTCTCGGCCGCCGTCGTCGTCCCGGCCGACGGCACCGTCCCGCTCGCGATCTCCCTCGACGGCTCGGGATGGCGGGAGACCGGCCACAAGAACAAGTACGGAAAGGACTACCCTCCTCCCGAGGACGATGAAGACCGGTACTGACGGCTCCGGCGAGACCCGCCGCTCCACCTCGGCCGAGGCGACGCGCGTCACGCGCGCGCGGGCCGAGACGACGCTCGTGTCCCCCGTCCCGGCGGCCTCGCCGCCGCCGAAACCCGCGCCCCGCGGGGCGGGCCTCGCGACGCAGTTCTTCGTGGCGGCCGCGGTCCTCGTCGTCATGACGCTCGGCGCGGCGATCGCGGTCGGCACGTGGCGCGCGAACGAAGCGGCCGAGAAGAGCATCCGCGAGAGCCTGGGCGGCCTCCCGGGAGTCGTGGGGTCCTACCAGATCAGCCTCGAGGAGGGCCTGAGGCGCCAGCTCACGAGCGTGGCGGACGAGCCGGGGACGAAGGGGCTCTTCGCGCTGAGGGACCAGAAGACGCTCCACGACTGGACCGTCGACAAGGCGCAGGCGGGCAAGCTCGACGCGGGCGCGGTGTTCCTCTTCGACGAGCGCGGCGTCCTCCTCGACCGGAGCGACCAGGACGTCACGGACGCGAACCGGCGCTCGTTCGCCTCGGTGAAGTGGGTCGCCGACGCGCTGAAGGGCGTCCCGTCGACCGCCGTCATCCGCGAGAAGGCGCGGCTCTCGTACGTCGCGTCGGTCCCGGTGCTCTCGGGCGACGCGTCCGTCGGCGAGGGGCGTCTCGCGGGCGTCCTCGCGGCCGCCGTTCCCCTCGACGAGGCGCGCGCGAAGACGCTCCAGGGGATCACGAAGGGGCAGGCGGGATTCGTCGCGAACGTCGCGAGGCGCGGCGAGCCTCCCGCCCTCGAGCTGTCCGCCTCCACGCCGGGCTTCCGCGGGGAGGCGCTCGTCCCGGCCCTCGCGGCGCAGCCGGCCGCCGTGGACACCGTCTTCGTGCAGGGCCGGCCCGTCGGCCCGCTCGACGTCGACCTCGCGGGCGACCGGCGCATCCTCGGGGCCGTCCCGCTCAAGAGCGCCGCCGGCGAGACCCTCGGCGCGTTCGTGGTGTCGCGCTCGCGCGAGGAGGAGACGGCCGCCTTCGAGAGGATCCGCAGCACGCTCCTGTGGGTCGGCGCCCTCGCGCTTCTGGTCGCGCTGCCGGCCTCGTTCGCGATGGGGCGGCGCATCGCGCGGCCGCTCGAGGAGCTCGCGCGGGGGGCCGCGGCGATCCGCGAGGGAGACCTCGACGTGACGCTTCCCGAGGCGGGAAGCGGCGAGGTCGGTGCCCTCGCCCGCGCGTTCTCGGCGATGGTCGGCGAGCTCAAGGAGAAGGCCGCGCTCGAGCAGATGGTCGCGGGGATCCGCCGCGACCAGAACGCGACGCGGGGCCGGACGCTCGCGGCGCGCGTCCCGTCTCCCGACGCCGCGGCGCGGGCCTTCGCCGGTCCGCGCGTCGGGACGCTCTTCGCGGCCCGCTACGAGGTCACGGCCCTCCTCGGCCGGGGCGGGATGGGGACCGTCTATCGCGCCGTCGACCGCGAGCTCGACGACGAGGTCGCGCTCAAGGTCCTCCTCCCGGACGCGTTCGACGAGGGCTCGGGGGCCGCGCAGACGCTCAAGCAGGAGATCCGCCTCGCGCGCAAGATCACGCACCGGAACGTCGTTCGCACCCACGACCTCGGCGAGGCCGAGGGCGTCCGCTTCCTCACGATGGAGTACGTGCCGGGGACGACGCTGCGCGACATCCTCGACCGCCGCGGGGCCGTCGCGCTCGCGCCCGGCCTCCAGATCGCCAAGCAGCTCTGCCGCGGCCTCGCGGCGGTGCACGAGGCCGGCATCGTCCACCGCGACATCAAGCCGCCGAACATCATGGTCCTGCCGAACGGCGTCGTGAAGCTCATGGACTTCGGAATCGCGCGCGCGGCCGACGGCGACGACCCGGGCGACGGCTCCACGGTCGGGACGCCGTACTACATGAGCCCCGAGCAGGCGCGCGGCGAGGCCGTGGACGAGCGCAGCGACATCTACGCGATCGGCGTCGTCCTGTACGAGATGTTCGCCGGGACGCGGCCCATCGGGGGCGCGACGCCGGCCGAGGTCATGCGGCACCACCTGTCGGAGGAGCCGCGGCCGATCACGGTGCTCAGGCCGGACCTGCCGGCGCTCCTCGAGCGCCTCGTCGCGGCGTGCCTCGCGAAGAGCCCCGACCGCCGCCCGCCCTCGGCGTCCGACCTCGCGGACGCGCTGCTGCGGCTCGGCGAGTAGCCCTCCCGCGACGGTCGCTCAGTCCGCTCTCAGCGCGTCGATCTTCGCCTGGCGCCGGCGCTCGCGCGACTGCGTCCAGTCGTTGTTGAAGAGGGCCGGCTCCCAGGACCCGTACGTGGGATTCGGGAGCACCCACCACCGCTCGCCGATCCACGCGTCGTACGGGGCCACCGCCTTCGCGCGGCCGTCGGGCGTGTTCGCGGCGACGTCCACGAAGTCGACGATCTGGTCCCCGAACTGCATCAGGACCCGGTGGTCGCGCGCGATGAGGCGTCGGCGGCAGCCCTTGTCCGTGCCCACCATCTCGCATCCGGCGACGACCGTCCCGAGACCCAGGAACGACTCCGGGGGAGCGGGGAAGCCGGCCTTGCGGAGGTTCGCGAGCGTCGCGGGGCCGAGGTCCACGGCCCGGTTCGTGACGTAGAAGACGCTCACGCCGTGGTCCGCCGCGAACCGGACGAACTCGAGGGCGCCCGGCAGGGGACGGGCCGTCTCCTTCAGGCACCACTGCCGCCAGGAGGGCTCGTCGTATTCCTTCCCCGTCCTCACGAGGAGCGCCTGGTACGGCGAGTTGTCCAGCACCGTCTCGTCGACGTCGAGGATCACCGCGGCCGGAAGGCCGGCGAACGGCCCCTGACGCTCCCCGCGCGGCAGCGCGTCCCAGGTCGGATCCGCGAGCGCCTTCAGGAGCTTCTCCCCGGCGGCGCGGTAGATCTCGCGGAAGACGAGGTCGTGCTCCACCGCGCGCTGCGTCCACACGAGCGCGTTGAGGTCGTCGTCCGCCGGCACCGTCGCCGCGGTGGCGGCGGGCGGCGCGGACGTCGAGACCGGCGCCGGCGCGGTCGCGCAGGCGACCGCGAGGCCGGAGGCCACGAGCGCGACGGCCAGACGGCGAAGAAGAAGAAAGAGGAAGATTTGCTTAGAAGGTGAAGAGGGCTGCGCCAGCCACCGCCGCACGAGCCGGCTCCGGCGGGCGGCCGCGAGGTCGCTCCCTGAATCCTCATACTCTAAGAAATCTCCCTCTTCTCTTTCTCTCTTCCTCAGCTCTTCGCGATGAAGCCCCACGGCGCGCTCTGGCGCGCGTGCGGGTCGAAGACCCCGCGAGGGAGGGAGGCATCGGCCTCCGACATCGTCGCGCGCGCCGGGCGGACGACGGAGAGGAGCGTCTCGCGGTGGGTCTTCACGAGGCGGCGCACGGGCGCGCCTCCGGCGGCCTCGAGGAGGATCGGCGCGGCCTCCGGCCCCATCTTCGCGAGCCAGGCTTCCCAGATCGCCTCGACGACGGGCATCCCGCGGAACGTCACGTTCGGCATCTTCCGGAACGCGGCGTCGAGGCGCTTCATCTTCTCCTCGAGCGCGGCGGGGTCGTCGAGGCTCTCGTTCTCGAACGGCGTGTGCGGCTTCGGGATGAACGCGTTCACGGTCGGCACGAGCGTCCCGACGCGGCCGCGCAGGCGGCCCTCCTCGAGGAAGACGCCGCGCAGCGCGTCCACGAGGCGGACGACGTCGTCGACGTCCGCGTCCGTCTCGCCCGGCAGCCCGACCTGCAGGTAGAGCTTGAGCTGCGTGATCCCGGAGCGCGCGATGAGGCGCACCTTCTCGAGGAGCATCCCGTCCGAGACCTTCTTGTTGATCGCGCGGCGCAGGCGCTCGTTGCCGGCCTCGGGGGCGATCGCGAGCGCGCGCTCGCCCTGGGCCGTCAGGATCGCGAGGATCTCCTCGGAGATCGCGTCGATCTTCACGGACGAGAGGGCGATGTGGTAGTCGAGACCCGCCAGCCCTCTCAGGATCGGGAGGATCTCCGGGTGGTCGGCCACGGCGGTCGCGATGAGGCCGACGCGCCCCGTGAGCGGGCGGTTCCGGCGCGCGACGTCGAGGACGTTCTCCGCCGAGATGCGGACCTGCGGCGCCATGGCGTACGCGGCCCAGCAGAAGCGGCACATCTCCGAGCAGCCGCGCGCGATCTCGATCAGGAGCTTGTCCGACAGCTCCGTGTGCGGCGTCAGGATCGTCGTGTGCGGCGGCTCGCGGGAGGGGCCCCTCGGCGGCCTTGAACTGCTGGACGACGATCTTCCCCTCGTCGGCGGCCTCGGCGCGCGCCCCGTGGACGGCCGGCACGTAGAGGCCCTTGACGTCCGCGAGCGCGGCGAGCGTCGCGTCGCGCGAGAGGTCCCGGCGGAGGATCCCGGCGATCGACGGGACGATCTTCTCGCCGTCGCCCATCGCGAAGACGTCCACCCAGAAGAGCGAGCGGCGCCGGGTTGATGCGCGCGCAGTCGCCCCCGACGAGGACGATCGGGTCGCCCTCGCCGCGGTCCGCCCGGCCGAGCGGGATGCGGGCGGCCGGGAGGAGCCTCAGGAAGTTGACGTAGTCCATCTCCCACGAGATCGAGAACGCGACGAGCGGGAAGTCGCCGAGCGGCGTGTCCGTCTCGAGCGTGCGCGGGCCGCGGAGGTCGCCGTCGTCCTCGACGAAGAACCGGTCGCACGCGACGTCCTCCTCGCGGTTGAAGAGGCGGTACACCCACTGGAACCCGAGATTCGACATCCCGATCTCGTAGGAGTTCGGGAAGCCGAGCGCGACGCGCGTGCGCCCGTGGCGGGACAGGTTCTCCGTGGAGCGCTCGGCGGCGAGCAGCGTGCGGCGCCGGTCAGGCCGGGACTGACGTCACTGTCCTCCGTGATCCCCTCGAACAGTATGGTCGAGAGGTACCGCTCGCCCGTGTCCGGGAGCATCGCGAGGAGGACCGACCCCTTCGGGGCCTTCTCGGCGACCTTGCGGGCGGCCGCGAACGTGGCGCCGGAGGAGATCCCGCAGAAGATGCCCTCCTTCTGCGCGAGGGCGCGCGCGGCGTCGCGGGACTCGACGTCGGTCACGAGGACCGCCTCGTCGTAGATCTTGCGGTTGAAGACCGCCGGGACGAAGTCCGTGGTCCAGCCCTGGACCTTGTGCGGCGCCCACTTGCCCTCGGTCACCATCGGGGCCGCGGCCGGCTCCGTGAAGACGATCCTGATGTCGGGACGGGCCGCCTTCAGGATCTCGCCGGCGCCCGTGAGCGTGCCGCCCGTCCCGATGCCCGAGACGAAGTAGTCGAGCCTCTTCCCCGCGAAGTCGCGGAGGATCTCCGGGCCGGTCGTGTTGCGGTGGTACTCCGGGTTGGACGGGTTCTCGAACTGCTGCGGCATGAACCAGCCGTGCTTGTCCGCGATCTCCTTCGCACGCCTCACGAGGCCGGTCCCACGCTCGGCGGCCGGGTGGAGGACGACCTTCGCGCCGAGGCCCTTCATGAGCTTGCGGCGCTCGACGGAGAACGAATCCGACATCACCGCGACGAACGGATAGCCCTTCACGGCGCAGACCATCGCGAGCGCGATTCCCGTGTTCCCGGACGTCGGCTCGATGACCGTCTGGCCCGGCTTGAGCACGCCCCGCCGCTCCGCATCCTCGATCATCGCGATCGCGAGACGGTCCTTCACCGAGCTCATCGGGTTGAAGGCCTCGCACTTGACGTACATCGTCGTGCCTTCGGGCGCGAGCCGGTTGATGCGGACGACGGGGGTGTTGCCGATGGTGCCGAGAATGCTGTCGTGGATCACGGGCCGTCCTCCCTGGTGGAGCATGATAGGCAGGGAAGTGCGAAATGAAATGTAGAGTCTCAGTCTCGACTTTCGCCCTGCTCGTGTCTCTCGCGGCGCTCGCCCTCCCGGGCCGGGCGCTCGCGCAGGGCGCGGTTTCCGACTGGCCACGGGAGTTCAGGACGCCCAAGGGCAACACGATCGTCGTCTACCAGCCCCAGGCCGAGACCTTCCAGGGCGACCGCGTGACGGGCCGCGCGGCCGTGTCCTTCACGAAGCAGGGCGCCGCGGCGCCGAAGTTCGGCGTCGTCTTCTTCTCGGCGCGCGTCTCCGTGGACCGCGACGCCCGCGAGGTGTCCGTCCTGGACATGAAGGTGAGCCGCGTGCGGTTCCCCGGCACCACCCCCGAGAACGAGAAGAAGTTCACCGACAACCTCGAGGCGGAGGTCCCGAAATGGGACCTCGTCTTCGCGTACGACCGCCTCCTCGAGAACGTGAAGGTCGCCGCGCGCGAGAAGAAGAGCGCCGAGGGCCTGAGGAACGAGCCGCCGAAGATCGTCTTCGCCGACGAGCCGGCCGTCCTCCTGTCGTACGACGGCGCGCCGCTTTTCCGCGACGTCGAGGGCGCTCCGGTGAAGGTCGCCGTGAACACGTCGCTCTTCGTCGTGGACGACACCCGCTCCGGGACGTACTACCTGTCCGGCGGCGAGAGGTGGTGGTACGCGGCGACGAACCCGCTCGGCCCGTGGCGGACCGTGGGCGGCCCGCCAGCCGACATCGCCGAGTTCGCCGCGAAGGCGCAGGCCGAACAGAAGAAGGACGACGCGGGTGCGGCGGTCGAGGACGGCACGGCGGGCGCGAACCCGCCGAGGATCGTCGTCGCGACCGAGCCCACCGAGCTCGTCGTGACCGAGGGCAAGCCGGCCCTGAAACCGGTCGCGGGCACGGACGGCAACCTCCTCGCGGTCGACAACACGGAGTCCGACATCCTCGTCGACGTCCCGAGGCAGGACTACTACGTCCTGCTCTCGGGCCGCTGGTTCAGGGGCAAGTCGCTCTCGAACGGCGCCGCGTGGTCGTACGTTCCGCCGGACGCGCTCCCCGACAGCTTCGCGAAGATCCCGCCGGACTCCGACGCCGGCGACATGCGCGCGGCCGTCGCCGGCACGGACGAGGCCGAGGACGCCGTCCTCGACGCGCAGATCCCGCAGACGACCGCCGTCCGGCGCTCGGAGGCGACGCTCGAGGTCCGGTGGGACGGCGAGCCGAAGTTCATCCCGATCGAGGGCTCGGCGACCTCCTACGCCGCGAACGCGTCCACGTCGGTGCTCCTGATCGGCAACCGCTACTACGCGTGCGAGAACGCGGTGTGGTTCGAGTCGGACTCCCCGGAGGGCCCGTGGACGGTCGCCGAGTCGGTGCCGACCGAGGACATCGACGGGATCCCGCCCAGCGTTCCCGTCTACAACGTCAAGTACGTCCGCATCTACGACGCGACGCCGGACGTCGTCTACGTCGGCTACACGCCGGGCTACACGGGGATGTACCCGTGGCACGGCACCGTCGTGTGGGGCACGGGCTGGTATTACCGGCCGTGGGCCGGGCCGGTCTACTGGTGGCCGCGCCCCTACACGTGGGGCGTCTCCGCCCACTACAACCCGTGGACGGGATGGGGCTTCGGCTGCTCGTGGAGCTACCCGTTCTTCAGCGTGAGCCTCGGCTGGGGCAGCTGGTTCCGGCCGCACGGCTGGTGGCGGCCGCCGTACGGCGGGTGGAGCGGCTGGCACCGGCCCGGCGGGGGCTGGTTCGGCCCCGGCGGGTATCGTCCGCCGCCCGCCATCGTGAGCCACTACTGGGGAACGCGCGGCGGCGCCGCGTGGAACCGCCCGCTCCCGGGCCGGCAGCCGGGCGCCGTGCGCCCCGCGGTGCGTCCGGTGCCCGGCGTGCGCCCCGGAGTCGGCTTCCGCCCGCCTTCGCGCGAGATCCGGCCGCCCGCGCGGACGAACATCTACAACCGCCTGCCCGCGAAGGCGCGCGACGTCCCGCGGCCGCCGTCCGCGTTCGAACGGCCGCGCCCGGCGACGGGCCGCCCGAACAACGTCTACGCGGACCGGAACGGACAGGTGTACCGCCGCACGACGGAAGGCCAGTGGCAGCAGCGAGAAGCCGGCCGCTGGAAGCCGAGCCCCGGCGGGACGTCCGTGAAGCCGGGCGGGCCGACGGGCGTGACGGAGAGGCCCGGCAAGCAGCCGGGCGTCACGGCGCGGCCCTCGCCGGGCGTGGCGCGCCCCGCTCCGCGGCCCGAGCTCGAGCGCGATTTCTCGGCGCGAAAGCGCGGCGACGACCGCATGCGCGAGCGCAGCCTCCCGTCTCCGCAACACGGCGTGTCCCGGCCCGCGCCGCAGGCGCGCCCGGCCCCGCAGGAGCGCCCGGCTCCACAGGCGCGGCCGGCTTCCCCGTCGCATTCGTCCGGGAAGAGCAGCGGCCCGGACCGCGAGAAGAAGCGCTGAGACAGCGAGTTGCCATCTCCGGCCCCGCGGGAGAACCTTCGGGGCCGGAATCCGTTTCAGAAGGTTGAGGAGTTGCAATGTATTACGTCATCGGGGCCAATGGCAGCCAGTACGGGCCGGTCGACGAGGCCGCGCTGCGCGCGTGGATCGCCGAGGGCCGCGTCGGGGCACCGAGCCTGTCGTTCAAGTCGGGCGAGGCGTCCTGGGTTCCGCTCGGAACGCGCGAGGAGTTCAAGGACCTTTTCGGAGCCGCCGCCGCCGTCTCCGGCGCGCTGCCGGCCGCGCCTCCGCCGGCGCCCGGCCAGCAGGTGCCGCTCGCGCCCGGCGAGCGCGACTGGCTCGTCGTCCTTCTTCTGTCGATCTTTCTCGGGACGTTCGGCGTGGACCGCTTCTACCTCGGCCAGGTCGGCCTCGGCCTCCTGAAGCTCTTCACGCTCGGCGGCTGCGGAATCTGGTGGCTCGTGGACGTCATCCTGATCGCGACGAACACGCTCAAGGACGTCAACGGCAAGCTGCCGGTCAAGCGGATGTAGGGATCAGGTCTTCGGCGTCGGCCCCGGCGTTGCGGCCGGGGCCGCGGTCGAAGTCGAAGGCGCCACGGCCGCTCCGCCGACCGTGACCTCGGCCGTCCACCCGAACGCGGCGGCGGCGTCGGAGAAGAGCTCCCGCGCGTGGCGGGAGGCGGCGTCGAAGAGACCGGCGTCCTTCGCGCTTCGGGCGAGCGCGGCGCGCGCCCACGTCGTCCAGCGCGTGCGGTCGTCGGGCGTGATCGGATTCAGGAAGCCGGACTTCTCGTCGAACCACTCGAGCCGGTCGTCGACCGAGAGGACCTGCGGGGCCGGCAGCCGGACGCGGACGACCCGGCGCGGCTCGTCCGCCGTCACGTCGAACCCCCGGTCGAGGTCGAAGCCGCCGAGGACCTTCCCGCGCAGGCGCAGCGTCGCGTTCTTCGGGACGTCGAAGACGAGGATCGTCTTCACCTCCTCGACCCTCAGGACGTCCGAAATCTCCATCTGGACCGTCGCGAGGCGCGCGATCTTCCTCACCGCGGTCACGACCGGGGCCGACCCCGGCCCGCGGCGTGCCGCCTTGCCGGCCCAGAAGCCCAGCGCGAAGAGGAGGGCGGCGACCCCGCACGCGGCGAGAAGGCCGAGGAGGAGGCGGCGGCGCATGAAGCAGGAAGACTAGTCCCGTCCGGCCCCATTTGGTGCGAAAGTGGCCCGAAAGCGTCGCCGGACGACCGCGGGAGCCGCGCGCCGGGGCGCTAGAATCGGGCACCCGAAATGCAAGTGAACGTCCGGGAAGGACTCGGAGGACGCATGACGACGAAACTCTCGCGCATCGGCCTGGGCGCGGCCCTCGCGCTGCTTCTGGCCGCGGGCGGCGCCTTCGCCGCGCAGCAGGGACGCATCACGGGCCGCGTCACGGACGGCAAGGGCGTGCCGCTCGCGGACGTGAAGGTCACGATCACGACGAAGTCCCTCGGCAACTTCAAGATCGAGCTGAAGACCGACAAGGACGGCAAGTGGGGGACGATCCTCAACGACTCGACGATCCCGTACCACTACAAGTTCGAGAAGCAGAGCTACATCGGCGTCGAGCAGGACAAGAAGGTCCCGATCGGCGGCTCCGAGGAGCTGAACGTCCAGCTCCTCACGCAGCAGCAGGCGATCGAGACGGGCGTCGTCAAGGCCGTCGACGATCCCTTCGTGACCGCCTACAACGCCTCCGTCGAGGCCTACCAGGCCGGGGACTTCGACACGGCCTGGGCGAAGGCCCAGGACGCCGTCAAGGTCGGGCCCGACAAGGCGAACGCCTACGACCTCGCGGCGAAGGTCGCGGTCAAGAAGAAGGACTGGGACGGCGTGATCGCGATGGGCGAGAAGTCGCTCGCGCTCGAGCCCGACAACCCGCCCCTCTTCGGCTCGCTCATGGAGGCGTACCGCACCAAGGGCGACAAGGCGAAGGCCGCCGAATACGAGAAGAAGTACATCGCGGCGAACCCCGACCAGCCGGACGTGATCTACAACCAGGCGGTCGAGCTCTACAACAAGGGCAAGTTCAAGGAGGCCGAGCCGATCCTCGTGAAGGTCGTCGAGGCGAAGCCCGACCACGCGAAGGCGCACTACCTCCTCGGAATGTGCGACGTGAACCTCAACAAGATCGCCGGAGATGAAGAAGCACCTCGGCGAGTACCTCAGGCTGGACCCCAAGGGCTCCGACGCGGCCGCCGCGAAGGAGATGCTTGACGCCTTCAAGTAGCCAGGCGACGCCCTTCGTCATCGGGATCGCCGGCGGCACCGGGTCGGGCAAGACCACGGTCGCGCGCGCGATCGTCTCCCGCGTGGGGGAGGAGCGCATCGCGTTCCTCTCCCACGACGCCTACTACCGGGACTTCGTCGACCTCCCCAAGAGCATCCTCGACGGGAAGAACTTCGACCATCCGGACTCGCTGGAGACCGAGCTGCTCGTGCGGCATCTCAAGGCGCTCAAGCAGGGCATGGTCGTCGAGATGCCCGTCTACGACTTCAGGGTCCACCGCCGCGCGGCCGAGACGCGCCGCGTCGAGCCGCGCAAGGTCATCCTCGTGGACGGGATCCTCATCTACGTCGAGCCGGAGCTGAGGAAGCTCTTCGACGTGAAGATCTTCGTCGACACCGACCCGGACATCCGCCTCATCCGCCGCATCCGGCGCGACATCGCCGAGCGCGGCCGCACGGTGGACAGTGTCGTGGAGCAGTACGAGAACACCGTCCGTCCCATGCACCTCGAGTTCGTCGAGCCGTCCAAGCGCTGGGCGGACCTCATCATCCCGGAAGGCGGCGAGAACGCCGTCGCGCTCGAGTTCCTGTTCGCCCGGCTGACGGCGCTCCTCGCCGACTGAACCGCAGTTCCGGGAGCGCCTGCGGGCGTCTGTCGGAGAATGCGCGCATGCGCATCGCCCTCCGCACTCGCCGCCGCTCACGACCGTCGCCTGCCTGCTCGTCTCCGCGCCCGCCCGCGCCGCGTCCGCAGACGCCGCCGAACGCCTCGCCGGCCGCGCCGTCGGCGCGACGCCTCTCCTCGCCGACACCCGCGAGCTCTGCGACACGATCGGAGGCCGGCCGGTCGGGTCGCCGGCGAACGCGCGCGCGGTGGCCTGGGCGGCCGCGAAGTTCAAGGCCGCCGGCGCCGACGCCGTCCGCACGGAGAGCTTCCCCGTCCCGTTCCTCTGGCTGCCCGGCACCGCCGAGCTCTCGATCGTCGCGCCCGAGACCATTCCGCTGCGCGTCGTCGCGTGCCCCGCGGCGCCCTCCACGCCCGGCGCGATCACCGCGAAGGCCGTGGACGCGGGCGAGGGAACCGGCGAGGACTTCGCGCGCCTCGGCGCGAAGGCGAAGGGCGCGATCGCCGTCGTGAGGTCGAAGGAGATGAAGACGGTCGACGACCTCTTCGGCGAGTACATGCGGAACGGCGTGATCTTCGCGGCCGCGAAGAAGGCGGGCGCCGTCGCGGTCCTCCTGCAGTCCACGCGCCCGCGCGGCCTCCTCTACCGCCACCCGGTCGGCCTCGGGCGCGACCTCGCCCCGCTTCCGGCCGCGATGGTCTCGCGCGAGCACGCGGCGCGCCTCCTCCGCCTCGCCGAGACCGGCGACGTCACCGTCCGGCTCTCGATCGTGAACCGGACCGGCCCGTCCTACGAGGCGCAGAACGTCGTCGCCGAGATCCGGGGGAGCGAGAAGCCGGAGGAGGTCGTCCTCCTCGGCGCGCACCTCGACTCGTGGGACCTCGGGACGGGCGCGAACGACAACGGCGTGAACGTCGCGCTCCTCGTGGACGTCCTGCGCGGGATCCAGGAGCTCGGCCTGAAGCCGAAAAGGACGATCCGCTTCGTCGCCTTCAACGCCGAGGAGCTCGGCATGTGGGGCTCGGCGGAGTACGTGCGCGCGCACGCGAAGGAGCTCGGGAACGTCGCGGCGGTCGTGATCTTCGACGTCGGCTCGGGCCGGACGACGAACTTCTTCCTGAACGGGCGCGAGGACCTGCGGAAGCCCGCCGACGCGGCGCTCGCCGCCGTCGCCGGGCTCTCGGGCGCGCCGCAGACGCTCGAGGGCGTGGACGGCACCGACAACTTCGACTTCCTGCTCTCGGGCGTCCCGAACCTCGTCGCGAACCAGGACTGGGCGCCGTACCTGCCCGACTACCACGCCGAGTCGGACACGTTCGACATGGTCGACGCGCGCGAGGCGCGGGCGAACGTCGCGATCGCCTCGGCGCTCGTCTGGGGTCTCGCGAACGCCGACGCCCGCGCGCCGCGCCAGTCGAAGGCCGAGGTCGACAGGCTCCTGAAGGACACGAAGCTCGACGAGCAGATGAAGGCGCTCGGCCAGTGGGACGACTGGATCGCGGGGAAGCGCGGCGTCTCGAAGTAGGCTCCGCCTACAATCGCGCCCCTGTGAGCACTTTCCTTCCCGTCCCCGAACAGATGGACCTCCTCCTCAAGGGCGTCGAGGCCTGCGAGAAGAAAGAGGAGCTCGAGAAGAAGCTGGCCCGCTCCGTCAAGACGGGCAAGCCCCTGCGCGTGAAGGTGGGCTTCGACCCGTCGGCGCCCGACCTCCACCTCGGCCACACCGTCGTCTTCCGCAAGATGCGCCACTTCCAGGAGCTCGGCCACGAGGTCGTCTTCCTGATCGGCGACTTCACCGGGATGATCGGCGACCCGACGGGCAAGAAGGCCACGCGCCCGCAGCTCACGAAGGACGAGATCCTCGCGAACGCCGAGACGTACAAGGCGCAGGTCTTCAAGATCCTCGACCCCGTGAAGACGCGCGTGATGTTCAACTCCGAATGGCTCTCGGCGCTCGGGGCCGAGGGCCTCGTCCGCCTCTCCTCGAAGTACACGGTCGCGCAGCTCCTCGAGCGCGACGACTTCGCGAAGCGGTTCCGGGAGGCAGAAGCCGATCGCCGTCCACGAGCTCCTCTACCCGCTCTGCCAGGGCTACGACTCCGTCGCGCTGGACGCGGACGTCGAGCTCGGCGGCACGGACCAGCTCTTCAACCTCCTCGTCGGGCGCGAGCTCATGCGCGCGTGGGGCAAGGAGCCGCAGTGCGTCCTGACGCTTCCGCTCCTCGTCGGGACGGACGGCGTCGAGAAGATGTCGAAGTCCCTGAACAACGCGATCGGCGTCACGGAGAGCCCGAACGAGATCTTCGGCAAGGTCATGTCCGTGTCCGACGCGGCGATGTGGGCGTACTGGACGCTCCTCACGGACCGCCGCCCCGCCGAGATCGAGGAGATGAGGGCCGCCGTCGCGGGCGGGACGCTCCATCCGAAGAAGCTGAAGATGGACCTCGGCCTGCAGATCGTCTCGGACTTCCACGGCCAGGCCGCGGCGTTCGCCGCGCAGGAGGAGTTCGAGCGCCGCTTCGCGGGGGCGGGGGGAGCGGTGAATGCGGAAGACATTTCGCTTTCGGGAAGCTGGGCTCCGCGGCCGGTGCTGACGACCGACCGGCGCAAGGGGATTTCTTGGAAAGGAATCTGGCGGACGTGCTCGTCGCGAGCGGGTCTCGCTGCCGAGCAAGAACGTCGCGCGGCAGAAGATCAAGGAAGGCGCCGTGTCGCGTCTCGCGGACGGACAGGCGTGGACGAAGGTCGATTCCCCGGCCGACATTCTGCAGATCGGCGCGGAGGGCCTCTTCCTTCGCCTCGGCAAGAAGTTCGTGAAGGTCGCGAGCCGTGACGCTTCCCTCCTCTCTTCACCTTCTAAGAAAATCTTCCTGCCGATGCCCAAGACGAGCGTATCACGAAGCGGGCGGGGGGCGGCGCGCGGCGTGCCGCCGCGCGCCGCCCCCCGCGCGCGCAGCGCGCAAGACGCTCCTCCTCGTCGGCGGGGCGGGGCGGATGGGGCGGCGCTTCGCGCCGCTCTTCCGGAAGAAGGGGTTTCGCGTCCTGATCTCGGATCCCGCGGGCCGCGTGCCCGGCTTCGCGTCCGGCGGACCTCGACGCGGCGGCGACCGCCGACGTCGTCTGCGTCGCCGCGTCGCTCGATCAGGCGCCCGCGGCGCTCGAGGCCGTCCTCGCCCGCGCGCCGCGCGGCCTCGTCTTCGACATCGCGAGCCTCAAGACGCCGCTCCTGCCCCTCTTCACGCGGGCGCGCAAGGCGGGCGTCGCGATCGCCTCGGCGCACCCGATGTTCGGGCCGGCCGCCGCGCATCCGGGGAAACGACTTCCTCGTCCTCGACTGCGGCGACGCGGCCGCGGCCGGGCGCCTCGCGCGCCTCTTCTCGGGCGAGGGCCTGCGCATCCGGCGGATGCCCGTCGCCGAGCACGACCCGTGGGCCGCGCGCACGATGGGTCTCGCCCACGTCGCGGCGCTCGCGGCCGCCGGCGCCCTCGAGCGCCTGAAGGTGGACGCGTTCGACGTGGAAGGGCGCGCCACGACCTCCTTCCGCCACCTCCTCGCCCTCGTGGCCCCGCTCCTCGACCAGGATCCGGCGCTCACGCGCGCCATCCAGCTCCAGAACCCGGACGCGGCGTGGGTCGCCGGGGTGCTCGCCGAGGAGATCGAGGCCATGCGCACCGCCCTCTTCGCCCCCGACCCCGGGCCGCTCGCCGCGCGCATCGGCGCCCTGCGCCGCGCGCTCGGGCGCACATGACGCCGGCCGTGCGCCGCGCGGTGGCCGCGATCCTCGCCGCGGCCGCCTTCCTCGTCCTCGGGTGGATGGCGTGGGAGTCCGTCTCCCCGCTGCCGGCCTCGCTCTCCGTCATGCGAAAGTTCTGGCGCGCCGGGTCGACGACCCGTGTCCTGAACTCGCGACTCTTCCGGCGCGATCCCGCGCTCGGCCTCGTGCTCGTGCAACAGAACCGCCTCCTGCCGCTGGCGGCGGACGTCGTCCTGACCGTGCCTCCCGGCCTCGCGGACGGCGACGCCGAGGAGATGCGGCGCAAGGCGGCGTTCATGCTCGCGCCGCGGCGCGTGACGCTCGCGCGCGGCGTGACGGGCCGCGAGGGATTCGCGCTCGCCCCCGCACCGGCGGCCCCGCGGGGGACGCCGTGAGCCGCTCGGCCTCCCGCCTCGTGACCCTCGCCGCGCTCTTCCTCCTGGTGCTCGGCATCTTCACGGCGGGCCTCTTCGCGATGCGCGAGCCCTTCGCGCTCAACGACTACGCGTCCATCTGGGGCCTGAAGGCGCACGCGCTCCACCGTTCCGGGTCGCTCGCGGCGCTGTTCCGGGTCGACCCCGACGGCGCCTTCTCCCACCCGGAGTACCCGCCGCTCTGGCCGCTCCTCCTCACGGTCGCGACGCGGGCGCGCCTTCCGTTCGACGACCTCGTCGCGACGCCGCTCTGGCCGCTCCTCGCGCTCGCGGCGTCGCTCCTCGCGGTCCGCGCGGCGCGGTCGCTCGGGGTCGCGTGGCCGTTCGCGCTCCTCGCGGGAGCGGCCGTGTCGCTCCTCCCGTACTGGCGGACGTACCCGGGCTACGCCGAGGGGCTGCTCCTCGTCTTCGTCCTCGCGGCCGCGGGCGAGGCCTCGCGCGCGGGCGTCGACCTCGGGGCGACGGTGCGTCTCTCCATCTTCCTGACGCTCGCGGCGTGGACCAAGCCGGAGGGCCTCGCCGCGGCGCTCGCGGCCTCGGCGGTGCTCGCGCTCGCGAGGCGTGGCCGGGCCGCGCTCCTCGTCGGCTCGTCGGCCGTGCTGTTCGCCGCGCTGCCGTGGGCCCTCGTCGTCCGCGCGCTCGACCCCGGGGTCCCGAGGACGGACTTCGCGCTCGCGGCGTTCTCTCCGGCGAAGCTCGCCGTCGCCCTGGCGGCGCTCGCGCGGGAGGCCGCGCCGGCGGCGGGCCTCGCCGTGATCGCGGCCTGCCTCCTGGCGCTCTCGCCCGCGACGTTCCGGAGGCGCCGCGCGATCCTCGGATGGGCCGCGCTCCTGTCCGCGCTGCTCCTCGGGTCGTTCGCGTTCAGCCGGCTCGACCCCGCGTGGCACGCGACGTGGTCGTGGGATCGCCTCCTCGTCGTGCCGCTCGCGGCCGTCATCCCGGTGCTCGCCGAGGCTCTCGCGGAATGCGTGACGGGTCGAAGCGGCGGGCCGCTTCCTCCGGGGAATCCGCGGGCTCCTGGCCCAGCGCGCTGAGCGCGAACGCGAGGGCGCGCCGCCGCGCGGCGGCGTCGAGCGTCTCGAGTGGGAGCGCGCCGTCCCTCTTGCCGAGCTTCCTCCCGTCCGGGCCGAGGACGAGCGGAAGGTGGGCGTAGGCCGGCGTCGGAAGGGAGAGCGCGCGCTGGAGGGCGATCTGCCGCGCCGTCGAGTCGAGGAGGTCCGCGCCGCGGACGACCTCGGTGACGCCCTGCGCCGCGTCGTCCACGACGACGGCGAGCTGGTAGGCGAACGGTCCGTCCGCGCGCTTCACGACGAAGTCGCCGACGCTCTTCTCGACGTCCTGGGAAAGAGAACCGAAGAGAAGATCTTCGAAGGTGAAGAGGCCGTGGGGAACGCGGAAGCGGAAGGCGCGGGCGGCGCGACCCGCGGGAAGGCCGTCGCGACAGGTGCCCGGATAGATCGCGCCCTGGGGCGCGGCACCGTCGGCTCCCGCTTCCGCAGCGGCTCGTCGCGCCTTCGAAGAATCCTCTTCTCTGTCTTCTTCTCCCGGCGCCGGCGCCGAGGCGGCGCGCAGCGAGGTCCGACCTCGAACACGCACAGGCGTAGACCTTTTCCTTTCTAAGAAGATCTTCAAAGCGCCGCGTCGTAACGGTCGATGCGCCGAGACTGATGGACGACTTCCCCGTCCCACGTCAGGCCGAAGCGCTCGAGCGTGCGCAGGATGTCGTCGGCGGCGCCGGGGACGACGCGCGGCGTGTCGAGGTCTTCCATGCGCACGAGCCAGCGCCCGCCCTTCGCGCGCGCGAAGAGCCACGAGCCGAGCGCCGCCACGAGGCTGCCGAGGTGCAGAGGTCCGGTGGGGGAGGGCGCGAAGCGCCCGACGGGCGGCGAGACCGGCGCGGAAGTCACGAGAAGAGGTTAACCCGCTGAATCCCGAAGGCTTGACGCGGAGAGACGGGGCCCGTACGATGCGCCGCCTTCGCGCGGCCCGCGCGCGCGGGGAGCCCCGGCTCTTTCAAATTCCGCAGTAGCTCAATGGTAGAGCATTCGGCTGTTAACCGAAGGGTTGTAGGTTCGAGTCCTACCTCTTCTCGCCCGCGTCATAAGGCGCGGACCGCGAGGATTGGAGACGCACCATCCGTCCCACGTCAGGCCGAAGCGCTCGAGCGTGCGCAGGATGTCGTCAGCGGCGCCGGGACGACGCGCGGCGTGTCGATATCTTCCGTGCGCGGACTGCCAAGCCAGCGCCCGCCCTTTGCGCGCGCGAAGAGCCACGAGCCGAGCGCCGCCACGAGGCTGCCGAGGTGCAGCGGACCCGTGGGGGAGGGCGCGAATCGCCCGACGGGCGGGGAGACCGGCGCGGAGGTCACGAGAAGAGGTTAACCCGCTGAATCCCGAAGGCTTGACGCGGAGAGACGGGGCCCGTACGATGCGCCGCCTTCGCGCGGCCCGCGCGCGCAGGGAGCCCCGGCTCTTTCAAATTCCGCAGTAGCTCAATGGTAGAGCATTCGGCTGTTAACCGAAGGGTTGTAGGTTCGAGTCCTACCTGCGGAGCCACTCTTCTTCCCCGCGAACTTCATGAGGTTCGGGGTTAACACGTACCCCGCGATCCGAGTCGCGGGGTTTCGTGTGTAAAGGGCGCTTGTCAGAAGGATTTGCGGCGGTGCGCCCGCGCGGTCCGGTTCTCAGCCGCGAAAACAGAGAACGGCGGAAGCGCTCGAGGAGCCGGAATCGCCTCCGGGCGGAGGCGCTCTCTGTCGCCCCGAAATGTCGAGAGCGGCCGAGAGTGGTTAACCGTCAGCCCTGCGCGCCACTGCCCCTGGCAATTCCCATTGCGCCCCTACAGCCCCTCGGCGTCCTGGCGGATTGAGCGCAGCTCCACTAGGCCGACCGCAATCTCATCCGTACGAGGCACTGATTGAACCGCGGATCCGCGCGCAAGCTGTCCCACTGAGGCGCCACGGCGAGATGAATCAATGCAGGTTCACGCTTGTCGATCAAGCGTTGAAGATGCTCGAAGGCCGAGTCGAGGTCTCCGGCCTTGCGGACGCAACGCGAGCTGGAATTCCGCACCATAATCGGTGCCCTCCGGGATACGACGCAAGATTCGGATTCGCCAATGTGGCACGCCGCAGCTTATCGCGCGCGCTCGAGATCGCCCAACTTCCAGTACGCGGCCATGAGCATTCCACGAGCGAACAGATGGTGTGGATCGCGATCGAGCGCCTTGTTGGCCCAGACGATCACGTCGTCGTACCGACGCTGATTCCAGCACGAGAGGCGATCTGTACGTGAGCGAGCACCGACGTCGAGTCGCATTCCAGACCCTGCAGTTTCAGCTGAAATCCACGCTCCAGGTCGCCGAGCGCTTCCATCAAGTCGCCGTAGCGGAGGTACGCGTGCGCGTGACTCGGGTCGATGGCCAGGGCGCGCTGGAAGCTCCGCTCGGCGGCGATCCAATCCCACTCGGCGCAGAGCATCACCTCTCCCAGCGCCGCGTGTGCGTCGGCGCTTTCATCGTCCAACGCAAGCGCGCGAAGCGCGGCGGCTCTCGCCTCGCCATACGCTTCGACGAGCACGTTGCGATTCGTCGCCGACGCTACCTTGGCGTGCGCCAGGCCGGCCCATGCGGCGGCGAACGTTGGATCGATCACCGTCGCGGCCTGAAACGCCGACACCGCGTCGGCTAGCTCGAAGAACGACCCCGAGCGCAGATGCGCCCAACCGCGGGCGAGGAGCTCCGATGCTTCCGACGGACGGGGCGCATCGGTGGTCGAGGCATCGTCGGCGACTGCGGGTTTGAGGGTGGCGGCGCCTGGATGCGAGCCAGCCCGCCTCAGGAGCTCGAACCGCACTGCATCTGGCACCGCTCCAGCGGCGTTCGCGTCGAGCTGACGCTTCAGCGGCCACAGGTCGGTCAACAGCTCGCGCGCCGACTGGTAGCGGTCGTCGCGTCGCTTGTCGAGACACTTGAGCGTGACCCGTTCCAGCTCCGACGGGAGACCCGGGTTGAGCTGCATCATCGGCTCCGGAGCGGCATGAAGGATGTGGTCCGTCAGTTCCGCCCGCGTCGATCCGGAGAACGGGAGTTGCCCGGTTGCCATTTGATAGATGACGACTCCCAGGCTGAACACGTCGCTACGCGGGTCGACATCGCCACCGCACGATTTGTTCAGGGCTCATGTACGGCCCCGACCCGACGACGCTGCCGACCGCAGTCACTGGTTCAACGGTCCAGTCACCATTCGGACGGACTTCCTCGCTGCGGTTCACCTTCGCCACGCCGAAGTCGAGGACCTTCACGTGACCGCGATGCGTCAGCATCAGGTTGGCTGGCTTGATGTCACGGTGCGTGATGCCCTTGGCGTGAGCGACGTCCAACGCGTCCGCGGCCTGCACGGCGATATCGACAACTTCCGACGGTCCCATCGGACGGCCGATTCTCCGCTGCAATGGTCTCTCCTTCGACATGCTCCATGACGATGAAGCGGATGCCGTCGCTCTCGCCGACGTCGTAGATGGTGGCAACATTCGGATGATTCAGCGCGGAGGCAGCCTTCGCTTCGCGGGCGAACCGCTGCATCCGCTCTGGGTCCGCGGCGAGCTCGCCGGGCAGGATCTTCAGCGCGACGGTCCGGTCCAGTCGCGAGTCGCGCGCGAGATAGACCTCGCCCATTCCGCCGGCACCGAGCAGCGACAGGACCTGGTAGTGGCGAGGCCACCACGCCCCTTCGAGCTGAGGTCGCGCGCGAGCTCGTCCGGCTAGGGTGTAGGGACGCAATCGGAATTGCGGCGGGCGTTGGCGCGCACAGACCAGCGTCACGGCCACGGCGACGCCCTCATTCATCTGGGGTGGCACTCTTGAGGGCGCTCCTTCGTGTGCCCCGCAACCGCTTCCATCCGAAGAGGATCGTGTCCTGAGATCATTTGAAGTTCTCAGTTTCTGACCTGAGAACAGTTCGCTCAGCCGACCGAGTGCGGAGCCACTCTTCTCCCCCGCGAACTTCAGTGAGTTCGCGGTTAACACGCACCCCGCGATTCACGTCGTGGGGTTTCGCGTCTCTGCCGCGACGATCCCGACGATACTCGAATGTCGAGAGCGGCCGAGAGTGGCTAACAGGTGCGGAACCGTCTACTTCTTCAACTCCGCAGTCCAGTTCACGACGACCGTCAGAGGCGGCGAGGACGACCCGTTGACGGGACAAACGATGAGAAAGCGCTGGCCGTCGGCGCTCACGTCGAACGGGGCGATGGGGTAGAGGAGAGGTCTTGCGACAGGCGCCTCGAAAAGGACCTTCGGCGGACCTGCCTCGAAGCCCGACGCTGTCGCCTTCGTCTCGACGGACGTCATCTTGCCGTCCGAGGACAGGTAGAACA
>CAVZPE010000030.1:0-97272 GCA_963776915.1 uncultured Acidobacteriota bacterium | reverse complement strand
GCGGCGGGAGCGACGCGACCGCCGGCGCGATCTGCGCGGCGAGCTCGCGGGCTCCCGTGCGGTGCGTCAGGAGGTCGTGGCGGATCCGGCGCGCGGCCTCGACGCCCCCGAGGACGAGGAGCGCGCCCATCGCGCCCGCCGCGACGCGCTGGGTCGCGAGCGACGTGCGCGCGCGGGCCGAGACGACGATCGCCGTCGCGCCGAGCCCCGTCAGCGTCGCGACGGCCGGCATGAGCGGGATCGAGGACAGGCGGTACCGCCCGGCGACCGCGACGACGACCACGAGCTCGACGAAGTACGCGCCCCAGAGCAGGCCGTGCGCGAGGCGGCGGTCCCCGCCCGTCGCGCCCGAGTCGATCTCGTCCTCGCCGACGTCCCGCCACAGGAACGCGACGCCGAGGAGCGTGACCGGCAGGAACCAGAAGACGGGCCTCAGGATCGACATGAGGTCGGCCGAGAACGCCGTCGGAAGCGCGGCGGTCCGCGCCGCGGCCTCGGACGCCCCGAACGCCGTCGCGAGCTGGAACCCGAACGACGCGGGCTGCAGGAGCAGGACGGCGAGCAGATGCGAGCCGCCCACGGCGACGAACGCCGCGACGAGAAAGAGGAGCGAGCGCTTCGTCCGCCCGAGCGCGAAGAGGCGCGGCCGCGCGGCGAGCGCGACGAGGAGCGGGAGGAGGAAGAGCCCGACCGCGTAGCCCTTGGCGAGGAAGCCGAGGCCGAACAGGCCGCCGGCGATCGCGCCCTCCCAGGGGATGTCCTCCTCGAACGCGCGAAGGCCGAAGATGATCCCGGCCAGCCCGAGCGTCACGAGCGCCGGCTCCACGGTCGCGACACGCGAGGCCGCGACGAGCGGCGGGAAGAGCGCGACGAACGCGCCCGCGAGGTGGCCGGCGGGCTGCCCCCACCCGCGGCGCACGATCCGCTCGACGACGAACGCCGCGACGAGGCCGAGGACCGCCGACGGGAACCGCACGGCCCACTCCTCGGCGCCGAAGACGCGGACCATCCCCGAGAGAAGCCACGGAAAGAGGATCGGCGTGCCGGAGGGGTCGCCGAGGGGCGTCGTCGACGGCGCGAGCACCTGCGCCCCGCCCTCGAGGACGTTGCGCGCGCCGACCGCCCAGCGGCCCTCGTCCGCGGCGAAGAGGTCGGGGCGCCCGAGGAGGATGAACCGCAGCAGGGCCCCGGCCGCCAGCGCCGCCGCGAAGAGGAGACGGCCGGACGCTTCGGGATCTTCGGACGGACGCCCGGCGGACACGACGCGGAGTATACGGACGGCGCCCGAAGCCGCCGGCGCGCGGGTCCATACTCTGCCCCCAAATGCCCGAGCCCGCCGGCCCGCCGCTCACGGTCACGCTGATCGCGCGCGACGAGGAGGACCGTCTCCCGGCGGCCCTCGAGGCCGTGGCGTTCGCGGACGAGGTCGTCGTCGTCGTCGACGCCGCGACGACCGACCGGACGGCCGAGATCGCCGAGGCGGCGGGCGCGCGCGTCCTCGTCCGCGTGTTCGACGGCTTCGGGACGCAGAAGAACGCCGCCGCCGCCCTCGCCTCGAGCCGCTGGGTCCTCTCGATCGACGCCGACGAGATCGTCTCGCCGGCCCTCGCGCTCGAGATCCGCGCGCGGCTCGCCACGGTCGCGTCCGAGAAGAACCCGCCGGCCGCGTTCCGGATCCCGATCCGGCTCGAGTTCCTCGGACGCGAGCTCCGCTTCGGCCGCGACACCGTCGTGCGGCCGGTGCGCCTCTACGACCGCACGCGCGCGCGCTTCTCGGCCGACCCCGTGCACGAGAGGGTCCTCGCGGACGGCCCCGTCGACGCCCTCGACGAGTCCGTCCTCCACCGCTCGTACCGCGACCTCGCCCACTACCTCGAGAAGCTCGACCGCTACACGACCCTCGCGGCCGAGGCGAAGCTCGCGGCGCGCAAGGGGGGCATGCCGTTCCTCCCCGTCCGCGTCGTCTGGGAGTTCCTCGACCGCGCGTTCCTCCGGCTCGGCGTCCTCGACGGCACCGCGGGCCTCACGTTCGCCGCGCTCTCGGCCGCGAACACGCTCCTGAAGTACCTCAAGCTCCGCGAGCTCGAGCGCGCGATCGCGCGCGGCGAGCGCCTGCCCCCCGCGAGCGCGCCGGCCGAGGACACGGCCGTCCTCCGCCTGAAGGCGCTCATGCGGGCGCGCCGATGACGGGCGTCCTCGGCGCCGCCCTCGCCGCCGCCGGGACTCGGCCTCTCCCTGCGATTCACCTGGTGGCGCCCGCGGCGGCCGGGCACGCCGATCCTCATGTACCACGAGGTCGGGCCGCACCGCCCCGGCTCGACGCTGAACCGCTGGCGCGTCCTCCCGGAAGACTTCGCGGCGCCAGCTCGACCTCCTCGCCCGGCGCGGGGTACCGCGGCGTCGCGCTGCGCGACCTCCTCGACGGCCGCGATGCGGGCGGACGGCCGAAGCGCGCCGTCCTCACGTTCGACGACGGCTACGCCGGCGTCCTCTCGCGCGCGCTGCCGCTCCTCGCAGCGCACGGCTTCTCGGCGACGGTCTTCGTCGTCTCGGACCGGCTCGGCGGCGTCAACGACTGGGACGGCGAGACGCCCGGCGACGCGCTCCTCACGGCGGACGGCGTGCGCGCCCACGCGGCTCCACGCGGCCGGGATCGAGATCGGCTCGCACGGCGCCACGCACCGCGCGCTGCCGGCGCTCTCCGACGCGGACCTGCGCGACGGAGGTCGCCGGGAGCAAGGCCGCGCTCGAGGCCGTCACGGGCGCGCCCGTCGTCTCCTTCTGCTACCCGTACGGCGCCTTCGACGACCGCGCCGTCGAGGCCGTGCGCGCCGCGGGCTACCGCGCCGCGACCGTCATCCGCGGCGGGATCCCGCCGGACCTCTCCGACCCCTTCCGCCTCAAGCGCGTCGCCGTGCGCGGCACGAACACGCTGCTGGACTTCTCGCTCGCTCTGACCCGCGGCAGATCCAGACTCAGTTTTCCCATATGCGGCGGCTGCTGATGCAGCCGCCGATAGCAGAAACTTCCCTAGACCGTCTCGCCCCACGCGATCGCGCGCTGGCGCAGCGCGTCGCGCGAGGCCGTGTCCGGCAGGTCGAGGAGGACGGGCACGATCGGGAGGTCGCCCGGGTCCCAGTCCACGAGCGCGGCCGCGGCCGGCGCGACGCGCTCGGCGAGGGGCCAGGCGCGCGCCGACTTGCGCGCGACCCGGCCGGCGCCGGCGGCGTCCTCGATCTCCTCCTCCTCGCCGAACAGCTCGGACACCGCCGCGCCGCTCCTCCGCTGCGCGAGCGCGATCGCGTACTCCGTCCAGTTCGGGAGCTCGACGCCGAGGCGCTCCTCCTCGAAGAGGCGCAGGACCTCCATGAAGCGGTCGCCGGCGCGTGCGACCTGCCGACGGGCGTCGACGTTCTCCGGACCCGCCGGCGCGTCGAGCGCCAGGGCGGCGGCCCGGTGCCGGTCGACGAGGTCCCGGAAGCGCGTCCAGCTCATCCTCACGTGGAAGCCGGGCCGGCGCGGCCCTTCCGGCGACTCGGCGCCGAGCGTCTTGAGCTCGGCCTCGCGCGAGGCGACGCCCGGCGCCCAGCGCGCCGCCGAGATCAGGACGGCCTCGCCGAGCGCGAGGTCGGCGGCCTGCACGAGGCGCAGCGCCTCGCGGGCGCGCGCCCCGGTCGCCGAGCGGTCCACGAGGCGCTCGGCCGCGAGCAGGCCGGCGCCCGTCCGCGCGAGCAGGCGCAGGCCCTCGAACCGGTCGGGGCCGCCGCGGAAGACCTCCTCGAACGGCGGCAGGAGGTCCTCCGGGCCGTCCACGATGCGGCGCGCCGCGAGGAGCTCCATGTTCGCGAGCGTGGGCGGAAGAAGCGCCAGGGCGCGGCGCGCCACCGCGTCGACCCTCGCGTGGAGGCGGCGCGCGCGCGCGGCGTCGCCGGCCGCCTTCGCGAGGCGGCGCGCGATCGCGGGGACCTCCCTCACCGGCGCGTCGAGGACGGCGAGGATCTCGAAGGGGTCCGCCGGGTGGCCGCTCCCGTCGCGCCCGAGGAACGTCGCCCCTTCCCCGCGGCCGAGCGCCCCGCCCAGCGCGGCGCCCGCCCAGGCGTCGCCGGCGGCGTCCTTCAGCGCGGAGACGAGGGCCCTCAGGCCGGCCGCCGTGCGCGCCTCGGCGCCCGCGTCACGGGCGCGCGTGAAGGGGCGGGCGGCGACCAGCGTCTCGCTCGTCACGAGCAACGGCAGGATAGCGGGTTCGAGGCGACAATGGGGCCGTGACCACCCTCGACGTCCTCCGCGCGACCCTCGAATACGACGGCGGACGCTACCGCGGCTGGCAGTCGCAGGTGAACGCCAAGACCGTGCAGGGCACGCTCCACGCCGCCTGCCGGGACGTGCTCGGCGCGGACGTCAAGGTGAACGGCGCGGGCCGCACGGACGCCGGCGTCCACGCCTTCGCCCAGGTCGCCTCCCTCCACGGCCCCTTCAAGGCTCCCGCCGCGGAGCTCGGGAGGATCCGGCAGGCGATCAACGACCTCCTCCCGCCGGACATCCACGTGCTGAACCTCGCGCCGGCGCCGCGCACGTTCCACGCGAGGCACGACGCTCGGCGCGCGCGTCTACCGCTACCGGATCTCGCGGCGGCGCACCGCGTTCGGCAAGCGCTACGTCTGGTGGATCAAGGACCGCCTCGACGCGCGCGCGATGCAGGCCGCGGCCGACCTCTTTCCGGGCCGCCACGACTTCGGGAGCTTCTGCGAGAACCCCGAGGGACACGACTCGACGCTCGTCGAGGTCGCGTTCGCGCGGCTCGAGACGCCTCCGGAGGCGCCCGACCTCCTCCTCTTCCGGATCGGTGCGTCGCACTTCCTCTGGAAGATGGTCCGCCGGCTGACGGGGACGCTCGTGGAGGTCGGCACGGGCCGGCTCGGCGTCGCGGACGTGAAGGCGATGCTCGCGGCGAGGACGTCGAAGAGCGCCGCCTGGACCTCGCCGCCCTCGGGCCTCTTCCTCGAGTCCGTGACGTACCCCGGGGACCCCCCGCCTCCCCCGATCGACCCCTTCCGCCCCGGCTTCTGAGGCATCATTCGCGGGTGAAGCGCTCCCGGCTCCTCCTCGTCGCGGCCCTTTCTGCTCCCCTCCCGCTCCTCGCCGCGGAAGCGGCGAAGCCCGCCGTCCACGTACCCTTCAGCGAGGGCCGCCCCTTCGCCGAGGTCCTCAAGCGCGCGAAGGCCGAGCACAAGCCCGTCATGCTCGACGTCGTCGCTTCCTGGTGCGGCCCCTGCAAGATCATGGACAGGACGACGTTCGCGGACGCGGGCGTCGTCGCCTGGGCGAAGAAGGCCGTCGTGCCCGCCCGCGTGGACGCCGAGAAGGGCGAAGGCCGGAAGATCTCGGCCCGGTACCAGGCGTTCTCCTTCCCGACCGTCATCTTCATCGACGGCGACGGGAACGAGATCGACCGTCTCGTCGGCGGCTACCAGGCCGCCGACTTCATGCGCGGCGGCGACGCGATCCTCCAGGCGAAGACGCCGCTGCTCGAGGGGCTCGCGAACCTCCGGACGACGTGGAACCCCGAGGATGCCCTGCGCCTCGCCAACGCCCTCGCGCTCCGGCGGGACCGGGTGCGCCTGAGGCCGATCGCCCTGCGGCTCGTCTCCGAGGAGGGCGACCTCGCCCGCCCGGAGATCTTCCAGCTCTTCGCGCAGCTCGTCGCGATCGAGACGCTCGACGACGACTTCTCGCCCGAGACGGGCGACCTCATCGCGACGTTCCTGCCGCGGCTCGGCAGCGACCCGAGGCGCGGCTTCTTCGCGGCCGCCTACGTGACGGCGCTCGGAAAGCTCGGCGACGTCGCGACGGCGCGCACCGTGGCCGCCGAGACCCTCGCCGCCGTCGGCGAGGGCGGCCCCTACGACGCCGACGTCCTCGCCGCCCTCGGCGGGGCCGAGAAGAAGGCCGGACACGCGGCCGAGGCCCTCTCGGCGTACGAGCGCGCGCAGGCCGCGGCCGAGCGCAACGGCGCCGCGCCCGGCGTGCGCGTCGAGCGCCAGCTCGACCTCGCGGAGGCCTACGCGGCCGCGGGCCGGCCGGCCGAGGCGAAGAAGGCCTGGACCGCCGCGCTCGCCGCGGGCGGAGGCGCCCTCGACGGGGGCCTCTCGACCCGCGCCGCGCGCACCGCGCTCGCGCTCAAGGAGCCGGCCGAGGCGCTCAAGCACGCGCGGCGCGCGGTCGCGCTCTCGCAGGGCGAGGACGCCGCCGCGCAGGCCGTCCTCGCGCAGGCGCTCGGCGCGACGGGCGACGCCGCCGGTGCCGCGGCCGCGTGGAAGCGCGCCGCGGAGCTCGAGCCGCAGAACGCCGCCTACCGCGCGGGCGCCGGCGCGGGCGCCAAGAAGAAGGCCGCGAAGGCCTCCTGAGCCGGCCGCCCGCCGCGCATGCGCTCGCTCGCGGGACTCCTCCTCTCGCCCGTCGGGCTCGCGCCCGTCACGGCGTCCGTCGAGGCCTTCCACGAGGCCGTCCGGACCGCGGCGGGGCCCGCCGGCGTCGTCGAGACCCTCGTCCACGCCGGCGACCCCGCCGAGCCCGCGCGCCTCGTGACGGTCTTCGGGTCGCCGGGCAGCCCCGAGACGCGCGCGACGCTGCTGTTCCTGCACGGCAAGGGCGGCGGCGCCGCCGAGTGGTCGAAGGACGCCGTGCGCGCGCTGAGGCTCGGCTTCAACGTCCTCGTGCCGGACCTGCGCGGCCACCCGCCCTCGACGGGGGCCCGGATCACGTACGGGATCCGCGAGACGAACGATCTCCTCCTCCTCCTCGACCTCGCGGGCGCGCGGTTCGGCGTGACCGCCTCCCGCCTCGGGATCGACGGCTGCTCGCTCGGCTCCCTCCTCGCGCTTCAGCTCGCGGCCGCCCGGGCGCCCGCCGCGCTCTGGCTCCAGTCGCCGTTCGGCGACCTGCGTGCGATGGCCGTTCACTATCTCCACCGCGCGACGGGTCTCCCGCGCGTGCTGCTCGAGGGGCCCGTGCGCGCACTCGTCCGGCGGATCGAGAAGACGGAAGGACTCGACCTCTCGCAGGCCGACCCCGTCGCGGCGGCCCGGCGAATCGCGTGTCCCACGACCGTCGTCCACGGCGAGACGGACACGCTCGTGCCGATCCGCTTCTCGCCGCGCCTCTACGAGGCGCTCGCCGGGCCGAAGACGTTCTGGCGCGTGCCCGCCTGCGGGCACTGCCACCACGCGGACGAGCCCCAGGCCGTCGTGCCGGAAGAGTACGAGCGCCGGTGGACGGAGTTCTTCCTCCGCCACGCGGCCTGAGCGCCGCCCGGCGCCCTCAGGACGACGCGTCGCCCTTCGGGAGCTGGGTGAAGCCCGCCGCGAAGACCCCGGCGGAGGCCGCGAGGCGGACGAGGAGAGTCAGCGCCGACACGCCGTGCAGCCGCCCCCACGCGACGCGCGCCGGATCGTCCTTCGCGACGAGGTCGATCGGGCCCATCCGGGCGCGCCGCTCCATCATCTCGGGCGTCACGACGAAGAGAGACGCCGCCGCCGCGACGGCGGCGACCGCGAGGAAACGGACCGCGTAGCCCCGGGCGCGCGCCGTCCACGGCCGCGCGCGGTTCCAGACGACGAGACCCGCCGCGAGAAGCAGCACGGCGCCGAGCGAGGCCGCGTCCAGGACGTCGAGAAGCACCTTGTTCACCGCGCCGGCCGCGTGACGGCTCGGCGAGGTCTCGAGGACGACCCGGGCGCCGAACGTCCCGAAGAACGTGAGCATCCCGCACCAGAGCGCGGCCACGAAGAGAAACGTCCCCGCGAGCGCCCGCGTCCCCTTCGTCACGCCCTCAACCCTCCGCCACCCACTCCGGCTCGACGAGCCGCGGCAGGATCCCGGCCTCGTGGCCCCTCTTCAGGAAGAGGCGGACGGCCGCGCGGCCCCTCGGCCCGTAGGAGCGCGTCCAGTCGTTCACGTACATCCCGACGAACCGGTCGGCCTTCTCGCGCGGGAGGCCGCGCGCGAAGCGCATCGCGTCCGTGAGCGCGTCCTCGCGGTGCGCGAGGGCGTACGCGATCGAACGGCCGAGCGCGCGGGAGACCCGCGCGATGAGCTCCGGCCCGAGGTCGCGGCGGACGGCGTTGCCGCCGAGGGGGAGCGGGAGGCCCGTCTCCTCCTTCCACACGACGCCGAAGTCGGCCACGAGGTGGAAGCCCTCGTCCTTCCAGGTGAGCTGGCCCTCGTGGATCACGACGCCCGCGTCCACCTCGCCCGCGTTCACCGCGTCCCCGACGCGGTCGAAGGCCATCACGACGGGCGTGGCGCCCTTGGCGTAGAGGGAGAGGCACATCGCGGCCGACGTCAGCGCTCCCGGCACGGCCACGCGCCGGCCCGCGAGATCGGCGAGCGTGCGCGGGCCGTCCGCGCGGCGCGCGACGACGCACGGGCCGTAGCCGTCGCCGAACGAGGCGCCGTGCGGCAGGAGCACGTAGCGGTCCGCGAGGTACGCGTACGCGTGGAACGACACCGCCGTGATCGCGAGCTCGGCCGCGAGCGCGCGGCGGTTCAGCGTCTCGATGTCGGCGAGCGTGTGCGTGTACGAGACGCCCTCGGTGTCCACCGCGTTCGCGCGCAGACCGTAGAACATGAACGCGTCGTCGGAATCGGGCGAGTGAGCGAGCACGAGTGCGTCTGTCATGTGAGGGCTCCGAATCTCTCCGCGCGCGATCGTAGCCCGGATGCGCGCGAGACCCCTCGGAGGGTCACGACGGGCAGGTGAAAAAAACTTCGCTCGTCAAGAAAAAAATTCTTGATTCGACATGCGAAGCCTCTATACAATTCTCGTCAGGAAGAAAAAAGGGACGGCGCCGTGATCGAAGCTCACGATGCCGTCCCACGGGAACCAGGTCTTTGAAACTTATCGACGTCAACGAGTGAATCGAGGCAGTCGACAGAATCCGGAAGCGCTAGTCCCCGTCCTTCGAGGGGCGGCCAACCTAGCACGCAGCTTCCGGCACTGTCAACGAAACCTGCCAGTGAGGAGGTGACAGAAATCATGCCGGCCAAGAAGAAAGCTGCGAAGAAGTCGACCAAGAAGGCGAAGAAGGGGAAGAAGTAAGCCCTTTACTTCAACTCACTCAATCCAAGGTATTTCCGGGATTCGGGGGCTACACCAGCCCCCTTATTTTTTTGTCCGGGCGGCGATGCGACACACTGGATTTCCACAGAGGAGCCCACGGGTTTTCCACCCCGGTATGTGAAGGCTCATATACTTCCGGCATGTCCCTCCCCCACGTCCTCCTCGGCCTCCTCGCGCAGTCCCCGGCGAGCGGCTGGGACCTCAAGGGCCGTCTCGCGGAGGATCCCGCGCGCGGATGGGACGCGGATCTCTCCCAGATCTACCCGGCTCTCCGCCGCCTCCTGCGCGGCGGCTTCGTCTCGCTCAAGCGGCGGCGCTCGCCGCAGGGACCTCCGCGGCGCGAGTACCGCGTGACCGCCGCGGGTCGACGCGAGCTCCGCGAGTGGCTCGCCGAACCCTTCCACCTCCCCCGCCCGCACGACGCGACGCTCGCGCGGCTCGCCCTCCTCGAGCGGAGCGTCCCGCCCGAACGCCTGCGCCGCCTGCAGGAGTACCGCGGCCTCCTCGCCGACGAGCTCAAGCGCGCTCCGGCCGGCACGACCGCCGCGCGCCGGCGCCGCCGTGTCCTCCTCGAGACGGAGCTCGCGTGGGCGGACGCGGAGTCCGCGGCTCTCCTCGCGGGCCGGTCCCTCGTCCCCGCCGAGAGGCCGCGCGCGTGACGGCGCGCGACGCCCTGCGCGCGCTCGAGTCGGCGCGCACCGAGCGCGGCCCCGCGTGGGCCGCCCGCCGCCGGACCGCCCTCTCGGTGCTCGCGTCCGCCCGGCTCCGGACGGTGCGGGAGGTCGAGCGCCTCCACGAGGCGCTCTCGTTCCTGCACGCCTACCCGGACGACGAGGTCGTCCTCGAGCGCACGGCGGCGCTCCTCGCCGGATTCGCCCGGAGATCCGACCTGCGCCGCCACCGCGCCGCGCTCGAGGACAGCGGGATCGCGGGGACGCGCACGCGCTTCCCGTTCTTCGCCGGCACGGCCCGCTGGCTCGCCGCGCGGTGGGGCGACCATCTTCGGGTGGACTGGCGGAGGTTCGGGAAGGGCGCCGCGCTCGAGCGCCTCCTCCCCCTCGTCTCGCTCTGGGCCGAGACTCCCGCCCTCGACGAGCTGGACCTCGGGACGCGCGGCTGGGTGAATCGCCTCAAGGGTCCGCAGGAGACCGACGCCGCGTTCCTCGTGCGCCGCCTCTCCAGGCTGGGCCGGGGGACATTCGAGCGGGAGGCGGCATGGGAGAGCCTCGAGCTGCCGCTCGTCCTCGAGCCCGGTCCCGGCACGCCCTCCCGGACGAGCGCGTGCCTGAGGACGGCGCCCGTCGCCTTCCAGGCGCGGCCGCTCGACCGCGGCCGCCCCGACGTCCGCCGCGCGATCGCACGCCCGCCGCTCTCGGTGGCGGCCGTCTCCCGGCGGGACGGGGAGCGTTACCTCGACCTCGCGAAGGAAGCGATGGTCGCGCGACAGCGGGACCTCGACGCCTTCCAGTGGGGCGACGCGAGCGACGTCCGCCTCGTGACGTTCCCGGACGGCCTCGCGTTCGCCGCGATCGGGGTCGTCCCCGAGCGCCGGCTCCTCCTCGAGTCGGTCTACGGCTTCCTGACGCTCAAGAACGGAGTCCCGATCGGCTACGTCCTCACGAGCGCGCTCTTCGGGTCCTCCGAGATCGCCTACAACGTCTTCGAGACGTTCCGGGGCGGCGAGTCCGGCCTCGTCTACGGCAAGGTGCTCTCGATGGCGCGCGCCCTCTTCGGCTCCGACGTCTTCACGATCTTCCCGTACCAGCTCGGCGGCTACGGCAACCCCGAGGCGCTCGAGTCCGGCGCCTGGTGGTTCTACCGGAAGCTCGGCTTCGTCCCGCGGGCCCCGAAGGCCGTCGCCCTCATGCGGGAGGAGGAGCGCCGGATGGCCGCGGACCCGACGCACCGGACCTCCCTCGCGAACCTGAAGGTCCTCGCGTCGGAGAACCTCTACTGGTTCGGGGGGAAGGCGCGGAACGACGCGATCGGCCTCGTCGAGCTCCCGAACGTCGGCCTCAGGGTGACGGACGCCGTCGCCGCCCGCTTCGGATCGGACCGCGAGAGGGCCGAGGCCGTCCTCGCCGTGGAAGCGGCCCGGCTCCTCGGCGTGCGGCCGAACGGCTGGACGGCTACCGGGCGCCTCGCGTTCCGGCGCTGGGCGCCTCTCGTCTCGATCCTGCCGGGCGTCGGACGGTGGACGCCGGCGGAGAAGGGCGCGCTGGCCGCCGTCATCCGGGCCAAGGGCGGCCGGCGCGAGTCGGACTTCGTCCGCCTCTTCGACGCGCACCGGAAGCTCCGCAAGGCGATCGTCGCGCTCGCGCGGGAACCCGGCTGAGCCGCGGGACGGCGAGCGGTCAGGCCGGCGACAGGTTCGCGAACTTCGCGACGAACTTCTTCCGGCCCGCGCGGTCGAAGTAGACGACGAGCTTCTCGGCGTCGCCGGAGCCCTCCACCGTGAGGACGACGCCCACGCCGTACTCGGGATGCAGCACCTTCGACCCGCGGCGGTAGCCGGAGGCGGTCGGCGGCGGCGGCGTGCGCTTCATCACGCCGCGCATGGGTGTGATGGTTCGCATCGGGGGACGGCCGAAGAGGGATTTCTTAGAAGGTGAAGAGGGGGAGGCGGACCTCCTGGGATTCGTTTTCGTAGTCGGGGAACAGGGAGCCGCCGGACGCCGAGGCGCCGCCGCCGAACGCCCCGCCGCCGTAGGGCCGCCGCCCGCCGCCATAGCCCCTCTCGCCGCGCGACCCGCCCTCTCTACCTTCTAAGAAATCCATCCCCGTGTCTTCCTCCCTCCGAATCCCGACGTCATGTCCTCGTACTGCGACGACCTCCCCCGGGATCGCGTCGAGGAAGGGAGACCGGTCGCGGCTCATCCACTCGCCGCGCACCATGCGGCGCCTCACCCACGAGATGGTGAGGCGCTCTTTCGCGCGCGTCATCCCGACGTACGCGAGGCGCCGCTCCTCCTCGAACTGGTCGTCGTCGTCGCGCGAGGAGGCGTGCGGGAGCGAGCCGTCCTCGGCGCCCGCGAGGAACACGTCCTCGAACTCGAGCCCCTTGGCGGCGTGGAGCGTGATGAGGAGGATGCCCTTCCTCTCGTCGGCCTCGTCCGCGTCGGCGCGGAGCGTGACCGCGTCCAGGAAGCCCGCGATCGTCGGGTCGTCCCCCTCCGCGCCCCAGGACGTCGCCCGCTCGTGCTCGCGTGCCGCGGCGAGGAGCTCGTCGAGGTTCTCGCGGCGGGCCTCGTCCTGCGGGTCGAGGGTGTTCTCGTAGAGCCTCGCGAGGCCGGTCTCCTCGAGCGCGAACGCCATGACGGCGCCCGCGCCGTTCGGCGGGCCCGCGCCGTCGACCCCGGCGGCCCCGAAATCCGCGAGGCGCTTCACGAGCTCCCGGAACTCGGCCAGGGCCTTCCGCGCGCGCTCCGACATCGAGGTCGGCAGCTCCCCGAGCGCCGTGAAGAGCGACGTTCCCTTCTCCGCCGCGGCGGCCTCGAGCGCCTCCAGCGTCGCGGCGCCGACGCCCCGCGCCGGGACGTTGACCACCCTGCGGAACGACACGTCGTCGGCGGGGTTCCTCGCGAGGCGCAGGTACGCGAGGAGGTCCTTGATCTCGGCCCGCTCGTAGAACTTCGTCCCGCCGACGAGGACGTACGGCAGGTTCGCGCGCAGGAGCTCGTCCTCGAACGGCCGGGACTGCGCGTTCGTCCGGAAGAGGACCGCCACCTCGCCCCGGGGCCGCGCCCGGCGCGCCGCCGCGACGCGCAGGACGATCTCCCGCGCCTCGTCGCGCTCCTCGTCGAAGGAGACGAACCGCACCTTCTCGCCGCCCGGCTTCGTGGCCTTCAGCGTCTTGCCGAGGCGCCGCCGGTTCTCCGCCACGACCGCACCCGCCGCCTTCAGGATGGGCGCGGTCGAGCGGTAGTTGCGTTCGAGGCGCACGGTCTTCGCCGTCGGGAAGTCGCGCGTGAACTCGAGGATGTTCGAGACGTCCGCCCCGCGCCAGCGGTAGATGGACTGGTCCTCGTCGCCCACGACGAAGAGGTTCCCGGCCTCGCCCGTCACGAGCTTCACGAGCTTCGCCTGGACGCGGTTCGTGTCCTGGTACTCGTCGACGAGGAGGTGGCGGATGCTCCGCCTGAGGAGGTCGCGCACCTTCTCGTTCGACCCGACGAGCTTCGCCGACAGGACGAGGAGGTCGTCGAAGTCGAGCGCCTGCGCGGCCCGGAGCGCCCTGTCGTACCGGCGGGCCACGTCCGCGAGGCGCGAGCCGAGGAAGTCGCCGAAGCGGCGCGGGAAGTCGTCCGGCGAGATCCCCTCGTTCTTGGCCGACGAGATCTTCGACTGGATCTGGCGCGGCGTCGCGGACTTCTCGGGGATCGCGACCTCCTTCATCGCGCGCTTGACGACGGCGAGCTGGTCGTCCGAGTCGAAGACGACGAAGCCGCGCGGCAGCCCCGCCTCGTCCGCGAAGCGCCGCAGGAGGCGCACGCCCCAGGAGTGGAACGTCCCGACGAAGGAGCGCGGCCGCTCGGTGCCGAGCAGCGTCCGCCACGCGCTCCTTCATCTCGCCGGCCGCCTTGTTCGTGAACGTGACGGCGACGATCCCCTCCTGCGGGACGCCGTGCGCGACGAGCCACGCGAGGCGCCGCGTCAGGACGCGCGTCTTCCCCGAGCCGGCTCCCGCGAGGACGAGGAGCGGCCCCTCGCCGTGCGAGACGGCGGCGGCCTGTTCGGGATTGAGGCCTTCGAGGAGATCTTCCGGGCGGGCGACCAAGGGGCGCGATGGTAGCGCACGCGGGCGACGCCCGCCCTGCGGCAGAATCGGCCGCACCGATGCCGTTCGTCCTCGCCCTCGACCAGGGCACGACCAGCTCGCGCGCGCTCGTCTTCGACCACGCGGGCCGCGTCGTCGCGACCGCGCAGAAGGAGTTCCGGCAGATCTTCCCGGAGCCGGGATGGGTCGAGCACGACCCGACCGAGATCTGGGCGACGCAGTCCGGCGTCATGCACGAGGCGCTCGCGAAGGCGGGGCTCTCCGGGGCGGACGTCGCCGCGATCGGCATCACGAACCAGCGCGAGACGACCGCTCCTCTGGGAACGGGCCACGGGCCGCCCGCTCGCGAACGCGATCGTCTGGCAGGACCGCCGGACCGCGCCGACTCTGCGACGCGCTGCGCGGGCCGGGCCACGAGCCGACGTTCACGGCGAAGACGGGCCTCGTCCTCGACGCCTACTTCTCCGGGACGAAGCTGAAGTGGCTCCTCGACCACGTCCCCGGCGCCCGCGGCGAGGGCCGCGCGAGGCGAGCTCGCGTTCGGGACGGTCGACTCGTGGCTCGTCTGGCAGCTCACGGACGGCGCCGTGCACGCGACGGACGCCTCCAACGCGAGCCGGACGCTCCTCTACGACATCCACGCGGGCGCCTGGGACGACGAGCTCCTCCGTCTCCTCGACGTCCCGCGCGAGGTCCTGCCGGCGGTCGTGCCGTCGTCCGGCGTCGTCGCGACGACGACCCTCGGAGGCGTTCGCGTCCCGCTCGCGAGCCTCGTGGGCGACCAGCAGGCGGCGCTCTTCGGCCAGGCCTGCGACCGCCCGGGCCTCGCGAAGAACACGTACGGCACGGGCTGCTTCCTGCTCCTGAACACCGGCGCGGCGCGCCGTCGCGTCGCGCAACCGTCTGCTGACGACCGTCGCGTGGGACCTCGGGCGACGGCCCCACGTTCGCGCTCGAGGGCAGCGTCTTCATCGCCGGCGCCGCCGATCCAGTGGCTGAGGGACGGGCTGAAGATCATCCGGAAGGCCGCCGACGTCGAGGCGCTCGCCTCGAGCGAGAGGGACAACGGCGGCGTCTACTTCGTGCCCGGCCTTCGCGGGACTCGGCGCCCCGCACTGGGACGCGTACGCCCGCGGCGCCGTCTTCGGGCTCACGCGCGGCTCGACGGGAGGCCACCTCGCGCGCGCCGCGCTCGAGTCGATCGCCTACCAGAGCGCCGACGTCCTCGCCGCGATGGAGAAGGACGCGGGCCTGACGCTCCACGAGCTGCGCGTCGACGGCGGCGCCTCCGCGAACGAGCTCCTCATGCGCTTCCAGGCGGACCTCCTCGGCGTTCCGGTCGTGCGGCCCGAGGTCCTCGAGACGACGGCGCTCGGCGCCGCGTACCTCGCGGGCCTCGCCGTCGGCTTCTGGAAGGACGCCGCCGAGATCCGCGCGAACGGGAAGGTCGACCGCCGCTTCGAGCCCTCCATGTCGCGCGACGAGGCCGCGGCGCTGCGCGCCGGGTGGGAGAAGGCGGTCAGCCGGGCGAAGGGCTGGGCCTAGAACCTCGGCTTCAGCGTACTTCCGGGCCGGAGGTTTCCCTCCGCGTCGAGGTCCGCGAGGACGGCGGGGAGGTACGTCCCGAGCGTCTTCCTCCACCCGGGCCCCATGACGAGCCGCGTGAAGAGGAACCCGCTGACGCCCGTGAAGCCCGTGTGCTCGACGGTGAGCCGCGTGCCGCCGGCGTGCGGCTCGAGCGAGTAGCGGACCTCGCGTCGGGGGGTTCTTCCCGTCGTCGTCCCAGCGGTAGACGAGCACCGACGGCTCGCGCGCCTCGAGCACCTCGCACTCGACGAATCCGCGCCAGCCCGGGTTCGGCTTGCCGACGAGCCGGAAGCTTCGTCCCGACGACGGGCGCGTAGCCCTCGGGCCGCATCCCGAGGAGCGCCATCAGGGCGGGCTCGGTCAGGACGCGCCAGACCTTCGCCGGCGGGTGCGGATAGTCGCGGACGAGGCGGAGGTCGCTCATCGAGGCTCCCCGTTCGGTGAGGATTGTCGTCTGGCGGGCGCTTCCGGTGAAGGTGGTCATGACGGTCGTCTCCTTCTCCCGGGACGCGGATGCGCCGTTCTTCGGGTCGTCGGGCAGGGCGTCGAGGACGCGGCCGAGGGCGTCGAGCTGCTTCTCGTGGAACGCGCGCGTGCGGCCGATCCACGCCGCGACCTCGTCGAGCGGGCCCGGCCGCAGGCTGTAGTGGCGGAAGCGCCCGTCCGCGCGCTCACCGACGAGGCCCGGCGCTCTTCAGGACCGCGAGCTGCTGGCTCACCGCGGACTGCGTGACGTCGAGGGAGGCGACGAGGTCCGAGACGCTGCTCTCCCCGAGCGCGAGCGCCGACAGGAGCGCCCGCCGCGTGGGACACGCGATCGCCTGGAAGACGCTCTCGTCGCTCGCGGCCCTCGCCATGGACTCAATATAGTAGCGTTTTCTAATATGTCAAGGCCGCGTCCGCTCGACACGCCCTCCCGCGGGCAGTCGGTTCACTCGACCGTGACGGACTTCGCGAGGTTGCGCGGCTGGTCGACGTCGCAGCCGCGGCGGCGGGCGACGTGGTACGCGAGGAGCTGGAGCGGGACGACCGAGACGACGGGCTGGAGCGCCGGGTGGACCTTCGGCATCACGAGCGTCTCGTCCGCGAACGTCGCGACGTCCGCGTCGCCGGGGTTCACGAGCGCGAAGAGGATCCCCGCGCGCGCCTTGACCTCACGCAGGTTGGACGCGACCTTGTCGTAGAGCGCGTCGTGCGGCGCGATCCCGACGATGGGCATCGCCTCGTCGATGAGCGCGATCGGGCCGTGCTTCATCTCGCCGGCCGGGATAGCCCTCGGCGTGGATGTACGAGATCTCCTTGAGCTTGAGCGCGCCCTCGAGCGCGATCGGGTAGTGCGCGCCGCGCCCGAGGAAGAGGGCGTGGGAGACCTTCTCGAACCGCTCCGAGAGCTTCTCGATCGCGGGCTCGAGCGCCAGCGTCTCGCGCAGGGCCGCGGGCAGCCGCGCGAGGGCCGCCAGGAAGTCCGGCGTCGACGGGCGTCTCACCGCCGGAGCGGACGGACCTCACGTAGAGCGCGAAGAGGACGAGCGCGACGAGCTGGGTCGTGAACGCCTTCGTCGAGGCGACGCCGACCTCGGGCCCCGCGTGCGTCGCGAGGACGCCGTCCACGAGGCGCGCGATCGCCGAGCCGGGCACGTTCACGACGCCGACGGTGCGCCCGCCGAGCGCCTTCGCCTCCTTGAGCGCCGCGACGGTGTCGGCCGTCTCACCCGACTGCGAGATCCCGAGGACGAGCGTGCGGCCGTCGACGAGCGGCGCGCGGTAGCGGAACTCGGACGCGTAGTCGACGTCCGTCCGCATGCGCGCGATCTCCTCGAGGAGGAACTTCGCGACGAGGCCGGCGTGCCAGCTCGTCCCGCACGCGACGATCTGGACGCGGTCGATCTCTTTCAGGAGCGCCTTCGGAACGCCCATCTCGCTCTCGTTGAAGAGGCCCGTCTCGAGGGAGAGCTTGTGGCCGATCGTCTCGATCACGACGGTCGGCTGCTCGGCGATCTCCTTGGCCATGAAGTGCGCGTATCCGCCCTTCTCGGCCGACACCGCGTCCCAGGCAACGCGGAGGGCAGGACGGGAGAGCGGCGCGCCGTCGAAGCCCGTCACCGTGACGCCCTCGGCCGTGACGCGGGCGAGGTCGCCGTCCTCGAGGAAGATCAGGTCGCGGGTGTGCGGGAGGATGGCCGTCGCGTCCGAGGCGACGAAGTTCTCGCCCTTTCCCGAGGCCGAGGACGATCGGGGGCCCCCACTTGAGGGCGTAGAGGACGCCGGGCTCGTCCGCCGAGAAGAGGACGAGCGCGTACATGCCCTTCAGGCCGGCGGCGGTCTCGCGCACGACCTCGGCGAACGGCTTCGACGGCGCGGCGCGGCGCGCGGCGGCGAGGGCGTGCGCGACGACCTCCGTGTCCGTCTCGGACAGGAAGCGCACGCCGTCTCTCTGCAGGCCCTGCTTGAGCGGGAGGAAGTTCTCGATGATCCCGTTGTGGATCACGACGATCCGGCCCGAGGCGTCGCGGTGCGGGTGGGCGTTCTCCTCGGAGGGCCGGCCGTGCGTCGCCCAGCGCGTGTGGCCGATCCCGAAGCGGCCGGGGGGCGGCGTGCTCGCGATCTTCTCCGTCAGGTTCCCGAGCTTGCCCTCGCTGCGCGCCACGCGGACCTCGCCGTCCTCCCCCACGACCGCGATGCCGGCCGAGTCGTAGCCGCGGTACTCGAGGCGCTTGAGGCCGTCGAGGAGGATGGGCGTCGCCTCGCGCGGGCCCACGTAGCCCACGATTCCGCACATCGCGTCAGCTCTTCTTCTTGCGCGCGCGATAGGCCGCGCCCGCACCGTCGCGGTTCTCCTGCGGCGCGCGCGAGGTCGCGAGGGAATCCTTCGGGACGTCCTTCGTCACGGTCGTCCCGGCGCCGATGATCGCGCCGTCGCCGACCGTCACGGGCGCGACGAGCTGCATGTCCGAGCCCACGAAGACGTCCGCGCCGATCGTCGTCCGGTGCTTCGCGAACCCGTCGTAGTTGCACGTGATGACTCCCGCGCCGACGTTCGTGCGCGCGCCGATCTCCGTGTCCCCGAGATACGTCAGGTGGTTCGCCTTGACGCCCTCGTGGAGCCTCGCCTTCTTCGTCTCGACGAAGTTGCCGACGTGGACGCGGGCGGCGAGATCCGTCCCCTCGCGCAGGCGCGCGAACGGCCCGACGACGCACCCGTCCCCCACGGCCGACGACTCGATGACGCAGTACGGCTTCACCGTCACGTCCTTCCCGAAGACGGAGTCGCGCACGACGCAGCCCTGGCCGATCACCGTTCCCGCGCCGACGCGCGTCTTTCCGAGAAGCGTCACGAACGGCTCGACCGTCGTGTCCGCCTCGAGAACGACGGTCTCGTCGAGCGTGACCGTCTCCGGGCGCAGGATCGTCGCCCCGCCGCGCATCGCGGCGACGACGGCCCGCTCGCGGAGGAGGCGGTCGACGGCCGCGAGGTCCTCGCGGGAGTTCACGCCGAGGGCGGAGGAGGGGTCGCCTTCGAGAAGGAGAACGCGGCGGCCGGCCTTCGCGCGAGTGAGAGCACGTCGGTCAGGTAGAACTCGTTCTGAAGATTCTTAGAGGTAAGAAGAGGGAGGGATTTCTCCAGGAACGCTCGATCGAACGCATAGGTTCCGGTGTTGATCTCCCGGATCCCCTTCTCTTTACTCGAAGAATCTTTCTCTTCTCTTATCCGAAGAAATTTCTTCTTCCCGTCCCGCACGATGCGCCCGTAACCCGTGGGGTTCGGGAGCGTGGCCGTCAGGACCGCGACCGCCGCCTTCTTGTCGCTCTTCAGCGCGTCGACGAGACCCTTCACCGCGTCCGCCGAAAGAAGCGGGACGTCGCCCGAGAGAACGACGACCGTCTTCGCGCTCCCGAATGCGCCGGACGCCGCTGCGGCGCGCACGGCGTCGCCCGTGCCCCGCGGCGGATCCTGGACCGCGACTCTGACACGCGGATGATGGGCCGTCAGGATACGCGCCGACCGACGCTCTTTCCTTCGAAGAATCCCTCTCTTCCGAAGAATCTCTCGAAGAGTCCTTCTTCGACACGACGACGACGACCGAGGACGGGTCGCCCGCGACGGCGAGCGCGGTGTCGAGCGCGCGGTCGAGGAGGGGGCGGCCCGCTGCCTCGTGGAGAACCTTCGGCCGCGTCGACCTCATCCTCACGCCGCGGCCGGCGGCCAGGAGGACGACGGAGGTCACGCGCCTCCCGCGACGAGCTCCGTGAACCCCTGCGTGCCGCGCAGGACCGACAGGTCGGCCTCGAGGCGCGCCTGGATGCGATTGTGGTCGTCGGCCGCGATCGCCTTCCGGAGCGACTGGAGGGCCTGCTCGACGTCTCCCTGCAGCGCGAAGCAGCAGGCCGCGAGATAGTGGACGCGCCCGTCGCCGTCCTTCTTCCCGCCGCTCCTCTTGAGGCAGCTCGAGCGCCTTCTCGACGTTGCCGCGGTTCTTCTCGAACACGGCCGCGTGGTAGATCTCCTCCGGGCTCTCCATCGAGGCGGCCTTCGCCTTCTTCCCGTTCCGGCACGCCGTCAGGTACATGCGCGCGCGGTCGAGGAATTCCTTCTCGTCCGGGTGCTTCTCGATGAGGTCCTCGAAGCGTCGCGCCGCGTCGTCGAAGTGGCGCTTGTGGAACAGCTCGATGGCCTTCTCGTACTCCTTGCGTGCCGCCGAGGACTCGCGCACGGCTTCCTTGAGCGAGGCGGGCGCCTTGCGCGCCTTGTCCGGCTCGGGAGCGGCGAGCTTGAGCTGCCGGATCTTCCTCTCGAGGTCCTCGAGCGAGAGACCCAGCTTTCGCGACAGGGTCTGCGAGTCCATCCGCCCGAAATTGGCCTTCAGCCACCGGGCGTCGTCTTCGGTCCACTTGCGGTTGTTCGTCAAGGGCGCCTCCCGGGAAGCGGGCGGGGGCCCGCAAGGACGGTGGATTCTCGTTACCTCCCCCCGTTCCGTCAAGGACGCCGAAAATGCCTCCCCCAACGTAGGTCGGGCCGTGAGGCCTGTCACGCGCGTCCGGGTGACCCCCCGGGCCGCCGAAACGCGGTAGCCTGATCCCGTGTACGAGCTTCCGATCTTCTGCACGCAATGCGCGCGAAAGCTCGAATCCAGGGAAATGGGCCCCGGGCGCAGCGTTCCGGTCTGCCCGGCCTGCGGTGCCGTGCACTGGATCGACCCGAAAGTCGCCGCGGGCGTCCTGATCGTGCGCGACGAGCGCGTCCTCCTCGTCAAGCGCGCCATCGAGCCCGGCTACGGGAAGTGGACCTTTCCCGGCGGGCACGTGGACCGCGGGGAGACGGTCGAGGAGGCCGCGCTGCGCGAGACGCTCGAGGAGTGCGGGGCCGTGGCCGACCTCGAGGGCCTCCTCGGCCTCTTCTCCTACCCGGGTCGGCCGGTCGTCGTGGCCGTCTACCGCGGCTCGCTCGCGTCCGGCAGCCGCGAGCCCCATGCGGGCGACGAGACGCTCGAGGTCGGCTGGTTCACGCCGGAGGAGGTCGCCGGGCTCGCGCTCGCCTTCCGGTCGGTGGCGGATTCGCTGACGAAACTCTTCGGGCGTCCGTACGTTCTCTGATCGGGGAATGGAACGCCGCGGTTCCGGCATCCAGGAAGGGGGGGCGTCCTCGTATTCCCCACGGAGAGCCGTGAACACCATGCGCCGCAACACCCGATTCCTCCTGCCGCTCCTCGCCCTGCTGCTCCTCGCCGTCTTCGCGCGGGCCGACGAGCCGACGAAGGCCACCGGCCCCGCCCCCGCCGGCCTCGCGAAGGCCACGTTCGCCGGGGGCTGCTTCTGGTGCATGCAGGGCCCCTTCGACGCCGTCCCCGGCGTCGTGTCGACGACCGTCGGATACACGGGCGGGACGAAGGCGGGCGCGACGTACCACGAGGTCTCGGCGGGCGGGACGGGGCACCGCGAGTCCATCGAGGTCGTCTTCGACCCGAAGAAGGTCAGCTACGGGAAGCTCCTCGACGTCTTCTGGCACAACGTCGACCCGACGTACGCGGGCGGCCAGTTCTGCGACTCGGGATTCCAGTACACGACGGCGATCTTCTTCCACGACGAGGCCCAGCGGGAGGCGGCCGAGGCCTCGAAGAAGGCGCTCGAGGCCTCGAACGTCCTCAAGGCGCCCATCGTGACGGAAATCCTGAAGGCGGGGCCCTTCTGGAAGGCCGAGGAGTACCACCAGAGCTACTACAAGAAGAACCCGATCCGGTACCACTTCTACCGTTCCGGCTGCGGCCGCGACGAGCGGCTGAAGCAGCTTTGGGGCGCCCAGGCCGGAGCCACTGACCCGGGATTTCGGATTCGGATTCGGATTCGGATTCGGAATTTCTTAGAAGGTGAATGGCGGGCCGCGGCGTCGAGAAACCGCTGCGCCCATCCACCACGCTCCGCCCCCACTCACCCTTCTAAGAAGATCTTCCTCTTCCTCTTCTCTTCTCTTCTCTTCTTCTACGAATCCAGCCGCGTCTTCTTGAAGAAGTACGCCCCGAGCTTCGCGGGGACCCAGCGCGGGACGAAACGCCCCGAGAGGATCCAGGCCCGGTCGAGCGGGTGCGTCACGACGAACGCCTTCCTCTTCCGTACCGCCTCGAGACCGATCTTCGCGACGGCCTCGGGCGTCATCTCGGGGAACGGCGTCGCCTCGGCGCCCTTCATTCCCGCCACGGCGTGGAAGTTCGTCTTCGTGTAACCCGGGACGAGGCACGTCACGACGACGCCGAACGCCTTCGCCTCCTCGTGGAGCGCCTGGGTGAAGTTCAGGATGAAGGCCTTGCTCGCGCCGTAGAGCGAGAAGTACGGCGTCGGGTAGAACGCGGACGTCGAGGAGACGTTCAGGATCGCGCCCGCGCGGCGCGCCTTCATCGCGACGAGGAAGCGGTGCGTCAGCTCCGCCGTCGCGACGACGTTCAGCTCGAGGAGCGCGTGCACCCTCTCGAACGGCAGGTCGGTCTCGGGCCCGTTCAGGCCGAAGCCCGCGTTGTTGACGAGGAGCGCGACGGGGCGGCCGCCGCCCTCCGTCGCGTTCCACAGGCCGTCGCGCCCCTCGGGCGTCGCGAGGTCGGCCGCGAGGACCTCCGCGCGGCCGCCCCGGCCGGCGTTCAGCTCGGACGCGAGCGCCTCCAGCCTGTCTCGCGACCGCGAGACGAGCAGGACCGGCCGTCCCTCCGCCGCCAGCGCGCGCGCGAACGAGGCCCCGATCCCCGACGAGGCACCCGTGACGACCGCGAGCCCCGTGTCCCCGCTCACTTCCCCTCCGCCGGGCGCCTGATCTCGGCGACGCGGTAGCCGAGAAGGCTCCGCATCGCGTGCGCGGGGACGGGGCCGTCCGCCGGGAGAGCGGACGCGGGCTGCGGGAGCGCCGAGAGGACGAGCGGCGGCGACGTGCCGTCCAGGATCGCGTAGGCGGCGAACCAGTCGCGCGCGCCGACCACGGGCACCGTCACGTCCCGGCCGTCGACGACGAGCCGGAACGCCGCGCGCGGCCCGGCCGTCCAGAGGCCCGGCCGGGTCGAGGGCGCCCGGGCCGCGAGGTCGATCGCGCGGCGCAGGAACGTCGCGCCGGGCTCGCGCAGCGCGGGCGCGGCCACCGCGAGCGGCACCGACGCGCTGCCGCCGCCCTCGAGCTCCGCGCGCGCGTTCGGCGAGATCCAGAGGGCCGTCGCGGCGGGCAACGTCGCGCTGCCCTCGGGCCAGAGGCCCGGCAGGAGGAGATCCGTCGCCGTCCCGAAGTCCGGGAAGAGGAGGGTGCCCCCGACCTCGTGCGTCTCGTAGGCGGCCGGGACGGTCGGCTCGGGCGTGGCGCCCTGCGGGGCGTTCCCGCGCGCGCGCACCCAGTCCTCGCGGCGGCGCGCCGAGTCGGGCTTCTCGACGCGCACCTGACCCGTCCACTTCAGGCGAAGTCTCCCCTTCCCGACCTCGAGGACCTCGACCTCGCGGCGGGCGAGGTCGGGCACGTCCTCGCCGTCCACGCCCGGCAGGTTCGGCACGAGCGTCAGCGCGAGGCCCGGCGCGAGCGGGATCCCGCCCTCGAGAGCGGGAGGCGCCGGCGTCGCCGTCGGGACGGCCGCCCCTTCCCGCGCCGGCTGCCCTCCGCACGCGGCGGCGACGACGACGGCCGCGAGAAGGGCCGGGGCGGCGCGGCGCGCGACGCGCATCGGCTCAGCGGTTCGAGATGTCGTTCAGGCGCTCGTCGAACGGGATCGGGTACACCTCGATCGCCGTGATCTTGTCCGTCGGCGGGCGCCAGCGGTTGATCGACCCCACGAGACGCGGATCGCCGGACACGGTCGAGGGCACCTCGCGCTCGAAGTCGCTCCGGAAGTCGAGGATGACGCGTGAGAAGCCCGCCTTGAGGGACGGGGACTTCCAGTCGATGTTGCGCGGGTCGGCCACGAACGCCTTCGCGGCGGCGTCGAGCCTCTCGTCGAGGTCGGAGGCGTCCCAGGGGTCCTTCGCGAGCGGCGGCCCGCCGCGGCGCGCCTTCACGAGCGCGAAGTGGATCCGCGCGTCCGTGAACCGCCGCCAGGCGAGCGACGAGATCTGGTTCAGGGAGAGCGCGCGTCCGCCGAAGACGTACCTCGTCTCGGAGTCGAACCGGTGCGCGATCTCCTTCAGGCTCGGCGGGCGGTTGAACCGCAGGACGCCGCGGATCGCGCAGGCGTTGTAGGCGTTGATCCAGTACGCCATCCGGTCGGGCTCGGTCGGGAACAGGTGCGGGTGCGTCTCCGGCGAGACCCGCGCGACCTCCGCGAGGTACTCCTCGAGCGTGGATTCCTCGAGGGACGCCGCCGCGTAGTCGACGAGCCCGTCGTGGACGACCTTCTCGAGGAAGCGCCCGAAGATCCCGTGCGGGAACTTCCCGGCCGACGGAACGTCGGACTGCGCCTTCACGGTCGGACGTCACGGTCTCGCAGGACGCGCCGAGGAGCGCGAGAGCCAGAGTCACGCAGGCAGCCGTGGAGAGGAGACGCGCGTCTTTCACGGGCCTCAACCGATGACGTCTTCGGTGCCGTCGACGCCGAGCACGTTGCCGCTCAGCCAGACGGTGTCGGGCCGCGAGAGCGCGACGATGACGTTCGCGACGTCGGCGGGCGTCGTGAGCCGGCCCGCCGGATGGATCGCGAGGCACCGCTGGATCATCTCGGCGTTTCCCGGGATCTTCCGGAGCGCCGGCGTGTCGGTGACGCCCGCGCGGATCGCGTTGACGGCGATCTTCCGGGTGACGAGCTCGACGGCGAGCTGCCGGCAGTGGCTCTCGAGGGCGGCCTTCGCGGCCGAGACCGCGCCGTACGCCTTCCAGATCCGGTGCCCGCCGGCGGACGTCATCGCGAAGACGTGCCCGCCCTCGGCGAGGAGCCCGGCCGCGAGGAGGTCCTGCACCCAGTAGACGAGGGAGTGCGCCATCACGTCGAGCGTCATGTCCATCTGGGCCCGGACGATCCGGTCCGCCGGCGCGTCCGCGAGAAACGGCTTGAGCGTCCCGAAGGCGAGCGAGTGGAGGACGACCTCGATCCCCGCGCGGTTTCCCTCCGCGTCCAGGATCTTCGTCATCTCCGCGATCGCCTCGGTGCGCCGCTCGTCGTCGGCCGCGTTCATGTTGAAGAAGACGGGCCGGGACCCGGCGGCCGTGATCCCGGCCGTGATCCGGTCCACGTTGGGCTGCGTCGCCTTGCGGTCGAGGTGGACGCCGAAGACGTTCCGCCCCGCGCGGGCGAGGGCGAGCGAGGTGGCCTCTCCGAAACCGGACGAGGCTCCGAGAACCAGGGCCCAGGAGCGGTTTGCGGCCATGGGCGGAATGCTAACAGGCGACTCGATATCCTCGTCTCCGGGAGGCCGCCGTGCCCGCTCGGACCGCTCCGCTCCTCCGCGCCCGGCTCCGCTCCGGGCCGCCGCTCGTCCTGGACGCGGCCCTCGGGACGGACCTGCTCTCGCGCGGCGCCCGTCTTCCCGCGCCGCTCTGGAGCGCCCAGGCCCTCCTCGACGCGCCGGAGCTCGTCGAGGCGGTGCACCGCGAGAACGCGGAGGCGGGGGCGGACGTGCTCACGATCGCGAGCTTCCGGCTGCACGGAAGGAACCTAAGAGGAATTTCTTGCTCCCTCTCGCAGCGAGAGCTCATCGCCAGGGCGGTGGACGTAGCGCGACGGGCGGCGGAGGGAAGAGAAGAGGAAGAGAAGATTTCTTTGAAGGGTGAAGAGGGCGCGCAGCAGGGGCACCCGACGGCGCGTACGGGCAGGGGCGCTCCGCCGGGTGAGGGGCGTAGGGCCGCGAGCCGGAGCGGCGGCGCAACCCGACCTTCTAAGAAATCCTTCAGCGGCATCGCCGTCGCCGGGTCGTTAGCCCCGCTGGAGGACTGCTACCGCCCTGATCTCGTTTCGAAGCAGAAAATATTCTCTTCTCCGAACACGCGGAGATGGCGGCCGCTCTCGCGGCCGCGGGTGTCGATCTCATCCTCGTCGAGACCATGAACACCGTCCGCGAAGCCGTCGCCGCCGCGCGCGGCGCGGCGGCCACCGGGCTGCCGGTCGTCGTCTCGTGCGTGACGGACGAAGGCGGGCGCTTGCTGTCCGGCGAGCCGGTCGAGGACTTCGCGCGCGCGCTTCTCTCGCTTCCCGTCCCGCCGGACGCGCTCGGGATCAACTGCGTCGCGGCGCGCGCCCTCGCGGAGCGACCTCGCCCGCCTCGCGGCGGCGGCGCCGGGGCTGCCGCTCGCCGCCTACGGGAACGCGTACGGTGACCCCGTCTCCCCGGAGGACTACGCGGCGCTCGCCGCGGACTGGGTCGCGCTCGGGGCCCGCCTCGCCGGCGGATGCTGCGGGACGGCGGCCGCCCACACGCGCGCCGTGGCGCTCGCGCTCAGGGCCGATCAGGGGAAGTAACCGCGGATCGTCTTCGCGCGCAGCTTCGGGTCCCTGAGCTTCACCTCGATCGCGCGGAACTGGTTCTCGCCCTTCTGCGAGTTCGTGAGGTACCGCAGGAAGTACTGCGAGCGCAGCTCCGTCTCGATCGTCCGGTAGACGTCCGGCAGCGCCGTCGCCTTGCTGACGAAGAAGGCCTCGGCGCCGGTGTCGGCCGCGAGCTCCTTCATCCGCCCCTTGATGCCCGTGTCGAGGAACGAGAGGTTGAGGCCGATGAAGTAGATCGGGACGCCCGCCGAGCGCGCGTAGCGCCGCAGCGTCGGGTAGTCCGTCCAGGAGTGGTTGTCGTCGCCGTCCGTGAGGACCACGACCGCCTTGCGGCCCGGGGTCGCCCGGAACTGGTAGAGCGCCATGACGACGGCGTCGTAGAGGGCGGTCGCGCCGTCCGCGTGCGTCTCGGCGATCGCGCGCTCGAGGTCCATCGACTTGTGCGAGAGCGACGCGAGGAGACTCGGGCGCTCGCGGAACTCGACGACGAACCCCTGGTCCTTCTCCTTCGAGACGAGCTTCTGGACGAACTCCGACGCGGCCTGGTGGACGATCGGCATCGCGTCCTTCATCGAGCCCGAGCCGTCGATCACGATCCCGAGGGACAGCGGGAGCGACTCGGCGAACTCGAAGCTCGTGAGCTCCTGCCGGACGGCGTCCTCCGTGACCGTGAAGTCCTCCTTCGAGAGGCTCTTCACGAGCCGGCCCTCGGCGTCGTAGACGGAGACGGGCAGCTCGACGAGGTCGACCTCCATCCTCGACACGAACCGCGACTCGCCCTTGAGGAGCTTGAGGTCCGTGAACTCCTTGCCCTCCTCGTCCGTCGCCGTCGCGCGCATGAGCGTCGCCTTCTGGATCTGCGCGTTGGGCACCATGACGACGTACGGCGGGCGGGTCCACTCCTTGACCTTGTGGTCGTCGAGCCAGAGCTCGAGCTTCGTCGCCATGCCGCCCGCCATGGACTGGACGGCGACCTTGACCTCGACCATGTCCCCCGCCGCCTTCGCCCTTCGGCAGCTCGAGGAGGCGCACGGAGAGACGGGCGTCCTTCTCGTTGATCGCCCAGGCGTCCGCGTCGACGAAGTTCCCCTGGGCGTCGAAGCCCATGGCCTTCAGTGTCTGCTTCTTCGGGACCTTGCCGAGGTCCAGCTCGACCTCGTACGGCGCGCGGTTCTTCACGAGGACCTTGCGGTCGTCGAGCCAGAACTCGACGCGGCTGACGGGCGGCTTCACCTCGCAGCCGATCCTGAGGAGACCGACGGGCACCTCCGTGCGGGGCGCGACGATCTTCACGAGGTTGCCCGCGTCCGGCGGCACGGCCTGCCGGTTCTCGGACTCGAGGACGACCGCGGCCGCGCTCGGGAGGCCGCCCGGCTCCGTCCCCGCGTCCTCGGCGCGGAAGTCGGACGTCATCTCGGGCACCGAGATCGAGACGGCGCGCGTCGCGACGGCGCGGCCGGCGACGCCCTCGAGGCGGAACTGGACCTCGTACGTCCCCGGCGGGAGCGGGCGCAGGAACGTGATGGAGACGGGCGCGCTCGCGTCGGCTCCGAAGTCGACGTCCGCCGGGACGCGAAACGCGTCGACGTTCCCGCCCTTCGCGTCGTTCACGACGCCCGAGAGCGTGAAGGAGACGACGCGCGTCGAGCTCGCGGCTCCCCTCAGGTCGGCGCGGCTCACGGAGAGGATGAACTTGACGGCCGTCTTCGCGCCGGTCCTGCCGAGATACTGCTCGCGCACGTCGAGGGGGATGGACGCCCCGGGGGCGTCGATCCGGCTCTTCTGGGCGTCCGCCGGGGGGGCCGGTTGCCCGAGGGCGGCCCCCGAGAGGGCGAGGACCAGGCCCAGGGCGAGTCTCTTTCGCATTCCGCCATCGTATGCTGTCTTTCTCAAGCGACACATCCCCCGTTCGGAGGCGACCGATGCAAGTTTCTTTCCGCGTCCCCGCCGCTCTCGCCCTCGGCCTCGCGCTCGCGGCCGGGCCCGCCGCCCCCGCGGCCCCGCCCGCCGGGACCGACGCCGCCGTCGACGCCGACGCCGCCCGGTGGGAGGCCGTCTCGCGGAAGATCTGGGGCTTCGCCGAGACCGCCCTGGCCGAGCACAAGTCGTCGGCCCTGCTCGAGGAGGTCCTCGAGAAGGAGGGCTTCACCGTGACGCGGGGCGTCGCCGGGATGCCGACCGCGTTCGTCGCGAGCGCGGGGGCGGGCTCGCCGGTCGTCGCGATCCTCGCCGAGTACGACGCCCTCCCGGGCCTCTCGCAGAGGGCAGGCGAGGCGAAGAAGGACCCGGCCGTCGCCGGCGCGCCCGGCCACGGCTGCGGCCACAACCTCCTCGGGACCGCCGCCGTCGCGGCGGCCGTCGCCGCGAACCGCGAGCGGATCACCGCGAAGCTTCCCGGCACGATCCGGGTCTACGGCACGCCCGCCGAGGAGCAGATCCTCGGCAAGACGTTCATGCTCCGCGACGGGGTCTTCACGGGCACCGACGCCGTCCTCGCCTGGCACCCCGAGTCGGAGAACTACCTGTACTCGGGCGGCCGGCTCGCGATCACGGCTCTCGACGTCGAGTTCTTCGGGAAGACGGCGCACGCGGCCGCGAATCCGTGGCTCGGGAGAAGCTCCCTGGATGCCGTCGAGCTCTTCGACCACGCGATGGCGCTCATGCGCGAGCACGTGATGCCGACGGCCCGCCTCCACCGGGTGATCAAGGACGGCGGCCTCGCCGCGAACATCATCCCGGACTACGCGCGCGTGCAGTGGTTCGTGCGCGACGCGGACGGCGACCGCATGAACGAGATGGTCGGGCGGCTGCGGAAAGCCGCCGAAGGCGCCGGCCTCGCGACCGAGACGAGCGCGAAGGTCACGGTCCTCGCCTCCACGCGCGAGCCGCTCTACAACGAGACCCTCTCGAGGGTCGTCCAGAGGAACCTCGAGCGGGTCGGCGCGCCGAAGTGGAGCGAGGCGGACCAGGCCTTCGCGAAGTCGATCCAGAAGGAGGTCGGGATCCCGGAGAAGGGGCTCTCGAACGAGGTCCTGCCGTACGCGAAGGGGCGCGGGGTGAGCGCCTCGTCGGACACCGGCGAGGTGAGCGCGGCCTACCCGCTCATCGAGCTCGGCGGTCGAGACGGCGCCCGCGGGCGCGCCGTGGCACCACTGGGACGTCGCGTCGTGCGCCGCGAGCCCGATCGGCGTCAAGGGGATGCTCGTCGCCGCGAAGGTCCTCGCCTCGTCGACGACGGACCTCCTGAGGGAGCCCGCCACCGTCGCGGCCGTGAAGGCCGAGTTCGCGAAGGCGACGGCGGGCAGGCCCTACGTGAGCCCGCTCGAGAAGGACGCGGTCCCGAAGACGTACTGAGAGGCGTCAGGCCGCCGCGCGCGAGCCCTCAGGCCGCGACTCTCGCGGCGTGCGTCTCGAAGAACTCCTCGACGGCGTCACGGAACGCCTGCGGCGAGTCGAGCGACGCGATCCGGCGGCGCAGCTCGGCACCGTTCGGAAGGCCGTGCGTGTACCACGCCGTGAACGTGCGCAGCTTCGACATCATCGCCTTCGGCGCGTCGGACTGGTCGCGCTGGATGAGGCGGAAGTGCTCGAGGATGACGTCGCGGCGCTCCCCGAGCGTCGCCTCGCGCCACGGCCGGCCCGCCAGGAGCTCGGCGGCCTGCTTGAAGATCCACGGGTTCTTCATCGTGGCGCGGCCGCACATGACGGCGTCGCAGCCGGTCTCGCGGAACATCGCGAGCGACGTCGTCCGCCGAGGAGACGTCGCCGTTCCCGACGACGGGGATCGAGACGGCCTCCTTGAGGCGCGCGATCTTCGACCAGTCGGCGCGGCCCGTGTACATCTGCCTGGCCGTCCGCGCGTGCAGCGCGACGGCGGCGGCGCCCTCGCCCTCGCAGATGCGCCCGAGCTCGAGGTAGTTCTCCGTCTCGTCGCTCAACCCGAGCCGGAACTTGACCGTGAGCGGCGTCGTCGGGAGCGCCTTGACGCACGCCGCGACGATCGCGCGCGCCTTTCCGAGGTCGCGCATGAGACCCGCCCCCGCGCAGCCCTTGAGGACCTTGTTCGCGGGGCAGCCCATGTTGATGTCGCAGACGTCGACCTGCATCTCCTCGACGCGCGCGGCCGCGATCGCCATCCGCCCGGCGTCCGCCCCGTAGATCTGGACGGAGAGCGGGCGCTCGGCCGGGTCGAAGCGCAGGAGGCGCTCGGTCCGCCGGTTGCCGCGCGTGAGGCCTTCGGACGACACGAACTCCATCGTGACGAGGCCGACCCCCCCGATCCGGCGCAGGAGCAGCCGGTAGGTCATGTCCGTGATCCCCGCCATGGGCGCGAGAACGAGGGGCGGGTCGACGGCGCAGGGTCGCACGCCCGCGCCGCCGCTCCCCGAACGGCCGTAAACGAGGCTCATCCCGGGGATTTTACTGGCCGGTGGCCTTCCCCTGCGGCGCCGCGGGCGGAGCGCTGGGGTTGCCGGGAGGCTCGAGCTCGAAAGCACCCTGGGCGAGCGTGTACGGGCCGGGGACGATCTTGTCGTCCTTCGTGATCCCGACGACCCACGCGTGCTTGCCCGGCGGCACGCCCTCGAGCCACACGGCGTCTTCCTTCGAGAGCGTGACTTCCTTCTCCGTGTCGATCTTGTAGCGGACGCGGCAGGTGTTGTCGGAGGTGCCCTTCTCGGCGATCTTGCAGCCCGTGACGAGGAAGTCGAGCAGGACGCGGCCCGTGTCGCCCTTCACCTTCCCGCGGGGGGAGACGACGGTGAGGAACGGCGCGCCGGGCTCGGCCACGTTCTTGCCGTCCTTCTCGCCGACGGAGAACGAGACGGCCGCGAACGCGGTGTCGTCCTTGATGGACTCGCCCCACGGGCGCATCGGGAACGCGCGCAGGAGGTGCGTCCCCTTCGGAATCTTCTTGAAGAGCCAGGGCTTCGTGACGTCGTAGTAGGCGAAGACCGTCGCGAAGTTGTCGAGCATGAGCGCCACGTACTGGCCGTGCTTCGTCGCGGGATCCTGGAACGTCTCGTAGCCCGTGAGCTCGAGCTTGACCTCGACCGGGCCGCCCGTGGCCGCGGGCTGGCCGGCCGCGGCCGGCGGGATCGGGATGACCTCGTCCGGCTTCGGCGAGAGGATCTTCAGCGTCACCGGACCCGACGGGCCGCGGCCGTCGGGGAAGCCGGGAATCGGCGACTTCGGATCCTTGGGCGTCTGGGCCGAGAGCGGGAAGGCCAGGGCGAAGAGCCCGAGCGCGACCGTGAGCGTTCTGGTGAGTTTCATCGAAAACACTCCTCGCAAGAATCCTCCGGCGCGCCGGAGGGCGCGCAGCATAACAGCAAGATCCGCGCCCCTGCCTCAGGAGGCCGGGGCGAACAGTTTCGAGGGGGCCCCGACGCGGACGTCCGTGAGGTTGACCACGGTCTTCGACCCCTTTCCGCCGGGCGACGGGATCTCCCGCTCCCAGCGGACGACGAGGCGGTCGAGGTCGGTCGCGACCCAGTAGGTCGTCATCGGCGAGTTGAGGGCGGCGGGGTCGTCGTCGAACCGCCAGATGGCGCAGGCGTGGCCCGCGAAGACCTCGTCGCCCTCGCGGTGGTAGACGGTCAGGCCGCGGCGCGCGGCCTCCTTCTTCTCGTCGAAGCCCGGGTCGAGCGGGATGTCGGCCGGCAGCTCCTTCACCGCCTCGGCGTAGTCGACCGGCGCCGAGGACCGGCCGCCGGCCGCGAGGCGCCACGCCTTCCGCGCGGCCGTGTCCACGACGAGGGCCGGTCCGTCCCCGAGGCCCTTCCGGCGGAGCGCCCCGCGCACGGCGATCTCGTACGAGTCCGTCTCGAGGCCGTCCGTCTTGAACGTGACGCGCGCGCGGTAGCCGTGCGTCGCGACGCGCACGGGCCCGCCGACCGGGTCGAAGGAGCAGCCGGCGAGGCCGGCGAGAGACACGCAGGCGGCGAGGAGGAGGGCGGGTGGGCGTCTCATTTGCGCAGGGACCTCCGGGGCGCGGCCGCGCCGGCGACGGCGAGGCCGCGGAAGTGCTGGAGGATCGTGAGCGCGCGCAGGGTGACCCATCGGGAGGGATCTCCCGTGCGCTCGGGGGCGAGGGGCAGGCGCTCGGGTCGCGGGCGTTCGAGCCTCCAGCGGGCCCGGTGATCCGCCCGGGCGACCATCGCGGCGAGCGCCCGCTCGACGTTCGGCTCGACGGGGTGAGAGGCGGGACGCACGGCGCGGAGCGCCGCGAGCATCTCGAAGAGGTCCGTCTCGTCCGCGCAGGGATAGCCCGCCTTCAGGATCTCCGGCGTCGCGCCGGCGGCGAGGGCGGCGGGGATCTCGGAGTCGACGAGGCGCACCTCCAGGAACGCGATCGCGCCCCGGATCGGCTCCGTGCGCGCCGCCTCGGGCAGCTCTCCGAGCAGGAGGAGGTCCTTCACGGTGCGGCCGCGCACGGCCCGGGCGCGGCGCGCGATCTCCTCGGCGCCGCGCACGACGCGCGGATCGGCGCCGCGGCCCGTCCGGGCGAGGACGCGGAGCGCGGCGGCGAAGAGCGGCGCGTCGAGGTCCTCGATGCGGCCGCGCTCGATCTCGACGAAGACCTTCTCCCAGCGCGCCAGGAGGACGTCGGCCGCGTGGCGGAGAACGGGCTGCGTCTCGTCGGCCCCGAGCTCGGTCAGGAAGAGGGCGAGCCACATCCCGCCGTCGTACCGGCGCTCGAGGGGGACCTGCGGCGCCGGCACGAGGCGCGCCCGGGCGAGCGCGAGGAGGTCGCGCAGGAACGGGTCGCGGGCGAGGGCCTGCCGCGCGCGGCGGAGCTCGGGGTCCCGGGCCGGCCGGGCGAGCAGGTCCCGCAGCGCGACGACGCGGACGCCCGGGTTCTCGCGCGACACGAGCCAGTCGATGGTCGCGAGCGGGACCGGGAACGGCCCCGACGCCAGGGAACGCGGTGCGCGCGGCATGGACGGCGAGGATAATGCAGCCGATGAACTTCTTCGCGAGCGGCGTCACGCGCGTCGTCGGGCACCGCGGCTCCCCGACGAAGGCGCTCGAGAACACGTTCGAGAGCTTCGACCGCGCCGAGGCGGACGGCGCCGACGGGTTCGAGCTGGACGTCCGCCTCACGCTGGACGGCGAGGCCGTCGTCCAGCACGACGCCGACATCGTCCTCGCGGGCCGGCGCGTTCCGCTGGCGACCGTGACGATCCCCGAGCTCACGGAGCTGCCCGTCGAGCGGGGCGGCTTCCACGGCTTCGTCCCGACGCTGCGCGACGTCTTCCTCCGCTACGGGTCCGCCGGCCGCTACCTCGTCGAGCTCAAGCCCGGCCCGGCCCCGCGCGCCGGCCTCCTCGAGTTCCGCGTCGCGGCGCTCCTCGCCCAGATGCACCTCACCGACCGCGCCGTCGTCCTCTCCTTCTCGGCGGACATGCTGCGCCGCATCCGCGAGATCGAGCCGCGCGTCGAGACGTGCCTGAACTACGACGCGACGGCCCGCCGCCCCGAGGGCGCGCTCTGGCCCGACCTCCCGAAGGGCTGCCGCGCGATCGGCCCGCAGGCCGGCCTCGTCACGGACGCGCTGTTCGCGCGGGCGAAGGCCGAAGGCCTCGCCGTCCACTGCTGGACGGTGAACGACCCGGCGTTCGCCGCGCAGCTCGCGCGGCTCGGGGCGGCGAGCGTCGTCTCGGACGACGTCTCGCTCGTCGGCCCCGCGATCCGCGAGGTCACGGGGGCCCCGGCGCCGCTCAGCCTCCTGAGGACCTGACGGGCACGGCGTCCGCCCCGGTCGACGTGACGACGCGGTTGCGGCCCGCGGCCTTCGCCTCGTAGAGCGCCGCGTCCGCCTGGGCGACGAGGTCGAGCGAGTTCGCGCCCATCTCGGGGTGGCTCGCCGCGACCCCGCCGCTGATCGTCACGACGCCGAGGGGCACGGCCCCGTGCGGCATCGCGAGCGCCTCGACGCTCCTGCGCATGCGCTCGGCCACCGCGGTCGCGGCGTCCGTGTCCGTGAGCGGGAGGATCGCCGCGAACTCCTCGCCGCCGTACCGCGCGACGAGGTCCCCGGCCCTCAGGAGCGTCCGCCCGAGGACGGAGGCGATGCGCCGGAGACACTCGTCGCCCGCCGGGTGTCCGTAGCGGTCGTTGTAGGGCTTGAAGTGGTCGACGTCGACGAGGACGATCGCGATCGGGCTCCCCGTGCGGATCGCGCGCGCCCACTCGTCGGCGAGGGCGCGGTCGAACTGCCGCCGGTTCGCGACGTCCGTCATGGCGTCCACGAGGGAGAGGCGCTGGAGCGCGACGTTCGCCTGCTGGAGGCGCAGCTCGGCCGCCTTGCGCTCGCTGATGTCGCTGAAGGTGCTCAGGACCTGCACGAGCGATCCGTCCTCGGCGACCTCCGGGTCCGAGTTCACGAGCAGCCAGACCCGCTCGCCGCCGCCGGGGCGCTGGACGCCGACCACGGCGTCGCGCACGGCCCGCCGGGTCGCGAGCGCCCGGTTGACCGGATACTCGGACGCCGCGAGGACGCGCCCGCCCTCGTCCACGATGTTCCAGCCCGGGCTGGTCGGACGTCTTGCCGAGCATCTGGTCCCCGCTGAGGCCGAGGAGCTCGAGCGCCTTCGGGTTCACGAGGGTGACGCGCGCGTCCGCGCCCTGGACGAGGACGCCGACCGGGACGTCGCGGACGAGCCCCCGGAACCGCGCCTCGCTCGCGCGCAGCTCGCGCCCCGTGCGCAGGCGCGCGTTCATGTCGCGGGCGATCCGCACCCACGCGAGGCCGAGGAGGAGGACCGTCAGCGAGGAGCCGACGACGACGGTCACGATCGTGCCGCGCGCCTCCCGCGACGTCCGCTCCGCGATGGCCCGCAGCGCGGCGTCGCGGCCGGCCGTCTCGCGCGGCTGCGCGAGCGCGGCCTCCTGGAGCCGCGCCGCGTCGAGCAGCGCGAGCGTGTTGCGGACGGCGACGATCCCGACCGCCACGACGAGGGCGACGGCGATCACGATGCCGCGGAAGATTCCCCGGCGCATTGCCACGATCGGTGCCTCTCCTCGAACCAATGGTCGGGGCGGGCGGGGTCGAACCGCCGACCTGCTGCTCCCAAAGCAGCCGCGCTGCCGCTGCGCTACGCCCCGATTCCGATAGCATTCTCCGCGATGGCCGCGAAGAAGTCGAAACCGACCCTCGTCCTCCTCCACGGGCTCGGCGGCTGCGCGGCCGACTGGGCCGACGCCGGCGTCCCGCTCGCGAAGCAGTTCGCGATCCAGGCGATCGACCTGCCCGGCTCCTTCCGCGGCCCGAAGGCGCCCGACGGCCTCGACCCCGGCTCGCTCGCCCGGTGGGTCCTCGGGACCCTCGCGCCGGGCCCCGTCCTCCTCGCCGGGCACTCCCTCGGCGGGCGCGTGGCCGGCGAGATCGCGGCCCTCGCGCCGGAGCGTGTCGCCGCCGTCGCGCTCGTCTCCCCGCTCGGCGCCGCGCGCTACGGCTTCACGGACACGCTGAAGTGGAAGGCGATGTCCCGCCGCGCCGTCCTCGAGAGCGTCCCCGAGGCCTCCCTGAGGAAGGCCGCCGCGTACGGCTTCGAGGGCGAGGCACCCGGGAAGGCGGCGTTCGTCTCGCGCGCCGTCGAAGCGCAGACGGGCCCGTCACGGAAGGAGGTCGCCGCCGCGACCGAGAAGGCCGTCGACGGCGTCCTCGGCGCACCCCCGCTCGCCGTGCGCCTCGACGGGACGCGCATGCCGCTCCTCGTCGTCACGGGCGCGCTCGACCCGCTCGTCCCGCCGAAGGACGCCAGGGCGATCCTGCGGCGCGGCCCGACGCGACCTTCCTCGAGCTGCCGCTGCGCGGCCACTACGCCCTTCTGGAAGATCGCCGGGCGGCTCGCCGAGGTCCTGCGCACGTTCTTCGCCCGGGCCTGAGGCAGCTCCGGCAGCCACGCGTCCGGCACGCGCCCGTCGAGGGCCGCGCGCTGCGCGTGGAAGAGCTCGACGCAGGCCCCGGCGGCCGGCCGAGAGGAGCTCGGCGAGCAGCTCCTCGTCGAACGGCTCCCTCTCCGCCGTCCCCTGGATCTCGACGAAGCGCCCCGACGCCGTCCCGACGACGTTGAGGTCGACCTCGGCCGTCGAGTCCTCCGCGTAGTCGAGGTCGAGGAGCACGGTCCGCGCTCCCGGCTCCGGTCCCGACGCCACGCCGAGCGACACCGCCGCGACGGCCTCGCGGAGCGGGTTCGCGCGGATCGTCTTCGCCTTGAAGAGCGTGCCGCACGCGAGCATGAGGGCGACGTACGCGCCCGTCACCGAGGCGCAGCGGGTGCCGGCGTCGGCGACGAGGACGTCGCAGTCGAGCGTGATCGTCCGGTCCGCGAGGATGGAGCGGTCCGCGACGCCGCGCAGCGCGCGCCCGATGAGGCGCTGGATCTCGAGCGTGCGGCCCGACTGCTTGCCGCGGGCCGCCTCGCGAGGCGTCCTTTCGTGCGTCGCCCGCGGGAGCATCCCGTACTCGGCGGTGATCCACCCGAGGCCGGTCTTCTGGAGAAACGGCGGGACCCGCGCCTCGACGCGTCGCGGTCACGAGGACCTGCGTCCGGCCCTGGGTGATGACGCACGAGCCCTCCGCGTGGGGCACGGCGTCGCAGGCGATCGTGACGGGACGCAGCGCGAGCGGCGCGCGGCCGTCGGCGCGGGAGGGGATGTGGGGGTTCTTCACGGGGGCGATTCTGCTCCAACGCCGGCCCGCGCCCCGGACGCGCGTCAGACGGGCAGGTCGACGAGCGAGAGGTCCACCGCGGGACGGCCGAGGAAACGGCCCGCGACGCGGCGCAGGCGATCCGAGGCGTCCGTCACGAGGATCTGCGTCTCGCCCGCCTCCGCGCCGGCGCGCCGCGCGCCGCTCCCGAGAGCGGCCTCGAGCGCGTCGGCGGCGGCGTGCGCGGAGTCGACGAGCGTCGTCCCGGCGGGCAGCGCCCCCGAGATCGTCCCCGCGAGGAGCGGGTAGTGCGTGCAGCCGAGGACGACGACGCCGGCGCCGAAGGCGGCCAGCGGTCCGAGGTAGCGGGCGGCCGCGGCGCGGGCGACCTCGTTCTCGGTCCAGCCCTCCTCGGCGAGCGGCACGAAGAGCGGGCAGGCCGTGTGGAGGACCTCGCGGCCCGGGTCGAGCGCGCGGATCGCGCGCCCGTACGCGTCCGAGGCGACGGTCGCCTCCGTCGCGAGGACGGCGATCGGGCCGCGCGGCGCGCCCGCGGCCTCGCGGGCGCGCGCGGCGGCGACGGCCGCGGCGGCCCCCGGGGCGACGACGCCGATCACGGGCACGGGCGACATCTGCTCGATGGCGTCGAGCGCGAGCGCCGAGGCCGTGTTGCACGCCACGACGACGGCCTTCACGCCGTGGTCCAGGAGGAACCCGATCGCGCGCCGCGCGTAGCGGCGCACGGTCTCGGCCGACTTCGTCCCGTACGGGAGGCGCGCCGTGTCGCCGAGGTAGAGGAGCCGCTCGTGCGGCAGGCGGTGCGCGATCGCGTCGAGGACGGTCAGCCCGCCGACGCCCGAGTCGAAGAGCCCGATGGGCCGGTCGTCGCTCACGTCGTCTCCCCCTTCGGCCGCGCGGGCGGCCGCGCCTTCGGCGGCTTCGCGGGCGCGGGCGTCGGGGTCGACGTCGGCTCGGGCGTCGGGGCGGCCGTCGGCGCGGGAGGCCGTGCGGGGCGCGGCTCCTCCTCGGCGACACGCGTGAAGTCGGGCGCGATCGGGTGCGCGAGATCCACGTGGCCCGCGAGCGTCTCGGCCGGCTCGCCCCCGACGACGAGCATGAGGCGCGTCACCCCCGTCATGTTCTTCGAGACCGTCACGGCGAGCGCCTGCACGGCGGTGTCCTCCTCGTGCGAGCCCGCCTGCCACTTCACGTAGACGGGGGCCGGGGGGACGGTGGGCTCGGACACCGGCGTCTTCCCGGGTGCGGCGGCCGGCGCCGCGTCGGGCGGGGGCGGCACCCGCGGCGGGGCCAGGTCGAGGACCGCGACGCCGTCGCGCAGGAGGTACGCGCCGCGCAGCGTCCACCCGTCGGGGAACGGCGGCACGAGGTCCGGGCTGCGCGGCCCCTCGACGACCGCGGCGGCGACCGAACGCAGGAACGCCACGTCGTCGGACGCCGCGGGAACGTCGCGCGACTCGGGATGGAGCACGCCGTCGCCGGCCGTCGACTCGAACCAGAGGGTCACGTTGCGCGCCGGGATCGGCGTCGGCGGGACGACCGCCGTCGGGCGCGGGGCCAGCGCGGGGGCGGCGCCCGGTTTCGGCGCGCGCACGGAGCGCATCACGAGGAACGCACCGAGGAGCAGGGCGAGGATCGCGACGAGCGCGAGCGCGAAGCGGCGGGCCACGCGGCCTCAGCTCTTGCCGGCCTTCGGCGCGTAGGGAACGGGGGCGACGCCGTCGGCGGTCCTGAAGTACGTCTCGAGGCTGCCCACGAGCGTGTCGGCGACCTGCCGCCGGAACTCCTCGGACGTGAGCTTCTTCTCCTCGTCCGGGTTCGTGATGAACGAGACCTCCACGAGGACCGCCGGCGCGTTCACGCCGATGAGGACCCGGAACGGCGCCTGCTTGACGCCGCGCGTCGTGATCCCGAGCAGCCGGTTGAAGTCCGCCTGCACGATCTCGGCGAGGCGCGCGGACGCGGCGAGGTGCTGGTTCTGCGCGAGGTCCCACAGGATGAGGTCGAGGTCGCGGACCGCCGCGTTCTTCTCGGCGCTCGGCGTCCCCGCGGCCGGCGCGAGGTTCTCGCTCTCGGCGAGGGCGGCGGCCGCCCGGTCGGACGCGTCGAGCGACAGGTAGTAGACCTCCGTCCCGTGCGCCGTGGCCACGCGCGAGGCGTTGCAGTGGAGCGAGAGGAAGACGTCCGCCTTCGCGGCGTTCGCGGCGGCGGCACGGTCGTCGAGACCGACGGTCGCGTCGGTCGTCCGGGTCAGGAGCACCCGGTACCCCCGGCGCTGGAGCGTCTCCTGCAGCGTCTTCGCGAGCGCCAGCGTCGCGTCCTTCTCGAGCGAGCCGCCCGGGCCCCTCGCTCCTTCCTCGGTGCCCCCGTGGCCCGGGTCGATCACGATCGTCTTCACGGACTTCGCCGCCGCGGGGGCGGGAACCGGCGCCGCGGGCGGGACGGCGGCGCCGGCGGGCCGCGACACGTCGACGACGAGACGCGGCGGCGACCCGAGCGCGTAGACGTTCGCGGAGAGGCCCTTCTCGCGGAAGACGACCGTCGCCTCGCTCCCGCGCACGAGCAGGCGCGCGACGCGCGGCGAATCGAGGAGCCGCTCGGGCGTCGGCGACGTGAGGCGCGCGCCCGGGAAGTGGAGGACGACCTGGTCCGGCGTCGTCTCGACGGCGTACGACGGGGACTGCGAGAACCTCAGGACCACCTTCGTCAGCTCGCCGAGCTCCGCGACGGAGGGCTCGACCGCGATGTCGAGGACCTCGGACTTCCGCGCGGAGAGCGTGCGGCGTCGCCCTGTCCCACGCGAGCGACTGGCCCGTGAGCGGCCCGAGGACCTTCACGAAGAACTCCGGCTCGGCCCACGCGCCGGCGGTTCCGCCCCGGACGGGCGCGGAGAGCGTGACGACGCGGGTGTCCACCACGGCGATCGGCGCGTCGACGCCGAAGACGGCCGTGCGGCCCTTGATCTTCACCTCGTACGAACGCGTCCTCTCGTCCCACGTGATCGTGCCCTCGAGGGCGGCGATCGCGTCGTTCACGAGAAGGAACGTCCTGCCGTCGCGCTCCTCGGCGTGGAGCGGGGCGGGCGGCTTGCCCTCGCGCGCGAGCGTCGCGCCCTCGGGTGCCGCGGGCGGAGCTCCGAACGAGGGGCGAGGACAGCGCCGCGGCGACGAGGAGGGCGAAGAGCCGGGCCGGCGCGCGCGTCACCCGCGAATTATGGCGACTCCGGACCTTTTCCGCGCGGGCGCCGACCTGCTATCCTCACGGGTCACGGTCGGGGGCGTCCCGGTTTCGACGGGGCATTCAGCGATCGAGGAGCACGCCGAGCACGGCCGTTCGCTCGTAAAAACGACGGTCAAAAACTAGCTGCCAACAACAGCGAACTCGCTCTCGCGGCTTAATTAGCCACGACGGGCGCCGGGGAGCCTGTCCGGGGCGCCTCGGCGCTTGACGCGAAATCCGGGCTGGGGTCGACCCCGCCGCCTGAAGGGTCGAACCGAGAGTTTCAGGATCGCTTCCGCGCCCGGTCGTCCGGACCTGAAGACGCGGCGGTTAAACAAACAAGTCCGGACTGAGCGTGGAGAATCTCGACGTTCGGGCGCTTCGGACGGGGGTTCGACTCCCCCCGCCTCCACCATGTCGAGGGGGGATCCGCAAACGGGTCCCCCCTCGACCTTTTCTCACCGAGAACGTTCTGGCGACGATGCGTGCGCGCTCGACAGCGCTCACGCCTTCACGATGGCGATCGCGCGCACGGCCAGGCAAGGGCGCTATCCGATTCTGTGGTGCAAATAGCTTCATTCTGGTGTATTCTGCTCGCATGGCAACACTGGAAAAGCCGGTCCGCCAGAGCGTCAGCCTTCCGCCTCGAGTCGCTCGCCGCGTGAAGGCCCTGGCGAAGACGAAGAAGACGAGTGCGAATCGTGTCGTCGTTGACCTCATCGAGGCTGGCCTTGAAGTCCGAGAGAGCGAGAAGAGGCTCTTTTTCGATCTGGCCGACCGGTTGGCGCGGTCATCCGACACGGCCGAACAGAAACGCCTCAAGGAAGACCTCGCCCGCATGACCTTCGGCGGCTGATGCCGAAAATCCAATGGGAGAACCTCCCCCCGGCGCTGCGGAACCACCTGTTCGACAGGTTGCGTGAGCGAAAGATCACCGCCGAAGATCTTTATCAATTGAAGCTCTGGCGGGAGTCCGAGCCCGATGCCCCGGACGGCCTCTGGTACAAGGATTTCGGTTCGTTCAAGGTCTGCGGCGAAGGGAAGTACCCGAAGACCTTCTTGCTATCTGGACAACCTGCGAAGGGGCGAAAACTCTGAGAGGGGTTCCGATGGCAGCTTGGGCGACAGCCCTGAGGCCAAGGAAAGGTTCGCCTGTGCCATGGTCGCCACCGCGCCCGCGGAAGGAACCCGCCACGCTTAACGGGCTAGGCTCAGATCCCAGCGCAGCGCCTTCTCGACCGTCTTGTCGTCTATCCCGAGCTCCGTCCCGATCCGGCGACGGCTGAGCCCGAGTCGGCGAAGCCTCGCGATCTCCGGCGCAAGCCTCTGATAAAGGGGGGCTTCAGCCTCGGTCAACGGGAACGCGAGCGCGACCTCGGACGCGGTTCGAATTCTTTCCGACCGTGTCCACCATTTCGAGGGGGGATCCGCAAACGGGTTCCCCCTCGGCCCCTTCCCGCGTCTGGAAGGCCTGTTCGATATACCTTGACACGGTATACCGCATGACGGTACATTGCGGTCGATGGCGATCCGCGGCTTCGCCAACGTCGTCGTGGAGATCGTTCTTTCGGCAGGGCCGACTCGGTCCCGGGCGTGAGGTGGTCGGGCGTTGCGAAGGTCGCGGCCCGCAAGCTCGACATGCTGGACTACGCGGTTCAATTGTCGGACCTCGCCTCTCCTCCAGGGAACCGTCTCGAACCTCTGAAGGGAGACCTGCTGGGCTTTCACAGCATTCGGATCAACGACCAATGGAGAGTCGTCTTCCGTTGGACCTCCTCCGGCCCGACGGACGTCGACATCAAGGACTACCACTGAGCCGAGGTATGAAGATGAGTGACAGCATGCGTCGCCGCAAGCCGACATCTCCCGGGGAAATTCTCCGCGAGGAGTTCCTCATCCCGCTCGGGCTGAGCCAGAGGGTCCTGGCCGACCACCTGGGGTGCGACGTCAAGGTCGTGAACCGCATCGTCAACGGCCGGTGCGCCGTGACGGCCGAGATGGCGCTGAGGCTCGGCGCGGCCTTTCGGACTTCGCCTGACTTCTGGATGAACGCGCAGAAGGCCGTCGATCTCTACGAGGCCGCCGGGCACGTTCGGAGTCTGCCGAGACCTCTCCTGAAGGCGAGCTGACGTCGCGGGTCTAGGGCGTCACGCGCGCCGCGTCCTCGAAGCTCCTGAGGACGCCGCCGAGGGCGGTAGAGTCACGTCCGGGAGGCCCTCCGCATGCGCTCGCCCGCCGCCGTCCTCTGTCTCGCCGCCGCCCTCGCCCTGCCGGCCCTGCCCGCCGCCGCGGCTCTCCCGCCGGGCGTCGACGACGCCTCGATCGCCGCCGCCGCGGCCGCGAGCTTCCCGGAGTACCTCGAGCTCCTCTCTCTCCCGAACGACTCCATCCGCCCGGCGGACGCGCAGAAGAACGCGGCGTGGCTCGAGGCGGCCTTCGCGAGGCGCGGCTTCACGACGCGTGCGCTCGAGAACGGCGGCCGCCCGCTCGTCTTCGCCGAGTACGGCGCGGCCGCGCGCGCGGCAGAAGACGGTCCTCTTCTACATCCACTTCGACGGCCAGCCCGTCGTCGCGTCGCAGTGGGCGCAGAAGGACCCGTGGCAGCCCGTCGTGAAGCGCCGGGGCACGGACGGGAAGTGGGTCGAGGTCGACCGCGCCGAGCTCCTGAAGCCCGACTTCGACCCCGAGCTGCGCGTCTTCGCGCGCTCGTCCTCGGACGACAAGGGGCCGATCGCGATGTTCCTCGCGGTCTTCGACCTTCTCCGCGCGCAGAAGATCGACCCGGCCGTCCACGTGAAGGTCCTCCTCGACAGCGAGGAGGAGGTCGGCTCTCCCGGGATCGCCGCGGTCGTCGGCGCGAACGCGGCGCTCCTCTCCTCCGACGCCGTCGTCCTCCTCGACGGGCCCGTCCACGCCTCCGGCCGCCCGACGATCGCCTTCGGGAACCGCGGCGTCGTCACCGTCACGCTCACCGTCTACGGGCCCCGCGCGCCGCTCCACAGCGGACACTTCGGCAACTGGGTGCCGAACCCCGCCCTGCGCCTCGCGCGACTCCTCGCGACCATGAAGGACGAGGACGGCCGCGTGACCGTCCCCGGGTATTACGCGCGCACGAAGCTGACCGACGCCGACCGCGCGGTCCTCGCGGAGGTGCCCGACGACGAGGCCGCGCTGAGGGCGCGGACGGGCATCGCGCAGCCGGAGAAGGTCGGCGCGACGTACCAGGAGTCGCTCCAGTTCCCGTCGCTCAACGTGCGCGGCCTCGCCTCGGCGAGCGTGGGCGAGAAGGCGGCGAACGTCGTCCCGCGCGACGCCGTCGCGGAGCTCGACCTGAGGACGACCGTCGAGTCCGACCCGGAGTACCTCCTCGGCCTCCTGCGGAAGCACGTCGAGGCGCAGGGCTGGCACCTCGTCGAGAAGGACCCCACCGACGAGGAGCGCGCGCGCTGGCCGAAGCTCGCGCGGTTCGACGCGCACCTGCCCGAGGAGGCCGCGCGGCAGCCGTTCGACTCGCCGGTCGGCCGCTGGGCGTCCTCCGCGATCGCGGGGGCGTTTCCCGCGTCGCCGCTCGTGCGCATCCGCATGATGGGCGGCACGCTCCCGACGCACGCGATCGTCGGGCCCCTGAAGGCGCCGTTCGTGCAGGTCCCCGTCGTCAACCCCGACAACAACCAGCACGCCTACGACGAGAACCTCCGCATGGGCCACTACCTCAGCGGCATGCGGACGATGGCGGCGCTCCTCACCGCGCCGTATCCCGACTAGCGCGGGTGGACCGGCGGAGCGGGCTTCTTCGCCGGCGGCTCCTTCCACGTCTCGAGCGCCTTCAGGGCGACCGCGACGGCCGTCTCGAGCTGCCGATCGCGGCCGCCGCGCCAGTCCTCGACGGTGTTCTCGACCCTCACGTCGGGCTCGACGCCCTTGTTCTCGATGTCCCAGATCGCCGAGGACCGGGTCGTACGCGGCGCGGTTCGGGATGCGCACGACCCCGCCGTCCACGAGGCGCGGCGCGAAGAGCGCGGCGCCGATGCCGCCGCCTCCCGTCGTCGTCCCGACGAGCGTCGCGGCCTTCGTGATCCTCGCCATGAGCGGGAACGTCTCGCCAGCCGAGAAATCCTTTTCGTTCACGAGAACGACCTTCGGACCGCGCACGAGGTTGTGCGGGATCCCGAAGTCGTCGCCCCAGCGGTAGGCGTACGCGTACACGGGCCGCGCGGAAACGCGTCCACGACGGTGTCCGCCGTGACGCCGCCGCCGTTGTCGCGCTGGTCGAGGATGAGCCCCTTCCTGTCCGAGCTCGCGTTCCAGACGCTCCAGAACTCGTCGAACGTGTCGTCCGCCCAGATAGGGCAGCCAGACGTACGCGAGGCGGCCGCCCGACAGCGCGTCGACGCGCCGCCGGCACTCCTCGGCGCTGAGCGTGCGCCGGAGCGTGTTCTCTCCCGGCAGCGGGACGACGATCACCGTGCGCGCGTCCGCCCCGTCCTTCGACGACGCGAGCGTCATCTTCGTCGGCTTTCCGGCCGTCCCCGCCATCTGCTCCTCGACCGTCCTGCCGGGTCCACGGGCTTCCGTCGATCGCCACGAGGAAGTCGCCTTCCCGCGCGTCGACGCCGGGCTGGTCGAGCAGGCGCGCGAAGAGCTCGTTCGGCGAGAGGCGGCGCGGGGCGCCTCAGGATCTTCGCGAGGACGACGCGGTCCTTCTCGTACCGCCAGTCGGCCCCGAGGAGGCCCGTGCGCTCCGGCGGATCGTTCGGCCGCGGCACGTCGCCGCCGCCCACCCGAAGGTGCGACACCGAGATCTCGCCGAACGCCCGGACGAGCAGCTGGTTCAGGTCCGCGCGGCGCGTGAGGCCGGGCAGGTACGCCGCGTAGTGGCGCTCGAGCTCCGCCACGTCGCGGCCGTGGTGATTCGGGTCGTAGAACATGTCGCGCATGAGGCGGAACGCCTCGCGGTAGACCTGCCGCCACTCGGCCGCCGGATCGACGTCGACCGTCACCTTCGAGAGGTCGACGGCCTTCGCGTCCTTGCCGTCGGCCGACGCGGCGGGGAAGAGGCGCAGCCCGTCGCCGGTCACGAGGACGGACCCGCCCGCGACGCTCACGTCCTCGACCTTTTCGAGGAGCTTGACGGGCTTCCTCGGCGACGCGAGGTCGCAGCGCAGGAGCTGATAGGCCACCCGTCCCGACGTCGGCGTCTCGGGCCACGCGCGCGCCTGCACGAAGACGCTGCCCGCCGGGCCCGGGAAGAGCCCGACGACGTCGCGCGCGGGGCGTCGGGACGAGGACGACGCGGCGTCTCGAGGCCGTCGAGGTCGATCCGGGCGGCGCGCCGCGTGGCCGCGCCTCCGACGGAAACGTCTCGCGGCCGCCCACGAGGAACGGCGGGACGTCGCCTTTCGAGAGGACGGCGACGTAGAGGTTCTTCGCGACGAGCGGCTCGGCGTCCTCGCTCGACTCGAGGCCCCAGTCCAGGTCCGCGGCCGGCGCGTTCCGCGCGTTTCCGCTCGCGGCGAAGACGAGCCACCGGCCGCTCGCGTCGAAGACCGGGAACTCCTCGTCGAGGAAGCCCGCCGTCACGCGGCGGCGCGCGTCGCCGTCGCCGAGTCCCAGATCCAGAGCGAGCGCACGCCGCCCGGGCGCGGCCTTCGCGTAGACGAGGTACCGCCCGTCCGGCGACCAGGCCTCCTTGTATTCGTCCTGCGCGACGTAGCGCGAGGTGTCGACGACCGTCAGCCGCCCGGACGCGGCGTCGACGACGAGCAGGCGCAGCCGCTGGTCCGTGAACGCGAGGCGCGCGCCGTCCGGCGAGAACGCGAGGCCGCGGTAGTACGTCGGCTTCTCCTCGACCGCGAGGCACCGCGCCGGGCCCGCCCTCGAGCGGGCGCAGGCAGAGCCGGTACTCGCCCGACTCGTCCGAGAAGTACGCGACCGTCTTTCCGTCGGGCGAGACGACGGGCAGACGCTCGGCGGCGCCCGGCGTCGCCGTGAGGTTCCGCGCGGCGCCGGTCGCGGGGTCGACGAGGAGGACGTCGCCGCGCGCCTCGAGGACGACGCGCGACCCGTCGGGCGTCAGGCTCGCGCTCTGGAGGAAGCGCGCGGCCGGGACGCTCTTCTTCGCGAGCTCCGCGGCGGAGGGCTCGAAGGCGATCGGCGGCTCGGTCACGACGAGCGTGCGCGTGTCGAGGACGTGGATCCGCCCGTCGCGCACGAAGGCGATCTCGTCGCCGTTTCCGGCGGCGTACGTGATCCCGTCGGTCCGGAAGGACGTCAGGGCGCGCGACGTCTTCTTCCGCGAGGTCGAAGACCTCGAGGTTGAAGCTCCCGTGCCGGTCCGTCGCGCAGTAGAGCTTCCCGCCGGAGAGGATCGGGAAGAGCGCGTTGAAGCCCTTCGGCGTCACGGCCGTGACGCGGCCCGTCGGGCAGCGCCGCGAGGAAGATCCGCGACATCGCGCCGCCGCGGTAGAAGCGGCGCCTGCACGGGCGCGCCGACCGCGCTGTCGGGCACGTACGCGAGCGTCGCGCCGTCCTGCGAGAACGCGCCCTGATAGCCCTCGGGCAGAGGCAGCGCCGTCTCCGGCCCGCCCTCGACCGGCACCGTGTACAGGCGGAACGCGCCGTCGCCCTCGCGGGAGGACGCGAAGAGGACGCGCGTCCCGTCCGGCGTGAAGCCGCGCGGGATGGGACGCCTTCGGATGGAACGTGAGCCGGCGCGCCGGACCGCCGGCGGCCGGCATCACGAAGACCTGCGGCACGCCGCCCGTCACACGGGCGTACGCGAGCGTCCGCCCGTCCCGCGAGAGCACCGGCTCGCCGTACTCACCCGAGCCGTCCGTCAGGAGGACCGCCGCGCCGCCCGCCTTCGGCACGCGCCAGATCTGGCCCGCCGACGCGAACACGACGTGCCGCCGCCGACCGCGACGCCCGTCGTAGACGCGGGGAGGAGACGCCGGCGGCGGAGATGCGTCGGCGCCAGGGCAGACGGCGGCGACGAAGGGTGCGCCTCATGCCGTCGAATCTAGACGATCGAACCCGCCCGGCTTGAACGCGCCGATCCCTTGAACGCCCGGAGCCGCCTCGGTGCGCGGCGCGGTACGCGACGGGCGTCAGCGCCGGTCCACGCGCGGAAGACGCCGCGCGAGGTGCGCCTGGTCCGCGAACCCGGTCTCGTGCCGCGATCGCCGCCACGGGCTCGTCGCCCGTGCGGAGGCGGCGGGCGGCGTCCTCGACGCGCAGGCGCCTGACGAACTCGCCCGACGAGCACCCGTAGCGCCGGCGAAACGCCCGCGCGAACGCCACCGGGTGCATCCCGGCGGCCTCCGCGGCCGCCGCGAGCGAGAGGCGTGCCCGAAAGCCCGCCCTGAGAGCGTCGTAGCCGCGCGCGACGCGCGAAGTCCGGCCGCTGCGCTCCTCCGATCCGCCCGCGAGAGCTCGAGCGGTCTCGGCGAGGAGCTCGAGGGCGAGGCCCTCGAGGACGAGGTCGGAGAAGCCGTCCGGCCGGGCTGAGCTCGCGCCGGATCCGCGTGACGATCCACGACGCGTCGCCCGCCAGCCAGCGCGGCCGCACCGCGAGCCGGATCCCGACGTCGCCGAGCGGCCCAGGAGAGCGGGCCTCGTCTCGATGCGCAGGATCCGCGTCGTCCCGGCCCGGAAGCGCACCCCGTGCTCCTCTCCGGCGGGATGGAACACGAGGTGCGGGGCGACGATCTCCTCCGTCCTGCCGCCCCACGTCTCGTCGTAGGCGCCCGACTCGACCGAGCTGAAGTACGCGGGCACGTGACCGTGCCTGCGCTGGACGAGGCCGCCCGCGTACTCGGTCTCGGTCAGGAGAAGCCCGGCCGTCTCGTTCCGCACGGCCGACGTTCCGGCGAACCCGGTCGCGAGCCGCGCGGCTCCGCCGTTCCTCACGAGGCCCCCCATGCCCTGAGGAACGCACGGGCGGGCAAGATTGTTCTGCCCATGCGCCTCAGCCCCTCGCGCCGCTGGACCGCGACCGGTCCGCGCCGGCACGCGCAGGCGCGGCGCCGCCTCAGTTCACGGTCTCGTCCGGCGGCTCGGGTCCCGTCTCGACGTTCCCGTCGGGCACGTCCTCCAGCTCCACCCTCCGCCGTCTCCGGCGCAGCGCCGCGAGGATCGCGAGGATCGAGATCCCGAACCACAGGGCCGCCGTGCTCGTGAGGATCGGCAGCCAGCGCTTCAGCGTCGCCTGCCGCTCCCAGAAGGCCTCGCCCACGTCGACGAGCGTCGCGCCCGTGGCGCCGCGGACGGCCTCGTCGAACGTGTCCCCGCGCGCGACGCGCGCGAGCACGATGCGCGGGACCGCCGGGCCGTAGCGCTCGATGAGGTCCTGCACGAGCGTGCCGGAGAGCGCGTAGCCGCGCTCCACCTGCCGCCGGTCCCCCTGGAAGAGGTCGTCCAGCTTCCAGAGCGGAACCCGCGGCCCCCACAGGAGCCCCAGCGCCAGCTCCGTCTGGTCGCGCAGGCGCCACGAGCGCGCCGCGAGCATCGCGAGCCCCTCGTCGAACCAGCGCGGGACGCGCCTGCCGCCGGCGGCGCGGTGGATGAGGACGTGGGCGACCTCGTGCGCGAGCACCTCCTCGAGCCCGCCGTCCGGATACGACGGCGTGCGCTCGGCGAGGAGGACGACGACGTTCGAGACGCCGTCCGTGTACCCCGTCACCCACGCCGGCGCGCTGCGCGCGAGCGGCGACGACTCCGGGGCGAGGACGACGTGGATGTCGGGTCCGGCCTCGTCGAGCCCGACGAGCTCCATCACGCCCGCGACCCACGGGCGCGGCCCCGCGGCGAGGCGGTTCGCGGAAGGCGGCAGGCCGGGCTGCGGCTCGAAGACGAGGCGCGTCGGCCCGGCCGCCGCGAAACGCGACGCGACGAGGAGCGCGGCGAGGGCGAGGCGCTTCCGGATACGGCGAGCGTACTGCGAGGGGCGCTCAGGCGTCCCGCGGCGAGCAACCTCGGCCGGCCTTCGTCCGTACTCGAAGGGCATGAGACTCGCGCCGACGCTCCTGGCCGCCCTCCTCGCGCTCCCGTCTGCCGCGCGCGCCGGCCTCGAACTCTCCATGGACACGTCCGCGGCCCGCGCGACTCTCGACGTCCTCACCGGCGCGGTCCCGGCAACTCCGGCCGAGCTCGAGAGGGTCGCAATGCTGCCCGCGAACCAGGCGCAGATCAGGCACGCCGCCTCGTTCCGGCCGGGCGACACGACGGCGAGCTTCGTCGAGGCGCTCGGGAGGGCCGCCCGCAAAGAGCCGCTCGGGGACGACGCGTGGGGGTTCGGCGTCGTCGAGGCGCGCCTCGCCGTGACGAAGGCCCTCCTGGCGAAGGTCGAGGCCGCGCCCGGGGCGCTGTCGAGCGCCGTCGCGGCGCGGCTGTCGGGCTTCGTTCCCGAAGGCGAGACCGCACACGTGAACGTCCACTTCATCGTCGGCGGGACATCCGACGGCTTCGCGCCCGGCGGCGACGACTTCTACATCGCCCTCCACTACCTCCGCGGCGACGTCGAAGGCCTGCGCATCCTGATGTCGCATGAGCTTTTCCACATCCTGAGGCGCGCGCTGCAGCCGGCCGAGCGCGATGTGGCCGCGGCCCCGCCCAGGGTCCGCGCGGCCCGGCGCCTCCTCGACCAGACGATGAACGAGGGCGTCGCGTCGTGGATCGGCGATCCCACGCGCGCGACCGGCGGCGGGCCGTACGTCGAGTGGTTCGCCCAGAAGTTCAAGAGAAACCTCGACCGGCTCGACCAGAACGTGACGCTCTTCGACACGCTCCTCTTCCGCTCGTGGAACGACGCCGGCGCGGACCCGGACAAGCTCTACATGCTCGGCTTCAGCGGCCAGTGGGACAGCCCGCTCTACTTCGTCGGCTACGCGATGGCGCGCACTCTCGCCGAGAAGGAGGGCCCCTCGGCCGTGCCGGCTGCCGTTCGGGCGGGTCCCGAGGCGTTCTTCGCGCGCTATCGCACCGCCGCGAAGAAGGGCGAGGACGCCCCGGTGAGGTTCGCGGGGTCGACCGAGGAGATCCTGACCGCGCTCTCCGGCCCCTCCACGCGGCCCTGAAAAGAAAAAGGCGCCGGAGCGTTTCCGCCCCGGCGCCGAAAGAAGACGGGTTGATTCCTTACGGGTTAGTAACGGTTGCGGCCGCCGCCGCCGTAGCCACCGCCGCCGCCGCGGTTCTCCTGCGGCTTGGCCTCGTTGACCTTGAGCGCGCGGCCGTCCTGCTCGCGGCCGTTCAGGGCGCCCATGGCCTTCTTGGCGTCCTCGTCGGACATCTCGACGAAGCCGAAGCCCTTCGAGGAGCCGGTGTCGCGGTCGGAGATCACGCGGGCGGAGTCGACGTTGCCGAAGGGCTCGAACAGGGACTTGAGAGTGGAGTCGTTGACGGAATAGGACAGGTTTCCAACGTAGAGCTTCATGGGGTTCCTTAAGGAAACGCACGGCCGAATGGACGGGCGCGATTGAGAGATGGTGGGGAGGTATCGGTTGAGGTCGACGGGGACCTTTCGGTTCTCGGTCCGCTCCGTCAATAGAAAGGAGGGCGAACGCGGAGCAGTATACCCCCTTTCCCGGAAAACGCATCTCAAAGGGGACGTTCCGTATCTCATGCCCTTGAAAACTCGAGAAGAACAGGAAGATCCGGACCTCCGTAGAAGGGGCGTGGGCCCCCTTGCAAAGTCCGTCGCCCGGGTCCTTGGGGTCTCTGCCGGTGTGCTCCTCGGGGCGGCGTCGGTGAGCGTTCTCGCGGTCCGCCAGCCGAGCATTACGAACCGAGCGCGGGTCGTCGGGTCGGTCGCGAGCGTCGATCGACTGCGCGCCGACGTTGCATTCCTGACACGAGACGCCGCTCCTCGAGACTTTCGCCATCCGGGGAATCTCGAGCTCGCCGCGCGGCACATTCACGGGGAGTTCTCGAAGACCGGCGCCGTGGTCGTCGACCAGCCTTATGTCGCCCGTGGCGGCTCGTTTCGCAATGTGATCGCACGCCTGGGACCGGTCGGGCCCGGTGCGCTCATCATCGGCGCCCACTACGACGCCTTTGGAGACACGAACGCCAACCCGGGAGCAGACGACAACGCGAGCGGGGTCGCGGTCTGCTCGAGATCGCACGCCTGATCGGGCACGCGCCGCTCGGTCTGCTTGAGATCGCACGCCTGATCGGGCACGCGCCCCTCGGTCGTCCTCTCATTCTCGTCGCGTACAGCACCGAGGAACCGCCCTATTACCACTCCGACGCGATGGGAAGCGCCGTCCACGCGGCGTCGATCGCGCGAACGGGAGACGCCCCGATCGGCATGATCTCGCTCGAGATGATCGGGTACTACGCAACGGAACAGCCCTGGCCCAGCCGGCTCTTCGCGCTCGCCTATCCCACCCGCGGGGACTTCATCGCGGTCGTGGGCCGATGGACCGATCGGACGTTGGCCCGCGAGATCCGGCGCGGTATCTCTGGAGCTTCGAACGTCGCCGCCTGCAGCTACAGCGGGCCTCTCATCGCCGGCGTCGAGGCCTCGGATCACAGTAGCTATTGGGCCGAGGGATTTCGCGCGGTGATGGTCACCGACACGGCATTCATTCGGAATCCCAATTACCACGCCCCCACGGATGTCCTCGACACCCTGGACATCGGGCGGATGGCGCAGGTGGTGACGGGCGTCGCCAATGCGGCGTTGACGCTCTGCGGCAAGAGGCCCTGAACCCGTACGGGAACCAAGTCGCCGATGGTGGGTCTGAGGAGCAGGAGGCTCCCATGGACATCCTCGGCTCACTTCTGCAGCCCGACATGCTGTTCCTCGCCTGCGGGGCCGGGTGTCTCGGCCTCGGCGCGGCCCTCGTGCAGGCCTGGCGCAACTCCCCTTACGGCCCGTTCGGCCTGAAGCAGCGCCTTCTCCTCGCCGCCGCGACGGCGTCACTCGCGTCGGGCCCGATCCTGATCGTCCGGGGCTGGCTGAGAGAGACGGACCGGCACCTTTCGTCCGCCCGCGTCCACCTTCGACCCGGCATGAGCAACGTGAATCATGGCGGCCGGCGCCGCGGGGACCCAGTGCTCCCTAAAGGGGTGTGCCCATGATCCTCGGGATCGGCACCGATCTGCTCGACGTCGCCCGCATGGCGAAGGCGCTCGAGAAAGACGGGGCCGGGTTCCGGGACGTGGTGTTCACGCCCTCCGACGATCTCGCACACCGACTTACTCGCCACCGCGAACGTCGTCCTGCAGGGGTGAGCGCCATGTACGTGACGGAGACCCTCGAGGAGAAACGGCTCTGCAACATCGGCTCGTACGAGGAACGCCTCCGGGACTTCGACTGGGCGATCGCCGAGAAGGAGCTCGGGTGGGGCCGCGGCGAGCCCGTCAACATCGGCTGGCACCTCACCGACCGGATCTGCCGGCTCGGCCTCGCGAGGAAACCCGCGCTTCTCTGGGAAGGCTCGGACGGGCGCGAGAGGACGTACACCTTCGACGACTTGCGCCTTCTCACGAACGCCGTCGCCGCCGCCCTCTCGCGCCTCCATCTCGAGCCTTCCGAGCGGATCTGCCTCTTCCTCGACCGCGTGCCGGAGCTGTACATCGGCTTCGTCGGGATCCTGAAGATGGGCGCTGTCGCCCAGCCTCTCTTCTCCGCCTTCGGCGAGGAGTCCCTTCTCACGCGCCTCCTCGACGCCGGAACCGCGGCCGTCGTGACGCAGAGGAAGCACCTGCCGAAGGTCCGGCGGATCCGCGCGAAGCTCCCCGCCCTCCGGAAGGTCCTCGTCGTCGACGCGCAGGGCCTCGCGCTCGAGGACGGCGAGGTCGCGTTCGACCTCGATTCCGAGCCCCGCCTCGAGAGGTTCCACGTCTTCCCCGCGACGGCCGAGACGCCGTCGGTCCTCCACTACACGTCCGGCACGACGGGGCAGCCCAAGGGCGCGCAGCACGTCCACCGCTCGCTCGTCGCGCAGTACCTGACGGCGAAGTGGGTGCTCGACCTCAAGCCCGACGACGTCTACTGGTGCAACGCGGATCCCGGCTGGGTGACCGGGACCTCGTACGGGATCATCGGCCCCTGGTCGAACGGCGTCACGCAGGCCGTCCTCGACTCGGGCTTCGTGGCCGACCGCTGGTACGGCTTCATCGAGAAGCGGCGGATCAGCGTCTGGTACTCCGCGCCGACGGCGATCCGCCTCCTCATGCGCGAGGGCACGCCGGTCGCGCGGCGGCACGACCTCTCGTCGCTGCGGCACCTCGCGAGCGTCGGCGAGCCGCTCAATCCCGAGGCGGTCCACTGGGGGCGGGAGGCGTTCGGCCTTTCCTTCCATGACACCTACTGGCAGACGGAGACGGGGTGCATCGTCATCTCCAACTATCCGGGGATGCCGGTGAGGCCGGGCTCCATGGGCAAGCCGTTCCCGGGCATCGAGGCGGCCGTCCTCGACCCGGCGACGCTCGAGCCGCACGCCGTGCCGGGGCGCGTCGGCGTCATCGGCCTTCGCCCCGGCTGGCCCTCGATGATCCGCGGCTACTGGAACAACGCCGAGGGCTACGCGCAGAAGTTCGCGAACGGCTGGTACCTCACGGGGGACCGCGCCACCGTCGACGCCGACGGCTACTTCTGGTTCGTGGGCCGGGACGACGACGTGATCAACACGGGCGGGCACCTCGTCGGTCCGTTCGAGGTCGAATCGGCCCTCCTCGAGCACCCCGCCGTCGCCGAGTCGGCCGCGGTCGCCAAGCCCGACCCCGTGAACATGGAAGTCGTCAAGGCGTTCGTCGCGCTCAAGCCGGGGTTCGCGCCGGGAGGAGACCTCGAGCTCGAGATCATGAACTTCGTCCGCAAGCGGCTCTCTCCGATCGCGATGCCGCAGGAGATCGCCTTCGTGGAGTCGCTCCCGCGGACCCGGAGCGGAAAGATCCTCCGGCGCGTCCTGCGCGCGCCGGAGTGGGGCGAGCCGGTCGGCGACCTCTCGACCCTCATGGAGGACTGAATGGACGAGATCCGGAAGACCATCCTCGACTACGTCCGCCGCGAGTACATCGAGGAGGGAGACGACCGCGAGCTGAAGACGGACACGCCGCTCATCACCGGCGGGATCGTCGACTCCTTCTCGCTGGTCTCCCTCAAGCGCTTCCTCGAACGGAAATACGCCGTGAAGATCCCCGACGGCGACGCGACGCCGCAGGCCTTCGACAGCGTCGACGGCATCGCGCGCCTCGTCGAGCGGTTCGCGGCCGTGAAGGTGTGACATGACCACGGAAACCGTCCCCGCGCTGTTCCGCGACGTGCTCGGCGCCGAGATCGAGACCCTGAAGGCCGCCGGCCTGTTCAAGGAGGAACGGATCATCCACGCGCGCCAGGGCACCGAGATCGAGGTCGAGTTCCCCGCGGGCGCGAGGCCCCGGAAGGTCCTGAACCTCTGCGCGAACAACTACCTCGGCCTCTCCTCGCACCCCGAGGTGCTGGCCGCCGCCCACGTCGGCCTCGAGCGGCGGGGCTACGGCATGTCGTCCGTCCGCTTCATCTGCGGCACGCAGGACATCCACCGCGAGCTGGAGAAGCGCCTGACGGACTTCCTCGGGACGGAGGACACGCTCCTCTTCTCGTCCTGCCTCGACGCGAACGCCGGCGTCTTCGAGGCCTTCCTCACCGACAAGGACGTCATGATCGCCGACCGGCTCGTCCACGCCTCGATCGTGGACGGGATGCGCCTCTGCAAGGCGGCGCAGGACACGTTCAAGCACTCCGACATGGGCCACCTCGAGGAGAAGCTCGTCGAGCACCGGGACAAGCGCTTCCGCCTCGTGATCACCGACGGCGTCTTCTCGATGGACGGCGACCTCGCGAAGCTGGACGAGATCGTCGCCCTCTGCGAGAAGCACGACGCGCTCGTCTTCGTCGACGACTCGCACGCGACCGGCTTCATCGGCAGGAGGGGGCGCGGCACGCCCGAGCGCTTCGGCGTGCTCGGCAGGATCGACGTCCTCACGACGACGTTCGGCAAGGCGCTCGGCGGCGCATCCGGCGGCTGCGTGAGCGGGCGGCGGGAGATCGTCGAGATGTGCCGCCAGCGGGCGCGGCCGTACCTCTTCTCGAACACGCTCGCCTCGGTCATCGTCTCCGGAACGCTCAAGGTGCTCGACCTCGTCTCGGCGACGACCGTGCGGCGCGACCACCTCGAGCAGAACGCGCGGTACTGGAGGAAGCTCCTGACGGAGGCCGGCTTCGACGTCAAGCCCGGCGAGAGCCCGATCGTCCCGGTCATGCTCTACAACGCGAAGCTCGCGCAGGACGTCGCGCGCGACCTCTTCGCGGAAGGGATCTACGTCGTCGGCTTCTTCTTCCCCGTCGTCGCGAAGGGGCAGGCGCGCATCCGGACCCAGCTCTCCGCCGCCCACACCTCCGAGCAGCTCGACCGGGCGATCGAGGCCTTCCGGAAGGTCGGAAAGAAGTACGACATCCTCGGCAAGTCGAAGAACGAGATCGTGGAACGCTACGGCCTCTGACGACGGAGACCGGAGGAGGCGAGCATGCTCGCGAGACGAACCGTCGAAGTGCCGCTGCCCGAGAGCGTGGCGCTGACCGAGGTCGACCTCGAGCTCCTCAAGGCGAGCTTCCAGGCGCTCGTCGCCCTGCGCTGCGAGAAGGGCCGCGAGTGGCAGGACCTCCTCGGACAGCTCCGGGAGGACGGCTGGACCGTGAGGTGGGGCCTCGCCTGGCGCGCGGAGGCCAAGCGCGGCGAGGATTACGAGGAGGCGACGGGGCCCACGCTCGACCGGGCCTTCACGGAGCTCGCCCAGCTGGCCCGCGCCGACATGGTCGGTCACGCGCCCTGACGGGCGGAAGCGTCGCCGCGGGCCGAATCGTCAGGCGGCCGAGGTCGCGAGACGCAGGTAGTGCCTGAACCAGTCGCGGGCGAGCCCCGCGGCCTCGGCGAGGGGGTCGGCCTCGGCGAAAAGGTGCGTGGCTCCGGGAACGATGAGGAGCGACTTCTCGGCGGAGATCTCCGCGAGCGCCACCGCATTGCGGTCCATGAGCTTCCAGTCCCGCTCGCCGACGAGCAGGAGCGTCGGCGTCCGCACGCGCCGCAGGGAGTCTCCGGCGAGATCCGGCAGGCCTCCGAGGGAGACGACGGCCCGCACGAGGAGCGGTCGCGACGCGGCGGCGACGAGCGCGGCCGCGGCCGCCGTCGACGCGCCGAAGAACGCGACCGGAAGGCGGGAGGTGCGCTCGCTCTTGCCGAGCGCGTCCGTCAGGTCCGCGAGCCGCCCCGCGAGCCGCTTGACCTCGAAACGCGGCCCCGGCAGGCGCTCGTCGATCGCCTCCTCGGTGGACGTGAGGAGGTTGCACACCGCGGCGCCGATCCCGGCCTCGGTGACGAGGCGCGCCGTGGCGAGGTTCGCCGCCCCGTGCCTCCGATTCCGCGGCCCGTGGCAGAACACCACGATTCCGTCCGCGCGGGGCGGGATGGCAAGTTCGGCCACGATCCCCACGCCGCCGGACCGGACCGCGAGCACGTCGTCGAAGAGGAAGGACTCTTTTGTAACCTTTCGCGCCCACATCGTGTACTTCCCGGCGAGATCCGCCGTCGGGCAAGGGGTCGCAAGATCGGCGCCAGCCCGGCGGCGCGGGGACGCGGCCGGACGGTTCCCGGACCGTCCTACCGGGCCCCGTACGACCGGTACGACCCGTGCTCGGACTTCACGGCGCCGCTCTCGTCCGTGTCGTCGAGGACGAAGACGCGGTACGAGGCGCCGCCGGGCGCGACGCGCACGACGACGTGCCCCGCGTCCGAGGCCACCTTCCCGGCGCGCGGGCCGATCGCGGCCTTCGTCGCGTCCCTGAGGCGCGTCACGAAGACGTCGCGCCGAGAGGGCCAGATCCGCTTCGAGAGGAGGCGCTTCAGGACGTCGGGCGACGGGTGCGTCGGCGCCCACGCCGGCACGATGATCACGCGCGGGGCGAGCGTCGCGAGGAAGAACGGGCTCGCGGGCTCGATCGAGCCGTGGTGGTCCACGACCATGACGTCGGTCTTCCCGATCGCCTGCGCGATCGGCGTCTCGAGGTCCCACCACGCCGGCGCGCCCGGCTCGGGCATCCCGTAGAGGTCGCCGCCCGTGTAGAGGCCGAAGCCGCCGTAGCGGATCAGGAGCGCGATGCTGCACGGGTTCTCGGACGGCCGGTCGTTCCCGGGGACGCCGTCGAGCGGCGGGAAACGCGACGCCGTGGCGTCGCCCTTTCCGGTCCACGCCACGCCGTTCGCGGCGACGACGCGGACCTCGAACCCCGGGACGTCGCCCGCCGCGCGCACCGGCACGATCTGGTCCGCGCGTCCGACGCGGGCGCGCTCGCGGACCGCACCCTTCCGCGCGGCCTCCTCCGCGGCGCGGCGGTAGTCGTCGAAGACCGGACCCTTCGGCGTCGCGGGCTCGCCGTAATCCGGGAAGCCCCGGTCGATCAGCTTGCGGATCGGGATCGCCTCGACGACCTTCGCGAGGCCCGACACGTGGTCCGGATGAAAGTGGGAGACGACCACGTAGTCGAGGACGGCGCCCTCGCCCGCCATCCGCTTCACGTAGCGCGCGACCCACTCCCCCGCGCCCCGCGAGGCGTCGGGGAACGCGGTCGCGAGCGGGATGCCGTCGCCGGCGTCGCCCGCGTCGAAGAGCAGCGTCGTGCCGTCCGGGAAGACGACGAACGCCGCGTTGCCGCGCCCCGTCGAGATCTGGTGGAAGTCGAGAGTGCCCTTCGTCCACGGCTCGAGCCGGGCCGGGACGCCGTCGCCGGCCGCCGGGGCCGAGAGCGCCGCGAGGATGCCGAGGAGGGCGAAGAGGGCCGGCCGAAGGGAGCGTCGCATCGCGCAAGGATAGGAAGTTCGCCGTGGCCGTGTGATAGGCTTTTTTGAGAATCGTTCGCAGAGACGAAGCGGAGGGCCGATGCCCGTCTTCCTCAAGTATGGACGAGATCAAGGGCGACGTCACGGAGTCGGCTCACCGTGGATGGATCGAGCTGACGAGCGCGCAGTTCGGTCAGACCCGCGCGGGTGTTGGTTCCCACTCTCCCGCGCCGCGCGAGATCGTCGTGACGAAGACCACGGACTCCTCGAGCCCTCTCCTCCACGGAGCGGCCATGCGCGGAGCCGGCGTCTTCGCCGTCATCGACTTCACCCGCGGCGACGGAGGCGTCTACCTCCGGATCGAGATGACCGACGCGATGATCTCGTCCTTCTTCATCTCCGGAGGGCAGGACGCCACCGAGTCGCTGACGCTCAACTTCGCCAAGGTGGAATTCACGAACACCCCGGGCGAGCCGCCGCCGTGACGCGGGGCACGACGATGCCGCGCCTGTTCCGCGCGCACGCGCGCCTCGCCGTCCTGTCGCTCCCGCTCGTCCTCTCCGCGCCCGCCCTCGCCGCGGACACGTGCTCCGTCGAGGCCGTCCTCGGCGGCAAGTCCGTGACGATGACGCACTGCGCCGCCGCGGTCTTCGAGGACGCCCACAGCGTCACGCTGTACTTCTCCGACGCCCCGTTCACCGAGAAGGAGCTCGACGCGTTCCACGTGAGCTCCTACGCCACGGACAGGGACGAGGCCGGGAAGCCGCGCACGATGATGCACTTCGCGTTCTGTCCCGGCGCGGGAAAGCCCGGCGCGAGCGCCGCGGCCGTGACGAGCGTGGAGACGAGCGTCAACCGCGCCGACTCCGTCCTGGCCGGCCGGCAGTGGGTGTTCGAGCTGCCGAAGGAGAAGGCCAACCTCGCGTTCGCGAAGCTCGCGGGCGAAATCGTCCCGGGCGGGAGGATCTCGGGCCGCATCACCGGCGGGAAGACGAGCGACGGGCTGAAGTACTCGTGGGACGCGACGTTCGACCTGACGCTTCCGGCGAAATCGGCCGCGGCGGGCCCGGGCTGCGGGAACTGAGGACGCCGGCAGAGCGTCCGCCGGACGGGCCCGTCGCCTCCGTCCCGGGGCATCGCCGCCGAGCGGCCTTCCCGTGGAGCGCTCCGCTAGAATCCGCGCCCGCATGTCGCCACGCGACCCCGACGATGGAGCCCTGTTCCGCGCGATCTTCGAGACCGCGGCGGACGCGATCCTCGTCGTCGACGGCTCCGGGATCATCGTCCTCGCGAACGCCGCGTGCGGGCCGCTCCTCGGCTACGACCCGGTCGCGCTCCGCGGCCGCGCCGTGGAGAGCCTCGTGCCCGAGCGCTTCGCCGGCCACGCCCGGCAGCGCGACGCCTATGCCGCTCATCCCGCGGCGCGGCCGATGGGGCGCGGGCTCCAGCTCTTCGCGCACCACGCCGACGGACGCGAAATCCCGGTCGACATCTCCCTGAGCCCGTTCACCCTCGCGGGCGGCCGCTACGTGGCGTGCGCGATCCGCGACCAGCGCGGCCATCCGCTCGGCCCCGACACGCTGCGCGTCCAGGCCACGGCGCTTCGCTCAGCCGCGAACGGCGTCGTCATCACCGACCGCGCGGGGACGATCACGTGGGTCAATCCCGCGGCGTGCGCCATCACGGGGTACTCCTCCGACGAGCTCGTGGGGCAGCACACCCGCCTCCTGAAGTCCGGCCGCCACGAGCCGGCGTTCTACGCCGACCTCTGGCGGACCGTCACGCGCGGCGAGTCCTGGTCCGGCACGATCATCAACCGGCGCAAGGACGGCTCCGAGTACCAGGAGGAGCAGACGATCGCCCCCGTCCTCGACGAGAACGGCGTGATCACGCACTTCATCGCGATCAAGCAGGACGTCACCGAGCAGCGGCGGACCCAGGACGAGCTCGCCCGCGCGCACGGGGAGCTCGCGGTGCGGGTGATCGAGATCGAGGAGCTGAACGCCCGGCTCCGCGAGCAGGTCGTGCGCGACCCGTTGACGGGCCTCCACAACCGCCGCTACCTCGAGGAGACGATGAAGCGCGACATCTCCCGCGCGAAGCGGGCGCGCGAGACCCTCGTGGTCGCCGTCATCGACGTGGACCTCTTCAAGTCGGTCAACGACGTCCACGGCCACGCCGTGGGCGACCGCGTGCTCCTGCAGCTCGCCGACGTCCTCCTCGGCCACGTGCGGTCCTCGGACCTCGTGTGCCGGATCGGCGGCGAGGAGTTCGTCGTGGTCATGCCGCGCGCGGACATGCCCGGTGCCCTGAAGCGCGCCGAGACCTGGCGCACCGAATTCGCCGCCCGCTCGGTCAGGGGCCGCGACGGCGCGGCCGTCCGCTCCACCATCTCGATCGGCGTCGCGCGCTATCGCGACCCGGGGGAATCCTTCTCCGGCTGCCTCGGCCGCGCGGACGAGGCGCTCTACGCGGCGAAGCGCGCCGGCCGCGACCGCGTCGTCGCGGCCGAGGGCGACACGGCGGACGGCACCGCGTGAGGACGCCGCCCGCACGGTCTCGTGCGGCGGTTGACCGCCCCCCGCCCTCGGCCTAACGTCGGAGCGTGGAAACGTCGCCGCGGCGCGTCCTCGCCGCGCGGGTCATCGCCGTCCTCGCCGACGCGATCCAGCTCGGCTTCATGCCGCTCTTCGTCGGAGGCGCGCCCGAGGGCTTCGACGCCGTCCTCGACCTCGTCGTCGGCGGGGTGATGGTCGCGCTCCTCGGGTGGCACTGGGCCTTCCTCCCCGCCTTCGCCTTCGAGCTCCTGCCCGCCGTCGACCTCGCGCCGACGTGGACGATCGCGGTCGTTCTCGCGACGCGGCGGATGGGTCGGGCCGGCACACCCGCGCAGGCCACGCGGGTCGAGCCGCCGCTCCTGCCCCCGGCCGGGCGCCGCTGAGCCGGTCCGCCGCCGACTCCCCCTCCCCGCAAGAAAAAGGGCGCCGGAGCGTTTCCGCCCCGGCGCCCGGAGGATCCGATCGAGACTTCGATCAGTAGCGGCGGCTGCCGCCCCCGAAGCCACCGCCGCCACCGCGGTTCTCCTGGGGCTTGGCCTCGTTGACCTTCAGCGCGCGGCCGTCCTGATCGCGGCCGTTCAGGGCGCCCATCGCCTTCTGGGCGTCGGCGTCGGCCATCTCGACGAAGCCGAACCCCTTGGACTGGCCGCTGTCGCGGTCCGAGATCACGCGGGCGGATTCGACGTTGCCGTAGGCGCCGAAGAGTTCCTTGAGAACGGAGTCGTTGACGGAATAGGACAGGTTTCCAACGTAGAGCTTCATGAGGTTCCTTTGTGGAACGCGCGTCCTGGAGGACGAGCGCGGCTGGAAGATGGTGGGGAGGAGAAGATTGGGGTCGACGGGGACCTTTCGGCTCTCGGTCCGCTCCGTCAGGAGGAAGGAGGTCGAACGGGAGGAGTATAGGCCTATGGGCCTGCTACCCTCATGGAAGCCATGGGCGACAAACCGAAGACCGCGTTCGAGCTCGCGATGGAGCGCCTCAACGCCGAGGACCGCGAGGCCGGCACGAGAGAGACCGCGCTGACCCCGAAGCAGAAGGAAGCCATCGCCGAGGCGCGCCGCATCGCCTCCTCCCGCCTCGCCGAGCGCGAGATCCTCTTCAGGGATTCCATGAAGAGGACGCCCGATCCGGAAACGCGCGCGAAGGCCGAGAGCGAGTACCACGTCGACCGCCAGCGCATCAACGACGACTGCGAGCGGGCGATCGAGGAGATCCGGCGAGGCAAATAGCGGAGCCTCCTTAAACTCCCGCGCGTGGCCGACCCCGTCGACCCTTCCGTCAAGCGCCTGCTGCCCTGGATGGTGGCGGTGGCGTTCCTGATGGAGGCGCTCGACACCACGATCCTCAACACCGCCGTCCCGACCATCGCCGACGCGCTCGGCGTCGTGCCGCTCAGCATGAAGTCGGTCCTCTCGAGCTACACGCTCAGCCTCGCCGTCTTCATCCCCGTCAGCGGGTGGATCGCCGACCGGTTCGGCACGCGCCGCGTCTTCGCGTCCGCGATCGGCATCTTCACGCTCGGCTCTCTCCTCTGCGGCCTCTCCACGAACATCCACGTCCTCGTCGCCTGCCGCATCCTGCAGGGCATGGGCGGCGCGCTCATGGTGCCCGTCGGCCGCCTCACGATCGTGCGCACGTTCGAGAGGTCCGACCTCGTGCGCGCGATGACGTTCGTGACGATCCCCGCGCTCATCGGGCCCATGCTCGGGCCCGTGGCCGGCGGCCTCATCGTCGGCTACTTCCACTGGCGGGTCATCTTCTTCGTCAACCTGCCGATCGGCCTCCTCGGCCTCGCGCTCGTCTTCCGCCGCTTCCCGGACTACCGCGCCGAGGGCGTCGAGAAGCTGGACGTCTTCGGCGGGATCCTCTTCGGCTGCGGCATCGGCCTTCTCTCCTACATCCTCGAGGTCTTCGGCGAGCACACGCTCGGCACGGGCGCGATCCTCGGCCTCTTCGCCCTCTCTCTCGCCCTCCTCGCCGCCTACTTCCGGCACGCCCTCGTCCACGCGCATCCCCTCCTGAGGCTCACGCTCTTCCGGCTCCGGACGTTCCGGTCGGCCGTCATCGGCAGCTTCATCACGCGGCTCGGCGCGGGCGGGATCCCGTTCCTCCTCCCGCTCCTCTACCAGGTCGGCCTCGGGTACACGCCCGTGCAGTCGGCCTTCCTCCTCATGCCGCAGTCCGTCGCCGCGATGGCGCTCAAGCCCTGGATGCCGCGCATCCTCGGGCGCCTCGGCTACCGGCGCGTGCTGCTCTCGAACACGATCCTCATGGGCGCCGCCATCGCCCTCTTCGCGACGATCGGCGCCGGCACCCCCGTCGCCGTCATCGTCGTCCTCGCGCTCCTCTTCGGCGGCGTCGCCTCGCTGCAGTACACGAGCATGGGCACGCTCGCCTTCGCCGAGGTCGCCGCGCCCGACGCCAGCATGGCGAGCACGATCGCGAGCACCCTGCAGCAGATGTCGCTGAGCTTCGGCGTCGCCGCCGCGTCGCTCGCGACGGCCATCTTCATCCCGGACCGGTTCCGGTCACGCCCCCACGAGCTGCTCCACGGCATCCACCTCGCGCTCCTCGTCCTCGGCGCGATGACCGTCCTCTCGGCGGTCGTCTTCCGCGAGCTGAAGCCGGGCGACGGCGACAACGTCAGCCAGCACGGGGAGACGGCGCACGGGGAGTGAGGGCGCCGGTCAGCGCTTCAGGCCGTAACGCTCGCGGAGAGCCAGCTCTTCCTTCTGGAGGGCGTCGGCGCGTGAACGCAGGGCGGTGGCCCGGGCCGAGACGCTCGCGAGTTGGGAGGCGGGCTCGGACGACTCCATCGCCGACTTCAGGGAGCGGAGCACGTCCATCGCGTCGTCGAGGCTCGCGAGGCTCTCGCGATGGTGGGTGGCGCAGGCGGCCGGCGGCGTGACGGCGGCGAGGCTCTGTTTCGCCGCCTCCGTCTCGCGGATCATCCTGTCGAGACCCGACGTGTCGCCGTTCGCGAGCGCCGTCGCCATCTCGCTGGCGATCCCCTCCGCCTCGCCGTTCATGGCGCTCACCTGGATGTGCTCGACCGCGTCCAGGTAAGCCGCGACGGCGCCTCGCTCCGCGTCGAACCCGGCGCTGCCCTGCCCGCCGCCGATCGGGTCGGGGGTCTGGCCCGCGGCGGCCTGCCCTGCAGGGCCTTGATCCGGGATCGCCGGCGCCGGTCCGGAGACCGGGCTCGTCCCCGGCCGCTCCGTGGACCGGGCAGCCGCCGAGTCAGGCGTCGGAGGCGGAGCTTCCGGTGTTCGCGGGGCGACGCGCTCGATCCTCGTCGGCGGCGCCGGGACGCTGCCGGATCCCGATTCCCGTCCCAGCACGAACGCCAGCGCGAGAAGCGACACGGCAGCCACCGCCACCACTCCGATCAGGAGGCCCCGGTTCACGCTGACCTTTTCCACGCACCGAGGATACCCACCACGTCGGGCGACACCGCATTCGCGTCGACGATCCGGGCCGCCGCAAGGCCTTGGAGCCCCCTCTCAGCGGTAGTACCCGAAGACGTCGAGGATCACGTGGACGGCGCCGCCGGCGTCGTTCGAGATTCCGACGCTCCCGTCCGGCGCGAGCCTCACCTGCGCGTTGTTCGCGCGCGTCGCGCCCAGCCCGAACGAGACCGTCGTCGCGGACGTCGGCACGCTGTCGCCCGGATAGAGCCGCAGCGTTCCGGCGCCGAGCGTCCGGGTGACCGTGACGTTCAGCGCGAGGGCCGTCGCGCCGGCGGGAACCCCGCACGCGCCCGTGAGCGTGACGGCGCGCTGGCCGAACGCGGGGAGAGCCGGGCCGCCGAGCGGGCCGGCAGCCCCGCGCGTGTCGAGGAGCCGGCACGGCGTCAGCGTGTAGAACAGGGACGCGACGGGAGTCGAGGTCGGGTTGAGGACGTCGCGGTAGTAACGCACGACCTGGCGCAGCGCCTCCGGCGCGTTCACGGGCTCGGGACGGCCCATCTGGTCGTGACTCGAGAGGCCGTGACACGACGTGCAGACGCGCACCTCGCCGGGCTGGAACGTCAGCCAGTAGCGCTCCCTCACGACGGGCGTTCCCGCGGGATCGGTCATCTGCCACGTGACGGCGCGGTGCGCCGGCACGAACGCCGCCATCGAGCCGTCGTTCCCGAGGCGGACGCTTCCGGGCGGCCCGCCCGGGTTCGGCAGGTTCGTGTTCGTCACCACGGGCTCGTGCATCACCTGCGCGAGGACGCGGCGCCCGGCCCTCGGGTTCGTCGTGCCCCCGACGCCGCGGATCTGGTCGGCCTGGAAGAGCTGCAGGTGCGCCACGTCGTAGAGCTTGCCGCCGGCGGGCGCGGTCTGGTGCGTCGTGCCCGCGATCCGGAGGTTGAACGGCTGCTGCCGGTCGAGCGCGTCGCGCGTCGTCACGTCGCGGCTCACGATCACCGCGAGATTCCTCTGCGCGAGCCAGGCCTTGAACGCCACGGGGTCCACGTTCTCCTGCGTGAAGATCGAGGCCTCCGGCCCCGGGAGCGGCGACGCGGCCGCCACGGGCTTCACACGCGCCTTCACCTCCACCGGGTCGAGCTCCCAGAGCGTCACGTTCGTGTACGTCACGCGGGTGTCCGGATCCCAGTACGCGACGCTCTTCGTGATGCCCGTCGTCAGCATCTGGTCCGCGACGAGCGTGCCGTCGCCCGCCGGCACGAGCGACTGGATCCGGAACGAATAGCGCGAGACCGGCGCGGCCGTCGTGCCCTCGTTCGCGTCGGCCCGCGTCTCGCTCGTGTGGACGGCGAGGAGCGTGCCGTCCGAGAGCGGGAGCGGGTTTCGATAGAAGCCCGAGTGTCCCGGCGGCACCGGGTCGGTGTCGAGGCGCGGGTTCGCCGTGGCCCGGTTCGTCACGTAGACGACCGGGACCTCGTCCGGGTGCGCGCCGGGCGGGAGATCCATCCGCACGATCTGCCCGCCCGCGTGCGTCTGGAACTCCGGCGCGTCGATCCCGAAGAACCGCCCGGGGCTCACGGGGTCCTCCCTGATCTGGAGGAAGTTCCGGATGGGGTTCTGGTTGACGCGGCCCGACGTCACCGCCGTGAAGTCCACGATGTTCGGGTCGTCGTCGAAGACGCGGCTGAAGAAGTCGTGCAGCTCGTGCCGCCCGATGTGGTTCAGGGTCTCTTCCTCGGTGCCGTCCTCGCGGATCTGCCAGGGGAAGAAGTGGTTCAGCGAGTGCCCCACGAGATTCGTCCCCGCGAGGAGGTCCGTCCTCTCGCCGCGCGGCTCGGGATAGACCTCGGCCCGCGTGTTCAACCGCGCGGCCCCCGCCGACTCGTCGGCGTAGTTGAACGTGCCGTACGGGTTCGCCTGGTCGAACGGGCCGGACGGTCCGTCCCCGTCGGCCTGCTGGTCGCGCTGCAGGTGATCCCAGCGCGTGAAGATCACCCGCCCGAAGGAGTCGATCGTCGGCGAGAAGAGACCGCTCGGCGAGTGGTTCAGCATCCTCGAGGTCGCCCGTCGAGGGGTCGAGGCTCCAGAGACCCGTCACCGTCGGGGCTTCCTCGTACTCGTCGAGCTGCGGGTAGAGGTGCGCGGCGCCGTTCCGCGGCCGGTCCGACGCGAAGAGGATCCGCCCGTCCGTGCCGTAGACGGGCGCGACGTTGTCGAAGCCGGCGGGCTGGTTCGGCACCTTCGTGACGACGGGCGTGTCGGCCTCGCCCAGGCCCGTCACCTCGTAGAGCTGCCAGAACGTACGTTCCCTGCACGTACTGCGCGCTCGGCGCGCCCACCACCATCGAGAAGACCGCCTTCGTCCCGCTCCAGTGGACCCAGGGCTCGCGCACCGCGATGCCGGCGCCGTCCTGCGAGAGCGGCTGCCCGAACCCCGCGAGCTGCGTCAGGTTCTTGCGCGTTCCGTCCGGATACTGGATCCAGAGATCGCCGCCCCGCGGCGCGGCCGCGAGGCTGCCCGACGCGTTCCCGAAGACCGACGCGACCGTCGTGAAGTCGCCCGGCACCGGCACCTGCGTGACGAAGAGGATCGGGTTCGGAATCGCGACCGCGAGAGGGGACCTCCGCGCCGGCCTCGCGCCGAGAAGCGCGGCCGCCGCCACGGCGATTCCGACGAGTGTCCCGACCCGTGCCGAGGCGCTGCGCATTGGAAGAGGCTCCTCAGACTGGAAGACTGCGGGACCGGGCCGGGTATTCCCCGGTGGAGGACGAGTTTCTTCCAAGGGAAGTGCGGGCGGCTCACTGCCGAGGCCAGCTGCCGCCTCTCTTCAGATCCTCGGCGTCGTCTCCCCGATCTCGAGCCAGTCGAACCAGACCGGGTGATTCGCCCGGTACCACTCCAGCACCTTGCGGATCGTCTCCTGCTTGTCGCGCGGCGACGACCTTCTCGTCGAGACGATTGAAGTGGAGCCGGATCACGTCGCCGTCGTGCTCGAGGGCCTGGGAGAACATCGTCTGCAGCTCGTTGCGGATGCGGCCCGAGTCGGAGATCTTCACCGGGCGCGTCGTGTGGTCCACGCCCGACATGAAGCGGACGAGGAGCGGGCTGAAGACGTGGCACGCCCTGTCGAGCGGCTCCATCAGCCGGAACGTGAAGGTGATGCGGCTCGAGGCGTGGTGCGCGGCGAGCCTCGTGGTCACCCGGTAGACCCCGTCGTCCACGCGCGTGACGCCGGCCGTTCCGGTGTACGGGTCGTCGCAGATGTAGCCGGTCGAGGCGAGCACCCGCCAGTTCTTCTCGGGGACGAAGTCGTCGGGCCTGAGGACGGGCCGGCCCGTCGGCACGTTGCAGTCCCTCGCCTCGCGGATCGCGTCCGCGTACGAGACGACCCGGCCCGCGTCGACGTCCCGCCCGCCCAGCGCCTCGCGCGCTCTCCGCGCGAAATCGGGCCCGTCGGGGTCGAGCGCCATCACCCGTCCCTCGACGCCGCACGGGAACTCGAAGCCGGGGGAGAAGAGCGCCATCGTGGCGTCGACGTCCAGGACCTCCGCGAGGCTGGCCGCCTGCATCGCCTCGGCCGTGGCGGCGTAGCCGTCGCAGAGGAAGACGTGCGTCGTCTCCCGCCGCGTCCGCCCAGCTCCCGATCAGGAACGTCGGCGCGTACGTCCCCGAGTCCGTGAACACCTCGAGGCCCGACGGGGCCTTCCAGCCGTCCTCGACGAGGTGGACGCCCAGCGCCGTCCACTCCTCCCACAGCTTTCCGAGCCGCCCGAGCCGGTTCTGCCCCCGCAGCGTCCAGACGTGGATGTTCCCGCGCTTGACGCCGGGGTAGGCCGCCTCGATCGCCTGCGTCACCTGCGCGCGCGGCGTCCGGTAGTCGAGGAGCAGCGAGGCCCGGTCGGCCGCCTCGGCCACGCGCCGCGGCACCGTGAGGCAGCCCATGTACGACTCGTACGGGCGCGCGAGGACGAGCGGCGAGTCGAAGAGGTGGAAGACCGCCATCGGGCCCGTCGTCTTCCCCTCGGCGAAGCGCGACGTGTTCTCGAGCGTGTCCACGGCGGCGCCCCAGATCGTGATGCCCCGCGCCTGGAGCCACGCGTAGAACTGCTCGAACGTGTACCCGGGATCGTTCAGCAGCCGGCGGACCCTCCGGTCCAGGACGCGCGCCACCTCGGGGCGGGCGTAGACGCGGCCGAAGCCGAGCAGCGGGTTCGCGCCCATCTCCGGCGTCTCTCCCGCCTTCGGCATCAGCCCCTCGCCGAGGGAGACCATGATCGCGTGGTTCTCGGGAAGCGTGCGCGTCAGGTGCCAGAGCCCCTCGCTCATCACGTAGGCGCTGATCGCGTCCGCCGACTTCTTCACCTGGTTCAGCGTCGCCTTGTCCTTCCCCGCGCCCTCGCCGAAGCCGCCGAAGAGGCGCGTCCCGAGCGCCGTGGCCGCGGACGTCATCGCGAGGCACCGGGCGATGCCGCGGGGCGTGAACGAGTGCGCCGAGACGGGCTCCGGCTGGGCCCGCTCGAGCTCCACGTCCTCCAGCCACAGGTGGAAGCGGAGGAGGACCGGACGGGTGTCGAAGGCCCACTGGGCCACGAGGTTGCGCTTGTCGATGACTGTCATCTTCCCCTCGAGGGCGTCGTCGGGTGTTCCCCGTACAGTATCGAGCGGCGAGACGACCGGCAAGCTCCGAAGGACCGGCGCGCGCTACCGTGCCGCGGCCGCGGCCGGCGGCGCCGGAGCCGGCTTCAGCCTCGCCGTGTACGCCGCCGCCTGCGCGGGCTTCTTCCAGTCCGTGTAGAGGCCGGCGAGCGCCTTGATCGTCCGCTGCGGGGCCGCGTTGTCCTCGCCGAGCGCCTTCACCTGGATGTCCAGCGCGCGCTTGAACGCGGCCTCGGCTTCCGGGTACTTCCCGAGCTTGCGCAGGGCCTGGCCCATGCCCGCGAGCGTCGTCCCGACGTCGAGGTGGTCGGGGCCGAGCTTCTTCGAGAGACGCTCGACCGCCTCGCGGTACGTCCTCACGGAGGCCTCGTAGTTCCCCGCTCGCAGGTAGACGGTGCCGATGTTCGCGAGCGTCCGCGCCACGGGCTCCGAGTCGTCGCCCAGCGCCTTCCTTCGCATCGCGAGGACGACCTCGAGGTTCTTCGCGGTCTTGTCCAGCTGGCCGCTGCGGAAGTAGACGTTTCCCAGGTTCTCGCGCGCCGACGCGACCTCCGGGTGATCCTCCCCCAGGAGCGCGGTGTCCGTTTCGATGACCTCGGCGTACGCGCGCTCGGCGGCGGCGACGTCGCCGGTGTACATCAGGCCGAGAGCGACGTCGCTCAGGGCCTGCGCCGTTTCGGGATGCCGCTCGCCCAGCCTCTGCCGGGAAAGCTCGAGCCGCCTTCGGGCCAGGGCGAGGACGGCCGGGTAGTCCTCCTCGGCGGTCGCGACGACGCCGAGGACGTTGAGTGCGTCCGCCTCCACCTTCCGGGGGTCGGGCTTTCCGGCGGGCTTCCCGTCCGCGCGGCGGCTCGTCGCGATCTTCTCCATCACCCCGGCGGTCGCCTTGGCCTCCGCGAGCTTCCCGGCGCCGGCGAGCGCGGTGCCGAGGTCGTTCATGGCCGCGGCGGCCTCGAGGCTGTCCGCGCCGTGGATGCCGCGGACGATCTCGAGCTCCTCGCGGGCGGTCCTCTCGGCCTCGTCCCACTTCTTCGAGAGCGCGTACATCTGGGAGAGAGCGGACAGCGACTCCGCGGCGTCGGCGCTCTTTTTCCCCGCCGCCTTCGCGCGCAGGTCGAGCGCCGTCTTCAGCGCCTTCTCGGCCTCGGGGTACTCGGCGAGGTTCGAGAACGTCGTCCCGATCGTCTGCAGCACGGACGCCTCGACGAGAGGCTGGTTCGCGAGCGCGGTGAGCGCCTTGCCCTGCGCCTGCTTCAGCGCGTCCAGGAGCGACACGTTGCGCGAGCCCTTCGCCCACGGGTCGGCGGCGCCCAGGGCTTCGAGGAGGAAGGAGTCGATCGCGCTCGCCTTCGCGGCCTCGGCCGTCGCGCGGTCGCGCTCTTTCCTCACGCGCCGGGCCTGCACGACCAGCGTCACGCCCAGCGCCGCGAGCAGGACCGCGATCACGCCCGCGGCCGCCACCATCGCGCGGTGCCGGGAGACCAGCTTCTTCATCTGGTACATCGTGCTCGGCGGGTGCGCGAGGATCGGCTGGTTGTCGAGGTACCGCTCCACGTCCTCCGCGAGCGCCGCGGCGCTCTGGTAGCGGCCGTCCGGCTCCTTCTCGAGAGCCTTGGAGACGATCGTCTGGAGGTCGGCATCGAGCCCGAGCGGCCTCGGCGGCTCCTCGCAGATCACGCGGATCGCCTGCACCACCGACATGCCGCGCGTGCTGTACGGGAGCGTCCCGGAGAGGAGCTCGTAGAGGACGACCCCGAGCGAGTAGACGTCGGTCCTGAGATCGATGTCCCGGCCGCCGCCGCGCGTCTGCTCCGGGCTCATGTACGAGAGCGTCCCGTGGATCACGCCGACCTCGCTCATCACCGTGGCCGCGGCCACGTCCGCGTCCGTGATGCGCGCGAGGCCGAAGTCGAGGATCTTGGGGCCGGCATCCGTGACGACGATGTTCGAGGGCTTCAGGTCGCGGTGGATGACGCCGCGCTGGTGCGCATAGTTGACGGCCTCGCAGATCGTGACGAACTGCCGCAGGCGCTCGCGGATCTGCGCCGGGCTCGGCTTGTCGCCGCCGAGGTGCTGCCGCGCCCACGCGGCGGGCGTTTCGCCGAGGACCAGCTCCATCGTGAAGAAGTGCTGGCCGTCGTCCGTGCGGCCCGCCTCGTAGAGGGCCGCGATGTTCGGGTGCGTGAGCCGGGCGAGCGTCTCGGTCTCGCGCCGGAACATCCGGAGGTACTGATCGTCGACGAAGTGCCCGCCGCGCACGATCTTGAGCGCGACCCGGCGCTGCGGGCTGCGCTGCTCGGCCTCGTAGACGATCCCCATTCCGCCTTCGCCGAGCTTGCCGAGGATGCGGAAGCCGCCGATCTCGTGCGGCAGGACGGCGCTGGTCGCGGCCGCCGGCGGCCGCGACGGGTCACGATCGAGAGTGGGTTCCCCGTCGGACGGCAGGCCGCCCGAATCGTCTGTCGTCATGAGTCCGCGAGTTTATGACGCGCGAGGTCGCCGGAATTGGCGGCGGTGGCCACCGCCGCCGGCTACGCATCGGAAGCGGCATTCAGCCGCGCGTTCAAGAAGCTCGTGGGTCAGTCTCCGGCCGCGTGGCGAAAGGGCGCTCGACTTGCTGGAGGTCCCGAATGAAACAGACCGCTCATTCGGACGTGAATTGGTCAGCGGAGGGCGATGCGGTCGCGCCGCTGGAACATCTCCTCGATGCTCCTGAACTTCCGGACCCCGGGAGAGCGACGCACCGGGGCGAGCCTCTCGAGGCTCGACAGCGCACAGGCGATCCGGAGATTCTCGGGATCGAGCGGGCGGAGCGGCGGCTGGCCCTTCATCTCCTCCACGGAACGGAACTTCCGCACGCCCATCATTCGTCCTTCAGGCCGAACCGCGCGCGGATCGTCTCGGCATCCAGCCGGTCCTGCGGTCTGACCGTGTCCTTCTTCATCTTGTAGAGCATACGCGGCGTCGCCACGCGCGCCCGGATTCCCTCCACGACCACGTCCTCCGCTTCGAGGTCCTCGTAGCGAAACGCCTCACCGAGGCGCGACAGGATGTCCATCGAATACCGCCCGTGAGGCGGCGTGTACTCGACGGCGGGATAGTCCCCGCCGAGGTCGGCGGACGTGATCTCGTCCACGTTCGGGTCATCATCGAAGACGCTCTTCAGAGCGCGGCGAAGCCGGGCGACGTTGTCCTCGTCGGGTGCGACGAAGAAGTCCGCGTCGCGGGTCGCGCGCACGATCCCCTGGGCTGCCATGGCCATGGAACCCACGAGGACGTAGCGCACCCCCTCTCGCTCGAAGGCGGCCAGGATTCTCCTCAGCTCCCCGAAATCCATCATCAACGTCGATTATCCGCGAACGCTTTCTAGTCGGGATCCACCAGCCGAGGAAATGTCGGCGCATTCTCAATGGGTCGCGGTTCGCCGTATTCGGCGCCGCCACAGATCAGGTCCGCGTAACGGAACGCGTGCTCCTCGGCCCGGCGCTTTCGCTCCGCGGGCGGAAGCGGTCGGCGCCACACGAACGGGACGACCTCGCCGCGCCGCGCGTCCGCGCCATACAGGGTCTCGAGGTCAGACAGCGATGTCGTTCTCACCCCCGCCTCCCCTTCAGCCCGCGACGCGCGGTCCAGACATCCATGTTGCGGACGACGAAGAGGAAGCCGCCTGTCGTGATCAGCCACATCTTCTACTGCACCTTCTGCCCCTTCCGGCGCCTCCTCGAACGCCCTTCGCCCGCCGAACTCCTTCTGCAGCATCGCCGCCGAACTCGTCGGCGAGGCTGCCCACGCACCACGCAGGCCCGCTTCACGTGCTCGGCCACGAACGGCGCCACGAACATCTCCGCGGCCGACGATGACCCTCCCCTCCACCACGAAGAAACCGCGCGAGGCGCATCTCGGCGTTCAGCTCGTTGAGACGGTCGAGGAGCCGGTCGTCGGCCTCCACGTCCTCCAGTACCGGGGAGAACACCCTCACGCAGAGCGGATCCCTCCAGCACGCGGACGAACACGGCGGCGCTTCCGAATCGCAGCGGAAGGTCCCCGTCTTCGTCGAGAACTCGAGGTCCGCGTTCCCCGACCCTTCCCGGATCGCCTTCAGAACGAGCTTCCGGAGCTCCTCGACCGTGTCCTCGCGGGGCTTCTCGGGCGGCGGCGCCGGCTCCTCGCGCTTCAGCCCGAGCGTCGGGACGAGGATCGTCCGCTGCTTCTTGTCGAACGCCTTGTACATGAGAGACCCCGGATGCGGGATCCCGAACACCTCGGTCAGCGCGCGCACGGCCATCCGGGCCGCGTCGGCGAACGGGACTGGCCGGTCGAAGTCCCGGAAGAAGTTGGGCGAGTCACCCTTCCCCGTCGGAGCCGACCAGCCAATCCTCCGCAGAAGCGCCACCTGGCTGGCGCGAAGCTTGTGGGCCTCGTCGAGATACTTGTTGCCGACGCACTCGGCGCGCAGCCCGAACGACCCCTGCGCCGCGAACTGCACGTACGCCCACCCGCGCTTGGCCGAGACGACCAGATACTGGTCCTCTTCCAGCGCACCGAGCGTCTCGGCGAGCCTCCGCTCGAAGGCCGGCCAGGCGCTGACCGGCGCCTTCCTGCGGGGTGGCGACGGGAAATCGAGTCGTCTTCCGGTGAGAGTCATGTGACGCCCCCTCCCATGAACTTCGAGAGCTGGATCTCCAGCGGTCCGGCCGTCAGTTCGCGCATCGGCTCATCGCTGATGACCCAGATCCGGAGCGCGCGAACGTCCGCGTCCTCGATCCAGTCCCGCCGCCCGTCGTCCCATTCGATGAGCACGGCGGCCGGGGGCACGTCCGAGTCCACTTCGACTACGGTCCCCTCGCGCGCCGGCCACTCGAGCGGGATCTGAATGACGCGGGCGCCGGGGTCGCCGTTTCGCACGCCCTCAATCTGCGTTCGGCGCCCGGACAGCGGGTGTCCGGGCGGTCGAGCGAACGTCGGGGTGGCGGTACTGCCCGGGACGCGGAGCGTACGGCCCGCCTTCATGTCCCCTGCATTTCATAGCGCCAGCGCCTCGGCCACCCGCCACGGCACCGGCGGGAACGACATGCGCCGCCAGCCGGATTGACACCCTTGGGGTGAAAGGCTATATTCCGCCGGCGTGGTCGTCCGCTTCGCCACCAGCCGGCTCGAACGCTGCTATCGAGAGCTTCGGCTGGCGCAACGGGAGTGGGGCGAGAAGGTAGGGCGTACGTACATCCAGCGCATCAATACGCTCTGGGCGGCGCGGGATGGCCGGGACCTCTTTGCCTTGAAAGCGTTGGGCGTGCATCCGCTCAAGGGTGACCGCCGCGGCCAGTATGCGATCCGTCTCGGCGACCGCGAGCGCCTGATCGTAGCTTTCGAAGATGACGCCTGGACGATCGTGCGCGTCGAGGAGGTGAGCAAGCATTATGGCGACTGAACGCACATGGCCCGATATCGCAATTCCTCCGGGCGAAGTCCTTGCCGAGGAGCTCGAGGCGAGAGGGCTCACCCAGTCCCGCCTGGCGCGGCTCATGAAGCGGCCTCTCCAGGCGATCAACGAGATCGTTCGGGGCCGCAAAAGAATCACCGGCGCCACCGCCCTCGAGCTCGCGGAGGCGCTCGGAACGAGTGCCGAGCTGTGGATTCGGCTCGAGGCCGATTTCGAGCTCAACAAGGCGAGACTGGCACGGCCACGCCCGCCGTCCCGCCGGCGGAAGACATCCCCGACCTCGGGTCCGCGCCTCCTCAAGCGCGTGGCCGCGGCCCGCAGGGCGCTCCAGGCGGGAAAGGGTGTCCGGCTGGTTGACGTGCCCTAGGCAGGCAAGACCGGACAACGGATTTCCACGCGGGCCACGGGAGCGCGGAGTGCCCGTGGCGTAGCCTTGCCCCGTGCCGCCCGAGCGCAACGACCCGTGTCCGTGCGGCAGCGGCCGGACGTACAAGGCCTGCTGCCTGCGTTCGGAGCGCGCGAATCCGGTGGAGAGCCTCTGGCGGAACCTGAACCGGATCGACGCCGAGCTCGCCCACACGCTCCTCGCCCACGTCGACCGTGCTCTCGCGGGCGGGGCGGCGCAAAAGGCCGTCGCGGAATTCTACGGACCGTACGGGGAGGGCGGCGTGCCCGAGCGCGACGCGCAGCTGTTCTTCCCGTGGCTCCTCTTTTCGTGGGCGCCCGCGAAGAGACTGTGGCTCGAGACCGGTGCCGTCTCGGGCCGGCGCACGGTCGGTGCGGACTTCCTCGCGCGCCACGCCTCGCGGCTCGACGACCTCTCGCGCCGCTACCTCGCGGCCGCGCTCGACGAGCCCTTCAGCCTCTACGAAGTCCTGAGCGCCGAGCCCGGGGCGAGCCTCGACCTCTTCGACCTCCTCCGGGAGCGCACATTCCACGTCTCGGAGCGAAGCGCCTCGAAGACCGCGCGGCCGCACGACGTCGTCTTCGCCCATCTCGTCACCGTCGACGGCCTCACCACGCTGTCCGGCACGGCGTCCATCGTCCTCGAGCCCGCCTTCAAGCTCGAGATCCTCGACCTCGCCGAGCGCCTCGGCGAGCGCTCCGGAACGATCACGAGCAAGGTCCTCTTCGCGGAGGCCCGGCCCGTTCGCCTCACGTTCCTCGGCCTCGTGGAGCGGCGGCTCAATCCGCCCATCCCCTTCCTGCAGAACACCGACGGCGAGGCGCTCGCGCCCCACCGGCTGCGGTTCACCATCGAGGATCCCGACGCGGCGTTCGAGGCCCTCCACGTTCTCGACGGCACGCACTCGCGGGCCGACCTCCTCGCCGAGGCGAAGCGCGACCGCGGCGGCCGCCTGACGCACGCGTCGATCAACTGGTGCCGCCCGGGCGAAGGCCGCTCCGGCGGGTCGCTCATTCTCGGACACCTCGCTCTCGACGACCGCGACCTCGTCGTCGAGGTGAACTCCACGGAGCGCGCACGCCGGATCCGCCGGGAAATCGAGAAGCGGCTCGGGAAAGGCGCGCGGTTCGTGAGCGACGTCGTCACCTCGATGGAGCGACAGCTCGAAGAGGAGCGAAGCCGGCCGGCGGCCGAGCGTCAGCGTGACCGCGAGCGCCGCCGCGAGGAGGAGGAGAGGATCCTCGACCGCCCCGAAGTCCGCGAGGCGCTCGCGCGCGTGCTCGACGAGCAACAGGAGCGCTGGCTCGACGAGAAGATCCCGGCGCTGGGCGGCAAGACTCCTCGCGAGGCCGTGCGGTCGAAGGCAGGACGAGCCAAAGTCGAGGCGCTCCTCGAGGACTTCGAGCGCCGCGCGGGCACCGACCCCTTCGCGCCGCCGGTGGCGCGCCTCAGGCGCGAGCTGGGGCTGGAGTAGGAGCCGTCAGGCGACGAACGAAGGTCCACCTTCAACATCTTTCTCTCACGGGCGGGCGGCGGATCGGACTCCGAGCTCCGGCCAAGCGCATTGGGATGAGAGGTATCGTGCTTTCGTGCACGGGTTGATCGATGAAGGAATCGTCGAGGAAGTGCGGCGCAGGCTCGACGACGTTGAAACCCGTGAGGGCGTACGGATTCTCCTCGCCGTCGAGTCAGGCAGCCGTGCCTGGGGCTTTCCCTCGAGGGACAGCGACTACGACGTTCGCTTCGTATACGTCCACCCGCCCGAGTGGTATTTGTCCGTCGACGCCGACCTGCGCCGCGACGTCATCGAGCGCCCTATCCTCGACGAGATCGACCTGAGCGGCTGGGAAATCCGCAAGGCGCTTCTGCTCTTCGCGAAGTCCAACCCGCCCCTTCTCGAATGGCTGAACTCTCCGCTCGTTTACAGGGACACAAAGGCTCTCGCACCCAGACTCCGGGATCTCCTCCCCGCCTACTACGCGCCGAACGCCAGCCTCTATCACTACCTTCACATGGCGCAGGGCAACTTCAAGGACTACCTTCGCGGCGACGTCGTCTGGGTGAAGAAGTACTTCTACGTGCTGCGGCCCCTGCTGGCCGTCCGCTGGATCGAGCAGGGGCGCGGTCCAGTGCCGATGCTGTTCACGGACGTGCTCGTGACGATTGCCGACAAGCCGGAGCTCGTTGCCGAAATCGAGACTCTCAGGAAACGGAAGATGGCCGGAGAGGAGCTCGATCGCGGCCCGGCGATTCCGGTCATCACGGACTTCGTCTCGTCGGAGATCGCGCGCCTCGAGCAACTTCACGCCGAGCGAAAGGTCCAGTATCCCGGCTTCGAACCGCTCAATACGCTCTTCCGTGCGGTTCTATCCGAGACGTTTGATAGAGCGGGATAATCTCAAACTGGTGAGCGAGAAATGAAGGACCACCATCGGGCCAAGGGCCGCAAGAAGAAGGCGCGCCTCGAGAAGAAGGGCTGGAAGTTTGGTCCCGCCGCCCGGCTGTGTGGCTGACGGTCCCTCTCACGCCGAGGCTCTCGCCGCCGCCGAGGTCATGATTCGCGAGTGGATCGAGACCGCGAGGGAACTGGGGCGGCCCATTCCAGAAGCTCGAGGCCGTCTCTCTTACGGCTAACGGCGGGCGAAAACCTCGTCTGCCGGGATCTCGCGGACCTTTCCATCGCGCATTTCCTGAAGGCGCCTGTCCGCAATCTCGAGCCAGAGGTTCTTACGCTCGGGCTTTGGCTCGGGGATCGGATCCCCGAACTCGCGCGCCGTGTCCAGCCAAAGAGAGATCGCCTGCTGTGCCTCAGCCAGTGCCTTCGCCGGCGTCCCTCCGTGCGCCGCGCAGCCCGGAAGCTCCGGCACTTCGGCCACGAACACCTGATCCTCGGAGCTCCAATAAATGATGAATCCGTAGCGGTGCATCACGGATCCTCCCGGATGGACTCCGTGGAGGTCGCCGGCTCGCGGTTCTCCAGGAGCATCTGAACGACCTCCTTCAGGTTCTCGTTCAGTTCCTCCAGCGTCTCGCCCTGCGAGTGAGCCCAGGAAATCCAGGCACGTAGCCGACCAACAGCCCCGTTTCAGGGCTCTTCTCGACGATCGCAGGGAACGTTCTCACAGGCAGAATCCTACGCCGTTGATTCGCCCGTCCAGGCCGCGGTTCCACCCGAGCCATTTCGGGGCGACCTCCTCGAGGCCTCGAACGCCTTGTACTCGAGACCCCGGGTGCACCACGCTTGTGAAATTCAGGCTCCTGCTCAGATCGCCGCAAGCCGCTGGACCGTGTCCGGGAACTTCCTGACGAGGTTGATCAGGAGAGCCGCCTGTGCATTCGGCCTGGCTCGTCCCTGCTCCCAGTTCTCCAGGGTTCGCACGTTGGTCCGCAGATAGACGGCAAAGAGGGCGCGCGACAATTTCAAATCTTCGCGGACGCGAATCAATTCCCTCGGCGTCACCCTTGGCGCCGGCCTGTACTCGGCCGCGTGGGTCCGAAGCGTCCGCTTTCCTTCCCGCCCTTCGGCGAGGGCGGCGATTCCTTCGCTCAGCTCGAGAAACAAGTCGCGCTTGCCCGAACGCCCCCGTCGGCTGCTGCCTTCGCTTTTCATAACGTTCTCCTTGCTGCTAGTTCCGCCTTGATCATTGTCTTGAGCGCCTGGCGCTGGGGCGGGGTCAAGTCCGCCATCTCGTCCTTGTCGTAGATGGTGAAAAGCCAGAACTGCGTCCCCGCCTGCCACCAGTAATAGATCACCCTGAGCCCGCCGCGCCTTCCTTTTCCCCGCCGCACATCGGCGAAGCGCAGTTTTCGCAGCCCCCCGGTCCCCGGAATTGGGTCGCCCGCCGAGGGATCCTTCATGAGAAAGGTCTGGAGGCCCTGAAAGGCCTCGTCATCGAGGTAATTCGACCGATGTCGTTCGAAGGCGGGCAGCTCGACGAAAACGCCCTTCACGCCGCAAGTATACGCAGTCTACGTATAGTTTCAAGTGACGCGTCAGTACTCGACCCGCCCCTCCCTCGCCTCCCTCGCCGCCTCCGGAAACCCCGCCTCCCAAAACTCCTCCCCGAGCCCCTCCCACTCCCACGCCGCCTCGGCCTTCCTCCCCGCCGCTTCGAGCAGCTGCGCGATGCGCGCGGTCGTCTCGAGGTGTCTTGGCTGGAGCCTTCGGACACGGCGCAACGCCGCGAGGGCGCCCGGGATGTCGCAGGCAATAGAGTCGGCAAGCGCCGAGTCGATCTGCCATCGGAGTGCCGTGTGGAGGTCCATCGCAGCCATCGCGTCCTCGAAATGCGGATGCGACGTCTCGATCCCCTCCTCCGTGAAGTTCGCGAAGTACGGATAGACGAGATGGCAGGGCACGAGGAAGCGATATCTCTCGGCGGCATTCGAATCGGGTGGGGTCCGGGAAAAGTACGAAGAGATTTCTGCGAATGGTCCCGTGCGCGCCGCGGCCGGTTCGCGGGGCGGCTCCGTCGCCGCGCAGGCGCCACGTCTCTTCGAGGCCCTCTTTTTCACCTTCGAAGAAAATCTTCAATCCCCGGGCCGCAGCGGAACTGGAAACGCTCCTTCACGACGCCCCATGCCCGGAACTCCGCGCCCTTCTCCTCGTACGCCGACGCGCAGTCGCCGCAGAGGTCGCCCGTGCCGCCGTGGTCGTACGGGTCGTACGGGTCGCCCGCCGGCCACTGGTGCATCCCGAGCCGCCCGTCGTGCCGGCGCGGGCCGTAGGTGAGGATCGGATCGCGGGGGTCCGGCTCCGGAACTTTCCCTGCATCGTATGTGAGGCCGGGTTGACATTTTCATCTCGTATGTCAACACTCTCTCACATGGTCGCCTCCCCCGGGATTCCCCGCAGGCTCGCTCGTCGAAGCATCTTCTCGGCCGCCGAGGCTGTTGCGGCGGGCGTTCACCCGCAGACCCTCGCTCGGCTCGTCGATCGCGGCGCCGTCGAGCGCGTGAGTCATGGGCGGTACCGCCTCCCGGACGCGGAGATCACCGAACACCACGGCCTCGTGCTTGCGGCGTCAGCCGCGCCGAAGAGCGTCGTCTGCCTGCTGTCCGCCCTCCGCTTTCACGACGTCACGACCCAGAACCCGTCGGAGATCTGGCTTGCAATCGAAAGGCGGTCGCGTGCGCCGCGCCTGGACTATCCGCCCCTGCGCATATTTCGCTTCTCGGGTCCGGCGTTTACGCGGGGGGTGGAAAGCCCCGCCATCGAAGGCCGGCGCGTGCGCGTCTACAGCCTCGCGAAGACCATCGCCGACCTCTTCAAATACCGGCACAAAGTGGGTCTCGAGGTGGCTGTCGAGGCCCTCCGGGAGTCGATCAGGTCGAGGAAGGTGAAGCCTGGTCAGATCGACCCGTTCGCCCGAATCTGCAGAGTTCGCGAAGTGATGCGTCCGTACCTCGAGGCGCTCGTTGAATGAGTCAGCCGTCGGTAGAGAACCGCGTGATCCTCACCGTGTCTTCCGACACGACCACGAAGCTGCCGGAGATGTCCTTGGCATGCCCCAGGAGGAGCTTATCGAGGACTGCCTTCTTGTTTGCCGGGCGTTCGTCCTCGATTCGAATCAAAACGACCCCGGCGTGTGACTTCGCATCTCGAAAGACCAGTTCGCCGAAGTCCTTGTCGTTTGTGATGAGAATCCGCTTCTCCCGCTCGGCCCAGCTCAAGACCTCGTCGTCAGGAAGGCCACGATTCTCGTCGTACACCGAGAGCACGTCGTGGCCGAGTGTTCGAAGCCAGCGCGCCACGTCCGGCCCTGTCGATTCGTCGACGAGGAAGCGCACCTACTTCGCGTTGGCGAGGGGGGCGAAGGTGTTGTCGCCCACCGCCTCGGCCGCGAAGAGAAGGCAAGCCTGCACGTCCTCGTGCGTCAGCCCCCTGTACTCGTTTAGCAGCTCCTCGACGGCGGACCCGTGAGCGAGACGGCCAAGGATGAAGGAAACCGTCAGCCGCGTCCCGCGGACCACCGGCTGGCCCGCCATGACCTTGGGATCCAGAGAGATTCGGGAAAGCAGCGGGTCTCGGCTCACTCAAACATTCTATCGTGCGTGGGCGGGTGCCCTCAATGAAGGAAACTACATATTCATTGAAAACTCCTCATTCCGTTGAAGTCCTCCAACTCCGCGTCACGATCCGCGACGTCGCGCCGGGAGTGTTCCGGGTGATTCAGGTCCCGGCTTCGAGCACGTTCCAAGGTTTGCACTTGGCCCTTCAATACGCGTTCGGGTGGAAGAACTCCCACCTCTACGAAGTTCACGTCGGGCGGCAGAGGGTCGCCGTGCCGGACCCCGATCGATCCGAGCGGCCTGCTCCGCTCGATCCGCGGAAGACGCGCCTGGCGCAACTCGTCCTGCCGGGCACTCGGCGCTTCGAATATGTCTACGACCTCGGAGACGACTGGATCCATGACGTCGACGTGGAGAGGCGCCTCCCGCACGACCCCGCCGCGGGCTATCCCGTCTGCCTCGAGGGAGCGCGGGCGTGCCCGCCCGAGGACAGCGGCGGCCCCGGCGGCTACGAGGACTTCCTCGCGGCGTGGGGAGATCCGCGGCACGAAGACCACGAAGAAATGCGACAGTGGGTCGGGCCGCGCTTCGATCCGGAGCGCTTCGACTTAAAGGCCGTCAATAAAGCTCTCGAGCGGCTATGGGGGCCGGTGCGCAAGGGCCATACGCGTGCTCGTCCCTGAAGAGGAACGAACCGTGAGGACCGGCGCACCGAGAAGCGCCAAGAAAGAGTCTCCCGCCCGCGTGCTAGCTTCCCTCTGAACATGAACCCTCGAAAGCTCCTCCAGAAGGCGCTGGCTTCTCCGAACAACTTCAGTTCACCGAGGCCCGTGCGCTCGCAGAGGCATTCGGGTTCCGCCTCAGTCGCGTGAGCGGGAGCCACCACATCTTCGTGCACCCAGGGATCCCGCAGCTCCTGAATCTCCAGGAAGTTCACGGCCAGGCCAAGCCTTACCAGATCAAACAGTTGCTCCAACTCGTCGAGCGGCATAATCTAAAGCTGGCAGGCGACGAATGAAGGACTACCACATCAACATCTTCCAGAGCGACGAGGATGGCGGCTACATCGCCGACATCCCCGACCTGCCGCACTGCTCCGCCTTTGGAGAGACGCCCGAAAAAGCGCTCGAGGAAGTGCTGAAGGCGAAGGCAGCCTGGCTCGACGCAGCCAGGGAGGCGGGTAAACCCATCCCGCCCCCGGCTTTCAAGCCCGCCATCTACCAGGTCGCTTAGGGCCGACTACCAGCCCCGCGTTAACCGGTCGTAGGCCACCGGCTCCCCCGCCGGCCACTGGTGCATCCCGAGCCGCCCGTCGTGCCGGCGCGGGGCGTAGGTGAGGATCGGATCGCAGAAACCGGGGACGCACGCCACGTCGAACGGCTCGTCCTTCGCCGGGATCTCCTCGAGCTTCGAGGCCAGCTCCTTCCACTCCTCGGCGGGGATGCGGCTCCGGAACTCGCCCCACGTCTTCGAGTCGAGCGCGTCGTAGAGGGCGTCCACGTAGCGGGCGCGCGCGGGCGTCGTGAAGACGACGCCGTCGTTCGCGTCGCTCACCCGGTACACGAGCTCGGCCGGCGTGGGCCGCTCGGCGTCGGGATCGATCCGGATCCGCCCGAGCCACTTCGCGACGACCTCCTCGAGGCCCTCGCCGGTCTCCATCGCCCTGCAGATCTCGACCAGCTCGGCGACCTTGAGGTCCTCGGCGCGCTGCCCGCGCTCTTCCGGCCGGCCGGCGGGACGCGGCGCGAAGGGGACGACCGTGTCCTTCTTCATCGCGCCACCTCGAGGCCGTCGCGGCGGACGGCGTCGACGAACGCGGAGGCGCCGTCGCAGTCGAGGACGAGCGAGCCGCCGGACCACTCGGCGTCGGCGCTGCGGGGCGACGCGTCGGTCGAGCCACGCGGCGGCATCGCGCGTCAGCGGCGTGACGTAGACGCGCGCGCCCTCGGTGCGGAGCCGGAAGTCGGGCCGGCGCAGGCGGACGAAGGGGGAGGGAAGGTGGAGAGGGACGAGACGGGAGTCACTCATGGGGCGTCCTTTCGAGTTGCGGGTTCACCTCGATCGCGCATGGTTCCGGACGATCCGGTCGGCTTTTCCACCGTAGGGACTACGGTTGGCGACGGGTCACAGGAGCCGAATCTCCTCGCCGTCTTCTTCATGCCCGTCAGCCCGAGGCAGGGCTGGCGGATGCCTCAAAGAACTGCCTCGAATGTACGTTTCGCGCTTCCCTCTCGTCAAGCCGCGCCAAAGCGCGTGACGAGACGCGATCGCATGCCAATGGTGGGATCGACGCACGGACAAACAGTGTCTGCAGGTGCGTCGTCGCGCAATGGAACGACCTATCATGTTTCCTCAAGTAACGGCCATGCCATCCGTCTTCTCGATGCGTCCGACCACGGAACACGTCGCGTCCAATGATCTTGCCTTCGCGATTCGCGATGCGTTCCCCGTGAGTCCGGGGCATACCCTCGTCGTTCCATTCCGCGAGGTCGCCACCTGGTTCGATGCATCAGCCGACGAGAAGAAAGCGATCTTCGATCTGGTCGACGTCGTGAAGCGTCAGCTGGACGAGGAACTCCGACCTCAGGGCTACAACGTCGGCTTCAACGCGGGTGCGGCGGCCGGCCAGACCGTGATGCACCTTCACGTGCACGTGATTCCGCGCTACACGGGCGACGTCCCCGACCCGAGAGGCGGGGTGCGGTGGGTGCTGCCGGAGAAGGCGGCGTACTGGGCGCGGAAATGAGTGGAAGCCTGCCGCCTCCGCCCCCTGCAGCGCAGCTCGAGTTCTTGCAAAACCTGCAGCGAATCTTCGAAGAAGGGCAGTTCGTCGCGTCCTACAAGTTCGCCCTGCTGCACGTGCTCGCCGACCTCGCCGTTCTCCGCGGCTCAGACACCGGCGACGGGCTGACGCTCACCACCCACGAGATCGCGGAGAAATTCGTCGAACTCTACTGGACGCAGACTCGCCCGTTTCCCGGGCGCGCCAGAAGCGCCGTTCTCCGACAGAACACCGGGCAACAGGCCGCCATCGTCTCCCTAGTAGACGCGTTCCAACAGAAGCACGGCTCCAGCTCGGCGAGGCGCGCCGGAAGGAGCGGCCTGGCGTTCCCTCGTGGAGCGTCAGGCGTGTCGTCGAGAGTCATGCCGCTCTGGAACGCCGCCGCCCGCAGCCCGGCGAAGTCCTCGTCACCGCTGCTCGGCCGACCCGTGGTGCCGTACCCGGCGCCGTCGGGCAGTGGCCGGCCCGGCGCAGCCGGTTGCGGGTACACGAGGCAGCGCGCATCCATGTGGATCCACGTCCATGCGCGTAGCAGTCGCCCGGGATGTCTCGTCTCCACTGTGAAGCGTTCGAGCGTCGTCCAGCCGCGCCGCTCCGTGTCGATGCCGAGCCGCAGGACTTCGGTGGCGCCGGCGGCAACGTCGACTGGCCCCGCGCGGTGGCCGCGCTGCACGAGCTCGATTTCGTAGCGCGGCGCCGTTCCCGCGTTGCAGACCGCGAGCCGGAACTCGGCGCGGTCGCCGGCGAACACCGGAGCCGCTCCGAGGAATTTGATTTCGGCGCCGAGCAGGTTGTTGTGGCAGTGATGCATCACGACCAACCCCAGCCCGGCGAGCAGGAACGTCAGCGCGAAGCCCAAACTCGCTCCGTAGTTGAGCGAACCGAGCAACATCGCGAAGACCATGACGCCGAACACCGCGCCGAAGCGCGTCGGCAGAATATAGATGCGCCGCCGCGCCAGTGCGACGGTGTGAGAATCTTCACCCTGGCGCCGGCGAGCCCAATTGGCCGCCCAACGTTCCATGGCGCGTGCTGCGGCTGGCATCGCTCAGTGCCGAGTGGCGAGCGTCAAGGCACGGGCACCGCGGCGAGGATCGCGGCGCCCAAATCCGCGCCGCGCTCGATCGAGCTGCCGTGCGCGAGTTGCAGCCGGTGCGCGACGATACTGCCGAGCACGGCCTGGAGGTCCTCGGGATGCACGCCGCCGTGGCCGTTCAAGAGCGCCCACGCCTGCGCGGAACGCAGCAGGCCGATGCCGGCGCGCGGTGACAGGCCCGCGACGAACTCGCCGGACTCGCGCGTGTACGCGAGCACCGCCTGCACGTAGTCGAGCAGCGGCTCGGCCACGTGCACCTTGCCGACCTGGTCCTGCAGGCGAAGCAGCGCGTCGAGCGAAACCACCGGCTGCTGTTGCTCGACGAGCGCACGACGCTCGCCGTTCGCGAGCAGCGCGCGTTCGTCGCTCGGTGCCGGATAGCCGAGCTCGATCTGCATCAGGAACCGGTCGAGCTGCGACTCGGGCAGCGGGAACGTGCCGATCTGGTGCGCGGGATTCCGCGTTGCCACGACGAAGAACGGTGCGGGCAGCGAATACGTGGTCCCGTCGGCCGTGACCTGGCGCTCTTCCATGGCTTCGAGCAGCGCGCTCTGGGCCTTCGGCGTGGCGCGATTGATCTCGTCCGCGAGCACGAGCTGGGAGAACACGGGCCCTTTGTGGAACTCGAAGCGGCTGCTGTCGCGGTGAAACACCGATACGCCGAGGATGTCGGCCGGCAGCAGGTCGCTCGTGAACTGAATGCGGTGGTAAGAGAGGCCGAGAGCGCGGGCCAGCGCGTGCGCGAGCGTGGTCTTGCCGACGCCGGGCACGTCTTCGATCAACAGATGGCCGCGCGCGAGCAGGCACGCGACGCCGAGCGCGATCTGGCGGCTCTTGCCGACGACGATGCGGTCGAGGGCGTCGAGCACGGGCCTGACGAGCGCCTGATAGTCGGAGGCGCCGCGTGTCGCAATCAGCGTAGGAGTAGCCATGCGTCGCATGTTCGCCCAAAACTTGCGCTCGGGACACCCCGACCTCTTCCATTTGTGAAGCGCATCGCGCAGCGAAGAATGCCTGTCCCTCGTCGCGGTGTCCTGGCGGTGTGCCTCCGAGAGAGGCCGGCCGGGAACGCCGCAAGTACGTCCCTGTAGGCTCGCTCGGCGCCGTCCCTGGCGCCGAGCGTCCCGGCCGGCCTCTCTCGGAGGCACACCGCCAGGACCCGAGCGTCGTCGCGCGCCGGAAGGGAGAAGAGGGCGAGCCCGGGCAGTGACGTAGCGTTCGGTGCGTGCGCGTGAGGGGTCGTCCGGGGCGCTCGCGCGCAGGGACGCGCGCGAGCGAGCCTACAGGGACGTACTTGCGGCGTCCCCGGACGACCCCTCACGCGCACGCACCGAACGCGGCAAAGAACCGCCTCTTGAATTTCGGCGGGCACCGGGCCTATGGCGGTGCTCGGCGTCGGCTAGGAGGAGGGTTAGGAGAGCTCGGAGAGGCGCGCGATTTGGGCGTCGAGCTGGGAGGCGCGCTGCTCGAATTCGGCGATGCGCGCGTTTTCCTTGGCGACGATGTCCGGCGGAGCATTCGCGACGAAACTCTGGTTCTAGAGCTTGCGGCGCGCCTTGTCGAGGTCGTCGCGCGACTTCGCGAGTTGCTTGCCGAGGCGCTCGCGCTCGGACGCGACGTCGATCAAACCGGCGAGCGGCACCAGCATGCGCATGCCCCCGAGCAGGGCGACGGCCGCGCCGCGCACGCTCGTGCCTGGCGCCAGCACCTCGATGTGCTCGAGCCCGGCGAGCTTCTGCAGGTGCGCGTCGTGACGTCGGACGCGCGCGCGATCGGTGGCGCTCGTATCCGCGAGGCGCACGGTCAGTGCGGTCGAGCGCGGCAGGTTCGAGTCACCGCGGATCTGGCGCACGCCGTTGACGAAGCCTTTGAGCCATGCGATCTCGCTTCGGCCGCGGCGTCGGTCGCGAAGTCGCGTCGCTTCGGGGAAGCGCTCGAGCATCACGTCGGGCTCTGGATCCCGCGCTGCTTCGCGATCGTCGAGCCAGAGTTCCTCCGTCACGAACGGCATCAGCGGGTGCAGCAACTTCAGCAACGCCGCCAGCACGTCGACGAGCGTGGTCTGAGCGCCGCGCTTCAGCGCGGGATCCGCATCGGCCGGTCGTCAGCACGGCTTTCGTCGAGCTCGAGATACCAATCGCAGAACTCGTGCCAGACGAAGTCGTACAGCGTCTGGATCACGACGTCGAGCCGATAAGCGGCGAAGCTCTCGTGCACCGTCGCCGATCACGCCGTGCAGCCGCGAGCGAATCCAGGCATCGGTCGTGCCGAACTGGCGGGGCCGGCGTCCATGCCTTCGAGCTGGCTCAACACGTACGCCGTGGCGTTCCAGAGCTTGTTGCAGAAGCGGTGATAGCCTTCGGCGCGCGACATGTCGAAGCGCACGTCGCGACCCGTCGTCGCGAGTGACGCGAACGTCAGGCGCAGCGCGTCGGTGCCGAACGCCGGGATGCCTTCCGGAAACTCCTTGCGGGTGGTGTGCTCGATCGCCGTCTGCAAGTTCGGCTGCATCAGGCCGTCGGTGCGCTTCTTCAGCAGCGTGTCGAGATCCACGCCGTCGATGAGGTCGATCGGGTCCAGGATGTTGCCCTTCGACTTCGACATCTTCTGGCCTTCGCTGTCGCGAATCGAGCGCGTGGATGTAGACGTCGCGGAACGGCACGTCGCCCATGAACTTGAGGCCCATCATGATCATCCGCGCGACCCAGAAGAAGATGATGTCGCAGCTCGTGACGAGCACGTTGGTGGGGTAGAACGTGCGCGAGCTCGGGCGTCTCGTCGGGCCAGCCCAGCGTCGAGAACGGCCAGAGCGCCGACGAGAACCACGTGTCGAGCACGTCCGTCGTCCTGGCGCAGCTGCACGCTCGCCGCGAGGCCGTGCTTGTGGCGCGCCTCGGCTTCGTCGCGCGCGACATACACATTGCCTGTCTCGTCGTACCACGCCGGGATGCGGTGGCCCCACCAGAGCTGGCGCGAGATGCACCAGTCCTGGATGTTGTGCATCCAGTCGAAGTAGGTCTTCGCCAGCTCTCCGGCACGAACTGGATGCGGCCTTGCTCGACGGCCTCGATGGCCGGCTTGGCGAGCGGCTTCGCGTTCCACGTACCACTGGTCCGTGAGCATCGGCTCGACGACTACGCCGCTGCGGTCGCCGCGCGGCATCATCGACGTGTGATCCGTGATGCGCTCGACGAGGCCGCCGCGCCTCGAGATCGGCGAGCACGCGCTTGCGCGCGACGAAGCGGTCGAGGCCGCGATATGGCGCCGGCGCGTTGTCGTTGAGTCGCGCGCGTTCGCGTCGAAGATGCTGATCATCGGCAGCTCGTGGCGCAGACCGACCTCGTAGTCGTTGAAGTCGTGCGCGGGCGTGATCTTCACGCAGCCGGTGCCGAACTCCGGGTCGACGTAGTCGTCGGCGATGATCGGGATCGAGCGGCCCGTGAGCGGCAGCTCGACCTCTTTGCCGATCAGGTGCCGGTAGCGCTCGTCGTCCGGATGCACCGCGACGGCCGTGTCGCCGAGCATCGTCTCGGGTCGCGTCGTCGCGACGACACGAGCCTTGCCGCTCGCCCTCGACGGGGTAACGCAGATGCCAGAGCTTGCCGCGCTCCTCCGCTGCTCAGCACCTCGAGATCCGAGAGCGCGGTGTGCAGCACCGGGTCCCAGTTCACGAGCCGTTTGCCGCGGTAGATCAGGCCTTTCTCGTGCAGACGCACGAACACCTCGACGCACCGCGCGCGACAGCTTCGGGTCCATCGTGAACGCGTCGCGCGACCAGTCGACCGATGCGCCGAGCCGGCGCAGTTGCTGCGAGATCGTGTTGCCCGAGCGTTCCTTCCACTGCCACACGCGCTCGAGGAATTTCTCGCGGCCGAGCGCGAGCGCGGCTCGTGCCTTCGCGGTTCAGCTGCCGCTCGACGACCATCTGCGTCGCGATGCCGGCGTGGTCCGTGCCCGGCTGCCAGAGCGTGTTGCGGCCGCGCATCCGGTGGTAGCGCGTGAGCGCGTCCATGATCGTGTCTTGCAGCGCGTGGCCCATGTGCAGCGTGCCGGTCACGTTCGGCGGCGGAATCACGATGCAGTACGGCTCGCCGCTGCCCGACGGGCGCGAAATAGCCCGCGCGCTTCCCAGCGCGCGTAGTGGCGCGACTTCGATCTCGGCGGGTCGGTAGTCCTTGTTCACGTCGTCTCCTAATCGGCTTCCGTCGTCGTCGAGATGCTCGCGCAGCGTGGCGTCGATGAGCTCCGGCAACTCGCTTCGCAGACGCGCCGAGATCTGCTCGAACAGTGTCGCTTCCATGGCGTTGAACGACGAACGCAGAAGCTCGTCGGCGAGCGCGAACGTGCGCGACGCGAGCTTCGTTTGCAGCTCGGCGATCAGAGCGTCGCGGTCCAGGGCCGGCAGCGTTGCGCCACGAATCACGTCGGTGAGCATCGGGATATTCGTGTCCAGGATCTCGATCGGCTCGTCGGCCATGCGTTAGACCTGATGCGTGTTGAGCGTGTAGCCGCGGTCGCGATAGAAGCGGTAGCGGTCGCGGCTCTGCGCGCGTCTCGTCGCGTCGCCGTCGACGACCTCCGCCACGCGCTCGTAGCGGCTGAAGAATTCCGGCACGTCCGGGGCGAGGTTGATCATGAGGTCCCAGCGCTCGCCGAGGCGGGCCGCGGTTGAGGCCGATCAGCACGGGCTCGGCCGGGGCTCGCTCGGCGCCTCGCGCACGATCTTGTGCGGGATGAAGCTGCCCTGCGAAAGCGTCCAGAGCAGCTCGTCGAGCTTCTTCGCCTCGACGTCGGAGCAGCCGTGGATGAACACGTGCTGGTTCGCGTCGTTGGCCTTGTCGGCGATCCGGCAGACGATCTTGAGGCGCGCGTCCTCGGAGTCGCCTTCGACGATGTAGAAATCGACCTGCGTCACTGCGCGGCCGAGGCGAGCAGGAAGTCGACGAGCAGCGGCACGGGTCTTCCCGTCGCGCCCTTGTTCGCGTTCGCGCGCCACGCGACGCCCGCGATGTCGAGATGCGCCCAAGGCACGCCGTCGACGAACCGCTCGAGGAAGTTCGCCGCGACGCTCGCGCCGCCGTCGCGCGTTCCCGCGTTCGCGAAGTCGGCGAAGTTGCTGCGCAGCGACTCGCCGTACTCCTCGTGTATCGGCATGCGCCAGACCGGATCGAGCGACGCGCTCGCCGGCCGCGCGCAGCGCCGCCGCGAGGTCGTCGTCGTTGCAGAACAGCCCGGTGTAGACATGGCCGAGCGCGACCACGCATGCGCCCGTCAGCGTCGCGACGTCGATCAGGTAGCGCGGCTTGAACTGGCGCGCGTACGTGATCGCGTCGCAGAGGATCAGGCGTCCTTCGGCGTCCGTGTTGATGATCTCGATCGTCTGGCCCGACATGCTCGTCACGATGTCGCCGGGCCGCGTCGCGTTTCCGCCGGGCATGTTCTCGCAGGCCGGCAAGACGCCGACGACGTTGCACTCGGGCTCGAGCTCGGCGATCGCCGCCATCGCGCCGAGCACGCCGCCCGCGCCGCACATGTCGAACTTCATCTCGTCCATCTTCGGCGGCGGCTTCAGCGAGATGCCGCCGGTGTCGAACGTGACGCCTTTGCCGCAGATCGCGATCGGCGCAACTTTCGGACCGGCGCCGCGATAGCGGATCACGACCATCTTCGCGGCGGCTCGTCGGCGCCCTGCGTGACGGCGAGCATCGCGCCCATCCCGAGACGGCGCATGTCGGGCTCGCTGAGGACCTTGACCTCGAGCTTGTTGAAGCGCTTCGCGAGCGCGCGCGCGGCTTCCGCGATGTGCGTCGGCGTGCAGACGTTCGGGGGCCGATTGCCGAGATCTCGCGCGAGGTCGGTGCCGTTGGCGATCGCGGTGCCGACCTGGATTCCGCGCCGAGCGGCGCCGCTTGTCCGCGTCGGCCGGCAGCCGATTCCGAGTCGCGCGAGCTTCGCCGGCGGCTCGCGGCGGCTCTTGAGCTCGTCGAAGCGGTAGACTTGAGCGCGTGCAGCTTCGACGCTCTGGCGGGCCGCCTGCTCGACGCCGATCGAGTCGGTGTCGTAGGCGAGATAGCGTGAGCGCTTCGCGCGTGCCGCTGTTGCGCAGGGCGCGAGCGCCGCGGTGAGCGCGGTGGCTAGCCGCTTCGCGGCGAAGTCGGCGTGCTTGCCGCAGCCGACGAGCAGCCAACGGGCCGCGGCCCTTGGCCGCGATGAATCAACGTCGTCGCACCGAGCCGGGCCGCCGCGTCGCCGGCGCGGACGATCTGCTTGATGGCTCCGCGCGAGGCCTTGTCGAGCGCTTTCGTCGCGCCGCGCAACTTGCCGTCGTCGAACACGGGCAGGATCGCGCACTCGGTGCGCTGGCGTGCCGGCTCGCCCGTCTTCAACGGAAAATCCATAGCGTCTCCTAGTGGCGCGCCCGCCGATCGGCTCGCGCGAGCTGCTCCGACAGCCACCGCGGCACGCGCCGCGCTGTGCTATCGTCTTGGAATACCGCGGAAAATGAAGTTTAGTGCATCCGAACTATTGAAGGTACTGGCAGCGGACTCCGACGCGTGAGCTTGATCAGTCGCTACATCCTGCGCGAGACGTTCGGAGCGTGGCTGGTCGTCGTTGCCGTGCTGTTCACGATCCTGATGGCGAAGCAGTTCGCCGACATCCTCGGCGACGCGGCGGCCCAGCGTCTGCCGCGCGAGGCGGTCTGGTCGATCTTCGCGCTCACTTCGATGCGCTACGTCACGCTGCTCTCGCCGATCGCGCTCTTCCTCGGGCGTCATGCTGGCGCTCGCGCGCCTAAATCGCGACGGCGAGACGCGCGGCGCTCTCGGCGTGCGGCGTCGGTCCGGGGCGTTTGCTCGTGCCCGTGCTCGCCCTCACAGCGTGATCGCGCTCGCGCTCGCGTGGTTTTCGCTGTTGCTGAATCCCGATGCGAGCGCGCGAATCGACGCGATCAAGCGCAAGGCGCAACAGGAGATGCAATTGGGAGCGCTCGAGCCCGGCAAGTTCATGAGCCCGGACAACGGCGCCACCGTGATCTATCCGCGCGCGGTCGTCGACAACGAGGCCCGCGACGTGTTCATGTTCGTGGCCGGCAGCAAGGCGACCGCGTCGTGACCACGCTCGCGCAGCGCGCCGAGCGCACGGTCGACCCCTCGACCGGCGACGTCGCGTTCGTGCTGCGCGACGGTCGCCGTTACGAAGGCGTGCCGGGCACCAACGAGTTCCTCGTCGTCGAGTTCGACGAGGGGCGGATTCCGATTCGTCCGAGGGACGCAGCGCGAGGCCGTGGCCGCATCCGTGCTCTCGAAGCCCACGGCCGCGCTGCTCGGGTCGGGGCTGCCGGCGGACCGCGCGGAGCTCGAGTGGCGGATGTCGTTGCCGATCTCCGTGCTCGTGCTCGCGGCTGCTCGCGGTGCCGCTGAGCCGCTCCGCGCCGCGCGAAGGGCGCTACGCGAAGGTCGGGATCGGGCTTCTCGTGTACATCGTCTACGCGAACGTGCTGTCGATCGCGCGGCGTCTGGGTCGAGCGTGGTGTGACGCCGGAATGGCTCGGCCTTTGGTGGGTGCATGCAGTCGCGGCGGCGCTCGCGTTGCTGCTGCTCGTCCGCCAATCGGGTGTTTTCGCGCGCAGCCGCGTGGTGCGCCGCCGAGGTTCCCGCGTGACGCTGCTGCGCGGCTACATCGTGATGGCGGTGTTTCGCGGCGTCGCGCTCGCGCTCACCGTGATCGTGGCCATCTACGGCTCGATCGACCTCGTGAGCCAGCTCCACGACCTCGGCACCGGCAGCTACGGATTCCCGCAGCTCTTGAGCTACGTGCTGCTTCGGCTGCCGCGCAAGATCTTCGACACGCTGCCCGCGGCCGCGCTGATCGGCTCGCTGCTGAGCCTCGGCAACCTCGCCGTGCACCGCGAGCTCGTCGTGATGCGCGCGAGCGGAATCTCCTCGCTGCAGCTTCTCGGCACCGTGGGGCTCGCCGGGATTCGCGCTCGCCGTGCTGATGGCGCTGATCGGCGAGTCGCTCGCGCCGTCGCTCTCCGGCTACGCGAACGAGATGCGCCAGCAGGCGCTGCGCTCCGACAACGGGGCGACGAGCGGCCCCGCGACGTGGCTGCGCGACGGCGACCGAATCCTGAGCTGGGGCGCCAGACCGGCGAGCTCGGCTATGGCGGCGGCGTGCTGCTGTTCGAGCTCGGGCCGGACCAAACGCTGAAGGAAGTGGCGCGCGCCGATTCGGCGGACATCGACGCACAGAGCCGCTGGGTGCTGACCAACTACGCCGAGACCTCGTTCCTCGACAACGGCGTCGAGACGCACAGTGCCGCGCGGAGGCGACGCAGACCTATTCCCTGAATCCGAACCTGCTTGGTCTCCGTCGTGCGCGAGGATCGCCTCGACACGCCCGCGCTGTGGCGCTACATCCGCTACCTCAAGGACAACTCGCTGAACTCGAAGCACTACGAGATCGCGTACTGGACGCGGCTCGCGTCCGTCGCGTCCGTCGTGCTGATGACCGTGCTCGCGCTGCCGTTCGTGTTCGGAGGATTGCGCTCCGCGGCTGCCGGCTCGCGGCTACTCGTCGGGCTCGTGATCGGGCTCGGCTACTACATGCTCAGCGAGGTGCTCGCGAGCAGCGGCGAGGTGTTCAACGTGGACCCGGCGATCGTCGCTTGGGCGCCGAGCGCCGTGCTGTCTGGTCACGACCGTGGTCCTCGTCGCGAGGGCGAGCGGAGCGGTCGCGCGGAGGCGGACGCGCGGATCACGCGCGTGCCGGACAGCCGATCGTGCCAACAGCACCGCTCGCGATCGACGAGCGCCCACCAATAGCCGAGGCCCGCCGGCAGCAGTGAGAGCCAGCTCGCGAAGAACCGCAGCGCCGCGCGCGGCCATCGAGAGCGGCCTGCCGTCCTGGCGACGACGCGGATCCGCCAAGCCTTCATGCCGACGGTCTGCCCGCCGCGCGTCCAGAAGCCGCAGAAGAACACGGTGATGATCGCGAGCAACGCGGCCTGGAACGACAAACTGCCCGGTGCGATCGCCTCGCCGTGCAGCAGGACCGCCAGCAAGGTGAAGCTGGCCACCAATCCCACGAGCAGCAGCAGGTCATAGCAGAACGCGGCGCACCGCGTGAACAGCGAGGCCGGCTCGAACGGGGGTAAGGGTGTGGAGTCGGCTGTAGGCACGGGGGCTGCGGAATCCTACAAATGCCCGGTTTCACCCTCGATTTGAGACGTGGTGCACGACCTCGGCACGTGGTCGTTGCTGGTGTCTCGAACCCTGTGCTACATAACCGCGAAATCGACGGACCACTACACCCTTCGTCTATACGGATCTGATTGAAAAGGATTTTTCTATGAAGCGCACCGTCCAGCCGACGGCTGTGTGGGGCTGTCAAACCCCTCGCGGCTGCGATCGCAACCCTGCTCGGCCGAAGCTACGCCGGCGTGACGCTGGCGCAGAGTGTGCTGCTCGACGAGATCATCGTGACGGCATCGTGCCGGAGACGACGATCGAGGAGCTGCTGTTCAACATCGCCCATCGCCATGATGCCCGAGGAGCAATGCCTCACGAACCTGATGGTGCTCGCCGTCGGGCCGGGGCTGAGCGTCGTCGATCAGGGACCTTGGTCGGCGAACTGGACGACCGTGCGCGGGCTCGACGCTAGTCCATCAACGACAGCGAGTCTCTGGCATGCCAGCGGTGGCACGGTCGGCATGTATCTCGGCCCGATCCGCCCTACCCCGATTCCAAATCGAAGGTACTCCGATCGTGTCGAGGTGCTGATCGGCCCCAGGGGCATGCTCTACGGCGAAGGCACGCTGGGTGGCGCGGTGCGCCGACATCCGAAGGCGCTGGACAACGAGGATTCAGGCTCGAGGCCATGGCAACTGGACAGCCTCGCGCGCAGCGACTCGGAGGGCTACAAGGCCGACTTCATGGTCATGCTCCGATCGCCGAGGACAAGCTGCGTTCCGCGCGGTGGTCGGCTACACGCACCATCCGGGTCCTCATCGACTACCTGACCTTGTCAACCAAACCGGCGTCCGACTCCGCAGCCGAATCCCAACCACCCCGCGGCCGTCGCCGCCAACCTGCATCGCGAGAACGACGTCGACCGGGAGAGACCTTTCCAGCCGCCTCGCGCCGCTGTGGAGCGTCTCGAGAAGTCGAACGTGACGTTCAACTACTACGATCAGGACCAGGATGTCGGCGGGCGCACCGTCAACCACCGGTTCGCGTTCAACACGGGCAGGTACGAGTCTGCGGCGCGGTTCCTCGAGCCGAGCGACCGGAAGAGCAATCTGTTCAGCGTGGAGGTCGTTGCCGATGAGGCTTCGCGCAGCTCGTGTCGGCCACGGGTGTGTCTCGTTACGACCAGGTCGGTCAGCGCGATCAGACCGATCTCCTGCTCGACCTTGGATATGGCTACGAGACGTTTCCGTTGTTCGCGGCGTATACGCGCGAAACGGCGAAGGAAAGACGGACCAACGAGGAAGTCCGGCTCGTCTCGAAGGGCACCGGTAGGCTGTCGTGGATCGGCGGGGTCTTCTACAACGACTACGACCTCCAGGGCAGCAGCAGCGAATTCACGCCCGGTTTCGATACTTTCAACGGCTTCTCGCTCCCGACGGGAGATCTCGAGTACCGGCAGACGTCGCATCAGACGCTGAACCAGAGGGCATTGTTCGGCGAAGTGGGTTACCGGTTCACGGACAAGCTGCAAGTCAACCTCGGTGGGCGCTCCTTCAAGTACGACTTCGACAACGCGTCGACGATCCTGCTGCCGTATGTCGACAGCTCCGGCGCGAACGACGCGGGCACCAGCGACGACGGTTTTCTCGGCAAGATCAATGCGGCGTATGACTTCACGAAGGACGTGATGGGCTACGTCACGTTGAGCGAGGGCTATCGCAACGGAGGCGCGAACACCGTGGCAGTGTGCCCCTCACCCATGCCGGTGGGCGTGCAGATCGCTTGCGGCACGCCGGACGAAGTTCGCATCGCCCCGGACACCACCACGAACCTCGAGCTCGGAGTGCACAGCACGTGGAACGGCGGCAGGCTCGTATTCAACGCGGCCGTGTATCACATCGATTGGGACAAGGTGCAGACCCAGAGCAGCACGGTCAACGGCGCGTTGCCGATCACGGTGAACGGCGGCAAGGCCGAGAGCAAAGGGCTCGAGCTTTTGTTCCAGTCGCGTGGCGACCATTGGTCTTTCACGGGCACCTACGCACACACCAGGGCCGAGCTGACCTCGTTTGCGCCGGGCCTGATCGACGGTATCGTGGACGGCGAGCCCGGCGATCGCTTGCCTGGGACGCCCGAGCAGCAGGCGAGCTTCTATGCGGCCTACCACCGGCCGCTTCGCAACGGCTACGAGATCAATGCGCGCTACGGGCTCTCGTACTCGGGCAACATCATTACGAAGGTCGGGCTGCGCAACAACGGCGAGACACTCGGCGGGTTCACGGTGCACAGCCTGTCGGCCGGCGTCGCACGAGCGTTGGCAGGCCAACCTCTACATCGAGAACCGACCGACAAGTTCGCCGAGACCGGTGCGGCTGATCCGAGCTACATCGACAACGTCAACGGCTTCGATCTGCGGCGCTACTACCGCGACGTGATCCGCCCGCGCGAGCGTGGGTATAGAATTCCGCTATCGGATGTGATCACGGGCGGGTAGGTCGATCGACACTGCGGTCAGGGAAGTCGGACGCTGGCATCGCGAAGCTGAGCAACGGCTGAATAGTGCCGACCTGGCCGGCGCGTACGCCGCGTGTCTTGAAGTGCTTGCGCGCGCTCCTGAGCACGCCGACGCACATTTCCTGCTCGGTATGGTGGCGGCTGCGGGGCGGCGCTACGCCGAGGCGTGCACCGCGATCGAACGTGCGCTGACCTACGAGGCCACACGGCCGGACTATCACGCACAATACGCGCGCTGCCTCGCGCTCCTGAGCCGCAACGACGAAGCACGCGCGGCCGCCGAGCGTGCCGAAGCTCTGGCACCCGGCGACGCTCTGACGCTCGACACGCTCGCGGTAGTCTGGTCGCGCCTCGGCTATCACGCGCGCGCAATCCCGATGTTCGAGCGTGCCGTAACGCAGAGACCGGGCACCGCCGATTTCCACTACAACCTCGCCGCCTCGCTGCGAATTGTCGGGCGATTCGACGAGGCGGAGCGCGAGCTCGAGACGGTTGTGCGACTCGCTCCGCGCCTTTATCGCGCGCATTCCGCGCTTGCCGATTTGAGCAAGCAGACCCCTGCGCACAATCACGTCGCTCGGCTCGAAACGTTGCTCGACGGTGTGGGAAACGACGTCGACGGCGAGCTGCACGTGCGGCATGCGCTCGCGAAAGAGTTCGAGGATCTCGGCGAGTACGCGCGTGCGTTCGCGCACCTGACGGCTGGCAAGGCCCGCAAGCGGCGCACGCTGAACTACGCGATCGCCGACGACGAAGCGCTGTTCGCCGCGCTCGAGCGCGTGTTCGACGCGCAGCGATGCGCGACGCCGGCCGTCGGTTGCCCGAGCCGCGAGCCGATCTTCGTCGTCGGTTTGCCGCGCTCCGGTACGACGCTCGTCGAGCGGATCCTGTCCGCGCATTCTGAGGTGCGGTCGGCCGGCGAGCTGCAGAACTTCGGCGTGGCCTTGAAGCGCGCGGCGGCGACGCCGTCGAACCGCGTGCTGGACGTGCAGACCATCGAGCAAGGCGTGCGCTGCGACCTCGCGGCCGTCGGCGAGCGCTACATCGACAGCACGCGCCCGCTGACGGGCAAGACG
>CAVZPE010000029.1:0-25439 GCA_963776915.1 uncultured Acidobacteriota bacterium | reverse complement strand
GCGCGATCGCGTTCCGCGCGCCCGAGCCCGACGCCGTCGCGTTCCATCTCTTCCGGACGGGGCTCTCCTGGAACGGAGCGGAGACGCCCGCGTCCCTCGAGGCGGAGGCGAACGGCACCGTCCGGTGCTGGGCGTGGCGCGTGGGGGATGCGCCGCCCGAGGCCCCCGCTCCCGACGCGAAGGCCTGGCTCCTCGCCCACGCCCGCGACGTGACGCAGGACGTGAACGCGCGGGCGGGCCGCACGACCGGGCTCGCCGTTTTCGTCCCGGAAACCGCGGCTCCCGCCGCGGCGGCCGCCCGGCCATAATCGGCCCCCCATGACGACCGTCCTCCTGGCCGACCGCGACGGCGCGGCCTTCGGGCCGCTCGCGCCGCGCGTCGTGCCCGCCCTCCTGCCGCTCGCGGGCGTGCCGCTCCTCGAGCGCGCGCTCGAGGCGCTCGCCGCCGCCGGCCGGCGGTCGGCCCTCCTCGTCGTCGGGCCGCGCGCGGCCGAGGTCGAGCGCCGCTTCGGGAAGGGGATCCGGTGGGGCATCGCCCTCGAGATCGTGCGGCGCGAGGACGGGGAGAGCGCCGGGGACGTCCTGCGCCGTCTCGAGCACCGCCTCGACGGCGAGACCGTCGTCGTGCGCGGCGACATCGGCGTCCACGCCGCGATCGGCGAGTTCCTCGCGAAGGTCGAGGACGCGCGCGGCCCCGTCGTCGAGGCGACGCTCGGCGGCCGGCCCGCCGGCATGTGGCGCCTCCTGCCGGGCGCCCTCAAGAAGAAGGACTTTCCGCGGGAGCCCGCGGCGGCCGAGTGGGTGCACGACCCGGACTTCGCCGCGCTGCCGCTCACGTCGGCCGTCGTCCTGATCGACGGCGTCGGGGCCTATCGGCGCGCGGACGCCGAGCACGCCGGCGGGCGCCGGGCCCTCTCCGAGCGCGCGCACGTGGACGCGGACGCGACGCTCGACGGCGCGACGACCGTCGGCGAGGAGGCCGCGGTGCTCTCGGGGGCGCGCCTCGCGAACACGAGCGTCCTCCCGCGCACGGCGATCCCGCCGGCCGTCGCGCTCGAGAACGCGGTCGTCTCGGGCAACCTCGTCGTGGATGCCGCGACGGGGCGGGCGAGCCTCCTGACGGACCTGCTTCCCCCGGCGGGAGGGACGCACGGGAGCGGGCGGGCCCTCGGGGTCGCCGCGCTCGCGCTGTCCCTTCCGCTCTGGCCCGTCGCGGCCGCGTGGAGCGCGATCGCGAACGCGGGCCACGCGACGGGCGCCGTGACCCTGTCGGGAAACGCTCCCGGCGGCGGCCGTGCGCCCTTCACGACGTTCCGGTTCGAGACGGCCGTGCCGGTCCTGCGCGACCTGCCGCTCCTTCTCGCCGTCGTGCGGGGCCGCCTGGCCCTGACGGGAGTCACGCCGCTCACCCCCGGCGAGGAGGCGTCGCTCGCCGAGCCGTGGGAGAGGACCCGGAACGAGGCGCCCGCCGGCCTCCTCTCGCTCGCGCGCCTCGCGGGGCCCGCGTCGGCGCCGCCGGAGGTGGCCCGCGTCCTCGACGCATTCGAGGCCCGGCGCCCCTCGCCGCTCCTCGGCCGCGCGCTCAAGGCTCTCTTCTCGGCGCGGGCGTGGACGGCGCCGAGGGTGTGGAACCCGGACGTCCTCAGGGAAGAGAAGTCGTGAGCGTGCTCGTCGTGCGCGCGCCGTTCGACGGGGCGGAGGTCGCGCGCCTCCCGCGCCCCACGCCGGCGGAGGTCGACGCGGCGGTCTCGCGGGCCGTCGCCGTCTTCGAGGAGACGAGGGCCCTCCCGACGTACGCGCGCGTCGCGATCCTCCGGCGCGTCGCCGCCGCCCTCGAGGCGCAGCGCGAACCGCTCGGGGAGATGATCGCGCGCGAGGCCGGCAAGCCGCTCCGGGCGGCGCGGACGGAGGTCGAGCGGTCCTCCGCGACGTTCTCGGCGGCGGCCGCGGCCCTCGAGGCGTGGAAAGGCGAGATGCTGCCGCTCGACGTGAACGCGGCGTCCGTCGCGCGGTGGGGCGTCGTGCGGCGCGTGCCGCTCGGGCCGGTGCTCGCGATCACGCCGTTCAACTTCCCGCTGAACCTCACGGCGCACAAGGTCGCCCCCGCGATCGCGGTCGGCGCGCCCGTCGTCCAGAAGCCGGCGTCCCAGACGCCGCTCTCGGCCTTCGCGCTCCAGGCGATCGTGCGCGCCGCGGGCTGGCCGGCCGACGCCTACGCGGTCGTCCCCGTCTCCGGCCGCGAGGCCGAGGGCCTCGTCACGGATCCGCGCCTCCCGGTCGTCTCGTTCACGGGCTCGGGGGCGGTCGGCTGGCGGCTCCGCGAGATCGCGCCGCGAAAGCGCGTCTCGCTCGAGCTCGGCGGCAATGCGGCCGCCGTCGTCCACTCCGACGCGGACCTCGACGACGCGGCCTCGCGCGTGGCCGCGGGCGCCTTCGGCTACGCGGGGCAGTCCTGCATCTCGGTCCAGCGCGTGCTCGTCCAGAAGGACGTCTTCGCCGCGTTCGAGGAGAAGCTCCTCGCGAAGACGGCGGCCCTCGCGGCGGGCGACCCGCTCGACGAGCGGACGGACGTCGGGCCGATGATCGCGCCGGAGGAGGCGGACCGCGCGGTCCGGTGGATCGAGGAGGCCGTCGCGGGCGGCGCCCGGGTCCTGGCGGGGGCGACGCGGGACGGCTCGGTCGTCCTCCCGACCGTCCTCGCGGACACGGAGCGCTCGATGAAGGTCGAGGCGCAGGAAGTCTTCGCGCCGATCGTGACGCTCTCGGCCTACGACACCTGGGACGAGGCGCTCCGGCGGGTGAACGACTCGAAGTACGGCCTTCAGGCGGGGATCTTCACGCGGGACGTCGGCCGCATCCAGCGTGCCTTCGACGTCCTCGAGGTGGGCGCGGTCCTCGTGAACGACGTCCCGACGTGGCGCGCCGACCGGATGCCGTACGGCGGCGTCAAGGAATCGGGGATCGGACGGGAAGGGCCGGCCTACGCGATGGAGGAGTTCACGGAGCCGCGGCTCCTCGTGCTGAGGCCCTGACGGCCCGGAAGGAAGACATGGAAGAGGTCGCGACGTTCTCGATCTCCGCGTCCTGGGACACCGCGGGAAAGGCCGGCCGGCTCGCGAATGCCGACGGGTCGTTCGCGACGACGCACGCGGGGTCCTCCGCGCTCGGCGGCACCGCGGGCGCCGTGAACCCCGAGGAGCTCCTCCTCGCGGGCGTCGCCGCGTGCTTCATCCAGACCTGGGGGATCTTCCTCGGGAAGCTGAAGGTCCCGATCGCCGCGCCGCGGCTCGACGCGACGTGCGTGCTCGACAAGGACCCGGCGGGCGGCTTTCGCGTCACGCGGATCGACCTCTTCCCGAACGTCCCCGCGGCGCTCCTCGCCGAGCGCGGGACGGACGTCGAGAAGACGCTCTCGCTCGCGGAGAAGTACTGCATCGTCTCGAAGGCCGTGAGCGGCGCCGTTCCCATGTCCGTGACGCCGAGGCCGGTCTGAGCGCCGGTCGCCCTAGAGGTTCTGCTCGAACCACTCGGCGAGACGCTGGTTGCGGTAGAGCAGCGCCTCGCCGCGCGGCCCGTGCTTCTGGCGCGGGAGCGGCACGAAGAAGAAGTCCTTGCGGGCCTTCATGAGCCCGTCCGCGAAGCGGATCGTGTTCTGCATGTGGACGTTGTCGTCGGACGTCCCGTGGAAGAGGAGGAGCTTCGTCCCGAGGTCCCCGGCGGCGAGGAGCGGCGACGACGTCCGGTAGCCGTCGGCGTTCTCCTTCGGCGTCTTCATGTAGCGCTCCGTGTAGATCGAGTCGTAGAGCGACCAGTCGACGACGGGCGCGCCGGCCGCCGCGCACTTGAACGTCGCGCCCGCGTGCGTCGCGGCGTAGAGCGTCATGTAGCCGCCGTACGACCAGCCCGTGATCCCGATCCGCGCGGGGTCGACGTACGGCCTCTTCTTCAGCTCCGCGAGGCCCTCGAGCTGGTCCTTCAGCTCCTGCGCCCCCATGTTCCTCAGGATCGGCGTCTCGAACGCGTGGCCGCGTCCCCACGAGCCGCGGTTGTCCATCGTCCAGACGAGGAAGCCCTTCGAGGCGAGGTAGGCGTCGAAGGCGGGCACGGCGGCGTTCTGGACGAGCTGCGCGTGCGGGCCGCCATACACGACGACCACGACGGGATATTTTCGCCCGGCGTCGAAGTGCGACGGCTTCACGAGCCGCGTGTAGAAGAGAGTCCCGTCCGCGCCCGTGAACGACCCGAGCTCGACGCTCCCGAGGTCGTATTCGGCGAGCGCGTGCGGCCCGTCGTCGACGGTCGCGACGGCGTCGCCCGAGGCGGAGCGGACGACCGTTCTCGGCAGGGAGGCCGCGCTCGAGAACGTGTCGACGAAGTGCGCCGCGTCCGGCGCGAAGACCGGCGCGTGGACGCCGGGCTCGACCGTGACGCGCGTCGTCGACGAGCCGTCCAGCTTCGCGACGAAGACCTGCCGCTCGCGCGGGTCCGCCGTCGTCGCGCGGAACCAGACGGCGCCCGTCTTCTCGTCGACGCTCCACGGACCGTCGACCATCCAGTCGCCCTTCGTGATCGCGTTCCTCAGCGTGCCGTCCGCCGCGAAGCGATAGAGGTGGAAGTAGCCGCTCCTCTCGGAGAGGAGGACGAACGAGCCGTCCCGCAGGAAGCGGGGCGGCGCGAGCGCGTTGATCCACGCCGGATCGCTCTCGGAGACGAGCGTTCTCGGGGCGCCGCCCGCGCGCGGGAGGAGGAGCACGTCCCGGTGCGTCTGCGGCCGGTCGAGGAGGATGAACGAGAGGCCCTTGCCGTCCTCGGTCCACGACATCTCCGGCCCGACGTAGACGTCGTCCGGCGAAGGCGCGAAGGACGCCGTCTCTCTCCCGGCGAGGTCCACCACGTGGACGGACGGGACGGCGTTCGCGTCGCCGGCCTTCGGGTAGCGCTCCGCCTCGACCTTCCCGTTCGTCGGCACGTAGTCGACGATCGGATACGTCGGGACGCGCGTCTGGTCCAGCGACAGGTACGCGATCGCCGCCGAGTCGGGGGCCCAGGTGAAGGACCGGGGCCCGCGCCGGTTCGCGAGCTCCTCGCCGTAGACCCAGTCGAGGACGCCGTTCAGGACCCCGTCCGAGCCCGAAGTCGTCAGGCGCGTCTCCTTGCCCGTGGCGACCTCCAGCACCCAGAGGTCGTGCTTCCTCACGTAGGCGAGGCGGGTCCCGTCGGGCGACCACGCGGGGACGGTCTCGTCCTCGGGGTCGTTCGTGAGGCGCCTCGGCTCGCCGCCCGGCGTCACGAGCCAGAGGTCGTGGTCGAAGGGGACCGCGAACGCATCGCCCTTCGGCGTGAAGACCGCGCCGCGGAAGAGGAGCTTCTTCTGCTTGCCGTCCCGGCCCTTCACCTCGGGAGCGTCGAGGAGCTTCGTCTTCCTGCCGGTCGCCGCGTCCGCCTGCCAGAGGGCGGGGGCCTCGTGGTCGCCGGTGGAATCGGGCCACACGACGTGCGTCGCGTCCCGCCACACGTAGGGGACGGGCATCCGCATCTCGGAGGCCACCTCGAGCGTGAGCGTCTTCTTCGGGGCGGCCGTCGCGGAAGCAGGCGGCGCGGGCGCTGCCGGGGCGGAGGCGAGAACGGCGGCGAGGAGGGGGGCGAGGAGGATCACGACTTCTCTCTCTTTCTCTGGCGGCGTGGAGATCGGACTGCGGGAGTCAGCGGCGCGTCGGGTCCAGCCGCCAGACGGTGCGTCCCCGGCGGACTTCCTCGACGACCCGGAGCTTCAGGCGCCGGGCCGGGTCGGTGACCGTCGGGTCGTCCGAGAGGACGGACATGTCGGCCGGGTGACCGGCCTGAAGAGTCGCCTCTCCGGACAGGACGTCCGCGACGAGGGCGAAGAGCGCCGCGGAGCCCGGCTCGCGCGGCTCTGCCGGCTGCGGCAGGAACGCGGCCGCGACCGTGGTCGCGGGAGCGGGCGCGGGCGCCGGCGCGGCCGTGGGCGCGGGCGTAGGCGCGGGCGTCACCGCCGCGACCGTCACGGCCGGCGGGGCGGCCTCGGGCTCCTCCGGCGCGTTGAGCCGCTCGCTCGCGGCCCAGAGGAGGGCGCGTTCCCGCTCGTCGAGGCGCGGGACGAGCTTCGCGAACGCCGCCGAATGCGCCGTCCCCTCGAGGACGCCGTTCGGCTCGAAGATGCGCCCCCGGCGCCGGATGACGCCTCCGGGCGGGTCCTTCGTGCGCCAGGAGACCCCGGCCTTCTGGAGGGCGATCGTGTTGTACGCGCCCGCGTCGCCCGCACGTCGAGACCACGACGACGGGAACCTTCGCGGAGACCGTGTCGAGCTCCTCGCGCGTCGGCGGGCGCCTCTCCGCGAGCTTCGTGACGTCGTAGCCGAAGCCGAGGACGATGTGATGCCGCTTCGGAAGGGTCGAGCGGAGCATCCACGCCCGGAGCGCGTCGCGGAGCGACGCGATCGTGTACGGCAGGCCCGCCGACGGCGGGGAGACGTCCGCCGCCAGCTTCTCGAGCGGAGGGCCGGGCGCCGGCGGGGGCGCCGGCGGGGGCGGCGTGCGCCTCGGGGGAGGCGCCGGCGCCTTCTGGATCCTCGTGGCGGCCGTCCTCTCGATCCTCTTTCCGGCTCCGCGCGTCGGCGCCGCCGCCGGCGGCGGGGCCGCGACGACCCCGGCGACGAGCGACTGCCCGTGCAGGTCGATCGGAAGCGTGAGCCGGCCCTTCCACCTCTTCTCGACGTCCGCCCGCGTGCCGAGGGCGGCGATCTTCCCGTCCTTGACCGCGAGGGCCTCCGGCCGCACGTCCTTGCCGGCGAGGATCGGCCCGCCGTACCAGATGAAGTCCGCGTTCTGGGCCCGTGCGGGGGCGCCCCGTGAGGCGGCGAGACCGGCGGCGAGGGTCGCGGCGGCGAGAGTCGGGCGGCGGGCCATGGGGCGCCGATGGTAACGCCGGGGCGACCTGCCGGCGATCCGCCGGTGAAACGGCGCGCCGATGAGAGAATCTGATACAGGTGACGCTGTTCCGTTCGGGCGAAGAGCTGTCCCTGCCCGAGCTGGCACGGACACAAGGGTTCGCCTCCGAGAAGTTCACGGTCGTCGACGTCATCCGCGGCGGGATGGGCGTCTGCGCGAAGGTGCGCCAGGGCCAGGGGCCGGCGTTCGCCGTCAAGGCCCTGCCGGCGGGCGGCAAGGAGGGCGAGGCGTTCGAGCGCTTCCTGGTCGAGCTGCAGACGTGGCTCAAGCTCTCCGCGTGCGACGGAATCGTCGAGGCGCTCTGCGTCTTCCCGTACCAGGACACGCCGGTCGTGTGCTCGCGCTGGATGTCGGGCGGGAACCTGCGGCCGCACCTCGCGGACCAGTCCCCCGAGTATTTCTACCGGACGACCCTGCGGATCGCCGGGGCGCTCGAGTGGGCGTCCCGCGAGCACGGGATCCTCCACCTCGACCTCAAGCCCGAGAACATCCTCATCGACGACCTCGACCGGGCGGCGGTGTCGGACTGGGGGATCGCGGGCACGCGCGACGAGGTGGATCCGGCCGCCGCGGACGGCTCGATGGTCATCTACGGCACGGCGGCCTACGCGTCGCCCGAGCAGCTCCTCGGCGGCGTTCCGCTCGACGTGCGGTCCGACATCTACAGCCTCGCGTGCGTCATGTACGAGTGGGAGAGGGGCCGCGTCCCGTTCACCGGCGACTGGCACGAGATCCGGACGGCGAAGATCCGCCACGACCCGCCCCGCATCGCCTCCGGAATCTTCCGGCGATCGAACCTCGGCGCCGACGAGATCATCATGCGCGGCCTCGAGCGCGAGCGGCACGGGCGCTACCCGGACTGGAAGTCGTTCATCACGGACGTCCTGAACGCCGCCCAGCGGCAGGGCCTGAAGATCGGGCGGTTCATCCCGAGGATGCGCTACCAGGCCGCCGAGGTGCGCGGCGAGGTCCTGCGCGCGAAGGTCGCGACCGGGGCCGTCGTGACCGGCCGGGGGGCTCCGTCGGTCGACGTGCGCGGCGCCCGGAAGGAGCTCGACGAGGCGCTCCGCATGGCCGAACGGGAGGACTGGGCCGGCGCCGCCGAGATCCTCTCCCACGTCGTCCTCCCGTCGGTGGTCCGCGAGCAGCCGGACGACCCGCTCCAGCAGACGTCCGCGATCACGCTCGCCCGCGCGCTCCTCAAGCTCGACCGCCCGGCGGAAGCGGTCGCGGCGCTCGACGCCCTGTCCGCCGCGACCGAGAAGCCGTCCGACATGTTCGCCCTTCTGGCGGACGCGCACCTCAGGCTCGGCAACCCGGGCCTCGCCGAGCGCGCGGCGCGCACGGGCCTCCTGCTCCACAAGACGGACGCCGCGCTCCTCGACCTCCTCCTCGCGGCGCAGAGCGCACAGGGCCTCGTGTCGGACGCGATCACGACGGCGCGTCAGCGCCTCGCGGGCCGCCGCGAGGCCGGGACGCTCCTCGACGCGTCCGAGCAGCTCCTCAGGCACGCGGCCTCCGTCCCCGAGACCCGGCTGCCCGACGCCTTCGTGAGCGTCCACGAGGCGCTCGCCCTCGCGACGGAGGCGCGCGCCCTCGCGCCGAAGGACGCGCGCGCGCGGGTGCTGCGGGCCCGGGCCCTTCACGGCCTCGACCGGTTCTCCGACGCGAAGGCGGACCTCGCGCTCGGCCCGGTCCGTCTCGACGCGGCGCTCCGGCGCGACGCGGCCGAGCTGGAGGCCCGCGGTCTCCTGCGCCTCCGCGAGTACGCGGGCTGTCTCGCGCAGTGCAACAAGGCGCTCGCGGCGTTCCCGTCGAGCACGAGCCTCGCGCGCACGCGGGCTCTCGCGTTCGCCGAGGGGTTCGTCCTCGGGGTCGAGACGGGCGGCCGCCGGGCCGTGGACGACGCCGCGATGAGCTTTTTCGAGAGGGCGGTGGCCGACCCGGAGGTGCGCGAGCCGGTGGACTTCGTGACGCTCGCGCGCTACCGCGAGTGGACGGGGCGCGCCGAGGACGGCGTCCGCGTCCTGAACGAGGGGAGGGCGGCGTTCCCGAGGTCCTGGGAGATCGCGATCGCGCTCGCGCGGCTGCTCGAGAGGCGGGGCGAGTTCGAGGAGTCCCTCGAGCTCGCGCAGGAGGCCGTGAAATCCGCGCCGTTCAGGCCCGAGGCCTGGCGTGCGCTCGCGGCGGTGCGAAGCGTGCTCGGCCCGAAGGCGGAGGCGGACGAGGCGCGGCAGAAGGCGGTCCAGGTCGAGAAGCGCCTGAAGGCCCTGCGCGAGAAGCCCGGCTGACCGCCCCTCAGAGGAACCGGCGGACGTTCTCCTTCCAGTAGGGCCAGTCGTGCCCGAAGACGCCGGGCCAGAACTCGGCGTGGACCCTCTGGCCCTGCCTCTCGAGCAGCGCCGCGAAGTCGCGGTTCTCCCGGATCAGGGAGTCGCCCTCCCCGGTCGCGACGACCCACTCGACCTGGCGCAGCTTCTCCTTCCACCCCTCGTCCATGTTCGCGATGTACGCGGACGGCGTGTGGTAGTAGCAGAGATCGTCCCAGTAGCCGTCGAGGTAGCGGGAGACGTCGTAGAGGCCCGAGAAGCAGATCGCCTTCGTGACCCGCCCGGGGTAGCGGCCCGCGAGGTTCGCGGCGTGATAGGCGCCGAAGCTCGCCCCGAGCGTCACGACGTTCCCTCCCGCGCGGCTCTCGATGAGCGGGAAGCATCTCGTCACGGAGGTAGCGGTCGTAGTCGTCGTGGCGCCGCACGCGGTCGCGCGGGGGAGCCGTCCGGTCGTACCAGCTCTCCTCGTCGACGGAGTCGACGCAGATCAGCTGGAGGAAGCCCGCGTCGACCTTGTCGGCGAGCGCGCCCGTGAGGCCGAAGTCCTCGTTCTGGTAGAAGCGTCCCATCGACGTCGGGAACACGAGGACCGGACGCCCGCGGTCGCCGAACCAGAGGTACTCCATCGGCCGCCCGAGGGCGGCGCTCCGCCACGAACCGTATTCGCGCTTCATGGGCGCGCAGTCTAGCGGAGCGGCGCGATTGCGGCCCGTCTCGCGCGTCCGCTAGGATGCCGCGCGACGAAAGGGAGAGGTTCACGACATGGCCAGGAAACGGATCGGCGTGCTCTTCGGGATGGAAGACACCTTCCCGTGGGCGCTGATGAACGAGATCAACGAGCTCGCGCAGCGAACCGGCGACGACGTCGAGGCGGGGCCCGTCAAGATCTCGGTCCTCGTCCAGGAGCAGTCCTTCGAGGACGCCGTGATCCTCGACCGGATCAGCCACGAGGTCCCGTTCTACCGGACGTTCCTCAAGTGCGCCGTCGCGCGCGGCGTTCAGGTCGTGAACAACCCGATCTGGTGGGCCGCCGACGACAAGTACTTCGACAACGTCGTCGCGCTCGCCGCCGGCGTCGCGGTCCCGAAGACGGTCCTCCTGCCGCACAAGGAGCACCCGCCGGACACGACGGCGCACGTCCTTCCGCAACCTCGACTTCGTGGACTGGGACCGCGTGTTCGCGTACCTCGGCTTCCCGATCTTCATGAAGCCCGCGAACGGCGGCGGCTGGAAGGACGTCTACAAGTGCGACACGCCCGAGGACTTCTTCGCGGCGTACGACAAGACGCGCGACCTCGAGATGATGGCGCAGGAGGCCATCGAGTTCACGGACTACTACCGCTGCTACGTCGTCGGGCCGCTCGCGGGTGAAGGATCATGCCGTACGACCCCGCGGGAGCCGCACCACCTGCGCTACGCGGCGGCGCGGGACAGGCCGGTGCCCGCCGGCGATGGCCGAGCGCGTGACCCGCGACGCCGCTCGCGCTCTGCCGCGCGCTCGGCTACGACCTCAACACGGTCGAGTTCGCCGTGCGCGACGGGGTCCCGTACGCGATCGACTTCATGAACTGCGCGCCCGACGCGGACCGCGCGTCCGTCGGCGAGGAGAACTTCGCGTGGATCGTGAAGACGATGGCCGAGTACCTCGTCGACCGTGCGAAGAACCCGCGGCCGTTCGAGGCGACCGGGACGTGGCCGGCGCTCCTCGGCCTCGTGAAGTGAGCCGGGAGGCCGACGCCGTGGGCGCGCCCCGCCCGTCCTTCACCCTCGGGATCGAGGAAGAGTTCCAGATCGTCGACCCGGCGACGCGCGCGCTGAAGGCGCACATCCAGGAGCTCTTCGCGGCGGGCGAGTCGCGCCTCAAGGACAAGATCAAGCGCGAGTTCCACCAGTCCGTCATCGAGGTCGGGACGGGGATCTGCCGGAACATCGCCGAGGCGCGCGCGGACGTCACGAACCTGCAGGCGCGAGCTCGTCCGCCTCACGCGCCGAGAACGGCCTCGCGATCGGCGCGGCCGGCACGCACCCGTTCACGCACTGGTCCGAGGTTCCCGTCACGCCGAGCCCGCGCTACGAGCAGATCCTCCACGATCTCGGAACCGTCGCGCGCGGCAACCTCATCTTCGGCCTCCACGTCCACGTCGCGGTCGAGCACGACGAGACGCGGATCGCGCTCCAGAACGCCGCGCGCTACTTCCTGCCGCACGTCTTCGCGCTCTCGACGAACTCGCCGTTCTGGTGCGGGCGGGACACGGGCTGGAAGAGCTACCGCGCGAAGGTCTTCGACCGCTTCCCGCGCACGGGCATCCCGGACCAGTTCTTCTCGTGGGCCGACTACATGAGCTACGTCGAGACGCTCGTGAAGACGAACTGCATCGACAACCCGAAGAAGATCTGGTGGGACGTGCGCCCGCACCCGTTCTTCCCGACGCTCGAGTACCGGATCTGCGACATCCCGATGCGGGTCGACGAGACGATCTGCCTCGCGGCGCTGTTCCAGGCCATCACGGTCAAGCTCTGGAAGCTCCACGACCGGAACCTCTCGTACCGCCTCTACTCGCGGGCGCTCATCAGCGAGAACAAGTACCGCGCGGCGCGTTTCGGGATCGACGGCAAGCTCATCGACTTCGGCAAGAAGGAGGAGGTCCCGTTCACGGATCTCCTGATCGAGCTTCTGGAGTTCGTCGACGACGTCCTCGACGAGCTCGGCTCGCGGAGGGAAGTCGAGTACGTGCACACGATCGTGAAGCGCCGGACCGGGGCGGACCGGCAGCTCGAGGTCTTCGAGCGGACGAAGAGCCTTCCGGACGTCGTCGACTACATCCTCGCGGAGACGCGTCACGGGCTCGACTGAGGCCCTCTTCTCCGCGGCGGAGGTCGCACGCGCGACGGGGTCGGCCCTGCCCGCCGGCGCGCCGGCGGCGTTCGCGTCCGTCTCGACGGACACGCGGGCGATCCCCGCGGGCGCCCTCTTCGTGGCGCTGAAGGGCGACCGCTTCGACGCGCACGCGTTCCTCGGCGAGGCGAAGGCGAAGGGCGCCGGCGCCGCCGTCGTGCGGCGCGGGACGCCGGCCGTCCCGGGCCTCGCGCTCTTCGAGGTGGACGACACGCTCCGCGCGCTCGGCGCCCTCGCGGCCTTCCACCGGCGGCGCTTCGCGATCCCCGTCGCGGCGGTCGCCGGCTCGAACGGCAAGACGACGACGAAGGAGATGCTCGCGGCGATCCTGGGGACGCGCGGGGCCGCGCTCGCCACGGAAGGGAACCTCAACAACGAGGTCGGCGTCCCGCTGACGCTCCTCAGGCTCTCGGGCGAGCACCGGGCGGCCGTCGTCGAGCTCGGGATGTCGGCGCCGGGGGAGCTCGCGCGGCTCACGGCCATGACGCGGCCGGACGCGGGCGTCGTCACGCTCGTCGCGGCCGAGCACCTCGAGTTCCTGAAGAGCCTCGACGGCGTCGCCGAGGCGGAAGGGGAGCTCTACCGCGGCCTCCTCCCGGGCTCCGTCGCGGTCGTCAACGCGGACGACGCGCGCTGCGTGGCGCAGGCGGAGCGCGTCGCGGCCGGCGTGAAGAAGATCTTCTTTGGTAAGAGTCGCTCTGGCGGACGTTCAGTCTTCTGTCGAGTCGACGTCTCTCGGAGTGGAGGGTCAGAAGATTTGCTTGGAAGGGGAAGAGTGGGACGGCCGTTCCGGGGGTGGGCGCCTCGGCGGACTCAACCTACAGCGCAGCAGGGTCAACGTCACGCTGGGGTTCGTGGGGGAGCACAACGCCATGAACGCGGCGGCGGCGGCGGCCACGGCCGCGGGCGCTCTCTTATTCATTCGAAGAAATCTCCCGCGGTCTCTCTTCGGCCCGCCCGTATCTGCACCGCTCGCGCATCGCTGGCGGGAGCGGGCGGCGTCACGATCCTCGACGACTGTTACAACGCCTCGCCCGCCTCGATGGAGGCCGCTCTCGCGACGCTGAAGTCGCTCGTGGCGGCGGGGGGCGGGAAGGGCCGGGCGGTCGCGGTGCTCGGCGACATGCTGGAGCTCGGGAGCCGCCGAAGAGGAAGAGCATCGAATGCTGGGAAGAAAGGCGGCGGCCTCGGGGGTCGCCATCGCAGCCTTCTTCGGCCCTCGCTCCTCTCTTACCTTCAAAGAATTCTCTTCTCTCTTTCTTCTTCTTCTTCTTCCGCGCACTTCACCGAGATCGAGCCGCTCGTCGCGTGGCTGCGCCCGCGCCTCGGCCGGGAGACGTCGTCCTCGTGAAGGGGAGCCGCGGGATGAGGCTCGAGCGCGTCGTGGACGCGCTCGCGGCGCCGGGCCTGAGCTACTTGCCGGCCGCGGACTTCGCGGAAGGCTGGTCCAGGACCCTGAGAACGGCGCTCTCCATCGCGGGGCTCTTCAGCCCGGCCTTCCTTCCCTCGGCGATCGCCTCTTCCTTCGTGCGCCCGCGGCGGTACTCGACGACCGCGAGGGTGGCGCCCACCCGGTTGCTGCTGGAGCAGTAGAGGAGGACCGGCGCGGCGGCCGGGTCCTTCAGCACCGCCTCGACTTTCTTCGCGTCCTCGACGGAGAACGTGTCGGGCGAGACCGGCACCGACAGGAACGTGAGCCCCTGTGCCTCGACGGCCTCGCGCGCCGAGGCGACGCCTTCCTTCGGGCTGCCTGAGGTCGATGGCGGTCCGGAAGCCGGCCGCCTTGAGCGACGCGAGGGCCTCCTTCGAGGGCTTGCCCGAGACGGCGAGGCTCGGCGAGAGGCGCTGGTAGTTCACCGCGTCGAGCGACGCCGGGATGCCGGCGGCCGCGGCGAGGCGGCGAGAGCGCGAGGACGAGAGCGGTGAGGAGCGGGTTCTTCATGGCGATTCTCCGGTCCCGACTCTAACGCGTCAGCGCGGCGCGCGCCTCGAGGACGCGGCGGCGGGCCTCGTCCGGCGAGGCTGCCGCGAGCGCCGTCAGGTGGCCCATCTTGCGGCCGGGGCGCGGCTCCTTCTTGCCGTAGAGGTGGAGGGCGACGCCGGGCATGGCGCACGCGTTCTCCCAGCGCGGCTCGCCGGAGGCCCAGAGGTCGCCGAGGAGGTTCGCCATCGCGGCGGGGCGGAGGAGATCCGTCGAGCCGAGCGGCAGGCCGCAGACGGCGCGCAGCTGCTGCTCGAACTGGCTCGTGACGCACGCGTCGATCGTGAGGTGGCCGGAGTTGTGCGGCCGCGGCGCGATCTCGTTGACGAGGAGTCGGCCGTCCTTGGTGTGGAAGAGCTCGATGCAGAGGACGCCGACGTAAGATCGAGCGCGTCGAGAATCGTCCGCGTCGATCTCGTGGGCATGTTTTTCTTCGAATGGTGAAAGAGGGGCGGGGGCAGCGGGTCACGTCGAGGATGTGCCGGGAGTGTTCGTTCTCGAAGATCGGAAAGAAGGCGGTCTTGCCGTCGACGCCTCGCGCCGCGACGACGGAGACCTCCCGCTGGAACTCGATGAAGGCCTCGAAAACGCACGGCGCCCTGCCGAGGCGGCCCCACGCGGCCTCCGCCTCCTTTTCATCCTTCGAAGAAATCCTCTCTTGGCCCTTCCCGTCGTACCCGAATGCGGCCGTCTTGAGGACGGCAGGGGCGCCGACGGACGAGAGCGCCGAAGCGAGCTCCTCGGAGGTCGTGCGCACCGATCGCCCACGGCGCGACGGGGACATTCACCCTTCTAAGAAATTCTTTTTCCCTCTCCCTGTTCTGGCTCACCCAGAGCGCTTCCGGCGAGGGATGAACCGGGACGAGCCCGCTCGACGGCGTCGAGCGCCGCGCGCGGGACGTTCTCGAACTCGAACGTGAGGACGTCGAGGCCGCTTCGCGAATTCCCTGAGCCGATCGAGATCCTCGTACGCGGCAGACACCTCGACGTCCGCGACGTGGCCGGTCGGCGAGTCCTCCTCGGGCGAATACGTGTGGACGCGGTAGCCCATCGCGCGCGCCGCCAGCGCGAACATCCGGCCGAGCTGCCCGCTCCCGAGGACGCCGACCGTGGAGCCGGGGGGGACGACGTTCACGGGAGCCGGGACTGCAAGACCTTCCGGGTCTGTCTTGATCGGAAGGCATTGAGCTTCCTCCGGAGCGCGGGCCGGGCGTTCGAGACGATCGCGACGGCGAGGAGACCCGCGTTCGTCGCGCCCGCCTTGCCGATCGCGAGCGTGCCGACGGGCACGCCCGCGGGCATCTGCGCGATCGAGAGGAGGGAGTCGAGACCCTTGAGCGCCCGGCTCTCGACGGGCACGCCGAGGACGGGCACGGCCGTCTGCGCGGCGAGCATGCCGGGCAGGTGGGCGGCGCCGCCCGCGCCGGCGACGATGACCTCGAGGCCGCGGGTCTCGGCCTCGGCCGCGTACGACGCGAGGAGCTTCGGCGTGCGGTGCGCCGACACGACGCGCGTCTCGTACGGGACGCCGAAGCGCTCGAGCGTCTCGGCGGCGTGCCGCATCGTCTCCCAGTCGGACGTCGAGCCCATGACGACCCCGACGAGGGGCTTCGCCGTCCGTCCGCCCTTCTTCATGGGCGCGATCCTACCGTGAGGGCCCGGACGCTCTCAGGCGCTCCAGGCGCGGGCGGTCTCGGCGGCGAACTCTTCGAAGCGCCGCGGCGCGTGACCGAGGAGGGTCGTGAGCCTCTCGACGTCCTCGCGGCGTCGCCTTCAGGCCCTTCTCCTGGAAGAACTGGTACATGAGCCGGAAGTCGAACACCGCGAAGGCGGGCATGAACGCGAGCGACGCCTTCTCCCAGGCGTCGAGGTCGTTTCCCGCGTACGCGATCTTGCGGCCGAGGACGCCGCCCCACGTCGAGGCCGTCGCCGTCGCCGTCAGGACGTCCGGGCCCCACGACGTTGACCGTCTCGTTCCTCGCCGCGTCCGTCGTGAGCGCGAGCGCGGCGACCTCGGCGATGTCGCGGACGTCGACGCGCGACAGGCCGACGTCGCCGAAGGGCTGCGGGTAGACGTCGTGCCCGAGCATCGCGTCCTTGTACCAGGTGTCGTTCTGGTAGAAGTTGTTCGGCCGGAGGATCGTGAAGGGGATCCCCGAGGCCTTGAGCGCCGTCTCGACGGGGAGCTTCGCGCCGAAGTGCGGGAGATGCGGCGCCTCGTCCACGCGGCCTGGACGGAGAGGTAGACGACCTTCTTCGACGCCGCCAGCCGGCAGCCGTTGACGGCCATGAGGCCCTCGTGGCACTCGGTCGCGCTCAGCGCGTTGAGGAGGAAGACGGCGTCGCGGCCCGCGAACGCCGAGCGGATCGTGGCGGGATCGAGGAGATCGCCCGCGACCGGCCTCGCGCCGGCCGCGAGCGGCTTTTTCGCGTCGCGGGTCAGGACGGAGACGTCCACGCCCCTCTTGAGGAGCTCCCGGACGACCTGGGATCCGACGGTTCCGGTGCCTCCGAGGACGAGGACGTTCATGGGGAAGCCTCCTAGCCCATGTGGGCGATCACCGCATCTCCGAATTTACTGCAGGAGACCTCGGTGGCGCCTTCCATCTGGCGCGCGAAGTCGTACGTGACTGTTCTCGCCTGGATCGCGCCGTCCATCCCCTTGAGGATGAGGTCGGCAGCCTCGGTCCAGCCCATGTAGCGCAGCATCATCTCACCGGAGAGGACGACCGAGCCCGGGTTGACCTTGTCGAGGTTCGCGTACTTCGGCGCCGTGCCGTGCGTCGCCTCGAAGACGGCGTGGCCCGTCACGTAGTTCACGTTGCCGCCCGGCGCGATGCCGATGCCGCCGACCTGCGCCGCGAGCGCGTCGGAGAGGTAGTCGCCGTTGAGGTTCAGCGTCGCGATGACGTCGAACTCGTCGGGACGCGTGAGGACCTGCTGGAGCGTGATGTCCGCGATGGCGTCCTTGACGAGGAGCTTGCCCTTCGCGAGCTCGGCCTTCTGCTCGGCGTTCGCGGCGGCCTCGCCCTTGTCCTTCTTCGTCCGCTCCCACTGGTCCCACGTGTACGTCTTGTCGGCGAATTCCTTCTCGGCGAGCGCGTAGCCGTAGTTCCGGAACGCGCCTTCCGTGAACTTCATGATGTTGCCCTTGTGGACGAAGGTGACGCTCTTCGACTTGTTCCTGATCGCGTAGTCGATCGCGGCGCGGATGAGCCGCTCGCTGCCCTCCCGCGAGACGGGCTTCACGCCGAAGCCGGTCGTCTCCGGGAAGCGGAGCTTCTTGTACTGGGCCGGGAAGTTCACCTTGAGGAACTCGGCGAACTTCTTCGCCTCGTCGGTGCCGGCCGCGAACTCGATCCCCGCGTAGATGTCCTCGGTGTTCTCCCGGAAGATGACCATGTTCACCTTCTCGGGGTGCTTCACGGGCGACGGGACGCCCTTGAACCAGCGCACGGGGCGGAGGCACACGTAGAGGTCGAGGAGCTGGCGCAGCGCGACGTTCAGCGAGCGGATGCCGCCGCCGATCGGCGTCGTGAGGGGACCCTTGATCCCGACGAGATACTCGCGGAACGCGTCGATCGTCTCGTCGGGGAGCCAGGTCTGGAGGTTGTCGTACGCCTTCTGCCCCGCGTAGACCTCCATCCACTGGATCTGGCGCTTGCCGCCGTAGGCCTTCGCGACCGCGGCGTCGAGGACGCGCACGGAGGCGCGCCAGATGTCCGGACCGGTGCCGTCGCCCTCGATGAAGGGCAGGATCGGGCGGTCGGGGACCTGGAGCTTCCCGCCGGAAATGGTGATCTTCTGTCCCGTGGCGGGGACCGTGGGCTTGGCGCTGGGCATGAGGGTCCTCCTTCGTTCGGGCGCGGATCATAGGGGCCGGTCAACGGTCCCGGCAACGAAGCGATTGAATCAGTCCCCGCGGCGGCCGAGCCGGCGTCAATCCGGCCCGAGACGGGCCTCCCGCGGGTACGGGTAGACGTCGACGATCTCGCCGGCGCGCTCGCGGCGCTGCGCCTCGAGCCAGAAGCCCACGCCGAGGAGGTCCGCGTGCCGCTCGAGGAAGGCCTCGCGCGCGGCGCCCCTCAGGCCCATGAACGTCAGGAACTCCTCGGGGAAGACGTCGTTCGCGCCGACGTAGAAAGACGCGTCGGCCGCGCCTGCCTCCTCGTCCGCGCCGGCCGGGAGCTCGCGGAAGCTCACGTCCGTCAGGAACGCGATCTCGTCGTAGTCGTAGAAGACGACCCGGCCGTGGCGCGTGACGCCGAAGTTCTTCAGCAGGAGGTCCCCCGGGAAGACGTTCGTCTTGGCGAGGTCGCGGATCGCCTCCCCGAAGTCGAGGACCGCGTCGCGCGCCTTCTCCGGCGCGGCCTCCTGGAGCGAGAGGTCGAGCGGCGTCACGCGGCGCTCCGTGTAGAGGTGGCGGAGGACGACCTCGTCGCCTCGCACCTCGACCGTCTCCGAGGCAGCCGCGAGGAGCGCGTCGAGGAGCGCCGGCTCGAAGCGGTCCACCGGGAACGAGAGGTGCTCGAACTCCTGCACGTCGACGAGGCGGCCGGCCCGCGTCGTGCCCGAAGACGAACTGGTACTTGTCGAGCACGTCCTTGCGGCTCGCCGTCTTCGGCGGCGCGAAGGAGTCGCGGATGACCTTGAAGACGACGTCGTAGCACGGGATCGTGAAGACGAGCATGACCATCCCGCGCGCGCCGGGCGCCTCGACGAAGCGGTCGTCCGAGGACGCGAGGTGGCGGAGGAGGTCGCGGTAGAGCTCCGTCTTCCCGTGCTTGTCGAAGCCGAGGGCGTCGTAGAGCTCCGCGACGGGCTTCTTCGGCATGAGCGTCTTCAGAAAGCCGACGATCGCGGCCGGGTGCTCGACGTCGACGTGGAAGTAGGAGCGCGTGAAGCTGAAGACGATCGAGACCTCGTCCTCGTCGCAGAGGACGGCGTCGACCTCGATGCGCCCCGTCCGGTTCACGAGCGCGAAGACGACGGGCCGCTGCCGTCCGTCGCGGCGGACCCGCCCGACGACGTAGGCCCCCTTGCTCCGGAAGAAGACGGGCTCGAGGAGGTCCAGCGTGTCGAATCCGGACGCTCCCCAGGCCTCGCCGAGGGTGCGCTCGAGAGCGCGGGTCGCGAGGGCCGCGTCGCGCGCGAGGTCCTCCCACCCGGCGGCGAAGGGATGCGCGGCGAGCGCGCTCCTCACGGCGGCCTCGCGGCCCGGGCGGCCGTCGAACGAGGCGAGGAAGCGGCCGGCGGCCTCCACGGGGAGCGGCGCGGGGTCGAGATGGACGAACTCGACGCGGTCGTCGACGCCGACGGTGTGGAAGATGCGGCGCGAGGCCGAGTTGAAGAACGTCTCGACGAGCTCGGCGTCGCGGCGCGGGGCGGCGAGCCCCACGAAGCGCTCCTTCATTCCGGACCAGACGCCGGGGTCGTCGACTCCCGCGCCGAGGATCCGGCGGAGGTCCTCGACGGCGGGGTCGAGCGTCCGGCGGTAGAGCTCGAGGCGCTCGAGCGCGTCCCGCCGGCCGGCGTGCCAGTCCCGCCCCGAGAACCGGACCGGTGCGCGGCGCGTGATCGCGGCGAACGCCCGCGCGTACGCCTCCCAGCCGGCGAGGAGGCGCTCGGCGCCGGCGCGGACGGCGTCGTCCGGGGTCACGGGCGCGGGGCCGCTCTCAGGCGGCCTTCCTCAGCGCCGCGGCGTCGATCTTCCGGATGCCGCCGTCGGGGTGTCCGCCCGCCGCCCCGCACGAGCCGTCGGCGGGATGCGTGAAGTGGATGAGGTCCCGGCCGTCCGGCACCGCGACGTACTCGCCGCGGATCTCGGCCGCGTCGCCGGGCGAAAGCGCGATCGGAGTCCCGCCGCACGAGAGGTCGTGGACGACGTGGATGCGGCGGTCCGTCCGGACGGGAAGAGCCGGGACCGCGGCGGCGTCGCCCGGCAGGCGCGTGAAGGACACGATCGTGACGTCGAACTCGAGGAACGTCCGGTGGTTCCTGTGCGTCTTCTCGGCGGGCGCCGTCTCGACGCGGCAGACGGCGGCGATCTGCGTGTGCGGGCTCTTTTTCGAGGGTTTCTTCGCGGCGAGGACCGGCGCGGCGGCGAGAAGGAGGAGGGTGAGGCCGAGCGCGAGGCTCCGGAGGCGCGGCGTCTTCTGCATGCGCGGATGCTAACCTCTGCGCCCCCCGGCGCCCGCGTCCGTGCGGCGCCCGTTCCCGAAAGGACACCATGCTCCGAGCCGGCATCGTCGGCCTCCCGAACGTCGGGAAGTCGACGCTCTTCAACGCCCTCACGAGAACCCGCAAGGCCGAGGCGGCCAACTACCCGTTCTGCACGATCGAGCCGAACGTCGGCATCGTGACGGTGCCCGACGCGCGGCTCGAACCGCTCGCGAGGATCGCGAGGACGCCCGTGGAGATCCCCGCGACGTTCGAGTTCGTCGACATCGCCGGCCTCGTGAAGGGCGCGAGCCGGGGCGAGGGGCTCGGCAACAGGTTCCTCTCGCACATCCGCGAGGTGGACGCCGTCGTCCAGGTCGTCCGCTGCTTCGACGACAAGGACGTCGTCCACGTCTCCGACACGCTCGACCCCGTGGCCGACATCGAGACGATCGCGACGGAGCTCGCCCTCGCGGACCTCGAGTCACTCGGAAAGCAGAAGGAGCGCCTCGAGAAGCTCGCCCGCGGCGGGCAGAAGGAGGCGAAGGCCCAGCTCGCCGTCGCCGGGAAGCTGATCCCGCACCTCGACGGGGGGAAGCCCGCGCTGACGCTCGACCTCACGGACGGGGAGAAGGCCGCGGCACGCGGCTTCTTCCTCCTCACGATGAAGCCCACGCTCTTCGCCTGCAACGTGGCCGAGGCCGACCTCGCGCACGCGGACGACCTGCCGCTCGTGAAGACGGTGCGGGAATGGGCGGCGGCGCACAGCGGCTCGGAGGCCGTCGCGATCTCCGCGAGGATCGAGGCCGAGCTCGGCGAGCTGTCGCCCGAGGACGCGAAGGAGTACCTCGCGTCGCACGGCGTCGACGAGTCCGGCGTCGGCCGGCTCATCCGTGCCGCGTACCACCTCCTCGGCCTGAGGACGTACTTCACCGCCGGGGAGAAGGAAGCGCGCGCGTGGACGATCCACGCGGGCGACACGGCCCCGCAGGCGGCCGGCGTCATCCACTCGGACTTCGAGAAGGGCTTCATCAGGGCCGAGACGGTCGCGTACGAGGACCTCGTCCGGTGCGGCTCCATGGCCGCCGCCCGCGAGGCGGGTCTCGTGAGGCAGGAAGGGCGTGACTACGTCGTGAAAGACGGCGACGTCGTGCTCTTCAAGTTCAACGTGTAGGCGCCCGCGACGGTCTAAACTCCGCGCCCATGCATGCGGGCCATCGGGGCGCGTTCAACGCGGCGTTCACGCCCGCCCTCGCGGCGCGCTACGCGGACGATCTCGTGCGGCGCGCCGGGCGAGCGCCGGGTTTCCGCCTCGCGGAGACGCCCGTCTTCCTGACGCCCGATCTCGACGCGGCGCTCGCGAAGGCCGCGAAGGAGATCGTCGCGCTGCTTTCGGCGCCGGACCTCCTCGCGCGGATGAAAGGGGCGATCCCGCCGCGCTGGGACGCGCCGGGCATGGATCCGCTTCCGTCGCTCGCGCAGGTGGACTTCGCCGTCGTGCGCGAGGGCGGCCGCCTCGTCCCGCGCCTCATCGAGCTGCAGGGTTTCCCGTCGCTCTCCGCGTTCGAGGTCCTGCAGGCCGACGCGTGGAACGCCGCGCTGGAGGGCATTCCCGGCCTCCCGGGGACGACGTGGAGCCCGTACTTCTCCGGGCTCGACCGTGCGGCCTTCCGCGACCTCTTCCGCCGGACGGTCGTCGGGACGGAGGACCCCGCCGAGGTCGTCCTGCTCGACCTCGAGCCCGACGGCCAGAAGACCGCGATCGACTTCGCCGCGACGCGGGCGCTGCTCGGCGTCGAGAGCGTCGACCCGCGCGCCCTCGTGAAGGAGGGGCGGCGGCTCTTCCGCGACGTCGCCGGCCGGCGCGTCCCCGTGAGACGCGTCTACAACCGCATCGTCTTCGACGAGCTCATCCAGACGGGCGCGACGCTCCCCTTCGACTTCCGCGACGACCTCGACGTCCGCTGGGTGCCGCACCCGAACTGGTACTGGACGTGGTCGAAGGCCTCGCTTCCCGGCCTCGTCCACGAGACCGTCCCGAAGGCCACCGTGCTCTCGGAGTTCGGCCCCGTGCCGGAGGACGTCGGCGCGCGGTACGTTCTCAAGCCCCTCTTCTCCTTCGCGGGAGGCGGCGTGAACGTGGATCCGACGCCCGCCGACGTCGCCCGCGTCCCCGAGGCCGAGCGCGCGCACTGGGTCCTGCAGGAGAAGATCACGTACGACCCGTGCCTCGCGGCCGTCGACGGCGGCGGCGTGAAGGTCGAGGTGCGGATGATGTTCTTCCGGCCGGACGGACACGCGGAGCCGACGCTCGGGCTGAACCTCTGCCGGCTCTCGCGGGGCAAGATGCTCGGCGTCGACTTCAACAAGGACTTCACCTGGGTGGGGTCGTCCGTGGCGCTCAAGCCGGCATGAGCGGCGCCGTCGACCCCGGCGCGGGGCGCCGCCGGCTCGTCGCCGGCCTGCTCCTGGCGGGCGTCGCGCTCCAGCTCGCGGGCCTCCTCGTGGCGGCGGCCGGAACGGACCTGCGCGCGCCGCAGTCCGAGGACATGGTGCCGTTCACGTACCTCCTCGCGACGATCGCCTCCGTCCTCGCCGCGGTCGTCGCGATGGCCGGCTCGGTCCTCATCCTCTCCCTCACGCTCGGGACCGCCGTGCAGCGCTCGCACCTCGGCTCGATGATCCTCGCGGACGAGGACTTCAGGACCGCGGTCTCCGGCGCGATCGTGACGATCGTCGCGGCCTGCCTCGCGCTCCTCGCGGCGCACCTGCCGGCCGTCTCGCACAACGCGGCGGCGATCTTTCTCCTGTCGGCGGGCGGCGTGCTGGAGTTCGGCGGCTGCATCGTCGGCCTCGCCCGTCTCTTCCGGCGATCCCCGCGCCTCCTGACGCAGGAGAACCTCCTCGAGACGTCGCTCGCCCACGTCGACGCGTCCTATCTCGCGGCCCAGGAGGACCGGCTCCTCGGGGCCGGCGCCACGGCGCAGGGCCGCCTCGACGTCCTGAACGACCTCATCTTCTCGTTCCGCGTCTACCCGGTCGAGACGGACGACCCGCTCGTGACGGTCCACGACGTCCTCGAGAACGTCCTCGCCCAGAGCCCGGCGTCCGTCGTCGCGACGTCGCTCGCGCACGTCTCCAGGCGCTTCACGGCCCTCGCGGGGCCGACGCACGACCAGATCTTCCAGCTCCTCGTGACGCCCTGGCTCGCGGAGCTGCGCGTCGCGGTCGTCAGGCGCGGGTCGCCGTCCGTGGCGCTCGCGTTCTTCGACCTCTGGGCCGACGTCCTCGTGGCGGCGCGCGAGAAGAGGATGCCCGGGTTCTTCGCGCACTCCGCCCGGCCGTTCGTCGCCTCGCTGCGCCACGTCGCCACCGCCGGGCTCTTCGAGGAGGCGGGCGGGCGCGTGCTGAGGCCGCTCGTGAGGGTCATGGCGACCGCGGGAAACGACCTCGCGGCACTCGGCCCGTGGGCGGGAGCCCTCGTCGGGTGGATGCGCGAGGACGCGGAGAAGGGACGCGGCGAGTGGACGCGCGTCCTGTGGAACCCCGTCGAGACCGTGCTCGAGCGGTCAGCTCGAGGACCTGGACCGCGACTCGCCTCTCCTCGGCGCGCTCGTCCACGGGCTCTCGGGCGTCGCCCGGGTCGCGGGCCGCGCCGGTATCGAGACGAGCGGGGGCCGGCCGTTCGCGCTCAAGATCGCGACGCGGATGCGGCGCGCCCAGATCGAGCTCCGGGAAGCGGCGGCCGCCGCCGCCGGCGCGGAGGCCTCCGAGCGCGTGCGCGACCGGATCGTCCTCCTCGGCGAGCCGATCGCGGCCGTCGTCGCCCTCGCCTCCCAGCGGCCCGAGCTCGCGGGTGCGCGGGAGCTGCTCTCGTCCGAGCGCCTCGCCGACGAGCGCGACGGCGAGGCCTGACGATCTCGCGTGTCGCGGAACCCCTCCAGCGGGTTCCCGAACCTTCCGTCCGGTGGGCCTCGCGGGCCTGGCCTATCGCGCCGCCGCGGCGCGCGGCGCGGCGCGGTCGGGGAGCGCGCACGTCGCGATCGATGCCGCCGCCGGGGCGCGGGCGGCGCTAGCGACCCGCCGTGCGCGGCGAGGATCTCGGTGCAGAGAGGGAGGCCGAGCCCGCGTCCTCCCTGCCCGCCGCGCGCGGCGGACGAGCGGCAGCGCGGCACGCCGCATCGTTTCCTCGTCCATTCCGTGCCCCGGTCGAGGACGTGGAGGAGCCAGCGGCCCCCCGGCGACGGTTCGACCGAGACCGCGATCTCGCCGGCCGGGCCGCCCGCCTCCGTCGCGTTCTTCAAGAGATTCATCAGCGCCTGCTGGATCTGGGCGGGATCGAAGACGGCGGATCGGGGCCGGGGGCCGCCCGAGGATGCGGAACGGGACCGCGCGGCGGACGGACTCGAGGAACGGCGCCACGCGACGCTCCCGGCGCCGGCGCGGGAGGCGCGCGAGCGCCGCGTAGCCCTCGACGAAACCGCAGAGGTGGCGCACCCGCTCGTCGACGTCCGAGGATCGCATCGAGCCGCCGGCGAGCCGCGGGTCGGAGACCGGAGGCGCGCCGAATGGACGAGCGAGCTGACGGGCGCGAGCGAGTTGTTGACCTCGTGGCTCACGACGCGGATGACCTTCCGCCAGACCTCCACCTCCTGGCGGTGCACGTCGGCCGTCAGGCGCTCGACGACGACGAGGCGGTGCCGCTGCGTGTGGAGGTGGAAGGCGCGACGGCGACCCGGAAGGTCTCCTCCTCGTGCGCCCCGCGCCGGCCGAGACGGTCTCCTCCGCGCCCGCGAGAGCGCGTCGCTCAGCGCGGCGCACGACTCGAGCTCCGCGAGCGCGCGGCCCGCGAGCCGCCCGCGGCCCGAACATCTGCCGCGCGGCCGCGTTCGCGTAGAAGACGCGGTCGCGCGCGTTCAGCAGCAGGATCGCCATCGGCGCGCCCTGCAGCACGGCGTCGAGGAGCAGCTCGCGCTCGTAGATCTCGTTGCGCTCGGTCCGGAGGACGTCGCCGAGGCGGTTGAAAAGCGCGACGAGCGCGCCGAGCTCGTCGTCGCGCCCCTGCGCGATCCGGACGCCGAAGTCGTTCTCCTGGAATCCCTTC
>CAVZPE010000028.1:0-34842 GCA_963776915.1 uncultured Acidobacteriota bacterium | reverse complement strand
CGACCTCACGGACGTCGACCCGGTCAAGGGCGGCATCGAGAAGATGACCACCCTGGGCGTCAACTACTACCCGCGGAAGAACCTTCGCTTCATGGTGAATTACAGCTTCGTGGACAACAACGAGAACGCGCTGTGCAACAAGGGCTACAGCCCGACGGGCGCCAAGATCCAGGATCCCAGCTTCCAGATCTTCTCGACGCGCCTCGCGTTCAACTTCTAGTCGCTGGGAAACGACGCGGGAACGGACTTCTCCTCCCTGGGCGGGGCGCGGACGGACCACGCCCGCCGCCTGTCCCGACACGAGGCAGCTGGAGCTGACGATGAGCCACACGTCCGCCATGGTGATTCCACGCTGGGAGTGGCGCACGTTCGCCCCGTCCCTGGCCGACCTCCGAAGGCGGGTGAACGGGGTCGAGTTCCAGGCCCCCCGCGAGACCCGGGAAACGTACCTCGTTTGCCTGAAGAGCTCGCACAATGCGAAGGTCCGCGACGGACTCCTGGACCTCAAGTGGAGAAAGCAGGTGGACGCGGACGGCCTCGAGCTCTGGGACCCGATCCTCAAGTCGGGGTTCCCGATCGATTCCGGGATCGTGCCACGGCTCTTCGAGGCCTGGGGTCTGCCGCTGCTGGCGCTCCCGCGCGCGTCCTACACCCTGCCCGAGCTCCTCGCCGAGGTCGTGGAGCCGAATCCCGCCCTGCGGGCCGTCCTGACGGTCAAGCGCCGCGAGGGCTTCACGCTCGACGGCACGACGTGCGAGTTCGCGCGCATCGCGGCCGACGGCATCCCGCTCGAGAGCTTCTGCGTCGAGCACGAGGACCCGTCCCTCGTCCTCCACGTGATCCGGAGCCTCGGCCTCGATAGCCACCAGAACATCAACACGCCCCTGGGTCTCAAGCGGGCCCTGGCGCTTCAGACGGGCTCACGGGCCCCCGGAGACACGACATGGCCAAAGAGATCGAGCGCAAGTTCCTCGTGAACACCACGGCCTGGAAGCCGCAGGGCACGGGCGTCCACTTCAAGCAGGGCTACCTGAACACACAGAAGGAGAGGGTCGTGCGCGTCCGCATCGAGGGCGCCAAGGCGAAACTGACGATCAAGGGTGTCACGACGGGCGTGACCCGTTCAGAATTCGAGTACGTGATCCCCGTCGAAGACGCCTCGATCCTCCTCGACAACCTCTGCGAGAAGCCGCTCATCGACAAGCACCGCCACGCGGAGGTCCACGGCGGGAAGACGTGGGAGATCGACGTCTTCCACGGCGACAACGAGGGCCTCGTGGTCGCGGAGATCGAGCTCTCAAGCGAGACCGAGACGTTCGCCCGTCCGGTCTGGGCGGGAGAGGAAGTCTCGAGCGACCCGCGCTACTTCAACTCCAACCTCCTGAAGAACCCCTTCAAGAACTGGGGCAAGGCCTGACCTGACGGTGTCGGCCAGCGCGATCCCCACCCGGGCTCCCACGCTCCAGGAACTCCTGGACATGGAGAAGATGACCCTGTCGGCCAGGCCGCGGGACGCTCAGAGCGTCACCGAGCGCTGGATGCGCTACCTCGGGTTCCCCGGAGGCATCGCCCTCTTCCTCCTGACCCTCTACCTGCCGCCCGGCGTCGGACTCGAGCGCGGCGGCGCAATCGGGAACTGCCTGCTTCCTGCTCGCGCTGGTCTGGTGGGTCACGGAGCCGTTCCCCACCTACGTCACGTCGCTGGTCCTCATGTTCCTGCTCCTCGTGACGCGGACGTCGGCGGCCAAGCCGATCATGGACGTCCTCGGCATGGAGGTCATCTGGCTCAACCTCCTGGCGTTCATCCTCGCCGCGATGCTCGTGAAGACGCGACTCGCCAAGAGGATGTCGCTCTTCCTGATCGTCAAGTTCGGGCGCAAGGCGTCCTGGGCGCTCCTCGCGTTCGTGATCATCCAGCTCGCCCTCGCGCCGCTCATCCCCGCAACGGCCGCCCGCTGCGTCATGACGCTGCCCCTGATGATCGTCGTCGCGAACATCTACGGGTCGAGCGAGGGCCACCCGAACAACTTCGGCAAGAACATGTTCCTGCTGAACCTCGCGGGAATCTCCGTGCTCTCGTCCGTCAGCATGACGGGGTCGAGCGCGAACCTCATCGCCGTCGGGTTCATCCAGAGCATGGGCGGCCACCGCATCTACTACATGGACTGGATGCGCGCGGGAGCGCCGATCGCCATCGTGACGATGCTCGTCATGTGGTTCCTGGGCCGGAAGGTCATCTTCCCCATCCCGGACGCCGAGCAGGTCCCGAGCGTGGGTGGAGGCCTCCCGCTGATCGAGGCGCAGCACGCCGCCATGGGGCCGCTGAGCTTCCCGGAGAAGAAGGCCCTCGCCATCTTCGCGCTCGTCCTCGTCCTCTGGATGACGGACATCTTCCACATGCGCTGGTTCGGCGTGGAGATCAGCGCGCCCTTCGCGGCCCTCCTCGGCGCCGTCCTCGTCCTGTTCCCCCGCTGGGGCGTCCTGCAGTGGCAGGAGGCCGACATCCCGTGGCACCTCCTGATCTTCAGCGCGGGCGCCTACGCCGGCGGTCTCGCCCTCGACGAGACGGGCGCGGCGGAATGGGGCGTGCGGCAGCTCTTCGGGGGGATGGACCTCAAGACGATCCCGTTCGGCGCGGCCTTCACGATCATCGTGGCCGTGATGATGTACAGCCACCTTCTCACGACCTCGAAGACCGTGCGGACGATCATCATGATCCCGATCATCATCACGATGGCGAAGGCCCTCGGATGGGACCCCGTGTCGCTCGCCCTTCCCGCGGCGCTCACGATCGACTGGGTCGTCGGCCTCCCGATCAGCGGGAAGCCGAACGTGATCCTTTTCTCCACGAACCAGTACTCCGTGATCGACAACTTCAAGTACGGGATCACGGTCTGCACGGTCGGGCTCGTCCTTCTCGTCCTCTCCGCCGCCACGTGGTTCCACTGGCTCGGGATCACGCCGTCCTTCTGGGCGATGCCGAAGTGAAGAGAATCCTCGCGTTCGCGCTCCTCGCGGCCGTCCCGGTCCCCGGCTCCGCGGCGGAGATCCGGGAATACGTGACGCGGCTGGACGTCGACGCCGGCGGCGCGGGCCGCGCGACCAGCACGCTCGTCATCGCGGGCGACCCCTCGGAGACCGTCGTGATTCCGCTGAGTCACGGTGCCGGGATGAACTTCCGGCTGACGGAGGCCACGGACGGCCTTCGCGTGGAGCCGCCGACGGAGAAGGCCGCCACGCTCCGGGTGACTCTGCCCCCTGCGACGACCGGTCCAAGCCGGCTCGCGTTCGCCTTCGACGTCCCGAGGGTCTTCGCCAGGGCCCCGGAACCCGCCGAGGGAATGAAGCTGACGATGCCCCGCGACAGCCGCATCCTCCGCTACGCCTTCGTGAACTCGCAGGACACGCTCGTCAAGGACTTCCGCACTCTCGTGACCCTCCCCGAGGGCTTCCGCTTCCAGGCCATCCGCGAGCAGCTCCCGAAGCAGACGCGTTCCGAGGTGGAGCCCCGCGTCCGTCTCGGAGGCGAAGGAGGCCGGCAGAGCGCCCTCCTGAGGCTCGCGAACCTCGGTCAGGGCGACGACACGTCGATGCAGCTGGAAGTCGTGCCGAGCCGAAGGTCTCCGCTGTGGCTCGTCGCGGGGCTCGTTCTCTCGGTCCTCTACCTCTTCAAATTCCGGGACCTCGTCTTCCCGGGCGCCGAGCCCGCGCAGACTCGATAAGGAGCATCCATGTCGGATCCGTTTGCCCGAAACACCGCGACGTCGGCCGAGGACGCCGCGAAGATCGTCCCCCGCGCCGAGTTCCGGGTCTTCGGCAAGGCCGTGATCGACGTCGTGAAGGACCGGATGTGGAACGGGAAGACCGTCCTCTTCCAGGCCCGGAAGATGCCGGCCGAGACGTACTTCCTGAGCGCCCGCACGAGCGAGGCGAACGTGAAGGTGCGCGACGGCCTGCTCGACATCAAGACGAGGGTCGGCGAGACGCCCGAGGGCTACGAGATCTTCCAGCCCCGGGGAAAGTTCCAGTTCCCCGTGAAGAAGGCCGATCTCGCCACGATCCTCGCGAGCCTCAAGGTCGAGATGCCCCTGGACCGTGACACGTACACCATCGACGACTTCATCGCGCTGGCCCGCAGGCACCCCGAACTCGCGGCCGTCTCGGTCGAGAAGATGCGCTGGGGCTTCACGATCGACGGCGTCATCTGCGAGTACGCGCAGGTGTGGTTCAACGGCGCGATGGTGGAGTCGGCCTGCGCCGAGAGCGAGAACTACGCGGGCATGAAGGCGGTCGTCGAAGGGCTCGGCATCGCGTCCATGCCCAACACGAACTACCTGAAGGCCGCCAAGCGCGTCGTGGGGATGGAGGTGGGATGACCCTCCTCTTCCGCCGCACGCGCGCCCTCGAGGCGCAGATCGACGAGCTGCTCGACGCGATCAGCGAGGGGACGCTCGTGTTCCAGCAGGGCATCGCGGACTACCTCGCGAAGGACGACGAGCGCTTCCAGCAGCATCTCAAGGCGATCGCGGAGTTCGAGAGCAAGGCAGACGCCCTGCGTCGGGAGATCGAGACGCGCCTCTACCGCGAGTCCCTGATTCCCGACCATCGGGGCGACGTCCTCGGCCTCCTCGAGAACATCGACAACGTGATCGACGAGGCGAAGAAGACGCTCAACCAGTTCTCCGTCGAGCGCCCCGACATCCCCGCGGACCTCGCGAACGACTACCTCGAGCTCGCGAAGGCCGGCACCGATTCCGCGCAGCACCTCGTCTCGGCCGTCCGCGCGTTCTTCCGCGACATCACGGCCGTGCCCGACCATATCCACAAGGTCTACTTCTACGAGAAGGAGGCCGACCGGCTCGCCGACCGCCTCAAGCGGAAGATCTTCTCGAGAGACATGGATCTCGCCCGCAAGATCCACCTGCGGTACTTCTGCCTTCACGTCGAGACGCTCTCGGACCGCGCCGAGGACGTCGCGGACCGGCTCGCGATCTACACGATCAAGCGGACGATCTAGCGCGGGCGTCCGGCGGTGACCTGGCTCTTCCTCCTCAGCGGGATCTTCCTCGGATGGTCCCTCGGCGCGAACGACGGCGCGAACATCTTCGGCACGGCCGTCGGGACGAAGATGGTCCGCTTCCGGACCGCGGCCGGGATCGCGGCGGTCTTCGTCGTGATCGGGGCGGTCGCGGGCGCGCACGGGACCTCGAAGACGCTCGGCCGGCTGGGCTCGATCGACGCGCCGGCGGGCGCGTTCGTCGTCGCGCTCGCCGCGGGGCTCGCGGTCATCCTGTTCCTGTCGAAGAACAGCCTTCCGGTCTCGATCTCCCAGTCGATCGTCGGGGCGATCGTGGGCTGGAACCTCTTCACGAGGCGTCCGACGGACCTCCTCACCCTCACGACGCTTCTCTCCTCGTGGATCGTGAGCCCCGCCCTTTCCGGGATCGTGGCCGCCCTGCTCTTCGTGGGCGCGCGCGCGGCGATCCCGCGCTTCAAGGTGCACCTTCTCGAGGTGGACGCATGGACGCGGGCGGTGCTGATCGTCGTCGGCGCGTTCGCGGCCTTCAGCCTCGGGCAGAACGCGATCGCGAACGTCATGGGCGTGTTCGTGCGTGTGTCCCCGTTCCCGGACGCCGTCGCTCTCGGCCCGTTCCGCGCGACGAGCGTCGAGATGCTCTTCTTCGTCGGGGGGCTCGCGATCGCGGCCGGGATCGTGACGTACTCGGAGCGGATCATGCTGCGCCTCGGCGCGGGGCTGACCTCGCTCTCGCCGCTCGCGGCGGTCATCGTGGTCTTCGCCGCGTCGACGTCCCTCTTCGCCTTCGGCTCACCCGGCCTTCAGGGCTTCCTCCGGGCGCACTCCCTTCCGGGCTGGCCGCTCGTCCCGGTCTCGGGCTCGCAGGCGATCGTCGGCGCGATCCTCGGAATCGCGCTCGTGAGAAGGAGCGGCATCCGCCATCGCGTTCTCGTCAACATCGCGATCGGCTGGGTCGCCGCGCCCCTCGCCGCGCTCGTCTTCGCGGTCGTGGGCCTGTTCGTGTTCCAGAACGTCTTCCAGCTGCCCGTCAGCTCCACGTCGCCGCAACGACCGTCGGCGGCGACCCTCGCGCCGCCGGCGGTCCGCTGATTCAGCGCCTGTCCATGGGCTTGTAGTCGCGCCGGGCGGGCCCCGTGAAGATCTGGCGGGGCCGCGCGATCTTCTGTTCCGGGTCCTCCACGAGCTCCTGCCACTGCGCGAGCCACCCGGCGGTCCGCGGGATCGCGAAGAGCACCGTGAAGAAGTCCGTGTGGAAGCCCATCGCCTCGTAGATGAGGCCGGAGTAGAAGTCGACGTTCGGGTAGAGCTTGCGCTTGACGAAGTAGTCGTCCTGGAGCGCGATGCGCTCCATCTCGAGCGCGATCCCGAGGAGCGGGTTCTTGCCCGTCACCTCGAAGACCTGCTCGGCGAGCTTCTTGATGACCGTCGCGCGGGGGTCGTAGTTCTTGTAGACGCGGTGGCCGAAGCCCATGAGGCGCTTCTCGCCGTGGCCTTCCTTGACGTCCTTCACGAAGGCGGGGACGTTCTTGATGTCGCCGATCTCGTGCAGCATCTTGAGGACGGCCTCGTTCGCGCCGCCGTGGAGCGGGCCGTAGAGGGCGGCCGTCGCCGCCGCGACGCTCGAGTACGGGTCGGTCTGGGCCGAGCCCACGGAGCGCATCGCGTTCGTCGAGCAGTTCTGCTCGTGGTCCGCGTGGAGGATGAAGAGGACGTCGAGCGCCTTCTCGAGGACGGGGTTCACCTTGTAGCTCGGCTCCGCCATCTTCTTCATCATCGAGAGGAAGTTGCCGGTGTACGACAGGTCGTTGTCCGGGTAGACGTACGGGAAGCCGATGGAATGCCGGTACGTGAAGGCGGCGAGCGTCGGCATCTTCGAGATGAGGCGCGTGATGTGGTGGTCGCGCGTCTTCTTGTCGAAGACCTTCTTGGCGTCCGGGTAGAACGTCGAGAGCGCGCCGACGGTCGAGAGGAGCATTCCCATCGGGTGCGCGTCGTGCCGGAACCCCTCCATGAGCTTCTTGAGGTTCTCGTGGAGGTACGTGTGGATCGAGACGTGGTGGGTGAACTCCTTCAGCTCGGACGCCGTCGGGAGCTCGCCCTTGAGGAGCAGGTACGCGACCTCGAGGAACGAGGACTTCTCCGCGAGCTGCTCGATCGGGTAGCCGCGGTACTCGAGGATGCCCTTGTCCCCGTCGATGTACGTGATGGCCGACTTGCAGGAGGCGGTGTTCGTGAACGCCGGGTCGTACGTCATGAGGCCGAAGTCGTCGTCGCCCGTCTTGATCTTGCGCAGGTCGAGCGCCCGGATCGTCCCGTTCTCGACCGGCAGCTCGTACGTCTTCCCGGTGCGGTTGTCCGTGATCGTGATCGTGTTCTTTTCGGCCATACGTTCCTTCCGGAGTCCGCGCGGCGGACCATCGGGAATTCTATGCCCGCTGCAGAGGCGCACGTCGCGGCGGGCGCGCTTGCATAGAATCGGCATCGATGAATCTCAAGCGCCACTTCGGCGAGGCCCTCACGCTCGTCGCCGCCGCCGTCCTCTGCGCCCTCGTCGCGAACGCGCTCGCGAGAAGCGAGCGCAAGCTGCCGCTCGTCGGAACGTATCCGAACGCGCTGAAAGTGCCGGAAGAAGAAGACCGGGGAAACCTTCTGCTCCCTCTCAGACCGCCCCGCCGGCCTCGTCGCCTGCAGACTCCGGAGCAGCGGCAACGTCCGAAGTTTCTTCGAAGGTGAATGGGGGCGGGGCACCCGCTGCGGCGGCCCTCGCGAGCGCGGCCAGTGCGACCGCGGCCACCCCGAAGGCCACGCCGGCGGCCGCTGCCGCGGCCAAATTACCACTCGAAGAAAAGCGCCCTGGCCCTAGCGCAGAAGTCCACAGGCGCGGCTCCCGCGGCATCCCTCGGCCGGGGAGCAGAAAGGTCTTCTCCTCTCCCGCTTCCCTCCCCACCCCGGCAAGCCGTTCGTCGAGATCTCCGGCGACGACGCCGCGTGGCTCGTCGCCCGGGGCGTCCTCGTCCTCGACGCGCGGCGGACGAAGGACTACGAGGAAGGCCACGTCCCGGGCGCCCGGAACATCTCGCCGTGGGAGGGCGACGCCGACGCGAAGATCACCGCGCTCGTGAACGAGGCGCGGGACGGCGCGCTCCCGGTCGTCGTCTACTGCTCCGGCGGCGACTGCGAGGACTCGCACATGCTCGCCCAGCGGCTCTTCGGCGGCGGTTTCGACAATCTTCTCGTCTACAAGGACGGCTGGCCCGACTGGGTCAGGCGCGGGGGCAAGGTCGCGACGGGACCGGGGCCCGCGGCGCCGTGACTCTCGCCGACCGGCTCGCCTCGCCCTGGCTCACCGTCCGCGTCCAGATCGCGCTCGGCGTCTTCTTCGTCGCCGCGGCGCTGCCGAAGGTCGTCGACCCGCCGGGCTTCGCGCACATGGTCTACAACTACCGTCTCGTCCCGGGCGCGCTCGTGAACCTCATGGGTCTCGTCATGCCGTGGCTCGAGCTCCTCGCGGGGCTCGCGCTCATCCTCGGGATCTGGACGCGGACGTCGGCGGCGCTGATCGGGGCCCTGCTCGGAGTGTTCATCGTCGCGATCTCCGTCAACCTCGCGCGCGGCAACGCGATCGACTGCGGCTGCTTCGACCTGAGCGCGGCGGGAAGGTCGGTCGCCGAGCGCATCGCGGACATGCGCTGGGTCGTCGTCCGCGACGTCGGGATGCTCGCGATGGTCGCCCAGATTCTCTGGGCGACAGGGCGCCCGGACGCCGCGAACCAGTCTCCGCGTTAGTCGCTCCCGCGCGCGGACATTTCCAGGAGAGATGTCCGCACCGCGACGCCGCGGGGCCGTGCTGTCCGCGGCCGTTCTCGCCTCGGTCGTTTCCCTCCGCGGAGGGCGCGCGGCCGCCCAGACCTGCCCTCCCGTCTTCCGGATCGCCGCTGCCGTCGGCCCTCCCGCCGCGACGGTCCTCGGCGCCTGGGACTTCGACCGGGACGGGCGGATGGACCTCCTCGTGCGCGCGGGCGGAGAGATGCGCGTCGCGCACAATGCCGGCGGCTCGTTCCTCCTCGGGAGCGTTCTCTCCCTCGGAGGCGTCGCGGTGAGTGACTTCGACGGCGACGGGATCCTCGACGCCGTGAGCATGCAGGTCGCCGGCACGACGACCTCCGTCGTCTTTCTCAGGGGCGACGGGGCCGGCGGCTTCCGTGCCCTGTCGTCCTTCCAGGCGGCGGTCGCCCTGTCCGCTCCCGTCGCCGCCGACTTCGACGGCGACGGGAGGCTCGACCTCGCGGCATCCACCGGGGGCGCCGACGTCTGGCTGTACCGGGGCGACGGACACGGCGGTTTCGGAGCTCCCTACGTGCTCCACACATCCGCGTCCACCGTCTCGAGGCTGTACACGCTGGACGTCGACGCGGACGGGCGGTCGGAGCTCCTCGCGAGCGGCACGGAGGGATTCGCGAACGACGTCTTCTCGACGTACACCCTCGGACCCGGAGGGACCTTCCAGGAGACGGGCGGCCCCGACGGCGGCGGCAACCAGTGCCCCTTCGACGTCGCGATCGGGGACGTGGACCGCGACGGGCATCCCGACGCCGTCGCGGTCGACCGTTACGTCGGCGGCTGCGCCGACGGCATCCTCACGTTTCTCGCGCGGCCCGGAGGCGGCGTCCGCGTCCGGCAGCCGGCCTCCTCCCTCTGGAGTCCGGTCCTGGCCGACTTCGACGGCGACGGCCGGACCGACATCGCCGCGGTGCGCGGCTCGATCTACGGCGTCCCGACGGGGCTCGCGGTTCAGCTCGGAGACGGCGCCGGAGGATTCGGCCCTCCCATGCTCTTCCCGCGTTCCGGAGAACGTGAACCGCGAGACGGCGGTTCTCACGGCGACGGACGTCGACGGCGACGGCCGGCCCGACCTGATCCTGTCGGGCGTCCCCGGCCTCTCGCCGCTCCTCCTCCGCAACGTGTGCGGCAACGCGCACGAGCGGGCGCGCCCGGCCCCCCGTTCCCCGCGCGGCCGCGCGTTCGCCCGTAGACGCCGGCGTCAGCCGGGCGCGCCGAGCTCCTGCGCCGCGAGGAGCACCTCGTCCACCGTGGCGTCGGCGTCCGCGAGGCCCTGGCGCGGGTTGATGAAGCAGGGGCGCAGCGCGAAGCGGCCGTTCACGCGCGTGTGCGACGGGACGGCGCGCCCCCGCGCCCGGACCCTGAGGAGCACCTTCTCGTTCAGCGCCTCGAGCGCGGCTTCGTCCGTCACGCCCGGGGGCTTCACGCGGAAGCAGCAGATCGAGAGGACCGGCTCGGCGAGAAGCTCGAGCGCCGGGTGCGCGCGAACGCGCTCGGCGACGCGCCGCGCGCAGTCGTGGTGGCGGACGACGCGTTCGCGCATCCCGCGGGCGCCGATCTCCTTGAGGAGCGCCCACACGGCGAGGCCGCGCGGCGGCGCGGAGTGGTCGAGCGAGAAGTTCGGGTTGCCCTCCCCGAGCTGGTCGAACGGCGAGTCCGTGTCGCCCGTGTCGGTCGGGGCCATCTCGACGTAGGCCGCGGGCTCGAGCGCGAGCGAGCGCGCGAGATATCCGCCGTCGCGCACGAAGGCCGCGCCGCAGCCCACGGGCGCCGCCATCCACTTGTGCGGGTCGACCGCGAAGGAGTCGATCTTCGCGAGATCGCCGTAGAGGGGCGCGACGCGCGGGTCGAGGACGCCGAAGCCCCCGTACGCCCCGTCCACGTGCAGCCAGACGCCGCGCGCGTGCGCGATCTCGCGCATCGCGTCGATCGGCTCCACGACGCCCGTGTTCACGTCGCCGGCCGAGGCGACGACGGCGACCGGCGTCGCGCCGGCGCGCGCGTCCTCGTCGAGGAGACGCTCGAGCGCCGCGAGGTCCGGCCGGCGCGCCGCGTCCACGGGGACGAGGCGCAGCGCCTTGCGCCCGAGGCCGAGGACGCCGCAGGCCCGGTGGACCACGTGGTGGACCTCGCTCGAGGCGTAGACCCTCGGCGCCGGGAGCCCCGCCAGGCCGTCGAGACCCGGGTCGACGCCGAGCCGCTCGCCGGCGTGCTGCCGCGCAGCCGCCAGGCCGAGGAGGTTCGCCGTGGCGCCTCCGCTCGTGAAGGAGCCCTCGAAGCCGTCCGGCAGGCCGACGAGGCGTCCGACCCAGCGCAGCGCGAGGACCTCGAGGAAGTTGCCCGGCGTCGCCCACCAGCGCTGCGCCGCGGTGATCGCGCCCGCGAGCTGCGCGACGGCGGGCACCGTCGTCGGCGACGTCGTGACCCAGCCCGTGAAGCCGGGGGCCCCGATCCTCAGGCCGTTCGGGATCACGACGTCGCGGAGGAGATCGAGGACCGCCTCGCGCCCGGCGCCCTCCTCCGGCAGCGGGCCGTCCAGCGCGCGGCGCCACGCCGTCCTTTTCGCGGCGCCGTCCGGCCCCTCGAACCGCCCGAAACGCTCGAGCGCCGGCAGGATCCTCCCGAGCGACTCGGCGAGGCCGTCCGTGGACGCGGACTCGGTCGCGCCTTCGGACGATGGCCGTACGCTCGGATCCGCATTTGCGCTCTGCATGGGCACCTCCGGGGGCGGTATTATGTCCATTCGCCGCCATGCCGTCCGCTCGCTTCCCGGGCCTCCCTCTCCTGAAGGCGTTCGAAGGAGCGCTCAAGGAGGGGCTGCTGCTGGACGAGGCGCTCGGCGGCATCCTCAACGCGGCGCTGCACTTCTTCGACGCCCCCGTCGTCGCGCTCCTGCCCGGCGCCGGCGTCCCCCCATGACGCGCTCGGGCCGCTCGAGCGTCGCCGCGGCCGCCGAGACGCGCCTCAACCAGCACCTCGCCGAGGTCCTCGCCCAGGGCCGCGCGAAGAAGGCCTCCGAGGGAGGGCTCTCCTTCTTCGGCGCTCCCGTGAAGGTCAAGGACCAGACGCAGGCGGTCTTCGGCGTCGTGCTCGAGACGATCGCCGGGACGGACGCCGAGGCCGAGGAGGCGGCGCGGGAGTTCGCCCGCACGATCGGACACGTGCTCGAGCGCGACCGGACGCTCGGGACTCTCATGAAGCGGCGCGAGGAGGCCGTCGCCCTCTTCGAGCTCGCCTCGGGCGCCTTCCTGTCGCTCAACCCCGACGAGGTCATCCGCCTGACGGTCGCGTCCCTCTCGCGCGAGCTGGAGTTCGATCGCGTGAGCGCCTTCCGGTTCCAGCCGGAGACGAAGGAGATCGCCGAGATCCTGACGCACGGGGCGCCCGTGAGCGGGGAACGCTCCCGCTCGGGCCGGGCGGCGATCGCCTCCGACGAGCTCCTCGCGCGCTGCCTCGCCGCGCACGGCCCCGCGTTCGAGGACGAGCCGGGCACGCAGCCCGTGCGGCGTCGCCGGATGGCGCTTCCCCTCCACGCGGGCGCGCACGTCTTCGGCTTCCTCACGATGTCGCGGCGCGGCGGCTTCGCGCTCACGCCTCAGGAGCTGCGTCTCGCCCAGGAGCTCGCGAAGCTCGCGGCCGGCGCGCTCGAGAAGGCGCGCCTCCTCGACGGCGAGCGCCGCAACAACGAGCGCGTCGCGTTCGTCGGCCGGCTTCATGCCGCCCTCACGGGTCTCACGGACGTGCACGCGATCGTGAGCCGGACGGTCGAAGAGCTCGGCCCGCAGTTCGACCTCGACGTCTGCGCGGTCCGGCTCCTTCCCTCCGGCGAGCTGCCCGGCGCGGACGCCGCCTGGGTGAAGGCCGGAGGGCCGACCGAGCTCCAGATTCCCGCGGCGCTCCTGACCCACCTCGCGACCGAGGGCTCCCACGCCTTCTTCGCCGACGCGTCCTCCGACCGGCACGGAAAGGCGCTCCTTCCGAGCGGCCCCGCCGTGGCGTCGCTCGCCAAGCCGCTCGGCCTCCTCGCGGTCCCTCTCGCCTACCGCGGCGCGCCGGTCGGGGTGCTCTGCGCGGTCTCGGGGGCGCGCCCCGAGAGCCTCTCTCCCGATCTCCTGCCCTCCTTCGAGGCGCTGGGCGTCGAGGTCTCTCTCGCGATCGCGTCCGTGCGCCTCCTCCAGCAGGAGCGCGAGTCCTACCGCTTCCTCGACCGGCTCCGCGAGGTCGGGCGCTCGCTCTCGACGACGTTCGACATCGACCGGATCAAGCAGACGCTCTGCGAGCAGGCCGTCAGCCTTCTCAAGGCGGACGCCGCGCAGTTCTGGGACGCCGACCCCGCCTCGAAGTCCGTGAGGATCGGGGCGCGCTGGGGGGCCGACGTCGGCGACGAGCTCGGCCGCGCCGTCCCGTTCGACCAGACCTCGCAGCCGATCGTCCGCACGTTCCTCGACAAGACGCTCGCCGTCGCCGGCCCCGCCGAGGGCGCCTCGTTCTTCCCGGGGAACCCGGGCGGCGGCGCCGCGCCGCTCATCCGCGCGGCGGCCGTCCCCCTCACGTACCACGACGAGCTCATCGGCGTCCTCTCCGTCGCGGCGCGCCGCGGCGTCGACGACTGGCCCGTCGACCTCAAGGAGCGCCTCGAGCTCCTCGCGGACGCGGCCGCCGTCGCCCTCCACAACGCGCGCCTCATGCGCCTCATCGAGCAGCAGACGGAGCGCGACAGCCAGTCCGGCCTCTACAACCGCTCGTCGCTCGGCAAGCGGCTCGAGTCCGAGGTCCGAAGGGCCGAGCGGAACGGCCAGGCCGTCGCGGTCGCGCACATCCGGATGGACGGGCTCAAGGAGTCCGTCGTGCGCCTCGGGGCCGAGTACGGCGACTCGCTCCTCCCGAAGCTCGCCGCCAAGCTCGTCCGCTCGACGCGCGCCGTGAACTTCGTCGCGCGCGACCGGGACGACCGCTTCTACATCCTGATCTTCGAGGCGGGCAAGGTCCAGGCGCACCGCGCGATGCGGTCGATCCAGAAGAACTTCGAGAACGGCCTCGACGAGCGGCTCGCGCAGTCCGGCGTCGCGCTCGCGCTCTCGGCCGGGATCTCCGTCTACCCGGACGACGCCTTCGACACGGCCACCCTCCTCGCGCGCGCCGAGGACGCGCTCGCGGAGGCCGTGAAGGCCGGCCCCGGCTCCGTCGTGCTCTACCACGCCGCGGAAGCCGACGCCGCCGTCGCGGGCTGATCGCGCGCGTCCGATATCCTTCCTCCATGCCGATCACGACGGGCACCGTCCTCGGGCGTTACCGCCTCCTCGAGCGCGCCGGCACGGGCGGGATGTCCGAGGTCTGGAAGGCCGAGGACGAGACGCTCAAGCGCACGGTGGCCGTCAAGGTGATCCTCGGGCCCGTCGCGCAGGACCCCACGTTCCGGGAGCGCTTCCTGCGCGAGGCGCGGCTCGTCGCGGGCCTCGAGCACCCGAACGTCCTGCCCGTCTACGACTACGGCTCGGCGACGGTCGACGGCGAGGACGTCTCCTACCTCGTCATGCCGCTCGTCGCGGGCGGCTCGCTGAAGGCCCGCGGCGCCGGGCCGATCCCGCCTCCGCTCGCGGTCGCGTGGCTCGCCGCGATCGCGAGCGCGCTCGACCACGCCCACGGGAAGGGGATCCTCCACCGCGACATCAAGCCGGCGAACGTGCTCATGGACTCGCAGGGGCGGCCCCTCCTCGCGGACTTCGGCCTCGCGCGCAGCGTGGACGCGACGTCGGGCCTCACCGCGACGGGCACCGTGATGGGGACGCCCCTCTACATGGCCCCCGAGCAGGCGACGGGCGGCGCGCTCGACGGGCGCGCCGACGAGTACGCGCTCGCGGTCGTCGCGTTCGAGCTCCTGGCGGGCCGCGTGCCCTTCCTCGCCGACTCGCCCCTCGCCGTGCTCCACCAGCAGGTCACGGCGCCGCCGCCGCCCCTCTCGACGGTCCTGCCGGGCAGTCCGGCGGCCGCCGACGCCGTGCTCGGCAAGGCGCTCGCGAAGAAGCCGGAAGAGCGCTACGCGACGTGCGGCGCGTTCGTCCGCGCGCTCGGCGACGCGCTCGGCGTGCCGAGCGCCGCCGCCACCGTTCCGCAGGCGATGCCCGGGGCCGGCGCCGGCGTCTCGCAGCTCCGGACGGTCGCGTCGCGGGATCTTCGGCGCTCCCCCCGCTCGCCGCGCCCGCCTCCGCGCCCGTGCCGGGCGTCGACCCGACGAAGCGGACGAAGTGGGCGATCGCCGCGATCCTCCTCCTGAGCGCGGGCGGCGGGGCGTTCCTCCTGCTGCGCGGGACGGGCCGCCCGAGCGCGTCGAGCAGCGTCGAGGCGAAGGCGACGCCCGGAATTTCTTCGAGTGTGAAAGAGGGGACCCCGGCGACGGCGGCGGCAGCCGCTTCGACCGGCGCCGTGGCTCCTGTCACGGCCGAGGTTTCGATTCGGATTCTTCGAAGGTGAATGAGGGGACGCGACGGCGCCGCCTACCCCCTCGACGGATGCCGGTGCAGCCGCCTCGTCCGGCATTTCTTCGAAGGTGAATGAAGGCGGCGCTCCGTCGACGGGATCGCCGATCGGCCGCGGGCGCGCGCTCTCCCTCTTCACCTTTCGAAGAAAAATCCGAATCCAAGACGTTCTCGCATCGCTCCCAACCCGCCGGGAACTCGACGAGCCGGAGCGTCGGCTCAGCGTCCGAAGCAGACCTCTTTCCCTCCCCTCCTCTCCGGCGAGGGGTTCTCCGGCGACACGCAGCTCTCCGCCGCGTGGGAGGCCCTGGACACGCACGGCCGCTCGCGCCTGACGCGCGAGGATTTCGTGAGCGCGATGGGGACCGCGCGCGAGGTGCTCGCGCGGCGGCCGACGGCAGAAGTGCGCTTCCTCGACGCCTACGCGCGCGCCGGCGTCGCGTACGCGGACGGCCGCAACGCCGAGGCGTGGCAGCTCCTCACGCGGGCGCTCCGCGACGCCGGCCCGGCCGCCGAGACGCGCGTCCTGCGTTTCGTCGCCGAGGAGGTCGAGGCCATGGGTCCGAACCCCGGCCCGGACGCCGAGTGGGTCATGGGCCTCGCGTTCGGCGACGCGCGCGGCGAGCTCCGCGCCGAGCTCGACAAGGCGCAGGCCCGGGCTCCCCGCTCGCCTCGCGTGCAGGAAGCCCGGGCGCTATCCGGGCGCTAGTTCTTCAGGGTGTCGCCGGCCCGGAAGCCGCTGCCGGAGAGGGCGGCGGCCGTCGAGAGGCGCGGGCCCTTCACGGACGTGATCTTCACGCGGCCGACCCGCGTCTCGTTCGCGCCGAGCACCTCGCCCGTGTCCGGGTCCTTGATCTGCTCGCCGACGCGGTAGACGTTGAACTCGTCGCCTTCCTTGACGCCGCCCTCCGAGCCGACGTTCACGTAGAGCAGGCCGCCCTCGGCCTTCGCGATCTTCCCGACGATGCCCGACGCGTCGCCCTTGCCGCCCATGCCGGACGTCTTGACGTCCGCCTTCGCGAACGACGACGCGAGCTTCTGGACGACCGGCCGCATGAGCTTGTCGACCTTGCCGTGGTCCGAGGCGCCGCCGCCGGCCCCCGCGACGTAGACGCTCGCGTCCGAGGTCTCGTCCCGCGCCGAGTCGGCCCACACGATCTCGCCGGTGGACGTCGAGAACGCGCGGGCGTCGAGCGCCGCCTCCGCCTTCTGCGAGCGCACGCTCACCGAGGGCAGGCCGAAGCGACCCGAGCCCGCCGGGCACGCTCGCGCCGCGATCCGTGACGCCGAGCTCGGTCACCGACACCCGCGATGAGGTACTCGACGCCGAGCATCTTGCCGATCTTGACGGCCGTGCGCGGGTCGATGTCCCCCGAGAGCGAGAGGTTCTTCTCCTGCATGATCGCGGCGAGCTGCTCGCGCTCGATCACCCGGTACTTGCCGGTCTTGACGAGCTCGGTCACGAGCATGTCCTGGGCGCCGCGCCCGGCGTCGTACCAGTTCCACGAGTAGTGCGACGCCTTGTTCTTGAACTCGAGGACGGCCACCCGGGGCTTGTTGCTCTGCGCGAAGGCCGGCGCCGAAAGGAGCGCAAGCAGAGCGAACGCGGAGACGAGTCTCTTCATCGTGTCACCTCATGAAGTCGAGGACGCTATTCTAGGACGATGGACGGCGCGGACCCCGAAACGCCGCTCACGCTCCCCGTCGAGGACGCGCTCGACCTGCATCCGTTCCGTCCGGAGGAGACGGCCTCCGCCGTCGCCGAGTACGTCGCGGCCGCCGCGGGGAAGGGGTTTCGCGAGGTCCGCCTGATCCACGGGCGCGGCATCGGCGTCCAGCGGGCGATCGTGCGCCGGGCCCTCGAGCGGTCGCCGCACGTCGTCTCCTTCGCGGACGCGCCGCCCGAGCGCGGGGGCTGGGGAGCGACGGTCGCGATCCTCGCGCCGCCTCCGCATCGGCCGGAGACGCCGTGAGCGACCTGCTCGATCTCGTGATCGTCGGCGCCGGGCCGGCCGGGATCGCCCTCGGCGCCGAGGCCGTGACCGCGGGCCTCGCGCCGCAGAAGATCCTCGTCCTCGAGCGCGGGGACGCACACTCCTGGTCGATCCGGAAGTTCTACCCCGAGGCGAAACTCGTCACCGCGAACTACAAGGGCCTGCCGGCCGTGTGCACCGGCGTCCTGTGCCTGACGGACGCGAGCAAGGGCGAGACGCTCACGTACCTCGACAGGGCGATCGCGGATCACCGCCTCGCCGTGCGGTACAACGAGGGCGTCGGGGCGATCCGCCCGCGAAGCGGCCACTTCCTCGTCGAGACGACGCAGGCCACGTACCGGGCGAAGACGTGCGCGATCGCGATCGGAATCCTCGGGCGCCCGCAGAAGCCCGACTGGCCCGTCCCGCCCGCGCTGAAGTCGCGGGTCACGTTCGACGTGACCTCGGTCGCGCTGCGGAACGCCGACGTCCTCGTCGTCGGAGGCGGGGACTCCGCGTCCGAATACGTCCAGTACCTCGTGCAGGAGGGGTGCCGCGTCGTCCTCTCGTACCGCGGCGAGACGTTCCACCGCATGAACGACATCAACCGCGAGTCCCTCGAGTCGCTCGAGGACCGGGGCCAGGCTCTCGTCCTCAGGCGGTCGGTCGTCACGCGCGTCGACAGCGACGGCGGCCGGCCGCGGGCGCGCTTCCAGGCACCGGGGCCGGACCCCGAGACGTTCGACCACGTCGTCCTCGCGCTCGGCGGGACGACGCCCGAGAACTTCCTCCGGACGATCGGGATCGACTTCGACGGCGCCGCGCCCGTCCTGAGGGACGGATACGAGACGTCGATCCCCGGGCTCTTCCTCGTCGGCGACCTCACGGCGGGGCGCACGGGCGGCTCGATCGTCAGCGCCTTCAATTCGGCGAACGACGCGATGCGCGCGCTCTGTGAAGGGCACCTCGACTGCCCTCTCCCGCCGCGCGGAAACGGGCCGTCCCGGGAGCGTTAACGGGACCTTCCGGTAGACTCCGCCGCGTGAAAAATCTGACGGCCTGCGCCCAAGAAAGACCGCACGACCGTCATCCGGGGCTCGGGCATGTACGTGCCCGCCGCAGGTCGTCACGAACGAGATGATGGGCCGGATCATGGACACGACGGACGAGTGGATCGTCCCGCGCACCGGCATCCGCGAGCGCCGGTACGTCGAGCCCCGGAGTCGGCTCCGCCGAGATCGGCACGAAGGCCGCGGAGGCGGCGCTCGCGGACGCGGGACTCGCCGCGTCGGACATCGACCTCATCGTCTTCGCGACGATGACGCCCGGACCACTACTTTCCCGGGAACGGCGGCCTTCTCGCGACGCACCTCGGCCTCAAGACGACGCACGCGCTCGACATCCGCATGCAGTGCGCCGGGTTCCTCTCGGGCCTCCAGACGGCGGACGCCTTCATCCGTTCGGGGATGTACGACCGCGTCCTGCTCGTGGGGTCCGAGGTGCACAGCGGCCTCATGCCGTGGCCCGAGTCCGTGTGGGACGTCATGCTCGGGAAGACGAGCGGGCCCTGCGATTCCTTCTGGTACGGGCGCGCGACCGGCATGCGCGACCGCGCGGTGCTCTTCGGCGACGGCGCGGGCGCGATGGTCCTCGAGGCGAATGCGTCGGGCGACGGTCGCGGGTTCCTCGGTTTCGCGATGTACACGGACGGCGCTCACTGGGACAAGCTCTACGTGCCGGGAGGCGGCTGCAAGTCCCGCCCGTTCTTCACGCCCGAGATGTTCGACAACCAGGCGACTGATCCCGATCGTCGAGGGCCGCCACGTCTTCCGCCTCGCGACGACGCTCATGCCCGCCGCCGTTCAGGACATCCTCGCCGCGAACGGAAGGTCGCTCGCCGACCTCGACCTCCTCCTCATGCACCAGGCGAACCTGAGGATCAACGAGGCCGCGCAGAAGGTGCTCGGCCTGCCGGACGAGAAGGTCTTCAACAACATCCAGAGGTACGGCAACACGACGGCCGCGACGCTCCCGATGGCGTGGCACGAGGCGCGCGCGGAGGGGAAGGCGAAGAACGGCGACCTCGTCGCCTTCGCGGCCCTCGGCGCGGGCCTGCACTGGGGCGCGGGGCTCGTCGTCGCGTAGAGACCCGACCGGACAGGTGTCCGCGCCGTCGACGATGGCGCGATCGTTGCTTCGATCCCCGCAAGGAGGCCTCATGTCGACCCGTCCTTCGCGGTTCCTTGGGAGACGCGCGTCCTCGCTCGTTCCCCTGTCGTTCCTCTGTGTCCTCCTCGGCTCTCACGCCAGCCTCTCGGCGTCGCAGTCGTATCGCGTGCGCCTGTCGGTCGTCCCGCCCCTGCGTGCGACGGTCGATGCGACCGTCCTCGTACGAGACGGCGTGCTTCGGACAGGCGCAGGTGGGGCCGACAACCTCCCGCGTCGGTGGGGCACGTTCGTCTCGGATCTCCGCGCGTTCGATCCGGCGGGCGTGCTCGTCGCGATCACCGAGCATCAGAGTCCGGACTCCTACGCCGGAGAATGGAGGGCGGGCGACGGCTACACCGGTCCTCTGAGGATCTCCTACGTCGTCGACCTCGCCTTCACCCAGAAGCCCTGGCCCCCGAGCAACGAAAAGGCGGGCACGTTCGACGGAAAGGCGATCTATCTCGTGACCAAGTCCCTGTTCCTCGGCTCGGTCGACGACGGCCCGTCGCGGGTCTCGTTCGAGCTTCCGGACGGGGCACGGCTCGTCACGCCGTGGAACGCGCTCCAGGGCCAGCCGAACACGTTCGACGTTCCGACCATGCAGGATCTCCAGAGGAACACGATCGTCGCGGGCGACTTCGCGGCCGACGAGATCCACGCGGGCCCGTTCACCCTGAGGCTCGTTCTGCTCGGCGACCTGCGCGGGTCCCGCCACGAGGCCTCTCGCGCTCTCCGTGCCTTCGCTCTCCGCTACGTGCGGATCTTCCCGGAGACGCCGAAGAGCGCGTACCTGCTCACGATCTTCGCCGCGAACGACGAGGACGGAGAGGCGTTCGAGGGAAGTGCCGCCTTCGTCACCCGCGCGCCCCTCACCCGCGAAGGAACGATCATGTGGGCGAACACGCAGGGTCACGAGCTCTTCCACCTCTGGTGCGGACAGCAGATCCGCGGGGCCGACGAGGCCGACTCCGAATGGTTCCAGGAAGGATTCACGGAGTACTACGCGAACCTCACGCTCACTCGCGCGGGGCTCGTCGGTCCGGGTCTCTTCGTCAAGAAGATGGAGAACATGCTCGGGAAGTACCTCTACTTCCGCACGGCGCCCCAGTTCGCGGAGGTCTCGCTTCGCGACGCCGGCAAGCGCAAGACGAGCTGGCGCTTCGGCGTCTACAACGGAGGCTGGGCCGCCGCCTTCGGGCTCGACATGACGATTCGGCAAAGAACGAACGGACGGCGAACGCTCGACGACTTCATGAGGGCCATGTACGTCCGCTTCGGCCTCACGCACCGGACGTTCCGGTACGAAGACCTCGTGCGCACCGCGAGCGAGGCCGCCGGATCCGACCTCGACGGCCCCTTCTTCCGGAAATACGTCGCCGGCAAGGAAGTCCTCCCGGTCGGCGGATGGCTGACCGACCTCGGTTACGCCTACTACCTGCAGGACTATGCGGCGGAGCTCTACCTGATTCCAGGGCCGGAGACGCCTCTGAGGCGGGACTGGCTCTCGGATCGGCCGTAGGAAATCCGGACAGGTGTCCGCCCGCGCGGCGGACACCTGTCGCGTTCGCAACCGGCCGCCGTGCTCAACTCCTTGATTTCGCGATCCATCCGGGCTGGCAGCGCCGTTGCTCTATCCGTCCGCGATGATCGAGAGCGCCTCTCCGATGGACCGGGCCGTCGAGAAGCCGGCCGGGCTCTCGCGGCCGGCGCGCGTCGGACTCGTCGCCGGGGCCGCCGCCCTCCTCCTCGGCGCCGCCGTCGCACCCGCCCTGCGCCGGTGGTCGAAGGCCGACCGCTCGGTTTCCCTCGCCTCGATCCGTCTCGGCACGGTCGAGCGCGGCGACCTCGTGCGCGACGCCTCCGCGCAGGGCCGCGTCGTCGCCGCCCTCCACCCGACGCTCTTCTCGCCCGCGGCCGGCATCGTCGCGCTGAAGGTCAGGGCCGGCGAGACGGTGAAGAAGGGTCAGCTCCTCGCGCGGGTGGAGAGCCCGGAGCTCATGAGCCGTCTCCAGCAGGAGCGTTCGACGCTCCTCTCGATGCAGTCGGCCCTCGGGCGCCAGAGGATCCTCGCCCGCCAGTCGGCGGCGAAGAGCGCGCAGGACATCGACGTCCTCGAGGTGAGGCTCAGCGCGGCGGAGCGGCTCATGGAGCGCGCGGAGCGCACGTTCCGCGAAGGCCTCCTCAACAGGACGGACTACGAGAAGGCGAAGGACGACCTCAAGATCGCCCAGTACGAGCTCCGGAACGCGAAGGGCTCCGCCGTCCTCGACAAGGAGACCGCCGAGTTCGACATCCGGGACAAGGAGGCGCTCGAGCGCCGCCAGGCCGCGGTCGCGGGCGAGCTCTCGCGCCAGGTCGCCGAGCTCGCGATCACGGCCCCGTTCGACGGCGTCGTCGCCTCCGTCGCCGTTCAGGACCGCGACTCGGTCCCCGCGAACGCGCCGGTCCTCACGGTCGTGAACCTCGGGACGTACGAGGTCGAGATCTCCGTGCCGGAGAACTACGCCGTGGACCTCGTGCCGGGCACGCCGGCCCTGATCTCGTACGAGGGGAAGGAATACGACGGACGCATCACCGCGATCTCGCCCGAGGTGAAGGACAGCCAGGTCAAGGGCACCGTCGTCTTCGCGGGCGAGGCCCCGTCGGGCCTGCGTCAGAGCCAGCGCGTCGCCGTGCGGCTCCTCTTCGAGACGAAGAACGGCGTCCTCAAGCTGCCGCGCGGGCCCTTCCTCGAGAGCGGCGCGGGCCGGTCGGCCTGGGTCGTCGACGCCTCGGGCGTCGCGACGCGCCGGCCGATCGAGACGGGCGCCGTGAGCGTCTCGGAGGTCGAGGTCGTGCGCGGCCTTTCGGCCGGCGAGCGCGTGATCCTGTCCGACACGACCGACTTCGCAAACGCCCGCACGGTCCTCGTGCGCTGACCGGAGAAGGAGACCATCATGCTGTCGATGCGCGGAATCCAGAAGATCTACCGGACCGACCTCGTCGAGACGCACGCGCTCCACGACTTCTCGCTCGACGTGAAGGCGGGCGAGTTCGTCGCGCTCATGGGCCGCTCGGGCTCCGGCAAGACGACGTTCCTCAACATCGCGGGCCTCCTCGACACGTTCGACGGCGGCACGTACACCCTCGACGGGGAGGACGTGAGCCGCCTGACGGACCGCGAGATGTCGCGCATCCGGAACCAGAAGATCGGCTTCGTCTTCCAGAGCTTCAACCTGATCCCGGACCTCGACGTCTTCGACAACGTCGACGTCCCGCTCCGCTACCGGCGTCTCCCCGCGCCCGAGCGGAAGGAGCGGATCGCGCGCGCCGTCGAGCTCGTCGGGCTCTCCTCGCGCCTCCACCACCTGCCGTCGCAGCTCTCGGGCGGGCAGCAGCAGCGCGTCGCGATCGCCCGCGTCCTCGCGGGCGACCCGCGGCTCGTCCTCGCGGACGAGCCCACGGGAAACCTCGACACGCTCATGTCGCGCGAGGTCATGGACCTCCTCGAGAAGATCAACGTCGAGGGCACGACGATCGTGATGGTCACGCACGCGCCGGAGTGCGCCGCGCGCGCCTCGCGCGAGATCCATCTCCTCGACGGCAAGGTCGTCGACCTCGAGGCGCCGGCCGAGGGCGACGTCCGCGTGCCGCCGATCTCGGCGAACCTCGCGGCCGCGCTGGCCTGAGGAGGACGGCCATGCTGCTCCACAACCTCCGCATCGCCTGGAAGAGCATGCAGAGGAACCGGGTCCTCTCGGCCCTCATCGTCCTCGGCATCGCGCTCGGGATCGCGCTCTCGACGACGTTCGCCGCGGCGCGCCACGCGTTCGCGCAGGACCCCGTGCCGTCGAGGAGCAAGGTCCTCTACTACGTCCGCATGGACAGCTGGGACCCCCAGAAGGCGTATCCGGGCGACGGCGCGAACACCCTGCCGAGCCAGATCACGTACCGCGACATGGTCGAGCTCATGAAGTCGAAGATCCCGGTCCGGCAGACGGCCGACTTCAGGACGATGCTCTACGTCTTCCCCGACCCGAAGGTCGGCCGCCCGTTCAAGGAGTCGATCCGCGTCTGCTACGCGGACTTCTTCCCGATGTTCGCGGTGCCGTTCCGGTACGGCGCGGGCTGGGACGCGAAGGCCGACGCCGCGGGCGAGCCCGTGACCGTCCTCTCGAAGGAGATGAACGAGAAGCTCTTCGGCGGCGAGAACAGCGTCGGCAAGACCGTGCGGCTCGAGGACCGGGACTTCCGCGTCGTCGGCGTCCTCGACGCCTGGACGCCGAGCGTCAAGTTCTACGACCTGACGACCGGCCAGGCCGCAGGCGCCGGAGAACCTCTTCATCCCGTTCTCGCTGTTCCGGCCCATGAATCTCCGGACGTTCGGGAACTCCGACGGCTGGGGGCCCTCGCCGGCCGCCGCCGGGCATCGAGGGGCTCCTGACCTCGGAGCAGGTCTGGATCCAGATGTGGGTCGAGCTGCCGGACGCGGCCGCCGTCGCGGCGTACCGCTCCTTCCTCGACGCCTACGCGCTCGACCAGCGCCGGCACGGCCGGTTCCTGAGGCCGCTCAACAACCGGCTCTCGACGGTCGCCGAGCTCATGGACGACTTCAAGGTCGTCCCGAAGGAGGCGAACACCCTCCTCGTCGTCTCCCTCCTCTTCCTCGCGATCTGCTCGCTCAACCTCGTCGGGCTGCTCCTCGGGAAGTTCCTCGCGCGCGCGCCCGAGGTCGGCGTGAGGCGCGCGCTCGGCGCGAGCCGCCTCGACATCTTCGTCCAGCACATCGTCGAGTGCGAGGTCATCGGCCTCGTCGGAGGCGTCCTCGGCCTCGCGCTCTCCCTCGCCGGCCTCGCGTTCCTGAACACGGTCATGAAGGCCCAGGGCGGCCGCGCCGGACTTCTTCCACCTCGACGCCCCGATGGTCGGCCTCTCGATCCTCCTCGCGCTCGCCGCCGGGTTCGTCGCGGGCGCCTACCCCGCCTGGCGGACCTGCCAGCTCCCGCCCGCCCTCCACCTGAAGGTCTCCTGAGGAGGCGCCCATGGAATTCGGCCCGATCCTCCGCGCGATGACCCGCAGCAAGGTGCGCTACGGCCTCATCGTCCTCGAGATCGCGCTCACGCTCGCCGTCGTGACGAACTGCGTGAGCCTCATCCGCGACGCCCAGAAGGAGCTCGGGAAGGAGTCCGGCTTCGACGACGCGAACATCCTGACGGTCCGCAGCCAGCCGTTCGCGCCCGCGTTCCAGGAGAAGGGGCTACCTCGCGAACTCCGTCCGCGCGGACCTCGACGTCCTCCGTCGGCTTCCGGGCGTCAAGGCGGTCTCGAACACGCGCTTCCTGCCGTGGCAGGGCGGCGGGAGCTCGATGGAGACGCGGCCGGCGGGGAGCAAGGGTCCCTGGCTGAGGAACCAGGTCTACAACGCGGACGAGGGCACGTTCGCGACGCTCGGGGATCCCGTCGTCGAGGGGCGCGGCTTCACGCGCGGCGAGGTCGAGTCCGAGGACGCGAGGCTCGCCGCGCTCTTCGCGACCGCCCGCGAGCGCGGAGAGGACGGGACGCCGAAGAACAAGATCACGCAGGACGTCGTCATCAGCCGGGCCTTCGCGCGCCTCGCGTTCGGCGACGGCTCCCCGCTCGACAAGCGGCTCGAGGACAGCGACGGCGACCAGTACCACGTCGTCGGCGTCATCGACCGCTTCTACAACCCGTACGGATGGCCGATCCACGAGTACGTCCTCTTCTTCCCGAGCTCCTCGGCGACGTACGCGGGCGGCTCCGCATACCTCGTGAGGACGGAGCCGGGCGCCCTCGAGAGCGTCCGCGCCCTCGTCGAGAAGGCGCTTCTCGGCGCGAACGCCGGCCGCAACGTCCGCGTGAGGACGCTCCTCGAGGTCAAGGACGGGTTCCAGGCGAACCAGAAGCTCGTCCTCGGCGTCCTGACGGGCGTCATCGTCCTCCTCCTCTTCGTGACGTCCCTCGGGATCATCGGGCTCACGTCCTTCTCGGTGGCGGAGCGGACGCGGCAGATCGGGACCCGCCGCGCGCTCGGGGCGCAGCGGGGCGGACATCCTGAGGTACTTCCTCCTCGAGAACTGGATCGTCACGACGCTCGGTCTCTCGCTGGGCGTCTTTCTCGCGGTCCTTCTCAACGCCGCGCTCGTGAACCAGCTCAAGGCCCACCGGATGGACGCCTCGTACCTCGCGGGCGGCGTCCTCCTCCTCTGGGCGGCCGGCCTCCTCGCGACGTGGTTCCCCGCCCTCAAGGGGGCCCGCGTCGCGCCGGCCGTCGCGACGCGGAACGTGTGAGAGCCCGCCCGGGACCGGAACCTTTCACCTCCGGGCCGCGTCTCCTCAGAAGATGTCGGCCCGGCGCAGCCCTCTCCGGAGGACGGAACGCGTGTCCACGGTCCTGATCGTCGACGACGATCCGGCCGTCGCCGAGGCGCTCGGGATCCTCCTCGAGCTCCACGACATCCCGAGCCGCGTCGCGAGGACGCCCGGGCGAGGCCCTCGCGGCCGTCGCCGAGGGGTCCGTGAAGGTCGTCGTCCAGGACATGAACTTCCGGTCCGGCGCCACCTCGGGCGAGGACGGGGCCGCCCTGTTCCGGGCCCTCAGGCGCGCGGACCCCGGCCTTCCGGTCCTCCTGATGACGGCGTGGGCCTCCCTCGAGACCGCCGTCGCGCTCGTCCGCGAGGGCGCCGCCGACTACTTCGGCAAGCCCTGGGACGACTCGAAGCTCGTCGCGTCGTCCGGAACCTCGTCCGCCTGAGGGCCCTCGAGGAGGAGAGCGCGCGGGCGCGGACCGAGCGCGCCGCGTCCCGCGCCGCCCTCGCCGAGCGCCACGACCTCCGCGGACTCGTCTACGAGAGCGAGGCGATGCACCGCGTCGTCAGCCTCGCCGTGAAGATCGCGCCCGCCGACGTGCCGGTCCTCGTGACGGGCCCGAACGGCGCCGGGCAAGGAGCGCCTCGCGGACATCGTGCAGGCGAACTCGCGGCGGGCCTCCGGACCGTACGTCAAGGTCAGCGCGGGCGCCCTCCCCCACGACCTCATCGAGAGCGAGCTGTTCGGGGCGGAGGCGGGCGCCTTCACGGGCGCGACCCGGACCCGCGCGGGGCGCTTCGAGGCCGCGCACGGGGGGACGCTCTTCCTCGACGAGATCGGCACGCTCCCGCCCGAGGGGCAGGTCAAGCTGCTGCGCGTCCTCCAGAGCGGGGCGTTCGAGCGCCTCGGCTCCAACCAGACGCGGCAGGTGGACGTGCGCGTCGTCTGCGCGACGAACGCCGACCTCGCCGCTCGCGATCCGCGAGGGCCGCTTCCGCGAGGACCTCTACTTCCGGCTGAACGTCGTCGAGCTGGCCGTGCCCGCCCTGAGGGACCGCCCCGACGACATCCTGCCGCTGGCCCGCGCGATCCTCGCCTCGTTCGCGGCGCCGCGCCCGGCGCCCGCGCTGTCCCCGGCGGCCGAGCGCGCGCTCCTTTCGCACGCGTGGCCCGGCAACGTCCGCGAGCTCGAGAACCGCGTGCGGCGCGCCCTCCTCGTCGAGGGCGGCGACGTCCTCACGCCCGCGTCGCTCGGGTTCGGCGAGTCCCCGGCTCCTCCCCTCTCGCCGCGCGCGAGCGACGCCGCGCGAGCGCGCCGCTCTCGAGGCCCTCATCGTGAAGCACGCCGGCCGCGTCTCGCAGGCGGCCGAGGAGCTCGGCCTGTCGCGCCAGGCCCTCTACCGCAGGATGGAGAGGCTCGGCATCACGCTCGAGCGCCGGCCGCGGGACTGAGGCCGTGGAGCGCCGACTCAGCCTCGAGACGCGGCTGGCCGCGGCGGCATTCGGCGCGGTGCTCGTCGCCGTGGGTCTCGGCGCGGCGCTCCTCGCGACGGGAATCCCGATCGCCCTCTCGGCCGCGCTCGCCGTCGCCGGAGGCCTCGCGGCGGCGGTCGGCGGCACGGCGTGGGCCTGGCAGCCCATGGGCGACGCCCTCCGCGGCATCTCCGACGGCGTGAAGGGATTCCAGGAAAACGACTTCGGCTTCCGGCTCGCGCCGGGGCGCGACGACGAGCTCGGCGCGCTCGTCGCGATCTTCAACCGCATGGGCGACGTCCTCAGGACCGAGCGCCGCGAGATCTACGAGCGCGAGCTCCTCCTCGACGCCGTGCTGCAGGGCGCGCCGATGGCGATCCTGCTCCTGAACGCGCGCGACCGCGTCGTCTACGCGAACGCGGCCGCGCGGCAGATGTTCGCGGGCCGGGGGCGGCTCGTCGGCGTCGCGCTAACCGAGATCGAGGCGCCCGCTCCGCTTCGGGACGCGCTCCTCGCGGGCGCGGACGCGACCGTCTCGGCCCGCGCGGGAGGGCACGAGGAGGAAACCTGGCGGATCGCCGTGCGCGCCTTCCACCTCCACACGCAGCGGCACCGCCTCGTCGTCGTGGAGACGCTCACGGGCGACGTGCGCCGCCAGGAGCTGGAGGCCTGGCGCAAGGTCATCCGCGTCGTGAGCCACGAGGTGAACAACTCGCTCGCGCCCGTCAGCTCCCTCGTGCATTCGGCCCGGCTCGCCGCCACGGACGGGCGGCACGCCGGCCGCCTCGAGGAGATCCTCGCGACGATCGACGAGCGCGTGCGCCACCTCTCGCGTTTCGTGGAGGGCTACGCGGCGCTCGCGCGGCTCCCGGCTCCGGCGCCGGAGCCCGTCGCCTGGGCGCCGTTCCTCGAGTCCGTCCGCCGCGCGGTCCCGTTCCGCATCCTCGGCCCGCCCGAGCCCCCGACCGCCGTCTTCGATCCCGCCCAGATCCAGCAGGTGCTCCTGAACCTCCTCAAGAACGCGGCGGAGGCCGGCGGCCCCGCCGGCGAGATCGCCGTCTCCGTCGAGCCCTCGCCGGGCGGCGGCTCGGTCCTCCGCGTCCTCGACCGCGGGCCCGGCATGGACGAGGACGCGATGCGGCGCGCCGCGCTGCCGCTTTCGTCGGCCGCGCGCGGCGGGCGGGGAGGACGCGGGCTCGGGCTCCCCCTCTGCGCCGAGATCCTCGCCGCGCACGGCGGGACGCTCACGCTGGGCCCGCGCCCCGGCGGCGGCACGATCGCGACGTGCGCGCTCCCCGACCGCGCCGCGCCGCGCGCCGCGGCGGCGCGATAGGCCAGGCCGACGAGGCACGCCGAGCGGAAGGTGCGGGAACCCGCATGACGGGTTCCCGCGACACACGAGATCGTTAGGCCTCGCCGTCGCGCTCGTCCGACAGGCGCTCGGACGAGAGCAGCTCCCGCGCGCCCGCGAGGTCGGGGCGCTGCGCGGCCAGCGCGACGACGGCCGCGATCGGCTCGCCGAGGAGGACGATCCGGTCGCGCACCCGCTCGGAGGCCTCCACGCCGGCGGCGGCCGCCGCTTCCCGGAGCTCGATCTGGGCGCGCCGCATCCGCGTTGCGATCTTGAGCGCGAACGGCCGGCCCCCGCTCGTCTCGATCCCGGCGCGGCCCGCGACCCGGGCGACGCCCGAGAGCCCGTGGACGAGCGCGCCGAGGAGCGGCGAGTCGCGGTCGAGGTCCTCGAGCGACCGCTCGAGCACGGTCTCGACGGGGTTCCACAGGACGCGTGTCCACTCGCCGCGTCCCTTCTCCGCGTCCTCGCGCATCCACCCGACGAGGGCCCCCGCCCACGGGCCGAGCGCCGCGAGGTCGGTTCCCGCGGTCGCCATGACGCGGACGAGCGGCCTCAGCACGCGCCCGCCCGCCTCCTCGAAGAGCCCGGCGGTGGCGACGTGGCGCAGCGAGGCGACGAACGGCCGGGCGGAGTGCGCGAAGAACCCGGGCATCCTCTTCTCGCGCGCCGCCACGAGGACGTCGGCCCAGAGGTCGAAGAACGCGAGCGCCACGGACGGCGACCCGCGCCTGACGACCGCGACGCGCAGCTCCGCGAGCCAGGGCGTCACGAGGAGCTGGAAGATCTGGTCGTGAGTCGGCCCCGCGAGGGCCGTGAAGCGCCTGGAGACGTGCGCGAGCGACGTCGCGACGACGGACGCCGGGCTCTGGGCGAGGACGTTCTCGAGGACGTCGTGGACCGTCACGAGCGGGTCGTCCGTCTCGACCGGGTAGACGCGGAACGAGAAGATGAGGTCGTTCAGGACGTCGAGGCGACCCTGCGCCGTGGCGCCGGCGCCGAGGAGCCGGTCCTCCTGGGCCGCGAGATAGGTCGCGTCGACGTGGGCGAGCGACGTCTCGAGGAGGTTCTCCTGCGTCAGGAGGCGCGGGATGCGCCGGAAGAGACGGGCGAGGCCGACGATGCAGCCGCCGAACTCCAGGACGCCGCCCGCCGACAGGAGAAAGATCGCGGCCGCGTTGTGCGAGACGGCCGGCAGGTGCGCCGCGAGGAGCGCGAGGCAGGCCGCGACGATCGTCACGATCGCGCCGGAGACCGCGGTCCGGAAGTCCTCGTCGGCGAGGATCATCGAGCCGAGGTGCGAGCGCTGGACGGCGGTCCCGAGCGTGAGGGAGAGGATGAGGACCGAGCCGGCCATCGCGACGACCGCGGCGAGGACGGAGGCGATCGTCGCGAGGAGGTACGTGAACGGCACCATGTCCTCGGACTGCTGCGCGCGCAGGTCCGTTCCGGTCGCCGCCACGAGGAGGCCCGCGAGCTGGAGCGCGACGCCCGCCAGGAGCAGGCCGGCGACGAGCCGGCGGCGCCCCGCGCCGGGGTCGACGGCGCCGCTCATGCCGGCTTGAGCGCCACGGACGACCCCACCCAGGTGAAGTCCTTGTTGAAGTCGACGCCGAGCATCTTGCCCCGCGAGAGCCGGCAGAGGTTCAGCCCGAGCGTCGGCTCCGCGTCTGGGTCGGGCCGGAAGAACATCATCCGCACCTCGACCTTCACGCCGCCGCCGTCGACGGCCGCGAGACACGGGTCGTACGTGATCTTCTCCTGCAGGACCCAGTGCGCGCGCTCGACCTCGGGGACGCGGGCGACGTCGGCGGGCGTCGGATCCACGTTCACGCCGCCTCCCGCGAAGGAGAAGAGGGGCTTGAGAACGTAGCGCGCGCCGACGTCCTCCGGCACGGGGCCGAACTCCGAGAGCACGGTGGCCTTCGGGACGGTCTCGTGGACGAGGCCGGGAAGCGAGGCCTTCGACCACGTCCAGTACCAGTTCGGGTGCGGCACCCAGCGGACGTCGAGGTCGTCGCGGAAGTCGAAGGGGAGCGTCGCACCCGTCTGGATGAGCTCGTCGAAGACGATGCGGTTGTAGACGCGCCTCACGGGGACGCGCCGGCCCTCGACGTCGCGAAAGAGCCGCCGCCCCACCTTCACGAGGGCGTGCGGGTCGACGCTCTCGACGCCGAGCAGCGCCCGCGTCGCGGCGAAGTCGATCGCCGTCTTCTGGGCGTCGGGCTCGAGGTCGAGAAGGACGACCTCGGCGGGATCCGCGTCGCCGACGATCGTGCGCCGGAAGAGGTCCACGAATCTCGCGCGGTCGAGGCCGGAGAAATACGGGCTCCACGCGGCGTCCGGAAGTCCCGGCACGCCCCTCAGCGCCGCGTTCCAGGCGTCGGCCTGCAGGACCTCGAAGGCCGAGAGCGAGGGAAAACCCTGCAGCTCGATGAGGCGCGGGACGAGGCGTCCCTTCTCCCTCACCACGGCGAAGTCCACCTGCGCGAGCGACGGGAGCGCGTCCATGCCCGGGGCGTTCCAGCGCGCCGGAATCGCGCCCTTCATCCGCGCGAGAAGGTCCGGGGCGGAGAGCCGGGCGACGATCTCCTTCGCGGCCGTCGCGAGCGCCGCGTCGAGCTCCGGCGTGAGGAAGACGGGAGTCTCGGCGAGACGGAAACCCGGGGCGCGACCGGCGCGGCGGACAAGGTCGTCCGCGTAGCCCGCCGCGAGCGCGGGCGTGAACGCCGCGTTGAACGCGCGGCGGTTTTCCGGATGCATGGGCGCGGAGTTTAGACCGTCGCGGGCGCCTACACGTTGAACTTGAAGAGCACGACGTCGCCGTCTTTCACGACGTCGTCACGCCCTTCCTGCCTCACCAGACCCACCTCGCGGGCGGCGGCCATCGGTACGCACCGACCAGGTCCTCGTACGCGACCATCTCGGCCCTGATGAAGCCCTTCTCGAAGTACCGGAGTGGATGACGCCGGCCGCCTGCGGGGCCGTGTCGCCGCGTGGATCGTCCACGCGCGCGCTTCCTTCTCCCCGGCGGTGAAGTACGGCTCCCTCAGGCCGAGGAGGTGGTACGCGGCGCGGATGAGCCGGCCGACGCCGGACTCGTCGACGCCGTGCGACGCGAGATACTCCTCGCGTCCTCCGGCAGAGCTCGCCGAGGTCGGCCTCGATCCTCGCGGAGATCGCGACGGCCTCCGAGCCGCTGTGCGCCGCCGCCCAGTCCCGCACCGTCTTCACGGCGGCAAGTCGTCCGCGTGCGCGAGGTCGGCCTCGGCGACGTTGCAGGCGAAGAGCGTGGGCTTCATCGTGAGGAGGAAGAAGCCCGTGCCGCGGCCTTTTCCGCGTCCGTGAGGGCGAGCGTAAGCGCGGGCTTGCCCGCGTCGAGGTGCGGGACGAGCTTCTCGGCAACGGCGAGCTGGGCCTTCGCCTCCTTCTGGCCGCCGCGGGCGAGCTTCTCGAGGCGCTCCTTCTGCCCTCCGAGCGACTCGGGTCCGCGAGGGCCAGCTCGGTCGCGATGGTCTCGATGTCGGCAACGGGGTCGACGTCTCGGAGACGTGGACGACGTCCTTGTCCTCGAAGCAGCGGACGACCTGGACGACGGCGTCGACCTCGCGGATGTGCGAGAGGAACTTGTTGCCGAGGCCCTCGCCCTGGCTCGCGCCCTTCACGAGGCCGGCGATGTCGACGAACTCGAACATCGCCGGGACACGACGGCCGTCTTCGCGATCCCCGCGAGCCGGTCGAGGCGCGCGTCGGGCACGTTCACGATGCCGACGTTCGGCTCGATCGTGCAGAACGGGTAGTCGGCCGCCTCGGCCTTGCGCGTCCTCGTCAGGGCGTTGAAGAGCGTCGACTTCCCGACGTTCGGGAGGCCGACGATGCCGGCTCGGAGCATGGGTCTCCTTTCAGGGTGAGGCGCCGCGCGGACGCGGGGCACCGGGGGCGCAGAGGTTAGCATCCGCGCATGCAGAAGACGCCGCGCCTCCGGAGCCTCGCGCTCGGCCTCACCCTCCTCCTTCTCGCCGCCGCGCCGGTCCTCGCCGCGAAGAAGCCCTCGAAAAAGAGCCCGCACACGCAGATCGCCGCCGTCTGCCGCGTCGAGACGGCGCCCGCCGAGAAGACGCACAGAACCACCGGACGTTCCTCGAGTTCGACGTCACGATCGTGTCCTTCACGCGCCTGCCGGGCGACGCCGCCGCGGTCCCGGCGCTCCCCGTCCGGCACGGACCGCCGCATCCACGTCGTCCACGACCTCTCGTGCGGCGGCGCCCCGATCGCGCTCACGCCCGGCGACGCGGCCGAGATCCGCGGCGAGTACGTCGCGGTGCCGAACGGCCGGGACCTCATCCACTTCACGCATCCCGCCGACGGCTCGTGCGGGGCGGCGGGCGGACGCCCCGACGGCGGCATCCGGAAGATCGACGCCGCGGCGCTGAGGAAGGCCGCCTGAGTGCGGCCCCGCGCCCGTGACCCGGGACGACGCCGTCCGCGCCGGCGCCGAGCGCCTCCTCGCCGGCTGGGAGGCGTACGCGCGGGCGTTCGCCGCGATCACGCGCCGCGCACCGTCCGGTTCTCGGGGCGGGACTGGCACGCCGGCCGGCGGGACGCGCTCGAGCGCCTCGAGCTCTACCGCCGGACGCTCGACCCCGCCGTCGAGGACCTCCGCCGGATCCTCGGCGCGGGAGTCGACGACCCGGGCGTCTGGTCCGGAATGAAGGAACGCTTCGTGGGGCTCGCCGCCCCGCGCCGCGACGCCGAGCTCGTCGAGACGTTCTTCAACTCGGCCTCGCGCGCATCTTCCACACCGTCGGCGTCGACGACCGCGTCGAGTTCGTCCACCGCGAGCCCGCGCCGCTCCCCGTGGGGGCCGCCGGCCGCTTCCTCGCCTCGTTCGACGGCCGCCCGGGCCGCGAGGCCGCCGTGAGGAGCGCGCTCGCCGCGCATCCCTTCGCCGCCGGGTGGGAGGACCTCGCGCGCGACGCGGCCCTCGCGACCCGCGCGCTCGAGCGGAGCCTCGGCGAGGCCTGGGGGGCGCCGGGATTCGACGCGCTGGACCTCCTGAGGCCCGTCTTCTTCCGGAGCAAGGGGGCGTACCTCGTGGGCCGCGTCCGCCGGGACGGCCGGCAACGGCCCGTCGTCTTCGCGCTCCTGAACCGCACGGGGCGCGTCGAGGTCGACGCCGTCCTCTGCGACGAGGACGAGGTCTCGATCGTCTTCAGCTTCACGCGCTCCTACTTCCACGTCGACGTCGAGCACCCGGCCGCGCTCGTCGCGTTCCTCAAGACGCTCATGCCGAAGAAGCCCGTCGGGGAGCTCTACAACGCCCTCGGCTTCGACAAGCACGGCAAGACGGAGCTCTACCGCGACCTCCTCCGCCACCTCGCGTCGCTCGGACGACCGCTTCGTCGAGGCGCCCGGCGCGCGCGGGATGGTGATGCTCGTCTTCACGATGCCCGTCCTACGACGTCGTCTTCAAGGTGATCCGGGATCGCTTCGGCCCGCCGAAGACGGCGAGCCGCGAGGACGTGGTGAGCAAGCTACCAGCTCGTCTTCCGGCACGACGCGGGCCGGCCGCCTCGTCGACATCCAGGAGTACGAGCACCTGGAGTTCCCGAGAGACCGCTTCGCCCCCGCCCTCCTCGAGGAGCTCCTCACCGAGGCTCCGAGCCGCGACTCCGCGGCGACGACGTCGTCATCCGACACCTCTACACGGAGAGGCGCGTCGTCGCCGCTGAACCTCTTCCTCCGCGAGGCCGCCCCCGGAGAGGCGAGGGAGGCGGTCCTCGACTTCGGCCGAGGCGCTCCGCGACCTGGCGGCGACGAACGTGTTTCCCGGCGACCTCCTCATCGAAGAACTTCGGCGTCACCAGGCACGGCCGGTCGTCTTCTACGACTACGACGAGCTCTGCGCCGTCACCGACGGGCTTCCGCGAGCTGCCGGAGCGACGCGGCGAGGAGGCGGGGGCGGCGAGGCCGCCGTTCTACGTCGGCCGCGGCGACGTCTTTCCCGAGGAGTTCCTGACGTTCATGGGGCTTCCGGTCGCCGACGCAGCCGTTCCCCGAGGTGCACGGGGACCTGCTCGACGTCGGCTTCTGGCTCGACGCGCAGCGCCGCGAGCGCGCCGGCGAGATCGTGGACGTCTACCCGTACCCGCGCGAGGCCCGTCTCGGGGCGGAC
>CAVZPE010000027.1:0-116813 GCA_963776915.1 uncultured Acidobacteriota bacterium | reverse complement strand
GTCGGCCGGCCGGCGGCTGGTCGACCTGCGCGGGACGTTCGACGCGCTGGCGGCGGCCGCCGGGACGATCGGCGATGCCTGGCTGCGCGTGTTCGTGGAGACCGACGGGCCGGTCCCGGGGATCGCCGACCGGGTCCGCGAGGCGCTCCCGAACGCGCTCGACGTCAAGCTCGTCTACGACCGGACGGTCGACGCCGAGGCCGGGCCCCGCTCGGCCGGGGTCGGGGCGCTCGGGCCGCGCGAGCAGTTCGCGGCCTACGAGCGGCTGACCCACGGGGTCCAGCCCGATCCCGCGCTGCTCTCCGCCTTCGACGAGGTCCTGGCCCTCGTCCGCGAGGGGGAGGACTGAGGCCCGTGCGCCCGATCCGGGGCTCGAGAACCCGCGGCTTCACCTCCTTCCGCGAGCCGCAGGTCGTCGACTTCGAGGGGCTCGACCTGTTCGCGATCACCGGGCCCACCGGGTCGGGCAAGAGCTCGATCCTCGACGCGCTGACGTTCGCCCTGTACGGCCGGGCGGAGCGGGTCGGCGACAGTGTCCGCCAGCTCGTCAGCCAGGCCGGCCGCGGGCGGCGGTCGTCCTCGAGTTCGAGGCCGGCGGCGGCCATTTCCGGGTCGCCCGGAGCGTGACCGCCGACGCCAAGACGAAGATCCTCGTCGAGCGGTCCGATTCGACGACCGAGTCCGGCTGGCGCCAGGCCGGCGAGGGCGCCTACGGGTCCGCGACGCCGACGCGACCCTCGAGAAGCTCGTCGGGCTCGACTACGCCGGGTTCACCCGGGCGGTCCTGCTGCCCCAGGGCCGGTTCGCCGAGTTCCTCGCCGGCGACGCGAGGAAGACGCGGCGACGGATTCCTCGCCGACCTCCTCGACCTTGGCCTGTTCGAGCGAATTGCCATGCGGGCCGGCGAGCTGGCCCGGGGACTCGGCGGCGAGGGTGACTGCCGGGCTGGGATCCTCGAACGCGGAGTACGCCGACGCGACCGATGAGGGCCTCGAGGCCGCCCGTCGCGAGTGTGCCGGGGCGGAGGCGCTCGCGACCAGGCTGGCGACGGCTCGCGAGACGGTGGCCGGCGTCGTGGCCCGCGCGGCGGCGCTCGAGGGCGAGATCGACGAGCTGGGGCGACTCGGCGCCGACGCGGCCCGCAGCGCGCAGACCGCCAGGACGATCGGCACGACGATCGGGGGCCTGGCCGAGGCGATCGCCCGGGCCGAGAAGGGGCGGACGGTCGCCGGGGAGACGGCCCATCGCGAGGCCCAGCTCGGCGGCGGCCGCCGCCGGGACCCTGGCCGACGCCGAGGTGGCCTGGGGCGACAGTGCCACGCTGGCCGCACGGCTCGACGGGCTCGATCGCTCGTCGCAGGGCGTGCCGCTCTCGCGGATCGCCGAGAGGAGGCCGAGGAGCTGGCTGCGGCGATCGGGCCGGCCGAGGCCGCGGCCTCGGCCGCAGCCGCCGCGACCGTCGAAGCGGCCAAGCGCGAGACGACCGAGCCGCGGCCGAGCGCTCGGCCGCGGAGGCGCTCGAGGCCGCGAACGAGATCGCCGAAGCCCGAGAAGAGGAGCTTCAGGTGCCCGCCGAACCAGCGCGCGCGCGACCGCCCCATCGCACCCGCATCGGCGGGCGGCGTGTCGAACGCGAACGGCCCGTCCAGCGCGCGCACGACGACGCCTCGCGCGAGGAGCGCGAGCGTCGCCTCGGAGTCCTCGGCCGTCGTCCGGGTCGCGGCGGCGGGCCCGAGGCGGAACGCCCGGGGCGAAAAGCCCATCGCCTTGCCGCGCAGGCGCACCGGCATCCCGGCATCGGAACGCGCGAGATCGTCGCGGAGCGCCTCGGCGAGCGACAGCGCCTCGACGCGCGGCGCCCCCGGCGCCGGGACGCCCGAAGGGCGGACCGGCAGCTGGAACACCTCGACTCCCTCCGGCACGTGCAGGTCGCGAAAGAAGCCCTCGGGCAGCCGCATGTCGGCGTCGAAGACGAGGATGAACTCGTATGAGTCGAGACGCTCGGCCAGCTTCTCCGCAGCGAACGCGAGGGCGTGGCCCTTGGAAGGGCCGGGAGATTTCTTGGAAAGGTAATGGACGCCGTCGCGCGCGAGGCGCGCCTCGGCATCGGGGTCGGGGCCGTCGAGGAGGACGAGGACGTCGACGCGGGGCGCGCCGCGGCGGCCGCCGGAGGCGCACCGCCGCCCGCCCCCGCCTCTTCCACCTTCGAAGAAATCTCTCTTCGTTACGTCCCTCTCCGGACAGGTCGCCGACTCCACCCGCGCGCCCTCGGCGCGCGACGGAATCACCGCGAGGAGCCTCCCGGGCGCGCGAGCGCCCTCCGGCGCCCGCGCGCCCCCCTGCGGCGCCGAGAGGCGCCGCCACCTGAGGAAGCCGTCGAGCGCGGGAACCGCCGCCCACGCGGCGAGCAAGCCGCAACCGGTCGTCAGGATGTCCACGCGGCCCGCATCGTACGGTACGAGCGGGCCGCGCGGCGCGGAGCTACTTCCTGCGCGACTGGGCGTCCACGACGCCGAACGCCGCCATGTTCACGATGTCGGAGACCTCGACGCCGCGCTGGAGGACGTGGACCGGCTTGCCCATCCCCATGAGGATCGGCCCGATCGCGTCCGCCTTCGCGAGGCGCCACACGAGCTTGTACGCCGCGTTCGCGCTCTGGAGCTCCGGGAAGACGAGGACGTTCGCGGGGCCCTTGAGGTCCGTCCACGGGTAGTTCTCCTTGAGGAACTCCGGGAGGACGGCCGTGTCGGCCTGCATCTCGCCGTCGCACTCGAGGTCCGGGCGGCGCTGCTTGACGAGCTTGACCGCGTCGCGGACCTTGTTCGTCGACGGGTGGACCGTGGAGCCGAAGTTCGAGAACGAGATCATCGCGACGCGCGGCTGGATCCCGAACAGCTTCGCCGTGTCGGCCGAGAGGAGGGCGATCTCCGCGAGGTCCTCGGCGGTCGGGTCGATGTTGACCGTCGTGTCCGCGAAGAAGAACACCCGGTCCTGGAGGATGAGGACGTAGAGGCCGGAGACCTTCTTGACGCCGGGCAGGACGCCGATCGTCTGGAGGGCGGGCTTGATCGTGTCCGGGTAGTTCGACGTGAGTCCCGAGAGCGAGACGTCCGCGTCGCCCTGGTCGACCATCATGCCGGCGAAGTAGTTCCGGAACTTCATGGTGCGCTCGGCGTCCTCGAGCGTGACGCCGTGGCGGTTCCGCTTGTCGACGAAGGCCTTCACGTACTTCTGGAAGTTCGGGTGCGTCTCCGGGTCGACGACCTCGATCCGGGTCTTGACGTCCATCGCCTTGAGGGCCGCCTCGGCCTTCTTCCCGCGCGAGAGGAGAATCGGCTTCGCGAGCCCCTCCTCGGCGAGGATCTTCGCGGCGCGCTGGATCTTCGGGTCGTCGCCCTCGGCGAGGACGACGCGCTTCGGGTCCCTCTTGGCCTTCTCGTGGATGACCTGCATGAACGAGCGCGAGCGCGAGAGCATCCCCTCGAGCTTCCGCTTGTAGGCCTCCATGTCCTTGATCGGCCTCTTCGCGACGCCGGTGTCGGCGGCGGCCTGGGCGACCGCGGGCGGCACGTGCAGGAGGACGCGCCAGTCGAACGGCTTCGGGATGAGGTACTCGCGCCCGAACTTGAAGCCCTCGACGCCGTAGGCGCGGGCGACGGAGTCGGGGACGTCCTCCTTCGCGAGGTTCGCGAGGGCCTTCGAAGCCGCGAGCTTCATCGCCTCGTTGATCTGCGTCGCGCGGCAGTCGAGCGCGCCGCGGAAGATGAACGGGAAGCCGAGGACGTTGTTGACCTGGTTCGGGTAGTCGGAGCGGCCCGTCGCCATGATGCAGTCCGGCCGCGCCGCCTTCGCTTCCTCGGGAGTGATCTCGGGAACGGGGTTCGCCATCGCGAAGATGATCGGGTCCTTCGCCATCTTCTTGATCATGTCGCCGTTGATCAGCTTCGCGGCCGAGACGCCGATGAAGGCGTCGGCGCCCTCCAGGGCCTCGGAGATCGTGCGCTTCTTCGTGTCGCGCGCGAAACGCTCCTTGTAGGGATTCATGTTCTCGGTCCGGCCCTTCCAGATGACGCCGGTCCGGTCGACCATGAGGATGTTCTCGAGCTTCACGCCGTACGTGATGTAGAGGTTCGCGCACGCGTTCGCGGCGGCGCCCGCGCCCGCGAAGACGACCTTGACGTCCTCGAGCTTCTTGCCCGCGATCTCGAGCGCGTTCAGGAACGCCGCCGCCGAGATGATCGCGGTGCCGTGCTGGTCGTCGTGGAAGACCGGGATCCCCATGCGCTTCTTGAGCTGCTCCTCGATGTAGAAGCACTCGGGCGCCTTGATGTCCTCGAGGTTGATCCCGCCGAACGTGGGCTCGAGGCGGGCGACGCACTCGATGAGCTTGTCGGGGTCGTGCTCGGCGACCTCGATGTCGAAGACGTCGACGTCGGCGAACCTCTTGAAGAGGACTCCCTTCCCTTCCATGACCGGCTTGCCGGCGGCGGCGCCGATGTCGCCGAGGCCGAGGACGGCGGTTCCGTTGGAGATGACGGCGACGAGGTTTCCCTTGCCCGTGTACTCGTAGACGAGCTCGGGGTCCCGGGCGATCTCGAGGCACGGCTCGGCGACGCCGGGCGTGTAGGCGAGCGAAAGGTCGCGGGCGGTCGCGCACGGCTTGGAGGGGATGACCTCGAGTTTTCCCTTGCGGCCCGTCGAGTGGTAGTCGAGGGCGTCCTGTTTGGTGAAGCTCACGCGTGTTTCCTTTCTTCCTGAACCGGGCGATGAATCATAGTCCCCGGTTTACGCGCCTCCGGATGATGCGGGCGCATCAAGGCCCGCACCCGCGTGCACGGGAAAGCCGCGCGCGGACGGCCGCTCAGGCGGCGGCGAGCACTTTCGCGAGGACGGGCAGCACGACCGCGAGGAGGTGATCCGGGTACGCGGCCTTGAGCGCGGCGACCGGGTCGAACCCGAATTCCGTCGCCTCCCGCACCGTGCGGGTCACCGCGTCGAAGTACGCGATCTGCTCCTCGACGGCGTCCCGGCCCCCGGGAGACCCGTGCCCGGGGACGAGCGTCCAGAACGGGACGCCTCGCAGCCTCGCGAGCGCGGCACGCCAGAGAGCGACGTCCGCGTCCTCGAGGTTCGGGTGGTAGCCGGTGGAGACGAGGTCGCCCGACACGAGGATTCCGAGCGCCGGCGCATAGACGCACAGGTCCCCGGGCGTGTGCGCCGGGCCCGGGTGGAAGACGTCGAACCGGATCCCCCCGGCCTCGAGCGCGAGGCCGTCGGTCACGAGGCGCGCCGGCGCGTACGCCCGGGCTCCCTCGAACAGCGGAAGGAGCGCGGGATCCCGGCGGCGCTCGGCGAGGAGCGCCGGATGCTCGAGCGCCATCCGCCGCGCCGCGGCCTCGTGCGCGATCACGTCCGCGCCGAGGGCCGCGAACCACGACGCCCCGAGCGCGTGGTCCGTGTGGTGATGGGTGAGGACGACGTGCGTGACGGGATCGACGGTTCGCTCCGCGATCCGCGCTCCGAGGGCCGCGGCCTGCCGCGGCGCGACGAACGGGTCGACGACGAGGACCGCACCCTTGCCGAAGAAGACCGTCGCGTTCGAGCCGTAGCTCTCGACGAGCGTCTCGCCGCCGTGGGTGAACGTCGAGACGGAATCGGAAAGGCGCGTCTCGGTGAGGGCCACGACCGCTCCGGGCTGCCTACACGGCCAGCGTCTTCGCGCCCGCGGCGAGCGTCTTCTTCACGACGGCGACGACGCTGTCGAGCGCGATCCCCTGCGCCTGCTTCTCGCGGCGGGTCGAGACCTCGACGACCCCCTTCGCGAGGGACTTGCCGCCGACGACGACGCGCACCGGGAACCCGACGAGGTCGATGTCCTTGAACTTCACGCCGGGGCGCTCGTCGCGGTCGTCGTAGAAGACCTCGACGCCGGCGGCCTTGAGCTCCTCGTAGAGCCTGTCCGCGGCCGCGAGGACGTTCGCGTCGCGCTGGAGCGACGCGACGACGCACGCGTAGGGCGCGAGCGGGACCGGCCAGACGATCCCGTGCTCGTCGTGGTGCTGCTCGATGGCCGCGGCGATCGTCCGGCCGAGCCCGAGCCCGTAGCACCCCATCGCGAGCGGCACCATCTTCTGCGCCTGGTCCGCGACCTCGCACTTCATGGCCTCGGAGTACTTCGTGCCGAGCTTGAAGATGTGCCCGACCTCGATGCCGCGCTTGATCCTCAGGACGCCGCCCTTCGGCGCGGGCGACGGGTCGCCGTCGCGGGCGGTCGCGACCTCGACGACGCCGGCGAAGCGAAGGCTGCGCCATCACGTCCCGCGCGATGCGACACCTGCGCGTGATGGTGATCGTCGAGATTCGCTCCGCACCAGACGTTGACGCCGTGCTCGAGGGATCGGTCCACGTAGACGCAAGACTGGATTTTCTTCGAAGGTGGAAAGGCCAATGCGGCCCGACGAAGCCGGGGCGCGTCCCTGTTACCTTTCTAAGAATCTCCTCCGAAGCCAGCTTCACGTGCAGAGCGCCCGATCGCCTTCGGGAGCTTGACCTCGTTGATCGTCGAGGTCGCCCCGGATGAGGACGGCGACGAGCCGTGCCTTGCCGTCCGCTCCGACCGCCTCGTAGAGCATCGTGTTCACGATGCGCGCCGGCTGTCGTCGCGAGATGTTTGCGCCTGGCCCTCCGTCGTCGTGATGCCCGGCGTCGTGGCGCCCGCCTTCTCGAACGGCTTCGCGTCCTCCCCCGCCCACGGCTCGGGGAGGGGCGCCGTCGTCGCCTTCTCGATGTTCGCCCCGTAGTCTCCCGCCTCCGAGAACACGAGCGCGTCCTCGCCCGTGTCCGCGACGACCATGAACTCCTCGGAGGCCGAGCCGCCGATCGCGCCCGAGTCCGCCTGCACGACCGCGAACTCCAGGCCGCAGCGGTCGAAGACCTTCCGGTACGCGGCGTCCATCTTCCGGTAGTGCGCGTCGAGGCCCTTCTGGTCGAGGTCGAAGGAGTACGCGTCCTTCATGAGGAACTCGCGCCCGCGCAGGAGGCCGAAGCGCGGCCGGATCTCGTCGCGGAACTTCGTCCGGATCTGGTAGAGGTTGAACGGCAGCTGCCGCCAGGACGTCACGGAGCGCCGCACCATGTCCGTCACGGCCTCCTCGGCCGTCGGCGCCAGCGCGAACTCGCCGTCCTTGCGGTCCTTGAGGTGGAACAGGATCCCCTCGTTCTGGTAGCGGTCCCAGCGGCCGGACTCCACCCAGAGCTCCTTGGGCTGGAGGATGGGCAGGTCCACCTCGAGCGCACCGGCCGCGTCCATCTCCTCGCGCACGATCTCGATCATCTTCTTGAGCGACCGGAAACCGAACGGCGTGTACGAGTAGATGCCCGCCGCGAGCTTCTGGATGGCGCCCGCGCGGTAGAGGAGCTGATGGGAGACGACCTCGGCGTCGCCGGGGACCTCCCGGAGGGTCGCGAGAAACGACTGGGACCAGCGCATAGGCGCGGGAGATTAACAGGCGGGCGGCGGCGCCCCCGGATCTAATAGACTCGCCGCAATGGACGTGACGCCTCACTTTCAGTCGCCGGAGAAGGCCGACGCCGGGCTTTCCGCGCTCGCCCGCGGCGTCGTCGGCTCCGAGATCCTGCGCATCGCCGGCGAGATCCGCGCCCTGCAGGCCCGGGGCCACACGGTCTGCAACCTGACGATCGGGGACTTCGACCCGCGCTACTTCCCCATCCCGGCCGGCCTCCTCGCCGCGACGCGCGACGCGCTCGCGGAGGGCCAGACGAACTACCCGCCGGCCGAAGGCATCCTCCCCCTGCGCGAGGAGGTCGCGAAGCTCTACGCGCGCGAGCTCGGCCTGTCCTACCCGGTCGAATCGGTGATGATCGCGGCGGGCGCGCGCCCGCTCCTCTACGGGACGTACCGCACGGTCGTGGACCCGGGCGACACGACCATCTACCCCGTGCCGACGTGGAACAACAACCACTACGCGTACCTCTCCGGCGCGCACGGCATCCCCGTGCGCGTGACCGCGGAGGCGAACTTCTTCCCGACGCCGGATCAGGTCCGCCCCCATCTCGCGTCGGCGCGCCTGCTCATCGTGAACTCCCCGCTCAACCCGACCGGCACGGTGATCTCGAAGGAGGCGCTCACCGCCCTCACGGTCATGGTCGTCGAGGAGAACCGCCGCCGCGAGCGGACGGGCCAGAGGCCCCTCTACTTCGCCTACGACCAGGTCTACTGGACGCTCACGTACGGCCGCGCGGCGCACCACACGCCCGTCGAGGTCGTGCCGGAGAGCGCGCCCTACGTGATCTTCCTGGACGCGATCTCCAAGGCGTTCTGCGCGACCGGGATGCGCGTCGGATGGGGCGTGATGCCGCCCGCGATCCGCAGGCGCATGTCGGACATCCTCGGCCACGTCGGCGCCTGGGCGCCGAAGGCCGAGCAGGTCGGCGTCGCGAGGTTCCTCGCGCAGCCGGACGCGGTCCACGCCTTCCGGGACGCCGTCCGCCGGAAGCTCGACGAACGCCTCGAGGCGCTCTACGACGGCGTCCTCGCGATGAAGAAGGACGGGTTCCCGGTCGACGCGATCGAGCCGCAGGGCGCGATCTACCTCTCGGCGCGGTTCGACCTCTTCGGACGCACCGTCCGGGGCGTCCCCGTGAAGACGAACGACGACGTGCGGCGCCTCCTCCTCGAGGAGGCCGGCCTCGGCGTCGTGCCGTTCCAGGCCTTCGGCTTCGAGGGCGACACGGGCTGGTTCCGCCTGTCGGTGGGCGCCGTGTCGCTCGAGGAGATCGCCGCGGCCTTCCCGCGCCTGAGGGCGCTGCTCGCGGGCGCGCCCGCCGCCGTCTGAGCGGCGCCCGCCGGCTCGCCATCGTCTAGACTGGGGACGTGGAGCAGGACAAGAAGTCCGAGAAGAGCCGCGCGGCCATCCTCGAGGCGGCGCTCGACCTCTTCTCGAGCCAGGGGTACCGCGGGACGAGCATCCGCGAGATCGCGGAGCGGGCGGGCGTCTCCACCGGCAACGTCTACCACCACTTCGCCGACAAGGAGACGATCTTCCAGACGGTGCTCGGCCAGTACTGGCGGGCGATCGAGAGCCCGGACTTCCCGTTCAACAAGGCGCTCGCGTCGGGGACGTTCCCGGACAACCTCGAGGAGCTCGCCGCCGCGGCGCGCGAGAGCGTCCGCGTCTGGCGCCGGCACGTCGCGCTCATCTACGTGGACGTCGTCGAGCTGTCGGGAAACCACATCCGGAAGTTCTATTCGGAGATGGCCGCGCGCTTCGAGCGGTTCATCGTGTCGCACGGCGACTCGCTCTCGGGCGAGATCCGCCCCGGCGTTCCGGCCACGACGGCCGTCATGCTCGCGAGCCGCGTCTTCCTGCAGTACTACGCGGTCGAGATCCTCTTCGGCGTTCCCGAGCAGTTCGGGAAGGACAGCGACCTCGTCATGCGCGAGATCGCCGAGATCCTGCGCCACGGGATGCTGAGGGAGCCCGGCGTCGCGTCCGCCGCTCCCGCCGCCTTCGCGCGCGCGCGCCGCTAGCCCCGACTCCCGTCCAGGAACCGCCGCAGGCGCGGCCAGAAGACCTCGGGCTTCTCGAGATAGACGACGTGTCCCGAGCCCGGGATCTCCTCGTACACGGCGTGGAGGATCAGGGAGGCGATCTTCCGCTGCTGCGACGTCGGGATCGCGCGGTCCTCGGCGCCCGCGAGGACGAGCACGGGACACGGAATCGCCGCGAAGGACGCGGCGTTCTCCTCGAGCGACGCGAAGAACGGGTCCTGCGCCCGCGTGAGCCGCACGAGCGCCTCGATGCGGCCCGCGTACCGGTCGTGGAAGCCCTGGCGCATCGACTCGAGCTTCGGCCCGGCACGCACGACGAACTCCTCGCCGAAGATCTTCTCGTAGAGGTACCGCGTGTAGAGGTCGAAGAGCGGCGGCCCCCCGGCGTAGAAGCGCAGGGAGACGTCCTGATACATCGAGAACAGCGCCTCCCGCGTGAGGAGGATTCCCGAGAGCACGAGCGTCGCGACGCGCGACGGGTGGCGGCGAGCGAACTCCGCGGCCACGAACCCTCCGTACGAGACGCCGACCGCGTGCACCTTCGGGACCGCGAGCCCGTCGAGGATCGCGGCGAGGGCGTCGCCGAAGACCGAGATCGGCGCGCCCGGCAGAGCCGCGTCGTCCGAGGCCCCCTGACCGAGGTAATCGTAGAGGAGGACGTCGCGCTCCCCCGTCAGCTCGGGGAGGAACGAGAGCCAGCTCTTCGTGGACATCGCGAGGCCGTTGAAGAGGCAGACGGTCTCGCGCCCGCCCGAACCGTGCAGCTCCCAGTGGTACGCGTGCCCGGCATGGACGAGCCGGCCCTCCCGTGCGGGCGCCGGCGGGGGCGGAGCGGCGCTCACGCCGCGCCCGCGCCGCGACGGACGCGCGCGAGGAAGCGCTCGACGAGGAGGACGAACTCGTCCTCGCGCTCGACGATCAGCGCGTGACCGGAGCCGGGTACGACGACGAGATGCGCGAGCGGCAGGCGGTCGGCCACCGCCTTCGTGCGCTCGAACGGCATCGCGCCGTCCCGGCCCGCCGCGACGACGAGGACCGGGCAGGAGACGGCCGGCAGGGCGGGGCGCAGGTCCACCTTTTCGAGCGCCGCGAGAAGCCCCTCCAGCCCCGTGAACCACGCGTCCGGCAGAAGGGGAACCTGCGCGCGACGGGCGGCGATCTCGTCCGCGTGAACGGCCTGCCACTCGGGCGTGTACGCGAGGTGGACGATCGCGTCGTAGACCTCGGCCCGGTCGCCACCCCTCGCCGCGGCGCGCACGGCCTGCGCCAGCCGCGTCCCGGGTTCGCCGAGGCCCGCGTCTCCCGCGCGCGCGACGTCCGTGACGGTGGCCGCGACGACGGACACCACGCGCTCCGGGCGGCGCGCCGCGAGGAGGAGAGCGACGTACGCGCCGAACGAGGCCGCGACGACGTCGACGCGGGTCTCGCCGAGCGCGTCGAGAAGCGCCGCGACGTCGTCGGCGTGCTCCTCCATGGACGCGCGCGGCGGGCCCGGCGAGAGGAGCTGGCCGCGGAAGTCGCAGCGGATCACGCGGTGCCGCCCGGCGAGGCGCCCGGCGATCGGCTCCCAGGCCCCGATCGACATCATCCCGCCGTTCAGGAGGAGGAGAGGGGGCCCCTCGCCGTCGATCCGGTGCGTGAGGATCGGCTCGCTCATCAGGAAGCGTCCGAAGAGGACGAAGAAGAAGAGGATTTCCTTGAAAGGTAAGAAAGAAGGAGGTCTCGCTTGACCACCTTGCCGTATGGCGTGCGAGGGAGCGCATCCACGAAGACGAATTCCCGCGGGACCTTGTACTTCGCGAGGCGGGCCTCGACGAAGGCCGCCAGTTCGGCCTTCTCTTCAATTACCTTCAAAGAAATCTTCTCTTCGCTCTTTTCTTCTCTCTTTTCTTCCCGCCGGACGACGAATGCCACGCCGACCTCGCCCCACTTCTCGTCGGGCACGCCGACGACCGCGACGTCCTTCACGCGCGGGTGCTGGAAGAGGACGCCCTCGATCTCGGCCGGATAGACGTTGACGCCTCCCGAGATCAGCATGTCCTTCTTCCGCCCCGCGATCGTGAAGAAGCCGTCGGCGTCCTTCTTCGCGAGGTCGCCCGTGTGGAACCAGCCCTCCGCGTCGAGCGCGGCCGCCGTGGCCTCGGGGTTGCGGAAATAGCCCTTGCAGACGTGCGGCCCCCGGAGGAGCAGCTCGCCGACCTCGCCGACCGGAACCTCGCGCCCGTCCTCGTCCGTGAGCTTCGCCTCGGTGAACATCATCGGCTTGCCGATCGAGCCCGCCTTCCGGACCGACTCCTCCAGGCTCATCGCGAAGCAGTTCACGCCGACTTCCGTGAGGCCGTAGCCCTGCTTGAAGCTCGCGCCGCGCCGCTGCCAGGTCTCGATGATGTCGAGCGGCAGCGGGGCGCCGCCGCTGATGAAGTACCGGACCGACGAGAAGTCGGCCGTCGCCCACGCGGGGTGCTCCTGCAGCATCCGGAAGATCGTCGGGACGCCGAGGACGACCGTGCAGCGCTCCCTGCCGATCGTCGCGAGGACCTCGCCGGCATCGAAGCCCGCGTGGAGGACGATCGTCCCGCCGATCGCGAAGATCGGCGTCAGGAACGCGCCGAGGCCGCCCGCGTGGTAGAGCGGCGTGTAGACGGGCGACACGTCGTCCTCGCGCAGCTGCCACGAGACGACCGTGTTCACGGCGTTCCACGCCACCATCCGGTGCGGCACCATCACGCCCTTCGGCTTGCCCGTCGTGCCGGAGGTGTAAAGGAGACAGTAGAGGTCCTCCGGACCCGGAGACTCTGCAGCGGCGCCAGGAGGCGCCGCTGGAAGAGAAGAAAGAGAAGAGAAGATTTCTTTGAAGGTGGTGTGAGGGTGCGGCGCGGGCGCCGCCGATGCCCTTGGCGCGGCCCCACCGCCGCTCACGGCGCGCGCCGCTGGAGCATCGAGTGGCACGCGCCCTCACCCCTCTGACCCTTCTAAGCAGATCTTCCGCGGTCTCTTCGAACGTCTCTCCGTAGATCAGCGACTTTCGGCTCTGCGTCCGAAACCACGCCTTCCAGTTCCCCCGCCGTCTGCCGCGTGTTCAGCGGGACGAGGACGACGCCGGTCTTCCCGCACGCGAAGAAGAGGTCGAGGAATTCGACGCGGTTGCCCGCGAGGAGGGCGAGGCGGTCGCCCTTCGCGAGGCCGAGGCCCTCCGTGAGGGCCCGGCCGGCGGCCTTCGCGCGCGCATCCAGCTCCGCATACGTGAAGCGCCGCCCCGTCGAGACCTCGACGAGGGCCGTCTTCTCGGGCGAGAGGCGCGCGCGCGCGCCGAGGACGTCGCCGGAGATCACGGCTTCGCGGCCGCCGCCGGAGTCGGCGCGGCGACGGGGGGAGAAGAGACCGTCGGCTCGGGCAGGGGGTCCTTGAGGACCCTCAGAAGAGCCTCCGTGAAGCGATCGGGACACTCGACGGCGGGCGCGTGGCCGCAGCGCTCGATCGTCGTGAGACGCGCGGCGGGCAGCTGCGCGGCGAGGCGCCTCGCGTAATCGACGGAGAGGAGCCGGTCGGACGCCCCCCAGAGGAGGTCGACCGGCACGTCGAAGCCGCGGAGCTTCCCGTCGAGGAGATACGCCCGCATGCTCGTCTCCTCCGCGGCGAGGCGGGCGATCGGACCGGTCGCCGCGACGCGGATGATGTCGTCGACGACGAAGTCCGGGATCATCGGGGCCGACGGGTCGCGCAGCGCCCCGAGCGTCCGGTCGGCCTCCGCGCGCGTCTTCGGCTGGAGCGTCAGGTCCGGCCGGTCGCCGAGGAGCGGCCCTCCATTGACGAGAACGAGGTGACTCACCCGCCCGGCGTGCTCCTTCGCCCACACGGTCGCGACCCAGGCGCCGAGCGAGTTGCCGACGAGCGTGACCTTCCCCTGCGGAATCTCCTTCATGGCCCCGTCGAAGCCCGCGAGGAGCGTCGCGAACGGCAGCGGGCCCGCCGCCGGCGCGCTGTCGCCGTGGCCGGCGAGGTCGACGGCGACGACCGCGAACGTCTTCGCGAGTCGCGGCGCGACCTTCGCCCAGCCGCCCGCCTGGTCGCCCGCGCCGTGGACGAGGACGACCGGGGCGCCCGCCGCCGCCGGAGAAGACGCACTGGGGCCCGACGGCCGACGCCTGGAACCGCTTTTCGAAGCCCGCGGCGGCGAGGCGCCGGCGGCCGAGCCACGCGAGCGTCGCGAGCGGCCTCTTCCAGAAGATCGCACCCGCCGCCGCCCCGAGGAGGAGGAGGGCGGCGACGAGGGCGAGAACGACCTTCGCGGCTCCCGTCATGGCACGGGAGCCTAGACCATCCGGAAGGCGGCACCCGCCATGTTGTAGCCGACGCCGGACGCCACGAAGACGACCAGGTCTCCCGTCCGGACCTTCCCGAGGGCGCGCGCGTCGTCGAACGCCATCGCGACGCTCGCGGACCCGGTGTAGCCCCACTTGTCCATCACCATGTGCGTCCTGTCCATCGGCAGGCCGAGGTCCTGCATGACGAGCTCGATCGTCGGCCGGCGCACCTGCGTGAGGAGCAGCATGTCGATGTCGGAGACGGCGAAGCCGCCGTCGGCGGCCATCTGGCGCACGAGCTTCGGCCAGCCCTCGTTGTTGAGCTCGGGCGGGTACCGCTCCATGAGCTTGACGGTCGTGCGGCCGGCCTTCACGGACTCGACCGACGCCGGCTCGTCCGTGCCGCCGGAGAGGATCGCCCAGTTGCGGTTGTACGACCCGTCCGCGCGGAAGCCCGACGCGACGAAGCCGGGCTCGTCCGAGGGCTCGAGCACCGCGGCTCCCGCCCCGTCCCCGAAGAAGAAGATCATCGGGTCGTTCGGGTCCGTGAGCTTGTGCATCATGTAGGCCCCGACCGCGACGACGGTCTTGAGGCCCTTGTTCGTCGCGATGAGCCCCGCGGCCGTCGCGAGGCACGTCGGGAAGGACGCGCACGCGCAGCCGACGTCGAAGGTCCCGGCGTTCTTCGCGCCGAGCTTGTGCTGGACGACGACGGAGGTGGCCGGGGTCACGAAGTCGGGGGAGTCGGTGCCGAGAAGGATGAGGTCGACGTCCTCCGGCCTCTTCCCCGCCGCGTCGAGCGCCTTGCGGGCCGCGCGGACCGCGAGGTCCGACGTCGCCCAGTCGGGCGGCGCGTACCAGCGGGTCCTGATGCCGCTCGCCGCCTCCATCTTGTCGACGAACTCGGGAGCCGCCGCGTCGAAGCGCGCCCTCAGGGCGTCGTTCGACACCTCGATCTCCGGCAGATACGAGCCGGTCGAGACGATCCGGGCCGAGCGGCTCATGTCCCGAGCACCAGGCCGCCGTCGACGGAGAGCGTCGCGCCGTGGACGAACGCGGCGGCGTCCGACGCGAGCCAGAAGTAGGCCTCCGCGATGTCCTCGGGCCTGCCCATGCGCCCGGCCGGGGTCTTCGCGACCATCCCGGCGATGACCTTCTCGGGCATCGCCTTGATGATCTCGGTCGCGACGAAGCCCGGAGCGACCGCGTTCACGCGGATGCCGAACCTGCCGAGCTCGCGGGCCCAGGTCTGCGTGAACGAGATGACGCCGGCCTTCGTCGCCGCGTAATTCGTCTGGCCGAAGTTGCCGTAGAGGCCCACGACGGACGACGCGTTCAGGACGACGCCGCTCCCCTGCCGGATCATCGCGGGCGCCACGGCGCGCGTGCAGTTGAAGACGCCCTTGAGGTTGACGCCGACCACCCGATCGAAGTCGGCGTCCGACATCGTCGAGACGACCGCGCCGTCCTTCCACTTGACGAGCTGGGAGTCCCTGACGATGCCCGCGTTGTTCACGAGGACGTCGATGCGCCCGAAGCGCGAGAGGACCTCTTCGACGGCCGCAGCGACGCCTGCTGCATCGGCGACGTCCACCTTCCGGCCCTCGGCGGCGGGCGCTCCCGCCGCCTGGAGCTCCGGGACGAGAGCCGCGGCCTTCGCCTCGTCCACGTCCCACGCGGACACGGCGCAGCCGCCCTGGGCGAAGCGCAGGGCCGTGGCGCGGCCGATGCCGGCCGCGCCTCCGGTCACGATGGCGACGCGCATGGTCAGAACGTCACGCGGAGGCCGATCTGCCCCTCGCGCGGCGGCAGCGTCGCCGAGGCCGCCCCGTAGTTCGGGTTCGCGTTGGCGGGGGCGTTGGGGTTCGCGATCGTCGGTCCGGACAGGTACCGGGCGCCGTCGATCGAGGTCACGTCGTAGTTGACCGTGTTGAAGAGGTTGAAGCACTCGGCGATCAGCTCGAGGCCGATGCCGTTGAGGTTGAACATCTTCGAGACGCGGACGTTCACGTTGCGGTAGGCCGGTCCGTCCTCGGCGAAGCGGGAGACGCCCGCCGGACGGTCGGAGTTCTTGCCGTCGCCGTTGTAGTCGTAGCCGAGGCGCTGCGTCCAGGGCTGGCCGGCGCCGTACTCGAAGACGGGCGCGAGGGCGATGCCCCACGGCAGGCGCGCGATGCCCGAGACGACGACGCGGTAGCGCTCCATCGAGCGGGCGCGGCCGTACTCGGCCTCGAGGTTCGCGGGGTCGTTCGGGTAGCCCGTCGGGAACTCGGGGCTGAAGTCGTCGGAGATGTTGTGCTTGGACGCGAGCGTCAGCGAGGCCGTGACGACGTGGCCGCCCTTGATGTTGCCGTTCAGGGAGAAGACGAGCGCCTTGTACTCGGAGCGGCCGTCGTTCGTGTACGTGTTGATCTGGTCGAACGCCGTGTTCGGGCGGGTGTGCGTCGCGTTGCCGCTCCAGTTGCGGTCCGTGATCGTGATCTCCTTGCGGCCCTTCATGTAGATGCCCTCGACGTCGGCGTAGAGGCCCGTGTTCCCGAGCTTCGCCGTGAATCCGAGGGTGGTCTGCGTGGACTCGGGCGCGTCGAGCGTCTTGTCGATCACGGTGACGGCGGGCTTGGACTTGATGCCCGTGTTCTGCGGGTTGTTCGGGTCGAGCGCGAAGGCCGGGAACCCGAGGAGCGCGCCGTTGATGTTCGTGTACGTGATGCGGCCCGTGTACCCGTTCTGCTGCATCTCCGTGAACGCCGGGACGAGGAGGTAGCGGCCCGTGAAGATCCCGACGCCGCCGCGCGCGACGTAGGCGCCCTTTCCGGTGATGTCCCAGGAGATGCCGAGGCGCGGCTGGAAGTTGTTCGTGTCGATCGGGCGGCCGTCGAGCCCGAGGTTCGGCTGGTAGATGTTCGGGTCGTTGCCGCCCGAGTCGTAGTCGTAGCGCACGCCGAGGCTCACCGTGAGGTTCGACATCGGCCGCCAGTCGTCCTGAACGTAGGCGGCGAGGCGCGTCGTGTTCGCCTTCACGTCGGCCGAGCCGATGCCGTAGGCGTACGCGAGCGGGAGAGCCTTCGTGTCCGTGAGGTAGAGCATGAGGCCGTACTCGTAGGTCGTGATCCGCGAGCGGTCGATCACGCGCTGGACGCCCGCCCCGACCTTGACGTCGTGCGAGCCCGCGCCCGTGAAGTGCAGGTACATCGTGTCGCGGAACTCGAACTGCGTGCCGTCGCCGAGGAGGTTGCCGAGGATGTGGCCGCCGGTCTGGAGCGTGTTGCCGCTCGAGTACCACTCGGACATCCTCGAGGTGTTCGTGGGCTCCTCGTACTTGCGCGAGCCGTACTGGGCGCGCGCCTCGTTCACGGAGCCGTTGCCGAGGTTCCAGGTGTCGCCGACGGTGACCGTCAGGTTGTCGCGGTTCAGCTCCTGGCCGTAATCGATGGAGGCGACGCCGCCGACGCGGAAGTTGTCCTCGCGGAAGCGCTCGTAATCCAGCTTCGCGCTCAGGTGGTTGTTCTCGGAGAGCGACTGGTCGACTCCGAGGTAACCGAGCGTCTGGTGGAAGGGAACCTTGTAGTCGGCCGCCTGGGAGGTGAACGCGCCCTTCGGCCGGAAGAGCGTCGGCGTCGTCGAGTTGATCTGTTCGATCGAGCCGAAGAAGAACGTCCTGTCCTTCACGATCGGGCCGCCGACCGTCGCGCCGAACTGGTTGCGCTCGTAGTCGACCGTGGAGTCGCTCTCGAGCGCGCCCTTCGCGCGCAGGTTCGGCCCCCGGTAGAAGCCGAACGCCGAACCCGCGAGCGTGTTCGTGCCGCTCTTCGTCAGCACGGAGAGCGCGCCGCCGGCGGAGCCGCCGACCTCCGCGTCGAAGCGGTTGCTGATGACGCGGAATTCCGAGATCGCGTCCTGGGAGAACTTCGTCTTCGCGAGCCCGAGGGCCGGGTCCGTGAAGTCGACGCCGTCCACGAGGATCGTCGCCTGGCTCGCGTTGCCGCCGCCGCCGATGACCGGGCCGCCCGTCACGAAGCGGAACGCGCCGCGCTCGCGCTCGACGGTCGGCGCGATGAACGCGAGGTTCTGGAAGTCGCGGTCGGGCGTCGGGAGGTCACGGATCTGCTCCGGCGTCACGTTCGTCGAGGAGTCGATCTTGTAGACGTCGACGAGAGGCTCCGTCGCGACGACGCTCACCTCGGCCGACTTGCGCTGCGAGAGCGTGACGTTCACGCGCCCGGTCTGGCCGACCCGGAGCACGACCCCCTTCTGCGTCACGGTGTCGAAGCCCTGCAGCTTCACGGCCACGTCGTAGCCGCCCGTCGGGAGCGCCGCGAACTTCGCGATGCCCGAGGTGTCGGTGACGCCCGTACGGGCGAGGCCCGTGTCGGGGCTCTTCACCTCCACGCTGGCGCCCGGCATCGGAGCGCCGGCGGCGTCCGTCGCGACGATTTCGAGCGTCGCGGCGGCCGTCTGCGCCGCGGCTCGGGGCGCCGCGAGCAGGACGACCGAGAGAGAGAAGGAGTAGAAGAGGATTCCTCGAAAGGAAGTGGGCGCGCGGCGCTCTGGGCATCTCGGTTCCTCCTGCAGGAGCCAAATGTAAAACCGGACGGTCGGTATGTTTTCGGAACTCTATCTTCTGGGAAAACTCCGTGTCAAGCGCCCAATGCTGCCCTGAGGGCCCGCGTTCGCGGGGGACCGGGGCTTCAGACCAGCCGGGTCTTCTTCCGGTTCGCGAGCTTCTCGGTGAGCTGGAGGTTCCGCCGGATCTGCTCGAGCATCTTCGCCTCGAGGCCGCCCCGCCCGCCGGACACCCGGACGTCGCGGCGCTTCGCGCGCCCGAAGGCCTGCCGCGCGGCGCGGGCGTCGCCGAGCGCGAGATAGGCGAGTCCGAGGTGCGTCAGGCCGGTGGGCGTCTCGCCGAGGTCGGTCGCCCGCCTGAGGCACTCGACGGCGCGGTCGAACTCGCGCCGCTTGTAGTGCACCCAGCCCTTGGCCGCGAGCGGGAACTGGCGCATCTCCTTCGGCGAGAGCTTGAGGGAGAGGTCCGCGAGCTCGAGGGCGGCGTCGAGGTCCTCGCCGGTCTCCGCGAGCGCGGTGGCGCGCTGGAAGTACGCGATCGAACGCGCGTAGTTCGACCGCACGGCACCGAGCATCTCCTCGGCGACGCGGCTCCCCTCCCGGAACTTTCCCTCCGCCTTGAGGGCCTCGAGGAGCGTCGTGTAGGCGGCCGCCGCGACCATCTCTCCGGGCTCGCGCGAGAGGACGCGGCGCGTCGTCGCGACGGCCTCGGACGTGCGCCCGACGGCCGAGCAGAGGAGCGCGTAGGCGATCAGGAGGGTGGGGTTCTCGGCGTCGAGCTTCAGCGCGCGCCGGTAGATCGCGAGGGCCTTGTGCGGATCGCGCCCGGCGGCGGCTTCCGCGCGGCGCGCGAGCTGCGCGGCCTCGCCCGTGACCTTCGGCAGGGCGCGCGCGCCCGAAGGGCGCGAGGAGCTTGCAGGCTTCCTGGTATTCGATCCGGTTCGGGTTCAGCTCGAGCGCCGACTGGAACCGCTCGGCGGCCTTCTGCGTCCAGCCGCGGTCCAGATAGCACAGCCCGAGCTGGTACAGCGCGTCCTCGTCGTCGGGGTCGAGCCGCACGGCCTTCTGGAACGCCTCGGTCGCCTCGGCGAGGCGGCCGCGCTCGTACGCGATCGTCCCGAGGAGCGAATAGGCCTGCGGGTTCTCGTCGATCGCGACGGCCTTCCTCAGGAACGTCTCGGCGCGGGCGAGCTGTCCGCGGAGCGCGAAGAGCGCCCCGAGCGCGAAGTACGGGAGGAAGGCGTCGGGCTTGACCGCGACGGCCTGCTTGAGCGCCTCGAGCGCGCGCTCCGTGTGGCCGGCCTCGTTCTCGAGGACGCCCGTGTAGACGAGCGCCTCGAAGTGCCGCGGCTCGCGCGCGAGGACCGTGTTCAGCATCTGGGCCGCGCGCTCCGTCTCGCCCTCGTTGAATGCGGTCTCGCCGAGGTAGAAGGCGAGCTCCGCGTTCGTCCTGTCGAGACGGAACGCCTCCTCGAGCGCCCGCACGGCCTTTTCGGGGTCGAGCGCGTAGAACGCGAACTCCGCGTCCGAGAGGATCGCCTTGAACCGCTCGCGCCGCTCGCCGGAGAAGCTCCCGAGCATCCGCTCCTTGCGCTCGAGGAAGCGCTCGCGCTTCTCCATCGCGGCCATGTGGAGGTCGACGCGCGTCTCCCACAGGTCGAGGAGCTCCTCCTCGACGAGAAGGCCCTTCCGCTCGAGCAGGTCCTTGAGCGCGAGGAGGCCCGTCTGCGAGACGAAGCCGTTCTTCTCCTGCCGGTTCAGGGCCTCGAGGAGCATCTTGAGCGTCTCGGCGCTGCGCTTGACGATCTCCTCGAGGACCGAGACGCGCTCGAGGAGGTGCTCGTCCAGCGAGACGCCTTCCTCGGACGTGCTCTCGTCGTACGTCTCCGCCGCGCCCGAGACGACGAGGAGCTTGCTCTGGCACTTCGCGCAGAACTCGCGGTCGAGCTCGTTCGAGATCCCGCAGACCTGGCAGATCACGAGGCCGTCTTCTCCCCACCGGGGCCGTCGTAGCGGTAGAAGCCCCGGCCCGCCTTCCTCCCGAGCCAGCCCGCGTCGACCATCTGGACGAGGAGCGGGCAGGGGCGGTACTTGTCGTCGCCGAGTCCGCCGTGGAGCACCCGGAGGATCGCGAGGCAGGTGTCCAGTCCGATGAAATCCGCGAGCGTGAGCGGGCCCATCGGGTGGTTCATGCCCAGCTTCATGATCCCGTCCACGGCCTCGGGCGTCGCGATGCCCTCGTGGAGGACGTAGAACGCCTCGTTCAGCATCGGCATCAGCACGCGGTTCGAGACGAAGCCCGGGAAGTCCCGGCAGGCGAGCGGCGTCTTCCCCATCGCCGTCGCGAGCGCGAGCACGGCCTGGGTCGTCTCGTCGGAGGTCGCGATCCCCCGGATGACCTCGACGAGGGTCATGACGGGCACCGGGTTCATGAAGTGCATCCCGATGAAGCGCTCGGGGCGCGACGTGGCGGCCGCGAGGCGCGTGATCGAGATCGACGACGTGTTGGAGGCGAGGATGCCGGCCGGCTTCAGCGATCGCGTCCAGTCTGCGCGAAGAGCTCCTTCTTGACCGCCTCGTTCTCGACGATCGCCTCGACCACGAGGTCGGCATCCGCGAAGCGCGCGAGATCCGTGGCGGGCGCGATGCGCGCGAGGGCGGCGTCGCGGGCCTCCGGCGTCACCTTTCCCTTCTCGACCTGCCGGCCGAGGTTCTTCTCGATCGTCTTCAGACCCTTCTTCACGACGTCCTCGGAGACGTCCGCGAGGACGACGCTCCTGCCCGCGAGCGCCGCGACGTGCGCGATTCCCGCCCCCATCTGCCCGGCGCCGACGACGCCGATCTTCTCGAGATCCATCCTGAGAGACTCCTGTCCGGCCGCTTCGCGGCCCGGCACCGGAGCGTATATCAGGACGGCGCGAGCGCCACGCCCGGGGCGCGGGACACGACGGCCGCGAGGGAGACGCCGATCCCGACGAGCGACGCGGCGCTCCAGACGACGGGGCCCACGACGGGGACGAGCGAAACCGCGCCGAGGGCGAGGAGCCCGAGCGCGGCCGCGGCAGGATCCCCGAAGAGCGCGCTGCCGCGCGCGGCCCGCGCGTTCAGCCGGCGGCCCAGGGCGAGGAACACCGCGGCGAGCCCGCCGATCTTGGCCGCCGCGAGCAGAACGAGCAGCACGGCGCCCGTCACGAGAGCCGGCCGGGACGGAAGGACCGAGAGCGCGAGCGCGCCCGCGAAGGCGGCCGTGAGGACGGCGGTCGCGCCGAGCGCCCCGAGGAACGCGCTGCGGCCCGGCACGCCGTCGGCCGCCGCGCCCACGACACGCGGGGCGAGGACGAGCAGTCCGAGCGACGCGACGAGCCACGCGAAGAGGAGCGCGAGACGGAACGAAAGGAGGAACGGCCACTCGGCGAGCGATGCGGCCGGCGACGTCTGCAGCTCCGTCGCGACGGCGGCCTCGAGCGCGGAGACCGTCCGGACGCGGCCCGCCCACCTGGGGATGCGACGGGCCGCGCGCGGACGCGAGGTCCGAAGAGACCGGGGGATTTTCTTCGAAGGTGAGAGAGCCGCCGATCGACAGCACATCGCCGTCGATGCGGGCACCGCGGCGAATCGTGGCGGAGGAACCGAGGAGGATGAGATCGCGACGGATGCGACCCGACACGATCGCTTCGCCCGCCTCCGACGAGCACCGCGCTTCCGTCCAATTCACCTTCCAGGAAAATCTTCCTTCCGAGAACCACGACGTCACCCGTACGGTCGTCGCCCGTCCGGCACGCGAATCTCCGAAGCAGAAGTCTCCTCCGCGCGCGCCATCGGGGCGACGCGAACGAGAAGAATCGCCGCGAGGAGAAGAGGGGCGCGCGTCCGCCGGCGACGCATGGCGCCGCGTCAGCCGCGCGCCGCGGAAGCCGCCGCGCGGACCGGCCGCCGCGCGAGCCGCCGGGCGATCAGCGCGAACGATCCGCCCGACACGAGAAGGAGGCCGCCGAGGACCGGCCTCAGACCTTCCAGGCCGGCGAGCGTGCGGCCCGTCGCGGCCGCCAGGGCGGGAGCCGCGGCGAGCGCGGCGCCGGCGGCGCCGGCAGCGGACGCGGCGATCACCCGGGCCCACAAATCCATCGCGGCGACGGGACCGAGCGACCACAGAGGGGCCAGAAACACGGCCAGGCTGGCCGCCAGGAGGCCGGAAGCCGCCAGGGCGGGGATTCGCCAGGCCCGCGCCTTCCGGACCTCCCAGGGGGCGAACGGCCGGGCCGCAAGGATGGCGGCCGTGAGCTCCGGACCAGGAGCCGGACAGCTCCCAACGCATTCATCCAGAAGGAGTTCGAGGCGGCGATCCCGCTCCATCTCCTCCGGTGAAGGGGTCCTCTGACCCATGGCGTCGTCCTGGATCTGCATCATCCCGCCTCTCTATACGATGTCCTTCGGCAAAAGATCTCGCAGGGCCTGCCGGGCGCGAAAGAGCTTGTTCTTGACCGTCCCGAGGGGCATGCCCTTCAGCTCGGCGATCTCCTCGTACGGCATCTCGCCGTAGTGCCGGAGGCTGATGAGCTCGCGGTAGTCGTCCGGCAGCCGGTCGATCGCCGCCGCGAGCGCCTCGCGCAGGCGGCGCCGCGTCAGGTCCTCGAGGGGGTCCGGGCGGCTCTCGCGCGGCTCGGCGACCCGGGACTCGCCGTCCTCCCCCTGCGGGAGCTCGAGCGCGAGCGGCCGCACCTTCCGCCGCCTCAGGTGGTCGATCGCGGCATTCCCCGCGATCCGGAACAGCCAGGTCGAGAACTTGTACTTCGGGTCGTAGGAATCCAGCGCCGAGTGGACCTTCAGGAACACTTCCTGGGTCACGTCGCGCGCGTCCTCGGCGTCGTACGTATACCGCTCGATGAACCGGTAGAGACGAACGCGGTAGCGCTCGACGAGGACCCCGAACGCGTCGGCGTCGTGCGCCAGCGCGAGCCGGACGAGCTCCGCATCGTCGCGTTCCGGCGCGGATTTCACGGGCGGCATCGTGCCACAAGGCCCTCGCCGCGAGGCTTTGGCGTAGAGTTTCCCGCATGAGCCGCGCGCGCGTCCACGACTTCAAGGACCTCATGCGGCACCGGATCGAGGAGGTCCTGCTCGTCGCGAGCCCCTACGACGCCTTCATCCTCGAACAGGACGAGCAGCTCGACGAGAGGGGGCTCACGGAGCTCGACCACGTGCCGGACATCACGGCCGTGTCGAGCGGCGCCGAGGCTCTCGCGCTGTCGGCCCGCGAGCCGCGCTCGCGCCTCATCCTGACGACGTCCCACATCGGCGACATGTCGGCCGTCGACCTCGCCCGCCGGGTGCGCGAGGCGCAGCCGGGCCTTCCCGTCGTCCTTCTCGCCTACGACATCGGCGAGATGAGCGCCCTCGCCGCGCGCCCGGAGACGCGCGACGTGATCGACTCCGCGTTCCTCTGGCAGGGGGACGTCCGCCTGCTCGCGGCGATCGTGCGCTCCGTCGAGGACCGCCTCAACGTCGAGCACGACGCGATCGGGTTCGGGGTCCAGGTCATCCTCCTCATCGAGGACAACGTCCGCTACACGTCGTCGTTTCTCCCCGTCATCTACGACGAGCTGCTCGCCCACTCGCACCGGCTCCTCTCGGAGGGGATGAACCTCTCGCACAAGCGGATGCGGATGCGCGCGCGGCCGAAGATCCTGCTCTGCCGGACGTACGAGGAGGCGCTCGAGGCCTTCGAGAAGTACCGGGAGGTGATCCTCGGCGTCGTCTCGGACGTCGAGTTCCCGCGCAACGGCGCGAAGTCCCGCGAGGCGGGCCTCCACTTCGCCCGTGCGGTGCGGGCGCAGGTGCGCGACGTGCCCGTCGTCCTCCAGTCCTTCCGGAAGGAGAACGAGACCCTCGCGATCGCCGCCGGCGCCTCGTTCCTCCTGAAGGGCTCGCCGGTCCTCCTCCACGACCTCCGGCGCTTCATGATCGAGTATTTCGGCTTCGGCGACTTCATCTTCCGCATGCCCGACGGGGCGGAGGTCGGGCGCGCGCGGGACATGAAGGAGCTCGCGGAGCGGCTCGCCGAGGTGCCCGCCGCCTCGATCGCCTACCACGCCGAGCGCAACCATTTCTCGAAGTGGCTGAAGGCGCGGACGGAGTTCGCGCTCGCGCGGCGGCTGCGCCCGGAACGGGTGACCGACTTCGCGACGCACGAGGACCTGCGGCAGAGCCTCATCGCGGCCATCGGGGCTTACCGGAGGGACCAGAACCGGACGCTCGTCGTCGACTTCGACCGGCAGACGTTCGACGCCCCCGGGAGCTTCTCCCGCATCGGCGGCGGCTCGCTGGGCGGCAAGGCGCGCGGCCTCGCGTTCGTGCGCGCGCTCCTCGCCGAGCACCGGCTCCACGACCGCTTCCCGAACGTCGAGGTCTCGGTGCCGGCATCCGTCGTCCTCGGCACGACCGTCTTCGACTCCTTCCTCGACGAGAACGTGCTCCGCGACTTCGCGATCAACTGCCCGGACGACGACGAGCTGCTCGACCGTTTCCGCGCGGCTCCGTTCCCTCCGGCCGCCCTGCACGACCTCGGCTCGTACCTGTCCCGCGTCCGCGACCCGATCGCCGTCCGCTCCTCGAGCCTCCTCGAGGATTCGCAGTACCAGCCCTTCACGGGCGTCTACGACACGGTGATGCTGACGAACGAGGGGCCGTTGCCGAAACGGCTCGAGAGGCTCGTCGACGCGGTCAAGCGCGTCTACGCCTCGACGTTCAGCCGGCGCGCCAAGAGCCACCTGAGGGCCACGCCCTACCGCCTCGAGGAGGAGAAGATGGCCGTGATCCTCCAGAGGATCGTCGGCGCGCGGCACGGCGAGCGCTTCTATCCCGATTTCGCGGGCGTCGCGCGGTCGTACAACTTCTATCCCGCGCCTCCGATGACCGCCGCGGACGGCATCGCCGCCGTCGCGCTCGGCCTGGGCAAGACGGTCGTCGAGGGGGAGCGCTGCGTCCGCTTCTGCCCGCGCGCCCCGCGCCAGGTCCTCCACTTCTCCTCCGTGAACGAGGTCCTCGAGACGTCCCAGAGGACCTTCTGGGCGCTGGACCTGTCCGCCGGCCACGACGCCGGGGACACGCGCGAGGCGCGGTTCGACCTCGCCGCCTCCGAGGCCGACGGCACCCTGGCCGCCGTGGGCTCGACGTTCTCGGCCGAGAACGACGCCGTCTACGACGGCGTCTCGCGCCCGGGCGTGAGGCTCGTCAGCTTCGCCCCCGTCCTCAAGCACGACGCCTTCCCGCTCGCCCCGCTCCTCGCGACCCTGCTGAGGATCGGGAGCGACGGGGGCAACGCTCCGGTCGAGATCGAGTTCGCCGTGAACCTGTCGGTTCCCCGCGGATCCCCTTGCGGAATTCGGCTTCCTCCAGATGCGCCAGCTCGCGCCGTCCCGCGAGCTCGAGGAGCTCGACGTCTCGGGCATCGAGAAGGAAGCGCTCCTCTGCCGGACGGGACAGGCGCTCGGCAACGGGAGGATCGAGGGCGTGAAGGACCTCGTCGTCGTGGACCTCCACCGCTTCGAGCGCGGCCGGAGCCTCGAGACGGCCCAGGAGGTGGCGCGCCTGAACGAGCAGCTCCTCCGTCGCGGGACGCCCTACCTCCTCGTCGGCGTGGGGCGCTGGGGCTCGCGCGACCCGTGGCTCGGGATCCCCGTCGCGTGGGAGCAGATCTCGGGAGCGCGCGCCATCGTCGAGGCCGGCCTCCCGGGGATCAAGGTGGAGCCCTCGCAGGGGAGCCACTTCTTCCAGAACCTCGTCTCCTTCGACGTCGGCTACTTCACCGTGGACTCCGACGGCGAGAACGGATTCGTCGACTGGGAGTGGCTCTCCGGACAGCCCGCGGTGTCGGAGGCGGGCGCCGTGCGGCACCTCGCGTTCCCCGAGCCCCTCCTCGTGAAGGTGAACGGGCGCCAGCACGAGGGGGTGATCTTCAAACCGGGGACGGGAAGCCGGTAGGGACCGTTTCCCCGGGGCCCACGTCAGCGCGCGGGCCCCTCCTTCAGCCGGAGCGGCCGGGCCGCGTCCGTCACGGCGTGGATCTTCGAGGCGTAGCCGGTCCCGCGGCGCACGTCCTCGTCCGTCAGGTAGTGGGCGTCGAGCAGCCCCTGCAGCCTCACCCCGGTCTTCATGTAGTTGATCTCGGCCAGGCACGCGCTCCAGCCCTCGAGCCACGTCGTGAGCGCGCGGCCGTGCTCGCGGTCGCCGTCGACGTGGATGAGGAGGTCGAGGTCGCTCGCCGCGCGTGCCGTGCCGTTCTTCGCGCTGCCGAAGACCCAGATCCCCCGCACGCCGAATCGCGCGGGCTCGGCCTCGGCCGCGATCCGTTCGGCCATCGCGAGCCGCCAGCGCGAGTGATCCTCCGGGAGCCCCGCGTCGGCCGCGCGAGGCGCGCCGGCCGTGGACTCGAACGCCGGGCCTCTCGCCGAGAGCACCGCGACCGCGTGATCCTGGTCGGCGTTCAAGAGGAGTCTCAGGACGGAGCCTCCGGTCGCCCGGGGCACGTCGATCACCCGGATGACGTGGTCGAGGTCCGCGAACTCGGGCGCGAGGTCCGCGAGGACGCTCGGCGAGCCCTTGAGGAAGGCCTCGTGGAAGCGGATCTCGGGATCGTCGGGGAAGAGCGGGACGTAGCGGATCGAGGCCTCGACGAGGTCCTGGAAGAAATGGGTCCCGAACGAGAGATCCGGCACGTAGTTTCCACGCTTTCGCGCGATCTCGACGAGCACGGCCGTGTTGCTGATGTCCGAGTACGTCACGGGCACGCCGAGGCGCAGGTCGCCCCGGCTGCCCCACCGCCCGGGGCCCATGAGCGCGAACTGCCGCTTCGGCAGGATCTTGTTCAGGCGGCCGACGGCCTGTCCCACCCTCTTGAGCGCCACCGGATCGGAGAGCGCGGCGTATCCGTCGGGATCGACGTAGACGACGTGCGTGAGGTCCGGCACGCGCCCGTTCGAGACGTAGCGGCGCGCCTCGAAGATCACCTTGTCGGCGGGCAGGTCGGGCGGGATGGCGGCGGACGTCGCGTCCTCCGAGAAGCTCTGCGGCCGGCACTGCAGGAGGAAGAGGTCCTTCCCGTCGGACGCGAACTCGATGTCGACCGGGCCCCGCGTCTTCTCCCTCAGGAGCCGGAGCAGGGCGCGCATGCGGGCGAGGAACGGCGTCGATTCCAGGAGGCCCTCGAACGTCACGACGAGCCGTGCTCCGCGCGCGCTCCAGTCGATGAGGTACGGCCGGTGGACGCCGCTCTCGTCGGCGACGGAGACGATCTGCTCGACGCCCGGGATGTCGGGCCCGCTCGCGGCGAAGAGGCGCTCGATCTCGATCGTCTCGAAGCTCCCGGACTCCATGTCGATGACGTCGACCTTCCGGGGCGAGTAGCGCACGATCTCTTCCTCGGTGACGTTCACCCTGAGGCCCGGCTGGCCCGGCGCCACGAGGACGGGATAGTCGTCCGCGAGGCGGTCGACGGCGCGCGTGCCCAGCCCCGGCACGAGCCTCACGAGGCCGTCGGCACGCTTGATGCGGGCCGACCAGCGGAACTCGTTGTTCGAGAACGCGACGCCGGCGAACGTCGGGAGGAAGTAACGTCCGACCCGGCAGCCCACGACCTCCTGCAGGAGGATCCCCATCTCCTCGTGGACGTCGAGAAGGCCGCGCTCCGCGCGGTACTCCAGCGGGTCGGGCCCGAAGACCGACGCGTACACCTCGGCGACGGCGTCGAGGAGAGCCGAGAGCCTCTCGGCCTTCGTCCCCTGGTTCGCGAGGAAGAGGCTCTTGTACTTCCCGGAGAACGCCGACCCGACGCGGTCCTCGAGGAGGCTCGAGCTCCGGACGATGAGCGGCCGGTCCTCGAAGTCGTCGAGCGCGAGCGAGAGCCCCTTCACGATCTCGGGAGAGAAGTGGGAGTTCTTGAACACCTGGATGACGTGCGGGTACTCGCGGCGCACCTGGTCGATCTCGAGATACTTGCGGTTGTAGAGGTCCTCGAGCTGGTTGTACTCGATGAAGTCCAGGATCCCGTCCGAGGTCAGGTACCAGGTCTTCGGGATCCGGATCGTGCCGAGCGCGTCGGCGAACTCCGTCGACTTCCTCACGATCTGCGTCGCGAGGAGGAGGCCCGCGCTCTTGCCGCCGACGCGGCCGTGGCTCTTCGGCGGCGCGATCACGTGGCGCGCGAGCTCGAAGTAGTCCGCGGTGTCGATGTAGTCCTTCGCGACGTCCACGAACGCGAGGTCGTCCGTGAGGAAGCGGCGCGCGAGAGAGACGCGCAGCTCCACCTGGATCGTGCGCGAGAGCTGCCGGTCGTCGATGTGCGAGTCGTGGAAGCGGCCGAGCGCCTGCGCGAGATCCGCGGTGGACGTGCCCTGGTTCTCCGCCGCCCGGAGCAGGAAGCCCGCCATGTCGTCCTTGATCCACTTCTCCATGCACGAGCGGATCTCCTCGCCCGAGAGGTGCTCGGAGGCGACGCGGAACGCCTCGTCGGCGACGCCCAGGAGCGACTCGGGGCTGCGCCGCTCGATCGGGCGGTTGTCGTCGCTCTCCTCGGACCCGCGCCCGCCCGTGAACCGCGGCAGGAGGTCCTGGGCCGCCGCCACGCCGTTCCAGCAGAGGTAGTTGATCATCCGCCGCGAGATGCGGATGAGGAGGCGCGGATCGGTGTTCCGCAGGAAGTCGACGATGATCCACCACTCGGCGCGCGCCTCGGGCGCCGGGCGCTCCGGCTCGCCTTCCCAGCCGTGCAGGAGCTCGAGCAGACGGCGCTGCAGGAGGAGCTGGCCGAGCCTCTCGGCGACGGTGTCGATGAGCTTGCGCTCCTCCTTGAGGAACGGGCCCTCGTCGGACGCCGGCCGCTCCTCGCGGTAGAACACCTCCACCTCGCCCACGGTCTCGCCCTGCACGTGGATCACGGCCGACTGGCGCCACCGGGTCGCCAGGACGCCCGGGGGCTCGTAGACGACCTTGTCGACGGTGAGGCGCGCGAAGCACGTCTCCGGGTGCTGCCAGCCGAACGGCAGGATCTGGACGACGCTGCGGAAGATCTCGTCCAGCGACGACTGCGGCGTGTTGCAGACCTCGTTGACGCGGTAGAGGCAGGTGAGCTCCTTCGCCCGCTCCTGCAGCGCCTCGAGGAGGTTGTCCGCGGGCGTCACCGGGAGCTCTCCCCGTCCGCGGGCCGGAGCACGGCTCCCCTTCCGACACGCCCGTCCACCTCGACGAGGAGCGGCGTCTCGAGCCGGACGTGCCGCACGAATTCGGTCTCGGACGCGGCGGGTCGCGCCCGCAGCCACTCCCAGTCGATCGACTCCGCGCCTTCCGGCACGCAGGCGTACGGCACCGAGAACGCCGCGAGGTTGTGGAGGAAGTGCGATCCCTGGCTCATCTCGATCGGGCGGCCCCGGGGCGAGGTCTCGACCAGCGCTCCCGCCCCGGAGACGTCCCCCCAGTTTACGGGTACGCCGAGCCAGGGGTCGGCGCTTCCCCACCGCCCGAACCCGATCAGGAGGTACGGCCGCCCCTCGTCGAGGAGGCGCCGGTTGAGAGACGCGATCTCGCCGGCGATCACGGGCGTCCGGGCCGCGTCGAAGCGCTCGGGGACGAGATACACGACGTCGGCGATCCCCCGGACGACGCCGTTCCCGAGCACGTGGTCGGACGAGACGAGAGGCGCCCAGCCGCCGCCCTGTGACCCGATCTCGACGGGCTGCGTGGAAACCGACATCCGCCTCGCCTGCAGGACGCAGAAACGCGGAGGGTCCTCGCCCGCGTCCGGCAGCGTCACGGCGAACTCCAGCTCCACCGGGCCGTCCAGCGCGTCGCGCGCCACCTCGAGCAGCCTCGTCACGAGCGCGGCGAGCGGCAGCTCGTCGAGGACGAGGAGCGGGGCGAACGTGAGGACGCGCGGCCCCGCGCGGTCCGAGGCCCGGCACGAGCCGCTCCGAGCGCGGATCGAGCGTCGAGGCCGTGAGGGCGAGCGTGCCGTCCGCCTCGGCGTCGTCGAGACGCGCGTGGACGAGGTACTCGGTCTCGCGGGTCGGGTCGTATTCGGGCGGCTCGCCCATCCGCACCGCCCAGAAGCGCGCCTGCGTCTCGCGCAGGAGATCGGCGCGTGGAGCCGTACGGCGGCATCGCCTTCGGCCGTGCGGGACAGAACGTCCAGGCGGGCTCTCCCTGGACGATCGTGCGGCCGAGGCCGAGCGCGAGCTGGCCGACCCCCTCCTCCGGGGACGTCCCGCCGAAGCGATAGAACGCCAGCGACCGCGCGACGCCGGACACGTCCGGGTAGTGGCGCGTCCGGTGTCTCCGGCCGACGACCTCCTGCACGAGGACGGCCATGCGCTCGCTCTCTCCCGCCCCGACCCGCGCCCGGTACGCGCGCGCCGCCGCGAAGAACGTCGACGCCCAGACGAACTTGATCGCCTCGACCATCCGGGTGAAGCGGGTGTCGGCGTCGAGCTGGTCGTTCGGCGTCATCTTCGTGCCGTAGACGCCGGCGAACGGGTGCTCGAGCGCGTCCTCGAGAAGGCTCGACGAGCGCAGCGCGAGGGGCGCCCGCACGTCCTCCATGAGCGCGCGCAGGTCCCCGACGAGGCCGACCGGGAGGGTGGCGCGCTGGAACGCCATCGCGATCTCGTCGTCGCGCCGCCCCTCCGGAGCGCCGGGCAGCCCGTTCTCCGCGAGGAAGGCGTCGAACCAGTCGGCGGCGACGACCGTGAAGCTCGGGACCGTCACCTCGAAGGGGCCGAAACGACCGTCGGGAAACGCCGCACCCAGCCGCCCGAGGAGCCGGACCAGGCCGGCGGCCTTTCCGCCGACGGGCCCCTGGCCGATGCGCGTGAACCGCCCTCCCGCGCCGAAGCTCGCCCTCGAGTAGCGCGCGAGCTCGGGGAGGGCGGTCACCCGGTCACCCGATCACACCCAGCCGCGATCCCGGCACGCCTTCGCGACGCGGCTCACGGCGATCACGTAGGCGGCATCCCGCATGTAGAGCTTCCGGCACTTCGCGAGCTCGGCGACGTCGTGGAACGCGTGCGTCATCTTCACGTCCAGCTTGCCGAGCACCTCGTCCTGCGTCCAGTAGTGATTCATGTTGCTCTGCACCTGCTCGAAGTAGCTGCAGGTGACGCCCCCGGCGTTCGCGAGGAAGTCCGGGATGACGAAGATCCCGCGCTCCTGGATGATCTTGTCCGCCTCGGGCGTCGTCGGCCCGTTCGCTCCTTCGACGAGGACCTTCACGCGGGGGGAGATGCGCTTGGCGCTCTCGCCGGTGACCTGGTTCTCGAGCGCCGCCGGCAGGAGGATGTCGACGTCCTCCGCGATCCAGTCCTCGCCCGGCTTCACCTCGTAGCCCAGCGTCTTCGCCTTCGCCTTGTCGATCCCGCCGAAGGGGTCCGTGATCTTCACGAGCTCGGCGGCGTCCACGCCCTCGGCCCGCCGGAAGCTGTAGGACTTCTGGTCGGCCTGGTCCCACGACGAGACCGACACGACCTTTCCGCCCATCTTCGTGAACAGCTGGATCGCGTACTGCGACACGTTGCCGAAACCCTGCACGGCGGCCCGGGTCTTGTCGATCGGCAGGCCGAGCTGCGAAAGCGCCTCGCGGAGGGCGAAGACGACGCCGTAGCCCGTCGCTTCCGTGCGCCCGAGCGAGCCGCCCATCCCGACCGGCTTTCCGGTGATGAAGCCCGGGCCGCGGTGGCCGTGAATCGTCTCCCATTCGTCGAGCATCCAGAGCATGTGCTGGGGCGTCGTCATGACGTCGGGCGCCGGCACGTCGATCGTCGGGCCCACGTTCTTCGCCACCTGGCGGACCCACCCGCGGCAGATCCCCTCCTGCTCGCGCGCCGAGAGGTTGTGCGGGTCGCAGATCACGCCGCCCTTGGCGCCGCCGAGCGGGATGTCGACGACCGCGCACTTCCACGTCATCCACATCGAGAGGGCGCGGACCGTGTCGATCGTCTCCTGCGGGTGGAACCGGATTCCGCCCTTGCTCGGCCCGCGCGCGTCGTTGTGCTGGACGCGGAAGCCCCGGAAGACGCGGACCTTGCCGTCGTCCATGCGCACCGGGATGGCGAACGCGTACTCGCGCAGAGGCCACCGCAGCAGGTCACGGGTGGGTAAGTCGAGGCCGAGGATGTCGGCGCTCTTGTCGAACTGGGACTGGGCCATCTCGAACGCGTTGAACGCGCCTTTCATGACGTATAACCCCCATCTTTCGTGTCGTTTGAAGGCTGGCCGGACGTCCGAAGGCGCGACGTCTCACACCGGAGCAACATCCATGGTCATCGTAGTGAGACCCCCGCCCTCCCGGCCATGAGGCGGGTGAATCAGGGAAACGGGCCCCCTCGTCTCAGACCGGGGACGGCGGGCCGCCCGGATGAGGGCCGCCGCGCTCCGCGGCGGCCCTCGTCTCCCGTGCCTGTGCGGCGGACTCCTTCATCGCCGAGGCCAGCGTCTCGTAGGCTTCGGACCACGCTTCCCGGACCTCGGGCGTGAAGCGCTCCCCGAGGAGCTGCCCGAGGGTCCAGAGCAGGGCCTCTCCGAACGTCGCGTAGGACGACTCGTCGACCCCGTAGTGGGCGTGCCGGGCCCCGAGCTCCCGCACCGAGTGGGGCACGAACCCCTCCTCGACGAGCCCGAGCACGGCCATGTTGAGGGCCGTCACGAACATGGAGGCCTGGTTCTCGAGGTTGTCCCCGAAGAGAGGCCGGAGGGCGGGGTCGAGCTCGAACAGGCGGCCGTAGAACGTGAGGCCCGCACCCTTCGGGATCGGCCGCAGTCTCTCGAAGGTGCTCTTGAGGAGGTCCCTGCGGTGCGCGTCCATCGGCGTGTCCTCGGCGCGTCGCTCCTTCCGCGGCCCGCCCTAGACCAGCCCCTGGTCCATCATCGAGTCGGCGACCTTCAGGAAGCCCGCGATGTTGGCGCCGTTGACGTAGTTGCCCGGGCAGCCGAACCGGACGGCGGTCTCCACGCAGGCCTGGTGGATGCTCTTCATGATGATCCGGAGCCGCTGGTCGACCTCCTCGCGGGTCCACGCGTAACGCATGCTGTTCTGCGACATCTCGAGCCCCGAGGTCGCGACGCCGCCCGCGTTAGCGGCCTTTCCGGGCGCGTAAAGGATGCCGGCGTCCACGAACTGGTGGACCCCTTCGAGCGTCGTCGGCATGTTCGCGGCCTCGGACACGAGCTTGACGCCGTTCTTCAGGAGGTTCGCCGCGTCCTTGCCGTTGATCTCGTTCTGCGTCGCGCTCGGGAACGCGCAGTCGGCCTTGAGGCTCCACATCGGATTGTGGTCGAGCCTCGGATCCGCCGGCGTGAAGTGCGCGCCCTTGAACTTGTCGACGTAGTCCTGGATGCGGCCGCGCCGCACGTTCTTCAGGTCGAGGATGAACTCCATCTTCGTGCGGTCGATCCCCGCCTCGTCGTGGATGAAGCCGCTGGAGTCGGAGAGCGTCACGACCTTGGCGCCGAGGTCGAGGAGCTTCTCGACGGTGAACTGGGCGGCGTTGCCGCTGCCCGAGACGAGACAGGTCTTGCCCTCGAGCGTCTGGCCGCGCGTCGCGAGCATCTCGGCGGCGAAGTAGACGCAGCCGAAGCCCGTGGCCTCGGTCCGGATCAGCGAGCCTCCCCAGTTGAGGCCCTTCCCGGTGAGGACACCCGCGAACTCGTTGCGGAGCTTGCGGTACTGCCCGAAGAGATACCCGATCTCGCGTCCGCCGACGCCGATGTCCCCGGCGGGGACGTCCGTATCGGGGCCGATGTGCCGGAAGAGCTCGGTCATGAAGCTCTGGCAGAAACGCATGACCTCGTTGTCCGACTTCCCCTTGGGGTCGAAGTCCGAGCCGCCCTTGCCGCCGCCCATCGGGAGCGTCGTGAGCGCGTTCTTGAACGTCTGCTCGAACGCGAGGAACTTGAGGATGCCGAGGTTGACGGACGGGTGGAACCTCAGGCCTCCCTTGTAGGGCCCGATCGCTCCGTTCATCTGGATGCGGAAGCCGCGGTTGATCCGCACCTCGCCCTGGTCGTCCATCCAGGGCACCCGGAAGATGATGACCCGCTCCGGCTCGACGATCCTCTCGAAGATCTTGGCCCGGCGATACTCGGGATGCCTCTCGAGGACCAGGGCGACCGACTCGGCGACCTCGGCAACCGCCTGGTGGAACTCCGGCTCGGCCGGATTCTTCGCCTTGACGTCGGCGAGCAGGGCGGCGACGTATTCCTTCTGCATGTGGCCCTCCGGCCTGGCCGAGGTCTTGGTCCTGGGTTCGTCGAGCACGGTGGAACCATACTCTCTCATGCACCGCTCCTTTCACGTGCGAAATACGTGCTAACTCAACGAGTGAAGCCGGGTCCGCCGGGCGTCAATGAAGCAGATGAATCGGGGGCAACCCTTAAGATCCTGACGTGATCCGGTTCGAGAGGGCCGTCAAGCGCTACGGCGACAAAACGGCGCTTTCGGACCTCTCGCTCGAGATCCCGGGCGGCGCCCTCTTCGCCCTCGTCGGCCCGAACGGCGCCGGCAAGACGACCGCGATCGGCCTCCTGACCGGCCTCCTCTCCCCCACCTCCGGCCGGACGCTCCTCGCGGGCATCGACGTCGCCCGCGATCCCGTCGCCGCCAAGTCGAAGCTCGGGTTCGTGCCGGACCGCCCCTACCTCTGGCCGAAGTGGACGCCGCGCGAGACGCTCCGCTTCGTGGGCGCCGTCTTCGGGGCGCGCGGCGAGCGCGCTCGAGCGGCGCATCGACGCCGAGCTCGCCGCGTTCGACCTCGTGGCCGTCGCGGACGCGCGCAACGACACGCTCTCGCACGGCACGCGGCAGCGCGTCGCGCTCGCGCAGGCGTTCCTCCACGATCCCGAGGTCCTCGTCCTCGACGAGCCGATGGTGGGCCTCGACCCGATCGCCCAGCGGAGCCTCGGCGAGCGCCTGCGCGCCCTCGCGGCGCGGGGGTCGGCGGTCCTCCTCACGACGCACCAGCTCGCGCAGGCGGAAGAGCTCGCGACCGACGCGGGTCTCCTCTTCGACGGGCGCCTCGTCGCGCGCGGCGCGCCCGGCTCCCTGCGCACGTCGTCGGGGCTGACGGGCGGGATCTCCGAGGTCTTCTTCGCCCTCGCCGGGGGCCGCACGGCGTGAACGCGGTCTTCCGGGCCAACGCCGCCCGTGCCGCGGCGCGCACCCTTCTCGGGACGCGGGGCCGCGCGCGCATCCCGGCCCTCGCCGGTCTCCTGACGCTCCTCGTCTTCGCGGCGCTCGAGGTCGTCGGCCTCGAGGCCGCGATCCGCGCGTCGTCGGCCGCCCTCGCGACCCTGCCCGAGCTGCGGCCGGCGTTCCTCGTCGAGCGCCTCCTCACGGGCGCTCTCGGCGCGGCCGCGGCTCTCGTCCTCCTCGGCTCTCTCACGACGGCGGTCTCGACGCTCTTTCTCTCCGACGAGCTCCCCGCGCTCGCCGTCCTCCCGATCCCCCACCGCCGCCTCCTCGCCCGCCAGGCCGCCTCCACGCTGGCCCTCGCGTCGGCCCCGTCGCTTCTCCTCGCGCTCCCCGCGCTCGCCGTCGCGGCCGCCGCCTCGCGCGCCCCCGCCCTCGCGACGTCCACGGGCCTCCTCGCCGTCGTCGGCCTCTTCCTGCTCGCGGGCTCGGCCGGCATCGCCGGCGCTCTCGTCCTCGTCCGGCTCGTCCCGCCGCGCCGGGCGCGGCTCTTCTCCGCGCTGCTCTCCGCGCTGGGCCTCTCGGCCGCGCTGGTGGGATTCCGCGCCTCCAGACCGGAGCGGCTGCTCGACCCCGTCGAGGCGCTCGGCCTCCTGCAGTCGCTCGGCGCGATCCCGCCGCCCGCGCCCGGCGCGAACCCGGTCGGCTGGGCGGCGCACGCGGCCGCCCTCGGCCTCGCGGGCGACCCCGCCGGTCTCCTGCCCGGCGCCGCCGTCCTCGCTCTCGGCCTCGCCGCGGCGGCGCTCGTGCCGGCCGTTCTCGCCCCCGTCCACCTCACCGTCTGGCGCGACGTGCGCGAGGCGTCGACGGGCCGAGGCCGCCCCGCGCGCCGGCGTCCGGCGCGTTCGCTCCGCGGGCTCCTCCTGCGGGCCGAGGTCGCGACGGTTCTGCGCGACGCCTCGACGCCCGCGCAGCTCGGTTCTCTCGCCGCGGTCTTCGTCCTCGACCTCCTGAACGTCCGCCTCCTCCCGTCGACCGACCCCGCCGCGCGCGACCTCGTCGCCGGCCTCCAGACGGGGCTCGCGCTCTTCCTCGTCGTCGGCCCTGTCCCTGCGTTTCGCGTATCCGGCCGTCTCGACGGACGGGCGCTCCGCCGCGGTCCTGCGCTCGCTCCCCCTCGACCCGGCCCGCCACCTCGCGGCCCGGTGGGCGGCGCGCGCGATCCCGGCGGTCCTCGCGTCGCTCCTCCTGACGGGCGCGAGCCTCGCCGTCGCTGCGCCCCGCGGCGACGACGACGGCCGCCGCCCTCGCGGTCGCGCTGGCCGGAGGGCTCGCGATCCCCGCGCTCCACACCGGCCTCGGCGGGCTCTTTCCGCGCTACGACGGGCCGAACCCGGTCGCCGTCGCGCTCGGGCCCGGCGGCCTCTTCGCGCTCGTCCTCTCCACGGGCCTCTCCCTCTTCGCGACGGTCGCGGTGTCGAGCGAGCTCCGCACGCTGCTCGGCGCGCTCGCTGCACATGCGCATCGACCGCCGTGCCGCTCCTTCTCGTGATTTCTCTGCGCGGCCGCGGCAGCGGCCGCGATTCCGATGGCTCTTGCGGCGCGTTCGCTCCGACGGCGAGACCTCCCGTCGGGTGACCTCGGAGGAAATTCTTCTTAGAAGGGTGAATGAGCGATGCGCCCGCACGCACGGCTCCGGCGCGCCGGCCCGCTCGGGCACCCTCTAAGCAGCCTTCCTCTCTCTTCGTTTCTTCTCTTCAGCCAACCGGGTTCAGCGGCGGCTCGCCCGCGAAGAACCGGACGATCTCCGTGCACGCGAGCCGCGCCATCGCGAGGCGCGTCTCCGGTCGTCGCCGACCCGAGGTGCGGGAGGAGGACGACGTTGGGAAGAGTCCAGAGAGCCGCCTCGATCTTCGGCTCGCGCTGGAACACGTCGAGCCCGGCGCCGAAGAGATGCTTCGAACGAAGGGCCGCCGCGAGGGCCGCCTCGTCCACGATCGGGCCGCGCGCGGTGTTGACGAGGATGCTGCCCTCCTTCATTCGCAGAAATTCCGTCGCTCCGAACCGGCCGCGTGTCGCATCGGTCAGCGGCGCATGGATCGACAGCACATCCACCTTCAGAAGAAACCTCTCTGAATTCCTCTTCCGTTCCCTCTTTGTCGAATGAGACGACCTCCATCCCGAACGCCTCGCCCCGCCGCGCGACCGCGCGGCCGATGCGGCCGAAGCCGTAGATCCCGAGCGTCTTCCCGGCCAGCGAGACGCCGAGGAGCTCCCGGGGCTTCCAGCCGTCCCACGTCCCCGAGCGCGCGAGCGCCTCGCCCTCGCGGAGGCGCCGCGCGACGGCGAGGATCAGGGCGAAGGCGAGGTCGGCCGTCGCGTCCGTGAGGACGTCCGGCGTGTTCGTCACGAGGATCCCGCGCGCGCGGCACGCGGAAAGGTCCACGTGGTCGACGCCCACCGAGTGGCTCGCGACGATGCGGACGCGCGGCGCGGCCGCGAGGACGTCCGCGGTGATGCGCTCCCGCGGGGTCGGGAGCAGCGCGTCGGCGTCGGCGAAGAGCGGCCACTCGGAGCGCGGGAGGTTCCCGCCGCCCGTCACGACGGTGTGGCCCGCGAGGAGGTCCTGCGTCGACGGCTCGACGAGCGGCTGGCCGACGAAGACCTTCATGGCGCCGGAACGGGCGGACGAGGAGCCAGCCCGCGAAGAAGACTCCGCCGCCCGCGAAGAACATCCGCTCCTCGTACCTCAGGTCGTCGCGTCACGAGGCCGACGGCGAGCCCGACGCCCACGAGGACGATCCCGACGAGCTGGAGCGCGCGGCCGATCGAGAACCTCACTGGACGGCTCCCGGCGGGCGGGCGGGCCGCGGCCGCTCGGTCACGCGGACGGCGACGAGCGTGTCGTCCTGCTCCGTCCGGTCGAAGAGCTCCATCCCCTCGCGCACGCTGCCGAAGACCGTGTAGCCGCCGTCGAGGTGGATCTGGGGCGCGAGCGTCACGAACCACTGCGAGCCGCCGGTGTCCGGCCCGGACAGGGCCATGCCGACGGCGCCGCGCGCGTAGCGCAGCGGGTTGATCTCGTCGCGGATCGCGTAGCCGGGACCGCCGCTGCCGTCTCCGCGCGGGTCGCCCGTCTGGACGACGAAGTCCGGGACGACGCGGTGGATCACGATGCCGTCGAAGTAGCGCCTCGCCGCGAGCGCGCGGAAGCTCTCGACCGTCATCGGCGCCTCCTCGGCGTCGAGGTCGAGGACCGCCGTCCCCCGCGCCGTCCGACCGTCGGCCGAGAAGAGGGACTCGTTCGCGGCCCGCGCGAGGCGGTCGTAGTCCGCTTCCGGAGAGCCGCGTCTTCACGGGAATCGGGCGGAACGAGGCCGCCGGGCGCCGTACTTCTCGACGAGGAGGCGGCGCGCCTTGTCCCGCGTCACCGCGTCGGCGTCGTTCGCGTGCGCGGCGACGAGAGCGCGCCCCGCCTCGCCGCGAGACGCGGCGGCATCGAGCGCGCCGACCGTGAAGTCCGGCTCCTGCGCCTCGAACGCCTTCTCGAACGCGGCACTCCCAGGCGCGCCGCAGCTCCGCGCTCCCCTTCTCGAGGAGCGGCGCCGCCGCGTCCAGCGCGACGTCCCGCACCGCGGGGTCGCGGTCGATCAGCGCCGCGAGCAGCCACGCGAGTGCGCTTCGCCGGAATTTTTCTTTGAAAGTGAAGAGATGGCGGCGGCGCGCACCCGGGCGCTGGGATCGGAGAGCAGGGCGTCCGCGAGAGGGTCACTCGAAGAAGTCCCCTCTTGCTTCCCGAGGTATTCCAGCGACTCGGCGGCGCCGAGGCGCTGCTCGAGCGTCCCGGCGACCATCTCCCGGTCGGCCGCGCCGCGCGCCTTCTCCGGCGCGCGCGGCGCGTCGAGGCGCGTCAGGGCGACGAGGGCCGTCTGCCCCCTCCAACCCTTTCGCAGCAGGTTCTCCTCGAGGACCGCCCGCGACTCCGGCGCGTCGGGCAGCGCGCCGAGGAGGCGCAGCGCAGCGACGGCGACGCCGGGGAGGGCGTCGTTCGCTCCCGACGATCGCGACGGCGCGGGCGCTTCGAGTCAGCTCCGGAAGATTCGGAGAAGAGATTCTTCTTAGAAAGTGAAGAGAGCGCCGTCAGCGACTGCACGGAAATCGAAACGTCCGAGCTGGCCGCGAGGCGGACGAGGTCCGACGCGCTCTCCTCGTCTCCCAGCATCCCCAGTCCCGCGCGCGGCCCAGGCGACTTCGTCGATCGAGGGGCTCGTCCCCCCTCTCCCTTCTTCGAAGAACCGCGCGAAGCGCCGGCGCCGCTGCGGGTTGCGGGCTTGCGCGACAGTGAGTAGACGACCGCCCGCCTCAGCTCGGGAGCAAGAGGCTCTTCTCCGAAGACGGAAAGGAGCGCCGTCACCGTCCGCGCCTCGGGCTTGCGGAACATCGCGAGCGCGCTCGCCGCGCGCGTCGACGTGACTCCGTCGCGCGCGCCGAGAGCGGCGAGGAGCGCATCCGTCGCCTCCGGGCCGCCGATCTTGCCGAGCGCCTCGGCCGCGTTGGCGGCCGTCGCCGCGTCGGCGTCCCGGAGCGCCTTCACGAGAAGAGGCACGAGACGCGCGTCGCCCGAGACGCCGGCGGCGAAGGCGGCCGCGCGCCGCACGGACGCCTCCGGGTCGGTCAGGAGAGGCGGAAGGAGGACCGACGCGTCCGGGTCGCGCAGGCGCCCCGCGGTGAGCGCCGTCTTCGCGCGCAGCCAGGGGTCCGGGCGACGACGGCCGTGCGGCCCGCGAGAAGCGGGTCGTAGGCGCGCCGGTCCTCCATCGCGAGGAGGCGGGCGAAGCCGTGGAGCCGCTCGCGGTACGTGCCCTTCGGGGGGCCCGGCTCGGCGCCGAACCTCGACGCAGCCCGCGAGCGCCGGCGAGGAGGCGCCGGCCGCGGCGCGGCGGAGGCCGCGCGTCAAAGGCCGACGAGGAGCCGGTCCCCGAGCACCGCCGGCAGCCCGGCGCGCTCGATCTTCCGGCGCGCGGTCCCGACGTCGTAGGGAACGCGGTCGAAGTGAACCACGCCCGCGTCCGCGTCGTAGATCGCGTACGCGGCGCGCGGGTTGCGGTCGCGCGGCTGGCCCACCGAGCCCGGGTTCACGAGGTAGCGCTTCGCGGGGTCGAGGCGCAGCTTGTAGCGGGGGTCGCGCACGGCCTCCACGCGGATGCCGTCGGGCTCGAGCGTGAAGATCGACGGGATGTGGCTGTGGCCGAAGAAGCACAGGTTGACGCCCTCGGCGAGGCGGTGCATCTGGACGAAGTTCAGCGACGCGTCGAAGTCCGAGAAGATGTACGCGTCCTCGTCGAGCGGCGAGCCGTGGCAGACGACGAACTTCGCGTCCACGACCGCGGGGCCCGGGGCGAGCTTCCTCAGGAAGTCCGCGTTCTCGCGGGAGAGGCGCTCCGTCGTCCAGCGGGCCGCCTCGAGCGCGGGCGGGTTGAAGAGCGCGCCCTCCTCGACGCCCGAGACGACCTTGTCGTGGTTTCCGCGGATCGCGTACGTCGGCCGCCGGAACGTGCGGTACCGGTCGAGGACCTTGTTCGGGTCTGCGGCATAGCCGACGAAGTCCCCGAGGCAGATCACGCGGTCGAACTTCTTGCGCTTGACGCGCCGGAGCACGGCGGTGAACGCCTCGTCGTTCGAGTGGAGATCCGAGATGATCAGGTAACGCACAGTCAGGACGCTCCGCCCGGAGCCGCGAGAGGCGGCGCCGCGAGGTCCGCGAGTTTGCCGGCCACCTCGGCCGCAGTCATGTCGCGTGTCACGTCGAGCGTCCGGTCCGCCATTCTATAGGACGGCAGGCGCGTCTCCCAGAGCTCCCGGGCGCTCTCCTCGGACGGGAAGAGGGGCCGGTCCGCGGTCTTGCCGGCCAGCCGCTCGGCGATCACGTCGAACGGTGACGTCGAGGAAGATCGAGAGCCCGTGCGTCCTCACGAACTCCCGGTTCTCCGGGAACGTGAACGTCCCGCCGCCGAGCGCGACGACGGCCGCGGGAAGCGACGCCGTCCCGCGCAGGAGCTCGGCCTCGCGCGCGCGGAACCACGGCTCGCCGTGCGTCTCGAACGTCTCGCGGATCGTCCGCCCCGCCATCGACTCGAACGCGAGGTCGAGGTCGACGAACGGGGCGCCGAGCCGTCCGGCGAGGAGCCGGCCGGCGGTCGTCTTGCCGCTTCCCATGAAGCCGACGAGGTAGATGCGCCCCGGCGCGGCCGCCACGCGCGGGCCTCCGCTCAGCCCGGTCCGTGCTTGAGGAGCCAGCGCTCGAGCCACTTCGTCGAGAAGCGCCCGCGCCGCACGTCGGGGTCGTCGAGGAGCCTCAGGTGGAGCGGGATCGTCGTCTTGACGCCCTCGACGATGAAGAGCTCGAGCGCGCGCCGGCCGCGGGCGAGCGCCTCCTCGCGATCGCGGCCGTGGACGATGAGCTTCGCGATGAGGGAGTCGTAGTACGGCGGGATCTTCCAGCCCGAGTAGGCCGCGGTGTCGACGCGCACGCCGGGGCCGCCCGGGAGGTGGAACGTCGTGATCGTGCCCGGGCGACGGCGCGAACGTGACGGGATCCTCCGCGTTGATGCGGAACTCGATCGCGTGTCCGCGCGGCTTCCAGCCGGCCCCGTCCCCGTCGCCCGGCGTCGGGCCGAAGGAGAGCGGCTCGCCCGCGGCGACGCGGATCTGCTCCTTGACGAGGTCGAAGCCCGTGACCATCTCCGTCACCGGGTGCTCGACCTGGATCCGCGTGTTCATCTCCATGAAGAAGAACGATCCGTCCTCGTCGACGAGGAACTCGACCGTGCCGGCGCCGACGTAGTTCACGGCCCTCGCGGCCGCCACCGCCGCGGCGCCCATCTTCGCCCGCAGCGCGTCGGAGAGCGCCGGAGACGGCGACTCCTCCAGGATCTTCTGGTGCCGGCGCTGGAGCGAGCACTCGCGCTCGCCGAGGTGGACGACGCGTCCCGTGCGTGTCGCCGAAGATCTGGATCTCGACGTGCCGCGGTTCCGCGAGGTACTTCTCGAGATAGACGCTCCCGTTCCCGAACGCGCGCTCGGCCTCGTGTGTCGCGAGCTCGAACGCGGCCGCGAGCTCCTTGTCGTTGCGCGCGACGCGCATGCCGCGGCCGCCGCCGCCGGCGACGGCCTTCAGGAGCACGGGTAGCCGATGCGGGCCGGCGAGTCCGCATCGCGTCCTCGATCGAGTCGAGCGGGCCCGGGCTTCCGGGAATCGTCGGGAACGCCGGACTCCTTGACGGTCGACTTCGCGACCGACTTGTCGCCCATCCGCCGGATCGCGTCCGGCGAGGGCCCGATCCACTTCAGGCCGACCTCCTCCAGGATCTCCGCGAAGTGCGCGTTCTCGGCGAGGAAGCCGTAGCCCGGATGGACCGCGTCGGCCCCGGTGATCTCGGCCGCCGCGACGAGCGACGTGATGTTCAGGTACGAGCCGGACGGCGCGGCGGCCCGATGCACACGGACTCGTCCGCGGCGCGGACGTGGAGCGCGTCGCGGTCGGCCTCCGAATGGACGGCCACCGTCGCGACGCCCAGCTCCTTGCAGGCGGCGATGATGCGGAGCGCGATCTCCCCCCGGTTGGCGACGAGTACCTTCTGGAACACGTCGCCTCAGTGCGGCTGGATCGCGAACAGCTTCTCGCCGAACTCGACCGGCTGCGCGTTCTGCGGGTAGATCGCCACGATCGTGCCCGCCGCGTCGGCCTCGATCTCGTTCATGAGCTTCATCGCCTCGACGATGCAGAGCGTCTTGCCCTTCTCGACGACGTCGCCCACCTTCACGAAGGGCTCGGCGTCGGGATTCGCCGCGCGGTAGAACGTGCCCACGATCGGGGACGTCAGGACGTGGAAGCCCTCGCGCTCGCCGGAGCCCGGCGGCCCGGGCGGCACGTGCGCGGCTCCGGCCGCGGCGCCGCCGGCCGGCGCGGCCGGCGCCGCGAGGGCCGGCGGCGCCGCGAGCGGGCCGGCCTCGGCGAGGACCGCCGGCTCGTAGGAGCGCGGCGGCGGCGCCGGGCGCGCGGCGCGCCCTCGATCCGCAGGCGGAAGCCCGCGCGCTCGATCTCGAGGCCCGCGAGCCCGCGGCGGGACACGAGGTCCACGAGTTCCTTGATCTCCTTGACGTTCATGTCTTCCTTCCTCGGTTCTTTCTCTCGGCGCTCAGCGCACCGCGGGACTCAGGGCGCGGGCCGTGCGCTCGGCTTCCCAGCGCACCTCGCCCAGGATCGCGTCGGGGTCCACGTGCAGGATGAGGGAATAGTCGTCGTTCACGCGCGACACGACGGCCGTCCCGTGCGCGCCCGTGAAGCGCGAGGCGCGCAGGCGCCCGGCGCCGACCTCTCCGGCCGAGCGGCCGACGTTCTTGAGGAAGGACGTCAGCTCGGCGACGAGGATCTCCTGGCCGCCCTCGCGCGCGGCGGGTCCCGCCGTCGACGACGGGCAGGCCCTCGAGATCGGTGAGCGTGGCGGCCCGGATGCCCTCCGTCGACTCGACGAGGCCGCGGATCATCGCGTGAAGGTCGTTCGCGGTCGCCTCGCGTCCGCTTCGGGAAGCGGCGCGCGAGCCGGCGCAGGTGCGGCCAGTCGCGCGCTCGGCCGGAAGCGCCGCGGCCTTGTCGCGCAGGGCGCGGGCGCGGTCCTCGTCGGCCTCGGTCTCGGCGAGCGTGCGGTACGTCTCGCGCGCGTCGGCCGCGAACCCCTGGCTTCTCGTAGAGCGCCGCGAGAGTCGCCGTGACGAAGGGCGGCGCTCCGGCCGCGGGGCGCGGGCCGGCTCGGCGGCCCGGAGGCGCCGTGCCGCCGCCGGCGGGGCCCGCGGCCGGGCTCGGCGACGGAGGCGGCTCCGGCGCCGAGCCGACGCGGTAGAGGTGCACGGGGAACTCGAAGGGAGTGGTCGGGACGTCGTCGACGTCGGGCTCCAGCGCCGAGGCGCGAACGCCGCGCGGGGCGGGCCTGCGGCGGCGGCTCGGGAGGCGTCGGCTCGGGCGGCGCCGGAGGGATCGCGGCGGCTGCGTCTCGCGAGCTGCGGGATCGGCGCCGTGAACGGCGACAGCTCGCCGGTCGAAGCCGGCCGTGAAGCGGGCGGCGGGGCTCGTCTGGAGGAAGACGTCGTCGAGCGGCGGCGGGCGGGCGGGCGGGAGCGGGGCGGTTCCGGCGCGTACGACCTTCTCGACCGCGCGCGCGATCGACGGCGCCGTCGTACGTGAACGCCATCGGGTCCGGCGGGCGCACGTCGGCGGCGGCGAGCGGGGCGACGGTCTCCGGCGGACGCGACGTCTCGAGCCTGCGGAGGAGCGCGCGCGGCGGTTCGTGCTCGACGAGAGTCCGGGACCGGCCGGCGGCGGGAAGCCCGGCAGGCGCCTCGACGGCCGGGCGCACGCCGCTCCGATGGCCCGCGCGCTCGCCCACGGCCGCGGACATCTCCTCCTCGAGGCGGGCGATGATGTCGTTGACGTCGCGGTCCCCCGCCTTGAGGCCGCGGTACAGCTTCAGCTTCTTGATCGCCTCGACCTTGTCGCCCTTGGCGAGGTAGACCTCGGCGAGCTGCCGGATCGCGACGAGGTTCTCGCGGTCGATCCTCAGCGCGTTCGTGAACGCGCGGATCGCGTCCTCGAGCCGGTCGAGCTGCTGGTACGTCTTGCCGAGGGCCACGTGGCCCGCCACCGAGGTCTGGTGGAGGGACGAGGCCGCGCTCGAGCGTGATGACCGCGTCGCGGTACTTCCCGTGCCGCCGGTACTCCTCCGCCAGCGCCAGGAACTGGCGCGACGTCGGATCCCGCTGGAGGAGCCGTTTGAGCTCCTCGAGGCGGGTCACGGGCTGGGACGGGCCGCCGAAGAGAGCCATGTGTGTCGATCCGACTCCGAGTCTACGGCATCCGGTTTCGAGAAAGTTCGGGCCGCCCGGAGGCGGCCCGAATCCCGAGATGCGTCCGAACGGCGTCAGGGCGCGATCACGAGCGGACATCGGTGTCGCGTCGTCCCACCGCGTCGGTCACCGTCACGTTGACGACGAACGTCCCGGCAGCCGTCGGCGTGCCTCTGATCGCGCCGGCCCGGGGTTGATCGACACGCCGGCGGGCAGGCCGACCGCCGACCACGTGTACGGCGGGCCGGCCCGCCCGACGGCGGTCATCGCGACGGGCCGTACGGCGACGTTGCGGTCCCGGCCGGAAGCGGGCGTTGACGATCGAGAGCGCGGCGTTGCAGGTCGTGTCGAGCGGGTTGTAGACGAGGACGTTCGGCAGGTCGCCGAGCACCCCGTCAGCGTGTTCGTCACGCGGATGCCGAACGACGTCGGGACGGCCTTGCGCCGTTGATCGTTCCGCCCGAGGACGCAGTTCTGCTGTTGAGGGAGTTGTCCGGGACCGCCGGCGCCGCGAACGCAGAGCACGTCGGGTTCGACACGTTCGCGTTGTTGACCGGCGTGTTCGGCACCGGGCTGCCGTCCTTGAGGAGCGTGACCGTCATCGGGGCCTGGAAGTTCGAGCCGACGACCGTGATCGTCGCCGGGCGACCCGGTCGCCCGGGAAGAGCGTGCCGTCCTGGTTCAGGTTCGTCGGGCGAGGCGCTCGTGGCGGTCGGCTGGTCCGTGTGGAACGAGAACGGCACCGAGATCGGCGAGGTGGTGCACGTGAGGCCCGGGAACGTGAGCTCGATGGCCGCGTCCGTGTTCCCGCACGACGAGCGCGCCGCCGAGCGAGCGCCTGGAGCGACGGCACCGTGACGATGATCGACGTGTTCGAGATGCTCGTGACCTGGAGCGGCACGAGCGCGGCCCCCGACGCGGATGTTCGCGATCGACGGGCTCGGCGAAGTTGTTGCCCGTGATCACGACGTTCGTGGACTGCGTCGCGCTCCCGACCGACGGCGACGCGTTCGCCGACGCTCGGGCAGGAGTAGTACTTGAAGCAGGACGAGCAGTTGGCCGTCTTGCCCGTCGCCGGATTCAGGATCGCGACGTCGACGAGCTGGCCCGAGAGGCACGCGTTGCCGCCGACCGCGACCGGCGTGTTGAAGATGATCTGCGTCGGGAGGACCTGGATGACCGAGGCTTCCACGCGCTGCGCGCCGCAGGCGGCGCCCGTCATGAAGACCTGCATCGGGAACTGGAAGTTCGCGCCGAAGATCGTGGCGCGCGTCGACTGGTCGTTCGGTCCCGTCCGCGGCGACACGGAGTAGATGGACGGGTCGAGGGCCTGGACCGTGTAGACGAAGCCGCCCGCGACGCGGAAGCAGCGCTGCGTCGCGCTGCCGAGGTCCGTCACGATGACGTCGACGGTCTCGGGCACGTCCGAGTAGGCGAGGACGCGGCGCGGCGAGGAGACCTGGAAGGACGTGCTCGTCGGGGTTGCCGAGGACCGAGCCGAGGTTCCCGCCGAAGTCGACCCTGAGGAGCGCGGCGTTCGTCGGGAAGCCGCTGCCCGTGACGGTCACGATCGTGCCGCCGTCCGGCGACCCCGTGTTCGGCGTGATGCTCGAGACGTAGAACGTCGGGTCCGTGTTGCACGCGCCCGTCGCGCCGCTGCCCCGGTAGACGAACGGGATCGGCGACGTCGCGGACTGCATCGAGATGAGCCCGAGGTCGCGCGTCACGACGACCGGACAGGTCTCGGAGAGCGCCGGGTTCGCGAGCGCGTGGGCGGGGGTCGTGACGTTGATGACGTTGTCGAGCCTGGCCCGTGATCTGGGCCGGGAGGCCGCAGAACGTGACCTGCGTCGTCGCCGTCGTGGACCCGAAGTGGCTGCCGAGGATCGCGACGCTGTCCCCGCCTCCGGGCGAGCCCGCGACCGGGCTGATCGAGGAGATCGTCATCCGCTGCGCGACGCAGAAGTACGTGAAGGTCACCGGCTGGCTCGACTGGTTCCCGGCCGTCTGGACCACCAGGTTGACCTGCTCGGGCTTCAGCGGGTCCTGCATGGTGTGGATCGGCGTCGTGACGGTGATCGAGTTGATCGCCCAGTTCACGACCGACGCCGGAGCGCCGCCGAAGAAGACGCTGCCGGCGGTGGCCCCGAACTGGCCCCCGGAGATGTCGACGGTGTCGCCGCCCGCGCACGAGCCGCTCTGCGGCGTGAACGAGGAGATGAACGGGCCCTGGTTCGCGACGCCCGAGAACGTCACCGTGATCGTGGACGTCGCGCACTCGAAGGTCGCCTTCACGTGGGCCGGCCCCGGGTTGCTCCCGAACAGCGTGACGTCCGCGGCGCCGTTGAGGGTCGTCTTGGAGACCGTCTGGAGCCCGTTCTCGGCGAAGACGCCGAGGTCGGTCGTGAGCTGGACCGAGGTCCCGTCGGGGACCGCGGCGCCGGCCTTCGTCACGGCGGCCCGGACGACGACCTCGCTGCCGGCGACCGGCGACTGGGACGTCGCGACCATCGCGATCGAGACGGTGCAGGTGCCCCCGTTCGGGGGCACCGGCTTGCTCGTGGGCGATGTCGGCGTCTCGCCCGCGCAGCCGGTGAGGAGAATCACGAGACCCGCGGCCAGCGCGGCGCTCGGGAACGGGATTCGTCGCATGGATTTCACCTCGTCACCGAACAAGCTTTCCCTGGACCCGCCCGGCAGCTCCGCCGTACCTGAAGATCATCCCGAACGTCGCCTCGCTCGAGACGACGGCCTGGCCCGAGAGCGTGTGGCCGTACCACGTCACGTGGCCGGCCTGGACGATCTCGGTCTTCCCGGTCTCGCGGTCGATGCCGCCGTTGAACGGGTAGAGCTGGTCGAGAGGCGGACGGAGGAGATTGTAGGCCCTCATGTAGTCGTAGTCGGTCAGCGTCGACGTGCCGTTCGGCGGAACGACGACCTGGCCGCCGAACGTCTCCGACTGGCTCGCCTTCGTCCCGCCGTCGATCCGCGTCCAGCGCACGACGTAGCTGTCGACCTGCACGTCCATGAACTGGAGCGACGTGACGCCGGTCGTCTTGAGGCGGTTGCGCAGGGTCGTCGTCTTGAACTGGAGCGGTGACGCGTCCACGAGGAGCTTGTCGAGCGGCAGCTCCGTGAACTCCCCGAAGAGGAAGACGGGTGCGGCGTCGTCGCCCCTCGTGTTCGTCGAGCACCCGGGCAGGAGGGCCACGAGCGCCGCTCCGAGGGCGAGGGTTGTGAGGGTCTTCTTCATCGCGCGCGCTCCTGTCAGCGGATGATCCGCGGGGTGATGAAGATCATGAGCTCGTCCGTGTTCTCGGTCTGCGTGCGGCTCCGGAAGAGGTTCCCGATGAGCGGAATCTTCCAGAGTCCCGGGATCATCGACTGACCGTCGTTGCTCGTGATCTTGAAGATGCCGCCGATGACCGCCGTGCCGCCGTCCCGGACCATGAGGCGCGTCTTGGCGTCGCGCGTCGTGAGCGGGATGTTCTGGCCTCCGGCGATGTTGATGCCGACGGCGGGCTCGCGCTTCTGCAGCGTCACGTCCATGATGACCGTGCCCTCGTTCGTGATCTGCGGGGTCACGTCGAGACGGAGCGTGGCGTTGATGTAGAGCACCGACGTCGTGTTGTTGACCGTCGTCTGCACCGGGATCTGGAAGCCGGACTGGATGCTCGCGGCCTCGCCCGTCTGCGTCTGGACCTTCGGCGTCGAGACGACCTTCACGAGGCCCCGCGACTCCGCCGCGTGGATCGAGGCGTCGAGCCGGAACGTGTCGAGGACGTTCGCGAGCGAGAGGCTCAGGACCTGGGGAGCGCCGCTCGGGAGCGAGACGTTGCCCGCGACGGAGCCGGAGTTCGGGAAGACGAGGCCCGTCGTGTTGCCGTGCGCGGCGTCCGCGACGCCCTGGAAGCCCCAGACGACGCCGAGCTCGTTGGAGAACGTCCGCGTCGCCTCGATGATGCGCGCCTCGATCATGACCTGCGGGCTCGCGACGTCGAGGTTCTTGATCAGGTCGAGGACCGTCGGGAGGTAGTCCGGCAGCTCCTTGATCACGAGGGTGTTCGAGCGCGCGTCGACGAAGATGTCGCCGCGCGCGGACATGACCTTTCGCGCCGTCGCCGCCATCTCGTTGACGTTCGCGTAGGAGATCTTCTGGAGGACCGTGCGGAGAGGACGGTTCTTGTCCTGCGCCGCGCTGAACGCGAGCCGCGCCTGCTCCTCCTGGAGGAGCTTGGCCGACGACGCGATCCGCATGACGTTCCCTTCGAGCACGTACCCGAGCTGGTTGATCTTGAGGATCAGCTCGAGCGCCTGGTCCCACGGAATCTCCTGGAGGCTCACCGTGACCGTGCCCCGCACGTCGGGGTCGAGCACGATGTTCAGCTGCGTGAGCTCGCTGAACCTCTGGAGCGTGTCCTTGATGTCGGCGTCCTTGAGGTTGAGCGTGATCGGCTCGCCGGTGTACTGCTTCTCGCCGGCGCCGAGCGTGCGCGCCTCGAAGGGGTTCACGATCTCCCGCGGCTTGCCGGCCGCGTCCTGCTGGTTCAGCAGCGTCTCGGCGGCCTCGATGAGGGCCTTGTCCTCGGCCGTCTTCCGGCGCTTCGGCGCGGGCGCCGCGGCGGGAGGCACCTGGCGCGGCGTCGCGTTCACGACGGGCACGGGCTTCGACTCGGGGATGGCCTGGACTTCCGGAGAGGCCGTCACGAGGCGCGGCGGGTCCGAGGAGGCGGCTGCCGATGCCGGCGGGGCCGACACGGTCGGCGCGGAGGCGGGCCCTCGGCGTCGGCGCTCCGGACGACCGGTTCACGCGGGTCGTCCACCTCGTGCTTCTCGTAGGAGCCGGCCGCCGGAACGGCGGCGGAGGCGCTCGTGGCCGCGGGGGCCGCCTCGACGACGGCGACCTTTTCCGGCGCGGCCGAGACCGTCTCGGGGGCGGACGCCACGGGAGCCGGTGCGGCCGGAGCCTCGACCTTCACGAGCGCGGGAGCCGGTGCCGCCGCCGCCTGCGGCGCCTCGGTGACGGTCGCCGCGCACCGAACGCGAACGCGAGTCCGGCCGACGCGGACTGCGCCGCCGGCTCGACGGGCCCGGCGAGATCGAAGACGACGCGCGCGACGGGCTCGGGGCCGCCCTTGAACTGCGAGGCGCGGACGCGCGTGACGGCGGGGTTGCGGACGTCCTGCGACTTCTTCGAGGTCGCGAGGAGGACGCCGGGAAGGTCGACGACGTAGCGCGGCGGGTTCGCGAGGGCGAACGTGTCGTACGCGAACGAGCCGTTGCCGGACAGCGTCACGACGAGTCGGCCCGAGACCTGCGCGACCGCGATGCCCGAGAGGCGTGTCGCCGCCGGCCCGTCGCCGCGTGGTGGACGGGCACCGGCGCCGCGTCGGAGACGGCGATCGACGTCGTCGACGTCGTCGCGGCCGCGGGGACGGACGCGGAAGCGGCCGGTACGTCCTCGGCCCTGACGCTCGCCTCGGGAGCCGCGGTCCCCGCCGGAGCGGAGGCGGCTACGCTCGCGGCCGGCGCCGTTCCCGCCGTCTCGGCCGGCACGGCGGCAGCCGCGGGTCCTGCCGAGGCGGGAGCGGAGGCCGTCACGCCCGCCGGAGCCTTCGCGAGGCTGACGGCCATCGCGGGCGACCCGTTCTCCGAGGTGATCGCGGGCTCGAGCGGCACGCGGCTGGTGAGCTCGAACTGGACGTGGGGCTTGCCCATCTCCACGAAGGACTTCATCTCGAGGCGCGACAGGAGCGTCCCGTCGGCACGCGGGGGCTCGAGGCCCGGCGCGACCACGGCGTTCGCGACGTCGATGACGACCTTCGTCGATCCCTCGCGGTTGAAGAGGGTCGGAGCGAGCGGTCCGTTCCCCGTGAGGAGAAGACGAGGCGTCTCCCCGTCGGCGAGCAGTGTCGCCCCGGTCAGCACGACCGGAGCCGAGACCGCGGCCCCGGAGTCCGCCGCGGCGACCTTGTCGCCCGTGGAGGCGCAGCCGGAGAGAACGGGGACGAGCAGCGCGAGCGCCGCGACACGGGCGGCGAGGAGACACGGGTTCCGCATGCTTCCTCCACCGGATCCCACCTGATCGGAAGAGCCCCTTTTGTTCCCGGACCCATTGAGCATCGTCGTCATGGACGTCCCTTCGCTCACGGCTTTCTCTGGAGTGCGAGCGTCTTGACCACCTCGCGGAACGGCTTCGGGTTCGTCGGATCGTTCACGTTCTGGCGGAACGTGACCTCCGTCGCGGACACGTCGGTGACCTCGCCGTCGAAGAGGGTCGTGCCTTTCCGGATGAGATACGACTTGTTGTCCGGGCCGCGCATCATCGCGACCCAGCCCTGCTTGACCTTGATCGTGCCCTGCAGCTCGATCTCGTCGACCATGACGCCGGCGAGCCCCGGCGGCCTCACGCGCTCCTTGTCGGAGGGGTTGCGGACGAGGAGCGACCGGAACGGATCCCGCCGGCCGCCGACCTCGTACGTGTAGACGGAGGGCGTGAAATCCTGGTCCGTGATCTTCGGCGCCTCGGTCGGCGTCGGCGTCGGCGCGGCCGGAGGCTTGGCCGGCGCGGCGAACGCGGCCGCCGCCGCGAGGAGCGAGGCGAACGCGAGGGCGGGGGCGGCGTGGCGGGCGCTCATCCTTCCAGCGACTCCTTCTTCGCGGCACCGGCCGGCTTCGGCGCGGCCCTCTTCGGGGCGGCCGGGGTGGCGGGCTCCGTGTCGCCGAGGTAGATGAACGTCTTGGCCGTGAAGTTGGCCCCGAGCGTGCGGCCCCCGCGCGCGTCGGGGTAGCCGGTCATCACGAGGTCCTCGATGTTGATGATGCGCGAGAACCGCGCGATCTTCTCGAAGAACAGCGCGAGGTTGTGGTACGAGCCGTCGACCTGCAGCTGGATCGGCCACTCCGCGTAGAAGTCGCGGTTGATGTACTCCTTCGGCGTCCACTTCTTCGTGAAGAGCTCGCCCTGGTTCGCGAGGGCCTGGACCTTCTTGATGAGCTCCTCGGCGTTGCGCTGCGTCGGCAGGATCGCGAGGAGCCGCTGGAGGTCGAGCTCCGTCCGCCGCACCTCCTCGCGCAGCTGCGGGAGGCGGCGCTCGGCGGCGCGGCCCTGCGTGATCTTCTGCTGCAGCGCGTCGAGCTCGTTCTTCTTGTTCTCGAGCGTCTGCTTCATCTCGGCGAAATTCGGGATCTGGTAATAGGCGACGGCGTAGATCGCGAGCGCGATCGCCACCCCGATGCCGAGCCCGTAGTACCAGGGCTTCCCTTCGAGCTGCTTGAGGTCGAGCGTGGCCATCCGCGCGCCTCCTACATTCCCGCGGCGCCGGTGGCGCCGCCCGCGGATCCGCTCGGCCTTCGGCGCAGGCTCCGCCGTCTTCGGCGGGGCCGCCGTCTCGGGCTGCGTGCGATCGAGGTTCGAGAAGGTGAAGGACATCTTGTAGCAGTAGAGCGGCGCCCCCGTCGTGCCCGAGCACGCGGACAGGTCGGCGAGCTTCGGCTCCTGGAAGGTGGGGACGAGCTTGAGGTTCGCGATGAAGTTCGCGACGGCGGGAGGGTTGAAGGCCTTGCCCTCGAGCGAGATCGCGTTCCCGTGGTACTCCATCCGCTCGATCCACACGAGGTCGGGCAGCGCGCGCGAAACCTCGTCCATGAGGCGCACGGGCCCGCGCTGGTTCTGCTTGAGCTGGTTGATGAGGTCGACCTTGCGCTGGACGCGCGCCTTCTTCGCCTCGTAGTCCTTGACCTCCTTGAGGACGGACTCGAGGCGCGTGACCTCGACCTGCGCGACCCGGATCTTCTCCTCCTGCGCCTTGATCTGGCTGCGGAGGACCCAGTAGTGGACGACGCCGACGAGGACCGCGAGGCCGATCGCCCCGCCGAGGAGGAGCGTGTTCAGCCGGCCGCCGGCGCCGAGCGCGGCGACGCCCTTCTTCTTGCGCTGGGGCCGGGCTTCGGCGAGGAGGTTGATCCGAATCATGCGGCTACTCCCCGATCTTCCGGACGCCGAGTCCGACGGCGATCGCGAGCGACGGCGACGCCTCCGAGAGCCACGCGGCGTCGACCGCGCGGTCGTCGGTGAAGATCGAGCGGAACGGGTTCATGACCTCGACGGGCAGGCCGAACTTGTCCTTCAGGACGTCCTCGAAGTGCGCGGCCCTCGAGCCGCCGCCCGAGATGACGATCGAGTCCACGCGGTCGGCGCCCGAGGTGGCCTGGAAGAAGTCGAGCGTCTTCTGGAGCTCGGCCGCCGCGTCCTCCGAGACGCCGGTGAGGACCGGCTGGATGGACTGCGCCGTCTGCCCCGCCACGGGCTCGCCTTTCTTGAGGGCCTCGGCCTGCTCGAAGTTGAGCGAGTAGGCCTTCTGGAGCGCGTCCGTGAACTGGTTGCCGCCGAACGTGATGTCGCGCCAGAAGACCGTCTGGCCCTGCGCGAGGATGTTCACGTTCATGACGGAGGCGCCGATGTTCACGAGGGCCACGACGCGGCCCGGGTCGGCCCCGTAGTTGACCTCGTAGCAGTTCTGGAGCGCGAAGGCGTCGACGTCCACGAGGGACGGCGTGCGCCCCGCCTGGGTCACGACGTTCTTGAAGTCGTCGACCTTCTCCTTCTTGGCGGCCACGAGAAGGACGCCCATCGTCTCGCCGACGGCGCCGGGGTCGAGGACGACGTAATCGAGGTAGACGTCGTTGATGTCGAACGGGACGTACTGCTCGGCTTCCCAGCGGATGGACTCCGAGAGCTCCTCCTCCGGCATCGTCGGCAGCATGATCTTCTTGACGATGACGGAGTGGCCCGAGACCGAGACGGCCACGTTCGGGTTCTTGACGTTCGTGGACGCGAGCAGTCGGGTGATGGTCTCGACGACGAGGGACGAGTCCATGATGGCGCCGTCGACGATCGCTTCGGGCGAAAGGGTCTCGAGTCCCGCCTTGACGAGGTGGAACGTCCCCTCCTTGCCCTCCTTCAACTCGATCAGCTTGACGGCCGACGAGCCGATGTCGAGTCCGACGAGGTTTTTCGCCTTGCGGAACAGCACGGTCAGCTGACCTCCTACCCCGAACGCGAGACACGGTCCGCCGTGAAAAGAGATTGACTCGACTTATTTTGAGCGTCCCCCCCTGGGGTGTGTCAAGTCGTTGGGAATGTGCGATTTCGCTTGCGGATGAAAATCGATTGTGGTACAAGTCCGCCCCATCCGGAACTCAGGCAGGCGCGGGTAGGGGCGAAGCCTCGTTCCGCCGGCGGCCCGCCCGCCGCGCGGGCGCGGGCAGGCCCGCGGGAGCGATCGCCCGGAAAAAGGACACCCGGAGACGGCAGAACGTCAGCCGGCTTCGGCGTCCGACGAGTGGACCTTTCGCCTCACGTCCGTGACGCCCGGGAGCGCCCGGAGCCCGACGAGGAGCCTCTCGAGGTGCCGCCGGTCGCGCGTCGTGACGCTCGCCTCGATCGTCGCGCGGCCGTCTCCGCTCGTCCGCGCCTCGATCGACCGGATGTTCGAGTTGGCGGCCGAGAGGAGCTGCGTGATGCGGGCGAGCATGCCCTGGCGGTCCTCGGTGCGGATCTCGAGGTCCACCGTGACGGACTGGTCCTTCGCCGTCTCCCACTGCACGGCGATCTCCCGGCTCGGGTCGAAGAGCAGGCTCCGCACGTTCGGGCAGCTCACCGAGTGGACCGAGACGCCGCGGCCGCGCGTCACGTAGCCGACGATGTCCTCGCCCGGGACGGGCTGGCAGCACTTCGCGAGCGTCGCGAGGAGGTCGTTCTCGCCCTTGACGCGGATACCCGGTGCCGAGCCGAACGGCAGGACCCTGCGGACGGCGCTCCCGATCGCGGCGACGCGGGACGGCGCCGGCGCCTGCGCCTCCCCTCCCGCCTCTGGCAGGAGCCTCGCGACGACGGCCCGCGGCGCGATCTTCCCGAAGCCGACGTCCGCGATGAGGTCGTCCACCTTCGCGACGCCGAAGTCCCCGAGGAGCGGCTCGAAGGCCCCGGCGTCGAGGAGCTTCGGCAGGCTCTTCTTCCACTTCTTGAGCTCGCGGTCGAGGAGGCGCCGCCCGATCTCGACCGACTTCTCCTTCTCGGCCGTGTGGATGAACGCGCGGATCTTGTTCTTCGCGCGCGACGTCAGGACGAAGCTGAGCCAGTCGCGCGTCGGCTGGGAGGACGGCGAGGTCAGGATCTCGACGATGTCGCCGTTCTCGAGCGGCGTCTTGAGCGGCACGAGGCGCCCGTTCACGCGCGCGCCCGTCGTGTGGTGCCCGACGTCCGTGTGGACGCGGTACGCGAAGTCGACGGGTGTCGCCCCGCGCGGGAACGCGAAGACGGCGCCCTTCGGGCTGAAGATGTAGACCTCGTCCGGGTAGAGGTCGATCCTGCAGCGACGAGAGGAACTCGCGCGGGTCCGAGACGTCCTTCGTCGTCTCGAGGATCTGGCGGAGCAGGCCGACGTGCGCCTCCTGGGCGCGGCTCGCCTCCCCTTCCTTGTACTTCCAGTGGGCCGCGATGCCGTTCTCGGCGATGAGATCCATCTCGCGCGTCCGGATCTGGACCTCGAAAGGCGGCGCGCCCTCCGGCACGAGCGTCGTGTGGAGGGACTGGTAGAAGTTCCGCTTCGGCATCGCGATGTAGTCCTTGATGCGCCCGGGGACGGGGCGCCAGGCCTGGTGGACGATGCCGAGCACCGTGTAGCAGTCGGGAATCCCCGCGACGAGGATGCGGAACGCGAGGACGTCGTAGAGCTGCTCGAGCGGGATCGCCTGCCGGATGAGCTTCTGCCGGATGGACCAGTACCGCTTGACGCGGCCCGTGATCTCCGCCTCGATCCCCATCGCCGTCGTCTTCGCGATGAGCTCCTGCCGGAACTTCTCGACGTTCGCGGCCGAGGCCTTCATCCGCTCGTCGACCGCCGCCTGGAGGGCGGCGAACTCCTCGGGGTAGAGGAACCGGAACGAGAGGTCCTCGAGCTCGCCCTTCATCTTGCCCATCCCGAGGCGGTTCGCGAGCGGGGCGTAGATCTCCATGGTCTCGGCCGCCACGGCCCTCTGTTTCGGCTCGGCGAGGTGCTCGAGCGTCCGCATGTTGTGGAGGCGGTCCGCGAGCTTGACGAGGATGACCCTGAGGTCGTCCGTCATCGCGAGGAGCATCTTGCGGAACGTCTCGGCCTGCTGGGCCTCCTTCGAGGTGAAGGCGTACTTGCCGATCTTCGTGACGCCGTCGACGAGGTGGGCGACGTCCGGGCCGAACAGCTCGGCGAGCCGCTCCTTCGTGAGGGAGGTGTCCTCGAGGACGTCGTGGAGGAGGCCCGCCGCGATCGACGCCTCGTCCAGCTTCATCTCCGCGAGGATCATCGCCACGTTGAGCGGGTGGACGAGGTACGGCTCGCCCGAGGAGCGGAGCTGGTTCTTGTGCTCGTGCGCCGAGACGACGTAGGCGCGCCTCAGCAGGTCCTCGTCCACGTGGGGGTGGTAGGACTCGACCTTCTCGAGGATGTCCTCGAAGCGCAACACGGCCCCTCATTATCGTCCTTTCCGGCTATCCTCCGCACCCAACGAGGGCCGAAATGGACCTGCTGAAACAGCTGATCGACGTCTTCCTGCACCTCGACAAGCACCTCGCGGACGTCGTGCGGGACTACGGGGCCTGGACGAACACCCTCCTCTTCGTGATCGTGTTCTGCGAGACCGGCCTCGTCGTGACGCCGTTCCTGCCCGGGGACTCCCTCCTCTTCACGGCGGGGGCGCTCGCGGCCCTCGGGAACCTGAACGTCTGGGTCCTTTTTCTTCTCCTCTCGCTGGCGGCCGTTCTCGGCGACACCGTCAACTACTGGATCGGGAAGAAGATCGGGCCGCGCGCGTTCGACGGGACGGTCCGTTTCCTCAAGCAGGAGCACCTGAGGAAGACCGAGGCCTTCTACGAGAAGCACGGCAAGAAGACGATCATCCTCGCGCGCTTCGTCCCGATCGTGAGGACGTTCGCGCCGTTCGTCGCGGGCGTCGGCTCGATGACGTACGGGACGTTCCTCGCCTACAACGTGATCGGCGGCGTCCTGTGGGTGGCGATCTGCGTCTTCTCGGGCTACTTCTTCGGGAACATCCCCGTCGTGAAGAGGAACTTCTCCGTCGTCGTCCTCGTGATCATCGGGATCTCGACGCTCCCTCTCGCGTGGGAATGGTGGAGGGCCCGACGGGTCCGGGGAGGCGCCCCGGCGTGAGCGGCGGCGGCGCGCGGAGCCGCTGGCTCTCCTCGACGGCGCTCATCTTCTACGCGCTCTTCCTGGGCGTCGCGCTCGGGCACCTGTTCCCGGCCGAGACGCACCCCGCGGTGTACGAGTCGTTCCGGTTCCTCTCGAAGGCCTTCATCAGCCTGATCAAGATGCTGGTCGTCCCGCTCATCTTCGCGACGATCGTCCTCGGGATCGGCAGGACGGGCGACGTGAAGGCGGTCGGGCGCATGGGCGCGAAGGCCCTGGTCTACTTCGAGGTCGCGACGACGATCGCGCTCGTGATCGGCCTCGTCTTCGCGAACCTCGTGAAGCCCGGCCTCGACCTCAAGCTCCCCGCGACGGGCGAGGTCGGTCTCGCGAAGCCGAAGACCCTCGTCGAGACGCTCCTTCACCTCTTCCCGTCGAACCCGGTGGACGCGATGGCGAAGCAGGACATCCTGCAGGTCGTCATCTTCGCGACCCTTCTCGGCATCGCGGCGGCGCACGTGGGCCACGCGCGGTCGAAGCCCTTCGTCGACTTCTTCGACTCGGCCGTCGCGGTCCTCTTCAAGCTCACGGACTACGTCATGGCCCTCACGCCGCTCGGCGTGTTCGGCGCGATGGCGGGCGCCGTCTCCCATCACGGGATCACGGTCCTCGGGAGCTACGCGAAGCTCGTCCTATCCCTCTACGCCGCGCTCGTCGTCTTCGCGCTCGTCGTCCTCGTCCCGGCGCTCAAGCTCTGCCGCGTCTCCGTCCGCCGGTTCTTCGCGAAGATCCGCGAGCCCTTCCTCATCGCGTTCTCCACCGCGTCGTCCGAGGCCGCGCTGCCGCGCGCGCTCGAGCGCATCGTCGAGTTCGGCGTGCCGAAGGGCGTCGCCGGCTTCGTCCTCCCCGCGGGCTACAGCTTCAACCTCGACGGCTCCACGCTCTACATCGTCCTCGCGACGATGACGATCGCGCAGGCCGCCGGGCGGCATCTCACGATCGTCGAGCAGATCACGATGTGCCTCGTCTTCATGCTCACGTCCAAGGGCGTCGCGGCCGTTCCGCGGGCCTCGCTCGTCATCATCGCGGCGGGTTGCGCGAGCTTCAACCTGCCGGGGGAGGCGGGCGTCGCGATGATCCTCGCCGTCGACGAGCTCATGGACATGGCCCGGACGTCGATCAACCTCGCCGGGAACTGCGTCGCCGCCGTCGTCGTGGCGAAATGGGAAGGCGTCCTCGGGCCCGAGGCGGCGGAGGGAGCCGGATCCGACTAGACGACGGCCCGTGCCCTGCGTTCCAATCGCGGGAGGGAGCACCACATGGGGGACTTCTTTCAGGCCGGCCCGATCACGACCCTCACGCGGCTCGCCGAGAGGCCCCTCGTCGAGCTCGACGAGACCATCGCGCGGCACACGCGGCAGGCGCGGGCCGCGCTCCTCATCCCGTGTCTCGTCGGGGAGCTGGAGCGACCGGCGCTCGCGCGCATCTGCGACGAGGTGTCCCAGCTCCCCTACCTCGACGCCGTCGTGATCTCCCTCGACCGGGCCGACGAGGCGGGCTACCGGAAATCCCTCGAGTACTTCCGCCGGATGAAGCGGCGCACCGTCGTCCTCTGGAACGACGGCCCGGGCGTCACGGCGCTGCTGAAGCGTCTCGCCGAGAACGACCTGAACCTCGGCGAGCGCGGCAAGGGCCGCGCGTGCTGGATGGCCTTCGGCTACCTGCTCGCGGCCGGCCACGAGCACGTCGCGCTGCAGGACGCCGACGTCCTCGACTACGACCGCGCGGCGCTGTCGCGTCTCCTGTATCCGCTCGTGAACCCGATCCTGAACTTCGATTTCTGCAAGGGCTACTACGCGCGCTTCACGGACCGCCTCAACGGCCGGGTCGTCCGGCTCTTCGTGTGGCCGCTCCTCTCGGCCCTCCGCGCCCTCCTCGGGTCGCACCCGTACCTCGAGTTCCTGTCGGCGTTCCGCTACCCGCTCGCGGGCGAGTTCGCGCTCTCGGCCGACCTGCTGCGCCAGGTCCGCGTGCCGGCCGACTGGGGCCTCGAGATCGGCGTCCTCTCGGAAGTGTTCCGCCACCTGTCGCCGCGCCGCGTCTGCCAGGTGGACCTCATCGACCGTTACGACCACAAGCACCAGGCGCTCTCCCCCGACGACGCGTCGACGGGGCTCAACCGGATGGCCGGCGACATCGCCAAGCACCTGCTCCGCACGCTCGCCGCCGCGGACGTCGTCCTCTCCGAAGGCGCCCTGAAGTCGCTCCTCGCGTCCTACCAGAGGCGCGCGGAGGACGCGATCAACGACTACTACGCGCTGTCCCGCTTCAACGGCCTCGTCTTCAAGCGGCACGAGGAGGAGTCCGCCGTCGCGACGTTCGCGCGGGCGCTGAAGGCGGGCATCGAGCAGTTCCAGCTCGACCCGCTCGGGGCGCCGCTCATCCCGAACTGGGCCCGCGTCCTCGCCGCGGTGCCGGACGCGGGCGACCTGCTCCTCGAGGCCGTCGAATCCGAGGGGGGAATCCTGACACCCTGACGCGGCGGAAGCCGAGGGGCGCAGGCGGCCGAGCCGGCGAGCGCAAGCGCAGCCGGCGAGGCACGCCGAGCGGAGGGTGTGGGAACCCGCATGACGGGTTCCCACCTTCACACGTGGCGGATCCCGTTCTCCTCCTGCTCGGCCCTCAGCCGGCGCTCGAGGTACGCCCGCGCCAGGTCGCGCGCGCCGAGGCCGAACGCGAGCGCCGGGCCAGGACGAACCCTCCCGACAGGATCGAGAACGCGGCGACGAGGATCGCGCCTCCGACCCCGACGTGGTCCAGGGCGAGCGACACGAAGAAGGCGATGACGGCGATGTGGACGAGACGCGCGGCCGTGCGCGCCCACGGGAGGCCGGCGTTCACCGCGGCGAGGAGGACGCTGCGCCGGGCCAGGGCCGCGAGGCCGAGGCCGAGGACGATGACGAGGGCCGCCGTGAGAAGCCGCGGCAGGAACGACACGACGTCCTGCAGCGCATTCTTCAGTCCCCCGGGCTCCAGGGCCCCGACTCCCGACGGCCAGCGCCACGACGACCGCGGCCCAGAACGAGATCGCGGACGCCACGACGGCGGGCGGCGCCCTCAGGCCGGCGGCGCGAAGCAGGGGCACGGAGCCGTCGCCGACTCTCAGGGCCCGCAAGGCGAGGACGAGGATGCCGCGAAGCGCCAGACCGACGGCGGCGCCGACGGCGAGCGCCCCGAGCGAGGACGATCATCGCGGGGATGATCGCGAGGAACGCGTCGCCGAGCTTGAAGACGGCGTCTCCGATCCGTGTGCCCAGGTTCTGCCACATCACGGGCCTCCTTTCGTGCTGCTCGCGGGCTCCCCGGGAGCTTGCCAGAGGGAGCGGAGAAACGGCTTCTCGCGCTCGTACGTCAGGGCCAGAGTCTCGAGGCGCTCCTCGGCTTCCTCGGCGCTCGCGTCCCGGGTCTGGGCGACGAACGTCGCGACCTTGCCGAGGTAGAGGGGAATCAGGGAGCGCAGGAGCGTCTCCTGCGGCAGGCGGCGCCGCGCGCAGCCCGCCGCCGCCGAGTAGATGATCCGGACGAACGTCTCGTCCTCGAGGCACGGCTCGGGGCCCGACGCCGCGCGCGCGACGTCCGCGATCAGCCCGGGCTCGAGGAAGAGCTCCCAGACGGACGGGAACTCGGCTGCTCCCGCGCGGAAGATGTCGAGAAGCCGATCCACCTTGACGGGCACGGGCTCGAGGCCCACCGCGTACGGCAGGCCGAAGACCGGCGTCCGCACCGAGGCGGTGACGGGCATCCAGGCCGATTCGTGGACCTGCATGAGGTCGAACAGCGTCGAGACGACCTGGACGAACATGTCCTGCAGGTCCGCGCCCGGGTCCTTCGGGTCGTGGAGCTTGGCGCCGAGGAAGGACTGGCACACGCGGCGGCCCTCGGCGAGCGCGGTCGTCGTCATGAAGATGTCGATCCCGTAGCGCGCGACCGGTCCCTCCCAGCCCTGGAACTCGAGGAACCGGCGCGCGAGGTCGCCGGAGAATCCGAAGTCGCCGCCGATCGGCTGGCGCACGCGGTGCCCGTAGAGCGCACGCGTCATCGGGTAGACGATCGTGTTCGTGATCGTCCCGTCGTAACGGTGGCGCGCGTAGAGGGGCGCGACGAAGTCGAACCCGTGGCGCTGGACCGGCGTCAGGAGGAGCTCGACCCACTCGGGCGAGATGCTCCTCAGGTCGCTGTCCACGACGCAGCAGGCCCGGGCGCCGAGGTCGGCGGCGATCCGGAAGATCGTCCTCAGCGCGCTCCCTTTTCCGGGCAGGCCCGCATAGGGCGTGACGAGCCGCGCGAGCGGGGCCTGCGGGACCGCGTCCACGAGGATCTCGGCGAGCTCGCCGAGCTCGGTCCTCTCGACGATCTCGCGCGTCCCGTCCGTCGAGCCGCCGTCGCTGTTCACGAGGAGGCACCGCTCGCCCGGGAAGTGCCGGGCGAGCCCCGCGGCCACCGCCCGCACCACGTGGCCGATCGTCCGCGCGTTGTTGAAGGACGGGATGCCGACGAGGACGTCCACGGCCCCGATCGTCTCGCAGCCGGGCCCGGACCTCCCGGGAGAGCTCCGGAAGCGGCGCGGCCAGGGTCATGGCCGCCCCGCTCCGGCGAGCCCGAGGCTCCGCACCGCCGCCGCCCACCCGGCCCCGCCCGGAGCCGGAGCGCTCGTGGCGCCGGGCACGGCCGCCGCGAGGGAGGCGTCCACGCCGTCCCGTCCGGGGACGAGGACGGCACGGTCCACGATCCCGAGGAACCCGGCGTCGGAGGGAGCGTCGCCGAGCCCCACGGTCTGACCGCCCCCGAATCGCGCGAGCGAGGAGGCGCAGCGCGTCGGCCTTGTCGTGAGCCCCGCTCAGGTGCCAGAAACGGCCGCCGCGAACGAGCCGGACGTCCGGCCGCGGGAGCTTCACCCGGCCGAGAAGATCCGCTGCATCCGCCGGGGCGACGAAAGGAAGGTCGAACTCCCTTTCGCGAGCGGCGGCGGCCTCGCCCCGGCCGAGGCCGGTGAGGTTCGCCATCGCGGCGTCGGGGATTTCTTCGAAGGAGAAGAGGGGAAGACCGGTGCTCCGCCGGAGCGCCTCGAGGACCGTGCGCAGCTCCCCCACCGGTCTTGCAGCCGGCAGGATTTCAACTCTTCCCTTTCGAAGAATCCCCGCGCCGTTCTCGAAAGCCCCCGCGCCCCCCGCGTCGAGGACTTCGAGCCACCGTTCCAGCTCGCGCCGGGTCTTGCTCGTGAGAGGAATCACGGGCACGCCACGGCTCTTCAGATCGGCGAGCGCCTCGCGCGCCTCTCCCGAGAGGGTGCCGTCGTCCTCGAGCAGCGTCCCGTCGAGATCCGTGAACACGATCGTCCGCGACAACTCTTTCAACTCCTGCCCGCGCGCGCAAGCCGCCGGCGAAGTCTTGCATTGTTCGTGCCCCGGCCGTCCGAAAAGCGAAGGGGCGCGGCCGCCCGCGCCCCCAATGGAGTCCCCGAGGTCCGGCGGAGCGTTACCGCGCCTTCGCCGCCTTCGCAGGCTTGGCGGGCGCCGGCGAGGACGCCGGCTTGGCCGCCGCGCGCTTCTGCCTCCACTCCTCCCAGACGATCACGAGCGGGGCCGCGATGAAGATCGAGGAGTACGTCCCGACGATGATCCCGACGATCATGACGAAGGAGAATCCGCGGAGGACCTCTCCGCCGAGGAAGAAGAGCACGACGACGACGACGAACGTGAGGAGCGACGTCAGGACGGTCCGCGAGAGCGTCTGGTTGATGGAGTGGTTCACGAGCTCGGCGAGCGGAGCGCGCCGGTTCTTCTCGCGGTTCTCTCGGATCCGGTCGAAGACGACGACCGTGTCGTTCACGGAGTAGCCGACGAGCGTCAGGAACGCGGCGACGACCGTGAGGGAGATCTCGAGGTTCAGGATCGAGCAGAGGCCGAGCGTCGATCCACGTGTCGTGGATGAGCGCGACGACGGCCGCGGTGCCGAAGGACGCCGAACGGAACCGGAACGCGATGTAGAGGAGCATCGCGCCCCACGAGAAGAGGATGGCCCACATGCCCTTCTCGCGGAGGTCCTTCCCGACCTGCGGGCCGACGTTCTCGGCCGACAGGAGCGTGAACGGCCCGGCGATCGTCTTCGCCTTCATCCACTCGGCGACGACGGGCGAGACGCCCGGCGTCTTCGCGGCTTCGTCCACCGACGCGAAGAGGCCCTTCTCGGACCGCGCGGCGATGAGCGCCTGGGCGACGCGCCCGTACTCGACGTTCGGATCGACGTTCGGGCGCTGCGCGGCGTGCTCGGGGTCGTCGGCGAGGAGCTTCTTGAGGAGCGCGTCGGCGCCGTTCAGGTTCAGGTCGAACGCGTCCGGGGCCGCGCCGGCCGGATGCATCGCCCGCGTGAGGGCAGACGTGACTTCCTTGGCGACGTCACGCCCCTCGGTCTTCTCCATCGGGACGCGCAGGAGCACCTGGTTGCTTCTCGGGCTTGTCGTAGCGCTGGACGGAGACGACCTTGACGTTCGCCGCCTCGACGATCTTGCGGATCTGGTCCTCGTCGGGGCTCTTCGAGAACGCGTAGACGATCTGCGCGCCCCCCGTGAAGTCGATGCCGAGGTTCGGGCCGCCCTTGGCGACGAGGGAGATCGTGCCGACGACGATCGAGAGGATCGACACCGCGATGCAGATCCACTTGATCTTCAGGAAGTCGATGTTCGTGTTGTGGAAGAGACGCACGCGATTCTCCGATTCAGATGGACAGGGATCTCGACGCGCTCCTTCGGCCCGTAGATCAGGTCGAACAGGAGGTGCGACACGAAGACCGCAGTGAAGACCGACGCGAGGAGGCCGATGACGAGGGTGACGGCGAAGCCCTTGACCGGGCCCGTGCCGAACTGGAAGAGGAAGAGCGCGGCGGAGATCGTCGTGACGTGGGTGTCGACGATCGTGCCCCACGCGCGCTTGAAGCCGAGGTCGATCGCGGCCTTCGGCGCCTTGCCGTTGTCCATCTCCTCGCGGATGCGCTCGAAGACGAGGACGTTCGAGTCGACGGCCATGCCGATCGTGAGGATGAAGCCCGCGATGCCCGGCAGCGTGAGCGTCGCGTTGATGTACGCCATCGCCCCGAGCAGGATGAGCGCGTTCAGGATGAGCGCGAGGATCGGCGTTCACGCCCGCGAGCTTGTAGTAGAGGACACCACGATGAAGCAGCAGATCATCCCGACGATCGACGCGAGGACGCCCTTCTTGATCGAGTCGAGGCCGAGCGACGGGCCGACCGTGCGCTCCTCGAGGATGATCATCTGGGCGGGCAGCGCGCCCGAGCGCAGGACGAGCGCGAGCGCGTCCGCCTTCTCGGCCGTGAAGTTGCCCTCGATGATGCCGCTCTCCTTGATCTGGCTGTTGATGTTCGGCGCGGACTGGACCCTGTTGTCGAGGACGATCGCGAGACGCTTGTTGATGTTCTCGCCCGTGACCTTCGCGAACTTCGTCGCGCCGGAGGCGTTCAGGAAGAACATGACGGCGGGCTGGTTGAACTTGTCGCGGTCGACGCGCGCGTTCTTCATGTCGCGCCCCGTGACCGCGGCCGCGCGCTTGAGGACGTAGTACACCGGCGTGCGCGTGCGCGCGTCGGAGTCCTCGCTGAAGCCCTCGACGAGGCGCAGGTCGTCCGGGATCGTCCCGCCGTACGCCGCCTTCGCGCCCTCGGCGCTCGGGTACGGGCCGCCCTTGTCGTCCACGAGCGTGAGCTCGAGCAGTCCGGTCGTCCCGATGATCTCCTTGACGCGGCTCGGGTCGTCGACGCCGGGGATCTCGACGACGATGCGGTCCGTGCCCTGGCGCTGGATGACGGGCTCGGCGACGCCGAGGGCGTCGACGCGGTTGCGGATCGTCTCGACGGCCTGGCGCGTCGCCTGGTCCTCGATCGCGTTTCGCTCGACGTCCTTGAAGCCGATCTTCCACTCGCGGCCGCGCTCGTCCAGCGACCACGCGGTGGACGGCAGGACGGTCTGCACGAGGTCCTTGAGCTTGGCCTGGTCCGTCTTCTCGTCGAGCTTGAGCGTGAAGCCGGTGCCGTCCGCGGGTCCCGCCGTGATCACGGCGACGCCGCGCTTCGTGCCCTCGTCCTTGAGGTGCTCGAGCGTGTCCTGCGCCTCGACCCTCAGCGCGTCGGCCGTCTTGACCTGCATGACGAGGTGGATCCCGCCCCTGAGGTCCAGGCCGAGCTTGATGCCGTTCCGCAGGACGTCGGAGACGGTGGGGTTCGGCGGCGCGGTGGGCGACTTCTTGAGCGCCTCGTGGCCGCGCCACCAGTAGGCGCCGATCGAACCGAGAAGGACGGCCAACGTCACCCCGACGCGCCATCCGGTGGGCTTGTTCACGAACGCAACCTCCGGGAGCGGGCCCGGCCGGGGGCGGCCGAGGCCACCGGAGCGACGGGAATCCCGCGGGATACACCCGGCTTCTCCGGGCGAACCGGCGGAGTCTAGCAGAACCGCCGCGGCGCTCAGCCGACCGCGGCGGCCGGCGCCGGGCGCGTCGAGAACGGCGCGAGGGACACCCGGGCGAGGCGCGACGCCGCTTCGCCGAGCGCCGCGAACAGGCGCTCGTGCCGCCAGCCGTGGCAGGAGACGACGAGGACGGGCCGCTCGCTCAGGACCTCGGTCGCGAGGAACCGCATCACGGCGACGAAGCGCTCGTCGTCCGCGCCGACCAGGGGGTCGTCGAGGAGCAGCGGGACGCCCGCGGCGCCCGTTCCGAGGTACCGGAGCGCCGCGAGGCGCGCCGTGAGATGAAGCTGCTCGCGGGCGCCCGTCGAGAGCCCCGACTCGATCTCGGTCTTCGTCGCGACGCGCCCGCCCTTCACGAGCGCCGAGAGCGTGAGGTCGTCCGAGAACTCGAGCGCCTCGTACGGCGTCCGCCAGGTGGCGAGGATCGCCCGCGACGCCTCGTTGAGCCCCCGCCGGAAGTCGGCGTACACGGACGTCGCCGCCGCGGCGAGGGACGTCCGCGCGAGCTCGACCGCGTCGCGGAAGAGCGTCGCGCGGGCGAGAAGGGCCTCGGCCGATTCGAGATCCTCCTCGACGTCGCGCGCGCTGTCGCCGCCCGCGCGGGCCGCCGCGGCGAGCGCGCGCTCGGAGGCGAGGCGGTCCGCCTCCGCCCGCGCGAGGGCCGACCGCGCCTCCTCGGCGAGCCGGCGCGCCTCCTCGGGCGTGCCCGCGTCCCCGGGGAGGGCGCCACCGGCCTCCGCGCTCCGCCGCGCGATCTCCGCGTCCAGCACGGTCAGCCGCGCCGCGAGCTCGTCGGGGTCGCCGGAGGCCTCCGCCTCCCGGCGGGCCGGAAGGTCGTGCTCCTGGATCCGGCGGTACTTCGCGGCCTTGCGGCGTCCGGCCTCGACCGCGAGGAGCGCCTCCGCGATGGACAGCCCCTGCGGCACGCCGGTCGTGGCGAGCGCGTCGCGCAGGCGCCGGTCGAGGGCGCGGAGGTCCGCGTCCTCGCGCGCGAGGCGCTCGCTCTCCTTCGCGAGGACCTCCTCGCGCGTGCGCATCTCCTGGCGCACGCGGCCGAGGTCGACGACGAGGTCGAGGAGACGCGCCGCCTCGGCTTCGGCCGGGATCCCGGGCGCGAGGCCGAGCGCCTGGCGGAACGGCCCGAGGTCCGCGTCGATCGCCTCGAGACGCGCCTTCGCGTCGTCGCGCCGCGTCGTCGAGGCGGCGAGCGCACGCCGCCTCTCCTCCGCCGTCCGCACGCGGCGGTGGGCCTTGAGCAGCGCGCCCGCGTCGCGGAAGCCGGCGGCCTTCGCGACCCGGTCGAGGCGGAGACGTACGTCCGAGAGCCGACGCCGGAGCTCGATCGCGCGGCGGCGCGCGGCGGCCTCCTCCTCGCGGGTGCGCGCCTCGTCCGCGAGGCGGTGAGCCGTGGCGCGGCCCCAGCCGATCGCGCCGACGAACCCGAGCGTCAGGGTGAAGACCGCGAGCGACACCGTCATGTAGAAGGGGACTCCCGCCGACGGCCACGCGAACCATGCGACGACCGGCACGAGCGCCGCCGCCGCGCCCACGATCCCCTTCGCGAGCCTGAGCCGCTGCGCGCGCTCGCCGGCGATGATCGCGGCGAGCGCGGCCGCGTCGGCGACCTTGCGGTCCAGCTTGACGCCCTCGAGCTCCAGGGCCGCCCGCAGCTCCTCGGCGCCGAGGACGAACTCGCGGTCCTCCGGGCCGATCGCGTCCAGCCGGACGAGCTCCTCGGCGAGCCCGTCCGCGCGGAGGGACTCCCACTGCGCCTCGAGGGCCCGCCCGGCCTCGGCGCTCTCCCTCCTCAGGCTCGCGACGGCGCGCAGCAGCGCCTCGAGCCGGGCGCGCGCCTCGTCCTCGAGCCGCGACACGGCGCCGAAGCGGCGTGCGAGGTCCTCCGCGTCGCGCGCGGCCTCGCGGAGGCTGTTCTCCAGCGCGGCGCGCGCGGCGTCCAGGGCCTGCGGACGCGTCCCGCGCTCCTCGCGCAGACGATCCACCTCGCGGAGGGCCGCATCCGAGAAGAGGGCCGCCTCGGGCGCGAGCGCGAGGGCCTCGCTCTCGGTCTCGCGCCGGCGTTCCGCCGCCGCGCGGGCCACGTCGAGCCGTTCCTGCAGGGCCCTGCGCTCGGCGCCGACGGCCGCGAGGTCGGCGAGGTCGGCGCGGCGCTTTGCCTCGTCCCGGGCCCGCGTGCGCGTGGAGAGCGCGGCGGACGCCTGCGCCGCCTCGCGCCGCTTCTGCGCGAGTGCGTCGCGGCTCGCCTTCAGCGCCTCGATCCTCTTCCCGAGGCGCGTGATCTCGGTGTCGACCGAGACGGTGCCGCCGGTCGTGGCCCCCGGCATCTCCTTCCGGGCCTGCTCGAGCGCCTGGAGCGCGCGCACGACGGAGGCCTCGCCGCCGCCCGAGTCGGCGATGCGCGCGAGCTCGACCGTCAGGCCCGCCTCGAGCCGATCCGTGTCGAGGACGTTCTGCTTCACGTAGGCCGTCGCGCGAAAGAGAGGCTCGCCGAGCCCGCCCGTGACGGTTTCGCCGAAGACGTCCCGTCCCCCTGGCGCGGAGGAAGTCCGCCGTCGCGTCGTCGCCGCGTTCGCGGTCCACGACCCGCAGGGTTCCCGCGTCGAGGTCCCGGTCGATGGACCACTTCCGGCCGCCGGCCGAGACGTCGAGGCCGACGCGCATCGGCGCGCCGTTTCGCGGGCGGCGCATCTCGCGCACGCGCGTCGCGACACCCCTCGTCTTCGGCAGCCCGTAGAGCGCCGTCACGATGGCCTCGCAAAGCGTCGTCTTTCCCGTCTCGTTCGGGTCCACGGCGAGGAGGACGCTCCCCTCCGGCCAGGCGAGGTCGAGCCCGTGCAGCGCGCCGAAGCCCTCGACCCGGATGCGCTCGATCCTCACGCGCCCTCCGCCTCGGGCGGCACCACCGGGCGGCCCGCGAGCGCGTCGCGCCCGAGGCGCAGCGCGAGCTCGGCGAGGCGCCGCGGACCGTCCTCGACGGCCGCGTCGCGGCGGGCCGCGAGGTCCGCGACGAAGCGGCCCTCGGCCGAGCGCAGGCCGGGCTCCTCGGCGGGCGGGGTCGTCAGGTCGCGCACCGCGAGGTGTCCGGCCCTCGACGCGAACGCGCGTGCCGTCTCGGCCGGGCGCGCGCCGTACGGCTGGGTGCCCGTGAGCGTCAGCCGGACGAAGTCGCCCGCGCGGACGCCCGCGGCGGCCCACTCCCTTTCGACCCTCTCGGCGAGGCCGCCGGCCTCGAGATCGGTCGCGTCGACGGAGACCTCGAGAATCGACCTCTCGTCCGCGGGCAGCGTCTCGACGCGTGGCGGCTCGCCGGGGGCGAGCGTCACCCTGAGGAAGACGCGCGGGCCCGTCTCGTCGAGGCCCCGGCCCGTCGGGCATCCGGAATAGGCGCCGCGGGGGACCCCGGCGTCGTCCTCGACCAGGTGCACGTGATGGTGGTGCCCGAGCGCGGCCCACGAGAATCCGGCGTCGAGGACCTCGCGGCGCGAGAACGGCGCCGTGCGCTTCTTGCCGCGCGGCGTGTCCGCGCCCGGATAGCTCTCGAGCGAGCCGTGCAGGAGGAGGATCGCGTGCGTCGACTCGGGACGCGGGGGCGGCGGGGCGAGCGGGCGCTCGACGACGATCGCGGGAGACAGGAACGCGCGGCCCGTCACGGTCACGTCGTCGCGGCCCGGAAACGGCGCCGTGCTCCACGCGGCGCCGCGAAAGACGACGACGTTCGCCGGCCACGCCCGCATCCCGAGCGCCGCGAGGACCGACGCGTCGTACCAGCCGCCGGCGCCGGCGAAATCGTGGTTGCCCGGCGCGACGAAGACCGGCCGCGGCGCGAACGACGCGAGCGCGTCGAGCAGACGGTGGATGGCGGAGGGCGGAGCGTTCTCGGCGTCCCAGAGGTCGCCGGGGACGAGGAGGGCGTCGGCCTCGCAGGCCTTCGCGGCCTCGACGGCGCGCTCGGCGGCGGCGTCGACCTCCTCGCGCCGGACGGCCCGGACCTCGGGCGGCAGCCCGAGGCCTCCGCCCGTGAGCGCGGAGCCCACATGCCAGTCCGAGGACTGGAGCAGCGTGAGAGGTCGCCCGCCGGGCACCCCTCATTTTCTCACGGAATCCCGACGGTCAGCCCGGCTCCTTCGTGTCGGCTTCGGCCGTCGTGGCCGAGATCGCGCTCCGGTTGACCTTGATCTTCATCGTGTCGGCGATCTTGAGCCACACGATCTGGTCCTCGACCTGCGCGACCGTCCCGTGGATCCCGCCCGACGTGACGACGCGGTCGCCCTTCTTGAGGGCCGAGAGCATCTCCTTCTGCTTCTTCTGCTGCTTGCGCATCGGCGCGAGGAGCACGAAGTAGAAGATCACGAACATGAGCAGGTACGGGACCATCTGCACGAGCGGGTTGGAGGCGACGCCCGCGGGGGCGGCCTGCAGCAGGGACGGGTTCATCAGGAGTCCTTTCCGACGGCTCGCGACCAGCGTGGAAGCGCCTCGGCCGCCCACGCCGCGAACCGGTTCGCCGCGAGAGCCTCACGGATTCCCCGCATCAAGTCAAGGATCGCCGTGAGGTTGTGGATCGTGAGGAGCGTCGCCGCGGTGGGCTCGCCCGCGACGAAGAGGTGCCGCAGGTACGCGCGCGAGTGGCGCCGGCACGTCGGACAGCCGCAGTCCGCGTCCGGCGGCGCCGCATCCTCGCGGTAGCGGGCGTGCTTGATCGCGAGCGTCCCCCCGGACGTGTAGAGGAGGCCGTGCCGCGCCGCCCGCGTCGGGAGCACGCAGTCGAAGAGATCGAAGCCCCGTGCGACGGCGTCGATCAGGTCGTCCGGGCGGCCGACTCCCATCAGGTACCGCGGCCTGTCCTCCGGGAGGAGGGGCGCCGTCGCCGCGACCATCGCGCGCATCTCGTCCTTGGGCTCGCCGACCGAGAGCCCGCCGCACGCGACCCCCTCGAACGGGAGCTCCGCGACGGCTGCGGCGCTCTCGGCCCGGAGGTCCGGATACATCCCGCCCTGGACGATCCCGAAGAGCGCGCCGCGCGCGGAGCCGAGCGTCTCGCGCCGTGCCGCCGCGCGCGCCGCCCAGCGGTGCGTGAGCTGCATCGACGAGCGCGCCTCGTCCTTCGTCGCCGGCCAGGGCGTGCACTCGTCGAGGACCATCGCGACGTCGACGCCGAAGTCCCCGAGCTGGAGGTCCACGGCGCGCTCGGGCGTGAGCGCGTGCGCCGACCCGTCGACGTGGCTGCGGAAGACGACGCCCTCTTCCGAGAGCGCCCGGCTGCCCGCGAGCGACATGACCTGGTAGCCGCCCGAGTCCGTCAGGATCGGCCGGTCCCAGCCGGTGAACCGGTGCAGGCCGCCGAGCCGACGGATCACGTCTCCGCCCGGGCGGAGCATGAGGTGGTAGGTGTTCGCGAGGACGATCTGGGCTCCGGCCGTCTCGACGTCGCTCCAGCGCGCGGCCTTGACCGTGCCGGCGGTCCCGACCGGCATGAACGCCGGGGTCTCGACGATCCCGTGGTCCAGCGTCAGGCGCCCGAGGCGGGGTCCCGGGCCGGGCCCGGAGAGCCGTTCGAACCGGAGCATCGCGTCAGATGCCGAAGCGGGCGGTCGCGACGAGGCCGAGAGCGCCGTCGTCCGTCCGGTAGACGCCGCCGAGGTCGACCTTCGCGGGCCCGATCACGATCCCCGCGCCGCCGGTGAGCGCCGGCTTGCGGTCGGGGGACTCGAGGTTGATCGAGGCGCCGCCCCGGACGACGACCGCGACGATCGTCCATTCGACGCCGCCGCCGATCTCGCGGCTCTTGAGGCCCTCGACGAGCGTGTCGTTCGCCGTGAGGTCGTAGTCCGCCGCGAACGTGAGGCCGATGATCGGCACGTGCACGGACGCGCCGACGCGCGCCTGCGACCCCCAGGTCACGGACTGGCCGCGCTCGGCCGCCGGCGCCCCGTCGGCGTACGGAAAGGACGGCTTGTTGATCCCCCGCCAGACGCCCCCGACGTGGACGGGCCCGACCGAGACGAGCGCCCCCGCGTCGAAGGACCAGTCCGTGTGCGTCCGGGCGATTCCGTCGAGAGACCTCTGGGCGAACGTCCACGGGCCGGCGCCCGCGTCCGTCGTGAAAGCGGACTCCTCCTGGACGTACGTCGTCCCCCACAGCGCGTGCACCGCGGCGCCGACCGTGACCTGGCCCGCCAGGAACGAGAGCGACTTCGCGAGGGCGAGGTCCTTCAGCTCGAGTCCCCGGAAGACGGCCGCCGAGCGGTTGAACGCGATCGACGTCGCGGGGTCCGCGCCGAGTGCGGTGTGGACGAGGTCGGCCCGCACGAAGGTCCCGCTGTATCCGCGGTCGGTGAACGAGAGCTCCCACCCCCGGTGCGCGGCCGCGAGAGAGACGTTTCCGTTCCCGAGCATCCCGTTTCCGGGGTCCGCGAGCGTGCGCAGCGCCGCGAGGACGTCGGCGTAGCTCTGCGGCTGGGAGCCGGTCGCGAGCTTCAGCGGGTCGTTCCCGGCGATCACGCGCAGCGGGGCGAAGTAGTCGCCGTTCTCGCGCGTCACGAGGCCCGCCGTGAGCCCGAAGGCGAAGTTCTTGTCGGGGGCGAGCGCGGGGTTGTCCACGGCGAGAGACACGTCGGGCCCGAGGCCGACGGCAGCGCCGCCGAGCGCGGCCGACCGGCCCGTCACGGGCCCGAACGGCATCTGCGCGCCGGCCGGGAGGGCCGTCCCGGCGAGGAAGAGGGCCGCCGGGAGCAGGGCTCGGAGCCGGCGGGAACGGGTGCTCAGGGGCGCGTCCATCGGTCCTCCCGAGTGTACGTGCGGGGGCGCGTTGACCGAAAAAAACACGGATGCTATGTTCCGGCGTCTTTTTGGGAGGCGCATGCCGGACCTGGGAACGAAACACACGTGCTTCAAATGCGGGACGAAGTTCTACGATCTCAGGAAGAACCCCGTCCTGTGTCCGAAGTGCGGAGCGGACCAGAAGGATGCGCCCCCGCAGCCGACGTCACCGGTCGTCCTCCACGCGGCGCGGCGCGCCAAGCGCGACGAGTTCGCGGACCCGGACGTCTTCGACCGCAACCGCGAGGAAGAGGACGTCGTCACCGAGCCCGAGGATCCCGCGGCCAAGCGCGTCGACGACGACGAGGAGCTCCCGCTCGGCGAGGCCCCCACGCTGGAAGGCGCGGAAGAGTCGGACGACGAGTACTGACGCTGCGCGCGCGCGCCGCGCGCGCGCGGCCCCCGCGCCCGCGGCCCGTCTTCGTGGCGATCGGCCTCGGGTCGAATGAGGGAGACAGAGAGGGATTTCTTAGAAGGTCAATCGCGGAAATGGCGCCCCACCTGCGGCAGCTCCGCTCTTCACCCTTCTATGAATCTTCTCCGGTCCCTCCCTTCCCTCCCCAGCCGGACTACCTCAACGCCGTCGTCATCGGGACGGACGAGACTGTCCGCTTCTGCCCTTCTCACCCTTCTCAGAAAATCCGAAAGCGCCGCTGGGAGAAGCCGGGACGGGCGCCGCAACGCCCCGCGCACGCTCGACCTCGATCTCCTCCTCTATGGAAATCAGAGGATTGCGAGCCGCAGCCTGACCGTCCCCCATCCGCGGATGACGTCGCGCCTGTTCGTCCTCGTCCCGCTCGCCGACCTCGCGCCGCGGCGCGTCGTGCCCGGCACCGGCAAGACCGTCGCCCGCCTCCTCGCCGAGGTCCGGCTCGTCTCGAAGGATCGCGTCAGGCCGTGGCGGCCGCGCCGCCGTCCTTCTCGACGAGGCGCGCGAACGCGAACGCGATGAGCGCGAGCCGGTTGAAGACCCGCACGCCGAGGCGGGGGTTTTCGACGTCCCCCGCGAGCGTGGAGGTCACGGCCGCGCGCAGCGCGTCGAGGGGCGCCTCCTCGCAGAACATCCGCGTGAAGACCGGGTCGTAGTAGCCGTACACGAACGGTCGGAACCGCGAGACCATGCGTTCCGTCGTCCGGCCGTACTCCTCGAAGTCCGCCGCATCGACGCGGCCCTTCGCCGCGAGCGCCGCGTCGATCGCCCGCGCGGCGCGCAGGCCCGCGGACATCCCGAGGAAGACGCCGGTCGAGAAGACGGGGTCGAGGAACGTCGCGGCGTCCCCCGCGAGGACCCAGCCGTCTCCGCCGTAGCGCGTCGCGGTGAACGAGTAGTCCGAGACGGCCCCGACGTCGCTCGCGCGCGTCGCGCCCGCGAGGTACTCCCTCATCTTCGCCGAGCGCGCGAGGACCTCGTCGAACCGCTCGAGGTTCGTCCTTCCCGAGAGCGTCGCGAGCACGTCCGGGGCGAAGACCGCGCCGACCGAGGCGCTGCCGTCCGAGAACGGGATCACCCAGAACCAGACGTCCGGAAGGAACGGCAGCAGGATGTCGCCCGCCCGGTCGCCCTCGCCGCGCCACACCCCGGTGAAGTGGGCGTACAGCCCGGCCTTGCGCAGCCGCGTGTCCTGCCGCCGGATCTTCAGCCGGGACGCGAGGAACGCCGCCTGGCCGGTCGCGTCGACGACGACCCGCGCGCCGATCGTCTCCGGCCCCCCGGGTCCGACGACGCTCACGCCCGTCGCGCGCACGCCGTCGAAGAGCACCTCGTCGACGGTCACGCCGCGGCGCACCGTCACGCCGCACTCCGCCGCGTGCGCCGCGAGGAGGCCGTCGAAGTCCTTCCGCTTGACGTGCCAGGCCGAGGGCTGCGACGCGTCCCAGGCCCGGCGGAAGTCGACCTGGCGCACGCCGCCCGTGCGTTCGTTCGTGAAGAGCGCTCCGTACTTCCTCTGGAAGCCCGCCGCCTCGACCTTCGCGAGGAGGCCCAGCTCCTCGAACACCGGACGGTTCCACGGGAGGAGCGACTCGCCGATCCTGAACCGCGGCTCCGGATCGCGGTCGAGGAGCACGACGGACCGCCCCCGCTGCGCGAGCGCCGTCGCCGCCGCGCAGCCGGCCGGGCCGGCGCCCAGGACGACCGCGTCCGGCGTCATCGGGAGGCGGGGGCCGCGGCGGCGCGGGGCTCGAGCCTGATCTGGTCGCCCTGGAGCGTGACGCGCATCCCCGGCGGGACGGACGACGTGAGCCACACGCTGCCGCCGATCACGCAGCCGCGTCCCACGACCGTCTCGCCTCCGAGGATCGTGGCCCCGGCGTAGATCACGACGTCGTCCTCGACCGTCGGGTGGCGCTTCGTCCCGCGAATGAGCTCGCCGCGCTCGTTCTTCGGGAAGGACAGCGCCCCCAGCGTGACGCCCTGGTAGAGCTTCACGTTGTTGCCGATGTCCGTCGTCTCGCCGATGACCGTCCCGGTGCCGTGGTCGATGAAGAACGAACGCCCGATGCGCGCGCCGGGGTGAATGTCGACGCCCGTCTCGAGGTGCGCGAACTCGGTCATGACGCGCGGGATGAGCGGGACGCCGAGGCCGTGCAGGGCGTGCGCGAGCCGGTAGGTGAAGACGGCCTTCACGCCGGGGTAGGCGAGGATGATCTCGTCGAACCCCGTCGCGGCCGGGTCGCCGTCGAAGGCCGCGCGCACGTCGTCCGCGACCGCGTCCGCGATGGCGGGAAGGGCCTCGAAGAAGCTCGTCGCGATCTCCGGCGCGCGCGCCGCGGCGCCGGCGGGATCGTGCGGCGCGAGCGCTTTCTCGATCTGATCGGACAGCCGGAGGTGGATCCGGAACAGGACGTCCGCCGAGGTGGTCGCGCAGGTTCGCGCGGTAGAGGACCGTCTCGCCGAAGAAGCCGGGGTACACGACCTCCTGCAGGAGACGCAGGATCTCGACGACCTCGCGGCGGCGGGGCCGCGGCGGCGCGTCCACGGCGGACAGGAGGGCCCGGCTCTCCGCGCCGGCGACGACGCGCTCGATCGCGCTGCGGCGGCGGGAATCGCCCATGGGACTCATTCTCTCACCGCCCCCATTCCTTCAGCTTCGCGGCCGCCTCCTCCTGCGCCCGGCGGCATTCGACGGTCCAGCCCGGCAGCGGCACGTCGTCGACGAGCGCCTGCATCAGGGCCCGCGCCTCGTCGCGCCGGTCCGGCTCGTAGTCCCAGATCGCCTCGGCGAGGAACTCGCGCCCGAGGAAGTTCCGCGGGCCGGCCGCGACCGCGAGGCGCAGGTTGCGCAGCGCCTCCTTCCGCGACGCCCAGCCCGTCAGGAACGGGACCGAGGGGGTCTGGTGGTGGAGCCTCCCGAGGATCCGGTAGCCGCCTCCCCCGTCGTACAGGGGATCGAGGAGGATGACCGCCTGCGCGTAGTCGCGGATCTTCGCGGCGGCGCCCTGCTTGACCGCCGCCATCTTTCCGAACGCGAGCGACCACTTCCCCCAGTCGGCGGCCGCCCAGTAGAAGGCGTCGACGGCGTCGGCGCGGCCCTTCAGGTGGGGCGCGAGCTCGACGGGCGTGGCCTTCGAAAGGTCCTTCCCCGCCGCCTTCGAGGCGTCGCGTCTCAGGAGGCCGAGAGCCTCCTCGGCCGCCTTGCGGCCCTCGTCGAAGATCTCGCGCTTGGCGGCGACGTCGTCCGCGACGTGCTCGCCCTTGAAGTAGAGGGCCCGCATGAGGCAGGCGTGCGCCGCGACGGAGCCCGGCTCCGCGGCCAGCGCGGAGCGGCAGGCGGCGATCACGGGATCGATCGCGGCCGCCCGGGCGTGGCCGCCGGTCGAGCCCTCGGCGCGGAGCGCCCACAGGCGGTCGGCCTCGGCGAGGAGCGCCGCGTCCTCGGCCCGGACCGCGCTCCCAAGGGCCAGCGGAAGCGCGAGCGCGAGGAGAAGGGCTCTCATTCGTGACACTATACTGGCGCGCCTCTTGCGAAGAGGTCTCCGATTCGATCCGCGAGGTGCCGCCGTGGCCGACCAGCCGAAGACCGAAGGATCCCCGCCCCCGACGCTGCAGTTCTCGATCGACGACACCGTCGCGAACGGCGTCTACGTGAACTTCGCGAACATCATCCACAACCCGGCCGAGTTCGTCCTCGACTTCGGCCGCGTCGTGCCCGGGCGCACGGACGTGCGCGTCCTCTCGCGCGTCCTGACGTCGCCGATCCACGCCAAGCAGCTCCTGAACGCCCTCACCCAGAACGTCGCCCTCTACGAGAAGACGTTCGGCCCGATCCGCACCGATTTCGAAGCCGCCCGCGTGCCGCCCGCGCCCGACCCCGTGCGGCCGAACTGACGACGACTCAAGGAGACCGATTTCCGATGCTCGCCCCGTTTCGTCCCGCCCTCGCCGCCTTCTCCGTCCTCGTCCTCGCGGCCGCCCGGCCGGCGCCCGCCGCCGAGCCCGCGAGCAAGGCGCCCGCCGCGGCGCCCGCCGACAGGTTGCCTCTCTACGACCCGGACCTGATCGGCGACCAGGCGATCGCCGCGTACCAGAAGGCCGCGAACGACTCCGGCCGGCGCTTCCTCCTGAACCTCGGCTCGAACGACTGTCCCGCGTGCGTCGTCTTCAATCAGGCGATCCACAAGGACAAGTTCTTCGACGTCTTCAGCCACCAGTTCGTCACGCTGGAAGTCGACGTCTCGAACATGCCGAACGCGGCGCTCATCGACCGCTACATGATCAACCCGAAGGCGGAGCTTCCCGCGATCCTGATCTTCATGCCCGACGGACGGCTCATCGAGGCGCTCGCGCACGGCGAGATGGCGGCCCTCTCGAAGAAGGGCGTGGGCGCGGTCCAGGACTGGCTCCTCGCGCGGTTCGCGAAATCCGAGTAGGCGCCCGCCCCCGTCTGGCAGAATGAACCCGTGAGCGCCCCCCCGCGCGCCGGGACCGCGCACGAGCCGGATTCCGGCGACTTCCTCCTCGTCGCGACGGGAGACGACGCGGCGCTCAAGCGTCTTCTCGCGCGCTGGCGCCGGCCCGTCTACGCGCTGTTCGAGCGTCTGCGCGAGCCGTCCGCGGCGGCGGAGGCCACGCTGCAGACGTTCGAGAGGCTCGTCCGCTCCGCCGGGCGCTTCAACCCGGGTGCGTCCTTCCCGGCCCACCTCTGGGGCCATGCCGCGCGGGTGGCGCAGGAGCAGCCGCATGCCGAACCCGTGACGGTCTCGCCGGCGCGCCTCGCGGAATCCGCGGCCGCGCGCACGGCGCTGCAGAGGTCCGCGATCGCGGCGCTCCCGCCGGCCGAGCGGGCGGCGTTCCTCCTGACCCGCGTCGCGCGCCTGCCGCTCCCGACGGCCGCCGCCGCGCTCGGGACTTCCGAGGGCGACCTGCGCCGCCGGCTCGTGCGCGCCCTCGAGCTCCTGCGCGTCTCCCTTCGCCCGCTCCTCGACCTCGGGCTGTCGGGCGGGGACGGTCCGGAGGGCGCCGGCGAAGCCTCTCCGGACGGAGACGCGCCGTGAGATGCGACGAGCTCCGCGAGCGCATCGTGGACCCCGGTTCCTCGGGTCAGGGGGGACACGCGACGGTCGTCGAGCACCTCGAGGAGTGCGCCGACTGCCGCGCCTCCGCGCGCGACTTCGCCGCGATCGACCGGCTCCTGCGTCCCGCCACGGCGCCCGAGCCGCCGCCGGACCTCGACGCCCGTCTCCTGCAGCGGCTCTCCGCGTCGCCGGGGAATCCCTGGAACCGGCCGGCCGTCCTCGTCGCCGCCGCGCGCGGTTCTCGTCCTCGCCTTCGTCGGCTTCCGCGCTCTTCGCCCCGCGCCCGCCCCTCCGGCTCCGGCTCCGGCAGAGCCCGCCGCCGCGCCGACGGCCCCGCCGGTCCCGAGAGTCGCGCCCGCGGAGCTGCCGCCCGACATCGTCGCCGTCCGCTCGACGCCGATCAGCCTCGAAGGGCCGCCGCTCTCGAACGAGGAGAAGGCGCAGGCCGCGGCGCTCCACCAGATCGACTTCCTCAACACGTTCGAGACGCTCGCGCGCCTCGACGCGTTCTTTCCGGAGCCGGTCGGGCCGCGGGCGCCGGTGCCCGTGCCGCCCGGCGGGTTCCCGTCGCGCCCGCCCGACACGCCGGACGCCCTCACCGGCCGCTTCCTCGACTGGCAGCGCGCGAGCGCGAAGGAACGGGCCCGGCTCGTCGCGCTCGACGCCGCGTTCCGGAACCGGCCCGAGGAGGAGCGGGCGATCCTCGAGGAACGCTGGACCCTCGTGAAGGACTTCAGCGCCGAGCAGCAGGTCGGCCTGCGTCGCCTCGCGAGCCGCCTCGACGAGATGGACGCGCGCGCGCACGACCGCCTCGAGGCCGAGATCCGTCTCATCGGCCGGCTCCCGAAGAGCCAGCGCGTCGCGCGATGGCGCGCGCTTCCCTTCGCGGCTCCGCTCACGGGCCAGGAGCTCGAGAGCGCCGAGCGGCTTCTCCTGTCGCGCTGAATCTTTCGGGCGTGGGAACGGCGCGCCGCTACACTCCGGCCCCATGAGCGTGACGACCGGGGCCCCGGCCCCGCCCCTGACGCCGTGGGTCTCGCCTTCCGAATCGCCCGCCGAGCTCACGTTCCGCGCGGTCGCGCTCGGGGCGGTCCTCGGAATCGTGTTCGGGGCCGCATCCGTCTACCTCGGCCTGCGTGTCGGCCTCACGACGTCCGCCTCGATTCCGATCGCCGTCATGGCGATCACCATCCTGAAGAAGCTCGGGCACTCGACGATTCTCGAGAACAACATCGTCCAGACGACCGGCTCGGCCGGCGAGTCCGTCGCGGCGGCCGTCGTGTTCACGATCCCCGCGCTCATCTTCCTCGGGTTCCCGATGCGGATTCCGGTGACGTTTCTCGTGGCGCTCACGGGCGGGATCCTCGGCGTCCTCATGATGATCCCGCTGCGCCGGTACCTCATCGTGAAGGAGCACGCGGCCCTCCGCTTCCCCGAGGGCACGGCGTGCGCCGAGATCCTGATCGCCGGCGAGAAGGGCGGCACGTCCGCGCGGAAGATCTTCGCGGGCATCGGCCTCGGCGCCGCCTTCAAGGTCGCGACGGCCGTCCTCGGGCTCTTCAAGGCGCGCGTGCTCCGGCCGCTCGCGTTCTACCCGGGCGCGCGCCTCGAGTGCGAGACGTCGCCCGAGCTCCTCGCCGTGGGCTGGATCATCGGCTACGAGTCGAGCGCCCTCATGGTGGCCGGCGGCGTCCTCGCCTCGCTGATTCTCGCGCCGATGATCGTCTTCTTCGGAAGCGCATCCGCCGCGGCGGTGGCGCCCGCGGCGGATCTCATCCGGAACATGGACTTCGACGCGCTGCGCGCCCAGTACATCCGCTACATCGGAGCGGGCGCGGTCGCGGCCGGGGGGGTCCTCGGCCTCGTGCGCGCGGCGCCGGCGATCTGGGACTCGCTCGCCGCCTCCCTGAGGCAGCTCCGCGGAGGCGTCGGCGGCGGCGGCGTCCTCAGGACCGAGCGCGACACGCCGCTCACGTGGGTCGTCGGCGGGTCGCTCGCGATCGTCCTCTTCATCACGGTCGTGCCCGTCTTCAAGATGAACGTCCTGGGCGCGGCTCTCATCGTCGTCTTCGGGTTCCTCTTCTCGGTCGTGTCCGCGCGGATCACCGGTCTCGTCGGGTCGTCCTCGTGCCCGCTGTCGGGGATGACGATCGCCGTCGTGATCGGGACGTGCCTCATCTTCCTGGCCGTCGGCTGGAGCGGCTCGACGTACTCCTACGTCGCCCTCGTCGTCGGCTCCGTCGTCTGCATCGCGATCTCGAACGCGGGGACGACGGCGCAGGACCTCAAGACGGGACACCTCGTCGGCTCCACGCCGCTCGCCCAGCAGGCCGCGATCCTCGCCGGCGTCCTCACGTCCGTGGCCGCGATCGGCTGGACGACGTGGCTCATCAACGCCTCGGGCACGAGGGTCACGCCCCTTCCCGCGCCGGTCGCCGTCCCCGCGGCCTCCGTCGCCGCGGCCGAGGACGTCGCCGGTCCGGACGGCCGGCCGAAGGCCTTCGTCCGGCTCGGGGCGGGCGAGGTCACGGGACTCGAGGCCGGCAACTACCTCGTGGACCGCGGCACGGGCGCCGCCGTCGCCCGCCGCGTGGACGGGATCGGGACGCCGAGCTTTCCCGCTCCGCAGGCGAACCTCATGGCCGTGCTGATCTCCGGCCTCCTGGACCACAAGCTCCCGTGGGGCCTCATCCTGATCGGCGTCGCGATCGCCGTGTTCATCGAGCTCACGACCGGCCACTCCCTGACGTTCGCGGTGGGCGTGTATCTGCCGCTCTCGTCCACGATGCCGATCTTCCTCGGCGGCCTCGTGCGCAAGCTCGCCGACAGGCGCTACGGGCGCGTCCCGGACGACCCGGCCGAGAGCGAGGGGACGCTCCTCTCGTCGGGCCTCATCGCGGGCGGCGCGCTCGTGGGCGTCGCGGTCGCGCTCCTTCACTTCCCGGTCTTCGGCCTCGCCTTCGACGACGATCTCGATCTGCCGATGAAGCTCGCGCTCGGGCCGAAGTACTGGCCGGGGATCTTCTCGTCGGACCTCGTCCCGATGCTCGCGTTCGCGGCCCTCGGCTGGCTGCTCTTCAGGGGAGCGCGGGATCCGGAGAAGACCGAAGAGAGAGAGAAGAAGAATTCCTAAGATTTCTTAGAAGGTCCCGAGCGGCGGCGCGGGCGCAGCAAGACGAGGGAAGCCGGAGCGGGGCATCGCCGCGTGGGGCGCCACTACGAGGCGCCGCGCCGCAGAACCAGGAGCCGCTCCCGCAGCTGTCTCTCCCTCTTCAGCAGAAAAATCCAACCGCCCAGAACGAAAACCGAAGAGCTCAGCTCGCGGCGACGAGCGCGGCCTGGGCCTCGAGCTTCGCGATGAGCGCGGCGCGGCGGGCGGCGTCGAGGTTCTCGGAGCCGGAGCGGAGGATGTCCGGGTTGCCGTCCACGGAGCGGCGGAACAGGAAGTCCTGCACGGCCTTCGCGTCGACCTTCGTCGTCTCGCGCAGCAGCCCGGCGACGGCCGAGACCATCGCGGCGTGCTCCTCGTGGAGGAGCAGCTCGGCCAGCTCGAGGACGGCGGCGGCCTCGCGGCGGCCCTCGCTCACGAGACCGACGGCGGCGAGCACGGCGAGCCGGCGCTTGCCGACGCTGCGCAGGCGCGCCCACTTGCGGAGAACGTTGATCTTCCCGGGTTCGAGCGCGAGCGCGGGCGCGGCGACCCGGCTGCCGAGCGCCTCGGCGACCTCGAGGTCGTCCGCCACGATGCTCCACTTCTCGACGTGCGAGAAGAGACCCGCAGCGAAGTCCTTGCGGTAGCGCTCGAGGACGTCGAGCGCGACGAGGATCTCCTCGCGCACCCTCCGGGCCACGGCGGCATCCATGAGCGCGGTCGCGGCGGCGTAGTCCATGGCCGGCTTGTTCTTCGTCTGGATCTCACGCGCGATCGAGCGCACGAACGAGCTCTTCACGCCGAGCGCCTTGAGCGGGCTGCGCGGCAGCGCGGGTCCGCCCCTGGACTTGCCGTTGGACTTGCCTTCCTTGGCGTCGCGCGTCTCTTTCTCGTCGGCGCGGGCCTCCAGAAGGGCCCGGACGTCCTTGAGAATCGTGGTGGCGGCGGCGGCAGACTTGGCCATATGCAAACCCTGATTCTAGCACATAGGGTGACCACTTCCGAGGTCGGCCGCGGTCGTCGGGGACTGAGTCTCGGCTCCTTTGCGTCAACGAAACGTGCCGGGACTGAAATCGTAAGTCTTTGAAGACAGAATTGGTTGGCGTCGCGAACAAGGCGGCCTGCGACGCCTTCGTTCCGAGCGGCCGGCCCTTGCAGGTCACGAATCCGGCCGCGCGACCCGCACGCACTCCGAGCCGCCTCAGATCTCCGAGATCGCGAAGAACCTCCCTGCCGCGGACGAGCAGGATCCGTTCGACGGCACGGGGTCCGAAGCCGGGGACGCGCTGCAGGTCCTCTCGAGTGGCCGTCGTGAGCTCGACGGGAAAACGCTCCGGATGACGCAGCGCCCACGCGAGCTTCGGATCCTGGTCGAGGGGCAGGTGGCCGTCCTCGCCGTAGGGAAGTTCGTCCGCACGGAAGCCGTATTGCCTCAGGAGATGGTCCGCCTCGTAGAGCCGCCGCTCGCGCAGCGCGGGCGTCTCGACGCGGCCCTCGAGCGGCGTGCCCCTGATCGGCCGGAACGCGGCGAACTGGGCGTGATGGATGAGCTTCTTCTTCTCGAGGCCCTCGGCGAAGCTCAGGAGCTCGCGGTCGGTTTCGGGGCCCAGTCCGACGACGAACTGCGTCGTCGCGCCGGCTCCCATCCCGCCGGGCGTGCGCGGCGGGGCCGACGGCAGCGCTGCCGGCGCCTTCCGCGCCGAGGCTCGCCGCGCCTCGCGCACCGCGGTCGCCGCGTCGCGGGCGACGGTGAGAATCGCGAGCCCCTTGTCGAGCTCCTTGCCGGGCGCGTGCTCGTCGAGCGCGCGCTGGCACGGCGCCTCGAGGTTGTACGAAACGCGGTCCACGAGGCGCACGAGCTTCTCGACCTGCCCGGGCTGGGCGCCCGCGAGCGCCTTGACGTGGAGATAACCGCGGTAGCCGTGCGTGACGCGCAGGAGCTCGACGAGCTCGAGCATCCGGTCCATCGCCCAGACGGCGTCCTTCGGGATCCCGCTCGTGACGAACAGCCCGTCGCACCAGCCGCGGCGGAACGCCGTCATGAAGAGGCGCGCGAGGCGCGCGGGCTCGAGCGCGTGCCGCGGGAGGTCGCGCTCGGCGCGCATCGGGCAGTAGTCGCAGGAGTACCGGCAGGCGTTCGTGAGGAGGATCCGGAAGATCCGCCTGTTCCCGAGCCCGGGAACGATGAGGTCCCGGATGTTGATCGGGTCGAGCGCCTGCCTCCCTCTCCTGCCGTCCGCGAGGTCGCGGAGCGTGGCCGGCCCGGCGGACCCGGCGCCGCCGGAGCCGCCCTCGCGGTCGTCCAGCGCCTCGGACATCAGAGCCCTGACCTGATCGTCGACATCGACCGAGCGCCTGACCGAGACCATGTCTCACCTCACCCGGACGCAATGTAGGCGTAAGTTGCGCGCAAGTCAAGGGGCGAGCGAGAAAAGGGCAAAAAGGCCTGAAAACGCGGGGGTCAGGCCGGGAAACCGGGGCGTGCGATGACGCCCGCCGCCCAGGACGAGATCGGGCCGCGCGGGGTCGTAGAAGACGGCCGACTGGCCGGGCGCGGCGGCCCTCACGGGCTCGTCGAACTCGAGTCGGCCGCGGCCGCCGTCCTCGAGCGTCAGCGACGCGGGCTGCTCGGGGTGGCGCGAGCGGATGCGAGCGAGCACGTGATGGGGCCGAGCGACCTTACGCCTCCAGGGATGCGCACACTCACGCTCTCGAGAAAGACTTTCTTAGAAAGGAGAGAGGGGGCGGGCCCCGACGACGATCCGACTCTCTTCGGGTTCGATCGCGACGACGTAGAGAGGGTCATTCGAAGAAATCTTCAGCCCCCGACGCTGCCCGACGGTGTACCCCATCGTCCCCTCGTGCGCTCCGACCCTCTCTCCACCTTCCAGGAAAATCTCTCCTGGCCTGCGCGCCCGGAGAGCCGGCAGGTCGAGGCCGAGGCGGCCCGCCTCGCGCCGGATGAACTCCGCCGGCGTCGCGCCGTTCGGGACGAAGCAGATCTCCTGCGAGTCCGGCTTGTCCCAGTTCGGCAGGCCCGCCTCGCGCGCGATCTCGCGCACGCGCGTCTTCTCGAGGTCTCCGAGCGGGAAGCGCACGCGGGAAAGCTGCTCGGAGGTGAGGTCGTAGAGGAAGTACGACTGGTCGCGGCTCAGGTCCCGCGCCTTGAGGAGCCGGTTCTCGCCCGTCGCGGCGTCGGTCTCGATCCGCGCGTAGTGGCCCGTGGCCACGGCGTCGCACCCGAGCGCCCCGGCCCGCGCGAGGAGCGTCTTGAACTTGACCTCGGTGTTGCAGGCCGTGCACGGGATCGGCGTCTTGCCCTCGAGATAGCTCGTCACGAACGGCCGCACGACCGCTTCCTCGAAGCGCTCCGTGAGATCGAGGACGTAGTGCGGAATCCCGATCGCCTCGGCGGCGCGCCGCGCCACGGAGAGGTCGTCGAGCGTGCAGCACTTCCCCGCCGCGGCGCCGGTCCCGTCGCGGTCGTGGTCCCAGAGGTGCATCGAGAGGCCGACGAGCTCCGCCCCGTCGCGCTTCAGGAGAAGCGCGGCGACGGAGGAGTCGACCCCTCCCGACATGGCGACGGCGATCCGCATCGGGAGGATTCTAGGGGGCGGCGGTGCGCGACGAAAAAGACGTCGGCAGGACGAACGGCGAAGGCGGCTTCGGGAGTTCGCGCGCAAGGGCGATCGTCATGACGCCGCCGTCCACGGCGTAGTTCCACGAAAGCCCGGGAAACCGGCTGCCCGCGATCTCCGTCGACGGCTGCGGCCAGCCACCTCGCGTGCGGCGGACTTCCTTCATTCTCAGGATCTTCCCGGTCAGCTCCGCGTCGAGCGCGAGCCGGTCGGCGCGGTCGAACGAGTTGCGGATGTTCGGGATCGCGATCGCGAGGATGACCTCCGTGGGGCGGCGGGGGTTCTTCGGGGCCTCCTGGGGAGCCTCGAACGCGGGAGCGTCCCGGAGCTTCGCGATTTCCCTCCCCCAGCTCTCCGAATACTCCGCGCCCCAGATCCGCGCGGCGGGTTCGCGCAGCCAGTCCAGGAACCGGTTCGCGACGCCGTCTTCCTCGCCGGCGACGCTGGCGCGAATCCGGCTCGCGAACCCCCGCGGATCGCCGTGCTCGAGGACCAGGGCGTCCACCAGAGGAGCGCGGCGGCCCATCGCGGAGAGGCGCGGGCCCCACGCCTCCGGGGACGCGGAAACCTTTCGCAGGACGCCCGCCTGGAGGCGCGCGGACGCCATCGCGATGAGCTGCGAGACGGTTTCGGCGCGGACGGCAAGCCCCTCGGTGAGTCTCCACGCGGCCTCGAGGACTCGCCCTGCCGCGCCGGAGTCGCCCCGCGCGGCGGCCGCGAGCGCGTCCGCGGCGAGAAGGCGCTGCATCTGCATGTGACCGAGCAGGTTCGGAGTCGGCACGTTCTCAGGCGAGGCGCTCGGATGGAAAGCCCAACGTGGAGAGGGAGCGGACGAGAGAACTTCTTCGAATGCGGTGAGGGGGACGCGGTGCTTCTCGAGGATCGCCGCGAGCTCGGGGGACGGCGGGCTCACGGAATCGTCCCCGCGCACGAGTTGCGCCGTGACGTAATCGCCGATGGCCGCCCTCTCCTTCTCGGAGAACTCCCCGCCGCCGTTGGCGTCGCGCGAGCCTCGCGGCTTCGGCGTCAAGTCGTAGCCGACCGCCTTCGCAAGCTCTTCGACTCTCCGCGCCTCGGCGTTCGTCTCTCCGGAGGCGTATTTCGACTCGAGGGCCGCGCGGGGCCCGAACGTCTTCTCCAGCGCGTGCGCAGCCTCGCGTTCGCGTTTCGCCCCATAGGCGTCGCCGGCGAAAACCCAAACGCAAACCGCGACGACGAGGACGGCCGCGCCCGCCGCCAGGAGACGCAGGCCGCGCGATCGGGTCACGCGGCCATTATTCACCCGCTACTTCTTCTTCGCCGCCGGCACCTTCTTCGCCGCGGGCGGTTCGGAAACCCAGCCCATCGGCGAGGGCGTGCGGTCGGGCCACGTCAGGATACGGTTCGTCTCGATCGACGCGCGGCCCTCGGCCGTCACCGCGTACGTCCAGGAGACGTTCTTCGCCTTCGAGGCCTCGATGCCCGGGATCGCCGAAGGCCACGCCCCGGAGGCGTCGCGCCCCTTGCGGATGTCGAAGACCTTGTTCGTGAGCTCGGCCTCGAGCGCGAGCCGATCCGCCCGCAGCCACGCGCTCGCGAGAGTCGGAATCGCCGGCGCGGCGCCCGCCCAGCGGCCCATGCCCGCGCGGAAGGCGTCGGCGAGGAACTTCCCGTCGCCGTCCGAGACGGGGCTCTTCGCCGCGGCCTCCGTCATCGCGCGCCACCCGTCGAGGAACGCGGCGGCCTCGAGCCGCTGGCCGGGCGCCTCCACGAGACGCGCGAGCGGGCCCTGCGGCGCCCCCTCGGAGACGCCGGCTTCCCGCCGCTTGCGGGCGGCCTGCCAGGTCGTCCAGGCCTCGAGCGCCCAGGAGCGGCGCACGGACTCGCGCGGATCCCAGCCCGCGATGCGCGCGCGCCAGGGCCCGTCGTTCACGGCGAGCTTCCGCAGGACTCCGAGCTCGAGGTGCGTCGCGATCCACGCGATCGAGCGGCTCGGCACGTCGGCGCGCTGGCGCTCCGGCGCCGCGAAGTTCCACGACGCGAGAAGCGCGCGCTCGGCACCGGCCGCGTCGCCCGACGCGGCGCGCGCGAGAGCGCGGCCCAGGAGGACCGTGTGCAGCTGCAGGTGGCCTCCCATGTTCGGGATGGGGGCGGCGAACAGCAGGCTCGTGTCCTGCGCCCACTCCGGCGCGGGACCCTCGACGAGCGCGCGCTCGATGGCGTCGAGCTCGGATGCGTGTCCCGTGAGCCACGCGGCGACGGCCGGAGGCGGTGCCTCGACGTTCGCCTCCGGCCTCTCGGCCTCGGTCGTCGTCCATTTCGTGAGCGGGACGCGCGTGCGGCCCCACTCTGTCTTTCCCTCCCGGTCCATGCCCGGCGGCTCGGGCTCGACGGCGCCCGCCCCTCCGCGGGGCTCGAGGTGGATTCCGAGGGGAAGCGCGGCCTTCTCGAGGGCGAGCGCCGCCGCGTTCGTCTCCTTCTTCGGGAGCGAAGCGGCGAGAGCCGACAGCGGGCTCCCGTCGGCGCTCCAGGCGTCGAGCGCCCGCCTTTCGCGCCGGGCCGCCCACGCCACACTGCCGGCGAACCAGACGAGGAAGGCGCCGGCGGCGAGGAGGACGGTCAACGCGAGGGCTTTCCAGAGTCTCATGAGGCCTCCGAACCGCCGATCATAAGGGCCTCCCGCCGAGGCCCCGATCGGGCACAATCGCGGCATGTCGCGCCCGCCCCTGCTGTCCGAGAGCGACGTGAGGGCCCGCCTCGCGGCGCACCCGGCCTGGACCCACCGCGACGGGCGCCTGCATCGCGAGTTCCTCTTCGCGGGGTTCTCGGAGGCGTTCGGCTTCATGGCCCGCGCCGCGCTCGCCGCCGAGAAGCTCGACCACCACCCCGACTGGTCCAACGTCTGGAACCGCGTCGTCGTCTCACTGCAGACGCACGACGCGGGAGGCGTGACCGAGCTCGACTTCCGCCTCGCGGCGGAGATGGACAGGATCGCGGGGAGTTGAAGACGAAGACCCGGGGATTTTCTTCTTAGAAGGTGAAGAGGGGGAGCGGCCCGATGTGTGCGGTCGCCTCGCCCCAATGTGTCGATTTCTCTGCATCGCCCCAGCCGCGCGCTCCCCGGCAGCGCGCCGCCGTGACAATCGCCTAAATTACCTTCTCAGAAACTCTTCGGTGCTCTTCGGACCCCACCCGCCGCGCGTGGCACGCCGCGTGTAAAGCGACAATGCGGGAGATACTGCCGCCATGTCGCAAAAGTGCGTCGAGGTGATCTTCGGAAAGCTCGCGACGGACGAGGAGCTGAGGTGCCGCTTCCGGGCGGACCCGCTCGGCACCCTCGGACAGCTCGCCGAGCGCGGATTCGAGCTGACGCGCGCCGAGTGCGAGGCGCTCGCGGCCACGAAGGCCGACCTGTTCACCCGCATCTCGGAGGCGATCGATCCGCGCCTCCAGAAGGCCAGCCTGCGCCCGGACCCGCCCGTGCCCGCGCCGCCCGCCGGAGAAAGGAGGCCCTCGTGATCCGCTCGGCCCTCGTCGCCCTTCTCGTCGGCGCCTCGACGCTCGCCGCCCAGCCCGCGCCCGAGCCGCCGCCGTCCGCCCAGCAGGCGGGCATCCCTCTCACGCTCGCGGACGCGACCGCGCGCGCTCTCGAGCGAAACAACGACATCGCGCTCGAGCGGGAGTCGTTTCACATCGCGGATGCCTCGCTCCTCAGGGCCGACGGCTCGTACGACCCGACGTTCCGGCTCGACGCGCGCTATCGCAACCACACGGACCCGGCGAACTCCCTCCTGTCGGGCGCTCCCTCCGGCGAGATCTCGCCCTCGGCCGAAGGCGTCACGGGCGCCGCGAGCCTGGGCGCCCTGCTGCCGACGGGGGGCGTCGTCAACGTGTCCGCGTACGGCGCGCGCGACATCACGAACAACTTCCTCGTCGCTCATGTCGCCCGGTTACACGACGTCCATCGGGATCGACCTGCGCCAGCCGCTCCTCCAGAACCTCTCGATCGACCCGGCGCGCCGCTCGATCCGCATCGCGGCCTTCGGCAAGGACGCGAGCACCGCGTCCCTGCGCGCGACGGTCTCGGACACGGTCTCGAACGTCGAGCGCGCGTACTGGAACCTCGTCTCCGCCCGGCGCGACATCCTCGTCCGCGAGGCGAGCATGAGGCTCGCCGCCGAGCAGCGCGAGGACACGAAGTCCCGGATCGACGTCGGGACGCTGCCCGAATCCGACATCGCGCAGCCCATCGCCGAGTACGAGCGCCGCCGCGGTGACCTCTACGCGTCGCAGGAAAGCGCGCGCCGCGCCGAGCTCATCCTCAAGCTCCTGATCCTCAACGACGAGGCCGACCCGCTCTGGAACCAGACGCTCGACCCCGTCGACAAGCCCGAGACCCCGATCGTGAGGGTGGACCTCGCGGCGGCCCTCCGGACGGCCGACGAGAAGCGCCCCGAGGTCGCGGAGGCCCGCGCGCGCGTCGCGCAGCGCGGCGTCGACGTCGACTTCTTCGGGGACCGGCTCAAGCCGCAGCTCGACCTCGTGGCCGGCTACGCCCGGCGCGGGCTCGCGGGCGCCCTGAACCCGAACGCCCCCGCGACCGGGTTCTCGGGCCAGCCCGTCGTCGTGCCCGACGCGCTGGACGGCGGCTTCGGCCGGTCTCTCGGCACGATCGGCGAGGGCCGATTCCCCGACGCCTCGGTCGGTCTCGCGCTCACGGTGCCCGTGTTCAACCGCACGGCGAAAGGCGACGTCGCGATCGCGAAGGCGCAGAAGAGCCAGGCCGAGATCCTCCTCGCCCGGGAGAGGCAGCGCGTCGCCGTCGAGGTGCGGAACGCGGTCCTCACGCTCGAGACGGCCGCCCAGCGGATCGACGCGGCGAAGGCCGGGCGCGCCGCCGCCGAGACGCAGCTCGCCGCCGAGAAGGAGCGTTACGGAGTCGGCCTCTCGACGAACTTCTTCGTCCTCACCCGGCAGAACGACCTCGCCTCCGCGGTCCTCACGGAGATCGCGGCCCTGACCGACTACCGCAAGGCCCTGACCGACTACGCACGCGCCGCCGGCACGCTCCTCGACGACCGCCACATCGAGATCGAGGGAGACGCCCCGGCCCTCAAGACCGCGGAAGGACGCTGACCCATGCGCACGAAGACCGCCGTTCTCCTCGTCTCCGGAACGCTCTTCCTCGGGGCCTGCTCGCGAGGGAACTCCTCCTCGAAGGCGGCAGCTTCCACGGTTCCGCCACCGATCGCGGCCGTGACGGCTCCGGTCGACAACCGCGTCCTGCCCCGCATCCTCGAGGTCACGGGCGCGCTCGCGGCGGACGAGTCCGCCGACATCGCCTCCGAGCGCGACGGCCAGGTCGCGACCGTGCGCGTCGAGCGCGGCACGTACGTCGAGAAGGGCGCGATCCTCGCGACGCTCGACGAGCGCGAGGCGAAGGCCCAGCTCGACCAGGCGCGGGCGAATCTCGCGTGGACGACCTCCGAGGTCGAGCGCTACGCCGAGCTGCGCAAGAAGCAGGTCGTCGCGAAGGCCGAGGACCAGCGGAAGGGCACCGACCTCGACCTCGCGAAGGCCGCGCTCGCGCTCGCGGAGAAGGGATTCTCGGACTGCACCATCCGGGCGCCGTTCTCCGGGGTCGTGACGGAGAAGAAGATCTCGGCCGGAGCGTTCGTGCGCCGCGGCGCCGCGATCTGCGGCCTCGTGAAGATCGACCCGCTGCGCGCCGAGCTCGCGATCCCCGAGATCGCGGTGCCGGCGATCAAGGTCGGCCAGAAGGCCCGCCTGAACGTGCAGTCCTTCCCGGACCGCGCGTTCGACGGGATCGTCCGCTACATCGGGCCGTCGCTCCGCAGCGAGGCGCGGACGCTCGTCGTCGAGGCCGTCGTGCCGAACCCCGAGCGCATCCTCAAGCCCGGACTCTTCGTGACGGCGCGCGTCGAGCTCCCGAAGAAGGAGGCGACGCTGCTCGTGCCGTTCGCGGCGATCGTGACGGACTCGGGCGTGTCGCACGTCTTCGTCCTCGGAAAGGAGCGGGTCGTGGAGCGGATCGTCGCCCTCGGCGACCGCTACGGCGACGCCGTGGAGGTCCGCTCGGGCGTCGCCGCCGGCGAGCGCGTCGTCGTGAACCCCGATCGCAGGCTCGCGGACGGGCTGGAAGTCCTCCGCAACGGAACCGCCGCCTCGCGTTAAGGAGATCCCGTGCAGGCACTCGCGCGCCTCTGCGTCCGCCGCCCCGTCTTCGCGTCGGTCCTCATCATCGCCCTCGTCGTGGTCGGCTCGGTCGGCTACACGCGCCTCGGCGTGGACCGCTACCCGAAGGTCGACTTCCCGACCGTCGCGGTCGTCACGCGCCTCCCGGGCGCCGCGCCCGAGGAGGTCGAGACCGAGGTCACCGACAAGATCGAGGAGTCCATCAACACGATCGCGGGAATCGACGAGCTGCAGTCGGTGTCCGCCGAGGGCATCTCGCAGATCTTCGTGACGTTCATCCTCGAGAAGAACGCAGACGTCGGCGCCCAGGAGGTCCGCGACAAGGTCAACCGCGTCCTCGCGGAGCTCCCGCGCGACATCGACCAGCCCATCGTCGAGAAGCTCGACCCCGACGCGACTCCCATCCTCTCGATCGCGCTCTCGGGCAAGCGGACCCTGCGCGAGACGACGGAGTACGCGGACAAGGTCCTCCGCCGTCAGATCGAGTCCGTGAACGGCGTCGGACAGGTCACGATCCTCGGCGGCCGATCGCGCCGGATCAACGTGCGGCTCGACACGGAGCGCCTCAGGGCCTACGGCCTCTCGGCCGTCGACGTGCGGCGCGCGCTCCAGACGCAGAACGTCAAGATCCCGGGAGGGACGCTGAAGTCCGGCGCGAACGAGGCGACCGTCCGCGTCTACGGCCGCGTCGCGAACGCGAAGGAGTTCGAGCAGATCTTCATCACGCAGCGCAACGGGATGCCCGTGCGCATCGGCGACGTCGCGAAGGTCGAGGACAGCGAGGAGGACGCCGAGCGAGCCGCCTCGAAGGACGGGGTCCCGACGGTCGTCCTCTCCGTCCGCAAGCAGTCCGGCACGAACACGATCGCCGTCATCGACGCGCTCAAGGCCCGCCTCGCCGAGATCGCCCCGCAGCTTCCCGCCGGCTACTCGACGGAGATCGTCCGCGACCAGTCCCAGTTCATCAAGGCCGCCGTCGACACCGTGCAGGAGCATCTCCTCCTCGGCGGCTTCCTCGCGGCCCTCGTCGTCCTCCTCTTCCTCGGGAACCTGCGCTCGACCCTCATCGCCGCGATCGCGATCCCCGCGTCCATCATTTCGACCTACGGGCTCATGTACGCGATGGGCTTCACGCTCAACGTCCTGACGCTCCTCGCGCTCACGCTCGCGGTCGGCATCGTGATCGACGACGCCATCGTCGTCCTCGAGAACATCTTCCGGTTCATCGAGGAGAAGAAGGTCATGCCGTTCCAGGCGGCGATCGACGCGACGAAGGAGATCGGCCTCGCGGTCCTCGCGACGACGCTCTCGCTCGTGGCCGTCTTCCTGCCCGTCGCGTTCATGGGCGGCATCGTCGGCCGGTTCATGAACTCCTTCGGCCTCACGATGGCGTTCGCGATCCTCGTCTCCCTCCTCGTCTCCTTCTCGCTCACGCCGATGCTGTCGGCGCGGTTCCTGAAGAAGAGAAGAGAGAGAAGAAAGAAGATTTGCTTAGAAGGAAAGAGCGGCAGGGGCGCCGGCGGCGCGCGATCCGCGGCGGCGGAGCATGGGCCTTCCGCACGAGACCTCCAAATCCCGCGGGTTCTACGCGATCATCGACCGGACGTACACCGCGATGCTCACGTGGTCGATGGCGCACCGATGGGCCGTCGTCCTGGCCTGCGTGCTCGTCCTCGCGACCGTCCCGATCCTCTTCAAGATCGTCCCGAAGAACTTCCTCCCCTACGACGACGAGTCGCAGTTCGAGGTGAACTTCCGCGCGCCCGAGGGGACGTCGCTCGAGGCGACCGCGCTCATCGGGAACCGCATCAGCAAGGACATCAAGACGCTCCCCGGCGTCGAGTACGCGCTCCTGACCGTCGGCGCGGACGACGCGAAGACCCCGAACGTCGGGAGCGTCTACGTGAAGCTCGTCGACGCCGACAAGCGCAAGGAATCGCAGACGACGGTCATGGACCGCGTCCGCAAGGAGGTCCTCACGCGCTACGCGGACGCGAAGCTCCGCACGGACGTCTCCTACGTCAACGCCTTCTCGAGCGGCCAGAAGAACGCCGAGATCATGTACGTCATCAACGGCCCGGACCTCGACAGGCTCGCGAAGGTCTCGGACGACGCTCATGGCGAAGCTCCGCACGGTGCCCGGCATCGTCGACGTCGACTCGACGCTCATCTTCGGCAAGCCGGAGCTCGGCGTCACGGTCGCGCGCTCGAAGGCGTCGGACCTCGGCGTCTCCGTCGCGGACGTCGCCGACACGCTCCGCATCCTCGTCGGCGGCGAGAAGGTCTCGGCCTTCGACGACGGCGGCGAGCAGTACGACGTCTACCTCCGGGCGCGCCACGAGGACCGCGCGGACGAGGCGAGCCTCAAGCGGTTCAACGTCCCGTCCTACCGGCTCGGCGCCGTCCCGCTCGAGGACGTGACGTCCTTCCGGAGCGGCGTCGGCCCGTCGGAGATCCGGCGCCTGAACCGGCGCCGCCAGGTCACGATCATGGCGAACATGACGCCCGGCTACTCGTCGCAGGCGGCGCTCGACCTCCTCGTGAAGGAGACGAAGGCGCTGAACCTCGACGCGTCCTACACCTACCGGTTCGTCGGCCGCTCGAAGGAGCAGGGCCGCTCCGCGCAGAACTTCCTCCTCGCGTTCGCGCTCTCGGCCATCTTCATGTACCTCATCCTGGCGGCGCAGTTCGAGAGCTGGCTGCACCCGATCACGATCCTGCTCGCGCTTCCCCTGACGGTCCCGTTCGCGCTCCTCTCGATCCTCATCTTCGGGCAGAGCGTGAACATCTTCACGTCGCTCGGCATCCTCGTCCTCTTCGGCGTCGTCAAGAAGAACTCGATCCTCCAGGTCGAGTTCGCGAACCAGCTCCGCGAGCGCGGGATGGAGCGCGACGCCGCCGTCGTCCTCGCGAGCCGCGAGCGCCTCCGGCCCGATCCTCATGACGACGATGGCGTTCGTCGCGGGCATGCTTCCGCTCCTCGTCTCGTCGGGGCCGGGCGCCGGCACGAACCGCGCGATCGGCTCCGTCATCGCGGGCGGCCAGACGCTCGCGCTCCTCCTCACGCTCCTCGCGACGCCCGTCGCGTACTCGCTCTTCGACGACGCCCAGCAGTTCGCGGGCCGCCTCGTGCGGCGCCTGAGGAAACAGCACCCCCACGCGACCGCGCCCGCGCCGGAGCCCCGGCCGGCGGCGGCCTCGCTCTAGGAGACGCCATGCGCCGTTCGACCCGCTTCGCCGTCCTCGCCGCCGCGGCCCTCGCCGCCGCCTGCCGGAACGGCGGCGACTCCGGCATCGTCGTGCTGAACGGCCGCCTCGAGGCGCCCGTCGTCGACCTCGCGCCGAAGGTCGCCGGGCGCGTCGTCGAGGTGAAGGTGAGGGAAGGCGACCGCGTGAAGGCGGGCGACCTCATCGCCCGCCTCGACCTCGGCGAGACGGCGCTGGCCGTGGAGCGGGATCGCGGAGGCCTCGAATCCGCCGAGGCGCGCTATCGAGGACCTTCAGGCGGGCAGTCGCGCCGCGGAAATCAAGGCGGCCGAGGAAGACGTCGCCGACAGGCGCGCCGCCGTCGACCTCGCGAAGCCGGAGCTCGAGCGCCAGCAGATTTTGCTTTCTAAGAAAGTCGGAACTCCTCGCGACGTGGACGTCGCGCGCACGAACGTCGAGCGTGCAGCGGCCAACCTGAAGATGAGCGAGGAGCGACTCCGCTCTGTCTCGTGAGGGCTTCCGCCGGTTCCAGACCGAGCAGGCTCGTGCGGACGTGGCGCCGCGCGCGGACGGTGCTCAAGCAGTCCGAGATCGTCGCGAGCGAAGCCGAGATCCGCGCGCCGGCCGACGGCGTGATCCTCCACCGCATGGCCGAGCCGGGGCTCCTCCTCGGCGCGGGCCAGCCGGCCGTGACGATGGCGTTCGCGAACCGCCTCTACGTCCGGACGTACATCCCCGAGACGCAGCTCGGACGCGTCCGCCCGGGCAGCGTCGCCGAGGTTTCCGTCGACGCGTTCAAGGGCCGGACCTTCCCCGCGAAGGTGACGGAGATCTCTCCCGACGCGGAGTTCACGCCGAAGCCGGTCGACACGCCGCGCGAGCGCGTGAACCTCGTCTACGCCGCGAAGGTGGACCTCGACGACGGGTGGAACGCGCCGCTCGTCCCCGGCCAGCCCGCGGACGTGCGCGTGAAGGCCGCCGCGAGCGGGACCGGGAAGAGCTCCGTCAAGTGATCCGCGCCGAGAAGCTCGTCCGGACCTTCGGCAGCCGCCCCGCGCTGCGCGGCATCGACCTCGAGATCGCGCGGGGCGAGATGTTCGCCCTCATCGGGCCGGACGGCGCCGGCAAGACGACGTTCTTCCGGATCGTCGCGGGCCTCCTCGCCCCGACGTCCGGCCGCGCCGAGCGCGACGACGTGCCGTTCGGCCTCGTCCCCCAGCGCTTCTCCCTCTACGAGGACCTCACGGTCGACGAGAACCTGGAGCTCAGGGCCCGGCTCTACGCCGTGCCCGCCGGCGAAGCGGCCTCCCGGGCACGAGACCTCCTCGCCCGCGTCGGGCTCGACCGCTTCGGCGCGCGTCTCGCGGGCGCCCTCTCCGGCGGCATGAAGCAGAAGCTCGCGCTCGTCTCGGCGCTCCTGACGCGCCCGGACCTCCTTCTCCTCGACGAGCCGACGACCGGCGTCGACCCGGTGTCGCGCCGCGAGTTCTGGCAGGTCCTGAACGCGCTCCACCACGAGGGGCTCACGATCGTCGTCTCGACGCCGTACATGGACGAGGCCGAGTACGCCTCGCGCCTCGCGTTCCTCGACGAGGGGCGGCTCGTCGCGACCGGCACGCGCGACGAGATCCTCGCCGCCTTCCCGCGGCCCCTCGTCGAGGTCGAGACGGACGCGCGCGCCGAGGCGCGCGCGCGCCTCGCGGCGATGCCGGAGCTGGACGACATCTCCCTGTTCGGGACTCTGCTGCACGTAAGAGGAAGAGAAGAGAAGAAGGGAAGAGAGAAGAAGAAGATTTCTTAGAAGGTAGAGTGATCGAGGCGCTGCGCGGGCTCGTCCCGGCGGACAAGGTGCGGCGCGTGGCGCCCACCCTCGAAGACGCGTTCGTTCTGTTCTCGGAGGGGAACGACAGGGAGGCGGCCGCATGAACGACGACCGCCCACCCGCCGCCGCGCCCTCCCCCTCTTCACCTTCAAAGAAATCTTCCTCTTCTTTCTCCTCTCTCCCCCTCTTCACCTTCTCAGAAATCCTCTCTCTTCGTCTTCTTCCGACATCCTCCTCCGCTGCGACAACCTCACGCGCCGCTTCGGGACGTTCACCGCCGTCGACGCCGTCTCCTTCGAGATCCCGCGCGGGAAGGTCTTCGGCTTCCTCGGGCCGAACGGCTCGGGCAAGTCCACGACGATCCGGATGCTCACGGGGCTCCTCGAGCCGACGTCGGGCACGGCGACGGGCTTCGGCGGCCTCGACGTCGCGAAGCACACCGAGGAGTGGAAGACGCGCCTCGGCTACATGAGCCAGAAGTTCTCGCTCTACCTCGACCTCTCCGTGAAGGAGAACCTCGAGTTCTTCGGGTCGATCTATGGTCTTTCGAGTCCTCGCCAAGCCGAGCGAATCCGGGAGCTCTCGAATCGCCTGCGCTTCGAATCGCTCCTCGGCGAGCTGACCGAGAACCTCTCGACGGGCCAGCGTCAGCGCGTCGCGCTCGCCGCGGCGCTGCTCCACGAGCCCGAGCTGCTCTTCCTCGACGAGCCCACGGGCGGCGTCGACCCGAAGGGCCGCCGCCTCTTCTGGGACCTCATCTACGAGCTGGCGGCGGCGAGGGGGATGACCGTCCTCGTCACGACCCACTACATGGACGAGGCCGAGCAGTGCGACGGCCTCGCCTTCATCCTCGACGGCCGGCTCATCGCGTCCGGCAGCCCCGGCGAGCTGAAGGCCTCGCTCGGCGGCCGCCTCCTCGAGGTGCCGCTCGCGTCCGAGCCGTTCGCGACCCTCGCGTCCGTGCAGGGGGATCCGAGCCTCGAGGACGCGTATCTCTTCGGCCTGCGCCTCAGGGTCGTCGCGCGGGAGGGCGCCGCGGACGCCGCGGCCCGGCTCCTCGCGCGGTTCGGGACGCCGGCTCCCGCCCCGCCGTCCCTCGAGGACGTCTTCGTGTCGCTCGCCCGGAGCGCCGCGCCGCCCCGCGCGGTCGCGGCGGCCTGAAGGAGGAACACGTGAAGCGCCTTCTCGCCCTCGTCCGCAAGGAGTTCCTCCAGCTGCGCCGCGACACGATCACGCTGCGGATGATCGTGATGGTGCCGGTCCTGCAGACGCTCATCTTCGGCTACGCGATCAACTACGACGTCAAGCACCTGAAGACGGTCGTCCTCGACGAGGACAAGTCGTACGACAGCCGCGAGCTCGTCGCGAAGATGACGGCGACCGAGTACTTCGACGTCGTGAAGGCCGTCGACTCCGAGGCCGCGATGCGCCGCGAGATCGACGCCGGCTACGCCTCGGTCGGCCTCGTGATCGACCACGACTTCGGCAAGGACCGGCGCCGCGGCGCCTCCGCGAAGGCCCTCCTCGTCGTGAACGCCTCGGACACGACGACCGCGAGCCAGGCGATGGCGATCGCGGGCGGGATCTCGAACCAGCTGTCGCTCCGCACGCTCGCCGCGAGGGCCGGCTGGAAGGAGCCCGGGCCGCCCGTCGACCTGCGCGTGAGGCCCTGGTACAACCCCGACCTCCGCACGGCGACGTTCATCATCCCCGGCCTCATCGCGATCCTGCTCACCTTCACGCTGATCCAGTTCACGGCGATGGCCATCGTGCGCGAGAGGGAGCGCGGGACGCTCGAGCAGCTCCAGGTCACGCCCGTGACGCGCGTCGAGATCATCCTCGGAAAGATCGCGCCGTTCGTCCTGATCGGCGTCTTCCAGCTGACGCTGATCATCATCCTGATGCGGTTCCTCTTCCGGGTGCCGATCGCGGGGAGCGTCGTCCAGCTCTACCTCGTCGGGCTCATGTTCATCGCCGCGGTCCTCGGCCTCGGGATGCTGCTCTCGACGCTCGCGAAGACGCAGATGCAGGCGATGCAGATGTCGTTCTTCTTCCTGCTGCCGTTCGTCTTCCTCTCGGGCTACGTCTTCCCGATCGCCGGCATGCCGAGGTTCTTCCAGTACGTGTCCTACCTCATCCCGGCGAAGTACTTCATCGAGGTCGTCCGCGGCATCGTCCTGCGCGGCGCGGGCCTGGCCGAGCTGTGGGAGCCCGTCGTCTGCCTGACGGTCTACACGCTCGCGATCATCGCGCTCGCCGTGTCGCGGTTCCACAAGACGACGGCGTAGGATGAAAACGTGAGCGCACCGGTTCCCGAGACGCCGTCTCGACCCAAGCCCCTCCTCCGGGGAGTCCTCCACGAGGTCGCCGCGTTCGTCGCGGCGGCCGCGGGGGCGATCCTCTTCCTCCGGGCCTCCGGGGCGCGCGCCCGCGCCGGCGCTCTCGTCTACGGGACCTCGCTCGTCGTCCTCTTCGCCGTGAGCGCGATCTACCACAGGAAGAACTGGCCGGAGAGGCTGCGCGCGATCTGGCGCCGGCTGGACCACTCCGCGATCTTTCTCCTGATCGCCGGGACCTACACGCCCCTCAGCTTCCTCCTCGGCAGCCGCCTCGGCTGGACCTTCCTCGGGATCGTCTGGGGAGGGGCCCTCCTCGGGATCGTCATGTCCGTCGCGTGGGTCAAGGCGCCACGGGCGCTCGTGGCGGCGGTCTGCGTCCTCCTCGGCTGGGCCGCCGTCCCGCTCCTGCCGGCGCTGAAGGCCGCGCTCGGCACCGGCGCCGTGGCGCTCCTCGCCACAGGCGGCGTCGTCTACAGCCTCGGCGCCGTCGTCTACGCGATCAAGCGCCCGGACCCCTTCCCGCGGGTCTTCGGCTACCACGAGATCTTCCACGCCCTCGTGATCGCGGCCGCGGTCTGTCACTTCGCCGTCGTCGCGCGCGCGGTCGTGGCGCTGTCGGCCTGAGGCCCGCGCGACCGCTCCTCCTCGTTCGCGAGCCAGCGGAGGCGTGAGCGGCCCAACGGGTCGAGGACGACGCGCTCCGGCTTGCCGCGCAGGAGCCCGGCGCCGGCGGCGGAGGTTTCGGGCAGCGACGCGAAACGCGCGAGCGCCCGCTCGTCCTCGCCGATGCCGAGCCACACGACCCACGGGCCGTCCGTGCGCACCGGATGTTGCGGGAACGTGTTCCGCCCCTCGAGGCTCGAGAGGACTCCGGCCTCGCGCAGCCCGGCCGCCCGGAACGCCGCGAACGCCGGCTCCATCCCGTGCGCGAACGCGCCGGTTTCGCCCGCCCGGACCGGATAGATTTCGGCGACGACGACTCCCCGCGCTCCGCGCGGCTCGTCCACCGGATCGACGGACGGCAGCACGGGAATGCCGCGCTCCGGGCTCACGGGCTCGAGGAGCATCACATCGTCCGAGTCGACGAGGATGCCGTTCATCGTCGCGGCGTGCTCCTTCCAGAGCGGGCCGTAGTAGAAGGCGGAGTTCGCGATCCCCCGCGCCTGCGCGCTCCGGAAGCCGCGGATCCACGTGAAGTGGTCCGGCTTGCCGCGCTCGAGGAACTGCCCGAATGCGACCGCCCCGACCTGGCGGAACGCCTCGGGGAAGAACGCCTCGAAGCGCCGCGCGAAGTTCTCCCGCTGCCCTTCCCGGATCGTGTAGCGGCGGAACTCGATCACGGGGAAGGGCTCCGGTGCCTCGCCGGCGCGCGTCATCTCCATCACCCAGTTCGTCTCCCACGTCCGCCCGCCGTCGGCGGAGAACGCCTGCTCCCACCGCGGCGACGCCGTGTCCGCACGCGACCAGATGAAGCGGACCCGGATCGGGCGGCCCTCGAACGTGTCCGCGCCCTCGAAGACGCCGGTTCCGCCCGTGAACGAGCCGACGACGGGCGGCTCGAGGGCGCCCGTGCGGCTGTCGGCCCAGTAGATGGACCACTGCCGCGTCGAGGGGTTGAAGATCCGGAACGCGAGACCCACGAAGCCTCCCGCGAAGTCCGTGCGGTACTCGTCCTCGTTCCCGAGCCCGCCCGCCAGCGGGCGTGCGACGCACGTCGCCTCGAACTCGTCCCACGTCGTCGAGCCCTTGAGCCGCTCGCGGAGGCGCCTGTTGTGGACGTTCCAACGGCCCATCCAGAAGTCGAAATCGTGCGCCGTGCCTCCGGCGCGCTCCGTCGCGTGCATCGTCACCCTTCCTTTCGTCTCCGCGGGCGGGCCGTCCCCGCACGCGGTGACCGCCACGAACGACGCGAAGATCCCTGCGATCGAGCCGGTGTGTCGCTTCATGTCCGGAGCCTGTGTCCCAAATAGGACGTATTCGGCCCTGATTCGAACTAGACTCGTCTGGTGTCGCAGCCCACGACGCGCGTCCTGGCCGTCCTCGAGCTCCTCCAGACCCACGGCCGGATGAGCGGTGCGGAGCTCTCGCGGCGGCTCGACGTGGACCGGCGCACGGTGCGCCGTTACATCGCGAAACTCGAGGATGTCGGGATCCCCGTCACGGCCGAGCGCGGACGCGACGGCGCCTACGCGCTCGTGGCCGGATACAAGCTGCCCCCGATGATGTTCACGAACGACGAGGCACTGGCCGTCTCCGTCGGCCTCCTCGCGGCGCGCGGCCTCGGGCTCGCGGAGGCGGCGGCCGCCGCCGCCAGCGCGCAGGCCAAGCTGGAGCGCGTCCTGCCTCCGGACCTCAGCAAGCGGGCGCGCGCGGTCGACGAGACGGTGACGCTCGACCTCTCGCGTCCGGCGGCGCCCCGGGACAACTCGGCCCTCGTCGCGCTCGCCGCGGCGGCGCGCAGCCAGACGCGCGTGCGCCTCCGTTACGGCCCCGCGGGCCGCCCCGAGACCGAGCGGGACTTCGATCCCTACGGCCTCGCGGTCCGGGCCGGGCGCTGGTACGCCGTCGGGATGTGCCACCTCAGGGGCGGACTGCGCTCGTTCCGGCTGGACCGCATCCTTTCCGTCCGGCCGCTCGAGGCCGGCTTCGCGCGGCCCGAGCATTTCGACGCGCTCGACGTCCTGAAGTCCTCGATCGCGGCGTTGCCGCGGGCGTTCGCCGTCGAGGTCCTGCTCGAGACCGACCTCGCGACCGCCCGGCGCGAACTCTTTCCCGCCGCCGGAGTCCTCGAGTGCGTCGACGGAGGCGTGCTCCTCCGCGGGCAGGTCGACGACCTCGACTGGTGCGCCCGCGAGCTCGCGCGGGTGCCGTTTTCGTTCCGGGTGCGCCGGCCCGCCGCGCTGCGGGGCGCGGTGGCGGCGCTCGGACGGCGGCTGCTCGCGCGGGCGCGGCGCCGCCCGCGCCCGGGTCGCGCCTGATTCATCTGCTCCATGCGCGGGGCGCCGCGCGGACCCACCTTCCCCGTGGAAGCAGGCGCGCCAGGCGCGCCACGAAGGAGGGTCCATGCGTGTTCAGGACGTGATGACCCCGCACGTGAGGACGATCGGCGCTGCCGAGACCGCGGAAGCCGCGTACACGAGCATGAAGGCGCTGAACGTCCACCACCTCGTCGTCCGCGACGAAGGCGCCGCTCTCGTCGGCGTCGTGTCCTCGCACGACCTCGGAGCCCCTGCCCAGGAGGCCTTCCGGCGGGACCGCCGCGTCACCGACGTCATGTCGCCGCACGTCGTCACCGCCGACCCCGAGATGTCCATTCGCCAGGCCGCGAATCTCATGCGGGGGCGCAGCATCGGCTGCCTCCCGGTCGTCCAGCCCGGCAGGCACCCCCGCCTCGTCGGGATCGTCACGACGTCCGACCTGCTCGAGGTCCTCGGGCACGGCTTCGACCGCCCGACGCACCCCGAACGCAAGATCCTGAAGGCCCGCGCCCCGCGCACGGCGCCCAGGGTCAAGCGGCTGCGGTGACGGCACCGTGAGGCGCCCGACGATGAAAAAGACAACGGCGAATCGGGCGTGAAGAACCGCGCCGTCCGCCTCGGCGTCGCCCTCCTCCTCACGCTCGCCTCCGCCGTCTGGCAGCGCCGCTCGGGACCCACGTACCCGGTCCGCGGCCGCGTCTCCCTCGGGGGTAACACGGTCGACGTGAAGCTCACCCGCACGCACGGCGGGCCGGGCGACCAGCCGGTCCGCGTCGCGGCGCCGGACGCCGGCGTGAGCGGCGCGGTCGCGTACCGCCGGTACCCGACCAGCGACCGCTGGACGGTCCTCCCGATGGCGCGCGCCGGCGACGACCTCGTCGCCGCGCTCCCCCACCAGCCGCCCGCGGGCAAGCTCGAGTACCAGGTGCGCCTCGCGAAGGGCGGCGAGACGGCGGTCTTCCCGCCGCGACCGGCCGTCACGCGGTTCAAGGGTGACGTCGCGGCGGCGATCCTCGTCCCTCACGTCCTCTGCATGTTCCTCGCGATGCTCCTCTCGACGGCCGCGGGCCTCGCGGCCCTCGCGGGCGCGCCGACCCGCCGCCTCGCGCTCGCGACGCTGGCCCTCATCGTCGTCGGCGGCTTCGTCCTCGGGCCGCTCGTCCAGAAGGCCGCGTTCGACGCGTACTGGACGGGCGTGCCCTTCGGCTGGGATCTCACGGACAACAAGACGCTCGTCGCCGGCCTCTTCTGGGCCGGGGCGCTCCTCGTCCAGAGGCCCGGGCACCCCGCCCGCGTGGAGATCATGGCCGCCGCGGCCGCGACCCTCCTCGTCTTCGCGATCCCGCACTCGACGTGGGGGTCGGAGATCAGGTGGGAGACCGTGCAGAAGGCGCCCTGAGGCGCGTCACCCCAGGAACAGCCGGTACGCCGGGTTCCGCGTCTCGTCCTGGTGGCGGTAGCCGAGCTCGGAGAGGAAGCGCCGGAACTTCGCGTCGTCCTCCTGCGGCACCTGGATCCCGGCGAGGACGCGGCCGTAGTCCGCTCCGTGGTTGCGGTAGTGGAAGAGGCTGATGTTCCAGTCGCTCCGGAGGTGGTCGAGGAAGTTGAGGAGCGCGCCGGGTCGCTCGGGGAACTCGAACCTCAGGAGCCGTCTCGTCGTGCGCCGCGGGCGCGCGGCCGCCGACGAGGTGCCGGACGTGGAGCTTCGCCATCTCGTTCTCGGTCAGGTCGAGGACGGAGAGGCCCTTCCTCCTCAGCGCGGCGGCGAGCGTCGCCGTCTGGCGCGGGTTCTCGATCTCCACGCCGACGAAGACGTGCGCGTCGGTCGCGTCGGCGTACCGGTAGTTGAACTCCGTGATGTTCCGCCGGCCGACGACCGCGCAGAACTCGCGGAAGGAGCCCGGTCGCTCGGGGATCGTGACGGCGAGGATCGCCTCGCGCTTCTCGCCGAGCTCGGCCCGCTCGGCGACGTGGCGCAGCCGGTCGAAGTTCATGTTCGCGCCGCAGGCGACCGCGACGAGCGTCTTTCCTTTCGTCTTCCGCTTCTCCGCCCAGGCCTTCAGCCCGGCGACCGCGAGGGCCCCCGCGGGCTCGAGGATCGACCGCGTCTCCTCGAACACGTCCTTGATCGCCGCGCAGATCGCGTCGGTGTCGACGCGCACGACCTCGTCGAGGAGGTCGCGGCAGAGGCGGAAGGTCTCCTTGCCGACCTGCCTCACGGCGACGCCGTCCGCGAAGAGCCCCACGCGCTCGAGCCGCACGCGGCGGCCCGCCTCGAGCGAACGCGCCATCGCGTCCGAGTCCACGGGCTCGACGCCGACGATCCGCGTCTTCGGGCTGATCCTCTTCACGTAGGCCGCGACGCCCGCGGCGAGCCCGCCGCCTCCGATCGCGACGAAGATCGCGTCGACGCCCGCGGGCCGCTGCCTCAGGATCTCCATCCCGATCGTCCCCTGCCCCGCGATGACGTCGGGGTCGTCGTACGGGTGGACGAACGTGCGCTTCCCGGCGCGGGCGAGGTGCCGCGCCTCGGCGTACGCCTCGTCGTACGAGTCGCCGGTCAGGACGACGCGCGCGCCGCGCCGGCGCACCGCGTCCACCTTGATGCGCGGCGTCGTGACCGGCATGACGATCGTCGCCGGGCAGCCGAGGCGCTGCGCCGCGAGCGCGACGCCCTGCGCGTGGTTCCCGGCCGAGGCGGCGATGACGCCGCGGCGAAGGGCCGCGGGCGCGAGGAGCGCCATCCGGTTGTACGCGCCGCGCAGCTTGAACGAGTGGACGGGCTGCAGGTCCTCCCGCTTGAGGAGCACGGTGTGGCCCGTCCTCCTCGAGAGGAGCGGCGCGGGGTCGAGCGGCGTCTCGATCGCGACGTCGTAGACGCGCGCCGCGAGGATGCGCTCGAGGTACTCCTCTCCCGTCCGCGCGGCGCGTCTCACCGGGGCGGCCGGCCGCGTCAGCGGCGCCGTCCGCGGACGAGGCGGACCGGGGCGGGATAGCGGCGCACCTCGCGCACGGGTGAGCACCACTCCTTCGCCTTCGGGTGCGCGCCGCGCACGGCGGCGTGGTACGCCGCCTGGAGCTCGCGCGTGACGGGGCCCGCGACGCCGGAGCCGATCGTCCGGAAGTCGATCTCCCGGATCGCGACGCACTCCGCGGCCGTCCCGCAGACGAAGACTTCGTCGGCCATGTAGAGCTGGTCGCGCGAGATCGTCCGCTCGGCGACCTCGTAGCCGGCCTCGGCCGCCAGCGTCACGAGCGTGTCGCGCGTGATCCCCTCGAGGATCGGCGCGGACGGCGTCGTCATGATGGTGTCGTCCTTGACGACGAAGAGGTTCGCGCCCGTGCACTCGGCGACGTACCCGGCGGGGTCGAGCATGATCGCCTCGTCGAACCCGAGTCGCACGGACTCGGTCTTCGCGAGGAAGCTGTTCACGTAGTTCCCGCTGATCTTCGCCTTCGTCATCGACACGTTCGGGTGGTGGCGCGTGTACGACGAGACGTTCGCCCGGATGCCCTTCTCGAGCGCCGCCTCCCCGAGGTAGTGCGTCCACTCCCAGGCGGCGATGCCGATCGAGGGCTTCCCGCCGTCGAGGTTCAGGTTCCACCCCCCGCCGTCGAGCCAGAGCATCGGCCGGATGTAGCACTCGACGAAACCGTTCTTCGCGACGGTCTCCTTCGTCGCCTCGACGAGCTCCTCGTCGCCGAAGGGCAGGGTGTCGAAGCCGAGGGCCTTCGCCGAGAGGCGGAAGCGCCGGATGTGCTCGGCGAGCCGGAACACCGCCGGGCCCGACTTCGTCTCGTAGCAGCGGATGCCCTCGAACACGCCGATCCCGTAGTGCAGCCCGGGCGTCAGGAAGTGCAGGGTCGCGTCCTCGAACCGCACGAACGCGCCGTCGCGCCAGATCCACTTCGATTCCATTCCCATCACACCCTCACGCCGGGGCCGCGCAGGCCGCCTCTGGCTCTCGACGTCGGCGCGGCCGCCCCGGCGGCGACCTCGTCGGCGATCGCCCGTGTCATCTCGCGCGTCCCGAGCGCGCGTGCTCCTTGCGCGGCCAGGTCCGCGGTCCGCGCGCCCTTCTCGAGCGCGGCCTCGATGGCCCGGTGCACCGCCGCGGCCTCCTCGTGGAGGCCGAGGCCGTCCCCGAGGAGCATCGCCGCCGTGGCGATCGCGCCGATCGGGTTCGCGAGGTCGCGCCCCGCGAGCTGCGGCGCCGAGCCGTGCACGGGCTCGAAGAGCCCGGGCCCGTCGCCGAGGCTCGCGGAGGGCAGGAGCCCGAGCGAGCCCACGAGCGCCCCGACCTCGTCGGACAGGATGTCGCCGAAGAGGTTCTCCGTCACGACGACGTCGAAGGCCGACGGGAAGAGAACGAGGTTCATCGCGCACGAGTCCACGAGCTGGTGCTCGAGCGTGACGTCCGGGTGGCGCCTGCCGACGTCCGTCGTCACGGCGCGCCAGAGCTGCGACGTCTCGAGGACGTTCGACTTGTCGACCGAGGTCACCTTGTTCCGCCGGGACTTCGCGAGGCGGAACGCCATCTCCGCGATCCGCTCGACCTCCATCCGCGTGTACGGGAGCGTGTTGACGGCCGTGCCCGCCTCGAGGTCCACGGCGCGCGGCGTCCCGAAGTACAGGCCTCCCGTCAGCTCGCGCACGACGACGAGGTCGAGACCGCGCGCGACCTCGGGCTTCAGCGGGCCCGCGTCCGCCAGCGCCCGGTAGAGGCGCGCCGGCCGGATGTTCGCGTACACGCCGAGCGCCTTGCGCAGCTGGAGAAGGCCGTACTCGGGCCGCTGGTCGCGCGGTGCGAGGTCGAAGGCGGGGTCGCCGACGGCGCCCATGAGGACCGCGTCCGCATCCCGGCAGGCCGCGAGCGTGTCCTCGGGGAGCGCCGCCCCCTTCTCGCGCAGGGCACGCGCGCCGAGCGGCCACTCCGAGAGCACGAACGTGTGCCCGAAGCGCGCCTCGACCGCCTTCAGGACGGCGACGGCTCCCGCCGTCACCTCCGGACCGATGCCGTCGCCCGGCAGGACCGCGATGCGCGCGCGCTTTCCCATTCAGACCCCGTACCCGTAGCCGGCTTCCTCGACGGCCGGCGTCTCGTCGACGTGGAGCGCCGCGGCCGAGGGCCGCGCGCCGTTCCCGTTGCCGTTCCCGTTTCCGTTGTGGTGCGCCGGACGCAGCGCGACGACGCGCTTGAGCGCGGACCACAGCGAGACGAGATCCCGGTCGTGAACCACCTTCTGCCGATCCGCCAGCGCGATCATCCGCCGGTAGAGGTCGTCGAGCTCGTGACGCGCCGGGACGATGCCGAGGGCCTCGCAGCGGGCCTTCAGCGCATGGCGGCCGGAGTGCTTGCCGAGGACCATCGTCGTCCGCGGGACGCCGACGTCCTCGGGACGCATGATCTCGTACGTGCGGCGGTCCTTGAGGATGCCGTCCTGGTGGATGCCGGCCTCGTGCGCGAACGCGTTGCGGCCGACGATCGCCTTGTTCGCCTGGACGGCCTCGCCGGTGAGCTCCGTCAGGAGCTGGCTCGCCGCGTAGATCTCGCGGCGCGACGATGCCCGGTCGTGAACGGGAGCTTGTCGGGCCGCACGCGGAGCGTCATCACGATCTCCTCGAGAGAGGCGTTGCCGGCCCGCTCGCCGATCCCGTTCACGGTGCACTCGATCTGGCGGCAGCCCGCCCTCGATCGCCGCGAGGCTGTTCGCGACGGCGAGGCCGAGGTCGTTGTGGCAGTGCGCGGAGAAGACGACGCGCTCGGCGCCGGGCACGCGCGCGCGGATCGTCGAGAAGAACCTGTAGATCTCGTCCGGCGTCGAGTAGCCGACCGTGTCCGGGAGGTTCACGGTCGTCGCGCCGGCCTGGATCACCGCCGTCACGACCGCCACGAGGTAGTCGAGGTCGCTGCGCGTCGCGTCCTCGGCCGAGAACTCGACGTCGTCGACGTGGCGCCGCGCGCGCGCGACGGCGCGGGCCGCGGCCTCGAGCGCCTCGCCGCGCGACATGTGGAGCTTGTGCTGAAGGTGGAGGTCCGACGTCGCGATGAACGTGTGGAGGCGCGGCCGCGCGCAGCCGTCGAGCGCCTGGAGCGCGCGGTCCACGTCGGCGTCCACGGACGCGCGCGAGCGCCGCGACCGCTGGGCCGCCGCACCGCCTTCGCGACGGCGACGACGCCCGAGAAGTCGTCCTCGGAGGCGATCGGGAATCCGGCCTCGAGGACGTCGACGCCGAGCTCGTCGAGCTTCACGGCGAGGCGCACCTTCTCCGCCTCGCGCATCGAGAAGCCGGGGGACTGCTCGCCGTCGCGGAGCGTCGTGTCGAAGATCGTGATCCGCGGCCGAACGTCGCCCTCCGCGCTCATGGTCAGGCCACCTTTCCGACGACGACGGGATTCAGGAACGGCATCTTCTCGCGCAGCTCGGCGCCGACCTTCTCGAGGAGCTGTTCCTGCTCCTTCTCGCGCGTCGCCTCGAAGTTCGGGCGGCCCGCCCGGTTCTCGGCGATCCAGTTCTCGGCGTAGACGCCCTCCTGGATCTCCTCGAGGATCTTCTTCATCTCCTTGCGCGTCGCGTCCGTCACGATGCGCGGGCCGGCCGTGTAGTCGCCGTGCTCGGCCGTGTCGCTGATCGAGTAACGCATGTAGTTCAGCCCGCCGCGGTACATGAGGTCGACGATGAGCTTGAGCTCGTGGAGACACTCGAAGTACGCGACCTCCGGCTGGTAGCCCGCGTCGACGAGCGTCTGGAAGCCCGCCTTCACGAGGGCGGACGTGCCGCCGCAGAGGACGGCCTGCTCGCCGAAGAGGTCCGTCTCCGTCTCCTCGGCGAACGTCGTCTCGAGGACGCCGGCGCGCGTCGTCCCGAGGGCCTTCGCGTAGGCGAGCGCGTCCTCGCGCGCGTGGCCGCTCGCGTTCTGCTCGACGGCCAGGAGCGCCGGCGTGCCCTCGCCCTCCCGGTAGAGCTCGCGCACGCGGTGGCCGGGCGACTTCGGCGCGACCATCGAGACGTCCACGTCGAGAGGCGGGACGATCTGCCCGAACCGGATGTTGAAGCCGTGCCCGAACATGACGGTCTTGCCGGCCTTCATGTGCGGCGCGATCGCCTCGTCCCAGAGCTGCTTCTGCCCCGTGTCCGGGGTGAGGATCATGACGATGTCCGCGCGCTGCGCGGCCTCGTCGACCGGCAGGACCGTGAGCCCTTCCGCGCGCGCCTTCGCGGCGGACTTCGACGTCGCGTGGAGGCCCACGACGACCGAGACCCCGCTGTCGCGGAGGTTCAGCGCGTGCGCGTGCCCCTGGCTGCCGTAACCGATGATCGCGACCGTCCGGCCCTTGAGGCGGGAGATGTCGGCGTCCTTGTCGTACCAGATCGTGGCCATTGGTTTCCTCGTCCCTCGTCGTGTTGGTGGTTCGGCTCGGGTCTCGTTGTTTTTCTTCTTAGAAGGTAAAGAGGGCGCGCCGCAGGGCTGGTTCGCTGCGTGCGGCCTGCTCGGGACCTTCTAAGCAGTCTTTCTTTTCTTCTCTTCTCAAGCAGTCTTTTCTTCGAATCTGAATTCAGGCTGCGCGAAGTGCGCCGCCGGCGCCGCGTCGCTCACCTCGTGCACGTCGAGGAGGCGCATCAATTGCCTTCTAAGAAGATCCGCAACGTCCGCCGGCGCTTCGGCCTCGATCGTGAGGACGGCCACCGGCCCTCTTCCCCCTTCGAAGAAAAAGCTCCGAATCGGTGCGCGCTGACGTCGGAAGAGCGTCTCGACCCGCGCCATCAGCCCGGGAGCATCTTTCGCCTTGATCTCGAAGGTCTGCTGCATGGCGATCTCCTCTCCTCAGCTCTTCTTCTTCCGCGGATCCGACACCACCATCGAGTCGATGGACTGGCCGGCGGGCCACATGGGGTAGCAGTTCTCGTTCGCGTCCGTCCGCACGTGGACGAGCGCCGGGCGGTCGTCCACGGCGAGCGCGGCCTCGTAGGCGGGCACGAGCTCCTCGGGACGGTTGACGCGGAACGCCGCGGCTCCGAACGCCTCGGCGAGCTTCGCGAAGTCCGGGTTCTTCAGCTCCACCGCGAAGAAGCGGCGCTCGTAGAAGAGGTCCTGCCACTGGCGGACCATCCCGAGGTTCTGGTTGTCGAGGACGACGACCTTGATCGGGAGCTTCTCCTCGACGGCCGTCGCCATCGCCTGCATGGTCTGCTGGAAGCTGCCGTCGCCGTTCAGGTTGATCACGAGGCGGTCCGGCATCCCGCACTGCGCGCCGATCGCCGCGGGCAGGCCGAAGCCCATCGTCCCGAGGCCGCCGGACGTGATGAACATGTTCGGCTCGTCGCACTTCCAGAACTGAGCGGCCCACATCTGGTGCTGGCCGACGTCCGTCGTGACGATGGGACGCCGGTCCCGCGTCATCTTCCAGAGCGTCTCGATGGCGAACTGCGGGAGGATGACGTCGCCCGTCTGCTCGTAGGCGAGCGGCGCTTTCGCCTTCCACTCGGCGATCCGGTCGTGCCATCCGTTCGTGTGCGGCGCGCCGACGAGCGGGAGGAGCTGGCGGAGGACGGTCTTCGCGTCCCCGTGCAGCGGGTAGTCGGCCTTCCGGATCTTCCCGATCTCGACGGGGTCCACGTCCAGGTGGACGACCTTCGCGTGCGGCGCGAACGTCGCGAGCTTTCCCGTGATGCGGTCGTCGAAGCGGGCGCCGAGCGCGATGATGAGGTCGCACTCGTGCATCGCCCAGTTCGCGTACGCGGTGCCGTGCATCCCGAGCATGCCGAGGGAGAGCGGGTCCGTCTCGGGGAACGCGCCCTTCCCCATGAGCGTCGTCGTCACCGGGATGCGCGTCTTGAACGCGAGGCGCCGCACCTCGGCCGACGCGCCCGACGAGACGACGCCGCCGCCCACGTAGAGGACCGGGCGGCGCGCGTTCGAGATCGCGAACGCGGCGCGGCGCAGCGACACGGCGTCGGCGCGGCGCGGCGAGGTCGGACGGCTCCGGCCCGGAGCCTTCCCACGCGCACGCCCCCTGCAGGACGTCGCGCGGCACGTCCACGAGGACGGGCCCCGGGCGGCCCGACGCCGCCACTCGGAACGCGTGGCGGATCGTGCCGGGCACGTCGTCCGGGTCGAGGACGAGCCAGTTGTGCTTCGTGATCCCCTGCGTCATCCCGACGATGTCGGCTTCCTGGAAGCCGTCCCGGCCGAGAAGCGACGTCGCGACCTGTGCCGTGAGGGCGACGACTGGCGTCGAGTCCATCATCGCGTCCGTCAGGCCGGTGATGAGGTTCGTCGCGCCCGGGCCGGACGTCGCGAGGCACACGCCGGGGCGGCCCGTCGCGCGCGCGAAGCCCTGCGCGGCGTGCGCGGCGCCCTGCTCGTGCCGCATGAGGAGGTGCCGGATCGGCGAGCCGTGGAGCGCGTCGTAGAGCGGCAGCGCGGCGCCGCCGGGGTGCCCGAAGATGTGGGTCACGCCGAGCGCGAGGAGCTCGTCGGCCATCGCGCGCGCGGCGTTCGTGCGGGTCTTCGGCTGGGCTTGCGACGCTCTGGCCTGGGCGGTCATGCGGTCCTCCCCGCGGAAACGGTCATCGCCGGCCTCGGACGCCGCGACTCCCGCGAACGTCCCCGTCACGGCCCCTTCGGAAGCCGACGAGACGAGGCGCGCGTACTTCGCGAGGACGCCGGACGTCGCCCGGGGCGCGGGGGCCCGGTACGCCCGGCGGCGCGCGGCGAGGTCGGCCTCGCCGATCTGGACGTCGAGGCGGCGGGCCACGACGTCGAGCGTCACGGGGTCGCCGTCCTTCACGAACGCGATCGGCCCGCCGGACGCGGCCTCGGGCGAGACGTGCCCGACCATGAAGCCGTGCGTCGCGCCCGAGAAGCGGCCGTCCGTCACGAGCGCGACGGACTCGCCGAGGCCCTGGCCCACGAGCGCCGCCGTCACGGCGAGCATCTCGGGCATGCCCGGCGCGCCCTTCGGGCCCTCGTTGCGGATCACGACGACGTCGCCGGCCTTGATCCCGCGCGCCTGGACGGCCGCGAACGCCGCGATCTCGCCGTCGAAGACGCGCGCCGGACCCGTGTGGCGCATCCGCTCGTGTCCCGCGAGCTTCACGACCGCGCCCTCGGGCGCGAGCGTGCCGCGCAGGATCGCGAGCCCGCCGTGCGGCTTGAGCGCCTTCGAGACGGCGCGGACGACCTCCTGCCCCGGCGTCTCGACGGCGTCGTGCGCCTCGTCGAAGAGCGTCCGGCCGGAGACCGTCATCGCGTTCTTCACGAGGCCCGCCTCCACGAGGCGCCGCGCGACGAGGCGCGAGCCGCCGGCGCGCGCGAGGTCGGGCGCCGTGAAGCGGCCGCCCGGCTTGAGGTCCACGAAGAGCGGCGTCCGCGCCGAGATCGCGTCGAAGTCGTCGAGCACGAGCGGCACGCCGGCCTCCCGCGCGATCGCGAGGAGGTGGAGGACGGCGTTCGTCGAGCCGCCGGTCGCGGCGACGGCCGCGATCGCGTTCTCGAACGCGGGCCGCGTGAGGATCTTCGACGGCGTCAGTCCGTCCTTCAGCCGCTCCATGACGAGGCGGCCCACGGCCCGGGCGACGCCCGGCTTCGCCGGGTCGGTGGCCGGCACGTCGTTCGCGCCCATCGGCGAGAGGCCGAGGAACGTCGAGCGCCGTCGCCATCGTGTTCGCCGTGAACTGGCCGCCGCAGGCGCCCGCGCCGGGGCACGCGCCCGCCTCGACGTCGCAGAGCTTCTCGTCCGAGATCGTCCCGGCCGCGTGGGCGCCGACCGCCTCGAAGACCTCCTGGATCGTGACGTCCTTGCCCGCGACGCGGCCCGGCTCGATCGAGCCGCCGTAGAGCGCGACGCCGGGGAGGTCCAGCCGCGCGAGCGCCATCGCGGCGCCGGGAATCGTCTTGTCGCATCCGCACAGCGCGACGACGGCGTCGAGCGCGTGGCCCATGACCGCGAGCTCGATGGAGTCCGCGATGACCTCCCGCGAGACGAGCGAGGCCCGCATGCCGTCCGTGCCCATCGAGATGCCGTCGGAGATCGCGATCGTCCCGAACTCGAACGGCGTGCCGCCCGCCTCGCGGATCCCGGCCTTGACCTCCTCGGCGAGGGCGCGGAGCGAGAAGTTGCACGGGCCGAGGTCCGTCCAGGGGTGCACGACGGCGACGAGCGGCTTCTCCAGGTCGGCGGGGGTCAGGCCGGTCGCGCGCAGCATCGCGCGCGCGGGAGCCCGCGCCGGGCCTTTCTTGATCGCGTCGCTCTTCACGTTTTCCCTGGCCTCCATCCCGAACAGTTCCGGACCCAAAAAAAAAGCCCCGCGGCTGCGGGGCGGCTGGCTCGGTTGTGCTTCGTGATCCCCGTCAGCCCGCCGCCTTGCCTCGTCCGTAAGGACGAGAGAAATCTCCTTCGAAAGCAGAAGGACGACGACGACGGTGCGGACGCGGCTGATCACGGAGCGGATTGCACCCCATTCGAAGAAATTCTTCAAACTCATAATTCTTCTATCTATCATTAGAAGATCTTATGGACGTAGCCGCCCTGCGGGTCTTCCTGACGGTCGCCGAGGAGCGGGGCTTCTCGAAGGCGGCCGTGCGCCTCTTCCGGACGCAGTCGGCCGTCAGCCAGGCCGTCCGGCGGCTCGAGGACGAGCTGAAGGCCGACCTCTTCGACCGGACGACGCACGACGTGCGCCTCACCGAGGCCGGCAAGACGCTCCTCGGCTACGCCGAGCGCGTCCTCGCCGTGACCGAGGAGGCCGAGCGCGCCGTGCGCGACCTCAAGGACGTCAAGCGCGGCCGCGTCGTGATCGGCGCGAACGAGGCGGGCCTCGAGGTCGTGATCCCGCTCATCGGCCGCTTCCGCGAGACGCACCCCGGCGTCGAGTTCGAGGTCAAGCGCTCGCCGTCGCGCCTCCTCGGCGCCGAGGTCGTCGCGGTCGCGCTCGACTTCGGCGTCGTCGCGTTCGTGCCGCAGGAGGAGGGGCTGAGGACGGTCGTCCTCGCCTCCGACGAGCTCGTCGTCCTCTCCTATCCCGCCCACCCGTTCGCGCGGAAGGAGCGCGTCACGCTCGAGGAGTTCGGCCGCGAGACGGTCATCGCGCACAGCGATCCCTCCCCGGCGCGCGAGCGCGTCCTCCGCACGTACGCCGAGCGCGGCGTCGCGCTCAACATCAAGGTCTCGCTCCCGAGCCTCGACGGCGTCAAGCGGGCGGTCGAGCGCGGGATGGGCGTCGCGCTCCTGCCCCGCCGCACGGCGCTCTCCGAGATCGAAGCCGGCCGCCTCGCGGCGTCGACGCTGCCCGAGCTGCGCCGGCCGCGCGACCTGCGCCTCGTCTACCGCGCCGCGGGCAACTTCGGGCCCGCCGCCCACGCGTTCCTGGACATGGTGCGCGAGAGCCGCGCCGCCGAACGCTGAGGCGAACCCGCGTGCGGCCTCCCGATTCCCGTCACGGCTGGGTGACCGCCACGATTCGAATCCAGTCCGGCTCGGCCGCCGTCGCGGTGAACTGGCCCGGGGAGGGCTCGCGAATCACGATCGTCGTGTCCTTGACGTCGCCCTTCTTCTCCGGAGAGCGCAGCGGCTGGAACGAGACGTGCGCGAGCGTCGCGGACTCGCGCTGGATCGAAAACGAATCCGAGGCCGGGAGCGGGCTCACCGAGCTGTAGGGAGTGAGGTAGACGCGCTGCTCCCGCGGACGCGCGACATCGGCGTTCCTCCTCGGTACGAGACGAGGAGCTCCGACGGACCCGAGTTCTGGACGAACACGCGGAGCATCCTCCACTGGATGTTGATGGGACCGGAGAGGTCGATGGTCCCGAGGCTCTTGTCGCACGCCGCGATCGGGCAGGCGAGCAAGGCCGCGAGGGCGATGCGCGTGAGGATGCGGGCTGACTTCATGTTTTTCGCTCCTCTCGAGGAGGAACATGGGCGTTCCGCCGGGAGCGGTCTCAGGGGAATTCCAGGGTCTTTCTGGTTCCCGGGCCGTTTCGGTTTCGACCGCAAGATCCGGGTATCGCGGCCGCCCCGCGGAGCCGATCTTTCGCCCCGGGAGGATCGACTCATGGGTTTCCGGATCGAGGGGCTCCGGCCCGACGCGTTCCAGCCGCTCTTCGCCCTCGACGACGACGCCCTCGCGGCCCGGGGCGCCCGGCGGCAGGTCGCGGATCACAAGCCGGGGTTTCCGTGCCGCGTCAGCCTCGAGGACGCGGAGCCCGGCGAAGAGGTGCTCCTCCTCAACTTCGAGCACCAGCCCTCCGACTCGCCGTACCGGGCCGCCGGTCCGATCTACGTGAGGCGGAGCGCGGCCAACGCGCTTCTCGGCGCCCGGGACGAGATCCCGGCGATGCTGCGCGGCCGCTCCTTTCGCTCCGCGCCTACGACTCCGCCGGCGATGATGTCGCGGCGCCGACGTCTGCGACGGGAAGGTCCTCGAAGCCGGCGATCTCGAGCCTCTTCGCCGATCCCGCCGCCGCCTACATCCACATCCACAACGCGAAGCCGGGCTGCTTCAACTGCCGGGTGGACCGCGCGTGACGCCAAACCGCCCCGCGTGATTCAGCTGCATCAGGGCCGGCCCGCGGCACCGCACCCATGTGTTGGGACTGCCCGAGGTTGGTACCTGACCTGCTGCCAGACACGCGGCTGACCTCCGAACCGCCCCGAGCCAGAAGGAGGAAGCCATGCTTCGAAAGCTCGCGGCCCTTCTCCTCTGCAGCCTCGCCGTGGCCGTTTGGGCGAACGCGGCAAAACCCGACGCGAACGTGCCCGTCACGATCATGACGCAGAACATGGACGACGGGACGGACCAGACGTACATCATCGCGGCGCTCCTGGGCTCGCCCCCATCAACGTTCCGACGCAGTCGATCTCACGTACTTCGAGCTCCAGTACTCCGCGTTCGAGCTGCGCGCCACCGTCATGGCGGCGGAGATCGCGGCGAAGAACCCCGAAATCGTCGCCCTGCAGGAAGCCGCCCTCTGGCGGTACGGGCCGACCCCGGAAACGGCAACGACGGTCCTCTTCGACCAGCTCGACCTGCTCGTCTCGGCGCTCCGCTCCGCGGGCGTCCCCTACGACGTCGTCGCCGTGAATCACCTCAGCGACCTCGCACTGCCGGGGAACGTCGTCGGCGCCCTCCGCTTCACCGACCGGAACGCGCTCCTCGTGCGGTCCGACCTGCGGCCGCCCGCGTTCCACCTTTCCAACGTTCACGCGCGGACGTTCGACGCGGCATTCACGTTCTTCCCCGGGCTGACGGTCCCGGCCGGCTGGATCTCGGCCGACGTTCACGTGGGGAACAAGCAGTTCCGCTTCGTCACGACGCATCTCGAGACGCCCATCGCCGAAATTCCGGAAGCGACAGACGTGCAGATGGCGCAGGCGCGGGAGCTGATTCGTGCGCTCCGCAACCTCACGATTCCCGTCGTGATCTGCGGCGACTTCAATTCCGACGCGATGCACGGCGGTCCCTTCATCGACAGCACGCCGACGGTCGGCCTCATCGAGGCCGCTGGCTACACGGAGGTGTGGCCGGCGACCCACGACGCCGCCGACAAAGGGCTCACCTGGCCGTATTACCTCGAGGACCAGTTCCCCGGCGGCGGTCTGCCGCCCCCCTTCTTCGCGCCGATCGGAACCCTTCGAGCGCATCGACCTCTTCTTCTCGAAGGGAATGGAGATCGTCGGCTCGGACCTCGTCTTCGCCCCCATGCCGAACATCCCGGACATCCCCACCTTCGCGTCCGACCATTCGGGCGTGGTCGCGGTCTTCCGTTTTCGGTGAGCTCCTGAACTAGAACCCGGCGACGTACGGCAGGCGCCTCGCGAGCTCCTCGACCTCGTCGAAGCGGTCGAGGAGCATCGAGGTGCCGTCCCAGTGCCCGGAGAGGAACGCCTGGCGCGCGTTCT
>CAVZPE010000026.1:0-140348 GCA_963776915.1 uncultured Acidobacteriota bacterium | reverse complement strand
CGGTCGTCTCGAACGAGAACACGACGATGTTCTCGGTCAGCCGGCGCGACCAGGCGCCCTTGTAGAGATGGCGGAGCGGCTGAGGCTTCCCGATCCCTTCGAAGGGTCGCGGAGAACCGCATCGACCAGATCGAGCGCCCGCAAGGCGACCTTCCGGTTCGTTTCCACCAGAATCGGAGACCCTCAGAAGAACTCCTTGTGGAAGACGGCGGCTTGGCGCCGGCTGCTCAACGAGCGCGCTTCGGGCGAGCCGGCAGGAGCCCGAGCCTCTTTCGTAGAGCGTCCGGCGACGAGGCCTTCAACTTCCTGGTGGTCACCCGGTTGAGGGCGGCGAGGAGGCGAGCGGCGTCTTCGGAGAGCGAAGCAGGTGGGCGGTCTCCTCGAGGCCGCGCAGCTCCGCCGTCAACACGAGCGCACGTCCTCGGCGCCCGACGCCGGACGACCACGGAGTGACGATCGTTTACGACGGAGTCGCAGAAGGATGCGAAATGGGCTCGGGCGTGGGTGTAGGTCGCTTCGATGGCCATGGATTCACCTGTACAGGGATACGGTACAGGATCGAGGAAAGGGAATCAATGAGGGCTACGGCGCTCCCGGACCGCCCGCGGGCGCGCCCTTGCGGTACACGTCCTCGTAGAAGGCGAGCGTGCCGTCGGCGGATGCAAGCGCCGTCGTGTAGAGGAGCCAGACGGGGACGCGCGGCTTCAGAAGGACGACCTGCGGCCGCTCGGCGTCCATGGCCGCCGCGATCCTGGCTTCGTCCCAGCCGGGCGTGTTCCGCAGGAGGAACGCCGCGAGGGCGGGCGGGTCCGAGACGCGCACGCAGCCGTGGGAGAAGTCGCGGCGGTCCCGTGCGAAGAGGGACTTCGCCGGCGTGTCGTGCAGGTAGACGGACTCGGGTTCGGAAAGATGAACTTGACCCTCCCGAGCGAGTTGCGCGGGCCGGGCTTCTGGCGGACCCCGAGCTTCCCGGCGCGGAGGAGCTCGACGTTCTCCGGGGTCGTCGGCACGCCGGGCCGCGTGTCGTCGTTCGTCGCGGTGAGCTCGAGCTCGTGCTTCTCGAAGTAGGCGGGGTTCTTCGCGTACGCCGGGAGCATCTCCTTGACGATGATGCTGCGCGGGACGTACCAGTACGGCCGGAAGACGAGATGCGAGATCTCGCCGCCGAGGATCGGCGTCGCCGACTTCGCGGCCTTGCCGACGACGACCTTCATCGTGAGCGACGCCTTCTTCCCGCGGTCGGCGGCCGTCCACGCGTAGAGCTGGAAGGACGGGATGTTCACGACGACGAGGGCTTCGGCCTGGGGCACGTGGATCGTTCTCGAGCCACCTCAGCGACTCCTCGATCTCGGCGAGGCGAGTCGAGTAGGGGTGGTTCAGCGCGGCGAGCGTCGCGGCGCCGACGAAGCCGTCGGGCGTGAGCCCGTGGCGGAACTGGAACGCCTTCACGGCGTCGACGAGCGCGCCGCCGTACGTGCCGTCCGCGGGGGCGGCCGCGCCCTCCGGGAGGTCGCCGAGGTCGCGCAGGATGGCGGCAAGTGCGTCCGTGCCGGCGTACGCGTCGCCGGGGGAGAGTTTCTTTTTCACGGCCGGAAGCGGCCCGGGCCACTTCTTGGCGGCGAGCTCGCGGTAGCGAGGGAGATGCGCGGCGAGCCAGTCGTACTGGGCGACGCGCGCGCCGGGCGCGGGAGCCTGCGCGCGCGCGGCGGACGGGAACGCGCACAGAGCCAAAGTACTGAGAACAAAGGTGAGACGTCTCATGGTTGTCGGGAGGTTGTTCCTCATGCGGCCGCCTGTCAAAATCCGCGGTCTTGACGGGCCCCCTCGACCTCTCCCGGCGCCGCCTCTGCGCCTCCGCCCTGGCCGCCGCGGCCGCCTCCCTCCTCCCGAAGCCGTTGAAGGCGTCGCTGGAGAAGCTCGCCCGCGAATCGGCGGGGGAGAAGGACGTGCGCGCGCTCGCGTTCCACAACCCGCACACGAACGAGCGCCTCGAGACGGCCTACTTCGTGGCGGGCCGCTACCAGGAATCGGGCCTGACGGCGATCGACTGGATCCTCCGCGACTTCCGAACGGGCGACGTCGCCCGCATCGACCCGGCCCTTCTCGACCTCCTGCACCTCCTCGAGAGGCAGGCGTCGCGAGCGGAACGGGCGCGCCGGCCGTCTACGAGATCGTGTCGGGCTACCGCTCGCCGCGCTCGAACGAGCTGCTGCGCAGCCGCTCCGGCGCCGTCGCGCGGCACAGCCTGCACCTGAAGGCCATGGCGGCCGACGTGCGGCTCGCGGGCGTGCCGCTCACCCGCCTGCGCGACGCCGCGCTCGACCTGAGGAAGGGCGGCGTCGGCTACTACGCGGGCGAGTTCGTCCACGTCGACACCGGCCGCGTGAGGAAGCTGGTAGCGAGAGGAAGCCGCGATGCCGCGCCGAAAGACCGGGAGTTCTTCGCGGAAGGGCAAGAAGGGGCCGCTTCGTGACACGACCCCGAATCGGGGCCTTGCAACGGTGGCCGGCGGCTGGAAGGGCTCACCGGAACTCGCCGAGCGCCTCGTCAAGATCGTCCGGACCCCGCCCCGCCGGAACTCCGCCGCGATCACAGTGAGCGAGTCCCTTCATCTGCAGCGCGAAGAAGATTGAGGATCGTCCGCGTCGAGAAGGGCTGCGAGTGCAAGGGCGCGTGCTACTGCCTCGCTTCCGGTCCGCTCCTTCTTGAGTGCGGTGGGGATGGAAGCTGAGCCTGACAATCCCCCGCGAAGCTATCCCGCTGACTGCTGCGCCTGCCTCTTGAACCACCACCGCATTGCGCTCGGAGCCCGCCCGGAGAGTGCTACTGCGACATGGAGGGCGCTCTTTTCGAAGTCCGCGAAGGCCGAGCCTTCGAGAACCGAGGAACGTCGGCTGGGGGAGAAATCAACCTCGATCACGACGTAGGAATTCCCGTCTCTGACAGTGACTGTCGAACCGACGATCTCGGATGCCCACCCCTTTGCCATTGCCCACTCGTAAGTGATGTCACGTGCATCGAGCACCATCGCGTCGCCGATGGCCCGGGATGTTCGGCTCATGGAGTGAGCCTAGCCTGGTCACGAAGTCCAAGGCCAGCGTCGGCTATTCGATCCGATCCCTCTTCTTGAGGTTGTGGCGGCGACAGAGCAGGCGGATGTTCTGGGCTGAGAGTGACGTGCCGCCCTTGGAGAACGGCAGATCGTGGTCGAAGTGCAGGTTGTCGGACGAGCCGCAAAGACAGCACCGCCCCTTATCCCTCTTCCAGACCTCGACCTTCACCGCAGACGGGATCAGGCGGGTGTGCTCAAGCTCGCTGAGTGAACGGTCGTCCTGGGTACTGGCGTCAATCTCTCGCAGTTCCAGCCGGAATTTGAACACCATCCTTTGCCCATCGGACTCTCTCCACGCATCGGTCAGAGCAAAGACGCCATTGAAGGTCCAGATGCCATCCTTGATCTTCTCGTAGACACGGACGAGCTCAGGCGGTTCGCCGTTCGCAGCTCTCTTTGCCGCGTCAAAGAACAGGCCATTCTGGGTTGGTCTTCCAGTTGGCGTTAGCTTCGGCTAGTCTATCGATTTGGGGCTGCGATTCGTGAGATTCCGCGGGACGTCGTGCCCTTCGTAAACGAGAACGCGGCCCTCGCCTTCGAACTGGTCGCGATAGGGCGCCCCCTTCCGGACACTCATCAGGATGATGTTCGGGCGACCGCGCGAACGGAAGTTCATCCCTCTCTGAAGGCTGAGCCCTTCGGCAACACACATTTCTTGATGCGAAACGACGTCGCCTGGTCTCATCTTGACCAGGCTGATTGATCAACGGGTGTTTTTCAACCAGGCTAGATGCTCTAGGCCCCCCTCTTGTACAGGTACGCCGCCTCCAGCGTCCTCACGCCGTCGTTGTCGCCGACGACGTACTTCGCGCCGCTCCAGATCGCGGCGCCGGCGGTGCGGCCTTTCGGGTCGACCGCGTAGAAGCTGACGTTGAACTTCGGGCGGCCCTTCTCGTCGCGGTGGCGGGGGACGCGGTGGGTCTTCTCGTCGATGCGCTTGAGGGCGAGGAGGCACGCCTCCTCCACGCTCTTGCCCTGCCGCATGTGCTCGATGACCGTGTGCGAGCCGCACGACACGAGGTTCGCCTCGCCGCGCCCGGTCGACCCGCAGCTGCCGACGCCGTTCTCGCTGTAGACGCCGGCGCCCACGACGGCCGAGTCGCCGACGCGCCCCGGCATCTTGAAGAAGAGACCGGAAGTCGTCGTGACGCCGACGAGATCGCCCTTCGCGCTCCGGATCGACATGTGGATCGTGCCCTGCGGACGGAAGTCGGCGTCGCCGTACTTGCGGATGAACTCCTTGATGTCCGGGTCCTCGGCTTCCCTGCCGCTCTCGATCCAGTCGTCGCTGGCCGAGAGGCGCTCCTTCCAGTAGAGCCAGATCTTCCGCGTCTTGGCCGTGAGGAGGTCCTCGGGGGCGAAGCCGTGCGCGGCCGCGAACTTCGCGGCGCCCGCGCCGACGAGAAAGACGCGGTCCGTGCGCTCCATGACGAGCTTCGCGACCTTCGACGGCGTCTTGACGCCCTCGAGCGCGCCGACGGCGCCCGCGCGCAGCGTGCGCCCGTCCATGACGCAGGAGTCCAGCTGGACGACGCCCTCCTCGTTCGGAATTCCGCCGTAGCCGACGCTCATGTCGTTCGGGTCGAGCTCGTTGACGTTCACGCCCGCGATCGCCGCGTCGAGCGGGTCGTAGCCCTGGATGAGCGCCTGCCGCGCGGCCTTCGCGGCCTCGACGCCGTTCGCGGACGTGACGAGGACGTAGCCGCCCGGCGCGGGCGCGTTTCCTGCGGCCGGCGTGCCCTGGCCCTGCAGTTCTTCTTCGAAGGGGGAAGAGGGGAGGGCGCCGGCGAGGGATGCCGCCGCGGCGGCCTGGAGGAAACGGCGGCGGGAGCTCTTCATGAAGGAACGATAGCCGACGCTGCGGATGGTAGAGTTCGTGGCATGAAAACGACCATTGATTCTGCCGGACGCCTCGTCATCCCGCGGGAAGCGCGCCGCGAGGCCGGGCTCGTGGCCGGCGTCACCGTGGAGGTCCGCGTGGCCGAGGGGCAGATCATTCTGGAACCGTCCACGAGGCCCGTTCGCCTCGTGCGGGAAGGCCGGCTCACGGTCGCGCGGGCTGCGGAAGCGAAGGGTGGCCCGAAACTGACTTCGGAGGCCGTCGAGAAAACCCGCGTGCGCGTGAGACGGCGGGGCTGACGGTGTCGCGCCCGCCGCGAGGCGGCTTCCTTCCGGATACGAGTTGCATGATTGCGGCCCTCGTGGAGTGGCACGAGCACCATCAGGCGGCGGCGCGCGAGATTTCGTCGAGGCTGGAAAGGGGATCGCCGATGACCGTCGCGGCCCCGGCTCTCGTGGAGGCCTACGCGGTTTTGACGCGCCTCCCGGCGCCTCACCGCCTCGCCGCATCGGACGCCCTGGCGCTGCTGGAGGCGAACTTCGCGGGTCACCCCGTCGCGACCCTCGACGGTGCGGCGTACCGTTCGCTCCTCGGCACCGCTCCCGGCCTCTCGATCTCGGGAGGGCGGATCTACGACGCCGTCATCGCACGGTGCGCCGTCCGCTCAGGCGTCGAGACGCTCCTCACCTTCAACGAACGGCACTTCCGCGGGCTCGTGAAGGGACTCGAAATCGTGGTCCCGTCGGCCTGAGCGTCACTCCTCCGGCAGCTCGGTCTCCTCTTCCTCGGCGCGCTGGGCGCCGGGGAGCGCGTAATTCAGGACGAGCTGGCCGAGGTTCTGCGAGAACGTCGAGCGCGGGAGCACCTGATCGCAGCCGGCCTTCTTCGCCCGCTCGATCAGCTCCGAGCTGTTTGTGCTCGCAATAGCCGACGACCATGATGTGCTTCGTCTTCGGGGCCTTCTTGAGGGCGGCGATGGCGGGCACCGGGTCCTGCTTGAGCGCGAGGTCGACGAGGACGAGCCCGACCCGCGTCGGATCGGCCCTCTTCTCCAGCTCGGCGGGCGAATCGAGGAACACGCCGGGCGTCTGGCTGGATTTCAGCGCGTGATCGATCTTCGTTCTCCAGAAGAGGTCGTCAGCCAGGACGAGAACCGTACGATTCATGGTTCCTCCTCGGGAGGGGGCAGACCGAGGTCCCGGGGGTCCGGGGGAGCCTGCCTGGGAGTGCGTCAGGCCGAAGTATAGCCGCCGGAGGCGTTTCCCGTTCGACAATCCGGGCGCCGGAATGTCAGACTCCGGCGATTCCATGACCGAATCTCGCCGAACGCACCGGCCGGCCGGACCCGCGACCCGCGGTGCGAGGAGGATTTTTTCCGCATGAGCGAACAGGAATTCAAGCCATTCGTCCCGGCCGATTCCCAGATGCGGGAGTTCACCGTCCGGGCGCTCCTTCTCGGGCTCCTGATGTGCGTCATCCTCGGGGCGGCGAACGCCTACCTCGGCCTGAAGGCCGGCATGACGATCGCCGCGACCTACCCGGCGGCCGTCATCGGGATGGCGGTCCTGCGCCTCATGAAGGGCTCGCTCCTGGAGGAGAACTTCGCCCGAACGGTCGGGTCCATCGGCGAGTCCGTCGCGGCCGGCGCGATCTTCACGATCCCGGCGTTCGTGATCCTGAACATGTGGCAGTTCAAGGGCTTCCAGCTCTCGGAGTACCTGACGGCCACGGCCCTCATGATCGTGGGCGGCATCCTCGGCATCCTCTTCGTGACGATCCTCCGCCGCGTGATGGTCGAGGACAAGTCGCTGCCCTTCCCCGAGTCCGTCGCCGCGTCCGAGATCCACAAGGCCGGACAGCGCGGCGCCGACGCGGCCCTGCAGCTCTTCAAGGCGATGGGCATCGGCGCGGCGATCAAGCTCCTCGACGCGCTCGCGGTCTTCCACTCGTCGAACGACTTCCAGGTGTCGGTCGGGACGTGGAAGGAGAGCCTCGTCCGGCTCGGCATGACGAAGGACGCGAAGACGATCGCCGCCGGCGGCGTGACGACGCTCTCGGCGCCCGCCGCGACGCCGGCGTACATCGGCGTCGGATACATCATCGGCCCCGAGCTCGGCGCGCTGAACTTCGCGGGAGGCGTCCTCTCCTGGGGGCTCTTCGTGCCGCTCCTCGTCTTCTTCCTCGGGCCCTCGCGCATCGACTCGTACCTCGCGGGCGCCGCCGGCAACCAGGCGCAGGCGTGGGGTCTCCTGACCTCGGACCTCTACCGCTACATCGTCAAGCCGATCGCCGTCGGCGGGATGCTCGTCGGCGCCTGCTACACGCTGTTCCGGATGCGGAAGAACCTCGCGATCGGGATCAAGCGCGGCGTCCAGGACGTCCAGAAGTCGGCCGCGGCCGCGCAGTCGACGCAGCGGACCGAGAAGGACCTCAGCTTCAAGACGGTCCTCGTCGGCATCGGCCTCGTCTTCCTCCTGATGATCGCCCTCTACTTCTACTTCACGCAGATGATCTCGGGCGCCATCCTCGCCGCGATCGTCATGCTCATCACCGGGTTCTTCTTCGCGGCCGTCTCGGGGAACCTCGTCGGGATGATCGGCTCGTCGAACAACCCGATCTCGGGGCTCACGCTCGCGACGACGATCGTCGCGGCGCTCACGATGGTCATCATCGGCGTCAAGGGCTCGCAGGGCGTCGCGGCCGTCCTCGGCGTCGCGGCGGTCGTCTGCGTGTCGTCGGCGGTCGCGGGCGAGATGCTGCAGGACCTCAAGGTCGGGCACATCCTCGGCGGCACGCCGTGGAAGATGCAGATCGGGGACCTGATCGGCGTCGTCGTCGCCGGAGCGGTCATGTTCTTCCCGCTCTACATCCTGCACGTCTCCGACCTGAAGGCGAACCCGCTGGTCGGGGGCTTCGGCGGCAAGAACCTCCCCGCGCCGCAGGCGGGGCTCATGGCGGCCCTCTCGCAGGGGATCGTGGGCGGCGAGATGGCGTGGCCGCTCGTCGTCGTCGGGATCGCGATGGGGCTCTCGCTCATTCATGATGCGGGTGCAAGAGCCCGATGCTCTTCGCCGTCGGCATGTACCTGCCGCTCGAGACGACGTTCGCGATCTTCGTCGGCGGCCTGATCCGCGGAGCCGTGGAGAGGGCGGCCGCGAAACGCGGCTACAACGCGGCGCAGAAGGCGCGGGTGGAGAACGCGGGGGTCCTCGTCGCGTCGGGGTTCATCGCCGGAGAGGCGCTCATGGGCCTCGGCGTGGCCGCCGTCGTCTTCTTCGCCGGGAAGTTCCCCGAGATCGTCGCGTTCGCGGGCGTCGCCGGCTGGCTCGCGATCCCCGTCTTCGCGATCCTCGCGCTCTACCTCATCCTCGTCCCGCTGTCGAAGGCGGGCGCGGCCGACGAGCCGGCTCCTCCGACGGCCGTGATGTAGGAACGGAACCGGGGGGCCGGCCTTCGCCGCCGGTCCCCCGCTCCTGCGCGCATGAACTCGCCGGACCTCATCAAGCGACCGGCATCCCGCCTCCTGGGCGCGCGAACTCGCTTCGCTCAGACAGCGCGCGCCGGCGTCGGCAGGACGCCGGTCGCCATCTTCGTACTCTCATTCATAGGAATCTCTCTTCTCTTCTTCTTCGACCCCGCGACGAGCTCGTTCTACCCGCCCTGTCTCTTCCGAACCGTCCTCGGCGTCCAGTGCCCCGGCTGCGGGAGCCTGCGCGCCGCGCACCAGCTCCTGCACGGGAACGTTGCGGCGGCCTGGGCGCTCAACAAGCCCGTCCTGATCGCCCTGCCGCTCGCGGGAGCCGCGGCGGCTCTCTCTTTCTTTCTAAGAAGATCTTCTTCTCCTCCCGGGCCGACCTGATCCGGCGTCACGGGATGGTGCGATGTCCCCTCTTCGCTGCACGAATCCGTGCAGGAGTGAGGGGAATCACGGGGTTCCGCCTGGCACGGCCTTGCATTACTCCGGACGTCCGGGGCGAACGAGCCCGGGGCAGAAAGAGAGGCCGGTCATGAACAACACGATGCGCAACCTCACGCTGTCCGCCGCGGCCCTCGCGGCCCTGACGGTGATCGCTCCGACGGCATCCGCCGACGACCACGGGCGCGGCCGTGGCCGCGGGGAGGCGCCCCGGCAGGAGTTCCGCGAGCGCGGGCGCTACGAGGCGCGCGAGCATTCCTACCGCGGCTACGGCCGCGCGTACGTCGCGCCGCGGTACCGGTACGACGGATACCGCACGCGTTACGTCGTGCCGTTCCGCGCCCCGTTCCGCGTCTTCTCGGGCTTCCGCTTCTACTCGGCGGTCCCGGGCCCCGGCTACGTCTACGTCGCGGGTTACGGCTGGGTCCTGCCGCCGTTCTTCGGGGCGGTCTGGATCCCGGGGCACTACGACATCGACGGCTTCTGGGTCGAAGGCTTCTGGCGCTGAGCGGCGCGAAGCCGGACCACGGCGGGCGGCCTCAGGGCCGCCCGCTTTCGCGTTTCAGCAGCTCGCGCTTTCGCGCGACGCCCCAGCGGTAGCCGCCGAGCGCGCCGTCGTTCCGGACGACGCGGTGGCACGGCACGACGAGGGCCGCGGGGTTGTGCGCGCACGCCGAGGCGACGGCGCGCGCGGCCGTGGGCCGCCCGATCGCGGCGGCGACCTCGGAGTACGACCGCGTCTGGCCGCGCGGGACGGCGCGCAGCGCCTCCCACACGCGGCGCTGGAACGTCGTCGCGCGCAGGTCGAGCGGGATCGACGAAAGGTCGACGCTCTCGGCGAGCGAGCGCGCGATCCGCTCCGTCCATTCCGCGAGCGCGGCGGGGGCCCTCTCGAGAACCGCCTCCGGGTACTCGCGCCTCAGGCCCGCCTCGAGGGCGCGCTCGGATTCTCCGAGCGTCACGGCACAGACGCCGCGGTCCGTCGCGGCGACGAGGAGCCGGCCGAGCGGCGTCGCGACGGTGGCGTGGCGCACGTGCAGGTCCCGGCCGCCGCGCGCGTACCGCGCGGGCGTCGTCCCGAGGTGGCGCGGGGCGTTCGCGTAGGCGCGGCTGGAGGAGCCGTAACCCGCCTCGAAGCTCGCCGAGGCGACGGGAGCGCCGTCCTTCAGGAGCGCCTTGAGGCGGTCGGCGCGCCGGGCCTCGGTGTACCGCTTCGGCGTGACGCCGACGAGCTTCTTGAACGTCCTCTGGAAGTGGAAGGGAGAGAGGCCCGCGACGCGCGCGAGGGCCGCGAGCGGCACGCGCTCGTCGGCGTGCGCCTCGAGGAAGGCGACGGCGCGCCGGACGGCCCTCACGGCCTCGGGCGGCTCCGTCGTCGCGGGCCGGCACCGCAGGCACGGGCGGTAGCCGGCCGCCTCGGCCTCGGCCGCGCCCGCGAAGAAGGAGACGTTCTCGCGGTTCGGGCGGCGGGCCGCGCAGGACGGGCGGCAGTAGACGCCGGTCGTCGCGACCGCGAAGACGAAGCGGCCGTCCTGCGAGGCGTCGCGGGCGACGACGGCCTGCCAGGCGGCGACGGGATCGGGTGAGGAGGCGGAGCGCATCGCGGTGATCATCATGCCGTGAAGATGGGGCGGGGAGGGCCTTCCCTCTCCCCGGATCTTGCGGCCGAACTCGGTCAGCTCTTGCGGAAGAGGGGCAGGAGCGTCGTCTCGAGGCGCTTGAAGAGGGCCGCCGTGGCCTCGACGTCGCGGCGGCAGTACGCGGCGACCTCCGCGAGCCGTCCCGCGCGGTACGCGTCGCCGACCGCGTAGCCGTGCATCTCGTCGCTCTTCGGGGAGGGGATGCCGAACGCGAGGCAGGCGGAATGAAGATTGGGCCACTGGTCGCGCGAAACGGCGCCCTGGAACGTCAGGATCTCCATCACGTCGACATGGGTCTCCATCGTGTACCGATAGCCGAGAAGATTCTTTGAAGGTGAGAGACCGTGGATCGCGCTGCGCACGCTGATGAAGGGCGCGTCGAAGGTGCGGCCGTTGAAGGTGACGAAGCGGTCGAACTTCGCGACCTTTTCCCAGAACTCGCGGAGCATGGTCGGCTCGTCGCACCCGACATATTCGAAGAATCCGTCTTCCGACGTCCTGACCGCGCGCTCGCCCCGGCTTTCATACCAGACGATCCCTTTGCCCGTCTCCGGATTCAGCATCGCGATCACGATGACCTTCCCCGTGTAGGGAGAGAGCGCCCCTCCCTCCTTCCTTCTCAGAAAATCCTCGTGATCTTCGGCCCATCGCGTGAGCCGTCCCCGCTGGAGGGGGTCCAGCTCGAGCCACGGAAGCGACACCGTTTCGATGTCGAAGACGACCGTCTTCACGCGGCGGGAGCTTACTTCGGCGCGGGCGTGGGCGGAGGTGGCGCGGGCGGCGGCGGGGCGGGCGCTCCGAGGCGCTCGGCGAGCCACGCGAGGACGGCCTCCTCGGCCTCGGGGTGCTCGCGCAGGACCGCGAGGTTGTGGGCGGCGCCCGGGAAGAGCAGAACGCGCTTCGGCGCCTTCGCGGCCGCCTCGAGCCTCCTGGCGGATTCGGCGCGGCCCGGGTCCGCCTCGCAGGCGAGGAGGAGGAGCGAGCGCGGGACGGGCGGATTCGGCCCCGCGAGGCCGGCGACCCTCGGCTCGTTCACCGACACCACGATCGCGGTGTCGACCTGGCCGCGGGCCGCCGCGAGGAGCGCGAGGTATCCGCCGGTCGAGAAGCCGAGGGCCGCCGTCTTCCGCGAGCGTCCCCTCAGCCACGCGGCCGCGGCCTCGACGTCCCGCGGGAAGCCGTTCGGGTCCGTCAGGAAGCGCGGGGAGATCCGGATCGGCTGGCCGTTCTTCCTCGTCGACTCGCCGTGGGCGCGCAGGTCGAACGTCAGCGTCGCGTAGCCGGCGGCGCCCAGGCGCTCCGCGAGCGGCTCGAGCTCCCGGCGCTCGCGCGAGAAGTCGTGGATGAGGAGGACGGCGGGCGCCTTCTCGTTCCCGTCCACGGGACGCCAGGAGGCCGCGAGGGCGACTCCGTCGGCCGTCGTGATCGTGACGCGAAAAGGGTCGGGCGGACGCGGGACGGCCGTCGGCTCCGGCTCCTTGTGCTTCCTCTTCTTCTTCGCCGCGTCGGCCGGGGGCGCGGCGAGAAACGCGACGGCCGCCAGGGCGGCGGCCGCGCGGCGCAGGCGGGACCGGAAGACCGTCACTTCGGGCGGAACCCGCTCCCGAAGGCGAAGAGCACGTGGTCGTGCGCGTAGTGCACGAGGAGGAACGAGAGGACGACGGCGTAGTAGCTCGGCTCGGCCGGCAGCTTCAGGACGATCGTGAGGATCACGATCACGAGCGTCGCACCGGACGTCAGGAGGATGTTCCAGCCGTAGTACCGGAAGAAGTTCCCCGGCCGCGCGAGCCTCTTGGCGAGGCTCCCGCGGGCGATGGAGTTGTCCTGCTGGAGGATCAGGTACGTGAGCCCGAGGTACTGGAACGAGTGCCAGGCGTTGAAGCCCTGGAAGGAGATCGAGAGCTCGGGCATCCGCGGGATGAAGAGCGCGACGCCGACCGTGAGCGCCATGAAGAAGACGTACGGGCCGCCGACTTCTCTGCGCCGGAGCTGGTTCAGCGTGTAGACGACCCAGAGCGCGATGAGGCCCGCGGTGACGAGGGCGAACGAGTCCGCGAACCACGCGTGCCTGAGGAAGTCCGGGAACCAGAGCGTCGTGTCCCCGATCCTGAACGTGCCGGCGACGTGCCGGTACATCGCGTAGCTGTAGAGGGAGAAGAGGATCACGGAGACGTCGAGGCCGCGCTGCCACGGCTTCGCGGCGCCGCCCCTCTCGCGATAGAGGTACGCGATGTACGAGGCCTGGTCGCAGACGTGGATGGAGGCCCACGTGAAGAAGAACGTGAGGAGCGCCTGGAACGCGAAGAGCGCGCCGGAGATCACGATCACGGGGATGATCACGACCGGGGCGAACGTGAGGGCGGGATGGATCTTCCGGAAGTTCGGCTCGAAGACCGTCTTCAGGAACGTCGCGTACATGTGGGGGCCGCCGATGAGGAGCGTGATGAGGAGGTCGACGCCGCCCGCCGTCGTCTTTCCGATGGAATGGACGAGCGGCGGCACCGCGACGAGCACGGCCGACAGCGAGAGGACGACCAGGTCCCACCGCGGATTCGAGATCCACGGGGAGGCGGGAGGGGACGTCAAGGCTTCCGCGCGTGCGCTCATGTCGACCCCGACGGCCGTCCGGCCCTCGGCGCGGGCAGTGTAGCAAAGGGAATTCGGGCGTTTCGACGGGCGTTAAGATGAACGGGATGAGTGCGATCGCGTCTCCTCATGTCGTCGCGCCGGCCTTCCCTCCGGGGACCGACCTCGAGGCGGAGATCCGCCGCCTGAAGAAGGAGCGGAACGCGATCGTCCTCGCGCACTACTACCAGGAGTCCGAGATCCAGGATCTCGCGGACTTCGTCGGTGACTCGCTCGAGCTCGCGCGCCGCGGCCGGGAGGCGAAAGAGCCCGTCATCGCCTTCGCCGGCGTCCACTTCATGGCCGAGACCGCGAAGATCCTCACGCCCGAGAAGACGGTCGTCGTTCCGGACCTCGAGGCGGGCTGCTCGCTCGCGGACGGGTGCCCGGCGCCGCTCTTCGCCGAATGGCTCCGCAAGTACCCGGACCACACGGTCGTCAGCTACATCAACTGCTCGGCGGCCGTGAAGGCGCTCTCTCACGTCATCGTGACGTCGTCGTCCGCCGAGACCATCCTCAGGCAGATCCCGGACCCGGTCGTCTTCGCGCCGGACCGCAATCTCGCCGCGTGGCTCGAGAAGAAGCTGGACCGCAAGTTCGTCGTCTGGCCGGGGACGTGCATCGTCCACGAGACGTTCTCGGAGCAGAAGCTCCTCGACCTCGTGACGCGGAATCCCGGGGCCGAGGTCATCGCGCACCCCGAATGCGAGCCGCGGCTGCTCGCGCACGCCGCGTTCGTCGCGTCGACGTCCGGCCTCCTCAAGCACGTCGTGACGTCCCCGAAGCAGGCGTTCATCGTCGCGACGGAGGAGGGAATCCTCCACCAGATGCGCCTCGCGGCGCCGCACAAGACGCTCATCCCGGCGCCGCCCGTCGCGGACTGCTCCTGCAACACGTGCCCGCACATGAAGCGCAACACGCTCGAGAAGCTCGCCCTCTGCCTCCGGGACCTCGCGCCCCGGATCGAGGTGCCCGAGGCCGTGCGGGTGAAGGCGAAGAGATCGATCGACCGCATGCTCGAGATGACGGCCGGGTTGGCGCTGTCGCCCGTCGGCTCGCGATCTTGAGCGCCCGCCTCCCGCGCGTCTCGCTCTTCGGGGGCGGCGCCCTCCTGGCGGCCGGCCTCGCGGCGGCGTTCCTCGTCCTCCCGGAGTGGCGCACGGTTCCGCCGCGCCCGGTGGACGCGGTCGCGTCTGCGCGCGCCGCGATGCGCGAGGCCGGCGCCACGCTCACGAAGGCGACGCTCGTCTTCTCGTCGCGGCCCGACCTCTCCTCCGACTTCGAGCGCGCCTACCGCCGGCTGGGTCCTCACGCGCGGGCGTACCTGGAGACGACGGGCGGCGCCTTCGCATGGACCGTGAAGGGCACCGCGTCGGTGCCGGGCGGCGGCTCGGGCTCCATCGAGATGGCGTTCTCGCCGGACGGCTCGTTCCGGGCGGTCGACTGGTCGCCGGAGGGTTCCATCTTCGAGGGGCCGGACGAGAAGACGCGCGGCGTTCGCCGCGCTTTCGCCGCGAAGCTCGAGGACCTCGTGCGGGGGGGACGGAGGAAGGCCGGCGAGGAGCTGAGCTTCCCCGCGACGAACGTCACGGTCCGCATCCAGCCGCTCGAGGCCGCGGCCGGCACGCCTGCCGAGAACGTCCAGACCATCGAGTCGGGCGGGATACGCCTGGCCGTCTCGCGCCGCCTCCGCGACCCGGAGGCGCCGAAGCACTTCAACGCGGAGGGGATCGCCCGCCGCCTCTACCGGTTCATTCCGGCGCTCGTCGTGTTCCTCGCCGTCGCGATCGCGTTCGGCCTCCTCCTCTACCGGCGGCGCCTCGGGTTCCGCATCGCGATCTTTCTCACGGCGCTCGCGCTCGTCTACGAGGTGCTCGGCGGCGTCTCGGGCGAGGAGCTCGCGGCGGGCAACTTCGTCGCCTTCGCCGTCGGGTTCCGGATCCTCGCGCTCCTCTACCTCCTCGCGCTGTGGACCGTCGCCGAGTCGCTCCTGAGAGACACGGTGCCGGGGTTCACGACCAGCCTCGATTCCTTCGTGGCCCGCCGCCTCGGGCCCCGCGGCGGCGTCGCGATCCTCTCGGGTCTCGGGGCCGGCGCCGCGACGACCGGGATCACGTTCCTCGCGTTCGCGGCCGCGGCGCTCGCGGCCGCCCACGGCGTCTGGCCGACCGGCCCGTCGTTCGCCTACCCGCTGTTCCAGTCGCAGAAGGGTCCGTTCTACGAGGGCACGTTCGACGCGGCGCTCCTCATCCTCTTCGTCGCGCTCCTCAGGTTCGTCCTGCCCCGGCGCTGGGCGGGGACGGCGGGGGCGCTCCTCTTCGCGCTCTACCTCTCGTCCTCGCTGCCGCTTCATCCGTGGGGCGCGAGCCTCGCGCTCTGCCTCCTCTACGCGCTCGTCTTCCGGAGCGTGTTCGACGCGCACGGCCTCGCGGCCCTCCTCGTGGCGTCCGTCTCGTCGGCGCTCCTGAGGGACGCGCTCGTCGCGTGCCGGGCCCTCGACGGCAACGCGCTCGCGGCCCTCGCGACCCTCGTCCCGCTCGCGGCGCTCGCGGCGGCAGGCGTCCTCGGGATGCGGCGGCCCGACTCCGAGGAAGAGGGCCGGATCGACGCCCCCGAGTACGTGCGGCGCCTCGAATCCGAGCGGCGCGTGAAGTACGAGATGGACCTCCTCTCGCGCATGCAGCTCTCGCTGCTGCCCGACCGGCCGCCGGTCGTCGACGGGCTCGATCTCGCCGTGAGGACCGTCCTCGCGACCGAGGCGGGCGGCGACCTCTACGACTTCGTGATCGACGACGCCGGGTCGCTGTGGATCGCCGCCGGAGACGTGTCCGGGCACGGCTACTCGTGCGGCATCCAGCAGGCGATGGTCATGGCGTCGCTCGCCAGCCTCGTGAAGGCGGGCCGGCGGCCGTCCGAGATCCTCGTCGAGATCGACCGCGTCCTCCGCATGGGCCGCAGCGGCCGGCTCTTCACGTCCGTGGCGCTCATGAACCTCGACCCGAAGACGGGCAGGGGGCTCCTCGCGAACGCGGGCCACCCGTACCCGATCCTCCTCGACGAGGGCGTGTGCCGCGAGATCACGGGCTCCGGGCTCCCGCTCGGGCAGGGACCGAAGCGCACGTACGAGGACATCCCGGTCGAGCTGCCGCGGGGCGGCGTGCTCGTCCTCGCGTCGGACGGTCTCTACGAGGGCCCGGATCTCGTCGACGCGCCGTACGGCTACGACCGGCCGCGCGACGTCCTCACGGTGGCGAGCCTCTGGCGCCGGCCGGCGGAGGCGATCGTCGAGGCGCTCTTCGCGGACTGGCGCCGGCACGTGGGCGACGGGACGCCTGCGGACGACACGACGATTCTGGTCGTCAAGCGGCCCCTGTTCTGATGCGTAAACCACCGTTGGACGGCGTCGTCGTCCTCGACCTCTCGCGCGTCCTCGCGGGGCCGCTCGCGACGATGCTCCTCGCGGACCTCGGCGCGCGCGTCGTCAAGGTGGAGGATCCCCGGGGCGGCGACGTCTCGCGCGGCTGGAAGCCGCCCGCGCTCGACGGGGAGGCGGCCTACTTCCTCTCCGTGAACCGGCGGAAGGAATCGGCGGCCGTGGACCTCGGGACGCCGGACGGACGGGAGTTCGTGCGCCGGTGGGCGGCGAGGGCCGACGTCCTCGTCGAGAATTTCCTGCCGGGCGCGCTCGAGAAGCGCGGCATCGGGGTGGACGCGCTTCGCGCGCAGAACCCGCGCCTCGTCGTCTGCTCGATCTCGGGTGCGGGAGACGTGGGGCCCCAGGCGGGCGAGCCGGGGTTCGACCTCCTCGCCCAGGGCGCGACGGGCCTCATGGCGATCACGGGGCCGGCCGACGGCGCGCCGCACAAGATCGGCGTCGCGCTCGTCGACGTCCTCGCGGGCTGGGCGGCCCTCGCGGAGATCCTCGCGGCGCTCCACGCCCGCGCGCGCGACGGACAGGGCGCGCACGTGAAGACGAACCTCGTCTCGACGGGCCTCGCGGCGCTCGTCAACGTCGGGAGCTCGGCGCTCGTGACGGGGCGGGAGGCCACACGCCACGGCAACTCCCACGCCACGATCGAGCCGTATCGCGCGTTCGAGGCGTCGGACGGGGGGTTCCTGCTCGCGGTCGGAACGGACCGGCAGTTCGAGATCCTCTGTGAAAGGGTCCTCGGGCGGCCGGAGCTCTTCGCGGATCCCCGCTTCGCCACGAACGCGGCGCGCGTCGTGAACCGGAAGGACCTCGTCCCGGTCCTCGAAGAGGCCTTCGGAAAGGAGCCCCGGGCGGTGTGGCTCGCGCGCTGCAAGGCCGCCGAAATCCCCGCCGGTCCCGTGGCGGGCGTCCTCGAGGCGATACGGTCGCCGCAGGCGAACGCGCTTGGATCGATCCTCGAGGTCGACCCGGAACGGACGTACGGTGCCGACGATTCGTCCGCCTTTCTTCTTCGAAGGATTCTCCGATCCTGCGCCCGCGGCGCCGCCGCGCCTCGGAGAAGACACGGCTCGGCTCTTCGCCGAGGTGGGTCTCGCGGCGCCTTCGGGGATCGCCTCTTCGCGGGTGGGGTAGTCTCGGTCCCGCATGAAGGTCGCGTTCATCGGAACACACGGGGTCGGGAAGACGACGCTCTGCTACGACCTCGCCGCCGCCCTCAAGAAGAGGGATCTCACGGTCGAGCTCGTCCGGGAAGTCGCGCGGGAATGCCCCCTCCCGATCAACCGGGAGACCACGCTCAAGGCGCAGTCCTGGATCCTGCACACCCAGATCGCCTGGGAGCTGCAGGCCGAGGCGAAGGCCGACGTCGTCTTCTGCGACCGCGCCGTGCTCGACAACTTCTGCTACATGAGGCGCGCGTTCACGGGGGCGCCCGAGGAGGCGGTTCTCGAAGCGCTGGTCCGGAGCTGGACGCGCACCTACGACCACCTCTTCAAGGTTCCGATCGTGGGCGACCCGCGGTTCGACGGCGTGCGCGACACGGACCTCGCGTTCCAGCACGAGATCGACCGTGCGATCCAGCAGACGCTCGCCGTGTGGGGCGTGCCGCACGTCGTGCTCGATCCCGCGCGCCGCGCCGAATGGTCCGCGCACGTCCTCGACACCCTGCTCGCGCGGCTCAGGCCGCAGGAGCTCCTGTTCCCCGAGCTCGACAAACCGCTCAACGGCGTGCGCGCCGGCTGAGGAGGCCCCATGGAAGACTTCGAACGCCGCCGTTTCTTCGAGACCCTCGCCGCGACGCCGCAGACCCTGAAGGCGTCGCTCAAGGGGCTGTCGAAGAAGGTCCTGCTCTTCACGCCCGCCCCCGGCAAGTGGTCGATCCTCGAGATCCTCTGCCACATGCGCGACATGGAGCGCGAGGCCTACATCGAGCGCTACACGCGCGTCCTCTCGGAGGACGAGCCGAAGCTGCCGGACATCAACGGCGAGGCGCTCGCGATCCTGCGGGCCTACAGGAGCCAGAAGGCCCCCGAGGTGGTCCGCGAGTGGGTGGCCCTGAGGCGGCAGACTCTCCAGCTCCTGCGCAAGACGGGCAAGGCGCAGTGGGCGCGCGCGGGCGTCCACGAGACCGCCGGCCGGCTCACGATGGAAGACCTCATCCGCCGCCACGCGGTGGGGAACGACGAGGCCCACCTCCGCCAGATCGAGGCGATCAAGAGGCGCTTCGCGGTGCTCGACCGGCTCGCGTCGTCCCCGGCCGCGCTCTCGGCGGCGCTCAAGGGCGTGCCGGACGACGTCGTCCGGCGGCGGACGGGCGGGAAGTGGTCGATGATCGACAACGCCGCCCACGTGCGCGACATCGAGCGCGTCTACCAGGGCCGCTTCACGCAGATGGCGTTCGGCGAGACCCCGGCGTTCTGGCTGCTCGACAACGACCGGGCGGCCGAGGCCCTGAAGTACGGCGAGGCCGACCCGGCGGAGGTCGCCAAGGAGTTCAAGCGGCTGCGGGAGGACTCGATCGCCCTCCTCAGGGCGCTCCCGCACGAGGCGTGGCAGAGGACCGGGCTGCACCCCGAGAAGGGCGAGATCACGGTCGAGCAGCTCGCGGTGCGCCTCGCGGACCACGACGACGCCCACATCGGAAGGATCAAGGCTCTGCGGGGTTAGGGCGAGAATGGGTCGCCGGAGAGGGGGGCCCATGGACGCCTACTACAAGTCGGAGCATCTCGCGCATTTCGCGTCGATCGCCGAGGGGAACAAGGACCTCGCGGACAAGTTCTTCGCCTGGTACGGCGCCGTCTTCGCCGACGGGGCACTCTCCTCGCGGGAGAAGGCCCTCATCGCCCTCGCGGTGGCCCACGCGGTCCAGTGCCCCTACTGCATCGACGCCTACACGCAGGAGAGCCTCAAGAACGGGGCCGACCTCGAGCAGATGACCGAGGCCGTCCACGTCTCGGCGGCGATCCGGGGGGGCGCGTCGCTCGTCCACGGGATCCAGATGCTCGAGCACGCGAAGAAAGCCTCGATGTGACGCTGTCGCTCCATGCCCGGGGCGCTCCGCTCGCGGCCCCGGAGACGCAGATCGCCATGGTCGAGTCCGTCGACCTGTCGGGCTCGGCCCACGGAGGAGACTTCGTGCAGGCCCTCGGCGGGTGCGGGCGGGACGCCCTGCGGCCCGGGCCGATCGAGATCTTCCAGATCAACCTCGGCAAGCTCTGCAACATGACGTGCCGCCACTGCCACGTCGACGCGGGCCCCGACCGGACGGACGAGATGATGGACCGGGCGACGGCCGACGCGTGCCTCGAGGCGCTCGACCGGACGGGCGCGCACACCGTCGACCTGACGGGGGGCGCGCCGGAGCTGAACCCGAACTTCCGGCACGTCGTCGACGAGGCGGCCTCGCGCGGCAAGCACGTCATCGACCGCTGCAACCTGACGATCCTCCTCGCGGGCGGATTTCGCGACCTGCCGGTCTGGCTCGGCGAGCGCGGTGTCGAGGTCGTCTGTTCGCTCCCGCACTACCGCAAGCGCGGCACGGACGCCCAGCGCGGCGACGGGACGTACGAGAAGTCGCTCCAGGCGCTCCATCTCCTGAACGAGGCGGGCTATGGCGCGGGAGACCCCCGCCGGAAACTGACGCTCGTCTCGAATCCCGTCGGGGCCTTCCTCCCGGCGAACCAGTCGGCCACGGAGCGCGAGTGGAAGGAGGGGCTCCTCCGCGAGCACGGGATCGCCTTCGACCGGCTCATCTTCCTGAACAACATGCCGATCTCGCGGTATCTCGAGTGGCTCGAGTCGAGCGGGAACCTCGCGAGCTACCTCGAGCTCCTCGTCGCATCGTTCAACCCGGGGACGATCGACGGACTCATGTGCCGGAACACCCTCTCGATCGGATGGGACGGCCGCGTCTACGACTGCGACTTCAACCAGATGCTCGACCTGCCCGCCCTCGGCGCGTCGGGCGAACGCTTCCACGTGCGGAGCCTGGACGTCGCCGCCCTGGCCGCGCGCCGCGTCGTGACGCGCCGCCACTGCTTCGGCTGCACGGCGGGCGCGGGGAGCTCCTGCGGCGGGGCGCTCGAGTAGGCCCGCGGCGCGTTCAGCGCCCGTCGAGAGGGATCAGGACCTCGTTCCGCCGCAGGAACCACGGCGTCCACGGCGGGTCGTAGCGGGCGAAGGCGGGCGGCGCATCGGCGGGCTCGAGCCCGGCGGCCCTCGCGTCGGACGCGAGCTTCCGCGCGGCGTCCTCGAATTTCTCCGCGCCCCACGTGCCCGAGAAGCGCACCGCGGCGACGCGCTTCGCGGGGACCTCGCGCAGGCGGACGCGCGCGTCGTCCGGGGCGGGCAGCGACTTCATCGTGAAGGAGGCGGGCATCGTGAACGTCACGACCCAGCCGCCGGACGTCTTCTCGGAGCCGACCGGCGCCGTCATCGCGATCTTCGTCCCCGGCGCGCTCCGGGCCGGCTCGGCTCCGACGGGCGCGGTCATGGCGATCTTCCGTCCGCCGTCGTTCGCGCCGAAGATGTAGCCCGCGAGGCGGCGGAATCCCTCGCTCGACCCGTCGCCGAACGAGCCCGTCACGACCGTCTCGGCGACGATCGTCGGTTCGTAGACACGGACCTCGAACGATCCGTAATCCCTTTCGATGCGATACTGCGGTTCTTCGGTGGCCAAGGCGGCTCCTGCGGCCCCGAGCAGGACGAATCCCATCGGGGCCCAACGCGAAAGCGTCATGCCCTCTCTACGCCGGCAGGTCTCCATCCGGTTTGCCCGTGAAACTTTTCCGCGTGGAATGCGTCTCTTCTGATCAGAGGCCTTCGGGGCCGGAAAGGGGATCGGGGTCATGGAATCGGCGACGGAGCTTCACGAGGCGCGAGTCCTGAGGGCGCAGATCGAGATCCGTGAGGGCGAGCTCCAGACCGCCGGGGGCGAAGACCGCGTCCTGCTCCTCGAGGAGATCGCTCGATTGAAGCGCGACTTCCGGCGCGTCCTCGCGCGGCAGGCCGACGAGGACTACCGCCGCCGCCGCGCGGCGTGGCGCGCCGAGCAGGACTCGTCCCCCCCGGCGCGCGCCTGCGCCTGATCCCTACTTTCGCCAGATCTCGAACGAGACCTTGATGGTCCTGGCCACCTTGTAGTCGTTCGTCTTCATCTTCACGAACATCATGTTCGTGTCGTCGATCTTGCCCTTGTCGAGCGTGGCGGTCCGATCGTTCTCGCCGAAGGGCTTGCCGTCTTTCCCGCCCGGAATCGTGACGACGTACTTGCACTTGTAGTCCTTGTCACGGTCCCGGTTCGAGTAGCGGAACTCCACGACCATCGTGTGCGTGTCGTTCAGGTCCTTCTCGGCCTTCTGGAAGTCGTCCGAGTCCGGCCAGTGCCGGATGCGGAAGGATTCGATCGTGACCTCGCCGACCTTGATCCCGACCTTGATGTCCTTGTCGCCGGCGAAGGGGTAACTGCGGTCGAATTTCCCCGTCTCCGCGGACGCCGGCGGGAGCGCGAGCGCAACGACGGCAAGGACAACGAGGCGAATCCGGTTCATGCGACCTCCCGTTGGAAGCGGACCGGTCCGGGCCCGACCCGCAGCCCTCTTTACCTTCTGAGAAAATCCTAATCCGATTCCGAATCCGATCCTAGCGCCCGCCGGCGAGCCTCTCGTAGACGGTCAGGAGCGCCTGCGTCCCGTCCTCGCCGCGGCCTTCGGCCTCGAGGGACGCGAGGAGCTGGTGGACGAGCGCGACGCCCGGGAGCGGGACCCCGGCCGCGCGCGCGTTCTTCAGGACGATCGCGAGGTCCTTCTGCTGGTGCTTCACCGCGAAGGCCGGCTTGAAGTCGCGGTCGATCATCTTCTTCCCGAGGACCTCGAGCGCCCACGAGCGCGCCGCGCCGCCGACGAGCGCCGCGTGGAGCGGCCCGAGCGGCAGGCCCGCCTTCGCCGCGAACGCGAGCGCCTCGGAGACCGCCATGAGGTTGTTCGCGACGAGGATCTGGTTCGCGGCCTTGCCGAGCTGGCCGGCGCCCGACGGGCCGAGGTGCGTGAGGCGCTTGCCCATCGCCTCGAGGACGGGGCGCGCCTTCTCGAGCGCCGCCGCGTCGCCGCCGATGAAGAACGTGAGCGTTCCCTCGACGGCCCCCTTCTGGCCGCCCGAGACGGGCGCGTCGAGGAACGAGAGTCCCTTCGCGGCGAGTCGCCGAGGCGATCGTTCGCGCGCGCGCGGCGTCGATCGTCGAACAGTCGATCACGACGGCGCCCGCCGTCGCGCCTTCCGCGGTGCCGTCGGGCGCCGAGGTGGACCTCCTCGACCTCGGGCGCGTCCGGCACGCACGAGACGATCACGGACGCGCCGTGCGCGGCCTCGGCGGGAGTCGCGGCGGCGCGCACGTCGCGGCCTCCCTCGGACAGCTCCCGCGCGGCGGCCGCCGCCTTGCCCGCGGACTTCGTGGCGAGAGAGAGCGGGAAACCGGCGCGCGCGAGGTTCGCGGCCATCGGGCGGCCCATCGTGCCGAGCCCGACGAAGGCGACGCGCGGGAGCGAGGGTGTGATCATGGTGCGGCGAGTCTAGATCCTGCTACCATTCGTGCGTGGAGCCATCGGAGAGACGCGCTCCCGCGTTTGCGGCCGGTGCGGCCTTCGTCGTCGCCGCGCTCTCCTACCTTCCCGGCGCACGCCTCCTGCACTACGCCTCGTTCTCGGGCGACATCGACGCCCGGCGCCTCGCCTGGCTCGTTCCTCTCGCCGTCGTCGGCGCGCTCGTCTTCGAGCGCATCGTGCGCGGCTCGCTCTACGGCTGGCTGCGGACGAAGCTTCCCGCGGGGCTCGCGGCGCCCGCCGTGGCGGCGCTGGGCGCGGTCCCGATGGTGGCGGCGCGCCTCGTGTTCGCTCCCCGTTTCGACGGCCCCCCGATCCTCGGCCTCGTTCACGCCTACCTCGTCGCCTGCGCGCTCGGCCTCGGCCTCGCGTTCCTCGCCCTCGGGACCGGCTCGACGGTGCCGGGCGGCGCGGCGCTCGCCGTCGTCTGGGCCGTCAAGGCGGCCGCCCCGGTCGTCTCCCACGGCCGGCCGGTCCCTCTCCTCGAGCTCGCCGCGGCCGCGATCGCGGCCGTGGTCGCCGCGCTCGTGCTGCACAAATCCCTCGCCCCCCATCGCGCTGCGATGTGGGGAGCGTGACGTGGAGGCCCGCCGATGGACGCCGTCCGCTCCGGCTCTCTCGTCCAGCTCGACCTCTTCACCGACGACCCGCCGCCGCGCGACGACGTTCGTGCCGGCGAGCGGGACCTGCAGGCGCGCTTCGACGCGCTCGCGGCACGGCACGGGCTTCCGACCGCGCGCGTGATCCTGACGGGGCGCCGGGCGACGGGCGGCGTCATCCAGTACGGCACGCCCCACGTCATCCGCATCTCGAGCCACATGAGCGTGGACGACCGCCTCCAGACGCTTCTCCACGAGGCGGCCCACGCGATCTGCCATGCGCGATGGGGCCCCGAGGAAGGGCACTCGCCGCGCTTCTGGGCCGTCGCCCGGGAGCTCGGCGTCGCGCGCAAGGCCGCGCCCGAGACGGAGCGCCTCCGCCGGATCCGCGAGCGCAACGCGCGCTACGCGTACCGCTGCCCGGGCTGCGCGGCCGAGTGGACGCGCCGGACCGCGTTCGGCCGCGCGCGCCTCTGCGCGGCGTGCGAGCGCGCGGGGCGCCCGGCGCGCCTCGTCCTCGTCCGCCGGCCGAAGCCCGCGCGCGGAGGCCGGCCGTGAGGCGGCCCGGCCTCGTCGCGGCGGCGCTCGCGGCCGCCGCGGCGCTCCTCGTCGCCGCCGCGGCGCTCGCGGCGGGCCGGCCGTCGCTCGAGTGCTACTTCCAGACGACGCTCACGGACGGCGCCTACCAGAAGAAGACGTACGAGAAGGTCGCCGCGAAGTGGAAGTCGCCGCCCGCCGCCGAGATCCCGGCGGTCGGGAAGAAGACGGTCGTCCAGGCCGTCATCACGAAGGACGGGACGCTCGCGACGACCGAGATCTCGACCTCGTCCGGCAAGAAGGGCTGGGACGCGGCCGCGCTGAAGGCCGTGAAGTCCGCCGCGCCGTTCGACCCGCTGCCGGCGGGGTTCCACTACCCGTCCGTGCAGGTCCACTTCCACGTGAGCGTCGTTCCGTAGGTGGGCGCCGCGACGGCGGACCGGAGAGCGGCCGCGCGGCGTTCCCTCACTCTGTTCCTCGTCCTCGTCGCGGGCGCCTCGGCCTTCCTGGAATGGAAGATCGCGGGGACGGGCCGGCCCGTGGGGGAGTCGCGGGGCCTCATCCTCCTCCTCATGTGGACGCCGGCCATGGCGTCCTTCGTGTGCCGCCTCGCCTTCCGCGAGGGGATCCGGGACGTTTCGTTCCGCATCGGCGGCCGCGGTTCTTCGCGGCCGCTTCTCGCCGCCTGGCTTCTCCCGCTCGCGGTCGGCGTTCCGGCCTACGGCGTCGCCTGGGCCAGCTCTCTCGCGCGGTTCGATCCGCCGGACCTCGCGAAGGTCGGGATCGCGGTCTCGTCTCCGTTCGCGCGGTTCGCCATCCTCCTCGTTCTCGCCCTCACGGCCCTGACGCTCTTCAGCGCCCTCTCGGCGGTGGGCGAGGAGATCGGGTGGCGCGGCTTCATGCTCACGCGCCTCGTGGACGCCGGCGTTCCGGCTCCGCTCCTCGTGAGCGGGGTCGTCTGGGCGCTCTGGCACGTGCCGCTGATCCTGACCGGGCAATACGCGGCGGGGGAGAACCGCGCCCTCTCGGCCGGAGCTCTTCGTCGCGGCCGTGTCGGCGATGGGCTGCGCGATCGGGTTCCTGCGCCTGACGAGCGGGAGCGTCTGGCCCGCCGTGCTCCTGCACGCATCCTGGAACGCGGTGATCCAGGGCGCGTTCGACGCCTCGTCGAGGGGCGGAAAGACCTGGATCGGCGAGTCCGGAGTGCTCGTCGCCGCGGGACTCATCGCGATGACCGCGTGGATCGCGCGCGGCACGTGGGCGGCCCGCCGCGCCCCGGGCGAACCGCCCTTCGCGACGCTCGACGCGCTCGGACGCCCGCGGGCCTGAGCCGCGTCGCCGTCACGAGACGACGCCGAACTCCTTCCCGACGGCGACGAACGCGTCCACGGCCTCCTGCAGGTCGTCGTCCGAGTGGACGGCCGAGATCTGGCACCTGAGGCGCGCGTGGCCCTGCGGGACGACGGGGAAGCCGAAGCCCGAGACGTAGACGCCTCTCGCGAACAGCGCGTCCGACATCGCGAGCGCCTTCGCCGTGTCGCCGACGATGACGGGGACGATCGGGTGGATCCCGTCGGGGATCCTGAAGCCCGCGGCCTTCATCTTCGCCGGAACGTCTTCGCGTTCTTCTGGACCTTCAGGGCGGGCGCGGGATCTTCCATGAGCATCCGGAACGCCTCGAGGGACGCGGCCGCGACCGCGGGCGGCAGCGCGTTCGAGAAGAGCGACGTGCGCGAGCGCTGGCGCAGGAGGTCGACGACGGGCGCCGGGCCCGTCGTGAAGCCGCCGGCCGCCGAGCCCATCGCCTTCCCGAGCGTGGACGTGAAGATCTGCACGCGGCTCATGACGCCGAGCTCCTCGGCCGAGCCGCGCCCCGTCTTCCCGAGGACGCCGGTCGCGTGCGAGTCGTCGACGACCATCGTCGCGTCGTACTTCTCGCAGAGGTCCGCGAACGCGCCGAGCGGGGCGACCTCGCCCTCCATCGAGAAGACGCCGTCCGTGATGAAGAGCCGGCGCCGCTGACCCTGCGCGTCCTTCAGCGCCGCCTCGAGAGCCGCGAGGTCGCCGTGCGGCGCGAGGACCCGCTTCGCCTTGCAGAGGCGCACGCCGTCGATGATCGAGGCGTGGTTCAGCGCGTCCGAGAGCAGCGCGTCCTCCTCGCCGAGGAGGGGCGCGAAGAGGCCCTCGTTCGCGTTCCAGCAGGACATGTAGAGGATCGTGTCCTCCGTCCCGAAGAACCTCGAGATCGCGGCCTCGAGGTCCTTGTGGAGCTGCTGCGTCCCGCAGATGAAGCGCACCGAGCCGAGGCCGTTCCCCCAGCGGCCGAGAGCGTTTCGCGCCGCGTCCAGGACGCGGGGATGGTTCGCGAAGCCGAGGTAGTTGTTGGACGTGAGCATGAGCACGCTGCGCCCGTCCACGCGCACGCGCGCGCCGGTCGGCCCCTCGAGGACGCGTTCTCTCTTCCAGGTCTTCGCGGCCTTGAGAGACTCGATCTCGGCACGGCAGAAGTCGATCAGACTCGTCATGGAGCGAGCCTAACCGAAAAAAGATCGGCGGGCCTCGCGGCCCGCCGTGGAGGAAGGAACGGGTGCGGTCCCCGTGACGGGACGCTCTATCGTTTCGTGATCTCCGTCGCGACGAGCTGCTGGCTCGTGGTCGAACGCGTGACGACGGCCACCGGGAGCGTGATCGCCTTCACGTGGACGGGGGAGCCGACGGCGATGCCGGAGTCGACCCGGGTGAGTCCGGTGACGAGGACGTCCTTGCCCGAGATCTTCCAGTGGCCCGACGGAATTGCCGTTCACGCTCGCCGGACTCGGCGGGATGAACTCGACGACGCCGTCGAACTCGATCGTCCGGCCCGTCGGCGGAGGCGGCGTCACGGAGACCTTCGTGATCGAGATCGCGACCGGGATCATCGTCGGCGCCATCGAGCCGGGCGGGAGGATCTGGATCTTCTCGAGGACGTCCACGAGGTCGCCGACGCCGGGATCCCCGACGATCTTCGTGTCGGAGTTCACCTGGACGACGTGTCCGCCGATCGTCCAGACGGCCCCGTCGATCTTCTCGACCCTTCCGCGGAAGGCCACGATCCGCGTCGTCGGCGGGGCCCAGGCGAAGACGCTCTTCGCGGTGACGCCGCTCGCGTCGGCGGTGACCGCGACGTTCGCCTGCATGCCGACCGTGAGGTCCGCGAGGCCCTTGACCGGATTTCCGTCGGCGCGCGTTCCGGACCATTCGGTCGCCGCTGTCGTCTTCACGGTCGTGTCGAGGAGCGTGAAGGTGCCCTGCGCGACGTCGACGCCCTGAATGAGGCCGGAGAGGTTCCCCGAGTTCGCCAGGAACACCACGACGGACGTCGCGACGAGCCGGGGCGGGAAGACGGCGGGCAGGACGTCGGGCACGATCACCTGCGCGACGACGCGCGAGCCGGGCAGGATGCCGGACCACGGCAGCGGGTTCGCGATGCGGTCGTCGCCGCCCGTGATCTTCGCGTTCGTGACGTCGAGCTGGAGCGCGCCGTCGAGGACGTCGAGGATCGGCCCGTTCACCTTCGAGACGACCGAGTCGACCGTCGGCGGGAAGTACGCGATGGGGGCCAGCGCGGACTGGCCGAGGGCGGGGAGCGCGAGGACCGAGAGGAGTAGAGCCACGACAGCCGGGGCGGCGGGAGTCGAGCGGAGGATGGGGCAGGCCGTTCGGGGCGGGCGAGAGACCAACGTCATGGCTCCTCCTGTCGGACGTTTCGGAGTGACGTCCCGAGGAGCCATCCCACGCGACGGAGAAAACTCTAACGCCGGCGGGCCGGCTTCTTCCGGGCGGCCTTCTTCGGTGCCGCCTTCTTCTTCGCGGGCTTCTTTTTCGCGGCTCGCTTCGGCACCGTCTTCTTCTTCACGGGCGCCTTCGGCGCCTTTTTCGCCGGCTTCTTCGTGGTCCCGCGGGCCTGCTCGCGCTTCTTGCGCGCGTGGAGCTTCTGCTTCACGAGCTCGTCGACGCCCGAAGACGGCACCCACTCCTCGTCGGGATGCAGCTCCGACGCCTGGAAGAGGATGATCCGGTATCCGTCGGGGTCCAGGATCTCGGCCGATCGGCCGGTGAACTCGTCGGCGGGGGGCCTGGTCACGGTGACGCCGCGCTCCTTGAGACGCGCGATGGAATCGTCGAGGCTCGCGGTCGAGAAAACGGCCGCGACCTGGTTCCGGGCGGGGACCTCACCGGGGCGGAGCGGCGTGAGCTTCAGCAGCAGCGGACCGAGCGCGAACTCGACCCAGTCGTTTTCGAACCCGCCCGCCTCCGGGAGCTCGAGCGTCTCGCCGTAAAAACGGCGAGACCGCGAAAAGTCGCTCGCGAAAACATGGATTCGCCTGAGGGCGAGAAACATCTTCAATCCTCCGAAATGGGCGCCGGAGGATAACAGGAAGTCCTTTAATTTTCAATGGGTTTCATTGAGATCCGGAATCCCGGAGGAGGCGCCGAGGGGTCCCCGCAGGGCTCGACCCACGAGCTTCCGTCCGGTCCGAATTCCTTTTTCCAGATTGGAACCCGCGCCTTGATCGCCTCGATGCCGGCCCGGCAGGCCGCAAAGGCCTCCGCCCGGTGGGGGGCGGCGGCCGCCACGGCCACGGCCACGTCCCCGATGGAAAGGCTGCCGAGGCGGTGCCGGAACGCGACCCGGGCGCCCGAGTGCGCCGCCGCGATCTCGGCGGCGATGCGGTCCATCTCCTTCTCCGCCATGGGGATGTAAGCCGAGTACTCGAGCCTCGTCACGCGCCGTCCCTCGTTGTGGTCGCGGACGACCCCGACGAAGAGCGCGAGGCCGCCGTCCCCGTCGCGGCGGACGGCCGCGAGGAGCTCGGCGGGCTCGATCGGACGCTCGGTCAGGCGGGACATCGACTCATGATAAGACGCGCCGCAGCCATGGCCGCGCGCCACCGGAGGATCCTGGCCATCTCGGCCCTCAAGGGGGGCATCGGGAAGACCACGACGGCCGTCAACCTCGCCGCCGCGGCGGCCCGCGCCGGCCGGAAGACCCTTCTCGTGGACGTCGACCCGCAGGGGAGTGTCGGCACCGCGCTCGGGCTCGCGCCGTCTCCGGGGCTTTCGGCGTGGCTCCTCAAGCGGGCCGGATTCGACGAGGTGGTCGTCCGCGCCTCGCGCGAGAACCTCGACGTGCTGCCCGCGGGCGACGACCTCCTCGGGGCCGAGGACGTGCTCCGCGAGAAAGGGATGGAGAAGCGCGTCGGCCGCCTCGCGCGGCGATTCGCCTCGCTGGAGGACGAGGGCTACGAGGCGGTCGTCCTCGACTGTCCTCCCTCCGCGGGCCTCCTCCTCGAGAACGTCTACCACGCGGCGGACGAGCTCATCCTGCCGGCGAAGCTCGACTTCCTGTCGCTTCCCGCGCTCGAGAAGACGCGGGCGTTCGTGAAGCGCGCGAACGGGGGGCGCGAGAAGGCGCTCCGGATCGCCGGCGTCCTTCCGACCTTCTACGACCTGCGCACGGCGGTCTCGGACGAGCTCCTCGAGACGCTGCGCGAGCGCTTCACGAAGATCCTGACGCCGATCCGCATCAACGTCGCGCTCGCCGAGGCGCCGTCCGTCGGCAAGACGATCTTCGAGTTCGACGGCTCCTCGCGCGGGGCGGTCGACTACGCGCTCCTCGCCGAGGAGCTGAAGCTCGACTGACCGCCGACGGCCTCCGCGAGGGCCGCGGCCCAGGCGCCCGGGTCCCGCCCGCACGACGTGACGAGGTTCCGGATCCGCGCGCCGTCCAGGCCCCGCCCGCCGGCGAAGATCCCCCGGCCGGGCTCGGTGACGCCGATCTCCAGCGGAACCCAGCCGAGGCGTGCGGCCGCGGCCGCGAGCGCGGCGCTCCGGCCCTCGGGGACCGTGAAGACGAGCTCGAACTCGCCGTGTGGAACTCCGAGGAGCGCGAGGGGCGGGAGGCCGGTCCGGCAGGCCGCCGCGGCGGCGCGCGGATGGAGGAGCTCCTCCGCCGGGCGCGTGATCCTCACGGCGAGATCGTTGAGCCGCGCGAGCTGGTCGAGCGTCGCGAGGAGGCCGTCGCTCGTGTCCATCGCCGCGCTCGCGACTCCTCTGCAGCGCGCGGCCCGTGCGCGAGCCGGCAGGGCGGCCGGAACTCGTCCTCCGAAAGGAGAGACGGCGCGCCGAGAAGCGCGGCCGCGGCCCGGGCGGCCCCCAGCCCGAGAGGCCCCGTGCCGAACACGCGCTCGCCCGGGCGGGCGCCCATTCGGGTGAGAACGGAATCCGCCGGGACGAATCCCGCCGCGGAGCAGCCGACGGAGAGAGCGGTTCCCTCGTTCGTGTCTCCGCCGAGCACCCATGTACCGGCCTCGCCAGCCGCTTCGGCCACGCCGCGCGCCACCGCCTCCTGGACGGCCTCGGCGTCGCGCGCGGGAAGCGTGACGGAGAGAAGGAGTCCGATCGGCTCCGCGCCGACCGCCGCGAGATCCGAGACCGCGGCCGCCACGGCGATGCGCCCTGCGGTTCGAGGGTCCCGGTAGAGCCCGAGCGCGATCTCCTCGGCCACGGTGTCGACGGTGAGAGCCAGGAGCCGTCCGTCGCCGAGCGGGACGAGCTCGGCGTCGGTCTCGTGGACGCCTCCCACCTGCCCCGGCGCGCGCGGGAGGAGGTCGGCCCAGCGCGTGAGGCGGCGGTTCTCGGCGACGTCGTCGTTCAGGCGCATACGAGCAGCCTTTCCGGGAAGAGATCGAACGTCGCGCGCCGGGCGGGCTCGACCTCCCCGTCGATCTCGAGGAGGAACGGCTCCGCCGCGGCCACGTCCAGAGCGCGCGTCCGGAAGACCCGGTTCCGGGGCGGCCCGTGAAGCGGCCCCTCGCGAGCGCGGCGAGCGTCCCGAGCAGCTGCCGACCGCGCCATCGCGCCGCAGAGCGCGACGCCGAGGAGACCGTCGTCCGGCGCGACCGGCACGTCGTAGCGCAGGACCCCGACAGCCACTGCGTCTTCAGGACCGAGAGCGACGAGAGCTCGATCTCCTCGTCCCGCTCGTCCCGGCGGAGCCGGAATCGCACGCGCCGGTTCCGGGCACGGCCCGAAGGGCCGCGAGCGCGATCGCGAGAGAGGGAAGGAGGCGCCCGAAGCGCCCGGAGTTGAAGACGGCGTTTCCCTCGGCGACGATGCCCGCCGAGGCGCTCACGACGAGAACGCTCTCGCGCTCGCGGCCGGCTCCGTCGATCCAGCGGACGCGCCCGAGATCGCGCGGAGCGGCGTGCTCCACGTCCAGCCGGAGAGGAACACCCGAGATCGAGCGCCGGGACGGCTTGTGGAAGTCGTTGCTCGAGCCGAGACCGACGGCGCCGAGGCGGATCTCGCCGAGCGGAACGTCCTCGCGCGCCTCGACGACCGCGCCGGCCAGCGCGTGGACCGTGCCGTCGCCGCCTGCCGCCACGAAGATCCGCGTCCCGGCGCGAAGGGAGGCCCGGACGTCCGCCTTCCAGGCCTCTCCCGCATCGAGAGCGACCGACGAGGTCTCGAACCGCTCGTCGACTTCACGCCGCACGCGCTCCCACAGCCGCCCCGCGCGTCCGTGGCGCGCCGCGCGGTTGAGGAGGACGAGCGCGCGCGGCCGGCTCATATCTGCTCGCGGCAGGGCCGGCGCGCGAGCGCGGCCTCGAAGGCGAGGAGAAGGACGGCGCAGAGGGGCGCGAGCTCCGGCCTCAGGAGCGAGGCCTCGCCGAAGTGGAGCGCGAGGAAGCCGCGGACCGAGAGGCCGACGGCGGGAAACGCGCCGGCGTCCGTTCGTACGGCCCACGCCTTCACGTGCGCGGCCGCGAGAAGGACCGCGCCGGCGATCCAGAGGACGCCGCCCGGCGCCCGCGAGAGGCCGCCGCCGGCGCGCCCGGCGCCCGCGAGGAGGACGATCGAGGCGGCGATGGCCGCGGCGCAGAAGATGCCGCTCGCGAGCACGGCGGCGCGGCGCCCGAACCTCACCGCGACCGTGGCGTAACCCGTCGCGCGGTCCGCCTCGACGTCCTTGAGGTAACCGAGCACGACGAAGACGGCGTAGCTCCCGAAGACGCTCGCCATCGCCGCCGCGAGCGAGCGGACTCGACAGGGCGCTGACGGGAGGAAGGCGCGGCGCACAGGAATCCCATCGCCGGAAGGAGCGCGACGACGGCCGCGTTGCAGGGCGGCCCGCCCCACCAGCGGCGCTTGAGCGGCGTGTAGGCGACGAGCACCGGCCGTCGCGGCGGCGGCGAGCGCGAGGTTCCAGGGGTTCAGGAGCGCGAGAGTCAGGCCGCAGAGCGAGGAGGCCGGCGGCGCTCGACCGCGAGGACGGAGCCGCGCCCGATCTCGCCGCGGACGAGCGGCCGGTACGGCGACGAGAGGGCGTCCGTGTCCATCTGGAAGACGTCGGTCAACGCCTGTCCGAGCCCGTAGGAGACGAAGAAGGCGGAGAAGGCCAGCGCGAAGGCCGGGAAGGCGAGCGGCGGCGCCGCGGCGAGCCCGACGAGCCCGGCGGCGGCCGGACACGAAGAACAGGTACGGACGGAGCGGTCACGGCGTACCCGCGCCAGAAGCCGGCGGTGGCGCTCACGTCGGCGCTCCCGCCGCCGGAGGTCGGAACGTGAACCCGCGGCCGTCGGCGGCGACCCGGCCGAGCGTCCTCCGCGGTCGCGATCGATCTCCTCGTCCGTGTGCCGCGCGTTCACCGTCAGGCGCAGGAGGCTCGCGTCGGCGGGCACGGCAGGGTACGAGACGATGCCGCAGCGGATCCCGGCGTCGAAGAGCTCGCGGCCGGCCGCGAGGAGCGTCTCCGCGGTCCGGCGACGACGCTCAGGATCGGAGAATCGCTCGAGAGCGCACGCACGCCGCGGCCTCGAGCGCGGACGCGAACCGGCGCGTGTTCTCCCACAGGCGCTCGCGCAGGGCCGGCTCGTCGTCCATCACGCGGAACGCCTCGGCGATCCCCGCGCACACCGTGCCGGGAGCGACGCGGTGAAGACGCCCGCGTTCGCGTGGAACCTCAGGTAGTCGACGAGGTCGCGTGAGCCGACGACGTACCCGCCCGCCGCGCCCGCGGCCTTCGAGAACGTCCCCATCAGGACGTCGATGCACCCGGGCAGGCCGAAGTGCTCTTCCGTGCCGCGCCCGGTCGCGCCGACGACGCCGGTCGCGTGCGCCTCGTCGACGCAGCAGGAGGGCGCCGTGCCGGTCGGCCGCTTCCCGCAGCGCCGGCAGCGGCGCGACGCTCCCGTGCATGCTGAAGACGCCGTCCGTGACGACGAGCCGCGCGCCACCCGCGGCCTCTCGCGCCGAGGGCGCGCGCGAGGGACGCCGGGTCGCGGTGCGCGTAGATCGCGCTCCGGGCTCCCGAGAAGCGGCAGCCGTCGTGGAGGCTCGCGTGGACAGAGCGGTCGCGAACGGCGAGGTCTCCGCACCCGAGGAGGCCCGTCAGGGCACCGACGTTCGCCGCGTAGCCCGACGGAAAGACGAGCGCGGCCTCGCGCCCGTGGAACGCGGCGACGACCTCCTCCAGCTCGCGACGCACTGCTCTGGCGGGAAATCGAGGCGGAACCCGTTTCCTTCGCCACGCCTGACCGCGCGCTTGGTCGCGCGGCGCGGGCGTGCGGGCTGGAGGTGATTGGGACGCCCTGAGCCCGATTTTCCTCGGAGTCAGCCGCCCGCGACGGGCGGCAGGAGCGCGACCGTGTCCCCCGGACGCACGGCGTCGGTCTCGCGCGCCCACGTCTCGTTCACGGCGGCCTTCGCCTTGCCGCCGAAGCGCGCCAGCGCGGGATAGGCGGCTTCGAGCGCGCGGCGCAGCGACGCGACGGTCGCCGGCTCGTCGACCTCGATCGACACCTGCGGCCCGAGCTCGTCCTTGAGCGCCGCGAAGAGGAGGACGTCGACGCGCACGGAGCGATTCTAGTCGGCCGGCGGACGGGTCAGCGGAAGTAGCCGTTCACGTCGACGACGAAGTCGAGCGCGCCCGGCGCCCTGTTCCTGACGAGGAAGCTGCCGTCGGAGGCGAGGAAGACGAGGGCGTTGTTCGCGCGCGTCCTGCCCGCCCGCACGCTGATCGTCGAGGACGAGGGAGCGGACGGCAGGCCGTTCGGGTAGACGACGAGGTCCCCCCCGGCCGCGGGGTTGACGGTCGTGACGTTCACGGAAACCGCGACGGCCCCGGCGGGGATGCCGCAGGTGCCCGTCGCCACGAACGCGCGCAGCCCCCCGGCCGCGATCGGCGGTCCCCCGAGCGGCCCCGCCGTGTTGCGCGTGTCGACGAGGCGGCAGGGCGTGAGCGTCGCGAACCTCGTCGCGGCGGAGACGGGCGGGGGCGGCGGCGGGCCTCCCGGGGGAGGCGCGAACGGGGTCCCGGCGTCGTACCGGGCCTTGGCGGGGAGCGTGGCGAGCTTCGCGGAGCCGGTCGCATCGACCCACGGCCACGTGGCGCTGCCGAAGAAGGCGGGCTTTCCCGGGAGATAGAGAGAGGTCGGGAGCGCGTACCCGGCCGGCGTCGTGTGCCAGTGGACCGAGTTCGTGAGGAAGTCGTAGTTCCCGTCGCGGATGACGGTGGAGAGGGTCTCGGGATCGGGAACCATGCTCCATCGTTCCGGGTCGTAACCGAGTCGCCAGACGGCGCTGCCTCCCCAGTTCGAGTCGTTCCCCGTCATCGCCGGATCCTCGTAGAGCCATCCGCTCATCTGGCCGGGTCGTCCGAGGACGTTGCCGATCACGGAATCCCACCAGGAACCGTACGCGAGCCCGACGGCCCTCACGTTCGCGGTGTCCGTGAAGCTCCTCCTCTGCCCGGAGAGCCAGTTGCGGAAGAACGTCAGGTCGATCGCGTTGCCGTGCGTGTAGTCGCTGTCGAGGTTCGGGGAGTAGTTGCCCTCGAAGAGAACGTGATGGGGCCCCGCCATGTGGGACGCGTTCAGGCCGACCTCGACCCAGGACGGGGTGTCGAAGTCCCAGGCGTCGTCCGTGTAGTTGTAGCCGAAGACGCTTCCCGCGCCGCAGGAGCGAACGACGACGACCTTGCACGCGTTCAGGATGATGTTGTTCTCGACGAGGACGTCGGAGGAGCCTCCCGCGAAGCTGATCGCATAACCCGCGCCGCCCGGCTCCGGCCACGAGCCGTCGTGGACGAAGGATTCGCGGATCTCGACCCGGAACGAGCCGTCGACGGCGAATCCTTCTCCGAGCCACTGCGTGTTCTCGATGTTCCGGGCCCAGGAGTAGGCGGCGTTCTCGAACCGGATCTGCCCGTCGGCTCCGCCGATCGCCGTCAGGCTCTCGACGCCCGCGTTCTTCACGAATGCGTTCGCGCCGCTGTACCCGGTCAGCTGGGCCGTGTGGCTCGTGCGGTAGTCGATGTGCAGGGGCGTCGTGAAGCCGACGGTGTTCCCGGTGATCGAGGCGATTTCCTTGATCTCGCAGGTCGGCCGGTCGGTGCGGGAGAACCAGGACATCGCGGCGGGCGGCGTGCCCGGAGCGGAATCGTAGGGCCCGCTGGCATCGGAGAAGTCGTTGTCGTCCTGGTACGGCTGCTGGGGCAGGTGCATGTTCCAGGCGACCTTGTCGCCCCTCCACACCTTGGCGTTCCCGGGAAAGCCCGCCGGAGTCGCCTGCCAGGAGGCGCCGGAGAGCTCGTCGAGGAGGACGAATTCGCCCACGGAGAATCCGGCCGCGTTCGAGACGGTCACGGAGGTCGCGCCCTTGACTCCGTCCGCCGTCAGCGTCTGCGAGGTGGAGTCCACTTTCGGCCAGCGCGAGGGGCCGACGATCACGACCGGCGCCGCGTCGTAGGAGTACGTGTCGGGATCCACCGGATGCATGGGATCCGTGCGGGGACGCGCCCCGTTCGTCTTCGTCAGGATCGTCACGCCCGGTCCGGACCCGCGGAGCGTGATCCCGCTGTGGACGAGCAGGTAATCGAGGACCGTGAAAGTCCCCGGCGAGAGCAGGACGACCTGCCCGGCGGGACACGAGTCCAGCGCGGACTGGATCGCGGGGGAGTCGTCGCCGCCGCCGGGCGCGAGCGTCCTGCAGATCGTGCTGCGGACCGGGATCCCGCCCACCGCCATCATCCCCGGGTTCCACACGGTGGCACGGTCGGCCGGCAGGATGCTCGTGTCGGCGGCCGCGCGCATCGCTCGCCCGGGAGCGAGCGACCCGGCGACCGCGAGGAGCACCAGAACCCGCGTAAACCGACTCACGTCCCGCTCGATTCCCCGGCGAAGTCCGGACGGAGATTCTACGCATCCGGGAGCGCCTAGAATCGCCGGCTCGGAGGTCGCGACATGGCCGGACGTCTCGCCGGGAAGAGCGCGCTCGTCACGGGCGCGAACAAGGGAATCGGAAAGGCGATCGCGCTCCGCCTCGCGGCGGAGGGCGCGCGCGTCGCGGTGTGCGCCCGGAACGAAGAGGGGGCCGCGGCCGTCGCGGCGGAGATCGCGAAGGCCGGCGGCGAGGCGCACGCGGTCGTCCTGGACGTGACGGACGCCGCGTCGGTCGCGACGGGCGTCGAGCGCGCCGCCCGTCCGGAGCGCCGGATCGACGTCCTCGTGAACAACGCCGGCATCGGCGGCCCGTCGCCGCTCGACGGCGACGCGCGCTCGGACGACGCGTGGCACGCGATCCTCGACGTGAACCTCTCGGGAACCTGGAGGGTCCTCCGCGCGGCGCTCCCGTTCCTCGCGACGGGCGGCCGCGTCGTGAACCTGTCTTCGGTGACGGGCCGGTTCGGCGTGGCCGGGATGGCCGCCTACTCGACGTCCAAGCACGGGATCATCGGGCTCACGCGGACGCTCGCCCTCGAGCTGGCGCCGCGGAAGATCACGGTGAACGCCGTGTGCCCGGGCTGGGTCGACACGGAGATGGGGCGCTCCGGCATCGCGCGGATGGGCAAGGGCCTCGGGAAGGGCTTCGACGACGCCTTCGCGTTCGCCGGGAAGATGGCGCCGCTCGGCGAGGTCCTCGTCGCCGGACGAGATCGCCGGCCTCGTGGCGTACCTCGCCTCGCACGACGCCCGGAACGTGACCGGCCAGGCCATCGTGATCGACGGCGGCCAGGTGATGCCCTGAAGTCCGTGCTGCGCGCGGCCCGGATCGCGCACGGCCTGCCGGGCCGATGAAGAAAGTCAGAGCCGTCTTCTTCGACGCGGGCGACACGCTCCTGAGGGCCGATCCGCCGGTCGAGAGGGTCTACCGCGAGTCGTTCGCGCGTCACGGCGTTGACGCGACCGACGAGGACGTCCACCGGGCCGTGCACGCGACGTGGCGGGACGTGGACGCGGCGCGCGAGCGCGGCGAGGAGCGCTGGGGCGGCGTCGGGGGCGAGGCCGGGTTCTGGCGCCGTTTCGTGGGGACCGTCTTCGCGCGCGTCGGCGGCGGCGAGCTGCCCGAGCCTCTCCTCGCCGCGCTCGTCGCGCACTTCGGCGCGGAGAAGCACTGGGCGCTCTATCCCGAGACGCTGCCCGTCCTCGCCGCCCTGCGCGCGGCCGGGCTCCGGCTCGTCGTCGTCTCGAACTGGGACTCGACGCTTCCGTCGCTCCTCGCGCGCCTCGGACTCGCGGCCGCGGTCGACGAAGTCGTCGTCTCGGCGCTCGTGGGCGTGAGCAAGCCCGCCCGCGGGATCTTCGACGAAGCGGTCCGCCGCGCGGGCGTCGCGCACGCGGAGGCGCTCCACGTGGGCGACTCGCTCACGGACGACTACCACGGCGCCCGCGACGCGGGCCTCGAGGCCCTGCTCCTCGACCGCCGCGGGAGGACCCGTGAAGGCGTCGAGGCGATCTCCTCGCTCGACGAGGTCCCGCGTCGGGTCCTCGCCCGGTAGACTTCCCCGACCGCGTCGACGAACGAGAGGGAGGGCCCGTGCTGAACCAGCTCCTCCGGACGAAGACCATCGAGCAGCTCAAGGCGGGCGTGGAGGAATCGGGCCACGGGCACCTCAAGCGGGAGCTCTCCGCGTGGGATCTCACGTTCCTCGGGGTCGGCGCGATCATCGGGGCCGGGATCCTCTCGAGTCTCGGGACCGGGCTCGCGGGAGGTTTCGACTCCTCGTACGGCGTCACGCGGCCGGCGGCGGGACCGGCGCTCGTCGTGAGCTTCCTCCTGACGGCGGTCGCGTGCGGGTTCACCGGGTTCTGCTACGCGGAGATGGCGTCGATGATCCCGGTCTCGGGCTCGGCGTACACGTACGCGTACGCGACGCTCGGCGAGCTCATGGCGTGGATCATCGGGTGGGACCTTCTCCTGGAGTACGCGATCTCGAACGTGGCGGTCGCGATCTCGTGGGGGAGCTACGCGAACAACCTCCTCCTCGGGATGGGCGTGAACATCCCCGGCTGGCTCGCGATGGACAGCCGCACGATGCTCCAGGTCACGGCGGACTTCCTGAAGGCGCACCCCGACGCGGCCCACCTCTCGGCGCGCCTCGGGTACCTCGCGCAGGCGAAGGCGGGGGCGCTCGCGGGCGCGGACGTCTTCACGAACTGGTCGACGCTCCAGGGCGCGCCCCTCGCGGGCGGGTTCCCGGTCGGGATGAACATCCTCGCGATGTTCATCACGATCCTGATCACGGCGCTCTGCGCGTGGGGCATCAAGGAATCCGCGCGCTTCAACAACGTGATCGTCGCCGTGAAGGTCGTCCTGCTCCTCGGCGTGATCGCGATCGGCGCCTTCTACGTGAAGCCCGCGAACTACCACCCGTTCGCGCCGAACGGCCTGAAGGGCATCCAGGCGGGAGCCGCGATCATCTTCTTCGCGTTCATCGGCTTCGACGCCGTCTCGACGACGGCCGAGGAGACGAAGAACCCCGGCCGCGACCTGCCGCGCGGGATCCTCGGGAGCCTCGCGATCTGCACCGTGATCTACGTCGGCGTCTGCGCGGTCGTGTCGGGGATCCTCCCGTACACGGCGTACCACAACGTCGCGGACCCGATCGCGTTTGCCTTCTCGTCCATCGGGATGACGAAGGTCGCGGGGATCGTCTCGATCGGGGCGGTCGCGGCGCTGTCGGGCGCCCTCCTCGTCTACCAGCTCGCGCAGCCGCGCATCTTCATGGTCATGGCGCGCGACGGCCTCCTCCCGCGCTGGTTCGAGAAGGTCGGGCCGCGCGGAACCCCGATCAACGCGACGTGGGTGACCGGGATCCTCGTCCTCCTGCCCGCGGGCCTCATGAACATCGACGAGGTCGTCGAGCTCACGAACATCGGGACGCTCTTCGCCTTCGTCCTCGTGAGCGCGGGCGTCCTCATCCTGCGCGTGAGGCGCCCCGACGCGCCCCGGAAGTTCCGGACGCCCCTCGTGTGGTTCAGCGCGCCGGCGGGAATCCTCTTCTGTCTCTGGCTCGCCCTCGGCCTGCCGCGCGCGACGTGGGAGCGCTTCGTGATCTGGCTCGTGATCGGGCTCTTCACGTACTTCCTCTACAGCGTCCGGCACAGCCGGCTCTCCAACGCGGCCGGCGACCGCTGAGAGGCCGGCGGGCAAACGAAAAGCGCCCGGAGCCGCGAGGCCGCCGGGCGCTCGACCGGGCCGGAAGAGGTCTACTTGGCGGCCTTGTCGCCCGGGTTCGTGCCCTTGTTGATCTCGTCGATGTTGGAGACGCCGTCGCCGTCCGAGTCCTTCTTCTCGATGGCGGCAAAGTCGTACTTGCCGTCCTTCTTCGTCGCCTTGACGGTCGAGGCCGTAGGCGTTGTTCGTCGTGGTCGCCGTCCTTCTTCGGGCAGCGCCATCATGTGGCACGTCGAGCACTTTCCGTTCACGGCCTTCGCCTCGGGGTACTTCGCCTTGAATTCCTTCTGGATCTCCATCGTCGCGAGCAGGCTCGTGCCGAGCCCGAGCGTGAGGAGAAGGGCGAGTACGGAGATCGTCGTCTTCTTCATGGGTCCTCCTTGAGGGAGCGTATTTAACCAGAAGATGCGCCGGTTTCCTCCGGGACGCGTCTTCAGTTGAGCGGCAGGCCGAGCGAGAGATAGAAGCTGTGGATAGCCGCCGTCGGCGAGCCCGACCGCGACGAAGAGCGGTCCGAGCGTCGTGTCTGCGGCGAGGAAGGCCGAGCCTGCGAACCGCAGGTCGGAGAACGTGAGGCCGGTGTACCAGGCCTGGCCCGTCTCGATCGAGAAGCCCGCGTAGATGCCCGTCCCGACGAGCGAGTTCATCTTCACGAGGCGCTGGTAGGCGACGACGCGCGCGAGGAACGCGTTGTCCGCGTAGAGCTGGCCCGGTGCCAGGCCCGAGAGACGCAGGAATCCGCCGAGCTCGCCGCGTCGTTGATCGGCCGCAGGTCCGGTCCGATCCGGATGTCCGTCCGACACGTGCAGGACGAGATCGTGAAGTCGCCGAAGCTCTTCGCCCAGAGGCCGCTCGCCATGAGCTTCCCGTACCGGGAGTCGCCGCCGGCGCTGTCGAACGCCTCGAAGAGCTCGAGCGCCCGCCGCCCAGCCGGGCGCGGGAACGTCACGCTGTCGGCCTGGTCGAGAACCGCCCTCAGGCGCAGGGCGGCCGTCTGCGCGGTCCCCTCGGTGCGGCTGGCCCGTGAAGATCTCCGTCTTGAAGTTCGTCTGCGAGCGCACGGCGCCGAGGCGGATCTTCACCGAGCCGGCCGAAGCGACATGCCGACGTCGAGCGCTCCGGCGAACTCGTCCGTCCGGAACCGCGCGACGTTCGCGTCGTCGACGTAGAAGTCGAACGGCTGACCGCGTGAACGCGACGGTCGGCGAGACGAAGAAACGGCCCGCGAAATCCGTCGGCTGGTAGAACTCGAGAAGGATGCTGTTCTGCCGGCCGACCTCGATCTTCGTCCGCAGCTCGCCGCGCATCGCGTTCAGCCGCGTGAAGTACGCCCCGAGGCGGAGGCCGAACGAGCTGTCGCCGAGAAGTCGGTGTCGAGCTTGAGGCCGAACCGCAACCGCGTCGGAGCGGGCGGCTTCGGCGCGCCGCCGAGGACGATGATCTTCTTCTGGCCTTCGGTCGCGATGTGGAAGTCGACCGTCTCGTAGTCTCCGAGCTCGTAGAGGCGGGCGAGGTCGCGCTCGAGCACCGGCCAGTCCACCTTTCCGGGCTTCGACCGGATGCGTCCCTCGATGAGGCGCGGGTCCACCCCGGGGGGCGCCTCGACGCGGACCTCCTGGACGACGGGATCGACGCGCGGGTCGCGCTGCTTCTTCAGGAACGCCGCGTACTCGGCATCGGAGACGCTGAAGCGCGCGAGCGTCTCGCGCATCGCCTCGGCGGCCTTGAAGCCCTGCTCGGAGGCCTTCGGGAACTGCTTGAAGTCGAGCGTCGAGACCTCGTCGAGGTTCGGCGTGATGAGGACGTCGTGGTCCTGTTTCAGCGTCGCGATCTGCTGCTCGACGTTGAGGCGCGTCAGGAAGCCCGACGTCTGGCCCGCGATCGAGAGGAAGCTCGAGATCTCGTCGCGCTTCTTGAGCGGCGTCGAGATGTCGATCGCGATCACGACGTCGGCGCCCATCGCGCGCACGACGTCGACGGGCATGTTGTCCACCGTGCCGCCGTCGGTGAGGAGCTTCCCGTCCCACTCGACGGGCGTGAAGAATCCCGGGATCGCCATGCTGGCGCGCACGGCCTTCGCGAGGTCCCCCTTGCCGAGGACGACCTTGGCGCCCGTCACGATGTCGGTCGCGACGCAGCGGAACGGGATCCGGAGCCTGTCGAAGTCCCGGACGTTCGACGCCGGAAGCGTCAGGCGCCTCAGCAGGTAGTTGAGCTTCTGCCCGTGGACGAGGCCCGAGGGGAGCACGAGCTTTCCCTTGTGGAACCCGAGCTCGGCCTTGATGAGGTAGAGGTCGTCGTCCTCCTTCTGGCGGTAGGGCTGGTCCTTGCGGCCCTGGTCGTCGTTCAGCGCGTCGTCCCAGTCGGTCGAAGCGAGGACCTTGTCCATCTCGTCCGGCGCCATGCCGGAGGCGTAGAGCGCCGCGACGATCGAGCCGATGCTCGTGCCCGCGACGTAGTCGACGGGCACGTGCAGCTCCTCGAGGACCTTCAGGACGCCGACGTGCGCGCCTCCGCGTGCCCCGCCGCCGGCGAACGCGATCCCGATCTTCGGGCGGCGGGCGGGCGCCGGAGCGTCCTGGGCGGCGGCGGGCAGGGCGATCGCCGCCGCGAGTGCGGCGGCCGCTGCGGCACGGGCTCTCACGGGATCAGCGCTTCTGCTGGCCGCGAGCAGGTCGCGGATCTCCTTGAGATACAGCTCCTGCTGCGAAGGGCCGGGAGCCGGGGCGGGCGCCGCGGCGAGCCTGGCCGCGAACCGGCCGAACGGAAGCACGATGAGGAAGTAGAGGCCCGCCGCCTTGATGAGGAACGCGACGACCGCGTTCAGGAAGTTCCCGATGCCGATCGACGCCGATCTTGAGGGCCGAGAAATCCGGCTGGCCGCCGAGCATGCCGATGATCGGCGTGATGACGTCCTTCACCAGCGAGTCGATGATCGCGCTGAACGCCACGCCGATGATGACCGCCGCGGCGAGGTCGATGACGTTGCCCTTCATGATGAAGTCCCGGAAACCCTTGAGCATTGGAATCCTCCTTGCTCCGTGGAGTCACTTGAAGTCTATCGGAACAGGCCGAGGCCGCCCGCGCCCGCGTAGCCCGTCATCTCGACGTACGCGCGGCCGGCCGGCGCGCCCGCGAGCGTCCTCACGTCGCACGCGCCCTCCCAGTACGTCACGCGGGTGGACCTCTCGGTGACGAGCTCCTGGTCCGCGAGGAGCGGGACGACGTCGAGCGCGAGGCCTGCCTCGGAACGCGCAGGACCCAGCGCGAGGGGTAGGTGGCTCCGCTCCGCGGGCTCTTCCAGTGCGCGGTCTCCTCGATCGCGAAGTCCGCTGCGGCGAGGGGCACGGCCCGGCCGTCCTTCTCGACGAGCGTGCCCGACGAGAACGGCGTCCCGTTGCCGGCCGCGCCCCGCAGGCGGTAGAGCATCAGGTCGCGGCCGTCGAGGAGGTGGAGCGCGAACCAGTCCCAGCCCTGCGTCTCCTTCCCGATCGAGCCCGGGCCCCACTCGTGGTCGAACCACGAGAGGCCGGTCACGGCCTCGCTCGAGCCGCCCGTCGTCCACCAGCCGGCGCTCGCGAGACGGGTGAGGCTGACGTACGTGCTGACGGCGTCGGGCTCGGGGCCCTTCCGCGAGATCCCGTTCGGACCGTGGAGGACGGGCGGCTTCTCGGGCGAGAGGACGAGCGAGAGCTCGTCCCCGCCGTCCTTCGCGAAGAGGACGAGCCGGCCGCCGAGCTCCTCCAGCCGCCAGTCCTCGTTGGCGACGCAGAGCCGGCCGGTGCGGGCGTACGCGGCGCCGGGGCCGTCGCGATGGAGCCGCTCGGCGAAGCGGAACGTCCCTCGCGACACGTCGGTCCGCGCGAAGTGCGCGAGGTGGAGGTCGCGCGCCGCGAAGGCCGACGCGCGCGGGGCGGGGTCGTCCGTGATCCCGATGCGGAAGAACGTGAGCTGGTAGCCGAGCCTCTTCCCCGACGCCGTCTCGAGCTGGCCGGTCACGTACCACCACTCGACGCGGGAATCCTCGTGCGCCCCGTGGTCGCGGGGGAAGGAGAGCTTCTGGTTCGGATCGAGGGGCTTGAAGCGCGCACCGTTCGTTTTCGTGGCTTCGATGCGCGAATCGAGAGCGAAGATTTCTTTGAAGGTGAAGAGGGAGACCGCGGCCGCAGCCAGGGCGAGCGCCCCGGCCGAACCTTCAGCGCAGCGAGCGCGCATGGCGGTCCCGGCGCCGGGCCGCGCCTCGAGCGCGAGTCGCTCATTCACCCTTCTAAGAAATCTTCTCTTCATCTCTTCTTCTTCTTCTTCCTCTTAACCTTCTAAGAAATCTTCTCTTCTCTTCTCTTCTTTCTCATTCTTCCTTCAGCGCGGCCGCGACGTCCGTCGCGGCCGCGAGGCCCGCGGGGCGCGCGGCGGCGAGGAGCGTCGTCGCGAAGACGAGGGCGAGGGCGCCCGCGAGAAAGCCCCAGGGCCAGCGCATCGCGATCGTCCAGCCGAAGCTCTGCCGGTTGATCACGTGGACGAGGACCAGCGCCATCGCGGCGCCCGAGGCGAGGCCGAGGGCGATCCCGAGGCCGCCGATCGCGGCCGCCTCGTACCGGACGGCGCGCCTCACGCGGGCCGCCGAGGCGCCGAGGACGCGCAGGAGGCCGATCTCGCGCCGCCTCTCGAGGACGAGCGCCGTCAGCGTGTTGAAGACGCCGAGGACGGCGACCGCGATCGCGACCGCCTCGAGCGCGTACGTGACCGCGAACGTCCGGTCGAAGATCTGGAGGACGATGCGGCGCAGCGTCGCGTTCGTCCGGATGCGGAGCGCGAAGCGGCCGCCGAGGGCCCGCGCGATCCGGCGCGCGCCCTCCTCGGGGGAGACGCCCGGCTTCAGCGTCACGGCGAGAGTCGAGGCGCCGGTGAGCGGCCAGATCCTCTGGAACTGCGCGCGGTCGAGCGTGATCGTCCCGCGGTCGTTCGAGTAGTCCGCGTAGACGGCCGCGACACGGACGCGCACCGTCCCGCCGGGAGACGGCAGGTCCACGGTGTCGCCCGCCCGGACGTGGAACTTCTCCGCGTACGGCTCCGAGACCATCGCCTCTCCGCTCGCGAGCGCCTCGGCGAAGACGCGCCTCGGGTCGCGCCCGTCGACGAGCGGGAGGTTTCCGTGCCGCGCGACGAAGTCGAAGAGGCCGGAGCCGATCGTGTACGGGGCTCCGTCCCGCGTCGCGGAGAACGCGAGGAACGGGTCGACCTCGTCCACGCCGGGGACGGCGCGGACCGCCGCGATCGCCGCGTCCGGGATCCGCCCGAGGGACGGCCCGGAGCGCCCGCTCGCGGGGCCGATGAAGAGGTCCGACGACAGCGTCTGTCCGACCCACGTCGCGACGGTCGTCCGGAACGAGCCGACCATCACGGCGACCGCGACCATCATCGAGAGGCCCATCGTCAGAGCCGCGACCGCGACGGACGTCCGCGAGAGGCTGCCCGTGAGGTTCGCGCGGGCGAGGCGCGCCTCGACGCCGAAGAGCCGGAGCGCGACGCCGTCGAGGCGGCCGGCCGCGAGCGTGACCGCCGCCGGCGCCAGGAGAGAGACGCCCGACACGACGAGGAAGACGGAGAGAAATCCGAAGAGGGGCAGGCCGCGCACCGGGCCGGGGAGCGTCGCGGCCCACGCGAGGACGAGGAGCACGGCGCCCGCGAGGGCGAGCGGACGCGTCCGCCGCCGGCGCGCGGCCTCGACCGAGCCGTGCCGCATCGTCGCGGCCGGCTCGACGTTCGCGGCCTCGAGCGCCGGCGCGAGGGCCGAGAGCGCCGAGGTGGCGACGCCGAGCGCGAACGAAAGGCCGAGAACGAGAGGATCGAATCGGAGCGTCGGGTGCGCCGACGGAACGTAGAGCTCCGTCGCGGTGCCGCCGACGAGCCGGAGCGCTCCGGCCGCGAGGCCCGCGCCGAGGACGAGGCCGAGGGCGCTCCCGGCGGCTCCGAGCGCGAGACCCTCCCCGAGGAACGCCGCGAAGACGGCGCGGCGCGACGCCCCGAGGGCGCGCACGATGCCGATGTCCGCCCGGCGGCGCAGGACCGAGATCGAGAGCGTGTTGTAGACGAAGTACATCCCGACGAGGAGCGCGATGGCGCCGAGCGCCGCGAGGTTCACGCGGAAGGCGCGGACGAGGCGGTCCACGGTCTCGGTCCGGCGCTCGGGGCGGCCCGCCGTGACGCCGGGCGGGAGAGAGGCGGACACCTCCTCGAGGACGCGCGCGCGGTCCGCCGTCGGAGAGGGACTCGGGGAGGACGATGTCGATGCGGTCGAGGCGCCCGACCTTCCCGAACGCCTCCTGCGCCGCCGCGAGGTCCAGGAAGACGATCGAGCCGGAGGCCGCTCGCGCCGCGCCGGCGAGGCGCAGGACGGCGGCGACGCGGAACGTGCGCTCGACGGAGTTCGTGACGAGGGGAAGCAGGGATCCCGCGCGCAACCCGTGCCGCGCCGCGAACGCCTCGGTCACGAGGACGGAGGACGGGGAGAAGATCGAGAAGAGGTTTGCTTCGGACCCGAGCGCTCCGGGCGATCGAGAAGCATCGGGGGACGGGGGATTTTCTTCGAATGGTAATTGGGCCTCGCGGCGCGGGGCGGCCGCGCCACCGGGCGTCGGCGCCGCGGCGCGTTGCTTCTCCTTCCCCTCTTCACCTTCTAAGAAAATCTTCTTCTTCTCTTCCTCTCTTTCCCTCTTCAGCAAAACTGTATTCCCGCGTCCGCCGCGTCCGCGAGCGGGTCGATGCCGAGGACCTCGACGACCTCGCCGTCCTTCGCGCCCGTCGCCGCCGTCTCCGTGATCGCGGGCGCGAGCGTCGCGCCGATCCCGCGCAGCCACGCGAGGCGCTCGAGCGTCTCCTCCGGGATCCCGGGGCCGTCCGCGAGGATCGTGATCGAGGCCTTTCCCGCGACGAAGTCGACCGTCTCCGAGAACGAGGCCAGGACGGACGCGTTCGCGAGCCGGATCGCGGCCATCGTCGCGACGCCCACGGCGATCCCGGAGACCGTGAGGGCGAAGCGGAGGCGGTCCTTCCGGAGCGGCCTCAGGACGAGCGGCGCGAGGAGGTGGCGGATCACGGGACGAGCCGCCCGTCGAGGAGGTGCAGGGTGCGCGACGCGCGCGCGGCGGCGCCGGCGGAGTGCGTCGCCATCACGACCGTGATCCCCCGGTCGGCGACGAGCCCCGAGACGAGGTCGAGGACCTGCGAACCGGCCTTCGAATCGAGATTGCCCGTGGGCTCGTCGGCCAGGAGGAGCGTCGGGCGGTTCGCGAGCGCGCGGGCGACCGCGACGCGCTGCATCTGGCCGCCCGAGAGCTCGTACGGGTACGCCCGCTCGCGCCCCGCGAGCCCGACCTCGGAGAGGAGGGCCGCGGCACGCGCGTCGGCCTCGTCCGGCGCGGCGCCGTCGAGGAGGAGCGGGAGCGCGACGTTCTCGAGGGCGTTCATCGTCGGCAGGAGGTTGAAGAACTGGAAGACCGTCGCGGCCGTCCGCCGGCGGTAGGCGTCGCGCGCGTCCTCGGAGAGAGTCGCGAGGTCGCTGCCGTCCACGACGACCCGGCCCGCTCGTGGGCCGGTCGAGCGCGCCGAGGAGGTTCAGGAGCGTCGACTTCCCGCAGCCCGAGGGGCCGAGGAGCGCCGTGAAGGTCCCCGGCTCGAGCGCGAGCGACACGTCGAGGAGCGCCTCGACGGGCGCGGACAGGGGGCCCGGATCGTAGGACTTGAAGACGGACTCGACGGCGACGCGCGCTCCCACGGCGACCATCCTACGTATCATCGGCCCTTCGGGATGGACGCGACGTGCTGAGGAACCTCGCCGGCCTCTGGCGCCACCGGGCGCTGGTCGGCGTTCTCGTCTCGCGGGAGCTCAAGGCCCGGTACCGCGGAAGCGTCCTCGGGTTCTTCTGGTCGCTCCTGAACCCGCTCCTCATGCTCGCGGTCTACTCGATCGTCTTCGCGTTCATCTTCCCGGCGCGGAGCGCGTCCACGAGCCCCTACGCGCTCTTCCTCTTCACCGGCCTCCTGCCGTGGAACTGGCTCGCGGGCGGGCTCACGGACGCGGCGTCGTCTCTCACGACGCACGGCGCGCTCCTCAAGAAGATCCTGTTCCCGGCCGAGGTCCTGCCCGTCGTCGCCGTCGCCGCGCAGGGGATCCACTTCCTCCTCGCGCTTCCGGTCCTCGGGGCGGGCCTCGCGCTCGGGGCCGCGGGCGTCTTCGGGACGGCGGTGCCTCTCGGCTGGCCGCTCCTGCAGGCGGCGCCGCTGTTCCTCCTCGAGGGCGTCTTCGTCGCGGGCTTCGGACTTCTCCTCGCGGCGCTCACCGTCCACTTCCGCGACGTGAAGGACATCCTCGCGACGGGCCTCTCGCTCTGGTTCTTCGCGACACCGGTCCTCTACGCCCTGCCGGACATCCGGTCCGAACGCCTGCGCGCCGCGCTCCTCTGGAACCCCGCGGCCCCCTTCTTCGAGGCGTGGCACGACGCGTTCTTCCGGGCCGCGTGGATCGCGCCGGAGCGCTGGGGCCTTCTCGCCCTGCTCGCGCTCGGCGCGTTCCTCCTCGGCTACGCGTTCTTCGACCGGCTGCGCGACTCGTTCCCGGAGGCGGTGTGACGGCGGCGCCGGCCGTCGTCGCCCGGGGGCTGTCCAAGTCGTACCGGAAATGGGGGCGGACGCGCGCCTTCGGCACGCTGAAATCCGCGTTCCTCGGCCGCGGACTCTCGGCGGCGCTCTCGCCGTCGGAGGTCGTCCACGCGCTCTCGGACGTCTCGTTCACGGTCGCGCGGGGCGAGACGTTCGGCGTCGTCGGGCCGAACGGCTGCGGCAAGTCCACCCTCCTGAAGCTCGTCGCGGGCCTCTTCAAGCCGACGGCCGGAACGCTCGACGTGACGGGCAAGGTCTCGGCGCTCATCGAGCTCGGGGCCGGCTTCCACCCGGAGATCTCGGGGCGCGAGAACGTCGTGATCAACGGCGTCATGCTCGGCCTCACGCGGCGGGAGATCGAGAGGAAGCTGCCCGAGATCGTCGCGTTCTCGGGGCTCGAGGAGTTCATCGACGAGCCCGTCAAGACGTACTCCTCGGGGATGTACGTGCGGCTCGGGTTCGCGGTGGCCGTCCACGTCGACCCCGACGTCCTCGTCGTGGACGAGGTGCTCGCCGTGGGCGACGAGGCCTTCGCGCACCGCTGCCTCGACACGATCGCGGAGTTCTCCCGCCGCGGCAAGACGATCTTCTTCGTGTCGCACGCGCTCGCGCTCGTCGAGGAGCTCTGCGACCGCGTCCTCTACCTCGATCACGGAAGGACGAAGGCGCTCGGCGACCCGCGCGAGACGCTCGCGAAGTACCGCATGGACGTCGCCGTCGAGGAGGGCGAGCGCCTCGCGCGCGGCCAGGGAGAAAACCTTGCGGCGCTTCGCGCCGAGAAGAGAGAAGACAGGGGAGAAGAGAAGATTTTCTTAGAAGGTGATAAGGGCACGGGCGCCACCGGCGCCGCCTCGGCGGCGGGTGCGCCGCAGCCCCACTCACCCTTCGAAGAAAATCCCCCGGCGCCCACGCCCGCTGAGAAGCCTCGCCGGTGGGGGAGCCGGCGCAGTGGAGATCACGGGCTGCCGGATGCTCGATGCTGCCGGCGCGGAGCGCTACGCCTTCCGCTCCGGCGAGAGCGTCACCGTCGAGATCGCCGTCGCGCCGCGCGCGCCCCTTTCCGACTTCGTCTTCGGTGTCGGGATCTTCACGCCGGACGACGTCTGCGTGCACGGCACGAACACGGAGATCGACGGCTTCCTGCCCGTCGCGCCTCGACGGCCCCGCGTCGCGCGCGTGACGCTCCCGGCGTGCGACCTCGGGGCGGGGACGTACCTCGTCGACGTCGCCGTCCACTCCCGCCGCGAGGCGCCGTACGACTACTGGCGCGCGGCGTGCCGTTTCCAGGTCGACGCGCCGGACCGCGCGGCGGGGCTCTACCGGCCCGTCCGCCGCTGGTCCTTCGACGGCGCCGTCGCCGTGGAGAAGAAGTGAAGCTCCGCCTCCCGACCGAGGCGGGAGAGCGGCTGCTCCTCGTCCTCCTCCTGCTCGCCACGTTCCTCCTCGTCTTCGAGCCGGGCCGCGTGCCTCTCTTCGAGCCCGACGAGGGCCGCTACGGCGAGATCCCGCGCGAGATGCTCGCGACGGGCGACTGGGTCACGCCGCGGCTCGACGGCGTCCTCTACTTCGAGAAGCCGCCTCTCTATTACTGGTCCGTCGCGGCCTCGATGGCGCTCCTCGGGCCGACGGAGCTCGCGGTGCGCCTGCCCGGAAAGCTGTCGGCGGCGGGCATGGTCCTCCTCGCGGCCGCGTTTGCGCGGCGCCGCTGGGGAGCCCGGACGGGCCTGCTTTCCGGCCTCGTCCTCGCGTCCTCGCTCCTCGTCGTCGCCCTCGCGCGGATCGCGATCATCGACCCGATGGTGTCCCTCGCGCTTTCGGGCGCGGCCTTCGCGTTCGCCGCGTTCGCGGAGGCCGACGCGGACGGCGACGCCCCGCGCGCGCGCCGCGCGCTCTACGGGTTCCACGTCGCCTGCGCGGCCGCGGTCCTCCTGAAGGGGCTCATCGGCGTCGTCCTGCCGGGCGGCGCGATCGTGTTCTGGACCCTCCTGACCGGCCGGTGGCGGACGCTCGCGCGCGTCTTTGCGCCGGGGCCGATCCTCGTCTTTCTCGCCCTCGCCGTCCCGTGGCACGTCGCGATGGCCCGGCGACACCCGGACTTCCTCCAGTTCTACTTCGTCCACGAGCACTTCGAGCGCTTCGCGACGACCGAGCACCATCGCGAGGGGCCGATCGTCTACTTCGTGCCGGTCCTCCTCGCGGGATTCCTGCCGTGGACGGCCTTCCTCGGGCGCCTCGGGGAGACGTGGCCCGGTCTCTCGCGGGCGGCGTGGAAGGCGCGCGGGACGGAGGGGTTCCTCTGGATGTTCTCGGGCCTCGTCTTCGCGTTCTTCTCGGTCTCGCGCTCGAAGCTGATCCCGTACGTCCTCCCGATCTGGCCGGCGCTCGCGGTGCTCCTCGCGCTCGGGATCGAGCGGGCCCGCGCGCGCGGCGCCTCGTTCCGCGGCGAGCGCATCGCGACGGCGGTCCTCTTCGGCGCGCTCCTTTCGGTGGGCGGGGCCTACGGGTTCGGGGCGGGGTATCTCGGGCGCTTCGGAGCCGTCGCCGCGGGATCGTGCGCGCTCGCGGCCCTCCTCGGCGGGTTCGTCCTGAACGTCTCGCCGCGCCTGACTCCGCGCGCGGAGGCGGCCCCCCTCGTCGCCGCCCCCTGGCTCGCGTTCACGGCATTCCTCCTCGCGGTGCTCCCCGGCGCCGCGCGCTGGGTCACGCCGTGGCCGCTCGTTCGAGCCGGCGCTCGCGGCGCTCGGGGGCGACGCCGTGCTCGTCCAGCGCGGGCACTACCTCGAGGTGCTGCCGTTCTACGCGGCGCGACTCACGCCGGTGTCGGGGCTGGGCTGGAGCGAGCTGGATTTCGGGCGGTCCCACGCCGGCACGGAGGCGCTCTTCCCGTCGGACGAAGCCTTTGCCGCGCTCTGGAACGGGCCGCGCAAGGTCGTCGTCGTGGTCCATCGGGACCACCTCGCCGGCTTCGCGAAACCCCCGCTTTCGACGACGCCTGCGGTCATCCTGGGGCGCGAGAACAACGGCAAGCACGTGGCCCTCGCGAACCGGATTCCGGAATCACAATCCAAGTAATTGGATTGGGCCGGGACCTATACTGCCTGGGACGAAATCGTCTCCTTTGACTGCAAAGGCTTAGATTGAGTAGGCTTCCATCTCTTGACGGCAGCGGCCTTGCACCCGGATTTGTGGGACTGGTCACAGGACCGTGTGGATGGCGTGAACCGATCGAGAGACGCCGACGATTCCGCGTCCGAATCGAGGAAAGTCGAACCGGTAAGACGAGAGCCGAAACAGATGTCCCGAATGCTTCCGAAACGACTTATTCGAAAGGAGGATCCCGGAACCCACTCTCCCCAATCTTCTTTACGGGAAACCGTCAACGAAGTTTCTTGGCTCCCCTAAATTTCAGGAGGTATCTAGAGATGAAATCTCGCTGGCTGAGCATCTTCATGGTGCTCGCGCTCGCCGTCGTCGGTCTGACGGCGAACGTAGCTCTCGCCCAGACCACCGGTGACATCGACGGGACGGTCTCGGACACGAACAACGCTCCTCTGCCCGGCGCGTCCGTCACGATCACGTCGCCGGCCCTGCAGGGCTCCCGCACGGCCGTCACGGACGCCGCGGGCCGCTTCCGCTTCCCGGCTCTCCCGGGCGGCAACTACATGGTGGCGGCGGCCCTCTCGGGCTTCACGAAGGTGGAGCGCCGGAACGTCGTCGTCTCGATCGGCGCCGTGGCCTCCGTCCCGATGCAGATGTCCGTTTCCGTCAAGGAAGAGGTCGTCGTCACGGGTGAGGCTCCGGTCATCGACACGACGAAGACGACGATCGGCGTCTCGAGCACGTCGGAGCAGATCTCGAGGCTCCCGCTCGCCCGCAACTTCACGTCCGTCGCGACGACGGCGCCCGGCACGGGCACCGACAACTCGGGCGGCATCACGTTCTACGGGGCGACGGGCCTCGAGAACCAGTACATCATCGACGGCGTCAACACGACCGGCATCAAGATCGGTGCGCAGGGCAAGACGCTCACGAACGAGTTCGTGCAGGAGGTCGAGGTCAAGACCGGCGGCTACGAGGCCGAGTACGGCCGCGCCCTCGGCGGCACGATCAACGTCGTCACGAAGTCGGGCGGCAACGAGTTCCACGGGGACGCGTTCGGCTACTACGACAACAAGAACCTCGCGTCGAACGACGACCACTCGGCCGACCGCACGGCCGTCGGCCTGTCGCAGTTCATCGAGCCCACGCGCTACGACTTCGGCGCGGACCTCGGCGGCTACTTCGTGAAGGACCGCCTCTGGTTCTTCGGCGCCGCGAACCGCGTGTCGCGCGACCAGGACTTCACGCGCGTCACGGGCATCGTCTACAACCCGAACGGCACGGCCGCGTCGTTCCCGACGTCGAACGGCACGGACGAGACGCGCACGACGCTCTACTCCGGCAAGCTGACGTTCCGGCTCGGCGAGGCGCACACGATCTCCGCGTCGGTCTTCGGCGACCCGGGCACGTTCAACGGCCGCCAGGTCACGACCCGCGGCCCGGACTCCGGCGTCATCTGGGAGACGAAGACGGGCGGCGCGGACATCGCCGCCAAGTACGACGGCATCTTCGGCACCTCGTTCCTCCTCTCGGCGCAGTACTCGCACCACGAGGAGAAGAACGACAACAACTCGCCCTACGAGAACACGCAGGGCATCTACCTCGTCCGCGGCGGCCTCGGGCAGATCGCGCCCGGCGCCGGCCCGCTCTACTTCGTCGACGAGAAGTACAAGCGCGACGACTACAAGGCGACGGGCTCCTTCTTCTTCGGCGGCCACGAGATCAAGATCGGCGGCGAGTACGAGAAGCTCGGCTCGTCGTTCTCCGAGAAGTACCCCGGCGGCTCGCGCATCTACCAGGGCTATGACGGCCGCGGGCAACTTCTCGTACCAGTACAACCGCTACTTCGCGGTCGTCCCCCTGAACTGCCAGGCGAAGTACGACGCGAACGGCGTCCTCCACACGGGCAACTTCGGCACGCCGGCGACGGCCGCCGAGGCGTACGCAGTGCTCGGGCTTCCAGCTCGCGCCCGGCGTCAACAACCCGCCGACCACGAAGAACCTCGCGGTCTTCGCGCAGGACTCGTGGAAGGTCCTCCGCAACCTCACCCTCAACGTCGGCATCCGGTACGAGGAGCAGAACCTCCTCGACGCCGAGGGCAACTCGGCGATCAAGATCAACGGCGAGTGGTCGCCGCGCGTCGGGATCGTCTGGGATCCGATGAACAACGGCCGCTCGAAGGTCTACGCCTCCTACGGCCGCTACTACTCCACGATCCCGCAGGACATCCAGACCCGCGCGCTCGGCAACGAGTACACGATCTTCGCGTACCAGTACGGCGCGCCCGGCAACACGCCGAACCCGATCGGCGACTACGGCTCGAGCCTCTTCATCCAGGGCGGCGAGCTGACGCAGCCCGACCTGAAGGGCATGTACCAGGACGAGATCATCGGCGGCCTCGAGTACGAGGTCTTCAAGGGCTGGTCGTTCGGCGTCAAGGGCATCTACAAGAAGCTCGGGCGCGACGATCGAAGACCGCTGCGACCTTCTCGACCCGCGCGTCGGCCTCGCGGACTACATCCCGGCGACGGCGCTCACCACGTGCGCGCTCGTCAACCCGGGCGACGACAGCCCGCTCCAGGTCATCAAGGACCCGACGAACCCGGCCTGCCAGGGCTCCTTTGCGACGACGGGCGTCCTCGACGGCAACTGCCCGTCGATCAACCCGAGCCGCTACTACCGCGGCGTCGAGCTGACGGTCAACCACCGCTTCTCGAACAACTTCTACATGCTCGCGAGCTACATCTACTCCAAGCTCGAGGGCAACTACTCGGGCAACTTCTCGCAGACGCGTGAGACGGGCCAGTCGGACCCGAACATCAACGCGGACTTCGACTACATCGACCTCACCCCGAACAACTACGGCGTGCTCCGCAACAACCGGACGAACCAGTTCAAGCTCACGGGCACGTACGCGTTCAACTTCGGGCTCGTGACGTCGGTCAACGCGGCCTACGCCGACGGGCGTCCGATGTCGGTCCGCAGCTACGCGCGCCCGGGCTACAACCAGGAGCACTACGTCATCGCGCGCGGCAGCTTCGGCGATCTCCCGTCCACGTACAACATCGACCTCCACCTCGAGTACGGGCTCAGGCTGGGCGCGGTCACGATCACCCCGATCGTCGACGTGTTCAACCTGACGAACTTCCAGGGCACGCTGTCGCGCGACGAGGTGTTCTGCACGTCGACGGCCGGCTGCAACGCCCACGTCGACGCGAGCGGCAAGGTCATCGGGGCCAGCGATCCTCTCTACGCGTCCACGCCGACGCGTCTCGCCGGTCCGTACACGACCGCCCGTGCCCAGAACCCGAACTTCAACCGCGACATCCAGTGGGCGACGCCGCGGGTCATCCGACTCGGAGCGCGCGTTTCGTTCTAGAGTCCCTTTCCCGGTTACACTCGAGGGGAAGCCGAAAGGCTTCCCCTCTTTTTTTTCTCGCCATGAGACGCGTCCTTTCCCTCCTCTGCGGGGCCGCGCTTTTCGCGGCCGGCCCCCGGTCCGCATCCGCCGCCAAGCCGACGCCCGCGGCGCCGCGTCCCCGCGTCGTCGTCGTCGGGTGGGACGGGGCGGACTGGAGCCTCCTCGACCCGCTTCTCAAAGAGGGGCGCCTCCCGCACCTGAAGGCTCTCCTCGAAAAAGGCTCCCAGGCCCGCCTCGAGACGTACCGCCCGCGCGCCTCGCCGCTCCTCTGGACGACGATGGCGACGGGCCTGACGCCGCCCGAGCACGGTGTCGTCGACTTCCAGGAGTTCGACGTCGCGACCGGCTCCTCGCTGCCCATCTCCGGCCGCTCGCGCACGGGCCCGGCGATCTGGAACGTCGCCTCCGCGAAGGGCCTGACGTCCGGCGTCGTCGGCTGGTGGGCGACCTGGCCCGCCGAGGCCGTGAAGGGCTTCTTCGTGTCCGACCGCGCCGCGCCCGTCCTCTTCGACGCCGCGACGCTTTCCCAGTCGCCCGGGCTGACGTGGCCGCCCGAGCTCGCGGAGGGTGTCCGTCTCCTCGGCCGGCGCGAGGGCTCCCCCCGTACGAGGAGGTCGCGAAGTACCTCCACGTCTCGAGGGCCGAATTCGACGCGGCCGTGGCGGGAGGCCGCGAGCTCGAGAACCCCGTGACCGGCTTCCGCAAGATCCTCGGCTCGACGCACGTCTACGCGAAGACGGCCCTCGACCTCTACGACCGCAGCCGCCCCGATCTCCTGATGGTGTACTTCGAGGGGACGGACGAGATCGGCCACGTCCTCGGGAAGTACAACCCTCCTCTCCTCCCGAACGTCCCGCGCGACGAGTTCGAGAAGTACAAGGACGCCGTCGCGCTCTACTACGCGGAGTGCGACCGGATCCTCGGCGAGTTCGCCTCGCGCGCCGAGCGGGACGGCGCGACGCTCCTCCTCGTCTCGGACCACGGGTTCAAGTGGGGAGAGGACCGCCCGACGCTCATCTCGTCGATCAAGGCCGAGACGGCCTACCTCTGGCACGAGCCCTGGGGCGTCTTCGTCCTCGCGCGGGCCCGGCGCCGTCCACGCGAAGGAGCGCCGGACCGTGAGCGTCTTCGACGTCGCCCCGATCCTCTGCCGGCTGCTCGGCCTCCCTCCCGACCCGCGGATGAAGGGGCGCGTCCCGGCCGGCCTCCTCACCGCGCGAGCGCCGGCTCCGCGGCCCGCGGTGGCGTGGAACAGGGCCTTCAAGGTGGAACGCGCCGCGATCACCCGGAACCTCGCCGCGGAGAAGAAGGCGGGCGAGGAGTTCGCGAAGAAGCTCGTCTCGCTCGGGTACCTCTCGGGCTCCTCGGCGGACGCGCCTGCCGTGGCCGCGGCCGGCGCCGGGGAGGTCCGCATGACGCCGTTCGGCGTCTCGAACATCGGCGTCTACTACGCCGAGAGCGGGCGGGTGAAGGAATCCGTCCCCTGGTTCGAGAAGGCGATCGCGGCGGACCCCGCGACGCCGACGTTCCACACGAACCTCGCGGACGCGCTCGAGAAGCTCGGCCGGACGGACGCCGCGGACGCCGAGGCGATCAAGGCCGCCGAGCTCGGCGGGGAGGACGCGAACGACATCCTGCTCGCGCGCGTCGTGAAGCGGACGGAGGCGGGCGCGGGAGGGGCGGGCCTCGCCCTCCTCGAGAAGGCGACGCGGCAGCTTCGCCCCGCGAGGCCGCAGCTCCAGGACGCGCTCGGACGCCTCTACTACGACCGCCGGCGTTGCCCGGAGGCGCAGCGCCTCTTCGACGAGCTGACCGTCTCGACCCCGCGGGATCCGGGCGCGTGGCTCATGCTCGGCCGCACCCGGCGCTGCACGGGCGACGCCCCCGGCGCGCGCGCCGCCCTCGACCGCGCGGCGCGTCTCGGCGGCGATCCGGCCGCGATCGCGCGCGAAATGGAAGCCCTCGGAGGATCCCGCTGATGACGACCGCCCGCCGCTTCGCCGCCGCTCTTCTCGCCGCCGCGCTGCCCGCGCTCTCGGCGCCCGCCGGAAAGCCCGCCGCCCCGGCGCCGAAGAGGGCACGCGTCGTCCTCGTCGGCTGGGACGGCGCCGACTGGAAGTTCCTCGATCCTCTCCTGAAGGCGGGCGCGCTCCCGCACCTGAAGGCGCTGATCGCGAAGGGGCGGACCTGGAACCTGAACACGTACCAGCCGATGGCGTCGCCGCTCATCTGGACGACGATCGCGACCGGCCGCACGCCCGTCGACCACGGCGTCACGGACTTCCAGGAGCTGGACCCGAAGACGGGGACGCGCCTCCCGATCTCGGGCCGCTCGCGCCGCGTCCCCGCGATCTGGAACCTCGCCTCGGCGAAGGGCCTCGTCGTGGGAGTCGTGGACTGGTGGGCGACCTGGCCCGCGGAGAAGGTGAACGGCTTTTTCGTCTCGGACCGGGCGGCGCCCGTCCTGTTCGACCCCGAGTCGCTCGCCCGCTCGCCCGCGGTCGCGTGGCCCGAGGGGCTCGCCGACGGCGTGCGGATCATCGGCCGCCGCGAGGGGAACCCGCCGTACGAGGACGTCGCGAGGAGCCTCGGGGTGACGCGCGCCGAGTTCGACGCGGCCGTCGCCGCGCGAAAGGATCTCGGAGATCCGATCACGGGCTTCCGGAAGATCCTCGGCGTGACGCGGACCGCCGCGAAGATCGGTCTCGAGCTCTACGACCGCTCGAGCCTCGACCTTTTCATGATCTATTTCCAGGGCACCGACGAGATCGGCCACGTGCTCGGGAAATACGAGGCCCCGAAAGCGGCCGGCGTGTCCGAAGAGGACTTCCGGAAATTCCGGAACGGCGTCGCCGCGATCTACGTGGAGTCGGACCGCATCCTCGGCGAGATCGCGGCGCGCGCCGAGAAGAACGGCGCGACGCTCATCCTCGCGTCCGACCACGGGTTCCGGCACGGCGCCGACCGGCCCGACGTTCGGGTCGGGGACCGACTTCAACACGGCGTTCCTCTGGCACGAGCCGCCCGGCATCCTCGTGGCGGCCGGGCCCGGCGTGATTCGCCTCGCCGAAGAGCGGGACGGCGAGCGTCTTCGACCTCGCGCCCACGATCTGTCGACTGCTCGGCCTGCCCGCGGACCCGGCCTTCGAGGGGAAGCTCGTCCCGGGCTTCACGGGCCTGCCGCCCGTCCCGGCCGTCTCCTGGGCGAAGGTCGCCCCCGTCGAGCGCCTCGTCCCGGCGACGAACGCGGCGGAGGAGAAGAGGGCCGCCGACGAGTTCACGAAGCAGCTCATCGCGCTCGGCTACCTCACGGGCGCCGAGGCCTCGGCCGTGGACGCGCGCCCCGCGGACCGCGCGGGCACCCAGACCGCGGGCTCGTTCCAGAACGTCGGGACGTTCCTCCGCGACCGCGGAAAGGCCGCCGAATCCGTCGGCTGGTACCGCAAGGCTCTCGAGGTGAACCCGAAATCCGCGACGGCCTGGGTGAACCTCTCGACGGCGCTCCAGCTGACCGGGAAGTACGACGAGTCGGACGACGCGCTCGTCGCCGCCCTCCTGAACGGATACGCCGACCCCGAGGGGACCGTGTACCGGCGCGTGCGCCTCTACACCGAGAGCGGGAAGGGGAAGGACCGGCACCCCCAGCTCGTCTCCCTCATGCGGAAGCTCGTCGCGACGTTCCCGAAGAACGACGACTACCGCGCTTCGCTCGGGAAGGCCCTCTTCGAGACGGGCGACTGCGCGGGGGCGCGGCCCCTCTTCGAGGAGCTCTCGGGCCGCGCGGCTCCGGCGGCCGAGAACCTGAACCTCCTCGCGCTCACGAGCTGGTGCCTCGGCGACCTGCCGCACGCGAAGGCCGCGTTCGAGCGCTCGCTCGCGATCAACCCGAACCAGCCCGTCGTGCGCGAGGGGCTCGCCACCGTGGAGAAGGGAAGGCCGATGCAATGAGCGCTCGGCACGGCCTTCCGGCCGCGCTGACCGCGGTCCTGCTTCTCGCCGCCCCGCCCGCGGCGGCCGCGCCCCCGAGGGCCGGGCCCGTCCGGCCGGCGCCGCTCATCGTCGTCGGCTGGGACGGGGGGGACTGGAAGCTCCTCGACCCGCTCATGCGGCGGGGCCTCCTGCCGAACCTCTCGGCGCTCGTCGCGCGCGGCCGGACCTGGGACCTCGAGTCCGTCCAGCCGATGATCTCGCCCCTCATCTGGACGACGCTCGCGACGGGACGGTCGCCCGTCGACCACGGCGTCGCGGACTTCCAGGAGCTCGACCCCGTGACGCGCGCCCGACTCCCGATCTCGGGCCGGTCCCGGAGGGTCCCCGCTCTCTGGAACGTCGCGAGCGCGAAGGGGCTGAAGGTCGGCGTCGTGGGCTGGTGGGCGACGTGGCCCGCCGAGAAGGTCAACGGCTTCTTCGTCTCGGACCGCGCCTCGCCCGTCCTGTTCCCCGCCGACCTTCTCGATCGCTCGGCGGCGCTCACCTGGCCCGGGAGTCTCGCCGAGGGGGTCCGTCTCGTCGCGCGCCGCGAAGGGTCGCCCGGCTACGAGGAGGTCTCGCGCGCTCTTCACGTCACGAGGGCGGAGTTCGACGCCGCGGTCGAGGCGCGGAAGGACCTCGGCGACGCCGTGACCGGGTACCAGAAGATTCTCGGCTCGACTCGGGTCTACGCGCGGACGGCGCTCGACCTCTACGACCGGGAGAAGCCCGACCTCCTCATGGTCTACTTCGAGGGAACCGACGAGATCGGGCACCTCCTCGCGCGCTTCGCCCCGCCGAGGCTCGCGACCGTCTCCGACGAGGACTTCCGGAAATACGGGCACGGCGTCGAGGCCTACTACGAGGAGGCCGACCGGATCCTCGGCGAGTTCCTGAAGCGGGCCGGGAGCGCCGGCGCGAATCTCGTCCTCCTGTCGGACCACGGCTTCAAGTGGGGCGCGGACCGGCCGTCCGGAACCTCGTCCCTCCGGTTCGACACGGCGTTCCTCTGGCACGAATCGCCGGGGATCCTCGCGGCGGCGGGCCCCGCGTTCCCGGCGGCGGCCGTGCGCGGCAAGGCGGGCGTCTTCGACGTGACGCCCACGCTCTGCCGTCTCCTCGGCCTCCCCGGCGATCCGGCGTTCGAAGGCCGGCCCGTTTCGGGGCTCGCCGCCGGCCGCGTTCCGGCCCCTCCGCCGGCCGTCTCCTGGGCGAAGACCGTCAGGGTCGAACGCCTCGCCGTTCGCGCCTCGAGCGACGCCGACCGGAGGGCGGGCGAGGAGTTCACGAAGAAGCTCATCTCGCTCGGCTATCTCACGGGAGCCGAGGCGGCCGCCGTGGACGCCCGCCCGCCGGACCGCGCGGGCACGGAGACGGCGGGCGCCTTGCAGAACGTCGGGACGTTCCTCCGGGCCCGCGGGCAGGCCCTGGAAGCGCTCGCGTGGTACCTCAAGGCTCTCGAGGTCGACCCGAAGGCCCCGGCCGCGCTCTTCAACACCTCGATCGCGCTCCAGATGCTCGGCCGCTGGGACGAGTCGGACGACGCGCTGCTGGCCGCCGTCCGGAACGGCTACCACGACCCCGATTTCGCGGTCCAGGGGCGCGCGGCCTTCTACGCGGAGCGCAGCGAGAAGAGGCCGCAGCTGCACACGCAGCTCGTGACGTTCCTGCGCAAGGCCGTGGCCGCGTACCCGCAGAACCCGGGATACCGCGCCTCGCTCGGCAAGGCTCTCTTCGAGGCGAGGGACTGCGCCGCCGCGGACGCGATCTTCCGCGACCTCGTGGCGCGAAACCCGCGCGACACGGAGGCGCTGAACGTGCTCGCTCTCACCTCCTGGTGTCTCGGCGACGTCGCGGCCGCCCGCGACTGCCTCGAGCGCTCGCTCGCGATCAATCCGAACCAGCCGGAGATCCGGGGCGGGCTCGCCGAGCTCGCGCGCGGGGAGGAAGCCCGCCCGCCCTCTCCCACCCGCTAGAATCGCGCCCGTGAACCCGAGCGCCGGGCGGGCCATGGTCGCGCGGAAGGTGTCCGTGGTCGTCCCCGTCTACAACGAAGAGGCGAACCTTCCGCGGCTCCTGCCGCGCCTGCTTCCCGTCCTCGCGGGCCTCGGCCGGCCGTACGAGGTCGTCTTCGCGGACGACGGCTCGCGCGACGGGTCGCTCGAGATCCTGAAGGCGGCCGCGGCGGCGAACCCGGGAACGGTCAAGGTCGTCGAGCTCGTCCGCAACGCCGGCCAGCACATGGCGATCCTCGCGGCCTTCACGGCGACGGACGGCGAGCTCGTGATCACCCTCGACGCGGACCTCCAGAACCCGCCCGAGGAGATCCCGAAGGTGGTCGCGGCGATGGACGAGGGGCACGACGTCGTGGGCACGATCCGGCAGAACCGGCAGGACGCCGTGTTCCGCAAGGTCGCGTCCCGGCTCGTGAACCGCACGACGGCGGCCATCACGGGGATGAAGCTGAACGACTACGGCTGCATGCTCCGCGGGTACCACCGGGACGTCGTGGACGTCATGTCCGCGTCGGACGAGGCCGCGACGTTCATCCCGGCGCTCGCCCAGCAGTACGCGCGCCGCCCCGTGGAGATCCCCGTCGCCCACGCCGAGCGCACGGCGGGCGAGTCGAAGTATTCTCTCTACAAGCTCGTGCGCCTGAACTTCGACCTCATGACCGGTTTCTCCGTCGTGCCGCTGCAGGTCTTCGGGCTGCTCGGGTCCGTGACGGCCGTTTCCGGGATCGGCTTCGGCCTCTTCCTCCTCGTCCGCCGGTTCGTGGTCGGCGCCGAGGTGGAGGGCGTCTTCACGCTCTTCGCGCTCGCATTTGTCGTCATGGGCGTGCTCATGGCGGGAATCGGCATCGTCGGCGAGTACGTGGGCCGCATCTACCAGCAGGTGCGCGGCCGGCCGCGCTTCCTGATCCGGAAGGTCTGGGGGGAGTGACGGATGGGTGGCCTCGTCGTCTGCGCGTATTCGGACGTCGGGTACAAGTGCCTCGAGTGGCTCTTCGACCAGGGCGAGAGCGTGCGCCTCGTGTTCACGCATCCCGACGCGCCCGGCGAGGAGCGGTGGTTCGGGTCGGTCGCGGACCTCGCGCGAAAGCACGGCCTCGAGCCGCGCGTCGTGAACGGACCTGAACGACCCGGCCGACGAGGAGCGCATTCGCGCCGTCGCGCCGGACTTCCTGTTCTCGTTCTACTTCAGGAAGATGATCCCCGAGCGCGTCCTCGCGCTCGCGAAACGCGGCGCGCTCAACATGCACGGGTCGCTCCTTCCGGCGTTTCGCGGACGGTCGCCGGTGAACTGGGCCATCCTGAAAGGCGCGACGGAGACCGGGGCGTCCCTGCACTACATGACGGGCAAGCCGGACGCGGGCGACCTCGTGGACCAGGAGCGCGTGAAGATCGGTCCGGAGGACGAGATCCTCGGCGTCTCGCGGCGCGTCGGCGACGCCGCCGTGACCGTCCTCGCGCGGTCCCTCCCGCAGCTCAAGGCCGGCACGGCGGCGCGCGTGCCGCTCGACCTTTCGAAGGGAAGCTACTTCGGCGGCCGCAAGAGAGAGGACGGAGAGATCGACTGGACGGCCCCCGCGAAGGAGGTCCACGACCTCGTCCGTGCGGTCACGCGGCCGTGGCCCGGGGCGTTCACGGACGTCTTCGGGAAGACCGTGACGGTCTGGAAGACGCGCCTCGCCCCGTACGCGGGGCACGACGTCTTCGCGGGCAAGGTCGAGCCGACCGAGAGCTCGGTGATCGTGTACGCGGGGGACGACCGCACCGTGGAGATCCTTTCGGCGCGCCCCGAAGGCGGAATCGACCTCGACGCCGGCGGCTTCCGCGACTGGCTCATGCGCCCGTCGGGCATCTTCCCGCGCGGGTAGACTCGATCGGGTCGAACCCGGCAAAAGGGAGGCGCATGCGAGTCCTGATCCTCGGCGTCAACGGATTCATCGGAAACGCCCTCACGCGGCGGATCCTCACGACGACCGACTGGGAGGTGTTCGGCCTCGACGTCGGGAGCGAGCGGATCGAGGAGTTCCTCGGCGAGAAGCGCTTCCGCTTCCTCGAGGGCGACATCTCGATCAACCGCGAGTGGATCGAGTACCACGTCAAGAAGTGCGACGTCGTCCTGCCGCTCGTCGCGATCGCGACGCCCGCGACGTACGTCAAGAACCCGCTCTCGGTCTTCGAGCTCGACTTCGAGGAGAACCTCCGGATCATCAAGATGGCGGGCAAGTACGGCAAGCGCGTCGTCTTTCCGTCCACCTCCGAGGTCTACGGCATGTGCCCGGACAAGGAGTTCGACGAGGACCGCTCGCCGCTCGTCTACGGGCCGATCGCGAAGCCGCGCTGGATCTACTCGGCCTCCAAGCAGCTCCTCGACCGCGTCATCGCGGCGATGGGGACGGCGCAGGGCCTCCAGTACACGCTCTTCCGCCCGTTCAACTGGTACGGGCCGCACCTCGACAACGTGGACGCCCCGAAGGAAGGCTCGAGCCGCGTCCTGACGCAGTTCCTCCACAACATCCTCTACGGCGTCCCGATCAAGCTCGTGGACGGCGGATCGCAGCGCCGGTGCTTCACGTACATCGAGGACGGGATCGACGGCCTCATGACGATCCTCGAGAACCCGAAGGGGAAGGCGGACGGCGAGATCTTCAACCTCGGGAACCCCGCGGCCGACCTCTCGATCGAGCAGCTCGCGCACGCGCTGATCGACGCCGTCGGCGACGTACCCGAAGTTCGCCGCGGCCGCGAAGAAGGCGAGGATCGTGAAGGTCTCGTCGAAGGAGTACTACGGCGAGGGCTACCAGGACATCACGACGCGCGTCCCGTCCGTCGCGAAGGCGAAGAGGCTGCTCGGGTGGGTGCCGAAGACGGATTTCCCGACGGGCCTCCGGAAGACGCTCGACTTCTACCTCAAGGGCAGGAAGCCCCCGGAAGTTTGAGCAGGCTCGCCCTCAAGGTCGACGTCGACACGTACCGCGGCACGCTCGAGGGCGTGCCGCGCCTCCTCGACCTCTTCGCACGGGAGGGCGTGAAGGCGACGTTCTTCTTCTCGCTCGGCCCCGACACGAGCGGCAAGGCGATCAAGCGGATCTTCCGGAAGGGCTTCGTGAAGAAGGTCCTCTCCGCGAGCCCCGCGGCGTCGTATGGCGTCAAGACGATGCTCTACGGGACGCTCCTTCCCGCCCCCGACATCGGCGGGCGAAAGGAGACGGTCGCGCGCATGCGCGAGGCCGCGCAGGCGGGCCACTCCGTCGGCATCCACGCGTGGGACCACATCGACTGGCACGACCACCTGCCGCGCATGTCGCGCGCCGAGATCGAGGCGGTCGTCTCGAAGGAGCACGCCCGGTTCCTCGAGATCTTCGGGGCGCCCGCCGCGTTCCAGGCGGCGCCGGGCTGGACGGCGACGCCGCTGTCCGTCGAGGTCCAGGAGGCGCACGGCATCCTCGCGACCTCGGACACGCGCGGCGGCGGGCCGTTCCATGCGCTGCGGGCCGACGGGACGCCGAGCAAGGTGCTCGAGATCCCGTCGACGCTGCCGACGCTGGACGAGCTGCTCGCCCTCCCGCTTCGTGGCGTCGGGACTCAGGCCGAGAGGGCCTGCGAAGTTCTTCGAATGAGTGTGAGAGGGGAAGAGGCGGCGGGAGGCGGCGGCGCGGTGCGGGCGGCCGGCGCACCCGGCTCCCTCCACGTTCATTCCATCCACACCGAGATCGAGGGCGCGGCTTCCTTCGCCGCTCCGTTCGCATCGCTGGTCGCCGCGTGGAAGAGCGACGGGGTGACCTTTCTTACCTTCGAAGAAATTTGCAGGACCGCTTGCTCTCTGCACAGACGCTTGCAGGACGCAGAGAGGGAGCAAAGAGAAATCCCGGTCAAGGCCCTCGGCTGGACGACCCTCCCGGGGAGGGCGACGCCGGTCGCCACCGGGGTGGCGACGGGCGTCGCCGCCGGGGCATCATCCGTCGCATGAAGAGCCTGCAGGAGACCTACGGCCTGAACACCGTCTGCTTCGGCTGCGGCCCCGCGAACGAGAAGGGCCTGAAAATCCGCAGCTTCGCCGAAGGCGACGAGGTCGTCGCGACGTGGAAGGCCGAGCCGCACCACCTCGCGTTCGAGGGCGTCGTGAACGGCGGGATCCTCGGCGCGCTCCTGGACTGCCACAGCAACTGGACGGCGGCCTGGTATCTCATGCAGAAGGCCGGCGACGGGGTCCTGCCCTCGACGGTCACGGCGGACTTCCACGTCGTCCTCAAGCGCCCGACGCCCCTCGAGGAGCCGCTGCACCTGCACGCGAAGGTCGTGGAGTCGACGGACGACCGCGCGGTCGTCGAGGCGCGGATCGAGGCGGGCGGCAAGGTGACGGCGACGTGCCGTGGCACGTTCGTCGCGGTGAAGGAAGGCCACCCCGCGTACCACCGCTGGTGAGGGGCCGCGCGGTGCCGGACGCCTCTCAGGGCGCGAGGTCGAGGACGACGCGCGAGCGGCCCGCGGGCACCGGGACTCCGATGAGGTTGAGGTCGGCGGCGTACACGGTCGCGGCCCTGCCGTCCACGGCCGCGACCACGCGCGGCGAGAAGCTCCGGTCCACGTGCAGCATCCCCGCGCGCTCGCCCGACGTCTCGATCACGAGCCGGTCCGCCCCGTCCTCCTCGACGCGCGCCTCGGCCGACGGGTCGCGGACGCCGGACGCGACGGCGGCGGCGTCCTTCGCGTGGACGACGACGTCCGTCGCCGGGTCGAAGCCGCCGTCCTCGAACGCGGAGACGGTCGCGCCGACGGAATCCGCGACGACGACGCGTCCCGCGCGCCTCACGCCCGGCAGGGGGTCCTCGACGCGCCACAGCGTCACCGGGACGCCGATCGACCCCTCCACGTAGACGGGCGAGAGGCCGTGCGCGTCCGGCGGCACGTCTCCCGCGATGACGGACCTCACGCCGGCGGCCCGCAGCCACTTCAGCCGCCGGTCCCACGGGCGCTGCTTGACGACGTCCGCGGCGTACCGGTTCAGGATCGTGTAGCTGCCGTCGGGGTCGGGGTCGCAGGCGTACCTCAGGCCGTGCGGCGCGCCCGAGAGCGCCCAGCCCTGGCGCGCCTGCGCGAGCGCGAGGTCGAGGATCCCGCCGGTCTCGACGCGGCCGGCGGCGCCGCGCCGCACGGCGTCGAAATCCTTGCCGGCGCGCTCGTACACCCGGCCGCCGAGCGCGACCGCCTTCGCGACGAGCGGGGACGGTGTCTCGAACACGGAGGCGGGGACGCGCGGGATCGTGGCGGGCGCCCAGGCGAGGTGAGAGACGGCGGCGGCGGCCAGGAGCAGCGCCCCGCCGCGCGCGTCGCGGGCCCCGCGCACGAGAAGGAGGCCGAGGACGGCGAGGCCGGCCGCCGCGAGCGCCGCCTCCGACGGGAGACGCGCGAGAACGGGCGCGAGGACGACGCCGGGTGGCGAGACCCAGGATCGGTCCCAGAGCGTGAGCAGGAGGTCGAGGACCGCCCGCGGGAAGAGGCGCCCGGCGATCGCCGCGAGGGCGAAGCCGGCGGCGAGGAGGAGCAGGACGCGCGACGCGCGCCGCCGGAAGCGCGGGAGGGCGCCCTCGACGAGCAGCCGGTCGGCGCCGCGGGCCGCGAGCACGGCGAGCGCCATCGTGAACGGCAGCAGCGCCTTGACCGGGTAGCGGAGGACGTGGAGCGCGGGCAGCGCCTCGTAGAGGGCGCGCGCGCCCGGCAGCCACGGGGTCCACGACGCGAGGAGCGCGATCCCCGCGGCGGCGATCCAGAAGCGCGCCTCGGAGCGCCGCGCGGACGCGACGAAGACGAGCGCGAGCGCGAGCGGGACGACGCCGAAGGAGAGCGACGCGTGGTAGGGCAGGTTCCCCTGCGTGGCCGCGAACCCCCAGAACGCGCCGGAGACGACGCGCGACGGGTCGCCGAAGAGCTGCGGGAACGGCGTCTCGAGGAGACGCAGCGGGTGGAACCCGACGGCCGCGAACTCCGGCCACGAGAAGCCGCGGACCCGGCGCGACGCGAACTCCGAGGCCTTCCAGACCTCGACGAGCCACGGCGACACGAGCACGGCGGCGACGAGGCCGCCGCCGAGGAGCGCGCCCGTGCCGCGGAGGCGCTCGGGAGGTCCGGCGCGCAGCGCGGTCGCGAAGGCGAGGAGGAGGGCGAGCGCCGCGAGCGCCGGCTCGCCGCCGAGGACGAGCAGGGACGTCGAGAGGACGACGCCGAGCCCCGCGCGCACGGTGGCGCGGGCGCCCTCCGCCGTGCGGGCGCGCGCCACCGCGTAGAGGAGCCAGGGCACCCACGCGAGCGTCGTCGCGGCGTTCAGGAACGCGGCGGACGAGAGGACGAATCCGGAGAGGCCCCACGCGAACGCGCCGACGAGCGCCGCCTCCGGCGAGCGGACCTCCGTGCGCAGGAAGAGGTACGCGCCGAGGAGCCCGAGCCCGAGGTGGACGAGGAGCTGGACGCCGAGCCATCGCGGCGCCGTCGGGAACGGGTAGGCGAGGACGAGGTTCGGGTTCCCGCGATACGCCTGGCCGAACGAGGCGGCGGGGTTCAGCTTCGCCGCGCCGAGCGTGGCCGCGAGCGCGCGGGAGGGACGCTGCGTCGTCGCGAGGTCGCGATAGGCGGGAGTCGAGGCGCCCGTCACGAGGTCCCGGTACGCGAAGAGCGCGACCGCGGCGACGAGGAGCGCCGCGGCGAGCGGCGGGCCGGGGCACGAGACGGCCTTCGCTCACGCGAAGAGGGGGTCGTTCCGCCAGCCCCACTTGTGCATCTTGAAGCGCGCCATGACCCAGAGGATCGAGAGGCCGTAGACGCAGGAACGTCGGAAGCTGATCTGCGAGGCGTCGTCGAAGTAACGCGTCACGATCGGGACCTCGCGGATGCGCATCCCCTTCCAGATGCCGGCCGCGATGACCTCCGTGTCGAAGACGAAGTCGTCCGAGAAGGCCGCGAGGTTCACGGACTCGAGATAGTGCCGCGAGTAGGCGCGCAGGCCCGAGTGGTACTCGGTGAGGTAGAGGTAGAAGGTCGCGTTCTCCACGGCCGTCAGGAAGAGGTTCGCGAGGTACTTCCACTTCGGCATGCCGCCCTCGAGCGGGCGTCCGCCGAGCATCCGGCTCCCGAACATCGCGTCCTCCCGCCCCTCGGCGATCGGCCGCACGAGCTCGGGCAGGACGGAAGCGTCGTACTGGTGGTCCGGGTGGACCATGACGCAGATGTCCGCCCCGCGCGCGAGCGCGGTGGCGTAGCACGTCTTCTGGTTCGCGCCGTAGCCCCGGTTCCGGTCGTGAACGACGACGTGCACGCCGGGGATCGAGCGCGCGACCTCGACCGTGCGGTCCTTCGAGGCGTCGTCCACGAGGATGACGTCGTCGACCCACTCCTTCGGAATCTCGTGGAACGAGGCGTGGAGCGTCCTCTCCGCGTTGTAGGCGGGCATCACGACGGCGACTCGTTTTCCGAGGACGGGCACCCGGGGATTCTAGGGGGACTCGACGCGGAAGACGCGGAACCGCGGCAGGAAGCGGCCGCCGGGCAGGAGCGAGCCGGTGCGCGAGTCGAGGACGCGGACGAGGAACGGGACGGGCCTCTCCGCGTCGGACTCGTGCACGCGGCGCGCGAACATCGCGCCCGTCGGCCCCGGCGCGCGGCCCGCGGCGGCGGCGTACACGGGCAGGAGGGGAGTCAGGTCGGTCGTCACGAGGTAGCGGCACTTCGCACCTTCGAGGATCGCGAGCGCCTCGGCGTCGTCGGTCGCCGTGAAGAGCCGGCACTGGCGGCGCCAGCCGTAGAGAAACGGGTCCGCCGCGGAGGGGCGCCCGGCGATCGCGGTCACGAAGTGTCCCGCGGACCACGGCGGCATGACGCCGGGGATCGAGCCGGGGGCGGGTGGCGGCAGCGCGGCCGGGTCGACCGGCGGCGGGTCCAGCGTGCGCAGGCGCGCGAAGAGGTCGAGGACGTCGTATCCGGGTCCGTCCGCGAAGGTGAAGGCGCGGGCGAGATACGGTTCGCCGGGCACCACGACGAGGCACGCGGCGAGGGCGAGAGGCGCCAGGGCGCGCGCGCGGCCCCCGAGCCGCCGCGGCGCGAGGCGCGCGACGCCTTCGGCGAGGGCGAGCGCCGCGAAGATCGAGAGGTAGTAGACGTTGCGCTGCTGGAAGAGCGCCATCACGAGGACGGCGGCCGCGAAGAGCGCGACGAGGGCGCGGGCCGAGGCGCGCGGACGGAGGGGAAGGAGAGGCCGGCGCGCCGCCATGCGCAGCCAGGCGAGGACCGCGAGCGGGACGAGAAGGACGCCCGGGGAAAGCTCGCGGACGGCGCGCTCGAAGGAGGTCCACCCCCGCACGAGCGGCTGGCTCTCCGCGACGAGGCGCAGGAACTCGGGAGGGTAGGAGAGGTAGCCGCCGTCGGCGAAGTCGTCCACGCGCGCGCCCCCGCCCTCCCTGAAGACGTACTCCCCTCCGCGGGCCACGGCCTCGAGGACGCGGCCGGCCTGGGGAAGCGCGACGGCGAGCGCCGCGGCGGCACAGAGCGCCCAGAACGCGCGCCGGCGGCGGGACGGGGCGTGCCACGCGGCGAGCGCGAGGAGCGGACCGGCGGCGAGCGCGAGGAGCGCCGGCTGGAACCAGCCGAAGGACACGAACGCGAACGGGACCGGCTCTTTCGGGAGCGTCGCCGCGGCCCCGGCCGCGACGAGGAGAGCCGCCGCGAGGGCGGCGGCGCCCGCGCCCTCCCCGAGTGCGACGGCGGCCCACGCGAGGCCGAGACCCGCCGCGAAGACGGCGCCCTGCCACGTCAGGACCGACAGAGCGATCGCGGCGCCGAACACGGCCGCTCGCCCGAGGCGCGCCCCCGGCGGCGCGGCGGCCGCCCGGGCCCCGGCCGCGAGGACGAGGAGGAGGTTCAGCGCCTCGGCGACGTGGTGGTCGAAGTGTCCGAATCCGCCCCAGAGAACGGCGGCCGGGATCGCGGCGTACGCGACGGTGGCGATCCGGGCGCGGCGCCGCCCGAAGACGCGGCGGGCGAGGAAGAAGAGCGGAACGACCTGCAGGGCGCCGAGGACGGCCGGGAGCGTCGCGCCGACCCGCAGGACCTGCTCCGGCGTCGCGGACCGGCCGAACAGGGCGCGCGAGATGCCGCCCGCGGCGAGGTCGAGGGCCGGCGGCCAGATGAAGACGCCGCCGTCGGGATGGTTCAGGTACGGGTCGTGGAACGGGACGCGCGGAAAGTTGCGCGCGACCGAGACGCTGCGACGCAGGTGCCCGTAGCAGTCGGGAGAGAGCAGGCGCCAGCCGCGCGCCGTCGCGTCGGGGAACGAGGCGAAGCGCAGCGCGAGCGCGGCGAGGAAGAGGAGGAGCACGAACCGCACGTCCCGCCCGCGGCCCAGCGCGCGCTCGCTCACGCCGCGAGGGTAGCAGCCTCCCGGCGGCCCCCGCCCCTACAATCTCGGGATGCACACTCCGGGGCCGCTGCGGTTCTGGCTCGGGGTCTCGACGCTCGCGGCCCTCGGCGTGCTGCTCGTGGCGGACCACGCGCGCAACGACAGCCCGACGATGGACGAGCCGTTCCACACGCTCGCGGCGGCCGAGTACGCGATCGCGGGAACGTACAACGCGAACCTCGAGCACCCTCCGCTCGTGAAGCTCCTCGCGGGCTTCGCGGTGCGCGCGGCCGGCTCGCGCCCGCCCCGCATGGACACGCCCTTCTCGATGCGGACGGCCGAGCAGCCGCGGCCGTTCGCCTTCGGCTCCTCGCTCCCGCCCGAGCGCCTCTTCGGCGTGGCGCGCGCGCCCGTCGTCGCCCTCTTCTTCGTCCTCGTCCTCGCGGTCGGGGGCGCGGTCCGGCGCTGGGGCGGCGCGACGGCGGGCCTGCTCGCGGCGGCGCTCGTCGCCTTCGAGCCGAACCTGGTCGCGCACGCGGGCGTCGTCCACACGGACCTCGCGGCGGCGCTCGGCTTCTTCGCGACCCTCGCGCTCACCGTGCGCGCGCTCGAGAAGCGGTCGCTCGCGTCCTGGGCCCTGGCCGGCGCGGTGCTCGGAGCCAGCCTCGCGGCGAAGTTCTCCTGCATCCTCCTCGTGCCGATGGTCGGGATCCTCGCCCTCGTCGGCCTCTTCCGCGAGCGGCGGGCCGCCGCTCGCGAGGGTCGGCGGGCCTCCGCCGTGCCGGCGGCCGGTCTCCTCGTCGCGGGCGCCGTGTCCGCCGCGGTCCTCTACGCGAGCTACGCCGTGGCGATGCGCCACATGTCCTCCCACGACGCCGAGGGGGCCGTGCGGATCTTCCTGGCGTCGCGCGAGGCTCCGGCGGACACGGTCGGACGTGTCGTCGCGCTCTCGCGGATCTCCCGGGAGGTCGGCCACTACGTCGCGGGACTGGCGGGCATCGCGATCCAGAACCGCACGGGCGGCGGGGTGAACTACCTCCGCGGAACGCTCTCGGTGAACGGTTTCTGGGACTACTTCTTCGTGGCCTTCGCCGTGAAGTCGGCCCTCGGTTTCCTGGGCGTCCTCGCCGCCGCCGTCGTCCTGGCGGTCGTGAGGCGCGTCCGTCCGACGCTCGTGATCGGGGCGTTCGTGCTCCCGGTCGTCTACCTCTTCCTGACGGGGATGGCGACCTCGTACAACATCGGGATCCGCCACATGCTTCCCGTCTACCCGCTGCTCGCGGCCGCGGCCGTTCTCGTCCTGTTCCGCGCGCTCCCGGCCCGGGCCGCCGCCGCGGTCCTGGCGGCCGGCGTCACGGTCCAGGCCGCCGAGACGCTCGCGGTCCATCCTCACGAGCTCTCCTTCTTCAACGCGGCGGCCGGCGGTCCGGCGAACGGCGCCGCGTGGCTCAACGACTCGAACCTGGACTGGGGGCAGGACCTCGGGCGCCTCGTGACGCGCCTGAGGGCCCACGGCGAGGAGGCCGGAACGACGATCGCCTACTTCGGAGGCGGAGACCCCGCCTACTACGCGCCCCGCGCGCGCGTCTTCGACGGCCTCAAGGACCCGCTCGCGCCCGGCCGTTACGCCGTGTCCGAGTTCATCCGGTGCTGCGGCCCGGAAGCGGAGGCGTTCCACGGCGACCGCGCCGGTGCGGCCGGTTTCGAGCGTCTGAGGCGCGCGCTGAAGGAGCGCGGAACGCCGCTCCCGCGCGAGGGGATGGGATACTCCATCGTCCTCTGGGAGCTGAAGGAAAAGAGCCCGTGAAACTCTCGATCGTGATGCCGGCGTACAACGAGAAGCGGACGATCCGGGAGATCGTCGCGCGCGTCCGGGCGGTCGACCTCGGAGGCCTCGAGCGCGAGATCGTGATCGTCGACGACGGCTCGAGCGACGGGACGCGCGAGATCCTCCGCGAGATGGACGGCCGGGACGGCGTCAGGGTCGTCCTCCAGCCCCACAACATGGGCAAGGGCGCGGCCGTCTGGGCGGGGATGCGCGCGTCCACGGGCGACATCGTGATCATCCAGGACGCGGACCTCGAGTACGACCCGCGCGAATACCCGGTCGTCCTCCGGCCGATCCTCGAGGACGAGGCCGACATCGTCTACGGCTCGCGCTTCCTCGGCCATCCGGGCGGGCACCGCGTCCTGTACTTCTGGCACACGGTCGGGAACCGCTTCCTGACGCTCATGTCGAACGCGTTCACGAACCTCAACCTCACGGACATGGAGACCTGCTACAAGGCCATGCGCCGCGAGATCGTGGACCGGCTCGACCTCAGGTCCCGGCGTTTCGGGATCGAGCCGGAGATCACCTGCAAGGTGTCGCGCATGCGCGCGCGCATCTTCGAGGTCCCGATCTCGTACCACGGCCGCACGTACGAGGAAGGCAAGAAGATCGGCCTCAAGGACGCCTTCCAGGCCGTCTGGGCGATCCTGAAGTACTTCCGGTGGGAGGCCCCGCAGGGGGACGTCGGCGGAATGACGCTGCGCCGGATGGAGATGCTCTCCGTCTACAACAAGTGGCTCCACGACCGCTTCGAGCCGTGGCTCGGGAGCCGGGTCCTCGAGGTGGGGTCCGGCGTCGGCAACCAGACCCGGTTCTTCGCGGATCGCGAGCGGGTCGTCGCCTCCGACATCGAGCTCCACTACGTGCGCGAGCTCAAGGCGAAGTTCGGGGACCGCGCGAACGTGCGGGTCGCGTCCTTCCGCTTCCCGCTCGTCGACGCGGACGCGCGCGAGCTCGCGACCGAGAACGTCGACACGATCGTCTGCCTGAACGTCCTCGAGCACATCGAGGACGACGCCGGAACGCTGCGCGACTTCGCGCGCGTCCTGCCGTCCGGCGGCCACCTCGCGCTCCTCGTCCCGGCCCTGCCCGCGCTCTACGGCTCGCTCGACGAGTCGCTGCGCCACTACCGCCGCTACGAGAAGGACGCTCTGCGGCGGCTCGTCGCCGAGGCCGGGTTCGCCGTCGAGAAGGTGCGGTACCTGAACCGCCCGGGCGTCTTCGGCTGGTGGCTGAACTCGCGCGTCTTCCGGCGGCGCGTGCTGCCCCGGCAGCAGCTCGGCGCGTTCCGCTGGCTCATGCCGCTCCTCAGGACCGAGGAGGACGCGGAGCCGTCCTTCGGGATGTCGCTCCTCGTCCTCGCCCGGAAGCCCTGACGCGCATGGCGGAGGGAACGGCGCGCGCCTCCCGGCTCCCGACCGCCGCGGCCCTCGCCGTCGTCCTCGCCGCCTTCGCGGCCCGTTTCCACGAGTTCCTCCTCGGCGGGACGCTCTACCGGCGCGACGCGGGCTTCTTCTTCGTCCCGTGGAGGATCCTCCTCGCGCGTCTCCTCCGGGCGGGGGAGTGGCCGGTCTGGAACGACTGGACGTCCGGGGGCCGGCCCTTCGCGGCCGACCCGAACGCCGCGGTCTTCTGGCCGCTGTCGCCGCTCGTCGTCCTTCTCGGTCCCACCGGCCTCGCGCTCGCCAACGTCGCGCTCGTCCTCGTCGTCTTCGTCGTCGCGCTGCGCCGGCTCGGCCTCTCGGCCGCGGGCGCGGCGTCCGGCGCGATCGTCCTGCTCTTCTCGGGCGTCGCCCAGTCCCTTCCGGGCTGGTTTGGAATGGCCGCCGCCGTCGCGCCCCTGCCGCTGGCGTTCGCCGAGCTCCCGCGCCTGGGCGACGGGGATCCGCGCGCGCGCCGCCGGGCCGTCGGCATCGCGGCGTTCGCCTTCGGCCTCTCGGCGCTCGGCGGCGAGCCCGCGGTCACGCTGATCGGCGCGGCGGGCTTCGGCGCCCTCGCGCTCGCGGCGGCCGGCCGGTCGCGCTCGGTTCCGGCGGCCGCGGGCGCCCTCGCGCTCGGCCTCGCCCTCGCGGCGGTGCAGGTCCTGCCGGCGGCCGCGGAGGTCGCGCGGTCGGCGCGGTCGGCGTCCCGGCCGGAGCACGGCGCGCTCTTCTGGTCCGTCCGCCCGTCGCGCCTCCTGACGCTCCTCGAGCCCCGGCTCACGGGCGACGCCGTCGCCGGACCCTACTGGGGGGCCGGGACGTTCGACGCCTCCGCGCCCTACTTCGACGACCTCGCGCTCGGCGTCCTGCCGCTCCTCTTCGCGGCGGCCGCGTGGCGCGACCCGCGCGGCCGCGCGGCGCTGGCCCTGGCCGGCGGCGCGGCGGTCCTCTCCTTCGGCAGGTTCCTGCCGGGCTACGGCGCCGTCGCGCGCGCCCTCCCGATCGTGCGGTACCCGGAGAAATGGTGGCTCCTCGCGACGTTCGCGCTCGCGGCGGCCGCGGCGGTCGGCGTCGACGCCGTCTTCTTCGGCGAGGCGGACGTGCGGGAGAGGGCGCGGAGGAGTTCTGCTTCGGACCGCAGTGGCGCTGGCCGTCGTTTGCGGCGCGACTGTTTGGCTTGTGTGTCGGCGCGGAAGAGTTTCTTAGAAGGGTGTTGTGGGGTCTCGGACTCGGCACCGGCGACGCCTCGGGCGCGGCCGTGGCGAGTGTGCTCCGGACGCCGTTGCTCGCGACGACCGCGACGCTTCTCGTGTGCGTGCCGCGTTCTCGAGCGCTTCGCCCGCGGAGCGCGCCTCGCCCCTCTTCACCTTCAAAGAAAATCCTCGATACCCCGTGCTTCTCGGAGCCGTCTCGTCGCGCTTCCTCTTCCTCGGCGACGCGGCGCGCCGCGTCGCCGGGACGTGTCCGGCCGGGCCGTCGGACCTCTACCGCAGGGAGACGCCCGAGGTCGCGCTCGCGCGCGAGCAGGCAGGCGGCGGGCGCTTCTACGACGACGGCGCGGACGACCGCGCGACCGTCGAGCGCCGGACGCGCGAGGCGCGGGGCCTCGACCTCCTGCGGCCCGCGACCGGAGCGGTCTTCGGGATCCGTTACCTCGGCGACAACGACGTCGACCGGATGACGCCGGCACCGGCCGTCCGCTGGTCGGCGGCGCTCGCGGCGCTGCCGTGGGGCGAGGAGAAGGCGCGGCTCCTCCGCGGGGCCGGGGTCTCTCTCGTGCGGACGGCGGCCCCGGCGCCGGACCCGGTCGGCGTCGAGGAGGTCGGGCGCTTCGGCTCGGACCGCCTCGTGCGGATCGCGGGCGCGCGAGAGGAGTTCGCTCTCCTGCCGGAGGGAGACGGCGGCTCGGTCATCGTGCGGGAGCGCCGGGCCTCGCGCGTCGCGCTGCACGTGGACGTCGCGCTCCCCTCCGCGACGCTCTGGATCGGCCGGACGTTCGACCCGAACTGGCACGCCCGCGTGGACGGGCGGGACCTCGCGCTCGAGCCGGGCGACGCGTACCGGATGACCGCGCTGCTCCCGAACGGCGCTCACGACGTGACGCTCGCGTATGCGAACCCTCTCTTCGGCGCCGGCCTCGCCCTCTCGCTCGCGGCGCTCCTCGCCGCGGGGGCGCTGGCGGCGGGGAGGCCCGCGTGAACGTGCGCCGTGCCGCGCCGCTCGCCGGCGCGATCCTCCTCGCATGGATTCCCTACCGGGCGTTCTTCTCGAGCGACGTTCCCGTCGGCCGCGACCTCCTCTACTACTTCTACCCGCTCAAGGCCCATCTCGCCGAGGCGGTCGCCCGCGGCGAGCTCCCGTGGGTCGACCGCTTCCGCTGGGGCGGCGCTCCGCTCCTCGGAGGGCCGTCGGCGGCGCCTTTCGACCCCGCGAACGTGCTCTTCCTCGCGCTGCCCCTCGGGGCGGCGATGAAGGCCTGGATGCTCCTTCACCTCGCGATCCTCGTCGCGGGCTTCGCCGCGTTCGCCCGCCGCCTGGGCCTCACGCCCGCCGCCGCGGCGACCGCGGGCCTCGTCTTCGCGCTCGCGGGGACGACCGTGTCGGCCGTCCCGTTCCCGGCGGCGCTCTCGGCGCTCTCGATCCTCCCGTGGTTCGCCGCGTTCGTGATCGACCTCGTCCGGGCGCCGTCGGGCCGGGCGGCGGCGAAGGTTGCCGGTGCGGCCGCGCTGATCGTCGCCGCGTCCCCGCCGGAGTTCGTCTTCTATGCGGGGGTGGTCGCCGCCGTCCTTCTCGTCGCCTCGCCGCCCGAGACGCCCGGTGCCGCCCTGCCGGGGCGCGGAGCCGCCGCTGGCCGCGCTGCGCGGGCGCCCTGGCCCTGGCGGCCGGGCTCTCGGCCGTCGCGCTGCTTCCCGCCGCCGCGTCCGCCTCGCGTAGCATCCGCGGCCCCGGGCGGAGGGATGGGTGAGGGTGCGGCCGCGCTCGAGCCGCTCGACCCCGCGCGCCTGAAGGAATTCCTCGCCGACTCTCTCGTCGCGGACTGGACGAGGGTCGCCGTCGCCCCCGGTGTCACGCACTACCCGTACATTCCCTCCCTCACGCCGGGCCTCGTCGCGTGGCCGCTCGTCCTCGCTCGGGCTCGTCGCGGCGCGGCCCGCTTCGCGTCGCGTCGGCCGCCCTCACGGTCCTCGGCATCCTCCTCGCGCTCGGGGGCGCCACGCCGGTCTTCCATCTGGCCGTGAAGGCGATCCCTCTCCTCGGCTCGCTGCGCTACCCGGAGAAGCACGCGGCGCTGGCGGGATTCGGCCTCGCGACGCTCGCGGCGCTCGGCCTCGCGCGGCTCGAGGCCGCCCTCTCGCCGCCGGCGCGCCGGGCCGTGCTTCCGCTCCTCGCGTTCGCGATCCTCGTCGACCGCGAGTCCGTCGCCCGGCGCCTCTCGCCGATGGACGACGGGTCCGTCCTCACGGATCGCCCGGCGCTTCTCGACGCGCTGCCGGCCCCCGCGGACGACGCGCCCCCGCCCCGCATCTTCTACCGCGACCTCTACGCTCCCGTGCCGGCGTACGACCCGCGTGACCTTCAGGCCTCGAACCGGACGGCCCGCGCGTCGCTCCTCCCGGCGTACGGCTCGCTCTTCGGGGTCGGCTACGTGTTCGAGAAGGACTACGACCTTTCGCTGTCCGTCGAGGCGTTCGAGTGGATGCGCCTCCTGACCCGGGCCGTTCCGGCGCCCGGGCCTTTCCCGCTCCGGCTCGTGCGCGCGGCCGGCGCGGCGGCGGTCCTCGCGAGCGAGCGGGACGCGGACGGGCGGTACCGGCCGCGCCTGCGCCGGATCGGGGACGCCGCGCCGCCGTTCCGTTTCGCGTCCCGCGTGGTCGCCTCGGACGACGCGCGGGCGGTCTTCGCGCGGCTCCTCGAGGACGGCGTGCCGGCCGACGCGGCGTACGTCGACGTCGATCTCCCCGGGTTTCCGCCCGCGCCGGGCGTCGGGCGCGTCCTCGCGGTCCGCGACCGCCCGTCGGGGCTCGCGCTCGACGTCGAGGTCGACGGGCCGGGCGAGGGTTTCCTGATGCTCTGGCGGCTGCGCGAGGCCGTGGCGGAGGCGACGCTCGACGGCCGTGAGGCCGCGACCGTGCCGATGGGATTCGGCTTCGCGGGAATGCGCGTGCCGCCCGGCCGGCACGCGCTGCGGTTGCGGCCGGAGACGCGGTGGGTGAAGATCGGGGCGCTGGTCACCGCCGTGACTTTCGCCGCCCTCCTGCTCGCCTGGGTCCGGCGTCGCGGCGCTCCCGCCACCGCATGAGCCCCCTCTCGCGCAACGCCCGGCGCCGCCTCGCGCTGTACGGAGGGGCCGCTCTCGTGGTCGCGGTCGTGGTGGCGCTTCCGACCTTCCTCGCGAGCCGGCAGCCGGCGCTCCGGTTCCGGCGCTACGACCTCGAGGCGGCGGCGGCGATGGACAGGCCCGAGGTGAAGCTCCTCGCCGAGGTCCTGCGGATCGACACGTCGAACCCGCCGGGGATCACCCGGCCCGTCATCGAGGTGTTCGCGCGCGAGCTCGCCTGCGCGGGCATCCCGACCGTCGTGACCGGGAGCGACCCCGAGCGCCCGATCCTCGTCGCGCGCCTCGCGGGCCGGCGCCGCGGCGAGGCGCTCGCCCTCCTCGCGCACGCGGACGTCGTCCCGCCCGGCGACGCCTCGGCCTGGACGCAGCCTCCGTTCGCCGCCGAGCGGGGGACGGGCCGGGACGCCGCGTTCCTCGTCGGGCGGGGCACGCTCGACATGAAGGGTCAGGCGGTCGCGAACCTGTTCGCGCTGACGTCGCTCGCGCGGGCGGGGATCGTGCCGGAGCGCGACATCCTGTTCATCCTGGAATCGGGAGAGGAGACGCTACGACCAGATGCTCGGCTTCGGCTGGCTCCTCGCGAAGCGGCCGGACCTCGTCGCGGGCGTCACGGACGTCTTCAACGAGGGGGGCGTCAACGAGGTCAGGACGACGGAGATCGAGCGGTTCGGCATCGAGGTCATGCAGAAGGCGATCCTGTCGATGGACGTCCTCTCGGCCGGGAAGAAGCCGCTCGAGGATCTCGCCGCCTTCGTGAAGGAGCGCGACGAGGCCCGTCCGGTGCACGTCGTGCCCGCGGTCCGGGACTTCCTGCGGTTCATCGCGCCGTCGCGGTCGGACGTCTGGGGGCGGCGGATGATGGAGGACCCCTCGAGGCTCGGCCCGGGCTCCGAGTTCTGGAAGGTCGTGCCCGAGGTCTACCGCTCGCTCCTCAAGGACATGGCCTACACGGGACGGATCGAGGAGCGGTCCGGGGGCGGGTTCTCGATGCGCGTCGTGTGGACGCTGCTGCCCGGCTCGTCCGTCGCGGCCGCGGAGGCCGAGCTGGACGCCTGGCTGAAGGCGCGCGGCCTCTCGAAACGGATCGTCCTGAAGACGGACGATTGCGTCGCGTCGCCCGCCGAGGGGCCCGCGTGGCGCGCGGCCACCGAGGTGTTCGGGCTGGACGAGGCCCGCGCGCCGGTCGGGCCCTACGTCCTGTCCGGCCAGTACACCTCGAGCTCGTTCCTGAGGCCGCGCGGGCTGCGCGCCTTCGGCGTCTCGCCGTTCGCCGTGAGCATCTTCGACGCCTCGGGGATCCACCACCCGAACGAGCGGATCGGGGTCGTTTTCTTCGTCGAGGGCGTGGACCGGATGAAGCGGATCCTGCTCGAGTTCGCGACCGCTCCCTGAGGCCGCGGCTGCTACACTCGGCGGCCGGAGGAGCCGTGGCACGCGTCGATCTCTACTACTACCGGGCCGGCTGAACGAGCTGCGGACGCACCCGTGAGGTGCTCGACAAGACGAAGGCGGTGGTTCGCGAGGAGCGGCCGTCCAAGTCCCGTCCCCTCGCGGACGCGGACGTCAAGGCTCTCCTGAAAGAGGTCGACACGGTGACGCTCGCCAGAGGCAAATCGGCACGAACCCTCCCGTCCCGCGAGGTCTCCCTCGACGACCTGCGCGGGCCGACGGGCAACTTCCGGGCCCCGATGCTGCGGGTCGGACGCCGCCTCCTCGTGGGGTTCCACGAGGAGCTGCTCCGCGATCTCGCTGGCACGGTCCTCGCGTTGATCCTCCGGCCGCGCCGAAGAGGCCGCGGAAGACTCGGTTCAGGAGCAGGGATGAAAAGGATTCTCGTGACATGTGCGGCCCTCCTCGCGGCTCTGCCCGCGGCGGCCCAGATCCAGGTCCAGACGCAGCAGGTCCGCCCGACGCCGGCGGCCGGGCAGCCGCAGCCCCCGCCGCCCTGCCCGGGCATGGGCGGGCTCGAGATCGGCCAGACGCGCCCGTTCTCGTTCGAGCGGATGGCACGTCTCGAGCCCGACAAGGCGAAGGTCACCCGCGACGTGAAGGTCATCCACCGGCCGGCCGGACGCCCCTGGGTCATCACGGTCGTCTACGACTCCGACGCGCCGGACGCGAAGGTCCTCGGCCTCTACTACCTCGTCGACCCGCCGTCCGGCATCGGGGACGCGCTCGTCGAGCGCTACGGCAAGGGCGCGGCCGTGTCCGCGGACTCGGGCCAGACGTACTGGGACATCACGTCCTGCGGCGTGCGCCTCCGGTATCGCGCGCGCATGAGCGAGAGGCAGCGGCCGATCGAGGAGCTGTGGGTCGACCCGATCCCCGCCTCGGCTCCCGCGAAGGCCGCGCAGAAGAAGAAGGGCTGAGAGCCGGAAGAAGAAGAGGGAGATTTCTTAGAAGGTGCCCGTTCGTGAGGCCTCGCCGGAGCGCGCGAGGCGGCGGGCGCCGCGCGGCGCCGCGCGTGTGCGATCCTCGGCGCCGATGAAGCGGGCTCTCCTCGCCGTTGCGGGCACCATCGCGGTTCTCGCCGCGCTCGCCGGCGGGGCGCTCGCCTTTCTCGTTCATAGAAATCTCCCGGTCTCCGAATCCCCGCGGATCCCCGGTCTCTCGTCGAGGGTCTCCGTCGCGTTCGACGACCTCGGCGTCGCGACCGTGACGGCCGCGACCGTGCGCGACGCGTTGCGCGCCCAGGGCTGGCTGACGGCGCGGGAGCGCCTCTTCCAGCTCGAGATGCAGAGGCGGCTCGGGCGCGGCGAGCTCGCGGAGGTCTTCGGGAGAACGCTCCTCCCCTCGGACCGGGCCCACCGCACCCTCGGCTTTGCGCGCGTCGCCGGGGCGGCGGTGCCGCTCCTGCCGGAGGGGGAGCGCGCGGACCTCGAGGCTCTTTCGGACGGCATCAACGCGTTCCTCGCGGCGCACCCGGGGCGGCTGGGCCTGGAGTTCGCTCTGCTCGCGCTCTCGCCGCGCCGCTTCACGCCCGCCGACGCGCTCGTCGTGCACCTGCTCATGTGCGAGGACCTCTCGACCTCCTGGCGGCGGGACCTCGCGCTCGAGGGGCTCTCCCGGACCGACCCCGCCGTCCGCCGCTTCGTGTCTGCGACGGAGACGGCCGACGACGTCCTCCTCGTCCCCGACGCGGCGCCGCCCGCGCTCCCGCCCCTGCCGGACCTCGGCGGCGTTCCCCTCTCCGGGCTGGGCTTCGGGACGCTGCGGGACGAGGAGCCGCGCGGCTCGAACGCGTGGGCCGTCTCGGGCGCGCTCTCGAGGAGCGGCAAGCCCCTCCTCGCGAGCGACCCCCATCTCGGCCTGACGATCCCGGGAATCTGGCTGCCGATGCGCTTCGTGATCGCGGGGCGTCTCGTCGAGGGCGTGACGCTTCCGGGGCTGCCGGGCGTGATCCTCGGGCGAAACGACCGCGTCGCCTGGGGCATGACGACGCTCCGGACGGACGTCCAGGACGTCTACCGCGAGACGATCGCGGGCCGGAAGGTGCGGCGCGGCGCGGCGTGGGAGGACGTGACGGAGCGGACGGAGACGATCGCCGTCCGCGGCGGAAGGCCCGAGACGTTCGTCGTCCGCGAGACGTCGCACGGCCCGCTCGTCCAGGGGCGGATGGCGCTGAAGTGGGTGGCGCTCGACCCGTCGCTCCTGCGCGTCCCGGAGAGCGCCGTCATGACGGCGACCGACCGCGAGTCGCTGGGGCGCGCGCTCGACGCCTTTCCGTTCCCGGCCCACAACGTCGTGTGGGCCGACGCCTCGGGCTCGATCGGCTGGCGCGCGACGGGGCTCGTCCCGATCCGCCGGCCCGGCACGGACGGAAGCGTCCCGTACGACGGGGCGGACCCGGAGAACGACTGGCGCGGCACCGTTCCGCCCGCGGACATGCCGCGCGTCGTCGACCCGCCGGAGGGCTTCGTCGTGACCGCGAACCAGCGCGACATCGGGACGCGGTTCCCGCACCCCGTCACGACGGACTGGCCCTCGACGGAGCGCGCGCGCCGGATCGCCGACCTCCTCGTCCGCCGCCGCGCGCGAGAAGAGGCCGCTCGACCGCGCGGCGATGGAGGCGATCCAGCTCGACGTCGTCTCCCCGGTCCTGAAGGCGACCCTCGCGGCCCTCGCGCCCGACCTCCCCGAGCCGTGGCGCGCGCGGTTCTCGGACTGGGACGGGCGCGCCGACGCGTCCTCGCGGCTCTTTCTCGTCGCGCGCGTCGCGCGGAGGAAGCTCGCCGAGAGAGTTCTCGCGGCCTGGCGCGTGCCGCCCGGGGTCGGGTTGCCCGACGCGCGCCTTCTCGAGCTCGCGAGGGCCGGCGACGCGGCCTTCCGGCGCGCGGGCCTCGGCCCGAGGCGGGATCTCGTGCGCGCCGCCTTCGACGCGGCGGTCGCGGACCTCTCCGGCCGCTTCGGAAAGGACCCGGAGCGCTGGGCGTGGGGCGAGGCGAACCGTCTCGCGGTCCGGCACCCGCTCGGGCGGCTGCCGGGCCTCTCGTGGCTCTTCGATCCTCCCTCGTTTCCCCAGTCGGGAGCGGGTGGGACGCCGCGCGTCGCGACGCCGACGTACGGGCAGTCGATGCGTCTTCTCGTCGACTGGGGCGCACCGGAGGAGACGACGCTCGTGATCCCGTTCGGCGTCTCGGGCCACGTCGGCTCGCCGCACCGCACCGATCAGCTCGCGGCCTGGCGCGCTGGCGACCCCGCGGGGACTCGGACGCGCCTTTCCCGGCCGCCCGTCACGGCGCTGGAGATCGCGCCGTGACGGGCGTTCTCGTCGCGGCGGTCCTGTCCCTCGTATCGGCGCCGAAGGCCCTTCCGCAGGGCGGCGTCGCGGAGATCCGGATCGCGAGCGACACGCCGCTCGCGGGTCTCGTCCTCGTCGACGGGGAGCGGCGCATCCCGCTCGAGCGGGACCCTTCGGGCCGGAGCTTCGGCGGCCTCGTCGGATTCGACCTCGACGCGAAGGCCGGCGCGCGCGAGGTCGCCGTCGAGGCGCCCGACGGAGAGGCCCGCCTCGCGTTCGAGATCAGGGTCCGGCGCGGCCGCTTCAACGTCCAGAGGCTCACCCTGGACCCGAAGTACGTCGAGGTGCCGCCGTCCGAAGAGGAGCGCGTGAAGGCGGACGACGGCGCGCGTCCACGCGGCCTACGCGGCGGCGGAGCCGGCGCGGCGCTGGTCGTCCTTCGCGCCGCCGCTCGCGGCCGAGGGCCGGAACTTCGGAGCCCGCCGCGTCTACAACGGAAAGACGCATGGCTTCCACGCCGGGCTCGACATGCCCGCGCCGACCGGAACGCCGGTCGCCGCGGCCGCGGACGGGCGCGTCGCGCTCGCGGGCGACCTCTACTTCTCGGGCGGGACGGTCCTCCTCGACCACGGCGGCGGTCTCTTCACGCAGTACATGCACCTCTCGCGCGTGGACGTGAAGGAGGGGGACGTCGTCGCGAAGGGCGCGGTCCTCGGCCTCGTCGGGGCGACGGGCCGCGCGACGGGCCCGCACCTGCACTGGGGCGCGCGCTGGAACGGCGCCCGCGTGAACCCGCGGGCGCTCGTCGCGCTCCCGCGCTGGCCCGCGCCGCCGGCGGCGCCGCGCGGCCCGGAGCCGGGTCTACACTGAGGGGATGAGCGTCCTCATCACCGGAAAGCTCGTCTCCCCGACCGCGACCGAGCTCGACCACGATCCTTCCCACGCGCGGCTTCTCACGCAGGCCCCCCGGGACAACGGGGGCGACGGCAGCAGCTTCTCGCCGACCGATCTCTGCGCGGCTTCGCTCGGGGCCTGCGGCGTGACGACGCTGAGCCTCTGCGCGACCCGCTCGGGGATCCCGCTCACGGGCGTGACGTTCTCCGTCGAGAAGCACATGACGGCCGAGCCTCCGAGGCGGATCGCGAGGCTCGTCGCGCGGTACACGATCGACTCGCCCTGCTCGGACGCGGACTACGCCAAGCTCGTCAACGCCGCGAAGACGTGCCCCGTGAGACGTTCCCTCCACCCCGACGTCGTCGTCGAGGAGACGTACACGCGGGCCTGAGCCGCGCCGACGTCAGGACGCCGAGGCCGCATGCCGACTCCCCTGGGAGACGCAGCCCGCCGCTCCGCCGGAGCGCCTGCACGCGCCGCTCCTGTTCGTGCTCGCAGTCCTCGGCCGCGCCCACCTCTTCTTCGCCCCCGACGCCCTCGTCCTCGGATGGCGCCAGGCGGACATGCTGAGCGTCACGCGCAACTTTGCACGCCACGGCTATCGGCTCCTCTGGCCCCAGATCGACTGGGGAGGGGCCGGGCCCGGATACGTCGAGATGGAGTTCCCGCTCCTGCCCTGGCTCGGCGCCCTCCTCCAGAAGGCGTTCGGTCCGCACGAGGTCCTGCCGGTTCTTCTTCCGCTGCTTGCGAGCTTCGGCCTCGTCTTCGCGATCGCCGCGGTCGTGCGTCGAATCCTCGGACCGGCTGCCGCGTTCTGGGCCGGCGTCTTCGCGGCGCTCAGCCCGATGACGGCCTGGTACACGGCCACGTTCCAGCCGGACGGCACGATGGTGCTCACCTCCGTTCTGGGCGTCCTCTTCCTCTCGCGCTGGGTGGAGTCCAGGCGCTGGTCCGATCTCGTCCTGTCTGGAGCTTTCACGAGTCTCGCCGCCCTCCTGAAACCACCCGCGCTCCTCATCGGCCTGCCGCTTCTGTACCTCTTCTTCCAGGCGTGGGGCCGGACCCTGCCCGAAGCGAGCGACGTTCTGGCTGTACGGAGTGCTCGTCCTCCTGCCGCCGGTCCTCTGGTACGCCCACGCACACGGTCTGTACCTCCAGTACGGGAACACGTTCGGTGTCCTGAAGGGGGGCTACGAGAAGCTTTCGAGCTTCGCTCTCCTGGTTCGCCCCGTCTTCTGGCTGCGAATCGTGGGCCGGATCGTCCTTTACCTTCTCACGCCTGCCGTCGCCGTCCTTGTGGGCGATCGGCCTCGCGCGCCGCCCACCGGTGCGGCGGGCCGGCTCTTTCATGTCTGGACGGCAGCCACGTTCGTCTATGTCGTCGTCGTCGGGCGCGGCAACTTCGAGATGCAGTACTACCAGCTCCCGCTCCTTCCGCCGGCCGTCGCGCTTGCGGGCGCTGCCTTCGCCGACCTCGCCGGTCGCCTCGGAAGGGATCGTGGGGCCCGCGTGGTCCGGCTCGGGTTCTTCGGAGTCGTCGTCCTGACCGTGCGGGTGCGACGCTCGTTCACGCCGCCGCGTCATCGTGGACCACTCGCGGACGCGCGACGCCAGCGCGAGAACGGCCGGGCCGTCGCGCGCGTCACACCGCCGGGCTCGCTCATCCTCGTGACGACCGGCTACGGCGGCAGCCGGAGTCCAGGCGAGATCGACACGCCGCCGGAGGTCTTCGCGCACGCCGACCGGCGGGGGTGGTTCGTGGGCCTCCATTGGCTGACGCCGGAAATCGTCGCGGCCCGCCGGGCCGACGGTGCCCGCGCCCTCGTCGTGCCGGCCGATACGCTGCCGTTCTTCGTGGGCCGCGACGCCGACGCTCTCCGGGCTCGCTACCCGGCCCTGCCTGCAGGGCCCGACGTGCTCGTGCTCGACCTGGCAACGCCCGAAACGCCGACCCCGGCGACGCCGGAAGCCGACGTCAGGAAACGGGCGGGAACGAGCCCACGGGGCTGAGCGGGATGCGCTCTGACTCGACCTCGAATCCGGCCTCGGCCCACGCGTCGAGGCCGCCCTCGAGGGGGCGGACGAGCATGAACCCGCGGTCCATGAGGAGGCGTGCCACACGGGCCGCCGACGCTTCATTGGGTCACGTGCAGTAGAGGACGATCTCCCGGTCGGCCGGCAGCGTGGCGAGCTGGGCATCGAGGTCGTCGAGGTCGATCACGACGGCTCCGGGGATCCGGCGTGGATCGCGCTGGCGCGCGCCGCCCGAGCGCACGTCGACGATCACCGGCGCCTGCCCCTCGTCCATGAGCTTCCTCAGGTCGTGCGCGCGGATGCGGGCCATCCTCAGGAACCGGTAGAAGCGGCGCCTCTCGTACCACTTGGCGAGCGATGTAGAGAAGCAGCCCGCCCGCGAGGACGACGAAGGCCCATCCGCCGAGGCTCGCGAGGGCCGCGAGCACGCGGTCCACGGTCCGGTGGAAGACGAGGCCGAGGGCGAGCGCCGAGCCCGCCCAGAGGAGAGTCCCGCCCGACGTGAAGAGGAGAAAGCGCGGCAGCGACGCCCCCGCGGCGCCCGCGAGGGGCGGGGCCACGGTCGAGTAGCCCGGGACGAACTTCGCGAAGAGGAGCGACGCGAGGCCGTACTTCTCGAAGACGCCCTCGGTCTGGCGCACGCACGTGTCCGGCGAGAGGGAGAGGCGGCAGAGCGTCTTCAGGATGCGCTGGCCGTACCGGCGGCCGAGGAGGAACCAGAGCGCGTCCGCTCCCACGGTCGCGACGAACGCCGCGAGGAGGAGCCTCGGGAAGGAGAGCCTGCCGTCGGCCGCGAGCGCGCCCGCGACGACGAGGGTCGGGACCGCCGGCACGGGCAGGCCGAGCTGCTCCAGGAGGACGTTGCCGAAGACGACGCTCGTCCCGTGGCGCAGGACGAGGGCGACGAGCTCCTTCACGCGCCCGTCAGCTCACGCCGGTCGACGAGGACGAGACCGACCCCGGGTCGACGCCGAGGCGCGCGAGGGCGCGCTCCCAGAGCGTTTCGACGCGGCGCGTGAAGGCGAGCTCCGGCTCCCACGGCAGGACGAGCCACGAGCCGTCCTCCATCTCGCCCTCGAGCTGCTCGGCGTCCCATCCCGCGTAACCGAGGACGAGGAGGCCTTCGGGCGGATCGCCCGGGGCGTTGCCGAAGAGCTTCGGGAGGATCTCGGCGGAGGCCGAGACCCAGAGCCCGGGCGCCATCTCCGTGCACTCGACGCCGGAAATCTCCTCGCGGAAGAGCGCGACGAGGCCGTTCGTGAGGACGGGTCCGCCGATGTGGAGAGGCGTCTCCGGGTGGAGCGTGCCGTCGAGAGGCGGCGGGAGAAGCGTCACCGCCGGCTGGCCGAGGAGCCGGTTGACGACCCAGCCGAGCGCCCCGTCCTTCGTGTGGTGGCCCATGAGGACGACGGACTTCGAGAAGTTCGGATCCTGGAGGCCCGGCCCCGCCAGCAGGAGATACGGAGCCCTCAGCGTCTCGACCACCCGGGGAATTTACCGCAACGGCCGGCCGCAGGACGCGTAGCATGGTTCCCGATGGAGCTGCCCGGAAGCGGCCTCTTCCTCCTCGGCGCGGCCGCCGTCGTGGTCCTCCTCGTCTTCCTCGAGGGACGGCGGCAGGCGCGCCTCTACGGGAAGCCCTCCGGGCGGCCGAACCTCGCCGGCGCCGGCATGCTGGAGCTCCAGAAGCACCTGCAGGCCGACCGCCGCGTCGAGAAGCTCGTCGAGGTCCAGCGGGACGAGTCGGCCGAGACCGAGCGGGACGCGGCGGGCGGGCCCCGACGCCCGCCCGCGCGTCCGCCAGCCTAGCGGCCCGGGGCGAAGGCTTCCCAGGCCGCGCGCGCGACCGACGCGATGGCGGCGTCGCGCCGGCCGGCGTCCGTCCCGCCGCGCACGAAGACCGCGACGACGAGGTGCGTCCCGTCCGGGAGCGTCAGGATCCCGGCGTCGTTCGCGCACGCGCCCATCGTCCCGGTCTTGTCGAGGACATCCGTTCCCTTCGGGACGCCCGCCCGGAGGCGGTGGTCGCTCGTCGCGCACCGGCGCATCGCGTCCAGGATCCGGTCCGTCGACGGACGCGAGAGGAGCTCGCCCCTGAAGAGGCGCCCGAGAAGAGCCGCGATCGCGTCGGGGCTCGCGCCGTTCTGCGCGCCGCTCTCGAGGGAGAGGCGGTCCTTCTTCTGCGCGGCGCCCAGGCCCCGCTCGTCGAGGGAGATCGAGATTCCGGACACGCCGCGCGACACGAGCGCCTTCTCCACGGCCGCGGGTCCGCCGACGAGGCCGACGAGGAGGTCGGCGGCCGTGTTGTCGCTGTCGACGAGCATCACGTCCAGCATTCGCGCGACCGTCACGCGCATCCCGGGCGTCCAGTGATCGTCGATCGGCCCGATGCGCCGGCGGTCGGACTCGCGGACCTCGACCTCCTGGTCGAGCTTCAGCCCGCCCTTTTCGACCGCGTCGAGCGTCGCGATCGCGACGGGCACCTTGAAGACGCTCGCCATCTGGAAGCGCTCGCCTCCACGGTGCGAGGCCGTGCGGCCGGACTCGAGGTGGAGGACGGAGACGCCGACGACGGTGCCGTCCTTCTCGGCGGCGCGCGCGGCGGCAGCGACCGGATCGGCCGGCGCGGGCTCTGGGGCGGTGGATGCGAGGGCGGCGAGGACGATCGGGAGAGCGAGATTCAACGGGAACCTCCTGAGAAGAAGATTTTCTGAGAAGGTGAAGACCAAGGCGCGTGCCAAGGCCTCGCCTGCGCCGGCGGCGACGGTGTGAGCGCGCGGGGCTCCGAATCGACGGGTCCGCTCCCGCCGCAGAGCACGGACCCGGCCCTTCGGGGCCGGGTCCGTCCGCTTCTAGCGGAAGTACCCGTTCACGTCGATGATGACGTGGACGGTCCCGGCGCCGTCGTTCTTCACGTCGATCCGGCCCGTCCCGTCCGACGGGAGGGCGACGACCGCGTTGTTCGCCCGGGTCTGATCCTTCGCGAAGTTGATCGTGGTCGACGGCGGGACCGGGGTGCCGGTCGCGAAGAGTCTCAGGTCGCCTGCCGCGCCGGGCTGCGTGACCGTCACGTTGACGGCGACCGACTTCGCCGTGGAGGGAATCGTGCACGGCCCGGTCGTGAGAACGAACGTGCGCTGCTCGCCGGCCGCGAGCTCGGGCGCGTCGGCCGCGAGGCGCGTGTCGATCCGCCGGCAGGGAGTGACCGGAACGAATACCAGCGGCCCGGCGCACCCCGTGTTGATCGGGATCGTCACCGTGCCGTTGGACGTGCAGCTCGACTGGACCTGGACGAGGTCGAGCTTCACCGAGCCGGACGGCCCCGCCGAGAAGACGAGATTGGGCGTCCCCTGGCCGCTCACGATCGTCCCGTTCGTGACGCTCCAGGTGTAGGTCGTGCCCGCGCCCGCGGCCGGCACGGAGGCCGTGTTGACCGAGCCCGCGCAGAGGCTCGCCGGGGCGGTGATCGTGACGGTCTGGTTCGATCCGATCGAGAGGGTGACGTTGGCGGCCGACGGGGCGCAGGGCGGGTTCGCGATCGTCCAGGCGAGAACGACGGGACCCGCGCCGCCGGTGTGCGTGAAGGTGGCGTTCGGAGTCGTCGCGTCCGGCGCGAACGTGCCCGTGCCGCCGCCCACGACGGTCCACGTGCCCGTGCCGACGGTCGGCGTGTTGCCGCCGAGAGGCTGGGACGACCCGAGATTGCAGATCGTCTGCGCCCCGCCGACGGTCGCCGGAGTCGGGGGCTGGTTGACGGTGACGGTGACGTTGGCGACGGACGGCGCGCACGAGCCGTTCGAGATCGTCCAGGCGAGGACGACGGGGCCCGCGCCGCCGGTGTGCGTGAAGGTGGCGTTCGGAGTCGTCGCGTTCGGCGCGAACGTCCCGGTCCCGCCGCTCGCGACGGTCCACGTGCCCGTGCCGACGGTCGGCGCGTTGCCGCCCAGGCCCGTCGTCGTGCCGAGGGCACAGATCGTCTGCGGCCCGCCGGCCGTCGCCGCCGTCGGCGGCTGGCTGATCGTGACGACGACGTCCTTCGTGGACGGCGTGCAGGGCGCGTTCGAGATCGTCCAGCGCAGCGTGATCGGGCCGGTGCCGGTCAGATGGGTGAACGTGGCTCCCGGCGTGGTCGCGTTGGGCGAGAACGTCCCGGTCCCGCCGCTCACGACCGACCACGCGCCCGTGCCCACGGTGGGCGTATTGCCGCCGAGGGACACCGTCGTGCCGAGGGCGCAGATCGTCTGCGCGCCGCCGGCCGTCGCCGGGGTCGGAGGCTGGTTGACCGTGACGGTGACGTTGGCGACGGACGGCGCGCACACGCCGTTCGAAATCGTCCAGGCGAGGACGACGGGCCCGGCGCCGGTCAGGTGCGTGAAGGTCGCGTTCGGCGTCGAGATGCTCGGAGTGAAGGAACCCGTCCCGCCGCTGACGACGGACCAGGCGCCCGTGCCTGTGGTCGGAGTATTGCCGCCGAGGCCGGTCGTCGTGCCGAGCGCGCAGATCGTCTGCGGGCTGCCGGCGGTCGCCGTCGTCGGGGGCTGCGTGATCGTGACGGTGACGTCCGCCGTGGCGGGCGTGCACGAGCCGTTCGAGACCGTCCAGCGCAGCGTGACCGGTCCGGTCCCGGTCAGGTGCGTGAACGTCGCGTTCGGAGTGGTCGCGTTCGGGCGAGAACGTGCCGGTTCCGCCGGTCACGACGGACCAGGCGCCGGTCGCGCCGCCAGTCGGCGTATTGCCGCCGAGGCCGGCCGTGGTGCCGAGGGCGCAGATCGTCTGCGGGCCGCCGACGGTCGCGGTCGGCTGCGGGGTGATCGTCACGGTGACGTTCGCCGTGGCGGGCGTGCACGAGCCGTTCGAGACCGTCCAGCGCAGCGTGACGGGTCCGGTCCCGGTCAGGTGCGTGAACGTCGCGTTCGGAGTGGTCGCGTTCGGAGCGAAGGTACCCGTTCCGCCGGTCACGACGGACCAGGCGCCGGTCGCGCCGCCAGTCGGCGTATTGCCGCCGAGGCCGGCCGTCGTGCCGAGGGCGCAGATCGTCTGCGGGCCGCCGACGGTCGCGGTCGGCTGCGGGGTGATCGTCACGGTGACGTTCGCCGTGGCGGGCGTGCACGAGCCGTTCGAGACCGTCCAGCGCAGCGTGACCGGTCCGGTCCCGGTCAGGTGCGTGAACGTCGCTCCGCGGCGTGGTCGCATTCGGGCTGAGAACGTGCCGGTTCCGCCGCTCGACGACGGACCACGCGCCGGTCGCGCCGCCCGTCGGCGTGTTGCCGCCGAGGCCGGTCGTCGTGCCGAGGGCGCAGATCGTCTGCGGGCCGCCGACGGTCGCGGTCGGCTGCGGGGTGATCGTCACGGTGACGTTCGCCGTGGCGGGCGTGCACGAGCCGTTCGAGACCGTCCAGCGCAGCGTGACCGGTCCGGTCCCGGTCAGGTGCGTGAACGTCGCGTTGGGCGTGGTCGCATTGGGTGAGAACGTGCCGGTTCCGCCGCTGACGACGGACCATGCGCCGGTCGCGCCGCCGGTTGGCGTGTTGCCGCCGAGGCCGGTCGTCGTGCCGAGGGCGCAGATCGTCTGGGGCCCGCCGACGGTCGCGGTCGGCGCCGGGGTGATCGTGACGAGACGTCGGCTGTCGCGGGGGTGCACGAGCCGTTCGAGACCGTCCAGCGCACCGTGATCGGGCCGGTGCCGGTCAGGTGCGTGAAGGTGGCATTGGCGGTCGTCGCATTCGGGCTGAAGGTGCCGGTGCCGCCGCCGACGACGGACCACGCACCCGTGCCGCCGGTCGGCGTGGTGCCGCCGAGGCCGGTCGTCGTGCCGAGGGCGCAGATCGTCTGAGGTCCGCCGGCGCCCGCGGTAGGCGCCGGGGTGATCGTGACGATGACGTCGGCCGTCGCGGGGGTGCACGAGCCGTTCGAGACCGTCCAGCGCACCGTGATCGGGCCGGTGCCGGTCAGGTGGGTGAAGGTGGCATTCGCGGTCGTCGCATTCGGGCTGAAGGTGCCGGTGCCGCCGCCGACGACGGACCACGCACCCGTGCCGCCGGTCGGCGTGGTGCCGCCGAGGCCGGTCGTCGTGCCGAGGGCGCAGATCGTCTGCGGTCCGCCGGCGCCCGCGGTAGGCGCCGGGGTGATCGTGACCGATGACGTCCGCCGTGGACGGCGTACAGGGGGCGCTCGAGATCGTCCAGCGCAGCGTGATCGGGCCGGTGCCGGTCAGGTGCGTGAAGGTGGCGTTGGGCGTCGTCGCGTTCGGCGAGAACGTGCCGGTGCCGCCGCCGACGACGGACCAGGTGCCGGTGCCGACGGTCGGCGCGTTGCCGCCGAGACCGGTCGTCGTGCCGAGGGCGCAGATCGTCTGCGGGCCGCCGACCGTCGCGGTGGTGGGTGGCTGGCTGATCGTGATCGTCACGTTCGCGACGGACGGCGCGCACGGAGGATTCGAGATCGTCCAGGCGAGGATGACGGGGCCCAGGCCGCTCGTGTGCGTGAATGTCGCGTTCGGTGTCGTCGCATTCGGGCTGAATGTCCCGGTGCCGCCGCTGACGACGGACCAGGCGCCCGTGCCCGTGGTTGGGGTGTTGCCGCCGAGACCCGTGGTCGTGCCGAGCGCGCAGATCGTCTGCGGGCCGCCGGCGGTTGCGGGCGTCGGGCCCACCGTGAGCGTGACGACGACGTCGGCCGCGGAAGGTGCGCACGGCGCGTTGGAGATCGTCCAGCGCAGCGTGATCGGCCCGGTTCCGCTCGTATGCGTGAAGGTCGCGTTCGGGGTCGTCGCGTTCGGGCTGAACGTGCCCGTGCCCCCGCTCACGACGGACCATGCGCCGGTGCCGAAGGTCGGCGTGTTGCCGACGAGGCCCGCCGTGGTGCCGAGGGCGCAGATGGTCTGCGGGCCGCCGACAGTCGCCGTCGTCGGCGGCTGGCTCACGGTCACGACGACGTCGGCGGTCGCGTCCGTGCACGGCGGGTTCGAGACCGTCCAGCGGAGCGTGATCGGACCCGTCCCGCCCGTGTTCGTGAACGTCGCGTTCGGTGTCGTGGCGTCGGGCGAGAACGTCCCGGTGCCGCCGCCGACGACGGACCACGCGCCCGTGCCGCCGGTGGGTGTGGTGCCGCCGAGGCCGGCCGTCGTGCCGAGGGCGCAGATCGTCTGCGGCCCGCCGGCGCCCGCCGTGGGCTGCGCGGTGACCGTCACGGAGACGGGGAGTGAGGCGTTCGACGTGCAGGTGCCGTTCGTGCCGGTGACGGTGTAGTTGCCCGTGTCGCTCACCGCGGCCGTCTTCGTGTACGTCGCGGACGTGGCTCCGCCGATCGGGTTTCCGCCCTGGTACCACTGGTAGGACGCGTAGCCGCCGCTCGCCGTGAGCGTCAGCGTCGTCCCGGCGCACTGCGCGCCGCCGCCCGTGATCGTCGGGACGGTGACGACGCAGTCGACGACGAGCTGGCCGATCTGCGGGGGCGAGCTGTTGCGCTCGGTGAACCAGATCGCCCGGTCGGGACCGAGGGTGATGCCGTAGGGTCCGGCCAGACCCGCCGTCGTGTACTCCGTGATCGTCCCGGAGGTCGTGATCCGGCCGATCTTTCCGCCCGCGCCGCCGTTGTTCTCCGTGAACCACAGCGCGCCGTCGGGCCCGCACACGATGCGGAAAGGCGTCGCCGTCGGCGTCGAGTACTCGGTGATGTCCGTCGTGAGCGTGGCGGACGTCGCCATCACGCCCACCTTGCTCCCGCTGTACTCGACGAACCAGATCCGGTTGTCCGGCCCGACCGTGATGCCCGCCGGATTGCCGGCAGTGGGCGTATTGATCCGCTTCACGATCGCCCGGCCGTCGTCATGACCCAGATCGAGCTGTGGCGAGCTGTCGGTGAACCAGAGGTTACCGTCCGGTCCCGCGACGATGCCGAGGAGGATCGAGCCCGACCCCCCGGTCGGGAATTCCGTGACGGCGCCTGCTGTCGTGATCCGGGCGATCGCGTTGTTGTTGCGCTCGGTGAACCAGAGGTTGCTGTCGGGACCCGACGCAGATGCCGAACGGATTCGCGCCGCGCGGTGATACCGGTCGTGAAGTGCGTGACCGAGCCGCCCGCCGGGAACGTGGCCGTGTCGATCCGGCCGATGGACGCTGGGCAATCCGCGCCGGATTCCGCGAACCACATCGCTCCGTCCGGTCCGGCGACGATCCCGACCGGCCGGCTCGTGTCCGGGAGGACGAACTCGGTGATCGTCCCGGCCTGCGTGATCCGGCCGACCTTGGACGAGCCCGCGGAGCCGTCGCCGTTCACCGTGTACCAGAGGTTCCCGTCCGGACCGGCCGCGATGTCGAGCACCTGGATGTCGGTCCCGAGGGAGTACTGGTTGATCGTCGACTGGGCCGCGAGGGGTCCGGCGGCGATCCCGGAAGCGAGAAGCAGGAGACCCGCAAGGCGCGCGATGGGGAGACGGCTCATTGGACCCTCTTCGGAAGACGGAGATGTCGGCAGAGTCTACACGGCAGTTGAACAGGAGTCTCGGTTGCGAGCGCGATATGTTGAGGCAGCCTACTACGAATTCAGGCACTGCTTCGGGAGAGGGTTTCGACGAGGGAGCGTGCTTGGACCTCCGGAGCACAAGTCGAGTCGAAGAACTCGCGTCCGGCCAACGCGATCCGTTCCCGTTCATCCGGTCGATCGAGGTAGAAGCGGACCTTTTCGGAGAGGTCGCTCAGGTCGCTCTCGAAGAAGGCCGCGTTGACTCCCTCGACGAGAGGCACGCGGGTCTCGTTGATCGGCCGCTCGATGAGCGCGAACCGCCGGAGGGCGAGGTGCTCGCCCATCCGCCACGAAAAGCAGTCCTTGACGCCGTGGGTCACGAGGCTCATGGAGGCGCCCGCGAGGTCCCGGAGATAGCCTCTGCGGCTCGCGTCCGTCCTGAGGACGTACTCGGGAAAGTGTGTCCGGGCGTGCGAGGCGTCGACGAATCCGTAGTCCATCCGGCGGCCGGTTTCGGCTCGAACCGCGTCCAGGATCTTCATGATGCGGAGTCGCTCCGCCGTCGCGTGGTCGCTGCGCCACGCCGAGACCTTCCAGAAGAAGTCGCGCGTCCTCTCGGGCCGGTTCGCGAAATCCTCGGTGTAGTCCTCGAGGAACGGAAGGCGGAGAGAGGCGGCAAAGGTCCGGAGACCGAACGGGAGGTCCTCGCGAAAAGAGCCGGTCCCCGGCGCGGCGCAACGGACCGTGGCCCGGAGGGCCCGCAGGGCCGCGACGGGAACCTCGCGATTCCGGGCGAGGCGAATCGGGAACCAGAAGCCGATCGGGTGGATTCGCCCGCGGAGGCCGACCGGCGCGTTCGCGTCGAGATGCGCGGGGTTGTAGTTGAACTTGAAGTACGCGTCGGCGCGCTCGAGGGCGGGGGCGTTCAGCTCCTCGAAGCCGTCACGCAGCTCGAGAAAGCCGATGCGCCGACGGTCGAGCCCCGGGCCTTCGACGGTGAACGTGAGCGATCCCCATCCCCCGATGTCGTGAGGGATCGGCGACCGGCGGCCGCGCGCGAAGCGCATCGTGATCGCGCCCGTCCGCGCGAGCCGTCTGAACCCGAGGATCCACCAGTAGAACTCCCAGGTCGTGTTGTCGCGAACGGTGACGGCGAGCATCGCGCTTCCCGGCTGGGGGGCGAGGCAGTGTAGTCGACGAGCCTGTCCGCAGGGACAGGGCCGGGGACAGGTCTGCTCCTGTTCTCTTTTGATGCATAAGTCCAGTAGTTTGCAGAGAGTTCCGCTTCCAACCTCCGGGTGACATGGATCACTGCCGGAACTCGCGTCGCCACCTGCTACTCGCGCTCGTCCTTCTCCCCGGATCGCTCTTCGCGGCCGACTTCTACGTCGCTCCGAACGGAACGACGAGCACGGCCGCCGGCACCGGCAGCCTTTCGACGCCGTGGAGTCTCCAGACGGCTCTCAACCAGCCGTCGGCCGTCAAGCCGGGAGACACGATCTGGCTGCGCGGCGGAACGTACACGGGCCGCGTGTCCAGCAATCTGACCGGCACGTCCGCGGCTCCGATCAAGGTGCGGCCCTATCCGGGCGAGCGGGCGCGCCTCGACGGCGGCCCTGGCCCCCTCGTCCCGACCCTGATGGTCGGCGGGCAGTACACGTGGTACTGGGGCTTCGAGATCTTCTCGTCGGAGCCGAACCGGCCGCTCGACGCAGGACGGCTCGTGGCCGACGGATCTCAATCGTGGTTCCTGTGTCTTCGTCGCTCAGGACGTCGCGCACGTCGGCATCCGGCTCATCAACCTCGTCCTGCACGACGGGACCGACGCGATCTCGAGCTTCCAGACGCACCAGGACGGCGAGATCTACGGCAACCTCATCTTCAACAACGGCTGGAACGGGGCGACGGACCGCGGCCACGGCAACGGGATGTACGTCCAGAACCAGACCGGGACGAAGAAGATCTCCGACAACATCGTCTTCAACCAGTACGGCAGCGGCATGCAGATCTACGGCTCGTCGGCCGCATACCTCGACAACATCCAGGTGACCGGCAACACGATCTTCTCGAGCGGCTGGCCCTCGGCCTACGGCTGCGACCGCAACTTCCTGTTCGGCGGAGGGCGCATCGCGACGAACGGGACGATGGTCTCGAACTACTTCTATTACCCCGATTCTCAGGGCGCGTGCACGTCCGGCGGCTCCAACGTCGGGTACGAGGCCGGGGTGTCGAACTTCACCGTGCAGAACAACTGGTTCGCGAACGGGGACGGCGGCATCGCGTCGTATTTCTTCGGCACGTTCACGGGCTTCACGATGACGGGCAACCACTTCCTGCAGCCGATCTCCGGCGCGATCACTCCCGCGTCCTACCCGACGAACACGTATCACGGCACCACGAAGCCGACCGGGACGTTCGTGTACGTCCGTCCGAACGCCTACGAACCGGGGCGCGCGAACATCACGGTCTTCAACTGGGACAAGAAGAGCACCGTGGCGGTCGACGTGAGCGCGGCCATGGCCGTCGGCCAGGCGTACGAGGTTCGCAACGCCCAGGACTTCTTCGGGGCTCCGGTCCTCCAGGGGACCTATGCCGGCGGCTCGATCACGCTCCCGATGACCGGACTGACCGTCGCCGCTCCGATCGGAGGGACGGCGCCCCCGCCGACGGGCCCCGAGTTCAACGCGTTCGTCCTCCTTCCGCTGGGCGCGGCGCCGTCCTGCTCGTTCGCTCTCTCCGCGACGACCGCGTCGGCGGCGGGTTCCGGCGGCAGCGGGAGCGTCGGCGTCACGGCCGGCGCCGGTTGCGCGTGGACCGCGTCCAGCAACGCGGCGTGGCTCACGATCTCGGGCGGCGCGTCCGGCTCGGGAAACGGAACCGTTTCGTACGCCGTCGCGGTGAATCCCAACTGCACCGGTCGCTCCGGCTCGCTCACGATCGCGGGGAAGACGTTCACGGTCACGCAGTCGGCCGGGACCGGCGTCGCGGCGCTCTCGCCCACGGCGGCGACCACCTCGGCCGGCGCCGGCGGCGGCTCGATCTCCGTCACGAACGGCGCGGGCTGCGCGTGGACGAGCTCGAGCAACGCGTCCTGGCTCACGGTGTCCGGCAGCGGAACCGGCAACGGCTCGGTGACCTACACGATCGCTTCGAACGCGGCATGCGCCCGCACCGGGACGCTGACGGTGGCGGGCCGGACGTTCACGGTGAGCCAGGCGGCGGGGGGCTCGTGCACCGTCAGCGGCCCTCTGTACTATCCGCTCACTCCCTGCCGCGTCGCCGACACGCGCAACGCTGGCGGAGCCCTGGGCGGCCCCGCGCTCGCCGCGAACGGACAGCGCGTCTTCCCGGTCACGGCCTCGACCTGCGGGATCCCGGCGGGGGCGAAGTCGATCGCCGCCAACATCACGGTCGTCAAGCCCGCGGCCTCCGGGTCGCTGCACGCGTTCCCGGGCAACCTCGCGCCGACCTCCTCGGCCGTCCTCAGCTTCCGGAAGGGGAAGACCCGCTCGACGTCCGCGATGCTCCTCCTCGCGACGGACGGCACCGGGAGCCTCGGCTTTCAGGACGAATCGACGGCGAGCCTGGACGTCGTCCTCGACGTGACCGGCTACTTCAAGTAGGGCGACTTCCTTCCGGGGGCCGGCGGCCCCGTTTCGGCACAACGCGGGCGCAGTGTAGGATTCGTGGATGCTCCGGGGCGTTCGTGCAGGATGGCTCCTCGCGTTTTGCCTTTGGGGCACCGCCGCGTCGGCCGCCGACTTCTACGTGGCGGTGGCCGGGACGTCGGGCACGGGAACAGGGACCGGCACGATCGGAAATCCCTGGAATCTCGCCACGGCCCTCGCCGCCCCCGCGGCCGTCCTGCCGGGCGACTCGATCTGGGTGCGCGGCGGGACGTACACGGGACGGTTTCTCAGCCTCCTGGCGGGCTCGTCCGCGGCGCCGATCCGGGTGAGGCCCTATCCGGGAGAGCGCGCGCGGATCGACGGCGGGCCGGGGCCGCTGCAGCCGACGCTGTCGATCGCAGGCCAGTACGCTGGTACGAGGGTCTCGAGATCTTCTCGTCGGACCCGAAGCGGCGGTCGAGCGCAGAACGGTTCGGCGCCCACCGACCTGAACCGGGGCTCCTGCATCGGCATCGCGCAGGACGTGGCCCATCCCGGGATCAAGCTGATCAACATGATCCTCCACGACGGGACGGACGCGATCGGGAGCTTCCAGACGCATCAGGACGCCGAGATCTACGGGAATCTCATCTACAACAACGGCTGGGACGGAGCGACGGACCGGGGGCACGGAAACGGCGTCTACGCGCAGAACCGCACCGGCGCCAAGCGCATCGCCGACAACATCGTCTTCAACAACTACGCCGAAGGCCTCCAGATCTACGGAAGCGCCGCGGCTTACCTCGACAACATCGAGGTGACGGGCAACGCCGTCTTCGGCAACGGCTCCCCGTCCGTCTTCGGCTGCGCCCGCAATGTCCTGTTCGGAGGCGACCGCGTCGCGACGAACGGAAAGATCCTCTCGAACGAGTTCTACCTCGCTCCCTCGGGCGGCGCGTGCACCGTCGGCGGCGCGAACGTCGGCTACAACGCGGGTGTCGACTCGTTCGTCATCCAGAACAACTGGTTCTCGAACGGAGACGGCGGCTTCGCGGCCTACTTCTTCGGGTCGATCACGAACCTCACGATGACGGGCAACGATTTCGTCCGGGACATCTCGGGCGTCATCAGCCCCTCCTCGTATCCCTCGAACACCTATCACCACGCGGTCCGTCCGTCGGGGACGTTCGTCTTCGTCCGGCCGAACGCGTACGAGGCCGGTCGGGCGAACATCGTCGTCCTCAACTGGGACCTCCTCGAGACGGTGAACGTCGACGTGAGCGGCGTCCTCAGCCCCGGGAATCTCTTCGAGGTGAGGAACGCGCAGGATTTCTTCGGGCCGCCCGTGCTGAGCGGCGTCTACGCGGGCGGAACGCTCGCGCTGCCCACCGAGGGGCTGACCGTCGCCTCGCCGATCGGCGGACCGACGCTCTCTCCGACGGGTCCCGAGTTCAACGCGTTCGTCCTCCGCGTCCTCCCGGGAGGCACCCCTCCGGGCGTCTCGAAGTTCTTCCCGAAGCCGCCGTGCCGGGTGGTGGACACCCGGCTCGCGGCCGGCCCCCTCGGGGGACCGGCGCTGCCGCCGTTACGGCCTCGCGTCTTCCCGATCGCGGCGTCGGCCTGCGGTCTCCCGGCCGGCATCCGGGCGATGGCGCTCAACGTCACGGTCGTCAACCCCGCCGTGGGGGGCCAGCTCCGCGTGTTCCCGGGCGACCTCCTGCCTCCGAGCGCCGCGATGGTGAGCTTCGACGCCCGCCGAACGCGCGCCGTCGGCGGGATCGTCAGAGTCGCGACGGACGGCTCCGGCTCGCTCGGGGTGTCGAACGACTCCTCGGCGCGCCCGTCAATGTCGTCGATCGACGTGTCCGGGTACTTCAAGTAGCGCGGCTTGTCCGGTCCGCCGGCCGGACGTACGATCGTTCGCGATGCGCGACGGGAGCCGCAGGCGTCTCCGCGCCTCCGTGATCGTCGGGCTTCTCGGGATCGTCCGGGCGGTCTCTGCCGCGGATTTTTTCGTGTCGCCGACGGGGAACATCCGGCCAGGGTCGCCGGGACCGGGACGCGGGAGAACCCCTGGGACCTCGCGACCGCGCTCGGGCAGCCGTCCGTCGTCCAGCCCGGCGACACGATCTGGCTCCGCGGCGGAACGTACGTCGGGCGGTTCGAGAGCGCCCTGACCGGGACGCCGGACGCTCCGGTCGTCCTCCGCCAGCTGCCGGGCGAGCGCGCGCGGCTCGACGGCGGCCCCGGGCCGCTCGAAGCGACGCTGACGATCGGCGGACGGTACGCGTGGTACTGGGGTTTCGAGATCTACTCCTCCGGGACCCGCCGGACCTCGGCCCAGGACGGCTCCGCCCCCACGGACCTGGACCGGGGCTCGTGCGTCGGAGGAGCGCAGGACGAGCCCCACCCGGGCATCCGTCTCATCAACCTCGTCCTGCACGACGGGACGGACGCGATCGGCTTCTTCGAGGCCCAGGAGGACGCCGAGATCTACGGGAACCTCGTCTACAACAACGGGTGGGACGGCGCGACGGACCGCGGCCACGGGAACGGGATGTACATCCAGAACCGCACCGGGACGAAGCGCATCGTGGACAACATCGTCTTCGGCCAGTACGAACAGGGTCTGCAGATCTACGGCACGGACGCCGCGTACCTCGACGGCATCGAGGTCGTCGGCAACACGATCTACGAGAACGGCGCCCCTTCGGCTTACGGCCGGTCGCGCAACGTGCTCTTCGGCGGCGGCCGGATCGCTCACGAGGGACGCCTCGACGAGAACGTGATGTACCTCTCCGACGCGCCGGGTGCATCCGTCTCGACCGGCGTCAGCCTCGGCTACGTCGCCGGTCTCTCGACGTTCTCCGTCCGGGACAACTGGTTCGTGACGGGCACCGGATTGCTCTCCTGCGACTTCGACGGCGTGATGGTGGATCTGACGATGACGGGCAACCGGTTCGTGCGCGACGTCGGCGGAATCGATCCGGCGGCGTATCCCCAGAACGTGTACTTCGGAAGCACGAAGCCGTCCGGTACATTCGTATACGTGAGGCCGAACGCATACGAGCCGGGCCGCGCGAACATCACGGTCCTGAACTGGGACCGTGCGTCGTTCGTGGACGTCGACCTCGGCGGGATCCTGGCGTCGGGCACCGCGTTCGAGATCCGGAACGCGCAGGACTTCTTTTCGCCGGCGGTGGTCGCCGGCGTCTACGGAGGGGGGACCGTCCGGCTCCCGATGTCGGGCCTGACCGCGGCCCGCCCGATCGGCGCGACGAAGGCGGCGGTGCCGACGGGACCCGAGTTCAACGCGTTCATCCTCCTGCCGTACCGGCTGCCCTGCGTGTTCGACGACGGGGCTTTCCGGCCGGGGACCCTTCCGCGCTGCGCCGCTTCGCCGGCGAACGGAGGAACCGTTGTCGTGCGGCGCACGGCGAACTGACGCCGGGCCCCGCCGGGCCGTGGCGTGGATTCCTCTCGCCGCCGCACTCCTGGCGGCCGGTCCGGCGGCGGCGGCCGAGTTCCACGTGTCGCCGTCCGGGAGCCCCGCGGGAAACGGATCCGCGAGAAGGCCGTGGGACCTCGCGACCGCCTTCGCGGCGCCGGCGGCCGTCCGTCCCGGGGACACGATCTGGCTTCACGGCGGCGTCTACCGGGGCAAGTTCACGAGCCTCCTGCGCGGGACGCCGGCGGCGCGCGTCGTCGTCCGGTCCTTTCCCGGTGAACGCGCGACGCTCGACGGCGGCACGTCCCGCATGACGACGATTCTCTACGTCGGAGGGGCGTGGACGCGCTACCAGGACTTCGAGATCACCGACTCGGACCCCACCCGCGAGTCGCGCGAGACGGGCTCCGAGCCGGACGACATCCGGCGCTCGAGCTGCATCGGCGTCATGCAGGACGAGCCGCACGAGGGCCTCCAGCTCGTGAACCTCGTGCTCCACGACGGAGCGAACGGGATCGGCGCGTTCAAGGAGGCGCACAACCTGGAGATCTACGGGAACCTCGTCTTCAACAACGGGTGGGACGCGCCGGATCGGGGCCACGGGCACGGGATCTATGCGCAGAACCAGACCGGCACGATGCGCATCGAGGACAACCTCGTCTTCAACCAGTTCGGCGCCGGCATTCACCTCTACGGGTCGGAGGCCGCGTTCCTGGACAACTTCGAGATCACGGGAAACGCCTCGTTCGGAAACGGCGCGCCGAGCCGGCACGGCTTCGGGCGGAACCTGCTGCTCGGCGGCGGCCGCGTCGCGCGGAACGCCCGGATCGAGTCGAACGTGTTCTATCTCGCGCCGTCGGGCGGGCGAGAGACCGGCGGTGGCGCGGACCTCGGATACCAGGCGGGCCTCGACGGCGCGGTCGTGAGGGACAACTGGTTCGCGAACGGGGACGGGGGGATCTCCCTCTACCTCGTGCGGGCGAAGGGCCTCGAGATGACGCGCAACCGGTTCGTCCAGCCCGTCTCGGGCTTCGAGGAGACGGCTTTTCCCCGCAACCGCTACTACGGAGCGAAGGAGAAGCCGGCGGGGACGTTCGTCGCCGTGCGCCCCAACCGGTTCGAGAAGGGCCGTGGCCACGTGATCGTCCTCAACTGGGACCGCAGGCCGTACGTCGACGCCGATCTGAGCCCGGTGCTCGCTCCCGGCACGGCCTTCGAGGTGAGGAACGCCCAGGACTTCGACGGCCCGCCCGTCGTCCAGGGCGTCTTCTCGGGCTCGAAGGTTCGTCTCCCGCTGACCGGCCTGACGGTCGTCGGACCGGTCGGCACGGCGCGCGCGGTGCCCGCGACGGCACCGGAGTTCGCGGCGTTCGTGGTGCTGCCGCGTCCCGCGCCCGCGTCAGCCGGCCGCTGACGCGAAGTCCCGCTCGACGACGCGGCGGGGCTCCACCGTCACGACGGCGCCCGCATAGCCCGCCGCGGGCTCGAGGTCGGACAGGAAACCGGAGGAAAGGCCCGCCGCCGCCCGGATCGCGGGAAGAGGAGAACCCGACCGGGACGTGGTCGTGAACTCCGTCAGCGGAGAGGAAAGGCCCGTGCCGTGAGCCTTGAGGAAGGCTTCCTTCCGCGTCCAGATCCGGAAGAAGAGCCGGGCGCGGCCGGCGGAGGGTGATGCGGCGAGAGCGTCCGCCTCGTCCGCGGAGAAGAAACGCCGGGCGAGGTCCTCGACCTCGACGCCTCGCCGCACCTCCTCCACGTCGACGCCGACGTCGCACGCGGCGAACGCGAGGAGAACGAGACGGCCCGAGTGCGCCACGTTGAAGCGCGGCGCCGCGACCCCGAAGCCCGCCTCGAGGGCCGGCTTCCCGTGCGGTCCGGCGACGAATCGGATTGCCGCAGGCGCTCTTCCGAGGTATCCCCCGAGGAGCTCGCGCAGGGCGACGCGCGCGGCGATCGAACGCGCACGGTCGACGGGCCGGCGGAAGCGCGCCGCCCGGGCGCGCTCGTCGGCGGACAGGACCCCGCGTTCGGCGGGAACGGCGATTTCCGGCCCGAGGTCGAGCTTCCAGACGTGGACCTGTCCGGTCTCGAGGGGCGGCGGCGTCGAGCGCCTCTCCACGCGGCCGGTCACGCGTCAGCGAGGCGCGCGGCCGAGGGCCCTCCGCAGGATGGAAGTCGGGCCCTGCAGGCGTTCCACGCCCGCCCGGAGAAGATCGTTCTTGCTCGCCGGGTTCCTTCGCGCGGACGACGACAGGAGCGCGCGCTTCAGGCCGTCGCGCCACGGGGACGTTCCCGGCGGCGCGGGACGCATTCCGAGGGACCTCAGGCAGTGATTGACCTGGTACACGGGGGCCTCACGGTCCCAGGCCTTCAGGCAGGACAGGATGCTGAACGACACCGAGTATTCCGCGCCGTTCCTGACCCAGTGCGGCGCGCGCGGCGGCTGGTGGATGCCGAGCCCGGGCTTCAGATCGTAGACGGCGGCGCGCGGCTGGGCCTCGTCGCGGTACCGGGCCGAGCTCAGGTCGCCGATGTAGTACTGCTCGATCTCCTCCTCGGTGAGCTCGGCGGGATCGAAGATGTTGTACGTCTTCTCGCCGTGGATCTGCATGAGGAACGTGGACTCGTGGTCGAAGTGGTACGGGGTGATCGAGCGCGGGGAGGCGATGAAGATGTAGGCGTCGGGCCAGGACACGTCGCGCGCGAGGTCGAGGCCCGCGAGCGCCGACAGGTCGCGATACCCCTGGTCCATGAGCTCCTTGTACTCGGGATCGAGGTAGACGTTCTTCAGCATGAGCCACGCGCCGGACTCCGGGAGCTCACGGATCGCCTTGACGAGCGACATGGACTTGCCGGGCATCTCCGTCCAGCCGCCGCCCACGGACGTGTCGCCCGACTTCATCGTCACGAGGCCCTTGCCTGTCCCCCAGAGCTTCATCGCGAGATCGGCGATGCGCGGCAGCTCGAAGAGGGGATGGCCGGCGAGCGCGTGGTGGTAGGCAAACGACCTGCGGTTGAACCGCTCGCGGAAGATTCCCGTGTCGTCCAGGAAGACGTGCGGCGGAGCGGCCGCCGGGGAGGGGCCCGACGGGTCCACGGCGCGCTCGGTCGCTTCCACGTTCACCTCCCGTCGTCCGGATTCCCCGGCGTGCCGCGATTGGCGGCCGCCAGGCACTCGGCGAGCCGCCGGGCCAGGGCGCCGACCCGCGGCTCGTAGACGATCGCGCCGTGGTGGCCCGGGACCTCGTAGACGTCGATGCCGCCCAGGGCGATCCGTGTCCAGCCGAGGTGCGGGTCCGGCTGGATGTGCGCTCCCTGCTTGGAGGCGCGGAAGAGCGTGATGCGCCCCGGGTACGGCCGGGGCACGTAGCGCTTCGTCGCGTCCCGGGTCTCGCCCTCGACCTTTCGCAGGACCTTCGGGAGCGGGTTCTCGACGTGCTCCCGGAACTCCCGGAGGCGACCGAGCCGCTTCTTCGTGTTCTTGATCGCGTTGTTCTTGACGCGGATCGACTTCGTCGCGATGTAGCGCGCCTTCTCGCGCAGCCCCTCCGCGGCGATGAAGTTGCCGACGTGGAGGTCGATGCGCTCGAGGAGCTTGCGCCACTTCAGGCGCGCGCCCCTCATGCCCGGGATGTAGTGCGGGTAGTCCGGCCCCCAGGTGTCGAAGAGCGCGAGGACGCCGACCGTCTGGCCCTGCGCGACGAGCTGCTGGGCCATCTCGAACGCGATCATCCCGCCGAAGGAGGTCCCGCCGAGATGGTAGGGACCCTCCGGCTGGAACTCCCGGATCTCCTTGACGTAGTCGCGCCCCATCGCCTCGAGCGATTCGTGCGGGGCCTGCCTGCCGTCCAGCCCCCGGGCCTGGAGGCCGTAGACCGGCTGGTCGTTTCCGAGGTGGCGCGCGAGATCCAGGTACGTGAGGACGTTCCCGCCGGCGGCGTGCACGCAGTAGAACGGCGGGCGCGTGCCGTTCGCCTGGATCGGCACGAGCGACGACCAGGACGCCGACCACGTCTTGTCGCGGAGCCGCTCGGCGAGCTCCGCGATCGTCGGCGACTCGACGAGTGTCGCGAGCGGAAGGTCCTTTCCGAACTGCCGGTGAATCTCGCCCATGATGCGAACCGCGAGCAGGGAATGGCCGCCGAGATCGAAGTAGTTGTCTTCGACGCCGATCGGCGCCGTCCCGAGCGCCTCTTCCCAGATCGCGACGAGCTTCCGCTCGGCGTCGTCGCGAGGCCCGACGAGCGAGGGCAGGGTCGCGGGCATCGGCCGCTCGCCGGAGGCGGGTTTCCGCGGCGTGGACTCGAGCGCCACGTCGGCCAGGAGGGCGTCCGGGGTCGTCGCGAGGGCCCGGAGGAGCTTCTCGTAGTCCCTCAGGAAGCGGGCGATCGTCGCCTCGTCGAAGAGATCGGGGTTGTACTCGAGCTGAACCCGCTGCCCTTCCCCCCGCTCGACGATGGAGGCCATGAGCTCGAACGCCGAGCCCGGGCTGACGGAGCGCCGCGGCGTCAGGGTGAGCCCGTTCGGGAGCGCGACCGGGCGCATGAAGGCGGTCTGATAGATGAACATGGCGCGCGGCGCGTACGGGACCTGGCGGAGCGCCGTTTCCTGCCACTCGATGAGCTTCTCGAACGGCAGGTCGGCGAAGGCGAACGCCGCGAGCGCGAGCTCCCGCACGCGCAGCGCCAGGGCGCGCAGTGTCGGCGATCCCGAGACGTCGGCCCTCAGGAGAAGCGGGTTCGCGAACGGCCCGATGAGCCCTTCGGTCTCCACGTGCTGGCGGTTCGCGGCGGGGGAGCTCACGAGGATGTCGTCCTGGCCGCACCAGCGGGAGAGCAGCGCGACGAAGGCCCCGAAGAAGAGCATGAACGGCGTCGCGTCGACCTGACGGCCGAAGGCCTTGAGGCCGTCGGAGAGGGTCTTGTCGAGGAGCCTGGACTCGATGACGCCCGGCGAGGCCGCCCCGGGGCGCCGCGGGCGGTCGGTCGGGATCTCGAGAACCGGGAGCGGCCCGGCGAGCCTGCCCTTCCAGTACTCGAAGGCCTCGGGGAACTTCTCTCCGCGCAGCCACTCGTTCTGCCAGCTCGCGAAGTCGGCGAACTGGATCGACAGCTCGGGGAGGCGCGCGGCATCTCCCTCGACCGCGGCCCGGTAGAGCTCGGCGGTCTCGCGGACGAGGATGCCGTTCGACCAGCCGTCGCACACGATGTGGTGCATCGTGACGAGAAGGACGTGCTCGGTCTCGCCCTGCCTCACGAGAGACGCGCGGAGGAGCGGCTCTTTCGCGAGCGCGAACGGCTTCCGCGCTTCTGCGAGCACGGCCTCCTCCGTGGCCTTCTCGCGCTCGGCCCGGGAGAGCGACGAGAGGTCGATCACCGGGAGGGGGACGCGGGCCTTGGCCTTCACGATCTGCGCGATCTCCGCGCCCGAGCGCTCGAACGTCGCGCGGAGGATCTCGTGCCGGGCGGCGAGCCCCTCCAGCGCCCGCTCGAGAGCCGGAACGTCGAGGGGCCCGGAGAGCTGGAACGCGAGCGGCATGTTGAGCGCCGGGTTTCCCGGCAGGAGCTGGTCGAGCGTCCAGTAACGCCTCTGGGCCAGCGAGGTCGGCAGGACGAAGACGTCGTCGGGCAATGCGCTCATCGGGTGTCCGAAGTTTATGCTCCCGGGCGCTGGGGGGGGCCGCCGTCCGCCGGCCGGCGGAGGGCCTGGCGCGGAATGGCCTTGAGCGCGGGCCCCTGGGTTGCGGGACGGGGCGTGGCCTGGGCCGCCTTCGCGAGCGCCGCGACGGTCCGGAGCTGGAAGACGTCGCGCGGGGAGATCCCGAAGCCGGCCTGCTGCGCCCGCGTCGTGATCTGGAAGATGAGGAGCGAGTCCGCGCCGATGTCGAAGACGCTGTCCTCGACGCTGACCGCGTCGAGCCCGAGGACGTCGCCGAAGATCCGGGCGAGCGTCCTCTCGGCGTCGTCGCGGGGCGCGACGAACCGTCCGGCGCCCGCGGCCTCGAGGTCCGGGGCGGGGAGCGCGCGGCGGTCGAGCTTGCCGTTGGGTGTGCGGGGAAGGGCCTCGAGCGCGACGAACGCGACCGGGATCATGTAGTCCGGGAGGAGGGTCTCGAGGTGGCTGCGCAGCCGCGGCGCGAGGTCGCGCGCGGCGGGGCCCCGGTGCGGCACGTTCGCGTGTCGCGCCGCGTCGCCCGCGCCGAGCCCGTCGGGGAGCCGCACGGGCAGCGGCAGGCGCGGGTCGTGCCCCGCGGGGAGCGCGAGGACGTCGAACGTCGTGCCGTCGCCGGACGCGGGCCAGAGGACCTCGACGTCCCGGGAGGGTCCGGCGAGGCCCTGGACGTCCTCGGGGTCGACGCCTTCCGCGTCCCGCGCGACCGCCTCCTTCAGCGCGGACACGGGGGACGCCGGCGCGGCCTCCGCGAGCAGCCGTGCGGCGCGCGCGGCCGCCGAGACGCGCGCGTTCGGGATGCCCGTCACGAGGACCGGGCCGCCGCCGGCGTCCAGCGCCGGCGCGAGAGCGAGGAAGGACTTCACGTCCTCGCCCCACGCGAGCGTCCGGGCGGCCGGGGCCGAGCCGGGCGCATCGGCGTGCAGCGTGACGTCGTAATGGAACTGGGTCGTCTCGTTCCAGAGCCGCCCGCGCCTCACGCGGAACGTCGCCCGCCCGAGCCTCGGATTGCGCGCGGCGAGGGCGAGGAAGAAGCCGGGGTCGGCGACGAGCTCGTTCTCGACGGCGAGCCGTTCCCGCACGCGCCTCTGGACGTCGCCGGCCGTCAGCGCGCCGTCCGCCCGGGCGAGCTGGGCGGACGCGTGAAACGTCTCGAGGAGCGCGAGGCTCTGGACGTCGCCGACGAACACGACCCCGCCGGCCGACAGGGCGCGGGCGGCACCGTCGAGGACCCGCGCGAGGTACGCGGCGTCGGGGAAGTACTGGGCGACCGAGTTGATCACGACGGTGTCGAAGGCCCCCCGCGGCACGCCGTCGAGGTCGTCGGCGGCCCGGCAGAGGAGCCGCACGCGGTCGCGGAGGGAGGGCTCCGCCGACCGGAGCTTTTCCTCGAGCGCCGCGATCGCCGTCTCGGAGAAATCGAGGCCCCAGTACTCGTCGCAGGACGGCGCGAGCCGCGACAGGAGCTGACCCGTGCCGCAGCCGATCTCGAGGACCCTCTTCGGGCGCAGCGTGCGGATCCGGGCGACGCTCGCGTCGATCCACTCGGAGACCTCCGCCTTCGCGGTCGTCCCGGTCCAGCCCGTGATCACGGCGTCGATCTCGTCGAGGGAACCCTTTTTCGACCCGTCTCCGTCGATCGCGGCCTTGAAGAGAAGCTCCCACTGGGCGTGCCACTGCGCCGCGAGCGCCGCGGAGTCGGGCGTCTCGTCACGCCTCGGGACGACGTACGACACGAGACGGCGCTGGCCCGGCACGTCCTCGCGGACGATCGTCGCGCTCTCGCCGACCTCCTGGTGGCGGCCGAGCGCCGCGTCGATCTCGCCGAGCTCGATGCGGAACCCGCGCACCTTGACCTGGTGGTCGGTGCGCCCGAGGAACTCGAGGACGCCTCCCTCGCGCATGCGGACGAGGTCTCCGGTGCGGTAGAGGCGCGCGCCCTTCGTCTGCGAGAACGGATCGGGCACGAAGCGCTCGCGCGTCAGCTCCGGGCGGCCCCAGTAGCCCTCGGCGACGCCGTCGCCGCCGATCAGAGCTCGCCGGGGACTCCGGGCGGGACCGGCTGGAGCCGCGCGTCCACGACGTAGAACTGCGTGTTGGCGATCGGGCGGCCGAGCGGGATCGGGCCGCTCCCGGCGCGCGAGCCGGGCCACGCTCGACCAGATGGTCGTCTCCGTCGGCCCGTACATGTTCCAGAGCTCGGGTCCGCGCGCGAGGAGGTCGTTCGCGAGGTCGCGCGGCAGCGCCTCGCCGCCGCAGAGCATCTTGAGCGGCTTGCCTCCCGACCAGCCGGCGATGAGCAGGAGACGCCACGTCGCCGGCGTCGCCTGCAACGCGGTCGCGTCCGGCCGCCCGAGGAGCGCGAGGAGACGGTTGCCGTCGGACGGCGTCCTCGCGGGTCGCGAGGATCACGCGGCCACCGACGGTGAGCGGCAGGTAGATCTCGAGCCCGGCGATGTCGAACGAGAGCGTCGTCACGGCCACGATGCCGTCCTTCGCCGTCAGCCCGGGCTCGCGGGCCATCGACCGGAGGAAGTTCACGACGGCGCCGTGCGAGACGGCGACGCCCTTCGGACGGCCCGTCGAACCCGAGGTGAAGATGACGTACGCGACGTCGGAGGCCGTCGCGCGCGCCTTCACACGCCCGGCCGGAGCGGCGGCGATCTCCTCCGCGTCCGCGTCGAGGCACACGAGCGAGGCGCGGTGCGCGGGGAGCTCGCCGGAGAGCGTCGACGTCGTGACGAGAAGACCCGGGGCCGCGTCCTCGAGGATGAGCGCGAGACGCTCCTTCGGGAACGCCGGGTCGAGGGGCACGTAGGCGGACCCCGTCTCGAGGATCGCGAGGAGGGCGACGACCATGTCCTCGGACCGCTCGAGGCAGAGGGCCACGAGCGTGCCCGCGCCGGCGCCGCGCGCGGCGAGGTGAGAGGCCAGGCGCCCGGCGCGCGTGACGAGCTCGCGGTAGGAAAGCGTCGCGGCGCCCGCGACGACGGCGGGCGCGTCGGGCGTCGCCTCGGCCTGCTGCCCGATCAGCTCGTGGATCGTGTGCGGGGCAGGCCACGCGACCGACGTGTCGTTCCACGCGCCGAGGACCTGCGCGCGCTCGTCGGCGCGTCAGGAGGGGGAGCTCGTCGACCCGCGCGTCCGGGTCGGCCGCGAGTCCCTCGAGCAGGGTCTCGAAATGCCCGAGCCAGCGGCGGATCGTGCCCCGCGAGAACAGCTCCGTCTTGAAGTCGCAGTCGAGGACGAGCCCTTCGGGGCCCTCGATCACGTTCAGGAAGATGTCGGAGTTCGCGTACCGCTTCGGGTTCGGGTCCACCGAGACCCGCAGCCCGGGCAGCGCGAGACCGGTGCCGACCCTCTCGACGTTGAACTGCACCTCCATGAGCGGGAGGCGGCTCGGGTCGCGCGGGAGCGCGAGCTTCCTCACGAGCGTTCCGTACGTGTAGTTCTGGTGCTCGTAGGCCTCGAGAACGCGCGCCTTGGTGGCCTTGAGGAGGTCCCGCACGCGGGCGTCCGCCGGCAGGAGCGAACGGACCGGCAGGAAGTTCACGCAGTGACCGACGAGGTCCTCGCGCCCGAACGCGGACTGGCCGGCGGCCGGGACGCCGACGACGACGTCGTCCTGGCCGCTCAGCCGGTGGAGGAGGACGTCGAACGCGGTCAGGAGCGTCGCGAACAGGGTGCAACCCTGACGGGCTCCCGCCTTGCGGACGGCGTCGAGGATCGGGCGCGCGACGGTCCGGCGCTCCGTCGCGCCCGCGTACGAGAGAACGCCGGGCCTCGTCCCGTCGGTCGGGAGCTCCAGGAACGGAGGAGGCTGACGGTACTGCGCGAGCCAGTAGGCCTCCGTCGCGGAGCCGTCGGCGGACCGGCGCGTCTCCTCCTCCCACTTCGAATACTCGGCGAACTGCGCGGCCGCGGGCAGGGTTCCGGCGTCGCCGCCGGACCCGTACAGGGGGCCGAGCTCGGCGAGCAGGGCGTTCGTCGACCAGCCGTCGCAGACGAGGTGGTGAGCCGTCAGGAGGAGGACATGGTGCTCGGGCCCGAGCGCGACGAGACGGAAGCGCAGGGCGGGCCCGTGAACGAGGTCGAACGGCGCCGTGGCCTCTCCGTCGACGAGCGCCGCGAGCTCCCGTTCCCGCGCGGGGGCGTCGAGCGCGGAGAGGTCCGTGAGGGGAAGGTCGATCGCGAGGCGCGGCGCGACGCGCAGGACGTCGCCCTCGGGGGCGAACGTCGCGCGCAGTGCGTCGTGGCGGTCGACGAGCGCCTGGAGGGCACGCCGGAGCCGCGCGGGGTCGAGCGCGCCTTCGAGAGCCAGGCTCACGGACTCGTTGAACGCGCACGAGGCGTCGTCGCCCATGCGGGTCGCGAGCCAGACTTCGCGTTGCGCCTCCGTGAGGGGGACGACGGCGGTCTCGGCGTCCGCCCCGCCCTCCGCGGCGAGCGCTTCGGGCCGGGGCGGCGTGAAGAAGCCGGCGTCCTGCATCGCCGCGATGCTCTCCTCGAACGCCCTGACGACGAGGTCGAGGTCCTCCTCGGTATGGGCCGTCGTCACGAAGCACGGGAAGCCCTCGAGGATGTGAACGCCATGTTCGCGCAGGTGCGCGAAGAAGAGGCTCGCGAAGCGCTCGTCGCGGCGGGAACTTGAAGTACAGGACGAGCCGAAGTGCTGGACGTGCGTCGCACGCCGGCCTTCGCGAAGCATGCGTTGAGCCGGCCGACGAAGTCGGCTCGTCTTCGCGTTGAGGCCCTCCTGGAGCGCGGGCCCCGGCTCCTTCGAGATGGCGCAGGACGGCGACGCCGCCGCCATCGCGAGCGGGATGGCGGACGAACGTGCCGGCGAAGAACGTCACGCCGGTCTCGGGGAACGAGTCGTCTCCGAACCGCCACGTGCCGCCGTCGAGCGCGTCCATGAAGGTCCGCGCTTGCCCGCGACGACGCCGAGCGGCAGCCCTCCGCCGAGGACCTTGCCGTACGTCGCGAGGTCCGCGGCACGCCGAAGACGGCCTGCGCGCCGCCCGGGTGGACGCGGAAGCCCGTGATCACCTCGTCGAAGATGAGAGCCGTCCCGGCGCGTCTCGGTCATCTTGCGGAGCTCGCGCAGGAACTCCGCGCGGCTGGAGGTCGGGGTGGCGGCTCTGCACGGGCTCGACGAGCACGGCGGCGAGCTCGCCCATCCGGGCCTCCAGGGTCGCGCAGGGACTCGTCGGTTCCGTAGTCGAGCACGAGGACGTCCTGGACGTGCGAGGAGGGGATGCCCGGCGCGATCGGGAAGGGACTGTGTGCGCTCCCGCGGTGCGCACGCCCCTCACGAGCACCTCGTCGAACGTGCCGTGGTAGGCGCCGGAGAAGAGCGCGATCGTGTCTCGCGCCCGTGACGGTGCGGGCGAGGCGCATCGCGGCCATGACGGCCTCGGAGCCGGTGTTGCAGAAGGTCACGCGCTCCATGCCCGTGAACTCGCTGATGAGGCGGGCGACCTCGCCCGGCGTCCGGCGACTGCGGGCCGATCTCGACGCCCTTGCGGAGCTGCTCGGCGACGGCCTCCGTCACGAACGACGGCGAATGACCGAACAGGTTCAGGCCGAACCCCATGAGCATGTCGACGTACTCGTTGCCGTCGACGTCGAAGACCGCGAGCCCGAGGATCGCGACGGCGACGATCGGGTAGACGATCTCCTTCCAGAGCAGCTTGAAGCCCGCGACGACCCGCGGGTCGGCGAACGCGGCGCGCGTCGCGTCCGTGAGGCGCTTGGAGCCGGGCGTCTCGCGTGGTACCGCCGCGTGAAGTCGGCGAGAGCGCGGTGCTGGCGGTCCGTGAGGCCGCTCTTCGCACCGGCGGCGATCGGCTTGTAGGGGCCGAACGCCTCGAATTCCTTTTTCTTCGGCGCCTCGGCGGGCGCCGGGGCGGACGGCGCCGCGGAAGAGGCGGGAGGAGCGGGAACCGCAGGGGTCGCCGCGGCGGCCGCCGCCGGCGCGGAGGGAGGGCTCTCGGGCGCAAGCTGGGCGTCGATCCACGCGGCGAGCGAGGTCGGGCGTCGCGCTCTCGTCGAGAAGCTGCCGGAACGAGATCCGGACACCGAACTCCTTCTGCAGGTCCTGACTCACCTGCGTCAGGATCAGGGAGTCGAATCCGAGCTCGAGGAAGCTCGAGGACGCGGAGAGATCGGCCGCGGCGATCCCGGACTGGTCCTCGAGGGTTTTCAGGACCCTTGCGGCGACGCGTGCGCGGCGGTCGGCGGGCTCGGGAGCCGCCGGCGGCGGGGCCTGTGCGACGGCGGCGGGGTGGGCGTCTCGCTCACCCGACGCCGGAATCGGGATCGCGGGCGCGGCGACGGATCCGGCGCCGGCGTCCAGCCAGTACCGCTTGCGCTCGAAGGGATACGACGGGAGCGGGACGAGGCTGCGCCTCTCGGTCGCCTGGTGCGCGGCCCAGTCGACGTCGACTCCGGCGACCCAGAGCCTGCCGAGCGACTCGAGAAGGTGCTCCGACTCGGAGCTCTCGTCCTCCGGGCGGGGGAGCGACGAGAAGACCCCCTGGCCGGCGCGCGACGGGTGCGCCTTCGCGAGCGTCGCGAGCGTCTGGCCGGGGCCGACCTCGAGCAGGACGCGCGCCGGCTCCTCGAGGAGCGTCGCGAGCGCGTCCGAGAAACGGACGGGGACGCGGAAGTGACGTGTCCAGTAGTCCGGAGACGTGGCCTCGGCGGGCGAGAGGAGGCGGCCCGTGACCGTCGAGACGATCGGAACCGCGGGCGGAGAGAGCCGGACGCGCGCGACCTCGGCCGCGAACGGCTCGAGGATCGGGTCGAGCATCCGGGAATGAAACGCGTGCGACGTGACGAGGCGCCGGTGGGCGACCGCGTCGCCGGTGAGCCGGCGCTCGAGGGCCTCGATCTCGGCGGGTCCGCCCGAGACGACGACGAGAGACGGGGCGTTCACGGCGGCGACGTCCAGCCGGCCCTCGAGATAGGGGGCGACGTCGGCCTCCGACAGGCGCACGGCGAGCATCGCCCCGGCGGGACGGTCCTGCATGAGCCGGCCGCGTGCCGCGACGAGGCGGAGAGCGTCCTCGAGCGGGAAGACGCCGGCGCGGCAGGCGGCGACGAACTCGCCCACGCTGTGTCCGGCGAGCACGACGGGGCGGACGCCCCACGCCTCCCAGAGCTCCGCGAGGGACCAGGACACGGAGAAGATCGCCGGCTGCGTCAGGCCCGTGCGCTTGAGGGCCTCGGCGGCTCCCGCGCCCCGGCCGAAGACCGAGGCGCGCAGGTCGAACCCGAGGAGCGGCTCGAGGACGGAGGCGCACCGGTCGAACGCGGCCCGGAACACCGGCTCCCGTTCGTAGAGCGCGGCGCCCATTCCGGGCGACTGCGAGCCCTGGCCCGGGAACAGGAACGCAAGGCGAGGCGCCGCACCCGAGGCCTTCGGGCGGGCCTCGCCGGCCACGAGTCGCTCGCGGGCGGACGCCGCGTCCCGGACGACCGCGAAGCCCCGGCGGTCGAACCCGCTGCGCCCCGCCTGGAGCGTGCGGGCGACGTCGCCGAGCTCGAGACCGGGATGCGACTCGAGGTGCGCGGCGAGGCCGGCGGTCGCGGCGGAGAGCGCCTCGGGCGTCTTGGCGGAGAGGACGAACAGCTGCGCGCCGCGGGCGCCCGTGGAAGGCGGCGCGAGGGGCGCCTCCTCGAGAACGACGTGCGCGTTCGTGCCGCCGACCCCGAACGCGCTCACGCCCGCGATCCGGGGCCCCCGGGAGTCCCAGGGGGCGGCTCGATCGCTGACGAAGAACGGGCTCGACGCGAAGTCGATGAGGGGGTTCGGCGCCGTGAAGTGGAGCGTCGGCGGCAGGACCTTGCTCGCGGAGGGCGAAGACCGTCTTGATGAGGCCCGTCACGCCCGCCGCGACGTCGAGGTGGCCGACGTTCGGCTTCACGGAGCCGAGGGCGCAGAAGCCGTGCTCGGCCGTGCCGGCGCGGAACGCCTTCGTGAGCGCGGCGACCTCGATCGGGTCGCCGAGCGGGGTCGCGGTGCCGTGCGTCTCGACGTAGCCGACGGAGCGCGGGTCGACGTCCGCCATTCGCCTGCGCGAGCGCGATGACCTCGGCCTGCCCGTCCACGCTCGGCGCCGTGTACGCCACGCGCTGGGCGCCGTCGTTGTTGATGGCGAAGCCGCGGATCACCGCGAGGACGCGGTCGCGGTTCTCGAGCGCGTCCGAGAGGCGCTTGAGGACGACGACGCCGGCGCCGCTCCCGAACACGGTGCCGTCCGCCTTCGCGTCGAACGTCCGGCAGTGGCCGTCCGCCGAGACCATGCCGCCCTCGAGGTAGAGATACCCGCGGAACTGGGGGAAGCTGATCGAGACGCCGCCTGCGAGCGCGGCGTCGCACTCGTAGTGCAGGAGGCTGCGGCACGCGAGGGAGACGGCGACGAGGGACGTCGAGCAGGCCGTCTGGACGTCGACGCTCGGCCCCCTGAGGTTCAGCTTGTAGGACAGGCGCGTCGTGAGGAAGTGGCCGTCGTTTCCGAACAGGACCGGGAACGCGCCGACCTGGAACTGCTCGGCCGTGGCGCGCAGGAACGCGCGGTCCGGCGCGACCTGCGCGGCGAGATACGTGTTCACGCTCGAGCCCGCGTAGACGCCGACGAGGCCCGGGAACGTGCGGGGATCGACCCCCGCGTCCTCGAGCGCCTCCTGGCAGACCTCGAGGAAGATCCGGTGCTGCGGGTCCATGAGCTCGGCTTCCCGCGGATGGATCCCGAAGAACGGCGCGTCGAACAGGTCGGCGCCGTCGAGGATCGCACGCGCTTTCACGTAACGCGGGTCCCGCAGCGTCTCCTCCGCGATGCCGGCCGCGCGGAGCTCCTCGTCCGACAGGGCGCGGATCGACTCCACGCCCGCGAGGACGTTGCGCCACAGCCCCTCGGCCGAGCCCGCCCCGGGGAACCGGCCCGCGAGGCCCACGATCGCGACGGCTTCAGCCACGGTTCCTCCGGGACGGGAGCGACGCCGCCGCCTCGCGCTGCCGGCGGGCGCGGTCGGCGACGTTCAGACCGCGTCCGGCGGACGCCGGCTCCTCGAGGAGGCGCGCAAGCGCCTCGATCGTGGGGTACTCGAAGAGCGCGGTGACCGGGAGGTCGCACGCGAAGCGTCGATGGAGCTCCTCCTGCGCCTCGGCGGCGAGGACCGAGCTTCCGCCGAGGTCGAAGAAGTTGTCGCGGCGGCCGACGTCGGGAACCCCCAGCACGGACGCCCAGACCTCGGTCAGCCGCCTCTCCCACTCCGAGGCGGGAGCCGAGAACTCGACCCTGAGGCGCGGGCGCTCGTCCGTGGGCGCGGGGAGCCCCGCGCGGTCGATCTTCCCGTTCGCAGTGAGCGGCAGGGCCTCCAGGCGGACGAACGCGGAGGGAAGCATGTACTCCGGGAGGCTGACGGCCGCGTGTGACCGCAGCTCGTCGTCGCCGGCGGAGGCGCCCTGCCGGAGGACGACCCACGCGACGAGACGCTTCTCGCCGGACGGGCCGTCGGCGGCGAGGACGGCCGCGTCCTGGACGGCGGCCTGCCGGCGGAGGACGGTCTCGATCTCCCCGAGCTCCACGCGGAAACCGCGGATCTTCACCTGGTCGTCCCGGCGGCCCAGGTACTCGAGGTCTCCGGCCGCATTCCGCCGGCCGAGGTCGCCCGAGCGATAGACGCGCCGGCCCTCGTGGACGAAGAACCGCTCCGCCGTCAGCTCGGGCCGGTTCCGGTACCCGCGCGCGACGCCTGGGCCGGCCACGAAGATCTCGCCCTCCGTCCCGTCCGCCACGGGCGCGAGGCCCTCGTCGAGGAGGAGGACGTCGAGGTCCGGAATCGGCACCCCGATCGGGCTCACGCCGGCCTTGTCGAGGTCGGCGCGGAGGATCGGCCGATACGTGACGTGAACGGTCGTCTCCGTGATGCCGTACATGTTCACGAGGCGGGGTTGCGCGTCGCCGAAGCGATCGACCCAGGGCCTCAGGCTCTCGAGGTTGAGGGCCTCGCCGCCGAAGATGACGGTCCTCAGCGCGAGCCTCGCGGGGTGGGAGACGGCGACGCGGGCCAGCTGGCGGAACGCGGAGGGCGTCTGGTTCAGCACGGTCACGCGCTCGTCGCGGAGGAGCGCGTGGAACTCCCGCGGCGAGCGGCTCACCCCGTACGGCACGACGACGAGCCGGCCCCCGTAGAGAAGAGCTCCCCACATCTCCCAGACGGAGAAATCGAACGCGGCCGAGTGGAAGAGCGTCCAGACGTCGTCCGGCCCGAAGGCAAACCACCGCTCCGTTTCACGGAACAGCCTCAGGACGTTCGCCTGCGTGACGAGCGTCCCCTTCGGCACTCCCGTCGATCCGGAGGTGTAGATCACGTACGCGAGCCTCTCGGGGTCCGCCGCGGGCGGGAGCGCCGACGCGCGGGCGTCCGGGGCCGTGTCGGCGTCGGGGAGGGTGTCGAGCCGCACCGCTTCCGGGCCTGCGGGGAGGCGGGCGGCGAGGGAATCGCTCGTCAGGACGACCCGGACGCCGGAGTCGCCGACCATGAACGCGAGCCGCTCGTCCGGGACCACGGGGTCGAGCGGAACGTACGCGCCGCCCGCCTTCAGGATCCCGAGGATCCCCACGACGAGGTCGAGGGAGCGCTCGAGGAAGATCCCCACGAGGGTGTCGGGGCCGACGCCCCTGTCGCGGAGGTGACGCGCGACGCGGTTCGCGCGGCCGTCGAGGTCGCGATAGGTCCACGCGTCCGCGCCACAGGATGCGGCGACGGCATCGGGGCGCAGAGCCGCCGCGCGCTCGAACACGCGCGCGAGGCTCCCGTCGGCCGCGACGGGTCCGGGGGTCGGCGGGAAAGCGTCGGCTCGGGATGCGGGGTGCATGTCGGACCTCGTCGGGCCGCGGGCCGTCAGGCGCCCTTGCTCGCCGGCGGGCTCACGACCTCGGGCGCGACGGGCTCGGCCGACGGATAGTAGGCGCCGCCGTAGCGCTCGCGGTCGGTGACGCCGTCCTTCTGCTCGAGCGCGTTGATGAGCACTCCCAGGACGCGCACGTTGCTCCGCCGGAGCTCCGTCAGGGCCTTGAGGACCTGTTCGCGCGGCGTCCTGCCGCCGCGGACGGCGAGGATCACCCCGTTCGAGAGGTAGCCGAGAACGATCGCGTCCGCGACGGCGAGAACCGGCGGCGCGTCGAAGATGACGTAGTCGAAGCGCTCGACCGCCCCGTCGAGGAAGCGCCTCATGGTGTCCGACGCCAGAAGGCCGGACGGGTTGGGCGAGGGCGGGCCCGGCGGGCAGCAGGGAGAGGCCGGGGATCGCGGTCTTCTGGATCGCGTGCCGGGCGTCGACGCGCCCCGCGAGGATGGAGACGAGGCCCTCCGCGTTCGACACGTGGAAGATCTCGTGGAGGCGCGAACGGTGAAGGTCCGCGTCGACGAGCAGAACGCTCTTGCCGAGCTGGGCCAGGACGACGGCGAGGTTCGTGGCGGTCGTCGTCTTGCCCTCGAGCGGAACGGCGGACGTGACGACGAAGGACCGGAGAAGCTCCGCGCTCGACAGGAGGAGCGAGGTGCGGAAGGCCCGGTAAGCTTCCGAGGTCGTCGACCGCGCGAACTCGTGCGGCAGGAGCTCGATGGCGGGCGTCTCGGGCTTCGAGCTCGGCTTCCCCTGCCCGGCGGGCCCGGAGCCGGAGGCGACCCCGAGCGCCGGGAGCACCTTCGCCCGCTGCGTCGAGGGGATCACGCCGAGGACGGGCAGACGGAGGTACGCGGACGCCTGCTCGGGGTCACGGAGGCTGCGGTCGAGCGCGTCGAGGCCGAACGCGATCGCGAGCCCGATCATCAGCCCGCACACGAGCCCGAGCACTCCGTACCGGCGGTACGAGGGGCCCCACCGCTGGTGCGGAGGCAGTGCGCTCTCCACGATCCGGATGCTCGAGACGCGCTCGCCCTGCAGGCGGGCCGCGACCTGCGTCTCGGCGTCCCGCTTGAGCAGGTTGTCGAGGAGCGCCCGCTGGGTCTCCGTCTCGACGCGCATGTTGTTGTAGTCCATGGCGTCCGCGTTCTGGGCGATGGCCTCCGCCCGCTGGCCCTGCAGGGCATCGCGGAGGTTCTCCTCGCGCCTCAGCGCGGCGAGGTAGTCGGCGCGGGCCCCGTCCCGCGCCTTGCGGACCGTCTCCTGCGTGACGGAGTCGAGGTTCTGGCGCCCGCGCTCGATCTGGGCCTTGAGCTGCTGCATGGCCGGCCAGTCGGGCTTGAAGAGGTTCAGCTTCTCGGCGTATTCCCGCTCGAGCCGGGCCTGTTCGGTGCGAAGCTGGACGACGAGGCCGTTCGAGAGGTTGTCCGCGAGAGTCTCCGGCGGCGCGGTCCGGAGCTCGTAGTCCTTCGCTTCCTTGGCCATGCGGTCCGCCGTGGCGGCCGCGAGGTCGCGGTTCATCGCGTCGAGGCGCGGGATCGCGCTGTTGGACTGCGGATCCGCGCTCAGGATGTCCTTCTTCCGGCCGAACGCGAGGAGCCGCTGCTCCTTGGCCGCGAGACTCCGCTTCGCCTCGTCGATCTGGGTCGCGAGGAACCGCGAAGCCTGGCCGAGAAGGCGGAACTTCGACTCGAGCTTCCAGTCGATGTACGACTGCGCGACGGCGTTCGCGACGTCGGCGGCCTCCTTCGGCGAATTCGCGATGCACGCCAGCTCGACGAGGGACGTCCCCTGGATCTGGTGGACCTGGAGCGTGTTGCGCAGCCGCTGTGCGCGGGCGGCGATCCTGTCCTTCTCCTTCGGGTCCGCGGACGGCGCCTTCTCGGGCGACTGCGCCGCGTCGAGACGCCTGACGGCCGACTCGAGGACCTCGCGGTTCCGGATGAGCCTCGACTCGGTCTCGAGGAACATGGCGTCGACGCCGCCTTCCCGCTGCCCGCCGGTTCCCAGGTCGAGCAGGTTCGACTGCTCCTTCTCGAGGTTGATCAGGACGACCGCGCGGTAGGTCGGCTCCTCCCGGAAGGCGAGGAAGGCCGCGACGGCGAGGCCGGAGAGGACGCAACAAATGACCAACCAGCGCCGCCGGAGGACGACGCGGGTGTAGTCCGACAGGCGAAACTCCCGCTCCGGATGGGCGTTTGCCGTCGGCGGCTCGAACGGGGCATTCTGGTCCGTAGGGTGCTCCCAGGGAAACGGGAATTCTAACATCGCGGACGAGACTCGGAGGCCGTGCCTCGCGGAGCGGGATGTCTGCCTCATAATCGTGTGTCACCATCGGCCGTGTCGCCGTGGATGGACCCGGCTCCTCGCTGGATGTCTCTCCGCCGGCCGCGAGGGTTTCGCCCGGAGAATCTGAAGATCGAGGCGGCACGGAGGGGGAGTGCGGATGGAAGAAGAGACGTTGCCCCCGCAAGGGAAGGCCGGCCTGGCGAAGGCGATCGCCGACCGCTCGGCCGTCGTGGGAATCGTGGGGCTCGGCTACGTCGGCCTTCCGCTCGCGCTCGCCTTCGTCGAAAAGGGGTTCCGCGTCCTCGGTTTCGACGTCGATCCCGGCGAAGGTCGACGCCCTCGGCGAGGGGCGAGAGCTACATCAAGCACCTCGACGGAGGCAGGCTGGCCGCGGCCGTCGCCCGGGGCGCCTCCACGCGACGTCGGACTTCTCGAGGCTCGGCGGAGCCGGACGTGCTGCTGATCTGCGTGCCGACGCCGCTGACGCCGCAGCGCGAGCCCGACATGAGCTACGTCGTGTCGACCGCCGAGGCGATCGCGCAATCGCCTCCGGCCGGGGCAGCTCGTCGTGCTCGAGTCGACGACCTATCCCGGGCACGACCGACGAGCTCGTCCGCGAGGATCCTCGAGACGTCCGGGCTTCGAGCGCGGCGAGGACTTCTTCCTCGCCTTCTCGCCGGAGCGCGAGGACCCGGGCAACAAGGACTTCGCGACGACGACGATTCCGAAGGTCGTCGGCGGCGTCGACCCGGTCTCGGGCGACCTCGCGCAGGCCCTCTACGACCAGGTCATCGCGCGGACGGTGCGCGTCTCGACGGCCCGGACGGCCGAGGCGACGAAGCTCGTCGAGAACATCTTCCGCGCCGTCAACATCGCGCTCGTCAACGAGCTGAAGATGGTCTTCGACCGGATGGGCATCGACGTCTGGGAAGTCCTGGACGCCGCCTCCACGAAGCCGTTCGGCTTCATGCGCTTCAACCCGGGCCCGGGCTGGGGCGGCCACTGCATCCCGCTCGATCCCTTCTACCTGTCCTGGAAGGCGCGGGAGTACGGCATCGCGCCGCGCTTCATCGAGCTCGCCGGCGAAGTCAACGTCGAGATGCCGCACTACGTCGTGGAGAAGCTCCAGTCGGCCCTCAACGAGCGCGGAAAGGCGGTCAAGGGCAGCCGGATCCTGGTCCTCGGGCTCGCCTACAAGAAGGACATCGACGATCCGCGGGAGAGCCCGGCGTTCGAGATCATCGAGCGGCTGCTCCACCTCGGGGCGGACGTCTCCTACCACGACCCGCACATCCCGCGTGCGCCCCGGATGCGGTCGTGGCCCGACCTGCCGCCGATGTCCTCGGTCCCGCTGACCGACGCGGCGCTCGCCGCGCAGGACGCCGTCGTGATCGTGACCGACCACGCGGCCGTCGACTACGACGCTCGTCGCTCCGGCGCGCCCCGGTCGTCATCGACACGCGCGGCGTCTATCGCGAGCCGCGGGCGAACGTGGTCAAGGCGTGAGTCGCGGTGTCCAGGGGCGACGTGTTCCGCGGCCGGCTCGCGCTCGTCACGGGCGGCGCCGGCTTCATCGGGTCGCACCTCGTCGACGCGCTCCTCGCGTCTGGCGCTCGCGTCCGCGTGCTCGACGACCTCTCGAGCGGCAGGCGCGAGAACCTCGCGCACGTGGCCTCGCGGGTCGACGTTCGTCGAAGGCGACATCCGCGACGCGAGGACGTGTCGCGCGGGCCTGCGAGGGCGCCGCCTTCGTCTTCCACCAGGCGGCCCTGGGCTCGGTGCCGCGCTCCATGGAGGACCCGGCGACGACGATCGCGATCAACGTCGCCGGGACGGCGAACGTGTTCGCGGCGGCGCGCGACGCGCGGGTCCGCGCGCGTCGTCTACGCCTCGTCCTCGAGCGTCTACGGCGACAGCGAGACGCTTCCGAAGCGCGAGGGCGAGGAGGGCCGGCCGCTCTCTCCGTACGCGCTCTCGAAGCGCATGAACGAGGAGCTCGCCGACGTCTTCGGCCGCTGCTACGGCATGGAGCTCGTCGGCCTGCGGTACTTCAACGTCTTCGGGCCGCGGCAGGACCCCGAGGGGCCCTACGCGGCCGTGATCCCGCGGTTCTTCAAGGCCTGCCTCGCTGGGCGAGGCGCCCGGTCATCTTCGGCGACGGCGAGCAGATCGCGCGACTTCACCTACGTCGCCGACGCGGTGGCCGCGAACCTGCTGGCGGCGGCCGCGCCCGCGTCGGCGTGCGGCCGCGCGTACAACGTGGCCGGGGGGCGTCGCACGACCGTGAACGAGCTCGCGCGATCGCGTCCGCGAGGCCGTCGGCCGGGGCCGGCCGACCGAGCATCGACCCCCGCGCGCCGGGGACATCCCGCACTCGCTCGCCGACCTCGCCCTCTCGCGGGCGGCGCTCGGATTCGACCCGGCCACGGACCTCGCGGCGGGCCTCCGGCTCACGGCGCCGCATTACCGGGCCGCGCTCACGGCGTCGACGCGCCCCGTCCCGGCACGGAAGGGCGGCCTCGGGTGACGCAGGTGCATTCCGGCTCCGCCGTCGTCGTGATCCAGCCGAGCACGGGCTGGGTCGCGCTGAACTTCGCGGAGCTCTGGGCGTACCGCGAGCTCCTCTTCTTCCTCGTCTGGCGCGACGTGAAGGTCCGCTACAAGCAGACGGCGCTCGGGGCGGCCTGGGCGATCCTCCAGCCGCTCCTGAGCATGGTCGTCTTCACGATCTTCTTCGGGCGGCTCGCCGGCGTCGGATCCGACGGCCTTCCGTACCCGATCTTCTCGTACGTCGGGCTCCTGCCGTGGACGCTCTTCTCGCAGGGCGTCAACCAGGCGTCCACGAGCATCGTGAGCACCGCGACGCTCGTCCAGAAGGTGTACTTCCCGCGGCTCATCATCCCGCTCTCGGCCGTCCTGTCCGGCCTCGTGGACTTCGCGGTCGCGTTCGTCGTCCTGCTCGGAATGATGCCGTTCTACGGCGTCGCGCCCTCGTGGAAGCTCGTGTTCCTTCCGCTTCTCCTCCTGCTCGCGTTCGCCGCGACGACCGGCATCGGCCTTGCTTCTCGCCGCCCTGAACGTGCGCTATCGCGACGTGCGCTACATCGTGCCGTTCTGCATCCAGCTGTGGCTCTTCGTGACGCCCGTCATCTATCCGATGAGCCGGGTCGCCGAGAAGCTCGACGGCTCGGCATCCCGCTGTGGGTCTACGGCCTGAACCCGATGGTCGGCGTCGTCCAGGGGTTCCGCTGGTCGGTCCTCGGCGCGGGGGCGGGCCTCGAGGGCGTCCTGATCGCGAGCATCGCGACCTCGCTCCTGCTCCTCGGCGCCGGACTCGTCTGCGTTCCGCCGCCTCGAACGGACGTTCGCCGATGTCGTCTAGGAGGGCCGCGTGACGGTCGCGATCCAGGCCCGCGGGCTCGGCAAGCGCTACCGGATCGGCGCGCGCCAGCGCGGCTACAGGACGCTGCGCGAGTCGATCGTCGAGACGCTGACCGCCCCGGCCCGCGAGGCTCCGGGCCGGCGGGCCGCCGGCGCCCAGCCGGTGGAGACGATCTGGGCGTTCCGCGACATCTCGTTCGACGTGCAGCCGGGCGAGGTCGTCGGCCTCATCGGCGGAACGGCGCCGGGCAAGAGCACGCTGCTCAAGGTCCTGTCGCGGATCACCGAGCCCACCGAGGGCAGGGCGGAGATCCGCGGACGGGTCGGCTCGCTCCTCGAGGTCGGCACGGGGTTTCACCCGGAGCTCACGGGCCGCGAGAACATCTTCCTGATGGGCTCGATCCTCGGGATGAAGCGCGCCGAGATCGCAGCGGAACCTCGACGAGCATCGTCGCGTTCGCCGAGATCGACCAGTTCGTCGGACACGCCGGTCAAGCGCTACTCGAGCGGCATGTTCCTGCGTCTCGCGTTCGCGGTCGCGGCGCATCTCGAGACCGAGATCCTCCTCGTGGACGAGGTCCTCGCGGTCGGCGACGTCGTTCTTCCAGAAGAAGTGCCTCGGCAAGATCGGCGAGATCGCGCGGGCGGGCCGGACGGTCTTCTTCGTCAGCCACAACATGTCGGCCGTGCAGAACCTCTGCACGCGCGGCATCTGCCTGAGGCCGGGCGAAGTCGCCGTCGACGGGCCCGTCTCGTCCGTCATCGACGAGTACCTGCGGACGCTCGACGGCGAGATGCACGTCCTGAACAACGCGCTCGAGTCCGCGCCGAGGCCTGCGGGTCTCGGAACTGTCGTTCGGTTCCGGCGGGCCCGCGTCGAGGGTCTGGAGGAGATCGCGCGTGCCCATGTGGGCTCCGCTTCGTATCCGGCTCGAATTCGAGGCGCGGGAGGATCTCCCGGACCTGTCCGTGGAGTACAGCGTGTTCTCGATGGACGGAGGCCTGCTCTTCACGTGCGAGAGCACCGACGCGACATCGCGACTGAAGCTGTCGCGCGGCGAGTCGCGAAGCGCAGTCGGCATCGTCGAGCATCCGAACCTCTCGCCGGGCCACTACGAGGTGTCGATCAGGGCGCGCCAGGGCCTCCGGGTCATCGATTCGCTCGACAAGATCCTCATGTTCGAGGTCGCACCCTTCGGCATCTCCGCGTGGACGAAATCGGATCGGCAGATCCGGCCGAAGTCGGAATGGACGATCGACGCGTAGGGGCCTCTGACGAGGTTCTCGCCGAGTTCTGGCGTCCGGAAGGTGTGCGTCCCGCTTGGGGCGGTGCCCCGTCGCCGGGCGTCGCGGTCGTGATCTGCACGTACGCCCGGCCCGCGAGCCTCGTGCGCTGCGTGGCCTCGCTCAAGCGCCAGACGCGGCGCGCGGACACGCTGCTCGTCGTGGACGCGAGCCGCGACGACCTGAGCGAGAAGGCGCTCGCGTCCGATCCGGACCTCGGGTCGGCCGCCGGGCGCGTCGGCTACCTCCGCGTGGGCGACCGCCAGCGGGGCCTGACCCGTCAGAGGAACGTCGCGCTCCGCGTCGTCACGGACGACCTCGTCGCGTTCTTCGACGACGACATCGTCCTCGCGCCCCGGTGCCTCGAGGAGATGGAGTCCGTCCACCGGTCCACCGCCGGCACCGTCGGCGTCGGCGCCGTGATCGAGGGGCAGCCCGAGACTCCGGACGCGCTCTGGCGGATCCGCCGGGCGCTCGGGATCGTCTCGTCGCTCACGCCCGGCCGCTACTGCCGCTCCGGAATGTCCGTGCCGTGGAGCTTCCTCCGGCAGGACGCCGGAGTCGCCGAGGGGGACTGGCTCCCCGGCGGCGCGGTCATGTGGCGCACGGAGGACGCGCGCGCGGTCGGCTTCAACGAGGCCTTCGCCGGGTACGGGCAGGGGGAGGACCTCGACTTCTCGCTCCGCGTCGCGCGCCGGGGGAGGCTCCTCATGGCCTGCGCCGCCCGCCTCGAGCACCTCCACGAGGAGGCCGGGCGCCCGGACCCGTACCGGGTCGGCTACATGGCGATTTCGAACCGGTACGAGATCCACCGCCGCGGCCTCCGGGACCGCACGGTGAAGGACGTCCTGTGGTTCGCGTACGCGTGGAGCGTCGACTCGCTGCTCCTCCTCCGCCACGCGGTCGTCCCGGGGCGGGCGTCGGGCGTCCTGCGTCAGCTGGCCGGGCGCACGCGCGCCGCCTGGGACCTCGTGAGGGCCGCATGACGGCGGCGGCGAGCGGCACGCTCCTCCTCTTCTGGGACTACGACACCCAGTGGGGCGGGGACCGGTCGCGGAGCGGAGGCGGACCGAAGGACTGGGGGCCGCTCGAGTTCACGAACACGGAACGCCTCCTCGAGCTGCACGCGGCATACGGGGTGCCCGCCTGCTTCGCGGTCGTCGGCGCCGCCGCGCTGGCGGGGGAGCGCCCGTACCACGACCCGGCGCAGATCCGCCGGATCCACGCCGCGGGCCACGAGGTCGGGAGCCACGCCTTCCGGCACGAGTGGCTTCCGGCCCTCGGCCCTGCGGCCCTGAGGGAATCGCTCGCGGCCAGCCGCGACGCGCTCGAGCAGTGCATTGGCGGCCGGGTGGTCACCTTCGTGCCGCCGTTCAACCAGCCGTTCGACTACCTCGGTGGCGCCTCGCTGAGCCTCGCCGAGAGGCGCGAGGTCCGGCGCGGGCGGACGGACCTCCCGCGCCTCTGCACGGCGCTCCGCGAGACGGGCTACCGGCTCGCGCGGGTCGCGTACCGGCCCATGCCGCAGAGACTCGCGGAACGTGTCACGGGCCGGCGTCTCGACCGCCCCGCGCGGCTCGCCGGGATCCGCGGGCTCGCGTGCGTGCGGCTCAACACGCCGGGCGGGTTCGACGGCCCCGCGGTTTCGATGGTCGAGCGGGTCGCGAGGGAGGGCGGGATCGCGGTCGTTTACGGACATCCCCACTCGTTGCGAAGCGGCGGCCCGCAGGACGAGCGGCACCTCGTGCCGTTTCTCGAGCGTGCGCGCACGCTCGCCCGCGAGGGTCTGCTTCGGATCGCTCTCCCGCGCGACCTCGTGGCGGAAGGAGCCCCGTGAGGCTTTGCGCCGTCTCGTTCAAGGAATGCTGGCGGGGGCCCGACGGCCGCTGGGCGTCGGACGGCGGCTTCCCGCTCCAGATGGGGGCGCTCGCGACGCTCTTCGACTCCATGACCCTCGTCACCGTCGTCGGGCCGTCGCGGGCCGGAGGGATCGCGTTCCCCGCGGATCTCGACGTCGTCCCGGTGCGCCTCCCCGCCGGCACGGGGTGGCGGCGAAAGCTCGACGTCGTGCGCCGGAGTCCTCTCCTCGTGAGGACGCTGAGGAGCGCCTACCGCGAGGCGGACGTCGTGCACACGCCCCTGCCGGGGGACATCCCGCTCGTCGGGATGGTCGTCGCCCTCCTTCTCCGTAAGAGAATGATCGCGCGCTACGGCGGCTCGTGGAGGCCGACCGCGCAGACGACCCTCATGAACCGAGTCACGCGCCAGCTCATGCGAATCGCCGGACGGGGCCGCCACGTCATGCTCGCCACCGGCGACCCGTCGGACGTCCGGGAGGCGCACGTGCGGGCGATCTTCTCGACCGCCCTCTCCGAACGGGAGCTGGCCTCGATCGACCCGCATCCGGACCGCGGGCTCTCGACGCCCCCGCGGGCCGTGTACGCCGGACGGCTGTCCCGCGAGAAGGGCGTTCACGTCCTGATGGACGCGCTCGCGATCCTGCGCGCGCAAGGCGCGGCGGTCCCAGCGGTCGTCCTCGCCGGCGAGGGCCCCGAGCGCGCCGCGCTCGAGGGACGCGCGCGCGAGCGGGGCGTCGCCGACGCCGTCGTCTTCGCGGGCCAGCTCGACCGCGCGGCCCTCTCGGCGGTCCTGTCGCGGGCCGATTTCTGCGTGCAGCCGTCCCTCACGGAAGGCTTCAGCAAGGCCTGGCTCGACGCGTTCGCGCACGGCCTGCCGGTCCTCGCCTCGGACGTCGGGGCGGCCGGCGGCGTCATCGGCCGGGCCGGCGAACGCGGCTGGCTCGTGCCGCCCGGGGACCCGGATTCGCTCGCGGCGGCACTCGGGCGCGTGACCGCCGGGCGGCGCGACTGGCCGGCGCTGCGCGCCGCCTGCCGCGCCTTCGTCGCCGACAGGACCCTCGAGGCGTGGGCGCTGCGAGATCGGGCGGTCCTGCGCCGAACGGATGGGCCTCACGCTCGTCGACGGAAAGCTCCGGCCATGAGCGTCGCCGTGGCGGAGCAGACGCGCGTCGTCACCCGCCGGCGCGGCCGTGCCGGCAAGCCGCTTCGGAGCCGCGGCGTGGGGCAAGGTGTTCGTCGTCCTCGTCACGGCGACGTGGGCGAGCAGCCTCGTCCTCGACATGAGAGACGTGATCCGGATCCTCACGGCGATCGGGTTCGCCGCCGCCGTCGCCGGCTTCGCGAACCCCGTGGTCGGTCTCATGGGCGTCGCGATTCTCGGGGCCCTCGACGCGATCTCCCGCGTCTTCGTCTTCACCGGCGGTCTCCTGCGCTGGAACACCCTGGGCTACTTCCTCCTCGCGGCGGCCGCGATCGGCTGGCGCGATCTCGCGCGGCTCCGGGGCCGTTCGTCCGTGTGGCTCGCGCTGCTCCTGGCCTTGCTCGTCCTCGAGATCCCCGTCGGGACCGACGTCGACAACGGGCTCGCGCACGTCCTCAGCCTCTCGGCGATCCTGGGGCTGCTCGTCTTCGTCCTGCGCGCCGCCGGGGACCGCGACGCGTGGGGGTGGCTCGCGATCGTCACGGGCGTCCTCTCGGCGGGCGGCGGCTTCGCCTTCTACCGCCACGGCGCTCTCGGCGAGTCGATCAACCCGAACGCGTGGGTCTATCTCCCGCTGACGGCGCTCCTCACGGCCGGCCTCGCCCTCGTCAAGGCCTCCTCCTCGCCCAGGATCCGCCGCACGATCATGGCGCTTTCCGTCGTGAACCTCGGGTGGGCCTTCCTGACCGGCAGCCGCGGAGGCTTCCTGGCGGCGTCCGTCGCGATGGCCTTCCTCGTGCTCGGGGGCCGGCAGCCGGTCAAGGCGCGGGCCGGCGCGCTCCTCGCCCTCGTGGGCGCCCTCGCCGTGACGAGCCTGTTCGCGGACCTCCAGGACGAGATGGACCAGCGCCTCGCGAAGCTCGTGGATCCGACGCGCAGCCTCGCGAACCGCACGAGCGGCCGCTCCGACCTCGCGCTCGCGGGCTGGATCGTCTTCCTCGAGCATCCGCTCGGGGTCGGCACGGGCGGCTTCGCGCTCGCGGGCGAGGACGTCGGCCAGCGCGAGAATCTCTTGCTCTACCGGGAACGCGGCGCGACGCAGGCGCACTCGGCCTGGATCAAGACGCTCGCCGAGAACGGCGTCCCCGGGATCGTGCTCCTCGCGGGGTTCGTCTGTTCGTTCGCCGTGACGGGCTACCGCCGGCGGCGCGAGGGCCTCTTCGGCTTCGGGCTCCTGACGACCGCCATCATCGGCGGTGTCGTTCCTGTCGAGCGAGTTCCAGGCGAAAGGACTCTGGTTCTTCGTGGCGGCCGCGATCGTCGTGCTCGATCAGGACGTCCCCCGTCCGGCCCGCGCGCGCGGCGCGCGCCGGGATTCCGCCGACCCGCGAAGGCTTCGATCCATGGAACCCGAACGACCCCGCGTCGCGCTGATCGCGGGCACTCTCGGGCACGGAGGCGCCGAGAAGCAGCTCGCGTACGGCGCGCGCGCCCTCGCGGCCGCCGGTGTCGACGTCCGCGTCCTGAGCCTGACGCGCGGCGAGCGGTACGAGAGGACCCTGCGCGAGGCCGGGATCCCCGTCGTCTTCGCGGGGCGGGCGCCGGACGTGCCGCGGCGCCTCCTCGCGATCGCGCGGGAGGTGGCGCGCTTCCGGCCGCAGATCGTCCAGTCCTGCCACACGTTCGCGAACCTCTACGCCGCCCTCGCCGCCCGCCGCGCCGGCGCGCTGAGCCTCGGCGCGCTGCGCAGCAGCGTCGCGCATGCGCGCGAGGGAAACGGCGCGTGGACGCCGTGGCTCCTCCGGGTCCCGTCCGCCCTGGTCGTGAACTCGAGGGCCGCCGCCGCCCGGCTGCGCGCGGATCCCCGCCTGCGCCCGAGGAACGTCTACGTCGTCCCGAACGTCATCGACGCGGGGCCCTGCCTCCCCGACCCGCGAAGAGCGGGCGGCCCGCCTCGCGCGGCGCTCGTCGGGCGCCTGATCGCCGCCAAGCGCGTCGACCGCTTTCTCGACGCCCTCGCGAGCGGCCCGCCGGGACGTCCCCGGCCTGTGCGGCGTCGTCGTCGGAGACGGGCCCGGAGCGCGCGGCGCTCGAGCGGCGCGCGGCCGAGCTGGGTCTCGGCCGCGCCGTCGAGTTCCTGGGCCTGAGGGAGGACGTTCCGGAGCTCCTCGCGGCGGCCGACGTCCTCGTCCTGTCCTCGGACGACGAAGGATTTCCGAACGTCCTTCTCGAGGCGATGGAGGCGTCGCGGCCGGTCGTCGCGACGGACGTCGGCGACGTCCGCGTCGTCGTGGGCGAGGGCGAGACGGGCTTCGTCGTCCCGCCGGACGCGGACGCCCTCGCGGCGCGTCTCGTCGAGATCGCCGCGAACCCGGCCCTCGCGCGGACGATGGGCGCGGCCGGGCGGGCGCGGGTCGAAGCGCGGTTACGGGCTCGCGGCGCTGGGGGAGGCCTTCCTCGACGTCTACCGCGACCTCGCGGGGAAGGAGGACCATGCGCGTGCCGCCGCCGCGTTCGCCTGATCCCCGGTCGGTCCTCCTCGTCGGCTACATGCCGCCGCCGGCCGTCGGCGCGCGTTCGCAATCGGAGGAGCTCGGCGAGCGGCTCGCGGCCGCGGGCTGGCGCGTGTCGACGGTGTCGCACCGCACCTCGCGGCTCGCGCGCGTCGCGGACATCCTCGTCTCCGCCTGGCGATGGCGCGGCGCGCTACGCGGTGGCGGAGGTCGACGTCTTCAGCGGCGCGGCGTTCCGGTGGGCGGAGGCGGTCTGCGGGGTCCTCCGCGCCGCGCGCCGGCCGTACGTCCTCGTCCTGCACGGCGGGAACCTTCCCCGTTTCGCGCGGGACCACGGGGACCGGGTCGGGCGCCTGCTCGCGGGCGCCGCGGCCGTCACGGCGCCCTCGCGATACCTCTTCGAGGAGATGCGTGCCCACCGCCCGGACCTCGTCCATCTGCCGAACGGGCTTTCGCTCGGGAGCTTCCCGTTCGGCGTCCGTGCCGCAGCCGCGCCCCGGCTCGTCTGGGTGCGCGCGTTCCACGAGGTCTACAACCCCGTGCTCGCCGTGCGGGTACTCGCGCGGGTCGCGGCCGAGCGGCCGGACGCCCGCCTCGTGATGATCGGCCGCGACAAGGACGGAAGCCTCGGCCGGGTGCGGGAGCTCGCGCGAGAGCTGGGCGTCGCGGACCGGCTGGATCTCCCGGGCCCCGTCCCGCACGCCGACGTCGCCGGATGGCTCGCGAAGGCGGACGTCTTCCTGAACACGACGAACGTCGACAACACGCCCGTGAGCGTTCTCGAGGCGCAGGCCGCGGGCCTCGCCGTCGTCAGCACGAACGTCGGGGGCCTGCCGTACCTGCTCGAGGACGGCGTCGACGCTCTCCTCGTGGCGCCGGACGACGAGGCCTCGATGGCCCGGGCCGTGCTCCGCGTCGTGTCCGAGCCGGCGCTCGCGCGCTCGCTCGCCGCCCGGGGCCGCGAGAAGGCCGAGCGGTTCGACTGGGGCCGCGTGCTGCCCGAGTGGGACGCGCTCCTGACGCGGGTCGCCGAGGCGGGGGCCGCGTGAGCGCGCTCGACGACCTCTACCTGCGGGCGCCCGTGCCCCTCCAGCAGGCCGCGGTCGCCCTGTGGGGCGTCTGGTGGTACCGGCGGAGGTTCGGCCGTGCGTTCCACGCGCTCGTCGCGGAACTGGAGAGTCACGACCGCTGGACCGCCGCGCAGTTCGCCGATCTCCAGCGTGCACGACTCGGCGAGGTCCTGGCCGCGGCCCGGCGGGCGCCCTACTGGCGGAGCGTGTTCCGGGGCGCGGGCCTCGGCGCCGCCGACGATCCCCGGGCGGCGCTGGCGTCCCTTCCCCTCTTGTCGAAGGAGACGCTGCGCACGCGCGCCCGCGACCTCCTGACGCAGGACCCGCCGCCGAAGGGGACGCTCGTCTTCCGCTCGAGCGGGACTTCGGGGACGCCGACGGAGATCTACTTCTCGCGCGCGTTCCACGCCCTCGAGCTCGCCGTTCCCGAAGGTGCGGACCTTCCGGTGGGCCGGCGTCGACGTACCGGGACCGGCGCGTGATGTTCGGCGCGCGAAAGATCTGCCGGCCGGAGCAGGCGCGTCCGCCGTTCTGGCGGATCAGCCCCGCCGAGGACCTCGCGTACGCGTCCGTCTACCACCTCTCGCCCGGCCAACCTGCCCGCGTACGTCGCGTTCCTCCGCCGTTTCAGGCCGGCGGTCGTGATGGGCTATCCGAGCGCGCTTTCGACTCTGGCGGCCTGGGCCCTCGAGACGGGCGACCTCCCCGCGCCCGCGCGGGTCGTCGTCACGACGTCCGAGACGGTCACGGAGTCGGCGCGCCGGTCCATCGAGGAGGCGTTCCGGTGCCGGTTGTTCGACCGGTACGGAGCGGTCGAGCAGTGCGCGTTCGCGTCGCAGTGCGCCGAGGGCCGTTACCACGTGAGCCCGGAGGTCGGGATCGTCGAGATCCTCGACCCCGAGGGGCGGCCGTGCCCGCCCGGTGCGATCGGCGAGGTCGTGTGCACGGGACTCGCGAACACGCTGCAGCCGCTCCTGCGCTACCGCGTCGGGGATGCCGCGCGCTGGGCGCTCGACCAGAACTGTCCCTGCGGCCGGCAGATGCCGGTCCTCGAGGGGATCGAGGGCCGGTACGAGGACATGTGCGTGACGCCCGACGGACGGCGGATCCTGAGGTTCGACACCGTGTTCAAGGGGGTCTCGGCGATCCGTGAGGCTCAAGTCGTCCAGGAGCGGCGGGACCTGTTCGTGATCAACGTCGTGGCGGCCGAGGGCTTCTCGGAGACGGACGCGCAGTCTCTCCGGGCGAACATGCGGCTCCACGTGGGCGACGTCGCGACGGAGGTCCGCCTCGTCGACGCGATCCCGAGAACGGCGGCGGGAAAGTTCCGGGCGGTCGTGTGCCGCGTCCCCCGCGAGGAGCGCGGTTGACGGACGTGCGGCATCCCGCGCGTCTCTTCTCGACGCGTCCGCTCGTCGAGGCCTGCGCCCGGACGGCCGGGCCGCGCCACGGCGTTCTCGAGGTGCCCGTCCGTGGATCGGGGCCCGACCGGACGCTGTGCGCTCTCGAGGTGCGGGACCGCCTCGGGCTGAAGTCCTTCCTTCTCGCGCCGCTCGGGCTCTACGCGAGCCCGGGTTGGGAGGGGCGGCTCGAGCCGGAGACGATCGAAGACGTCGTGAGGCGGCTGAAGGGGCCGCGCGTCAGGAAGTTCAGCTGGAAGGTACGCTTCGACGAGGAGGAGCTCGCGTCCGCGCTTTCTTCTCTCGCGCTCGCGGCGGAGAAGAACGAGACACGCATCGTCCGGCTCGAGGCGGACTACGGGGCCGTCGAGGCCCGGTTCGAGCCCCGGATCCGCCGCCAGATCCGGCAGTCGCACGAGAAGGGCGTGACGGTCCGGATCGCGGACGCGGAGGCCGCGCGCGCCTATCACGCGCTCCACGAGCGTCTCGCGGCCGGCAGGGGCGGGTACGATTTCATCTACCCCGCAGACCTCTTCGTCGAGCTCGTCGGGCTCCGGGACGCCGTGCGCCTCTTCGTCGCCGAGCGCGGGGAGCGGCTCGTGGCGGGCGCCCTGTTCTTTCACGACACGGACTCGCTCGTCTACTGGCACGGCGCGATGGATCGCGAGTTGTCGAACTGCTACCCGACGCACCAGATCTTCGACGCGGCGTTCCGCTGGGGGGCCGGCGCCGGGACGTCGTTCGTGAACATGGGCGGCTCGCTGGGGATCGCCTCGCTCGAGGCGTTCAAGGACGCGTGGGGCGCGCGCGTCGTGGAGAATTTCCAGTTCACGTGGCGGAACCCGCTGTGGGCTGCGCTCGAGAGACTCAGGCGCGCCGGCGTGGCATGATCGAAGGCCATGTCCTCCGCTGAGGCAGCCCGCCCGATGCGCCTCTGTTTCCTGTGCAACGAGTACCCCCCGGGCCCTCACGGCGGCATCGGGACGCTCGTGCAGACGTTCGCGCGCGCGCTCGTCGAGGCGGGGCATCCGGTGCGCGTCGTCGGAATGTACTCCGCGTCCTATCCCGCTCCCGACATGGAGGACGACCGGGGCGTGCGCGTCGTCCGTCTCCGGGAGAGCGGGGGGACGGCCGGGTGGATCCGCTCGCGCGTGCGGCTCTTCCGCGCCGTCGCGGCGTGGGTGAAGGCGGGCGACGTCGATCTCGTCGAGCTTCCCGACTGGGAAGGGTGGGCGGCGGGCTGGCCCCGCTTCGCGGCCCCCGTCGTGGTCCGTCTGTCCGGTTCGGCCTCGTATTTCGCGGACGAGCTCGGACGCTCGCGGCGGCGCGCGCTGTACTGGCTCGAGCGCGCGTCGCTCCGGCGAGCGGACTTCGTCTGTTCCGAGAGCCGGTACCTCGCCCGGCGGACCGCGGAAGTGTTCGGCTTCTCGCGCGGGCCGGAAGCCGTCATCTACAACCCGGTCGAGGCGCCTCCCGCCGCCGAGCTGCCGCGGGATCCGAACCGCGTCGTGTTCGCGGGGACGCTCACGACGAAGAAGGGCATCCGCTCGCTCCTGGCCGCCTGGCCGCTCGTGACCGGCGAGGCGCCGCGAGCCACGCTCCACGTCTTCGGAAAGGACGGGAGCGCGGAAGAAGGGGGATCGATGGAGGAGGCGCTGAAGGCCTCGCTCGTGAGCCGCGGCGTCCGCGGTGTGACGTTCCGCGGCCACGTGACGCTCGACGCCCTCGTCGAGGAGTTCCGTCGCGCGCGGGCGGTCGTCCTTCCGTCGTATGCGGAAGGGTTCTCGCTCACGCCTCTGCACGCGATGGCCTCGGGATGTCCGACCGTTTACACGCGGCGCGGGAGCGGCCCCGAGGTCATCGAGGACGGACGCGACGGCATCCTCGTCGACCCGGACGAGCCGGCCGCGATCGCCGCCGCGATCGTCCGCCTCCTGAAGGACGACGCGCTCGCCGCGCGCCTGGGGGCCGCGGGGCGCGAAACGGTGCGCCGTCGCTTCTCGTGCGAGGCCCTGACAGCCTCGAACGTCGCCTTCTACCGTTCCTGCATCGGCCGCGTCGGGAGCGCGCGGGCCGCATGAGTCCGCCCGACGTCGTGCGGAAGCGCGCGACGTTCCTCGTCTTCGGCCAGCCTCTCATCGAGGAGGCCGAACGGCGTGAGGTGCTGGACTCGATGGACAAGGCCTGGCTCGGCACCGGCCCGAAGGTCGCGCGCTTCGAGCGCGACTTCGCCGCGTACAAGGGCGTCCCCGCCGCCGCCGCCCTGAACTCGTGCACGGCGGCCCTGCACCTCGCGTGCGTCGCCCTCGACCTGAAGCCCGGGGACGAGATCGTCACGACGCCGATGACGTTCTGCGCGACCGTCAACGCGATCCTCCACGCGGGCGGCACGCCGGTGCTCGCGGACGTGGACGCGGCGACGATGAACCTCGACCCGGCCGCCGTGGAACGTGCCCTGACGCCCCGCACGCGCGCGATCCTGCCCGTCCACTTCGCCGGGCGCCCCTGCGACATGGACGCGCTGCTCGACCTCGCCGCGCGCCGCACGCCTCGCCGTGATCGAGGACTGCGCGCACGCGATCGAGACCGAGCACCGGGGGCGCCGGGCGGGCACGCTCGGCGATTTCGGCTGCTTCAGCTTCTACTCGACGAAGAACGTCGTCACCGGCGAGGGCGGGATGGTGATCGCGAAAAACCCGGCCGACCTCGACCGCATCCGCGTCCTCGGGCTGCACGGGATGAGCAAGGACGCCTGGAAGCGTTTCAGCGACGAGGGCTTCAAGCACTACGACGTCGTGGAGGCGGGGTTCAAGTACAACATGATGGATCTGCAGGCCGCGATCGGGATCCACCAGCTCGCGCGGGTCGAGACGTGGTGGAAGAGGCGCGCCGAGATCTGGGCGCGATACCAGGAAGCGTTCGCGGCCCTCCCCGTCGGGATCCCGGCCCCCGTGGAAACAGGCACGCGGCACGCCTACCACCTCTACACGCTCCTGATCGACGAGGAGCGCGCGGGCATCGGCCGGGACGCGTTCCTCGACGGCATGACGAAGCGAAACATCGGCGTCGGCGTCCACTACCGCTCCATCCCCGAACATCCCTTCTATCGCGAGACGCTCGGAATGCGGCCCGAGGCGACGCCGAACGCGTGGGCGATCGGGCGGCAGACCGTGAGCCTTCCGATCTCGCCGAAGCTGACCGACGAAGACGTCGAGGACGTCATCGGCGCCGTGCGGTCGCTCGTGCGGCCGTGAGCGACGCGGGCCCGGCGCGGCCGTTCGTCTCGGTGCTCGTCCCCGTGCGCAACGAAGCCGCGCACGTCGAGGGGACCGCGGCGGCGATCCTGGGCCAGGACTACCCCAGGGACCGGATCGAGGTCCTCTTCGCGGACGGCCGATCCACGGACGCGACCCGTTCGATCCTCGAGCGGGCCGCGGCGCGGGACCCGCGGCTCGTCGTCGTGGACAACCCGGGGGGCATCGTCTCGACCGGCCTGAACGCCGCGCTCCGGGTCGCGCGCGGCGCGTTCGTCGTGCGCGTCGACGGGCACACGGAGATCGCGCCGGACTACGTGCGCGCGTGCGTCGAGGCGCTCGAGAGGACGGGAGCCGACAACGCGGGCGGCCGCATGACGGCGGTCGGCGACGGAGCCTTCGGCCGCGCCGTGGCGGCGGCGACGAGCTCGCGTTTCGGGGTCGGCGGCGCGCGCTTCCATTATTCGGACCGCGAGGAATGGGTCGACACCGTCTATCTCGGCGCGTGGCCGCGCTGCCGTGTTCGCGCGGATCGGCGTCTTCGACGAGGAGCTCGTCCGGGACCAGGACGACGAGTTCAACTACCGGCTGCGGGCAGCCGGCGGGCGCATCCTCCTCACGCCGGCCGTGAGGTCGCGGTACACGGTCCGCGGGACGCCCGGGGCGCTCTTCCGCCAGTACTTCCAGTACGGGTTCTGGAAGGTCCGGGTCCTCCAGAAGCACGCGGCGCAGATGCGGCCCCGGCAGTTCGCGCCGCCCCTGTTCGTCCTGGCGCTTCTCCTGGCCGCCGTCGCGGCGCTTGCCTTCCCGTCCGCGCCCGCCGCCCGCCTGCCGCTGGCGGCCCTCGCGGCGCTCTATCTCGCCGCCGACCTCGGGGCCGCGATCCTGGAGGCGCGACGCCAGACGGCGAATCCCGTCCTCCTCGCCCTGGTCTTTCCGATCCTTCACCTCGCCTACGGATCCGGATTCCTCGTCGGGCTCCTCCGGTTCGCGGGGCGCTGGGGAGGCGCGGCCCCGGCCGTCGCACGCCAGGAGCAAGGATGACGCGCTGGCCGTTCGCGCGGCTCGCCGCGATCCTCGGTCTCGTGGCGCTCGTCTACGTTCCCGTGACGGCGGCGTGGTTCTGCTCGTACGACGACTTCTACGAGCTCCATCGGGCCGCCTTCACGGACGCGAGGAACCCGTCTCTCGTGTTCACGACGTCCCACTTCGAGGGCGCGCGCTACCGGCCGCTCAATCGCGGCCTCAACCTCGTCACGTTCCTCGCCGGCGACGGGGCCGCGCTGCCGTTCCGGCTGCGGAACCTCGTCTCCCATCTCGCGTGCGTCGCGCTCGTGTTCGCGTTCTCGTCGGCCCTCTTCGCTTCTCCGCGCGCCGCGGCGTGGGCCGCCCTGCTCTTCGGCCTTCATCCGCTCGGGAACATGACGGTCGTCGGGGCCGTCGTCACGAATGCGGTCGGGCACGGCCTGCTCCTCGCCGCGCTCCTCCTGTTTCTCCGGGCGCTTCGGGCGACGTCCTCGGGCCCCGCGCTCGTCGGCGCCTCGCTCGCCCTCGCGGCCCTCGCGATCCTCACGTACGACGCCGAGGTCGTCTATTTCCCCCTGACGGCGCTCCTCGTCCTCGTCGAGGCGCGCGCGACGGGTCGCAGGCCGCGGACCGGGGTCCTCGCGGCATGGCTCGGCGGTGGCGCGGCCCTCGCGGCCGGGTACGCGGTCCTGCGCGCGCTCTACGTGCCGGCGGGAAAGATCGCCGGCTCCCTGCCCTCGCCCGCGACCGTTCTGAAGAGCCTCCTCACGTACGGCGGTGCGCTCTTCCTGCCGCTCGATCCGGTCCTCCTCCACGACGTTCTCGGCACGCCGTACCCGTCGGAGCTCGCGTCGGGTGGGGCCGCGGGGCGCGTCCTCGCGCTGGTTGTGCTGGCGGTCGCGGCCGCCGCCGCCCTCGCGCTCGCCGCGCGTGCGGCGGTGCGCATGGCGCCGGCCGAGCGTGCGGCGGCCGCGCCCGGGGCCGCGTTCGTCGTCGGCGGAATCGTCATCCTCCTCTCTCCTCTCCTTCTCTTCACGAAGCACGCCTCGGAGACGTATACCTACCTGCCGGCGGCCTTCGTCGCGATCCTCGCGGGCGTCCTTCTCGACGCCGCGGGGCGCGGCGCCCCGCGCGCGGCACGAGCGGTCGGCCTCACGCTCGTCGCGCTCGCATTCGCGGCGACACTGAGCCGGAACCTCGCCGTCGCGCGCTGCGGGAGAGCGGCCGAGCGCCTCGTCGGAGCTCTGAAGGAACAGGGCGGCCGGGCGCCGGCCCTCCTCGTCGCCAATGCGCCGGGGGAGCCCCGGTCGCGCCGGTACGGCTTCTACGGCTTTCGCGGGACGGACACGGTCGGCGACGGCGCGCTGGCGGATTCCGCGCTCTCCGAGGCGCTGCAGCTCGAGCGCCGCGAAGAGGGCCCCAAGGTCAACGTCCTCGAGCCCGATGATCTGACGCGGGCGGCGTGCGCGCCGCCCGAGACCCGGAGGCCGGCGATGTGGGTCCGCGCGGACGGATCCGTGACCGTCTGCGCCTGCGACCGGACCATGGAGGCACGATGAGCAAGACCGCCGTTCCCTTCTTTCGCCCCGACCTCACCGGCGGCGAGATCGACGAGGTCGTCGCCACCCTGCGCTCCGGCTGGCTGACGACCGGGCCGCGGACGAAGCGCTTCGAGGCGGAGTTCGCGGCGGCGGTCGGCGGCACGCACGCGATCGCGCGTCAACTCGTGCACCGCGGCGCTGCACCTGGCGGTCGAGGCGCTCGGCCTGAAGGCCGGCGACGGCCGTGCTCGTGCCGACGATGACGTTCGCGGCGACCGCCGAGGTCGTCCGCTACCTCGGCGCCGATCCCGGTGCTGGTCGACTGCGATCCGGTCGACGCTCAACATGGACCTCGACGACGCCGAGCGGAAGCTCGAGGCGCTCGCGCGCGGGCCGACTGCTCGCCGGTGCGACGCCGGACGCGACGTCGGTCGGCGATCATCCCGGTACACGTCGGCGGGCTGATGATGGACGTTGCGCGCGCTCGAGGCGTTCGCGCGCGGCACGGGCTGTGGGTCGTCGAGGACGCGGCGCACGCGTTCCCGGCGTCATGGCGCGCCGGACGCCGGCGCGCCGTGGCAGCGTTGCGGCGCGGGCACCGCGCGGCGTCACCTGCTTCTCGTTCTACGCCAACAAGACGATCACCACCGGCGAGGGCGGCATGGCGGTCACCGACGACGCCGGCGCTCGCCGACCGCATGCGGCTGATGTCGCTGCACGGCCTGTCGCACGACGCCTGGGAGCGCTACTCCGGGGGGCGGCGCTGGGACTACCGGATCGTCGCGCCGGGCTTCAAGTACAACCTGACCGACGTGGCCGCCGCGATCGGCATCCATCAGCTCGCGCGCGCCGAGGCGATGCGGCGCGGCGCGCGAGGCGGTCGCGCGGGCCTATCGCGAGCGCCTCGCCGACGTCGAGGAGCTCGAGCTGCCGCCCGTCCCGCGGGACCGCGATCCACTCCTGGCACCTGTTCCCGATCCGGCTGCGGCTCGATCGGCTCGCGCGTCGACCGCGAACCACGTTCATCGACGAGCTCCAGGACGCCGGCGTCGGCTGCTCGGTCCACTGGCGGCCGCTGCACCTGCATCCCGTACTACGAAGAGACGTTCGGCTGGCGGCCGGAGCATCTGCCGGTGGCGACGCGCCAGTGGGAGCGGCTCGTCAGTCTGCCGCTCTTCCCGGGCATGACGGACGACGAGGTCGAGACGGTGATGCGCTCGCTGCGTGCTCTCTTCCTGCGCAACAGGCGCCCGTCCACGCGGGCTGCCGTCGCGACCTGATGCCCGGGGATCCCGCCGACGCCTTTCGAGCCGGACGCGGACTCGCGCGAGCGGCCGACGTCGTCCTCGCGGCCGCGGGCCTGGCTCTTTCGGCGCCCGTGCTCATGGTCGCGGGGCTCGCTGTCGTTCTTTCGTCGGGGGCCCCCGTGTTCTTCCGCCAGGAACGAGTCGGGCGCAACGGCACCCGGTTCCTTCTCCTGAAGCTTCGTACCATGCGACGGAACGCCGAAGGGCCGCCGGTCACGGCCGGAAACGACCCGCGCGTCACGCGCGTGGGGCGCCTCCTGAGGCGCACCAAGGTCGACGAGCTACCGCAGCTCTGGAATGTCGTGAAGGGAGAGATGGCGCTCGTCGGGCCGAGGCCGGAAGTCCCCGCGTACGTGGAAATGTCGGATCCGGGGTGGCGACGGGTCCTCGAAACGCGCCCCGGCGTCACGGACCCTGTCAGCCTCAGGCTCAGGTTCGAAGAGGAGCTTCTGGAAGGGGTGGCCGGCGACCGCGCAGAGTTCTATCGTTCGGTCATGGTTCCGTTCAAGGTGCATAAGTATATTGAGTATCAATCAATTAGAACTCCACGGAAGGACCTCGAGGTTCTTTTTCAGACGATT
>CAVZPE010000025.1:0-83979 GCA_963776915.1 uncultured Acidobacteriota bacterium | reverse complement strand
GCTTCATCCGTGCCTCGCGACGGCGCGAGGGCTCCCCACCAGGAAATCGCGACCAGCCCGACGCGGATCCAATTGAGCCGAATCCAGCGGTGAGCCTCGATTTGCAGGCGTTCGGTTGAAGTGTTCCCGCCTCCCTCCTCAAGAAACCGTTCGATCGTGGGGCGAAAGTACACCAGGGTCCACGCAACACCGGCGACGGCGCATGCGGTAGAAACGGTGAGGGCTACCCCTTGACTTCCCGTTCGAAAAGCAAGACCCAACGCGGCGAGCGCGCTCAACGCGTACAGCGGAGCCACGGGTACCCAGAACGCCGGGATATTCATCCGACTGACCGGCGTTCCAACGAACCCGCGGAAGGATTCGGGCGGCTTTCGGCTCCACGCGGGATGCACGACCAATGTCTCGTACACACTCGCACCGAAAACCAGCGATACCATCACGGCATAGAACCACAAGACCGGCGTGTAGAGTGTCATCGCACAATCTCCGCTGCTGTCAGCCCAACGATATCGAGTTCAGCGGCGAGCAGGAAGGAGCCAAGCGACTGACGCCGAGGGCACAGCACTGCGCTACGCGTTGTCCTGCGCGTTGGCGCGCCGCACGCGCTGCGCGCTGAGGCGGGCTGGTCGGATCTGAAGGCGGGGAAGAGGTCCCCGCACCCTCAGGTCGACGGTTCTGATCCCGTTCAGCTCTGAGGAACACTCACCGGCGATCAGCGGGATCCGTCGGTGCTTAATGAGATGGTGGAGCTGAACGGGATCGAACCGTCGACCTCCTGAATGCCATTCAGGCGCTCTCCCAACTGAGCTACAGCCCCACGCCGTGCGGAGAGGCGGGAAAGGTAACACCCGGTCCGCCTCCGGTCAAACGACGCGAATTGGACGGACCGCTCCGCTCAGGCGGTCTGGCCGGGGCGAGAGGCTCCCGGCGGCCTCGAGGACGCGTGCACGCGCGCCGCTCGATCAGCGGCCGCGGCGTGCGCCGGAGGTTGCGCGCGAGACCCGTGAGCTCGCAGGGCGAGGATCGTCCACTTGTTCGGGTCCCAGTGGTACCACCGCACGCCGTTACGGAAGTCGGACGGGAACGTGTGGTGGAAGTTGTGGAAGCCCTCGCCGTGCGTGAAGAACGCGAGGAACCAGTTGTCGCGCGCCGAGATCTCCGGCGAGTACGGCCTCTTGCCCCAGAGGTGGGCGGCGGAGTTGATGAGGAACGTCGTGTGGTGGACGAGGACGATCCTCAGGAAGCCGCCCCACAGGAGGCCGCCGAACGGCCGCCCGAAGAACGCTCCGACGAGCGTCGGCAGGCCGAGCCCGACGCCGATCCCGAGGAAGCGCGACCAGCGGTGCTGCCACATGACGCGCGGGTTCTTCAGGAGGTCGGGCACGTTGCCGAAGTCCGCGTCGGGCGTCTCCTTGTAGAACACCCAGAAGACGTGCGCCCAGAAGAACCCGCGGGTCACGGAGTACGGGTCGCGGTCCGTGTCCGTGAAGCGGTGGTGGTCCCGGTGGTCGCGCGCCCAGCGCAGGGCCGAGTTCTGGAGCGCGAGCGCGCCGAAGAAGAGGAGGACGGCCTCGACCGCGGGATGGCACTCGTACGTGCGGTGCGCGAAGCACCGGTGGTAGCCGGAGCCGATCCCGATCCCGATCGCCATGAAGAGCGCGAGCGCGAGGACGGGCTCCCACCAGACGATCCCCTGGGTCGCGGCGTACCAGGCGGTGCCGCCGAGGCCCACGAGAGGCGTCAGGCAGAGAAAGAGGATGTTGACCCAGTCGGGGGAGGGCTTACGCATAAGGACAGGAGTTTACGCGCCTTTTGCGACGGCGTCTCGTTCGACGGGACGGGACCTGAAGGATCATGCGGCGTGGCCCGCCCGCCCGCCCCGTCCGTCGCCGGCCGCGTCGCCGCCGCCGGCGGGCACCGTGCCGTTCGAGACGTGGATGCAGCTCGCGCTGCACGATGCCGAGTGCGGCTACTACGCCCGCAACATCCGGGACGTGGGCGCACGCGGCGATTTCGCGACGGCCTCGACGCTCCACCCGGCGCTCGGCGAGGCCGTCGCCGCGTGGGCCGCGGCGAAGCGGCGCGGCCTCGGCGGGGCGTTCGCGCGGTGGGACCTCGTCGAGGCAGGGCCGGGCAGCGGCGCGCTCGCCGAGGCGGTGCTCGCCTCTCTGCCCGTCGTCGCGCGCCGGACGGTCCGCCTGCACCTCGTCGAAACGTCGCCGGTCCTGCGCGAGAAGCAGCGCGCGCGGCTCGGGGAGCGCGCGATCTGGCACGGGACGCTGGAGGACGCGCTCGCGGCCTGCGGCGGCCGGGCGGTGGTCTACGCGTCGGAGCTGCTGGACGCGTTTCCCGTGCAGGTCCTGAGGCGTTCGCGGCGACGCGTGGCAGGCGCTCTGGATTTCTTTGAGCGGGAAGAGGAGGAGAGGAGGGAACCGGGGATTTCTTCGAATGGGGGTCTGTGGCTGGAGGAATGGCGGCCTGCGACGAGTGAGGGCCTCGGAGGCGCGGCGCCCGGCGCCTTCAGCGCCTCTACGCGTCCGTGGCCCGAAGGGCAGCGCGTCGAGATCGCTCCGGCCGTCCGCTCCCTCTTCCTTTCAAAGAAATCTTCTTCTTTCTCTTCTCTTCTCTCCGGTTCTCTCCTCCTCCTCGACTACGGCGACACCATCGAGTCGCTCTACGACCGCCGCCCGAACGGGACCGTCCGCGGCTACGCGCACCACGTGCGGCTGGAGGGCGAGGACCTGTACCGCTGGGGCGGGAAGGCCGACGTCACGGCGGACGTGAACTTCACAGACGTGGCCGCGTGGGCGGCCGAGGCGGGGTTTGCCGTTTCGCCGCTCGAGACCCAGGGCGCGTTCCTCGCCCGGCACGTCCGTGACGCCGAGGCGCGCGCGGCGCGCGAGCCGGCGCTCGCGTTCCTCCTCGACCCGCGCGGCGCGGGGACGGCGTTCAAGGCGCTGGAGCTGCGGAAAGGCTAGGGCAGGTAATCCGCCGGGATCCGGACGGCGTCGGATTCGGCCTCCCAGAAGACCGTCACGACCCACCAGCGGGTCCCGTCGAAGACGAGCTGGAACGAGTTGATGCCGCGCAGGAAGGGCTGCGGGTCCGCGGGGTCGTGCCGGGCCTCGTAGGTCGAGAAGACGTGTGCGATGTGGCCGAATTTCTCGACGCGGCGCGCGACCTCCTTCTCGTAGAAGGGCGTCGTCGCGAAGATCGGCTCGGCGCGTCGGGCATAGCCGTCCGGGTCGTAGACGAGCGGCCCGAAGTCGCCCGCCGGCCGGAAGCCGGTGGGGACGAGCCGGGCGCCGTCCGCAAACAGGGAGCGGAAACGGTCCCAGTCGCGCTTCCGACCCGCCGGGCCGGAGATCGTCTCGTACACGGCCTTCACGAGCGCCTCGGGGCTGGACACGTCCTCGGGCCGGCCGGGCCGGAGCGCGCGCATCGGGACGGCTCCGGCGCGGGCGGCGAACGCGAGGAGGGCGGCGTTCACCTCGGCCGGCTTCTCCATCATCACGAAATGGCCGGCGTCGGGGATCTCGACGATCTCGGCGGCGGGATTCAGCGTCCTCACGTACGCGAAGTAGTCCGCGTTCCAGCTCGGGCCCTTCGCCACGAGGACGAGGAGAGGCACCCGATCGCGTCGTCCTTCCAGATCGCCGGGTCGAACTGGCCCTTCATCGCGCTCGCGATCACGTGCTGCGTCGCTCCGAGGTCATCCTGCGGACGTCGGCCCTCACGGACTCCTGGCGTCGCAGGCGCGAACGTCGACGCGAGGAAGCCGTCCATCGGTCCTTTCCGAAGTCCGGCCCCGCGAACCGCGCCGACGAACGTGTCGAGCCTGCGCGGGGTCCCTGAAGTACGAGCGCAGCGCCCCGTCCACGGCGGCGATCCCGAGCGTCTTTGCCGGGTGCTTCCGCCAGAACTGCCGCGCGACGGGCGTCCCCATGCTGTGGCCCACGAGGAGTGCACGCTCCACGCCCGCGTCGCCGCATCACCGCGTCGACGGCGTCCGCGAACCGGTCCATCGTGTAGTCCACGGCGGGGCGGTCGCTCTTGCCGTGGCCCGGCAGGTCCACGAACAGCAGCCGCGCCTTGCCGTCGAACGCCGGAACCTGCGCGCGCCACGACGTCATGTCGCACGCCAGGCCGTGGATGAAGACGATCGCGGTCTTTGCCGAGGCGTCCCCGAGGCTCCTGTAATGCACCTTCACGCCGTCGGACGTCGCGAACCGCGACGGCGCGGCGTCGAGGGAATCGGGAGGGAGGGGAGAAGAAGAGAGATTCTTTGAAAGTGAGAAGGAAAGAGCCGCGAGGGCGAAGAGGTTGCGTGTCGAGGCGGCTGGCTTTGGCATCCTCGTATTCTCCTGGAAGGGTGAACAGGCGCAAGGCGCTCGAGCGAGGCTCCCGCCGCGGGCGCGCGAGGCGCCCTTCAATAGAATCTCCTCATGCGAAGGAAACTCTCCCTCCTTGCCCTTGCCGCTCTCCTCGCCCTTCCCGCGGCCGCCCAGCAGGACTACTCGAAGGTCGAGGTGAAGGCGCAGAAGGTGGCCGACGGCGTCTGGATGCTCACGGGCGCCGGCGGCAACGTCGGCGTCTCGGCCGGGCCGGACGGGGTCTTCCTCGTGGACGACCAGTACGCGCCGATGACCGAGAAGATCAGAACGGCGGTCGCGGCGATTTCCGACAAGCCGATCCGCTTCGTCGTGAACACGCACTGGCACGGCGACCACGTGGGCGGGAACGAGAACCTCGGGAAGGCGGGCGCCGTCCTCGTCGCGCACGAGAACGTCCGCAAGCGGATGTCGGTCGAGCAGTTCAACAAGCTCTTCAACCGGACATCCCCGGCCTCGCCCGCGATCGCCCTCCCGCTCGTGACGTTCGCCGAGTCCCTCTCGTTCCACCTGAACGGCGAGACGATCGACGCGGTCCACGTCCCGCCGGCGCACACGGACGGCGACGTGATCGTGTTCTTCCACAAGGCGAACGTCGTCCACGCGGGCGACAACTTCTTCAACGGGATGTACCCCGTCTGCGACCTCTCGTCGGGCGGCTCCGTCGACGGGCATGATCGGCGCCGCCGACCGGATCCTCGCGATCGGGGACGCCGGGACGAAGATCATGCCCGGGCACGGGCCGCTCGGGACGAAGGCGGACGTGAAGGCCTACCGCGACATGCTCGTCGCCTCGCGCGACGCCGTGCTCCCGCTCGTGAAGGCCGGCAAGACGCTCGACGAGGTCAAGGCCGCGAAGCCGACGGCCGCGCTCGACGAGAAGTGGGGGAAGGGATCCATCAAGCCCGACCTCTGGACGACGCTCCTGTACTACGGGTACGGCGGGATGGAGCCGGCGTCGAAGTAGGGCGCCCGTCAGGGGACCAGGCGCTTCACGGCTTACTTGCCGGCCGGGACGGAGTCCGTGAGGCCGGGCGCGCGGGAGCCGGGCCCCTTCTCGCGCGGCGGCAGGTTCGGGACCGGCCCGCCGAGCGGCGTCGGCTTCGACGACGTAGGTCAACGCGTTCGCGAGCTCGGCCTTCGCCCAGCGCACGAGGCCGTGCCCGAGCATGACCCAGCTGGCGCCCCGGAGCGAGAAGCCCACGAGGCCGGGGCGACGGCCCGCGTTGTGGTTCCCGTAGATGCCGAGCGCCTTCTTCCGCTTCGCGATCGCGACGAGGCGCCGGTTGTAGAAGCGCATCGGGTAGAACGCGATCTCGGCGCCGTCCTGGTAGTACGGCGGCAGGCCGAGGCGGTCCGACGACCACTTGTAGATCGGAATGACGGCCGCGAGGTAGTAGAGCGCCGTGTCCATCAGGAACGCCGTCGTCATCGTGTCGTAGTCGCCCATGACGTAGTACTTGTCGCGGAAGATGGCCTCGTAGAAGATACGTGAAGAAACGCGCGTACCGCTTGTTGTGGAGCGCGTACTCCTCCGCCATCTCGGGCGCGGGCGTTCCCGTTCAGGGCCTTCTCGATGAGGCCGACGCGCGTGTAGACGGAGAAGGACATCTGGTCGAGGCCCGGCGAGTAGAACGGGTCGAGGAATCCGCCCGCGTCGCCGACGCACGTCCAGCCGGGCCCGATGAAGGCGTCGACGACGTAGGGGAGGTGGCCGTACATGCGGCAGTCGCCTTCGACGGGCGTCGCGTGCGTGAGCAGCTCTTTCGTGAGCGGGTTCGCGTCGAGGAAGCGCGTGAGCTTCTCGAGCGGAGTCGTCCCCTCGGGCTGGACGAGGCGCGTGTCCCACACGAGGCCGACGCTCGTCTCCCCGCCCTTGAGCGGGATGAACCAGATCCAGTAGCCCCAGCCCGTGAAGTGGTTCGTGGCGAGGCGGCGCGGCGCGAGGACCGCCCGATGGAACGGGTCGGAGGATGAAGGCCCGCGACCTCGGGGCCGTCCATGTCCTTCACGCCGCGGTAGCGCACCCAGATCGCCGACGTCGGGTGCGATTCGATCGGCGTCAGCCCGCCGCGCTTGCGCGCGAGCATCGCCTGGCGGCCGGTCGCGTCGACGACCCACTTGCAGCGAACGGTCGACGCGTGTCCGTCGGCTCTTCTCGACGACGAGCGTGTTCCCGGCCTCGCCGTTCAGGGCGACGTCGACGACCTTCGCGGGCCGCCAGACCTCGGCTCCCTCCTGCGCCGCGAGGCCGAGCACGTGCTCGTCCAGCGTCGAGCGGTCGACCTGGAAGGAGGGCGTTCGGGCGAGCTGCGTGGGGCCGGTCTCGGACGCCTCCCTCAGGCACGTGACCTTCTCGTTGTGGAACCAGTAGCGGAACGCCTGCTTGGGAAGCTGCTCGCGCGAGAGGTAGTCCCAGAGCTTCAGCTCGCGCGTCAGGAAATAGGACGAGATCTCGACGGTCGACTCGCCGACCTTCCAGTCGAACGCGGCGCTCTTCTCGACGACGAGGACCTTCGCGTCCGGCATGCGCCGGCGGAGGAGGATCGCGGTCGAGGCGCCCGAGATCGCGCCGCCGACGACGACGACGTCGATACGCGAGATGCTCCGGAGACGGTGTCTCGTCCACGGTCCCGGAAGTTAGCGGATTCCCCCGGCCTCGTCCACGACGAGCGTCCGGTCGACGGCCGCGACGCTCCCGAGGTCCTGCACGAAGCCCGACGGCCAGTGGAGGACGAGCCTCTCGACGCGCGTGGCGCGGCCGAGGCCGAGGTGGACGATCGGGCTCCCGGTCGAGAGGTAGCCGCTCGCGTACCCGCTCTCGCGGACGAGGACGCGGCCGTCCGCGAGCGTCGCGGTGACGCGGACGCCGAGGCCGTCGGCGTTGTCCTTCCCGCGCGTCCCTTTGAGTCGAAGACGGAGGAAGTGTTCCGCGTCGGCCTCCCTGCGGCTCCCGAGGAAGAGGGCCTCGGGCGCCTCGACGGACCGCACGTACACGTCGAGCGCCCCGTCGCCGTCGGCGTCGAAGGCGACCGCGGCGCGGCCGTTCGTCTGGAGGTCGAGCCCGTCCAGGAAGCCGCGCTCCTCGAAGAGGGTCGCGGCCCCGGGCCCGCGGTTGACGAAGTACGCATCGCGCTCGATGCCCTGCACCCCCGCGCCGCGCCGCTCGAACGTCCTCGTCTTCGCGATGTAGTCGTCCCAGTACGCGAGCGTCTCCCACCAGAACTCCAGCTCGCGGTCGTGGGTCCGCCCGTCCCCCCACATCCCGTTCGTCGCGTAGACGTCCAGGCGCCCGTCGTCGTCGAGATCGGCCGCGATCGCGCTCCAGTTCCATCCCGCCTTGCCGGCCCCGGAACGCGCCGTGGCGTCCTCGAAGCGGCCCTTCCGCGTCTGGAGGAGAAGAGAGTTGCCGCGGCACATCTTCTCCATCCACGCGATCGCGACGGGGCGGAAGATGCGCCCGGGCAGGGGCACCGGCAGGCCGGGGTACTCGTGCAGGAAGCCCCACTGCGTGTACGTGCCGGTCGTGTAGAGGTCCGGCCGCCCGTCGCCGTCGAAGTCGCCCCAGGCGGCGGACATCCCGTAGGCGCGATCCTCGACTCCGGCCTTCGCCGTCACGTCCTCGAATCGCTTCCCGTCCACGTTGCGGTAGAGGTTCTTGAGGCCGAAATCGTTCGTGACGACGAGGTCGGGGCGGCCGTCGCCGTCGAAGTCCGCGAAGAGGCACGAGAGCGACCAGCGCGTCGGCTTCGCGACGCCCCACGTGGCCGAGACGTCCCGGAAGCGGCCCTTTCCGTCGCCGAGGAAGAGGAAGTTCCGCCGCCCGTCGTTCGCGTCGAACGGCGGATCGGGCATCTGGCCGTAGTAGTCGCCCGTGCCGCAGACGAAGAGGTCGAGGTTGCCGTCTCCGTCGACGTCGGCGAACGCGAGGGAGCGCGTCGGAACCGGCGGTGACGACCCCCGAGGACGCCGTGATCTCCTCGAACGTCCCGTCGCCGCGGTTCCTGAAGAGGCGCGTCGGCCCGAACGCGTCCGTGACGGCGAGGTCCGGGTAGCCGTCGCCGTCCACGTCGCCGGCCGCGACGCCCGTCGCGGGAATGCCGGCGGAAGGCGACGACGCGAGGCCCGCGCGCTCGGTGACGTCCGTGAAATGCCCGTGCCCGTCGTTGCGGTAGAGGATGGAGCGCACCCCGTCGCCGACGAAGAGGTCCTCGGCGCCGTCGCCGTCGAAGTCGAGGACGGCGACGCCGGAGCCCGGCCAGATGCCGTCGATGAGGCGGTTCGTGAGCCTCTGCGGCGGGTCGCGGCGCGGAGCGCCGAGACCCGCCGCGAGCGTCGCGTCGTGAAAGCGCGGCCGGGTCTCGACGCGGTCGGGCTCGGAGGAGAGGAGAGAGACGGAGAAGGAGAGAAGAGGAAGAAAGAAGATTTTCTTTGAAAGGAAGAGGGGAGGAGCGGCAGAGCCTCGAGGTCGGACCGTCCGGGCGCTTGGCCAGCCGGCGGCGCATCGGCGTTCGGAAGCACGATGGCGACCCGCGCGCTGCGTTCGACGCGCGCGCCGTCCGCGCGAAACCCATCCACGACGAACGTCGCCGTTCCCCTGCAGTTCCCATACTTCTAAGAAATCTTTCTCTTTCTCTTTCTCTTCTCTCGATCTCCGGTTTCCCGTCGACGTCGAAGGAAACCATCGCCACGCGCTCGAGGTCCTTCCACGCCCACGCGCGGAGCGCCGCGATGCCGTCGGGTTCCTTCGCTGCGCCGGCGTCCCGCCGGCGCAGCGCCGCGCGCGTCGTCTCGAGCGCGTCGCGATAGCGCTCGAGACGGTGCATCCACGGGACGAACGTCGCCCGCAGCCGGGGAAGGGACGCGTTCTCGAAGAGCCACCACCCGAGGAGCGCGAGGGCGAGGGCGGCTGCCCCGAGGGCGCGGCGGCGCACCTACGCGGCCGTCTTCGCCCGGCCCGGCTGCACGGCCGCGACGAACGTGAGCCCCGGGTTCTCCCGCTGGGCGCGCTCGAGGTGCCAGGGACTCTGGAAGAGCACGAGCGGCCGCCCCTCGAGGTCGACGAGCGAGGCGACGCTCGGCGGGTCGTCGAAGCGCGCCGGCTCGAAGCCCTCGCCTTCGACCCAGCGCGCGAGCGTGAACGGGAGGCGGGCGTACGAGATCTCCGCCCCGTACTCCGCCCGCAGCCGGTGCTGGATGACCTCGAACTGGAGCACGCCGACCGCGCCCAGGACGGGATCGCGCTCCATCCGCTCGGGATCGTGGAAGACCTGGACGGCGCCCTCCTCGGAGAGCTGGTCGAGGCCCTTCTTCAGCTGCTTTCTCTTCGCGGGGTCCAGCATCACGACGCGGTTGAAGTGCTCGGGCGTGAAGCGGGGGATGCCGTCGTACTCGATCGCCGTCCCCTCCGCGAGGGAGTCGCCGATCCGGAGGTTGCCCGGGTCCCAGAGGCCGAGGATGTCGCCGGCCCAGGCCTCCTCGACGAGCGTCCGCTCCTGCGCGAGGAACTGGAGGGGCTTGGCGAGCTTGAGGACCTTGCCCGTCCGCGCGTGCGTCGCCTCCATGCCGCGCGTGAACTTCCCCGAGACGATCCGCACGAACGCGACGCGGTCGCGGTGCGCGGGGTCCATGTTCGCCTGGATCTTGAAGACGAAGCCGGAGAAGCGGGGAAGGAGCGGGTCCACGAGGCCGCCCGTCGAGTTCCGCGGGAGCGGCGGGGGAGCGAGGTCGAGGAAACGCTGGAGAAAGGGCTCGACGCCGAAGTCGTTCACGGCGCTCCCGAAGAAGACGGGCGTGACCTCTCCCGCGCGAAACGCGGCCTGGTCGAACGCGTGCCCCGCCTCGAGGAGGTCGAGCTCCTCCTTGAGTGTCGCGTGGGCGGCCTCCCCGAGCGACGCGACGAACTCCGGATCGTCGAGAGAGGCCACCTGAACCGGGGCGACCCTCTCTCCTTTCGCGGAATCTCCTCTTTCGTATTTCAGGAGCGTCTTTCCCCAGCGGTCGTAGACGCCCAGGAAGTCCGGGCCCGAGCCGATCGGCCACGTGACGGGATGGCACGGGAATCCCGAGCACGCGCTCGATCTCGTCCATGAGGTCGAGCGGATCCTTGCCCGCGCGGTCCAGCTTGTTGATGAACGTGACGATCGGGATCCGCCGCATCCGGCAGACCTCGAAGAGCTTGATCGTCTGCGGCTCGACCCCCTTGGCGCTGTCGATGAGCATGACGGCCGCGTCCGCGGCCGCGAGCGTGCGGTACGTGTCCTCCGAGAAGTCGTTGTGGCCCGGCGTGTCGAGGAGGTTCACGTGGTGGCCGCGGTACGGGAACTGCAGGACGCTCGTCGTGATCGAGATCCCGCGCTGGCGCTCGAGCTCCATCCAGTCGCTCGTCGTGTGGCGCTGGCTCTTGCGCGTCTTCACGGAGCCGGCGAGGTGGATCGCGCCGCCGTAGAGGAGCAGCTTCTCCGTCAGCGTGGTCTTGCCCGCGTCCGGGTGCGAGATGATCGCGAAGGTGCGCCGGCGCGCGACCTCGGCGGCGAGGGTTCGGGGATCGTCGATCATGGGTCAGGGGGCGCGCCGCGGAGGCGGCACGCCCCGAGGATATCCGATCTCAGTGTTTCGTGGACGGGGCCGCGACGGTCCCGGGGGTCTCGGCGAGGGCGAACGCGTACTCGTCCGCGCGGGACTCGACGGTCGCCTTCACGAGGTCGGCGCCGCCGTGGCCCGCGTGCTTCTCGATCCTGAGGAGCACGGGGCCGCCGGTCGTCGCCGCCTGGAGCGCGGCCGCGAACTTCCGCGCGTGCATGGGGTCGACCCGGTCGTCGCTGTCCGCCGACAGGAGGAGGACGGACGGGTACTTCGTCCCCGCCTTCACGTGGTGGTAGGGAGAGTAGGCGTAGAGCGCCCGGAACTGCGCCGCGTCGTCCGCCGAGCCGTACTCGGAGATCCACGTCTTGCCGGATCCGAAGAGGTGGTACCGCACCATGTCGAGGAGAGGGACGCCGCAGAGCGCGACCCGGAAGAGCTCGGGGTGCTGCGTGATCATCGCCCCGAGGAGGAGGCCGCCGTTCGAGCCGCCCCTGCAGGACGAGGCGCTCCGGGGACGTCCACTTCTCCTTCTCGAGATACGCGGCCGCGGCCGCGAAGTCGTCGAAGACGTTCTGCTTCTTCAGGAGCATCCCGGCCTCGTGCCACTCCTCGCCGTACTCGCCGCCGCCGCGGAGGTTCGGAACGGCGTAGATCCCGCCGCGCTCGAGCCACGGGAAGAGCGACGCCATGAAGACGGGCGTCTCCGAGACGAGGAAGCCGCCGTAGCCCTCGAGCATCGCGCGCGCCGTCCCGTCGCGCGGGAGGTCCTTGCGGTGGACGATGAACATCGAGACGCGCGTGCCGTCCTTCGAGGGGTAGAAGACCTGGCTCACCGTGTAGGGAGAGGCGTCCGCGGGAACCTTCACCTGGAAGTAGAGCGACGTCGCGCCCGTCTTCACCGACGTGCGGTAGATCGAGGTCGGCGTCGTGAACGAGGTGAACGAGAAGAACGCCTCGTCCTCGTCGTCGCGGCCGGAGAGGTTGCTGGCCGACCCGATGCCCGGGAGGGGGACCTCGCGCACGATCGTGCCGTCGAGGTCGCGGATCTCGAGGAGGCTGGAGGCGCTCCTGAGGTAGTCGAGGGCGAGCCTTCCGCCGACGACGCCGAAGCTCTGGAGGGCGGCGTCGCGGCGCTCGGGGACGATCTCCTTCCACGCGGCGCGCGCGGGTTTCGCCGGATCCACGGCGAAGATCCGCCCCTTCGGGGCGCCGTCGTCCGTCTGGACGAAGAGCCTGCGCCCGAAGCTGTCGACGTTGAAGTGGGCCTTGATCCCGACGGCCAGGGGGGTCCAGCTCGAGGCGGAGGCGTCCTTCTCGAGGTCGCGGAAGAAGACGTCGGTCGACGTCCAGCCGTGCGAGACGACGAGGAAGAGGAATCGCCCGTCGCGCGTGATCTCGACGTTCTGGAACGTCGTCGGGTCGCCGAGCTTCTCCTTCACGACGACGTCGGTCTTCGGGTCGGTCCCGATCCGGTGCAGGCGGACGTCCGCCCAGCCCGGGCGCTCGGAGGCCGGGATCTTCGGGTCGACGGGCAGCTTCGTGTAGTAGAAGGCGGAGCCGTCCGGCGTCCACGAGGCGTTCGCGTACTTGGCGCCCTCGATCACGTCCACGTCCGAGACCTTGCCGGTCGCGACGTCCATGACGTGAAGGGTCGCCTCGTCCGAGTTGTTGACCTTCTTGCCGTAGGCGACGCTCTTCCCGTCCCAGGACACGCTCCACGCGCCGAGGCCGGCGCTTCCGTCCGTCGACCACGCGTTCGGGTCGAGCAGGACCTTCTCGGCGCCGTCCATGCCCTCCTTCCAGTAGACGACCGACTTCTCCTGGCTCGCGTGGCGGCGGGAGTAGAAGTAGCGCGTGCCGCGGTGGATCGGCGCGCCGAGACTGTCGACGTAGAGGAGCTCCTTGAGCCGCGCCTCGAGGGCGCCGCGCCCCGGCAGGGCCGCGAGCTCCTTGCGCGCGAACGCGTCCTCGGCGTTCATCCACGCCTGGACCTCCGGGCTCTTCTCGTCCTCGAGCCACCGGTAGGGATCTCGCACCGTGACCCCGTGCAGCACCTCGGAGGTCGGCGTCGTCCGCGTGGGCGGATACGCCGGTCCCGGCGCGGGCTCGGCCGCGCGGGAACGGGACGGGCGCGCGAGGGCGAAGGCGAACAGGGGGACGAGGACGAGGACGAGGAGGCCGGGGTCGGCACGTCTCATGCCCCGAGCCTACACGGCTCCGGGGCGTAAGATCCCACCCATGTCGGAGCCCCCGGCACCCCCCGCCGAGACGTGTTTCCTCTGCAGCTTCCCGGCCTCGATCAGCGAGGAGCACACGCTGTTCGCGTCTTCGGTGGTCGGCGTGTCGGTCGACTGCGAGGAGTGCGGGGCTTACGCGGTCACGCCCGACGCGATCCACCGCCTCAAGGTGCGGCCGGTCGCGAGGCCCGGCGTGCGGTTCGAGATCTTCCGCCTGCGGTCGAACGGACAGACGCCGCGCCCGACGGTGGACCTCAAGATGGTCGAGCACTTCTGCACGGGCTACACGCCGATGCGCGGCTGACGGGCCGAGACGCCGCCGCCTGCGATACAGTCGCGGCATGAGCAAGGACCACCCCGACCACCACGACGCCGAGCTCGCGTTCCGGGCCTACGAGCTCCGGCGCGAGGCCGTCATGCGCGAATCGCGCAACGCGATCAACCGCGACTTCTGGCCGAAGACCTACGACGACGTCCTCGCGGTCACGAAGGCCGACCACCCGCTGAACGCCGCGTGGCGCCAGACGACGACGTACTGGGAGATGGTCTACGGGATCGTCAAGCACGGGATCGTGAACGCCGACTACTTCATGGAGTCCAGCGGCGAGGGCATGTTCCTCTTCGTCCGCGTCGCGCCCTTCCTCGAGGAGCTCCGGCGCGACGTCTCCCCGGTCGCGTTCCAGAACACGGAATGGGTCGCGCGGAACACGGCCGGCGGCCAGAGGATGTTCGCGGTCTTCACGGCGCGGGTCCAGAAGGTGCTCGCGACGAAGTAGGCCCCCGGGGACGGCCGCCGGGATCCCGGGGCCGGAGAACCATTTCGCGGTGCCGGCGTATCTCTCTTCATGACGACCCTTGACAGGACCGGGCTTACGGGGCTAGTTTTTTAGCACCTGCTAAGTTTCTAGCAGGGATTCGGCTTTTCGGAGGGCCCGATGGCGGACGTGCTCGACCTTTCCCGCCGCGAGCGGCAGATCATGGAGGTCGTCTACCGGACCGGCCGGGCGACCGCCGGCGAGGTCCTCGGCGGGCTGCCCGACCCCCCGAGCTACTCGGCCGTCCGCGCCCTCCTGAAGATCCTCGAGGGCAAGGGGCACCTGAGACACGTCGTCGAGGACGGGCGCTACGTGTGGCTCCCGATCGTCCCGCGGGACCGCGCGCGCCGCTCGGCCCTCCAGAGCCTGCTCCAGACGTTCTTCGAGGGCTCCGCGGAGCGGGCGGTCGCGGCGCTCCTGACGCAGTCGAAGTCGAAGCTGAGCGACGAAGAGCTCGAACGCCTCGCGCGCCTGATCGCGGACGCGCGGGAGGAAGGACGCTGACCATGGAGATCCTCGCGCGCGCCGGCCTCGTCGGCCTCGTCTGGGCCGCGAAGGCCACCCTGATCCTCGCCGCCGGTTTCGTCGTCTTCGGCGCCCTCCCGCGCCGCTCCGCCTCCGCGCGCCATCTCGCGGCGCTCCTCGCGCTCCTCGGGGCCGCGCTCGTGCCGGCGCTCACGCCGGTCCTCCCGCGCTGGGAGTGGCGCGTCCTCCCGGCCGCCGCGGCCGCGCCGCGCGCGGTCGAGACGCCGATCGCCCGAGTCTCCTCGCGGAAGAACCGAAAGATTTTCTTAGAAGGTGAAGAGGGGAAACGGCCGCGCGAGGAGCGCCGGCAGCGCGACACGTCCAGTCCGGCCCCGCTCAACCTTCGAAGAACGCGGCGCGAAGCGCCGGCCCCGGCCCCGCGGGTGTTCGCTTCGCCGGGGGCGAGATCTTCGCTGCTGTGGCGCTCCTCTGGGCGTTCGGAGCCGCGGCCATGCTCGCCCGGCTCGTGGGCGGGCTTCTCGCGGTGAGCGGCCTCGTCCGCGCGCGCGCGGCCTGCTCGCCGACGCGTCCTGGTCGGCGGAGGCCGCGGAAGCCGCGCGGACGCTCGGTCTCCCGCGGCGTCGTCGCGCTGCTCGTGAGCGACGAGACGGAGGTCCCGCTGACGGCCCGGCGTGCTCCGGCCGGTCCTCGTCCTTCCGCGCGCGGCCGCGGCCTGGAACGCGGACCGCCGGCGCGTCGTCCTCCTGCACGAGCTCGCGCACGTGCGCCGGCGCGACACGCTCGCGCGCCTCGCGGCCGAGACCGTCGCCGCCCTCTACTGGTTCCACCCGCTCGCGCGGGCCGCCGTCGCCGCCCTGCGCCGCGAAGGCGAGCGTGCCGCCGACGACCTCGTGCTCGGGGCGGGAACACGCCCGTCCGACTACGCGGCGCACCTCGTCGCGATCGTCCGCGGCCTGGCGCGCGAGCCGGAGCGGTGGGCCCTCGCGATGGCGCGCCCGTCGCAGGTCGAGGAGCGTGTCCGCGCGATCCTCGACCCGGCGCTCGAGCGGCGGCCGATGGGCGCGTGGCAGGCGCGGCTCGCGGCCTCGGCGCTCGTCGCGGGCGCGGCGCTCGTCGCGACGGTGCACCTCGGCGTCGCCCCGCGCGCCGACGCGGCGTCGTCCGAAGGGGCCGGTCCGACCTTCCTCGGCGGTTTCGGGACCGGCTTCTCGCGGACGACCGTCGAGACCCGGAAGGTCGAGATGGCGAGCCGGCGGACGATCCTCGCGGCCCCGCGGCGCGAGTCGGGCTCCGACTGGTACAGCCGGGGCATGAGGAACCACGAGAACGGGCACTACGACGAGGCCATCGCCGCGTTCCGCAAGGCGATCGACCTCGGCTACCGGGAGGACGCGTCGGCCTACAACATCGCCTGCGGCTACGCGCTGAAGGGCGACAAGGACCACGCGTTCGAGTGGCTGAGGAAGGCCGCCTCGTACGGGTTCGACGTGGAGGGGTATCTCGACGACGACGACCTCGACTCGCTCCGCTCCGACCCGCGCTGGAAAGACCTCAGGAAGGATGCCCGCGCGGCGCGCCGCGACGCGAAGAAATCCGAAGGCGACCATGCGGCCGCGCGCTACGACCGCCTCGTCGCGGCGGGCGCCAAGGACGGCCCCGCGCTCTATCGCACCGGCATGGACCTCCTGAACGCGGGGCGTTACGACCTCTCGGAGAAGGCGTTCCGCGCGTCCGCGGCCGCCGGCAACCGGGTTTCCGCGTCCTATTACAACGCGGCGTGCGCGCTCGCCCGCGCCGGGAAGAAGTCGGAGGCCCTCGACACGCTCCGGAAGGCGCTCGAGGAGGGTTACGACGACCCCCGGCACATGGAGCGGGACGACGACCTCGAGGACCTGCACGGCGACAAGCGCTTCAGCGACCTGCTCGACCTCGCGGACGACCTCGCGCTCGACGCGGGAGTCGAGGGCTTCCTCGGGAACTTCATGCCGCACACGAGCCGCTCGGCGTGGCGGGGCGAGACCGCGCGCTACGAGAAGGTCGCGAAGGCGCACCCGGAGCTCGGCCGCGCCTGGTTCAACCTCGGCTACGCGCAGCTCATGGGAGACCGCCCGGAGGAAGCCGTCGACTCGTTCGGCAAGGCCCTCGAGCGCGGCTATCGCAAGCCGACGACGCTCTACAACCTCGCGTGCTCCGAGGCACGCAGCGGCAACACGGACCGGGCGTTCGACCGGCTCAACCAGGCGATCGACGCCGGCTTCGACGCCGCGGACCGGATGCGCGACGACTCGGACCTCGACTCGATCCGCAAGGACCCCCGGTTCAAGCAGGCCCTGCGGCGCGCGCGCGACAAGCGGGACGCCGCCGAGAGACGCCGAGGACTGAGGCCTGGACGGCGCGCCGCTCATCGGGCGGCGCGCCTCTTCTGGATCGCCGCGTACGCGCCCATGACGAAGGGCGGCGGGTCCGGCTCTTCCTTCAGGCGCGTCGCGCCGGTCTTCGCGTACAGCCAGCGGTGGAGCCACGAGATCCCGTTCCTGCGAGACGTACGGGTCGGGGATCGCGTACGCCGGGTCCTCGAGCGCGCGCGCGAGCGACGACGAACGCGTAGCCCCTCGCCCTGAGGACCGCCGCCCAGTCGTGCACGGCGTCGGCGTTGAGTTGGTTCGCGTGCACGAGGAGGACGTGGCGGATCGGCCGGTCGAAGACGCGGAGCGTCAGGTCCTCGAAGAAGTCGAGGATCCTCGTGTACGAGGCGACGTAGGCGTCCCTCACGCGTGCCGCGCCCCCCGCGTCGCCTCGCGCGAGCGCGTCGGCGTAGACGGAGTTGTACATCCAGTCGTTCGTGTCGACGGTGACCGGCGCGACGCGGTAGCCGCGCGCCGCGAGGAACTCCTCGAACGCCTTCTTCGTCTCGCTGGTCGGGCCGGTCTGAAGAAACGGATGGCGGAACCACCGCAGGAGGCGGCCTTCTCCCTTCAGGAGCATCCTCGTCACGGTCTCGCCCCGGACGACGTCCTCCTCGAATGCGGCCAGAGCCGTCGTCTGGAGCGAGGGGTGCGAGAACGTGTGGTTGCCGAGCTCGACGCCCGCGTCCCGCCACGCGCGCAGGAGGGCGATCCGGGCGTCCACCTCGCCCGTGCGGTAGAGCTTCGACTCGTTCACGAACGCGACGGCCGGGATCTGCTCGCGGCGCAGGCCGGCGAGCAGCTTCTCCGTCATCGCCTGCAGGGCGGCGCAGCGGCAGGTCGGGCCCGTTCAGCGGCAGGTCGTCGATCGTGACCGCGATCTCGCGCGGCGCGGGGGTCTGCGCGGACAGGCCGAAGGCGAAGATTCCTGCGAAAAAGTAAGAGGGAAGCGCCGCGCACGATCGGAGAGTACCGCCTGGCGACTCTCGCCGTGACCGCTCCTGAGGCTTACTCCCACCAGCCGTTCACGTCCACGACGAGGTGGACGGTGCCCGACGGCATCAGCGCGAGGAACGCGACGCGGCCGGAGCCGTCGCCGGCGAGGAGGAGCATCGCGTTGTTCGCGCGGGTCTGACCCGCGCCGAAGCTCAGCGTGTTCGTGCCGGGCGCCTGCGCGAGGTCGGCCGGGAACGCGACGAGGCTGCCCGCGGACGTCGGGGCGGTGACCGTCACGTTCGCGGACAGGGCCTTCGCGGTCGCGGGGATCCCGCAGGCTCCCGTCAGGACGAAGTCGCGTCGTGCGTTCGCGGCGAGCGCCGGGCCGGCGGCCGCGCGCGTGTCGAGGAGGCGGCAGGGCGACGGCGGCGTGGAAGGACGCCGCCGCCGGCGGGGGTGGCGGCGCGCCGGGGAGCGCCACGACCGCGAGCGTCGCCGACCGGGCCGGGAGATCCAGCGTGAGCGTCCCGCCCGACGGCGCCGCGCTGCCCGCGGCCGCGAGCCGCGACGCGCCCGAGAAGCGCCAGAGCGAGGCCGACCCCGAGAGCCCGCCCGCCACGGTCGCCGCGACCGTCCGCGTCGCGGTGTCCTTGTTGAAGAGGAGGAGATAGAGCGTGTTCGAACCCGCGCCGCCGCGCTGCGCGTAGGCTCCGACCGCGTCGACGTCGCCGCTCGTCGCGCGCACGGAGTCGCCCGCCACCTGCGCCCCGGCGCCGTCGTAGTTGCGGTAGAGGAGGAACGCGTCCTCCGTACGCGTGTTCTCGGCCGGCGCGACCCAGCGCGTCGCGAGGTCGACGCCCTCGCGCCCGAAGATCGCGAGCGCCTCGGCCTGCGCGAGCGCGCCGCTGATCGCCGTCGTCGGAGCCCCAGTTGTACTCGCTGATCGAGAGCTTCGTGCCGGGGTAGTGGGCCGCGATCCACGCCTTCATCCGCGGGATCAGGTACACGGCCTGGCCGACGTCCGTCCCGATCCACGACTCGTCGACGTACGTCGGGTCGTAGAGGCTCTTGAGCGACCGGAGCCTGAGCGCGGACGTCGCGGACGACTCGTCGGTCGAGAGCGCGACGCCGGCGGCCTGCGGGTAGTAGTGGACGTCGAGAGTAGTCGAGGAGCCTCTTGCCGTGCGCCGTCTCCCACGCCTTCGCCTGGTCGAGGTACCACGGGAGGAAGTCCTCGCCGCCGTGCGCGGCGCGGTCGGCTCCGGGTCCGCAGCCGTCCGCGCCGGAATAGAAGTACGCGCACCACCCCCACACCGCCGGGCCCAGGGTCTGCGCGCCGGGGTCCTGCGCCTTGATCGCGGCGCCGATCGTCGCGGTCTTCCCCCAGAGCTCGTCGTACGTCGTCCCCGCCGGGTGGACGTCGCGGTGCGTCGAGTTCCAGAGCATCGGCTCGTTGTCGAGCGCCCAGAGGCGGACGCCGCCGGCCGCCGCGGTTCCGGTCCGGGCCGCGAGGTGGGCCATCCAGCGCGTGACGAACGTCGCGTCGATCGTCTTCGACGTGTCGGCCGGGTCGTTGCCCGTCACGGACGTGCCGTCCGGCTTCACGCCGTTTCCGGCGTCGGGGTTGCACCAGGACGCGTTCCCGGTCGCCGAGCACTCGGTCTACCTTCTGCGCGCCGTACTTCGCGACCGAGAAGCCCCAGCGCCGCGTCCGGTCGATGGGCGTCCAGCCGATGAGCGGGACCGTCACGAGGGCCTCGCCGCCCGCGGCGCGGATCTCGTCCACGAAGACGTCGGCGTCCGAGCCGTTCGGGAGGTTCGCGGGGTTCGCGTTCCCGGCGTAATTGAAGAAGAACCAGTCGTTCGCGCTGTTGTGCGTGTCGTTCTCCCAGTTGTAGCGCGTCGTCGAGTTCCCGCCCCAGCGGCGGACGGGCACCTTCAGGCGCGACATCTGCGCGGCGGTCCCGAAGTTCATCCCGTAGATCAGGGGGCTCACGGGGTGCCGATCCGCGTTCGGGTCGACGGCGACGGCGACGGGCGCCGCGGAGATTGCGGAGGATGCGAAGAAAGCGAAGAAGACGGAGAACGCGAAGAAGAGGAAGCCCGCGAATGCGATCGCCGGCGCGAGGCGGGCCGCGGGCGCGCGAAGAGCCCGGGATCGCCTGCGTCGCATACCGGGTAGTGTCCCCATCCTTCGGCCCCTAGCGCCGGGCCGGCCGGCAGAGGACGAGCGACGTGTCGCGCGCGTAGAGGACGGGCACGGCCCAGTCCATGGGCTCGGCGGAGCGCGCCACCGCGACGGCGACGCGCGCCTCCCGCGCGGCCTGCCCGAGCGCGTGGCCGCGCGCGAGCGCCCACATGAGGTGCCGGGCGAACGCGGTGGCGGACGTGTCGAGGACCTTGTACTGGTTCGCGACGACCGCGGGGATGCCGCCGGCGAGGAGCGCGGGCGCGACGCCGCGCAGGAAGTCGTTGCGCGAGCCGCGCCCCGTCTCGCAGGCGTTCAGGACGACGAGCCGGAGACCTCGGCCGCAGAGGAGGCGCCGCAGGCGGTCCGCGTCGACCCACGTGGAGCGGCCGCGGCCGTCCACGAGGAGGAGCGCGCCGGTCTTCTCCTTCTCGTCCCAGGCCCCGTGCCCGACGAAGTGGAGGACGTCGAAGCGCTCGGCGGCGAGCTTTCGGTGCAGGCCTCCGGGCGTCGCGGCCGGCAGGACGTCGAGGACGGCGTGGCCGGCCCTGACGAGCGGCGCGAACGCCGCGCGGAGCGCGGCGGTCTCCTGCCGGGCGGAGACGGGCGTCGCGTCGCGCGGCTGCGCGACCGCGACGAGGATGCGGAGCGGCCCGCGCCTCGTGGCGGGGGCCTCCGGCGGGATCGCGCCGAAGACGTTGCGCACGAGGACGGCGTCGTCCGAGAGGAATCGCTTCCGCGCGGGGTCCCACGCGAGCTCCCAAGGCTTGTCGGCGATCCAGTCGAGGGAGGACGTGAAGACGAGCTCGAGGGGGCGCGCCGAGGAGCCGCGCGCCGCGTCCCAGAGCCGGCGCACCTCTCCCGGGAAGAGCGTCTCGAAGAGGACCGCGCCGTAGGCCGCGAGCTCGGAGGCCTTCGGCAGGTCTCCGGCACCGCGCCCGTCGAGCGCGCGGAGAACGCGCTCGTGGAGCGCGATGATCCGGCGCATCCTCTCGCCCGCCGCGCCGCCCCTCGTCTCGAAGGGCTCGACGACGCGCGCCCCCGCCCACGACGCGACGAGGCGCGCGGGCTCGCCGTCGACGAGGAGGAGGTCGAAGCGGGAGGAGGCCGAAGACGAAGATTTCTGCGCGCTGCGCGCGGAGAGAAGAAGGAGCCGCGCTGCGCGCGGCCGGGGGAGAAGATTTCTTAGAAGGTGAATGGGGCTTGGGCGGGCTGCCGCGCCGTGTGTCGCGCGCTGCGGCGGCGGGCATCCCTTCTTCACCCTCTAAGAAAATCTTCAATCCTTCCTGCGTTCTCTCCTGAGCAAAGAGATTGAGGTGATGAACGTCCCCCTCGAAGCGCACCGTGTGTCCGCGCGTCGATGCGGCGTCTGCCGAGCGAGAGACCGCCCTCGGTCGGGACGACGAGGTCGTTCGGCATCTCGGAAGATCGCGTCGGCGCCCGCGTCGAGGAGGCGTCTGGCGAGGCCGCCTGTCGGCGTGAAGTCCGCCACGGCCGCGGCGAACGCCGCCCCTCCCGCCGGCCGCGCGTTCAGCTTCGCGAGAAAGTCGCCCGCCGGATCCATCGCGGCGAGGCCCGGGAGCGCGCCGCCGGCCCGGCGCGCGATCCAGACGAGCGCCTCGGCGGCGAAATCGAGTCCGAAGGCGAGCGCGCCGGAGGGGAGGACCTCGGCGAGGTTCGCGACCCAGGCGGCGAGCTCGTCCCACCGGGCGGGCGCCGCGAGGGGCGTGCCCTCGCTCGGCGAGGCGGCGAGGAAGGCGCGGCCGATCGCGGGCGCGCCGCGCTCGGCCGCGAGCGCGCGCAGGACGAGGCCGCCGCGCGAGTGCGTGACGACGTCGACGCGCGCGCCCGACAGCAGCGGGCGAAGTTCCTTCACGTTGTCGCCGGGGGCGAGGCCGACGGTGAGGTGGTTGAAGGCGTAGACGCGGCCGCCGTACGCCGCGGCGAGCGCGTCGAAGGCGGCGGGCGTCCGCGCGAGGTCGAGGAAGGCCGCCGCCGCGTGCGAGAAGGTCCCGTGGATGAAGAGGAGACTCTTGCCGGGCGCCGGCGGCAGGGGGCCGTGGACGCGCGTCGCGACGAGAGCCGGACCCCGGCGCGCGAGCCTCACGAGGCCGAGCGGCGCGCGGGCCGCGGCGAAACGGCGCTTCTCCCACGCGCGCGCGAGGACGGGGAGCGCCGCCCGGGCGGCCGCTCCCGCGACCCGGAGGAGGAAGAGCACCACCGCACCGGCCACGCCGCGGCGCGCGGGCGCGGGCAGGGGGACCTCGAAGACGTGGGCCCCTCCGGCGACGGACAGCGTCCGGTGGAACGTGAGCGCGCCCGAGGCGTGGCGCGCGACGAAGACGTAGCCGTCCGTCCCCGCCCCCTCGACGGTCGCCGCCGCGCGGCCGGGCTCCGCGGGTGCCCCGCGGCGCGGGCGCACGCGCGCGGTTCCGGCGAGGACGAGGCGCCGGGTCGCGAGGGCCCGGGCGAGGAACGGGTCCGCGGCCGCGGCCCGTGCAGCCGCCCGACGCGGTGCCGCGCGCACGACCTCCCAGCCGGGGGTGGTCGTGAGGCGGAGGCGGATCGCCATGCCCGAGTCTAGACGGGAGGCGCGGGAGTCAGGCGAAGTCCACGACGAGGGGGGCGTGGTCGCTCGACCCGAACTCGCGGTAGACGCGCGCGGCCGTGGCCGTCTTCGCGAGGCTCTCGCTCGCGAGGACGAAATCGATCCGCCACCCGATGTTCCGCTCCCTGAGCTGGCGCCACGGGGCCCAGTAGGTGAAGAGGCTCTCGTTGTCGGGGTCGAGCGCGCGCCCGACGTCCGCGAGGCCCTCGGCGATCAGCTTCTGAAGGAGGGCGCGCTCGTCGGGCCGCTGGCCGATCGCGTTCGCCTTGCGCTCCTTCGGGTGGACGTCGCGGTCCGTGGGCGCGACGTTCAGGTCGCCGCAGACGAGGAGCGACCTGCCCGCGGCCCTCGCCGCGCGCGCCCAGCCGCCCATCGCCTCGAGGAACGCGAGCTTCGCGGCGAAGTCCTTGCCGCCGTTCGGAACGTACACGGACGCGACGGAGAACCGCGGCGTCGCGGCCTCGACGATGCGCGTCTCGTGGTCGAACTCCGGATGCGAGAACCCGACGGAAGCGCCGAACGTCTCCGTCTTCAGGAGGAGGCCGACGCCCGAGTACCCCTTGTGGCCGTGCCAGTACGTCGCGTAGCCCGCGGGCGCCGCGAGGGAGATCGGCATCTGGTCGGGCGCGGCCTTCAGCTCCTGCAGGCACACGACGTCCGGCGCGTGCGTGTCGAGGAGCTCGAGGACCTGCAGCTCGCGCGCGCGGATCCCGTTGACGTTCCAGGTGACGACCTTCACCTAGAAGAGCTCCACGAAGCGCCGGGCGAGGGCGGGCGCGGCGCCCTCCTCCTCGTGCTTGAAGAAGACGTACGCCTCCTCCCAACCCGGCGGCCGCGACCTTCTCGGCCCACGCCGCGAGGTCGGCCTCGCCGTAGTCCTCGCGCCGGAGCCGGAGGTATCCCCACGGCGCGGTCGCCTCGAGCGGCGTCGTCCCCTTCTCGTCGTCGGCGACGCAGAGCGCCGCGCCCGCCGACCTCAGGAGCGCGTGAACCTCGGGGTCCAGCCAGGTCGGATTGCGGAACTCGAACGCGGCCTTCACGTCGGACGGGAGGAGCGCGAGGAAGGCCGCGAGGCGCGGGACGTCCTTCTTGAGGTTCGGCGGGCAGCCCGTAGAGGACGGGCCCGAGCCTCTCGCCGAGCTGCCGCGAGGCGCCGAGGAGGAACTTCACCTCGCCGTCGACCTCCTTGAGGCGCTTGATGTGCGTGATCCGCTGCGAGGCCTTGAGCGCGAAGCGGAAGCCCGCGGGCACCTGCGCGGCCCAGCCGGCGAGGAGCTCCGGCTTCGGCATCCGGTAGAACGTGTTGTTGATCTCGACCGCGGGGAGCTTCGTCGCGTAGAACGCGAGCCGCTTGTCGGCCGGGAGGTCCTCGGGATAGAACGTCCCGGTCCAGCCGTCGTAGCTGAAGCCGCTCGTGCCCGCGAAGAGCCTCACGTGCGGCCGCCCTTCCCGCGCGCGGGCGTCTTGTGGACGACGACGACCGAGACGTTGTCCGGCGCCCCGCCCTCGAGGGCGGCCTTCACGAGCGCCGCCGCGGCCTCCTGCGGCGGACGCGTGGCGAGGATCGTCTCCATCTCGAGCTCCTCGACGACGCCGTGCAGGCCGTCGGTCGCGAGGAGGAGCGTCGCGCCGTCCGGCCACGGGCGCCAGAAGAGGTCGACCTCCACCTCGTCCTTCGTGCCGAGCGAGCGCGTGATGAGGTGCCTGAACGCGACGGCTTCCGCGGCCTCCGGCGACACGAGGCCGCGCCGGATCTCCTCGGCGAGGTACGTGTGGTCGCGGCTGACCTGCTCGAGCCGGCCGTCCTTCATGATGTAGGCGCGGCTGTCGCCGATGTTCCCGACGAGGAGCCAGCGGCCGAGGACGAGAGCCGCCACGAGCGTCGTCCCCATGCGCGGCAGCGTCCGCGCCTCGTGGCCGTCCCCGACCTTCTCGGGCCTCGCGAGGACCCCGGCGCGGCGCACCGCCGTGTTCGCCGTGAGGATCGCCTTCTTGAACATCTCCACGGAGTCCCCGGGCGAGTTGTAGAAGGTCGAATAGAGGACCTCGATCGCGAGCTTGCTCGCGATCTCGCCGCGCGCGTGCCCGCCCATGCCGTCGGCGACGGCGAACAGCGCGCCGCGCGACGGCCAGCCGCGCGGGGCCGCCGACGAGCGGCGCGAGCCGGTCGGGGTCCCCGACGAAGTCCTCGTTCGCCGGCCGGACCTTGCCGACGTCCGACAGGCTGGCCCATGCGAGGACGGGCGGGGCGACGCGCGCTTTCTCCATCGCGATCCCGATCCTAGCGCCCGGCGGGGGCGGCGCCGCGCGGCGGCTCGATCCCGAGGGCGCGCGCGACGCGCGCGGCGACCTCGAGCAGCGAGAGGGTCGCCGGCCGGGCCGGCGCGATGCCGGGCCCGACCGCGCCGAACGACGCGTCCAGGCAGCGGGTCCGCCGCGCGGTAGCCGTGCCCGCCGCGGTTCCCCGGACGGCCGAGGACGTTCGCGCCGCCCCGCCAGAACTCGTTTCCCGGCGTCAGCAGGACGACGACGTCCCCCGAGCGCGGGTGGTCGAGGCCGATGCGCGCGAGGTCGGCGTGCGGGACGACGTCGTCGACGAGCCCCTCCTTGAGGGCGCGCAGGCCCTCGAGGTCGGCGAGGAGCCGGGAGGCCTCCGCCGCGCGCTCGTCGCCGGAGAGGGCGGGGTCGAGGTAGACGTGCGCGATCCCGCTCGTCGCGCAGACCTCGACGCGCCTCGCCCCGCCCGCGGGGCCCTTCGGGCCGACGATCGTCCAGCCCTTGTCGGCGAGGTACTTCTCGAGGTTCACGCCCGTCACGAGGGGGACGATCCCGTGGTCGCTGAAGAAGAGGAAGGAATCGCGCGGCGAGAGAGCCGCGAGGATCGCGGCGACCGACCGGTCGGCCGTCCGGAACGCGGCGACGACCGCGTCCCGCGAGCCGCCGTACGGGCCCGGCTCGAAGGCGTGCTCGACCTCGTCGACGAGCGGCTGGTAGCCGATGAGCAGGTCGAAGCGCTCGTTCCGGATCGTGTAGAGGATCACCTTCGTGAGGTATTCGGCCATGCGGACCGCCTGTTCCTCGTGCGCGGCGTAGTCGGCCTTCCGGGGGGGCCGGACGAAGGCGTAGTCGGGCGGTCCGGGCCAGCCTCCGACCGCGGCCTCGAGGCGCCGCCGGTAGTCCTCCGGGTAGCCGGGAAGGGCGTAGAACGCGCCGACGTAGATCTCCGCGTGCGCGAGGCCGGGATCGAGGTCCTCGAGCCGGCACCACGAGGTGAGGCTCCCGCCCTCGCCCCGGACGACGAGCGCGAACCAGCCGTGGGCCGGCACGTCGCCGAGCGCGGCGGGGGCCGTCCCGCCCTCGCGGGCGACCGAGACGAGGTCGTAGTTCGCGGCGTGGTCGTCCGTCGTGTCGGTGGCCGTGAGGCGCAGGCGAACGGCGCCGGCCGGCGTCGCCACGGTCACGTGCGCCTCGCGCGCCGGCGAGAACGACCGCCCCGCCGGCGCGGTCGCGTCCGCCCAGGCGTCGGAGGCGACGGGGACGAAGGCCGACGCGCGCGCGGGCCTGTCCGGCCAGACCAGGCCGAAGTCGCCGCGGCGCGCGTCCGTGGTCCCGTCGGCGCCGGGGTAGAGGAGCACCGCGACGCGCCGTCCCTGGCGGCGCGCGGCCTCCCAGAGCGTCTCGCTCCCGATCGGCGCCACGAAGCCGGTCGTGTGCGTCCCGAACGGGGATCCCGGCTCGCGGAACTGGTTCGCGACGATGCCCGTCTTCGACGGCGGCGCGCCCGTGATCGCCGCGATGTGCGCCGCCGGCGTCAGGGACGGCGTCACGTCCACGGCTCGCCCGGCGAGGAGGCCGCGCGCGGCGATCGCCGAGAACCCGCCCGCGTCGAGTTCGCCCGACGCGAGGAGCTCGTTGAGGCGGACGCCGCCGAGCCCGTCGAACGAGACCGCGACGACGCGGCCCGTCCCGCGGGGTCGGCGGCGCGGAAGAGGCCGGGCGGGCCCCCGTCCCCGCGCAGCCCGCCGGCAGGACGGCGGCGAGGAAGGCGGCGGCGAGGAAGGCGGCGCGGGCGGGGCGGCGGGAGGCGGCTCGGCGGGTCACGCCCGGAGATTGCCACGCCCGGGCCGCGGCGGGGAAAGGACGCCCCGGTCAGTGCGCCGCGACGCCCTCGATCTTCCGGATCCGGTAGTTGTGGGCGTCGATCACGTAGAGGTTGCCCTTGCCGTCGAGACCGAGGCCGAGCGGGAACGCCAGGGCGGCCCTGGCCGCGGGGCCGCCGTCCCCCGTGAAGCCCTCGGCTCCCGTCCCGGCGACGTGCGTGATGATTCCGGTCTTCGCGTCGACGCGGCGGATGACGTTGTTCATCGTGTCCGCGATGAAGACGTTTCCCGCTCCGTCCACGGCGATCGCGCCCGGCTGGTTCAGGACGGCCTGCGCGGCGGGCCCGCCGTCGCCCCGGTAGCCCGCGGCGGCCCGGGTTCCCCGCGAGGATCCCGAGGTCGCCCGTCTTCGGGTCCAGCCTGAGGATCAGGTTGTTCCCGGTGGCGGCGAAGAAGAGCGCCCCGGCGGCGTCGAAGCGCGGGCTGTTGGGCCACGCGAACCCGGTCTTCAGGGCGGGGCCGCCGGTGTAGTTGAGCTCGTTCTTGCCCGCGATGGTCTCGGTCCGTCCGGTCGCGAGGTCCAGGCGGCGGATACGCGACCCGAAGACCTCCGCGATCAGGAGGCGCCCCTGGCCGTCGAAGACGAGGCCGCTCGGCCGTCCGACCGGGACGGCCGTCGCGACGCCGTCGCCCGCGTAGTTCGGGAGCCGGTTGCCCGCGACCGTCGTGATGATCCCCGTCGCGCGGTCCACGCGGCGGACGAGGTTGTTCCCGGCGTCCGCGATGAAGAGGTCGCCGCGGGCGTCGAAGGCGACCTCGGCCGGCGCCTTCAGGCGAGCCTGGGTCGCGGGCCCGCCGTCGCCCGAGTAGCCGCACTTTCCGCTTCCCGCGAGCGTCTCGAGGAGGCCGGTCTTGCGCACGATCCGGCGCACGCGGCACGCCCGTCCCTCGGAGAACGTCATGTTCCCGTCGGAGTCGAAGAGGACGTTCGTGACGTTGTCGGTCGCGAGGGCGAGCGGCGAGGCCGCGGCCCGCGAGCCGTCCCGGGAGGAGGCGCCCTCTCCGGTTCCGGCGACCGTCGTGATCGTCTGCGCGGGCGCGGGACGGGCGCCGGCGGCGAGGACGAGAGCGGCGGCGAGGAGAGGGAGACGTCGTCTCATGGCCCGATGATACCCAGCGCCCCGCACGTCCTCAGGACGGGGAGAGAGGGTCCGTGGACGGCCGCCGGCCCGACCCCTCCCGGCCGGAGAGCGCGAGGAGGCCGAAAACGAGCGTCATCAACCCGGCGTAGACCCCGCCTCCGACGACGAACGGGGTCGCGTCGCCCGAGCGCAGCGCGGGCTCGTTCACCTCGGCGCGCGCGGGCTCCTCGGGGACGTAGACGACGGAGACGCTCCCGCCGAGGGGATAGTGCTTCTCGCCGAACGCGACGTAGTCCGCGTAGATCGACTTGAACTCCACGCGCCGGCCGTCGGCCGCCGTGAACGCGACGACGGGGCGGTGCCTGATGTGCTTGCCGCGCTCCTCGACGAGGCGGATCACGGTGCCCACGGCCCGGCCCCGCGCGCGCCTCACGAACTCGGCCTTCCGGGCGTCGGACCGCACGACGAGCCCCACGAGGCCGGCGGCGGGAAGCAGCGAGAGGATCCAGAGGACGAGGATCGAGGTCCGGGACACGCGGGGCCGGGGCTCGAAGCCGTCGCCATCGTCGTCCTCCTCCTCCGCGATCAGAGCACAGGCGAGAGCATCCGGGCGAGCGAGTCCCCGGCCTTGTGCAGGCGCGTGCGGCGGTCCCATTCCGCCAGCGTGATCTCGGCCGAGCACGCGAGGTCGGCCTCGAAGCGCTCCTCGAGGAGGCGCGCGACGCCGGCGTCGAGGACGACGACGTTGCACTCGGCGTTGAAGTGGAACGACCGGAAGTCCATGTTCGTCGAGCCCACCATCGACACGTACCCGTCCGCCACGAGCGACTTCGCGTGCAGGACGGACGGCTGGTACTCGAAGATCCTCACGCCGCGCCTCAGGAGGTGCCGGTACGACCCGTGGCCCGCGTGCCGCACGAGCGGGACGTCGCTGACGCCCGGCAGCAGGAGCCGCACGTCCACGCCGCGCCGCGCCGCGTCCGCGAGGAGCGGCAGGGCGTCGCGCCGCGGCGCGAAGTACGCGTTCGTGAGCCAGAAGCGCGCGCGCGAGGCCGCGATCGTGGCCGCGAGAACGGACGCCGTCTCCTCGTGTCCGCGGCCGGGCGCCGAATCGAGGACGAGAATCGACGCGCCGGCCGCCGGCGGCGCGTCGTCGGGCGGCAGGGCGAGCGGCGCGATCTCGAACGGCGTGCCGCCGGCCCGCTCCCAGCCCTCGCGGAAGACGACCGCCATCTCCCACGCCGCGGGCCCTTCGAGCCGGGCGTGCGTGTCGTGCCAGGTGGTCCGCCGGCTTCGAGGGGCGAAGCGACGAGCCGTACTCCTCCCCGATGTTCATGCCGCCCGTGAACGCGACGCGGCGGTCCACCGCCAGGATCTTGCGGTGGTCGCGGTACGGCTGGTACCACAGGGCCGGGAAGAGCGGGTGGTAGAGCCGCACGTCGATGCGCTCCCCGCCATCTGCCGCCAGAACGACGAACGCGTCGCGCTCGAGCCGAACGCGTCCGCGAGGACGCGCACGGCTGACGCCGCGCCGGGCGGCCGCCTCGAGCACGTCGACGAGGGAGCGGCCCGCCGCGTCGTCCTTCAGGATGTAGGCCTCGAGGAGGACCTCCTCGCGCGCGGCCGCGACGGCCGCGCACATGGCCGCGAAGGCCTGCGAGCCGTCGAAGTAGAGGGTCACGGCGTTGCCGCGGTGGATCGGCGACGTGTCGATCCGCCGCAGCAGCACCTCGAAGCCGGGGTCGCTCACGCCGCTCTCGAGCGCGGCGGCGAGGCGCCCGACGTGCCGGGGCGCGAGGTCGCGCGGCAGGACGCGGAACGCCATCGGGCGCAGGACGGGCCTGAGGAATCGCGGCGTCCGGCGCCGCTTCTTCTTGCGCTCGCGTCCGAACAACGCCGTGCCTCCGCGCTATCCTCGCACGATGGTCCGCGCCGCGCGCTCCGTCCTGAGGGCCGAGATCGGCGAGCAGCCTCACGCCGTCGCCCGCGTCCTCGGCCGCGAGGGACGGCGCGCCGCCGCGCTCGCGGAGCGGCTGAGAAGGGCCGACCCGTCGTGGATCCTCGTGGCCGCCCGCGGCACGTCCGACAACGCGGCGCGGTACGCGCAGTACGCGTTCGGGATCGTCCACCGGCTGCCCGTCGCGCTCGCGGCTCCGTCGCTCGTGACGCTCTACGGGCGCGCGCCGCGCGTGAAGGGTGCCCTCGTGATCGGGATCTCGCAGTCGGGCCGCTCGCCCGACGTCGTCGAGACCGTCGCGGCCGCCCGGCGCGCGGGCGCCCCGACGCTCGCGATCGTGAACGACGCCTCGAGCCCGCTCGCGCGCGCGGCCGAGTGGGTGCTCCCGCTCCACGCGGGCGTCGAGAGGAGCGTCGCCGCGACGAAGACGTACACGGCGCAGCTCGCCGCCGTCGCCCTCCTCGTCCTCTCGATGGGCGGCCGCAAGCGGGACCTCGCGGCGCTCCACGCGATCCCCGAGCGCATGGACGAGGCGTTCGGCGTCGAGCCCGCGGCCGAGGCGGCGGCGCTCGCGCTCGCGCCCGCGACGCGCGCGGTCGTCATCGGCCGGGGCCTTCACTACCCGACGGCGTGGGAGATCGCGCTCAAGCTCAAGGAGCTCGCGCTCCTCCACGCCGAGGCCTATTCCGCGGCGGACTTCCAGCACGGCCCGATCGCCATGGCCGAGAGTCGCCTGTCCGTCGTCCTCGTGTCGCCGCCCGGCTCGCGCCCGGCGCGCGAAGTCGAGGCCCTCGGCCGCGAGCTCGAGAGGCGGGGGAGCCCCGTCCTCGCGATCGGCCCGCACCGGCGCGGCGCGCTCGGCGTCCCGCGCGTGCCCGAGCTCCTCGCGCCCCTCGTGTCGATCCTGCCCGGCCAGCTCCTCGCGTTCCACGCGGCGCGCGCGCGCGGCCTCGACCCCGACCGGCCGCGCGGGATCCGCAAGGTGACCGAGACGCGCTGAGGCCCCGCCGTCGCCCCGTCTCTGCTAACGTTTCCCCATGCACACACGGATCTCGGGTTTCCTCGCGTGCGGCGCCGTCGCCGCCGTCTTCGCGCTCGCGGGCTGCGCGTCCTCTTCCTCCCGGACCGACATGTCCGGGCCGATCGTGGGCGTGCCACTCGACCTCCCGGACCACTTCGTGGTCGCGCGCTCGGGAATCGGCAAGACGGAGGAGCCGAAGGCGGACGGGGTCTGCCGCAATCCGATGATCGACCCGAGAGACCGGACCGAGCTCACTCTCCGGCGCTCCGCCGGCGGCAAGGGCGACTACTGGCCCGAGGGCGGAATCCGCGGCAAGCACACGTACGGCCTGACCTCGCAGCAGCTCCTGCGGATCGACTGCGCGACGGGCAAGGCGATCGGGATCGTCGCGGAATAGCGCGACACGTCGTGGCCTACTCCCTCCTCACCCACCTCGCCTGCACGAAGTGCGACGCGACGTACGACGTCGGGCCCCTGCTGAACGTCTGCACGAAACCCGGCTGCGCGGGCTCGCTTTACGCGGCGTACGACCTGAAGCCCTTCCCGCGTCGCGGGGAAGGACGGTCCCCCGGGATGTGGCGCTGGCACGAGGTGATGCCCGCGCGCAACGCGGCCGAGATCGTCACGCTCGGCGAGGGCGGGACGCCGCTCCTCCGCGCGGACCGCCTCGGCGCCGCGCACGGGATGCCGAACCTCTACGTCAAGGAGGAGGCCGGCAACCCGACGGGCTCCTTCAAGGCGCGCGGCCTCGGGGCGGCCGTCACGATGGCGAAGGCGCTCGGGGCGAGGAAGATCGCGCTCCCGACCGCGGGTAACGCGGGCGGCGCCGCGGCCGCGTACGCCGCGAAGGCGGGGCTCGAATGCCACGTCTTCATGCCGAAGGACACGCCGAAGGTCTTCCGCATCGAGTGCGAGGCGTACGGCGCGAAGGTCGGCCTCGTGGACGGCCTGATCGACGCGTGCGGAAAGATCGTCGCCGAGCGCAAGGACGCCGAGGGCTGGTTCGACGTCTCGACGCTGAAGGAGCCGTACCGCGTCGAGGGCAAGAAGACGATGGGCTACGAGATCGCCGAGCAGCTGGGCTGGACGCTGCCCGACGTCGTCGTCTACCCGACCGGCGGCGGCACGGGCCTCATCGGGATGTGGAAGGCGTTCGACGAGATGGAGAAGCTCGGCTGGGTCGGGTCCGCGACGTCCCCGCATGGTTTCCGTCCAGGCGGAGGGCTGCGCGCCGATCCCGAAGGCGCTCGCGGAAGGGAAGGACGTCTCCGCGAGGTTCGAGAACGCGCACACGTACGCGTCCGGACTGCGCGTCCCGAAGGCCTACGCCGACTACCTGATCCTGAAGATCCTCCGCGCCTCGAAGGGCGAGGCGGTGACGGTGACGGACGACGAGATGCGCCGCGGCGTCGTCGAGCTCGCCTCGCACGAGGGCCTCTTCGCGGCGCCCGAGGGCGGCGCCGCCTGGGAGGCGGTCAAGAAGCTCGTCGCGCAGGGGAAGGTCGACGCCGGCGAGCGCATCGTCGTCTTCGACACGGGGACCGGCTACAAGTACGTGGAGTAGAGGCCGCCGTCACCGCCCCGGGCGCGCGTCGCCACCGGGGCCTTCGAGGATCCAGATCCGGCTCGTGGAGATCTCGGTGTCCGTGATCGCGAGGGAGCGTCCGTCCTTCGAGACGTCGAAGGGCGCGTTGCTTCCCGTGACGGGCAGGACGCTCGGGAACGCCCGCGCCCGGCTCGTGACGGGCGCGACCTTCACCCGCTGCTGGTCGTCGAATCCAAGAACCGAGTAGGCCACGCCCGTTCCGTCCGGCCACCAGTCGGGCCAGCCTCCGGTGTCGCTGATCCTCCGCTCGTCCCGGCCGTCGGGCGTCACGAGGAACACCCCGGACGTGCCGGACCGGTCCGCGGCGAACGCGATCCACCGCCCGTCCGGGGACCACCGGGGCAGCGTCGAGGGGCCCTTCGTGATCCGCCGCGCCTCGGTGGCGCCGATCTCCTGCACGACGACGTGCGTCTCCCCGTCGACGGTGCGGGCGAAGGCGATCTGCCGCCCGTCGGGGGAAAAGTCGGCGTACTGGTCGTCGTCGGGATTGCCGGGGGTCAGGGGCTCGGCTGCCCCGCCGTGCCGCGGCGCACGCCAGATCCGGTCCGCCCCCGCGGTCCACGTGCAGTAGGCCACCCACGCACCGTCGGCGGAGAAACGTGGATAGACCTCGGGCAGCGGCGACGACGTCAGCCGCAGCGGCTCGCCCCCGCCGACCGGCGAGATCCAGATGTGCCAGGAACCGTCCTCTTCGGCCCGGCTGTAGGCGACGTCGAGGCCGTCCGGCGAGAACGCGGGCGCCCAGAGCGGGCTCGAGTGCGAGACGACCCGGCGGCGCGTTCCGGAGGCGAGGTCGTACACCCACAGGGCGCTGCGCTCGGGCGCGTTCAGGAAGGCGATCGCGCCGGCCGCCGAGACGCTGGGCCAGGAGTCGGGGCCCGCGCCGCTCGTGAGGCGGGTCGGGGGGCGTCCGTCCGCCGGCAGGAACCAGAGGTTCGTCGCGCCTCCGCGGTTCGAGACGTGGACGATCCCCGAACCGTCCGCGGTGAAGGTCGGGGACTTGCTGAAGATGCCCGGAGGGTCCGTCCAGAGGCGGCGGGAGACCCCGTCGGAGACGCGGACGGTCCACAGCTCGCTCGCGACGCCCCCGGCGCTTCGCGCCACCGCGAGGGAGGCGCCGTCCGGGGACCAGGCGAGGCGCCCGAAGAACGGGACCTTCGCGTCGGCCTCGAGGAGCACCCGCACGTTCGAGCCGTCGGCGCGCGAGACGGCGAGCTTCTGGCGCCCCGGCGGGCGCCACGTCACGCTGGCGAGCGCGGCGCCGTCGGGAGACCAGGCGGCCCGGGTCGCGCCGGCGAGGACGCTCGTCACGTGCCCTCCGAGCACGGGCACGACGCAGACCTCGGGCGCCGTGCCGTTCGCGGGGAACCGCGTGAACAGGATGCGCTCGCCGTCGGGCGAGAACTCCGGCTCGGCCTCGCGGGCGTCGTCGCTCGTGAGGCGGATCCCGGCGCCTCCGGCGGCCCGGCTCACGTAGAGGTCGCTCCGGCCGTCCTGCTCGAGGACGTACGCGAGCATCTTGCCGTCGCCCGAGAGCGCCATCGAGTGGATGTGGCTCGAGGTCGAGAAGACTTCCCGGAGCCGTCCGCCCCCCATGGCGGGCGGCTGCACGCGCTCCGGACGCGCCGCCGTCCAGACGAGCGCCGCACCGGCCACGGCGAGCCCGGCCACGGCGAGCGTCGCCATGAGGCGCGACCGGGACGTCTCCGGGGACCGGGCGCGCTCCGGCGGGGCGCGATCTCCGGCGGGCGGCGCGAACGCGGGACGCTCCCCGCCGCTCGTGATCTTCCGCGCTCCGTCCGCGGGGGAGAGGTGCTCCCGGCAGTCGAGGAGCTGCTTCGCGAGATCCTCGGTGGACTCGTAGCGGTCCCGCGGATCCTTCGCGAGGCAGCGCTCGACGATCCAGACGAGCGGTTCCGGCGTGGCGGGAGCGGCGGCGGCGAGCGGCTCCGGAGAATCGCGGATGATCGAGGCGAGCGTCTCGGCGGGAGACGACCCCTTGAACGGACGGCGGCAGGCGAGCATCTCGTAGAGGAGAACCCCGAGCGAGAACTGGTCCGACCGGTAGTCGACGGCCTGCCCCTTCGCCTGCTCGGGCGACATGTAGGCGAGGGTCCCGACGAGCGCGCCGCCCGTCGTGATCTTGTCGAGGGTCGGCGATTCGCCTTCCTCGTGCCGGGACGGGAGGGGCGCGCGGTGCGCGAGGCCGAAGTCCAGCAGCTTCGCGTGACCCGTCCGGGTCAGGAAGACGTTCTCGGGCTTGAGGTCGCGGTGGACGAACCCCTTCACGTGGGCGCCCGCGAGCGCCTCGGCGATCTGCGTGACGACGTCGAGGACGCGGCGGAGCGGCAGCGGGCCGACACGGAGAGCGGCCCGGAGGTTTTCGCCGTCGAGCAGCTCCGTGACGATGAACGTGACGCCGTCGATGCAGGCGAAGTCGTGGATCGAGAGGATGTTCGGGTGGGCGAGGGCCGCGACGGCCTTCGCCTCCTGCTCGAAACGCAAGCGGGAATGCGGATCCGTGGTGATGGAGCCCGACAGCACCTTGATCGCCACGAGGCGGTCCAGCTTGGTGTCCCGGGCCCGGTACACCTGCCCCATCCCGCCTCCGCCCAGACTGGCGAGGATCTCGTAGGGGCCCAGACGGGTGCCCGCGGGGAGCGCCATGCGGCATCTCCGAACGAAATCTAGGTCCGTCCGGTCCCGGCGAGCTAGTTCTTTCTCGGGATCCCCGTCGGGGCGCGGCCTACCGGAGGCCGAGCTTCGCCTTCGCCGACGAGAGGCGCGAGTCGATCTGCTCCTGGCGCAGCGCGCCCTGGAAGCCGCCCTGCCCCTGGGCCGCGGTCGCGGCCTCCGACAGCGAGGTGCGGATGAGGGAGAGCGCCTCGTTCGCGTCCGCGAGGGCGGCGCGCTCGGCGTCCGTGTCGCCCCCGGAGCAGGCGGACTCGGCGCGGGCGATCGCCTGGTTCGCCCGGCTCTCGGCGTCGCTCCACGCTCCCGCGTCCACGGGCATGTTCAGGAGGAGGCGCGACGCGTCCGCGAGCAGCCGGTTCGCGTTCTCGGCCTGCATGATGCAGCCGGGGCCGACGGACGTCGCCGGGCTCGAGTCGGACGTCGTGACGGTCTCGGCAGGCCTGTGCCGGAAATACCAGACGGCGAAGACGACGGCGGCCGCGAAGATGAGCAGCTTCCTCATGTGAGCCTCGGTCTCGATCGCGAGACTAGCACGCGAGGCTGCGAGAATCCGCGCGTGTCGCTCGTCCTGCACCCGCGCGTCCGCGCCCTGACGGTGCCCGAGCGCGCCGCCGTCCTCGCCGCCGCGCTCCTCGTCTTCGCCTTCGCCGCCGGTCCGGTCTGGCGGCATCGCTGGGAGCCGAACGCCGCGATCCTGTGGAGCTACGCCGTGATCCCCCCCGGCGTCTTCGCCGCGTTCTTCCGGCGCGGGACGCCGCGCCTCGTGCCCGTCCTCGTCGAGTCCCTCCTCCTTTCCATCGTGAAGTTCGGGATCTCGGCGTTCGTCCTCGTGACGTTGTGGTCGTTCGGGACGCCGCCGCCGGCGGCGCGCGTCGGCGGGCTGCTCGAGGACGTGTTGCGGGGGAAGAAGAGAATTTCTTCGAATGGTGAAGAGGGCGGGGGAGTCGGCGGCGCGCGTCGAGGTGCGGCCGGTTCCGGGTCGGCCGAGGCCGCGCGGCTGGCGGCGGCGCTGGACGTGACGGTCGGAGACGGAAGATTTTCTTCGAAGGTAATTTCCCCTGCGACGGGAGGCGACGTCGCGCTTCGTTCGACGGATGGGCACTTGCACGCGGTCGAGGTGCTCTCTGGAGACGGCAGCATCCTGCGAAACGTCCCCGTCCTCGGCTCCGGCGCCGCCCGCCTTCTTTCATTCGAAGAAATCTCCGGCGGCGTCTCCCTGCGCTGCGCCGTCCACCCGGAGGAGAGAGCGGATCTCAGCTTCTCGCCCCGGCGCTAGACTCGCGGCGTGGCGCGCGATTTCGACACGGACTTCGCGGTCGTCGGCTCCGGCTTCGGCGGGAGCGTCTCGGCGCTGCGCCTCGCCGAGAAGGGCTGGCGGGTCGTCGTCCTCGAGAAGGGCACGCGCTTCTCCGCCGAGGACTTTCCGAAGAGCAACTGGCACCTCCCGAAGTGGCTGTGGCTTCCCGGCCTCGGGTTCCGCGGCCTCTTCAAGATGACGTTCCTCAGGCACGTCACGGCCCTCTCGGGCGTCGGGGTGGGCGGGGGCTCCCTCGTGTACGCGAACACGCTGCCGGTCCCGGGGGATTCCTTCTTCACGTCGCCCACCTGGGCGTCCCTCGCGGACTGGAAGAAGGAGCTCGGGCCCCACTACGCGACCGCGAAGCGGATGCTCGGCACGGCGCGCGTACCGTTCACGTCGCCGCCGGACGAGATCCTGCGCGACGTCGGGCGCGACCTCGGGCTCGTCGACAAGTGGCAGCCCACCGAGGTGGCCGTCTTCTTCGGCGAGCCGGGCGTGACCGTGCCCGACCCGTACTTCGGCGGCGAGGGGCCGGCGCGGGCGGGCTGCACGTCCTGCGGCGGCTGCATGATCGGGTGCCGCCACGGCGCGAAGAACACGCTCGACAAGAACTACCTCTGGTTCGCCGAGAAGCTGGGCGTCAGGATCGAGTCCGACTCCGAGGTCACGTGGGTGAAGCCGCTCGAGGGCGGCGGCTACGAGCTGACGGTCCGCCGCGGCCGCGAGCCGTTCCCGTTCCTGAGGAAGAACACGACGATGACGGCGCGGAACGTCGTCTTCGCGGGCGGCGTCATCGGGACGGTCGAGCTCCTCCTGCGGCTGAAGGAGAGCCCCGACGGCCTGCCGAAGCTGTCGGACCGGCTCGGCGACTTCGTGCGGACGAACTCCGAGGTCCTCATGGGCGTCGTGAGCGACAGGGACCAGGACCTCTCGAAGGGCATCGCGATCGGCTCGATCCTCGAGACGGACGAGCACTCGCACCTCGAGCCCGTCCGCTACCCGGCGGGCTCGGGGTTCTTCCGCCTCCTCGCGATGCCGCACGCCCCGGGCGACACCGTGGTCCAGCGCCTCCCGAACGCGCTCGGCCTCCTCGTCCGCCAGCCCGGCAAGACGCTCAGGGCCTGGCTCACGCCGGACTGGGCGAAGCACACGATGATCCTCCTCTACATGCGCACGGTGGACGGCACGCTGCGCATGACGCTCCGGCGCGGCCTGCGCAACGGGTTCCGGCACGCCCTCGCGACCTCGCCCGGCACGGGCGCGCCCGCGAAGGCGTGGCTGCCCGAGGCGACGGACCTCGCCCGCCGCGTCGAGGAGAAGCTCGGCGGGTTCACGCAGAGCCTCCTGACGGAGACCCTGCTCGGGATCCCGACGACGGCGCACATCCTCGGCGGCTGCTGCATGGGCGCGACCGCGGCGGGCGGCGTCGTCGACGCGCAGAACCGCGTCTTCGGCTACGACGGGCTCTGGGTCGTCGACGGCTCGGCGATCTCGGCGAACCCCGGCGTGAATCCCTCGCTCACGATCACGGCGCTGGCCGAGCGCGCGCTGACCTTCGTGCCGGCCCGGGGCGCCGCCGAGCGCGCCGCCTAGGAGCCTCCGGAACCTTTCGCGGCCCCGTGCGTTCCTCCCGCGGAAAGGGGAGCCGATGCTCGAGGTCCGCGGCCTCTCGAAGACATACCGCTCCGGCACGGTCGCGCTCGCGGACGTCTCGTTCGACGTGGACGAGGGCGTCCTCGGACTCCTCGGCCCGAACGGCGCGGGGAAGACGACGCTCCTGTCGATCCTCGCGACGGTCACGAAGCCCACGGCCGGGACGTTCCGCTGGCAGGGGAGGGACGCCGTCCGGGACGCCTTCGCCGTCCGGCAGGGTTCTCGGCTACCTGCCCCAGGACTTCGGCGTCTACGAGCGGCTCACGGCGCGCGAGTTCCTCCACTACCTCGGGCGCCTCAAGGGGCTGTCGGGCGCCGCCCTGAAGAACCGCGTCGGCGACCTCCTGACGCTCGTGAACCTCCACGGCGCCGCGGACCGGCGCCTCGGCGGCTTCTCGGGCGGCATGCGCCAGCGCGTCGGGATCGCGCAGGCGCTCCTCGGCGACCCGAAGCTCGTCATCGTCGACGAGCCCACGGTCGGCCTCGACCCGGAGGAGCGCGTCCGCTTCCGCAACCTCCTCGCGGAGATCGCGCACGGGCGCGTCGTGATCCTCTCGACGCACATCGTGTCCGACCTCGAGGCCGTCGCGTCGAGGATCGCGATGCTCTCCGGCGGACGCCTCGCGCGGGGTCGCGACGCCCGACGAGCTCCTCGCGCGGGCGGCGGGCCGGGTCTTCACCGCGGTCGTCCCGGCCGGCGCCGTCGCGTCCGTCCAGAGGGCGGTGCCCGTCTCCGGAATGGTCCGCCGCACCGACGGCGTGCACGTGCGGTACGTCGGACGGCACGCGGACGTCGAGGGCGCGCGGCCCGCCGAGCCGACGCTCGAGGACGCCTACCTGTTCTCGACGCTCGAAGGGGCGCGGGCCGCGTGAGCGGGTTTCTCGGGGCGGTCGCGGCACAGGCCGCGGTCGAGACGCGCATGCGCCTGCGCTCTCCCGCGACCCTCTTCGCGGCCCTGCTGCTCGGGGCGGGCGCGGTGCTCTGGATCCCCGACCCGTCGGGCCGGGCGGCCTCGCTGTCCTGGCGGGGCGCGGACGGCACGGTCTTCTCGAGCGTGTACTCCTCGCGTTACCTGTCGTGGGCGTCGGCGATCGTCGGCGGGATTCTCTCGATCGCGGGTTTCTACCTCGTGACGGGATCGATCCGCCGGGACCGCGAGCGCGGCGTCGGCGCGATCCTCGCCGCGACGCCGCTCTCGAGCCCCGCCTATCTCGCGGGGAAATTCGCGGCGCACGCCACCTATCTCGCCGTGATGTCGCTCCTGGCCGTGGCGGCGGGAGTGGTCGCCTTCGCCCGATGGGGAAGCGGCTCCCTGCACCCCGCCGACTTTCTCTCGTCGTGGGGGCTCTTCATCGTCCCCGGAGTGGCCTTCACGGCGGCCCTCGCCGTGTTCTTCGACGTGACGCCCGGCCTGCGCGGACGCGCGGGCCTCGTGCTGTGGTTCTTCGCGTTCGCCGCGCTCGCGAGCGGGTTCACGCCGCGGGCCGCGGACGGCCGCCTCGAGCACCTGCCGCGGTTCGACCCGTTCGGGATGGCGACCCTTCAGTGGCTGGTCGAGCAGTCCCTGCCCGGGGCGAAGGGAATCTCGTCGGGACTCATCTTCCACAGCCGGCCCGTCACGCGCGTCGACTGGCCCGGCGCGACCGTGACGCCCGACGCCGTCCGGCAGCGGGGTGTCTCCCTTCTCGCCGGGCTGCTCCCGCTCGCCGCTTCGCTGCTCTTCTTCGACCGGTTCGACCCGGGGCGGGGGCGGCGGCGGTCAGGCGGCACGAAGCCGGAGCGCGCGCTCGTGGCGATTGCAGACGCCGCCGCGCCGGCCGCGTCGGCCGCGCTCGGGGAGCCCGTCGCCCTCGTGCCGTCCGCGCTGCGCTCCGTCCTCGCCGAGGCACGCCTCGCGTGGGACGCGGGCTCGCTCCTGAAATGGCCGCTCCTCGCCGCGGCGCTCGTGGCGCCGTTCCTGCCGGCGGCGGCGTTCCCGTTCGGCGCTGCGGGAATGCTCCTCCTCCTCGGCCTCGCGATCGCGGAAGTCGCGGCGCGGGAGAGCCTCGCCGGGACGCGCGGGCTCGTGTTCGCCCAGCCGGGCGTGCCGGCCTCGCCGGTCCTCTGGAAGACCGGCGCGATCCTCGTCCTCGTCCTCGCGTTCGGCCTGCCGTGCGCCGTCCGTGCGGCGGTCGAAGCCCCCGTCGCCGGGATCGCCTTCCTGGTCGGCCTCCTCTTCACGGCGGGCCTCGCCGCGGGGTTCGGGTCGCTGACCGGAGGGGGGAAGCTCTTCCTCGGCGTCTACACGGCGGTCTGGTACTTCGCGGTGAACCGCCTCCCGATCGCGGACTTCACGGGCCTCTTCGCGGAGCCGTCGGCCGCGAGGGCGGCGGCGTTCCTCCTCGCGGGAGCTGCAGCCGTCGGCGCCGCGCTCGCGACGGAGGTCCGCGCGCGCGCCTGACGGAGCCGCGCCGCTAGACTTGCGCCGCACGGAATGACGTACCTCGGCAGCGCCTCCTGGCCGCGGCGGCTCCTGGGATCGCTCGCGGGACTGTTCCGACGGTCGGCTCCCGCGGGCCCCCCGGCGCGGACCGCGTCGGTGATCGGACACCGGGGCGCGGCGCGGCACGCCCCGGAGAACACGCTCGCGTCCTTCCGGAAGGCGCTCGACCTGGGGGCGGACGGGATCGAAACGGACGTCTGCGTCACGCGCGACGGCTGTTTCGTCCTCTGGCACGACGCCGAGCCTTCCGGAAGCGTCGCGCTCGTGCGCCAGGTCGGCGCCGAGGGGGATTTCCTCTACCTTCCGGCCCTGCCGATCCTCGGCTCGGACCTGAGACGGCCGGTCCGCGAGTGCGACAAAGCGCTCTTTTTCGAGCACTACGGCTACGTGCTCGCGAAGGAGGGCCTCGCGAACCCGCTCGGCGCCGCGCGCAGGCCCGAGGTGGCGCCGGCTCTGCTGGAGGACCTCCTCGACTGGGCGCCGCGCGAGCCCCGCCTCAGGCACGTCGTCCTCGACACGAAGATGGCTGCCGACGGCGCGCCGGAGGCCGTCCGGCTGCTCCGCCTCGTGGCGGAGCGCGCGCAGCGGCCGGACCATCGTCCGGACCTCACGTTCCACGTCCTCAACACGCAGCGGGAGGTCGTGTCGGCGCTCCTCGCCGAGGCGGGGCGCGAGCCGTTGCCCGACACGGTGCGCGATCACGGGCGACTTCGAGCTGCCCGGCGTCGTCCGGTACGCCCGCCGTTACGGCCTCGCGCACGTCTCGATGGGCCTCGGCCGGCGCACGTGGGGAGACTTCCGGTTCGAGGCCGGCCACGTCGTGCGCGCGCGACGGCGCGGGCGCGTCGCGAGCGTCGTGGCCTGGACGCTCAACGAGGAGGACCGGCTGCGCAACCTCGTGGCCCTCGGTGTGGACGGGATCATCACGGACGACCCCGCGCTCCTCCGGGGGATCGTGGGCCCCGCGTGATCGAGGTCCGGAGCGGCCGATTCGCGGTCGTCGGCGATCTCCAGCGCACCTCCCGCGCGGAGTTCTGGAGGGAGTCGAATCCCGAGGAGCGCCGTCGCCTCGTCGCGGAGATCGCGGCGCGGAGCCCGGACTTCGTCGTGGCCCTCGGCGATCTCGTCTTCCAGGGGTCGTCGCGCCGGGACTGGGAGTTCTTCGACGCGCTGACGGCACCGCTGCGCGAAGCCGGGATCCCGATCTTCCCGCTCCTGGGCAACCACGAGTACTGGCTCAGCTCCCGGATCGCCTTGCGGAATTTCTTCGAAAGGTTCCCGACGCTCGCCGGACGGCGCTGGCACGCCGACACCTATGGGTCTCTCGGGCTGCTGTTCCTCGATTCCAACGAGCGTGAGCTCGGAAGAGAGGCCTGGAGGGAGCAGGAGGCGTGGCTCGGCGAGACGCTTGCGCGATTCGACGCGGACCCCGCCGTCCGCGGCGTCGTCGTCTTCGTCCACCATCCGCCGTTCACGAACAGCACCGTCACGGGAGACGAGCTCCACGTGCGGCGGGCGTTCGTGCCGTCCTTCGCCGCGGCGCGAAAGACGCTCGCGATGGTCGCCGGACACGTCCACAGCTACGAGCACTTCGTCCGTGGCGGGAAGACGTTCCTCGTCGCGGGCGGCGGCGGAGGACCGCGCGTGAAGCTCGCCCGGGGCGCAGCCCGCCGCCATGCCGACGATCTCTTCGAGGGCCCGGAACTGCGTCACTTCCATTTCCTGCTGTGCAGCCCCGGCCCTTCCGGGCTCGACGTCGAGGTCGTCGGGCTCGAGAAGGGAGCGAGCGACTGCGCGCCCCTCGCCCGGTTCACGCTGCCCTGGGCGGGCTGACCTGTCCCCTTCCGGCCTCCCGCGTCGAGAAGGAGACAGGGAGGCCACCATGAACGTCCGAACCGCACGACCCTCGATCCTCGCCGCCATCGCGCTCGCCGCCGCCGCCACGCCGGCGCCGGCGGCGGACGTCGCCCCGAGGAAGCTCACGGGGCTCTCGAAGGAGCAGATCAAGGCCCTGCCCGACAACGAGAAGGTCGAGATCAACGGCAAGGTCTTGACGCGGGCCCAGCTGAAGGTCGAGCTCGAGAAGGGCCGCGCCCGGGTGAAGGCGGACCTGCTCTCGCAGGTCCGCGGGAAGCTCACCGCGTTCGACCAGATGAAGGCGCGGAACGCGACCGTGCAGAACGAGAAGGCGCGCGGCCTCAAGGCCTCGGCGCTCGCCGAGGCGGGCCGGATCGCCGCCGCCATGCCGTCGCCGGGAGCCGCGAAGCCCACGCCGGCGCCCCCGCAGGATCCGAAGCTCACGAGCGTCGGGGCGGCGTACGTCATGCCGGGCGGCAGCTTCATGGTCGCGGGTCAGGCCCTCGGCTCCCAGCAGGGCACGGCCCGCCTCGAGGGCCAGTTCCCGGGCGGCGGGCTGAGCCTCACCGTCGAGATCTGGAAGAACAACCTCGCGGTCCTGACCGTACCCGCGGGCGTGTCCGGCGTGGTCCGCCAGACGGCGCGCGTCGCGCTGAAGCGCGCGGACAACAGGGCCACGAACACGCTGCCCGTGCCGTTCGAGCCCGTGACCGACATGAAGGTGCTCGGGAGCCACGACGTGATCGTCGTGTGCTCCAACGGGTCGGACATCGACAACTGCGACCCGCTCGCCGACTCCACGTTCGAGGGCACCCACGCGAACACGTTCGACATCTCGAACGACTCGGGCCAGGACAAGTTCAAGGTGAACCTCAAGAACGGCTGGGTCGTCGACTCCTGGGACTTCGTCAAGGGCGGATACACCTTCAACGCGTTCGCCAACGGCTACAACGCGAGCCTCCACGGGATCTCGGCGGGGGCGTCGACGTTCGACATCCTCGTGAACTTCTCCGTCCAGCCGGCCACGAACCTCGAGTACTACGGACTCGTCTACGTCCGGGGACCGGTGGGCACGTCGTACAAGTGACCCCGGGCGGGCGGGGCCGCCCCGGTCTTCGGCTATCCTCCGCGGAAAGAGACGCACTCTCCGCATGGCCACCGAGGACCCCCGGCCGGCCCCGGCCGCGCACCCCGTGACGGAGGACATCACGGCGCTCCTGCGCGCCGTCGAGGGGGGGACCGCGCCGCGATGGACCGCCTGTTCGAGTCGGTCTACGGCGAGCTGCGCCGGATCGCGCGGCGGCAGCTCGCCGCGGGGGCCGCCCAGGCCACCCTCGACACGACGGCGCTCGTCCACGAGGCGTACCTGAAGCTGTCGCAGGGCGCGTCCCTCTCCCTCCGCGACCGGTTCCACTTCTTCGCGACGACGGCCCGCGCGATGCGCCTCGTCCTGATCGACCACGCGCGGAGCCGCCTGCGCGCCAAGCGCGGGGGCGGCGCGGCCGTGCACGCCCTCGAGGAGGGCGACGTGGCGGCCGCCGAGCGCCCCGAGGAGCTCGTCGCGCTCGACGAGGCGCTCGTGAGGCTCGAGGCGACGGACCCGGACCTCGCGCGGATCGTCGAGTGGCGGTTCTTCGGCGGGCTCTCGGTCGAGGAGATCGCCGAGACGCTCGGGGTCTCGGACCGCACGGTGAAGCGGCACTGGCGCGCGGCGCGGGCGATCCTGTTCCAGGAGCTCGCCGGGCGGGGGTTCCCGGCATGACGGATCGCGACGCGCGGGCCCTGTTCGAGGAGGTCGTCGACCTGCCGGCGCCCGCCCGGGAGGCCGCGCTCGGCGCCGCGGCCCGGCGCGACCCGCACCTGGCGTCCGCCGTCCGCCGCCTGCTCGACGCGGACGCGGCCGCCGGAGGCTTCCTCGAGGGCGACGCCGCGGCCTGGGCGCCCCATCTCGTGCGCGGGCTCCTCGACGCGGACGCCGCGGGCGCGCCGGACGAGAGCGGGGACGCCGTTGGCGCGTGGCGCCTCCTCGCGCTCCTCGGGCGCGGCGGCATGGGCGACGTCTACCTCGCGGAGCGCTCGGACGGGGCGTTCGAGCACCGGGCCGCCCTGAAGCTCCTCCGCCGCGGGATCGACTCCGACTCGATCCGCCTGCGCTTCCTGCGCGAGCGGCAGGTCCTCGCGCGCCTCGAGCACCCGAACATCGCGCGCCTCCTCGACGGCGGGACGGCGGCCGGCCGGCCGTACTTCGTCCTCGAGTACGTCGACGGCAAGCCGATCGACGCGTACTGCTCCGCGCGCGCCCTCCGCTCCCGGCGCGCGTCGCGCTTCTCGCGACCTGCTGCGACGCCGTGGACGCGGCTCACCGCCGCCTCGTCGTCCACCGCGACATCAAGCCCTCGAACGTCCTCGTGACCGGGGACGGGACGGTGAAGCTGCTCGACTTCGGGATCGCGAAGGTCCTCGCCGAGACGGAGGCGGACCCGGAGCACACGCGCGTCGACGAGCGCGTCCTGACGCCCGCGTACGCGGCGCCCGAGCAGATCCTCGGCGAGCCCGTCACGACGGCGACGGACGTGTACGCGCTCGGCGTCCTCGGCTACCAGCTCCTGACCGGGGTGCTTCCGCACGACCGGCGCGGCGTTCCGGCCGCGGAGCTCGCGGCGCGGCTCGACTCCGAGACGGTCGACAGGCCGAGCCGGGCCGCGTCCCGGGGCGCCGCGGCGGCCGGATTCGACGCGCGCGAGGCCGGGCGGCTGCCCGAGCGGCTCGCGGGCGACCTCGACGCCGTGCTCCTGAAGTGCCTGAGGCGCGAGCCCGACCGCCGTTACGCATCCGCGGCTCTTCTCTCCGGGGACCTCCGGCGCGTCCTCGAGGGGCGCCCCGTCTCCGCGCGGCCCGACACGCTCGGCTACCGGACGGGGAAGTTCGTGCGGCGGCACCGCACGATGGTCGGCGCGTCGGCGCTCGTCCTCGTCGCGCTCGTCGCCGGCCTCGCGGGGACGTCCTGGCAGGCGAAGAAGGCGCGCGAGGCCGCGGCCGAGGCGTCGGCCCAGGCGCATCGCGCCGCACGGGTCAAGGAATTCCTCGTCAGCCTCTTCGAGGTCGCGGACCCCGAGCAGTCGGCGGGGCAGACGTTGACGGCCGCGCAGGTTCTCGACGAGGGAGCGCGCCGCCTTCAGACGGGCCTGACGAACGAGCCGGAGGTCCTCGCCGAGCTCCTCGAGACCGTCGCGCGCATCGACCGCAGCCTCGGTCGGCTCGCGTCGTCGCGCGCGCTCGCGGAGAAGTCCCTCCGGATCCGGAGGGCGCGGTTCGGCCCCGGGGACGCGGCGATCGGGAGCAGCCTCGCCGTCCTCGGCTCCGCGCTCATGGGCGAGGGCAAGCTCGACGAGGCCGAGAAGCAGCTCGAGGCGGCTCTGCGCATCCTCGAGGCCCGGGAGGGCCCCGACAGCCTCACGACGGCCCGCGCGCGCAGCGACCACGGGCAGGTCCTGTTCTGGAAGGGCCGCGTCGCCGACGCGGAGGCGTCCGAGCGGCTCGTGTGGGAGGCGTACCGCCGCGAGCTCGGCGACGACGATCCGCTCACGGCGATCCACCTCCGGAACCTCGGCGTCCTCCTCGAGGAGCAGGACAGGCTCGACGAGGCCGAGCGCGCCTATGCGCGGTCCGAGGCCGTCCTCGAGCGCACGCCTCGGGGCCGAGCACCCGGCGCTCGGCCAGAGCTACCTGAACCGCGCCGTCCTGCTCGAGCGCCGCGCGCGCTTCGGCGAGGCCGACCGCCTGTTCCGGCGCTCGCTCGAGGTGCGGAAGACGTCCCTGGGGCCGGCGCACGTCGCGACCGGCCAGACGCTGCAGCTCTACGCGCTGTTCTGCCTGAACCAGGGCCGGCTCGACGAGTCGGAGGCGTACTACAAGGCGGCGCTCGCCATCTTCCAGGGCGTCGACCCGAAGCACTTCGAGGTCGGCAAGTGCACGAACGGGCTCGCGCTCATCGCGTCCCGCCGCGGCGACCATGCGCGCGCGGAGGCCCTCCTCGGCGAGGTCGTCGCCCTCTTTCGCGAGGTGCTCGGCGAGAAGCACCCGTTCGTCTGGCAGTCGACGTCGAACCTCGCCGAGCAGGTCGCGCTGCAGGGGCGCCTCCGGGAGGCCGAGGCGCTCCAGCGCACGGCCGTCGCGAAGCTCGAGGAGGTCGGCGGACCCGACGGGCGCGAGACGTCCGAGGCGCGGGCGCGGCTCGGCGCGATCCTCCGCGGGTGCGGCCGTCTCGACGAGTCGGAGGCCGAGCTGCGGCGCGCGCTCGCGGCGCAGACGAAGCTGTTCGGAGACGAGAGCCTCGCGGTGGCGCTCACGCGGTACGAGCTCGGGGCGACGCTCGCGAAAAAACCGGGGGACGCGCCGCGCGCCGAGGCGCGCGCGCTTCTCGCCGGGTCCGCCGCGACGTACCGGAAGCTCAAGCCCGACCATCCGCGCCTGCCGGCGGTCGAGAAGGCGCTCGAGCTCGCCTCGCGCTGAGGCTCAGGCTCCCCGGGCCGCGCGCTTCTTCTCGTCCCGCCTCAGGTTCCACATGATGAGGACGAACGCGACGACCGCGACGTCGAGGAGCTCGAAACCGGTCAGGATTCGCCCGAAGACGATCTTCCCGATGCCGAAGAGGGCCGTGTAGACGAGGAGGATCCCGAGGCCCCAGTTCAGGAACGACATCGCCCCGCCGGGAATCGGCTCTTTCCCGAAGCCGAGGCGCGCCGAGACGCGCGCCCAGCCGGGCCCCCCGGGACGCACGCGGCGGTAGAACGCGTCGAGCGTCGCGTCGGGCTCGGGCGCGGTCAGGAACGTGACGGTCAGCCAGACGGCGGTCGTGGCGACGACCGTCACGAGCATCACGATCGCCTGCTGCTCGAACACGGCGCCCGGGCCCGAGCCCGCGGGGACGAGCGCGAAGGCCGCGAGCGACACGACCATCGACGTGAGCATCGCGGAGATCTCGCTCCACGCGTTGATGCGCCACCAGTACCAGCGCAGGATGAGGACGAGGCCCGTCCCGCTCCCGAGCGCGAGGAGGAACCGCCAGGCGCCTTCGATGGACGAGAGGTTCAGCGTGACGACGATGGAAGCGAGAAACAGAAAAACGGTCGTCCACCGCGAGACGGCAACGTAGTGCTTCTCGCTGGCGCCCTTTCTCAGAAATCTCTTGTACACGTCCCCCACGAGATACGACGCCCCCCAGTTCAGGTGGGTCCCGACCGTGGACATGTACGCCGCCGCGAAGCCCGCGAGCATGAAGCCCTTCCAGCCCGCCGGCATGAGGTCGACCATCGCCTGGACGTACGCGGCCTCGTGGTCGGGCTTGCCGTTCACGAGGACGCCGGCGGGATAGAGGAGGACGGTCGCGAGGCCCGTCAGGATCCACGGCCAGGGCCGGAGCGCGTAGTGGCCGACGTTGAAGAAGAGCGTCGCGAGGATGCCGTCGCGCTCGGTCTTCGCCGAGAAGATCCGCTGCGCGACGTAGCCGCCGCCGCCGGGCTCGGCGCCGGGGTACCACGCGGCCCACCACTGCACGGCGAGGAACGTGAAGAGCGCGATCGCGGGCATCCACGCGGATCCCGCGGGCGGGAGGAACGAGATCGCGGCGTCCACCGACCCGAAGTGCTTCGCGAGCCCGTCCTCGAGCGCGACGATCCCGCCGACCTTCTTCACGGCGAAGTACGCGAGGAGGATGACGGCCGTCATCTTGATGACGAGCTGGACGAGGTCGGTCCACAGGACCGCCCACATCCCCGCCGCGGCCGAGTAGCCGACCGTGATCACGAAGCAGACGCCGACCGCCCACAGCGGCCGGATCCCCAGCGAGATCTGGAGGATCTTGACCATCGCGAGCGTGACCCAGCCGAGGATGATGAGGTTGATCGGGAGCGCGAGGTAGAGCGCCCGGAATCCGCGCAGGAACGTCGCGGGGGATCCGCTGTAGCGGATCTCGGCGAACTCGACGTCCGTCATGACCTTCGCGCGCCGCCAGAGGCGCGCGTAGAGGAAGACGGTGAGCGTCCCCGACATGACGAAGTTCCACCAGATCCAGTTCCCCGCGACGCCGTGCGCCGCGACGAGGCCCGTCACGACGAGCGGCGTGTCCGCGGCGAAGGTCGTCGCGATCATCGCGGCGCCGGCGAGCCACCACGGCACGTTGCGCCCGGCGACGAAGTACTCCTCGAGCGACTCGCCGCCCTTCTTCGTGAACGCGAGGCCGATCCCGATCGAGAGGGCGAAGTAGGCGACGACGATCGCCCAGTCGAGGACGGTGAGGTTCATGCGCTTCCTACTTCACCGGCGGTCCGGCCGGCCGCGTCACGGGCGGCGGCGTCACCCACGGCGCCGGGGCGGAGACGAATCCGGGCGGATGGCGCACGGCGGCGACGGCCGGAACGGCGATGCTCCGTCTCCCGTTCTTCCCGACGCTCCGCGCGGCGAAGTAGTGGTTGTCGGTCGAAATCGAAGAAAGAACCAGAGAAAGATTTTCTTCGAGTGGAGAAGAGGGAGGCTGGGGTGCGGCCGGCGCGCCCGAGGCGGCCGGCGACGCGCCGGCAGACGCCTGCGCCGCGGGCGCGTTCGCCTCGACGGTCTTCACGACGGACCAGCGGGCCTCGGTGGTTTCTCTCCAGAGAATTTCGTACCCCGCGCGCTCCGCATCCCTATTACCTTCTAAGAAAATCTCCGAATTCGGCGTGACGGCTCCGCCAAGCGTCACCCTCCTGGGAGGGGCGGGCGCGTTCGCCATCTCCGCGAGCGTCTTCGCGACGACGTCCGCGGTCTCGGCGACGAAGTCGAAGTCCATGAACTTAGGCAGGTCGCCGTACTCGACGCCGTTCTCCGTGCGGGGCGTCTGGTGCTCGTGCCGGTAGTCCTCGAGCGGTTCGGTGAAGCGCACGGCGGGAAGCCCCGCCTCGGCGAACGGCCGGTGGTCGCCGCCGCGGCCGAAGCGGTCGAGGCGGAAGATCAGGCGGACCCTGTCCTTTCCGTTCACGTCCTCGACGAGGCGCGCCATCTGCCGCCCGGGCGAGTCGATGCCGTCGGGCCCGCCCTCGGAGAACACGCGCACACGGCGGTCAGGGCTCCCGTTCGTCGCCCCGACGATGTCGCACGTGATCATCCCGCCGACGGCGTAGCCGTGGGTCCCGAGCCACGCGAGCATCCGCTTCGACCCGAGGAGGCCCTGCTCCTCGCCCGCCACGGCCGCGAAGATCAGAGTCGCCCGGGCGGGCGTCGCCCCGAGGGCGCGCGAGGCGAGGATGGAGGCCGCGGTGCCCGAGGCGTCGTCGTCGGCGCCGGGCGCATCGGACGCCGGATCCATGATGTCGGACGGCATCGAGTCGTAGTGGCCCGAGACCACGAAGGCGGTCTTCGAGAGCACGGGATCGGTTCCCCCGAGGATCGCGTAGACGTTCTCCATGTGGACGGGCGCGTTCCGGGTCCGCGGGCCGGTCGTCTCGTACGAGTCGACGACGACGCGGAGCTTGCCGCCGGTTTCCTTCTCGACCGCGTCGAAGCGGCGGACCACGGCGTCGCGCCCGCAGCCGATCCCGCGCTTGGGGTCCGTCCACGACGAGAGCGAATGGCGCGTCCCGCAGGCGACGAGCTCCTCGACGATCGCCTTCGCCTCGGCGGACGGGGAAGCCGCCCTCGCGGACGGGGCGGAGAGGACGAGGGGCGCGACGAGGAAGGCGGCCAGCGCTCGATGCATATGCGACCTCCGGGGATGGACCGCGATGCTACGCCAGGCGCACGGAGCTCCGCGCGCCGCGGGCGCGGCTCGTCGCGTACCGGGTGATCCCGCACCTCTCCTATGATGGCGCCGGATGTCATACGTCGTGAAGAACCTCGCGCCGGGTGAAGAAATCCTGCTCGAGGCGCGATATCACTGGGTGCGGTTCGTCCCGGGAGCGTCTGTTGCCGTCCTCGGCGTGGTTCTCGCGGCGGCAAGCGGCCTGCTTCTCCCGGCCCAGCCGGGAGGCACGGAGCCCGGCCTGCGGACTCCCCTCTTCCTCGTCGCGGGCGTCCTGTTCCTCGCCGGCATCCTCGCGATGGCCTGGCGCGGCCTCGCCGATTCCTTCGACGAGTTCGCCATCACGTCCTTTCGTGTCATCCGCAAGAGCGGATTCGTCACGCGAAGCGTGCGTCAGATCCCGCTCGAGAAAGTGCAGGACGTGAACGTCACGTCGACGCTCGGCGGCCGCTGGCTCTCCTATGGCGACGTGGAATTACAGGGAGCCGGCACCGACAGCACCGTCGTCTTCCCGCGCATCCTCCATCCGGAGGAGTTTCGCAACGTCCTCATCACGCACACCCGCCCGCGTTCGGCCGACACGGACGGGCTCGGCGGGCGCGATGCGGGCGCGCCGCCCGCCCGAGCCTCGGTCGAAGAGCGGCTGAAGGAAGCCGAGCGCCTCCTCAAGACCGGCGTGATCACCGAGGAGGAGTACAGGCGCAAGCGCGCGGCGCTCCTGGACGCGCTCTGAACGCCGCGCCGCTGTGCCCGGCGCGCTTTTCGCATTACGATACCCGGGGAGCGAGGAGCGCCTGGCCGCCGTGAAGAATCTCTCCGACGTGCTCGCCACGGAAGGCGAGATCGTCCGCCTCGACCCGGACCACCCGGGGTTCAAGGATCCCGTGTACCGGACGAGGCGGAACGAGATCGCGCGGCTCGCCCTCGAATACCGGGAGGGCCAGCCCGTCCCGCGCGTCGACTACACGCCCGAGGAGCAGGCCGTCTGGAGGCTCACGTGGGAGCGCCTCGGCCCGCTGCACGAGACGCACGCGTGCCGGGAATGGCGCGAGAGCTCGAAGGTCCTCTCGCTGGACCGGACGCGCGTGCCGCAGCTCGCGGACGTCGACGTGACGCTCGAGCGCTCCGGCTTCCGGATGCTCCCGGTCGCGGGCCTCATCCAGGGCCGCGGCTTCCTCTCGGCGATGGCCCAGGGCGTCTTCCTCTCGACGCAGTACATGCGTCACCATTCGGTTCCGTTCTACACGCCCGAGCCGGACGTCATCCACGAGCTCGTCGGGCACGCGGCGAGCCTGTTCCATCCGGACGTCGTCCGGCTCTCGCGCCTGTTCGGCGAGGCCGCCGCGCGCGCAAGCGACGAGGGGATGCGGCGGCTCGAGCTCGTGTACTGGTACACGCTCGAGTTCGGCCTCGTCGAGGAGGGCGGCGCGCTCCGGACGTACGGCGCGGGGGTCCTCTCGTCCTTCGGCGAGATGGAGCGCATGACGACCGAGGCCGAGCTCCGGGAGCTGGACTTCGCGGACGCCTCGGCGCGGCCCTACGACCCGACGCAGTACCAGCCGGTCCTCTACGTCTCGCCGTCGTGGGACAGGATGGTCGCGGACGTGTCGGACTGGCTGAAGACGATCTGACGCCCCGCCCGTAGACTCCGCTCCGTGCCGCCCGCTCCGCGCCCGTACGACGCGCTGAAGCACCGCGACTTCCGCCGCCTCGCGATCACGCAGCTCGTGTCGCTCGTGGGGTCGCAGATGCAGAACGTCGCGATCGACTGGCACGTCTGGGTCCTCACGCGCTCGCCTCTCGCGCTCGGGCTCGTGGGGCTCGTGCGCGTCCTCCCGATCGTGGCGCTGTCGCTCGTCGGCGGCCTCGTCGCGGACCGGCGGGACCGCCGCCGCGTCATGCTCGCGACGCAGACCGCGATGATGCTCGTCGCCCTCGCGCTCGGCACGGCGACGGTCCTCGGCCGCGACCCCGTCTGGGTCGTCTACCTGCTCACGGCCTGCACGTCGGCGGCGGGGGCGTTCGACAACCCGGCCCGCCAGTCGCTCGTCCCGCGCCTCGTGCCCAGGGAGGAGCTGCCCGGCGCGCTCGCGATCCTCCTGTCGGCGTTCCAGCTCGCGGCGATCGGAGGGCCCGCGCTCACGGGCCTGATCCTCGCGGGCGCCGCCCACGCCGCGCCCGCGGCGGGCGCGCACGTCAACACGGGCGGCCTCGCCTTCGTCTACTTCCTGAACGCGGTCTCCTTCGCGGGCGTCCTCGCGACGCTCGCGACGCTCCGCGCATCCGGGCGTGTGGAGCGCGCCGAGGGCGCGGCCGACCGGCCGCTCGAGTCGCTGCGCGAGGGGCTGAAGTTCGTCTTCTCGACGCCCATCCTCGTCTGGACGATGACGCTGGACTTCTTCGCGACGTTCTTCGCGGGCTCGATGTCGCTCCTCCCGATCTTCGCGGACCGGGTCCTCCTCGTCGGTCCGGCCGGCTACGGCTGGCTGCGCGCGGCGCCGGGGATCGGCGCGCTCGCCGCGTCGGTCTTCACGTCCGTGCGCGGCCTGCCGCGCCGGCAGGGCCGCGTCTTCCTGTGGGCCGTGGCCGCGTACGGGGCGGTGACGGTCGTCTTCGGCCTCTCGCGGAGCTTCGCGCTCACCCTCGCGGCGCTCGCGCTCGTCGGGCTGACGGACACGATCTCGACGGTCGTGCGCCAGACCGTGCGACAGCTCGTGACGCCCGACGCCCTCCGCGGGCGCATGACGGGCGTCAACATGATCTTCTTCATGGGCGGGCCGCAGCTCGGCGAGCTCGAGGCGGGCTTCGTCGCGAGCCTTTTCGCCTCGGCGGCGATGGGTGCGACGTTCGCCGTCGTCTCCGGGGGCGTCGGCACGATCCTCGTGGCGGCGTTCATCGCGTGGCGCGCGGCGTCCGTGCGCGACTACGAGTGGCCCGCGGCGGGCTGAAGAATGAGAGAGAAGAAGATTTTCCTAGAGGGGGAAGAGGGCAGGCGGCTCTCCTCCCCCTCTTCCTCTTCACCTTCTAGGAGATCTTCTCGTTCTTCATTCTTTCTTCCATCTCTTCGAGGCTCTTCGGCCAGTCGCCGTGGAGGAGGCGCGAGAGGGAACGATCCGCGAGGAGCCTGCCGCCCGTCTGGCACGCCGGGCAGTAGTTCGTCTCGTTCGCGGCGTAGACGATGCGCTGGACGGCGGTCCCGCACCGCGGGACACGGCTTGCCGAACTTCCCGTGCACGGCCATGTCCGCGCGGAACGCCGTGACCTTTTCCGGAAACGTCTCTCCGGCGTCGCGCCGCAGGCGGTCGGTCCACTCGAGGAGGGTCGTTCGCGTCGCGTCGAAGAGGCGCGCCGACCTCGGCGTCCGTCAGGCGCGACGTGAGCGCGACGGGAGAGAGCCTCGCGGCGTGCAGGATCTCGTCCGAGTACGCGTTCCCGATCCCCGAGAAGAGCGTCGGGTCCGTGAGCGCGCGCTTCAGCGTGTGGTTCTCGCTGCGCAGGCGCGCGACGAACGCCTCGCGCGACGCCTCGAGCGGCTCGAGGCCGCCGGGGTCGAGGGCTCCGAGCGCGTCGCGGCCGGAGACGACGCGCACCCACGCGCGCTTCTTCGGGCTCGCCTCGGTGAGAAGGAGAGTCCCGTGGTCGAAGAGAAAGAGAGAGAAGACCGATTTTCTTTGGAATGGGAAGAGGGGCGACGCCGGCCCTCCATCGAAGGCGCCCCGCGATCATGAGGTGCAGGACGAGGAAAAGTCACCGTCGCGGTCGCGCTCCTGGTTCGAATCCCCCTCTTCCCCTTCAAAGAAGAATACGAGGCGTTTCCCGAGCCGGGACACCCCTCGCAGCGCCCGGCCCTCGATCGAGGCGAGGGGCGGCGCGACCGACCTCAGGACGAACGGGCTCGCGAGGCGCACCTTCCGCAGGACGGCGCCCTTCAGCAGGCGCTCGAGGTGCTCGGCGTAGACGACGACGTCCGGGAGCTCGGGCACGCAGGTGAGGCTACCGCGGGCCGGGTGCGCCGGGAATAAGCGCGGACTCCTCCCCGTTGCCGGGGTCGGTTCAGAATAGCCGCCATGCCGCGCTGCCGGAAGGCCGAGACCCCGACGCCCTCGACGGCGTCGCGCGTCCGCGAGACGCTCCCGCCCGAGCTCCTCGCGGCGGGCGTGCGGCGTCTCGGCTACGTCGGCCTGATGACGGCGGCGATCATGCCCGTGTTCTCGGTCGCGATGCACGTGGTCGCCGCGCACGCCGGGAGGCCCGCGTACCCCGGGATCGTGCTCTTCGGCGAGGCCGCCGTCGTCGTCGCCTCGCTCGGGATGTTCGCCCTCACCCGCCGCGCGGGCCTGGAGCCGAACGAGCTCCTCGATCGCGCGCTCGTCTTCGAGGTCGCGATGGGCTTCCTCTTCGGCATCGTCTACCACTCGATCCCCGCGGCGACGGACGCCCTGCCGAAGGGGTGGTCGTCGGTGTCGGTCTGGATCATCGCCTTCACGCTCCTCGTCCCCTCCACGCGGGGCAAGACGGCGCTCGCGACCACCGCGACCGCGCTCATGGACCCCGCGGGCCTTCTCGTCGCGATCGCGCTGGGGTACCAGAAGGCGCCGCACGTCGAGATCGCGTTCGCGACGTTCCTCCCGACGGTCGTCGCGGCCGTGATCGCGATCATCGGCTCGCGCATCGTCTACCGGCTCTCGGCGCAGGCGGGAAAGGCCGAGGAGCTCGGGAGCTACCGGCTCGTCGCGCTGCTCGGGCACGGCGGGATGGGGGAGGTCTGGCGCGCCGAGCACCGGATGCTCGCGCGCGACGCCGCCATCAAGCTCGTCCGCGCGGGAGACGGCGGAGTGCCGCGCGAGCTCGTCGCGCGTTTCGAGCGCGAGGCGAAGGCGACGGCCGGCCTGCGCTCGCCGCACACGGTCCAGCTCTACGATTTCGGTCGCTCGGACGACGGCGCCTTCTACTACGTCATGGAGCTCCTCGACGGCTACACGCTCGACCGTCTCGTCGAGCGCCACGGGCCGCTCGTGCCCGCGCGCGTCGTCCACATCCTCCGGCAGGCCTGCCGCTCCCTCGCCGAGGCGCACGGGACGGGCCTCGTCCACCGCGACATCAAGCCCGGGAACATCTTCCTCTGCCGGTACGGCGGCGAGGCGGACTTCGTGAAGGTCGTGGACTTCGGCCTCGTGAAGGACGTGTCCTCGGGCGGCGGCTCGAACCTCACGCAGACGGGGCTCATCGCCGGAACTCCGGCCTTCATGCCGCCCGAGATGGCGCTCGGCAAGGACGTGGACGGGCGCGCGGACCTCTACGCGCTCGGGTGCGTGGGCTACTTACCTCCTGACGGGCCAGCCCGTCTTCGACAGGAAGACGGCGCTCGAGACGCTCCACGACCACACGTCCACGCCGCCCATCCCGCCGTCCCGGCGCGTCGCGACGCCCGTCCCGGCCGACCTCGAGGCGATCCTCCTCGACTGTCTCGCCAAGGACCCGTCGGACCGGCCCGAGGGCGCGCGCGTTCTCGAGGCGCGTCTCGCGGCGACGTCGTCGGCCGGGCGCTGGTCGCGCGAGGACGCCGAGCGCTGGTGGGACGGGCATCCGCCGGCGGCGGGCGACGTATCGGCCGCAGCCGACCGAGCCCGAGGGCACCCGCCTCGAGACGCCGGACGGTCGCGCCGTCGCGGTCCGGGCCTGAAGCCGGGGCGCTCGCGCGCCGGCGCGGTCCCCGGGGCACAATGGTCACGTGTGCGGCCGCTACTGGCTCGTGACGCCGACCGACGTCCTCGCGTCGCGCTTTCACGTGCGCGGCGAGAGGGTGCCGCTCCTGCCGCGCTGGAACGCGGCGCCGGGGCAGGACCTGCCCGTCGTGCGCGCCGACCCGCGCGTGAAGGGTGCGCGCGTTCTCGAGCCGATGCGCTGGGGCCTCGTCCCGGCGTGGGCCGGCGCCCCGGAGGACGCCGGCCGGCCGATCAACGCGCGCGCCGAGACCGCGGCGGGCAAGCCGACGTTCAAGGAGCCGCTCCGGCGGAGCCGCGCTCTCGTGCCCGCGGACGGGTTCTTCGAGTGGAAGAAGGGCGAGCGCGGCCGCGAGCCCTTCGCGATCCGGCTGAAGTCGCGGCGCCCATTCGCGTTCGCGGGAATCTTCGACACGTGGAGGCCGCGCTCCGGGCCTCCCCTGCGCACCTTTGCGATCCTGACGACGCGGCCGAACGAGCTCGTCGGGACGCTTCACGACCGCATGCCCGTGATCCTCTCGCCCGAAGGCGAGGAGGTCTGGCTCGACGCCGAGATGCAGGATCCGGCCCGACTCACGCCCCTTTTCGAACCGTTGGATGCGGCGGCGATGGAGGTCTTCGCGGTCTCGCGGCACGTGAACGCGCCCGCGAACGACGGCCCCTCCGTCCTCGAGCCGCCCGGGCCCGAGCCCGCGCGGCCGCCGAAAAAGCGGGCGGCGAGGCCGAACCAGGCGAGTCTCTGGGAGAATGACGTCGATGGCGGCGATGAAGACGGCGACGCGAGCTGAGCGGGCGCGGCAGTTCCCGGCGGGCACGATGGTCGTCGCCATGGCCGTCACCGTGGCCGTCGCCGCGACGGGGTGCGCGATGCTCGGCGGCGCGGCGCCCGCTTCGCCCCCGACCCCGAAGCTCGGCGCGCAGAGGGCGGCGGCGATCGCGAACGGGTATACCGCGGGGCACTTCGACCTCAGCCGGAAATACTGGGCGGGGTCGGCCGAGGGCTTCCAGCGCGCGTTCTCTTTCAACCCGACCGACGACGCGGCGGCGTACCTCGCCGCCATGGCCTACGCCCGGGAAGGCAATGCGCCGGCCACGCTCGAGTGGCTGAACCAGCTCTGGCGGCTGAACAGCTGCCTGGAGCCGATCCCCAAGTCCTTCGGCCCGGCGATGACCGACCCGCGGTTCCACGACCTCCTCGCGTTCCTGCGCGCGCAGGCCCCGAAGACGCACCGGTCGACGGTCGCGTTCACGCTCGCCGCGCGGGACCTCCTCCCGGGCGATCTCGCCTGGGATCCGCGGGGGAAGGCCTTCTACGTCGCGAGCCTCAGGAAGCGCAAGATCGTGCGGGTGACGCCCGGCGCCCCGGGCGCGCCGGCCGCGTTCGCCGACTTCGCGGGCTCCGCCGCCGGGCCGCTCGACGCCGTCCTCGGCGTGAAGGTGGACGCGCCGCGAGGCCGCTTGTGGGCGGTCACCGCCGCCGATCCCGCCATGGAGGGCGCCCGCCCCGAGGACTTCGGACGCTCGCAGCTCGTCGCCTTCGACCTCGCGAGCGGCGCCCTTCTCGGCCGCTGGTCGCCCATGACGAAACCCCCGCACTCGTTCGGCGGCCTCGCGGTCGACGGCAAGGGGAACGTCTGGGTCGCCGACACGGTCTCCGGGGAGATCCATCGCCTCCGCGCCGGAGCGCCCGAGCTCGAGGTCGTCGCACCGGCGAGGACCTTCATCGCCCCGAAGGGAATCGCCGTCTCGCCCGACGGCGCGCGCGTGTGGGTCGCCGACCTCGCGCGCGGCGTCTACCGTCTCGACCCGTCGACCGGAAAGCCGACGCTCCTCGACCAGCCCCCCGGGCCGTGGCCGATCGAGCTCGACGGGCTCGTCCTCCACCGGAACTCCCTCGTCGGCGTCATGGGCTCGGTGAGCCTCGGGCGCGTCGGCCGCTGGACGCTCGAGCCGGATGGCGCGTCGTTTTCGGCGGTCGAGATCCTCGACTGCGCGCACCCGTCCTACCGGGTCCCCGTGGGCGGGACCGTCGTCGGCGACGACTACGTCTACGTCGCGAACAGCCAGGTCGACGCCCTCGGGGCGGACGGCGTCCTTCCGGCGGCGGACCGGCTCGAGGACCTCGTGTTTCTGCGACTGCCCCTGGGGCGGTGAATTCGCGGCGGGGGTCGTCGTAATCTCCGCGCATGAAGCGTTTGATCAAGGGTCTCGTTCTCGTCGTGTGCATGCTCGCCGTCGTGGCGGGCGCCGCCATCGCATACCTGGCCGTGAAGAAGCCGGCACAGAGGCCCGCTTCGGCGGAGAAGATCGAGGCGACGCCCGCGCGGCTCGCGCGCGGCGAGTACCTCGCGCTCCACGTCGTGGACTGCCTCCTCTGCCACTCGGAGGCGAGGTTCGAGCGCTTCGGGCTGCCGCGCGTCCCGGGCAGCGAGGGGAAGGGCGGCTTCGGCTTCGGCAAGGAGTTCGGGATCCCCGGGGTCGTCTACGCCCGCAACATAACGCCCGACCCGCAGACCGGCCTCGGGCGGTGGACGGACGGCGAGATCCTCCGCGCGATCCGCGAGGGCGTCGATCGCGACGGCAACGCGATCTTCCCGATGATGCCGTATGCCGCGTACCACGAGATGAGCGACGACGATGCGCGAGCGATCGTCGTCTACCTCCGCGCTCTCCGCCCGATCCGCAACGCGGTCCCCGCGAAGAGGATCGACTTTCCGGTGAACCTCCTCGTCAAGGGGGCGCCGAAGCCGGTCGACGGGCCCGTCACCGCGCCGGACCCGAGGACGGACCGGATCGGCTATGGCCGGTACCTCACGGTGATCGGGGGCTGCAGCGGCTGTCACACGCCCGAGACGCGGCCGGGCGCGCCGGTACCCGGCCGCGAGTACGCGGGCGGGAGGGTCTTCCAGGGGCCCTGGGGCCGAAACGTGTCGCCGAACCTGACGCCGCACAAGGACGCGTACCTCGGCCGTGCGACCAAGGAGGAGTTCATCGGACGCTTCCGCTCGTTCCGGAGCCTCACGGGGGATGCGGCGCCCATCGCGACGAAGGGCCGCAACACCCTCATGCCCTGGCTCGCGCTGTCCGAAATGACGGACGAGGACCTCGGCGCGATCTACGGGTTCCTGAAGACGCTCGCGCCCATCGAGAACAGGGTCAATCCCTTCCCCGATGCGCCGGAGCCGGTTCCGGAAGCCCCCGCGAAGACGGCGGAGAAGTGACGCCTCGAGACGCGTGACGGGGAATCCCGGCTGATCGGTCAGCCGGGCGGGGCGAGTTGCGTCGTCCGGAACGAGGCGAGGATCCCGTCCAGCTCCTTGCGCAGATTTTCGAACGCCCCGCGGTCCGCGGCGAGCACCACGCCGACGAGCGCCTGGCCGTTCGGATAGAGCCCCCAGAGGAGCTCGACGTCCCGATCCTCGAGCCACGCCGTGGCGTGGAGGACGCGCGTGCCGCCGCGGCCGGGCAGCGGGGTGACGTCGAGGAGCCTCCACTTCGCGAGCTTCCGCGAGGATCCGTCCGACACGCGCGCCGCAGCCGCGTCGAGGTCGAGGCTGCCGCCTCCCGGCAGGCGCCAGGACACGACGGCGAGGTGCGCCCGCCCGTCGGCGCGCAGCAGCCTCTGCTCGAGGACCGGGCGGCCCGGGTCCGTCGGGTCGCCTCCGTCCGTGAGCTCGAAGCGGCGCTGTCGCGCGACGTACCACAGGTCGGGCGGCAGCGTCAGGGCGAAGCCGCGCCCCTTGAGGTCCCGGACGGGGCTGCCCCGGACGCGGTCGCCGAGGACGAGCATGCGCTTGACGGCCGGTGCGAGGCGCACGACGACGACGAGGGCGGTGAGTCCCGCGACGAGCGTGAAGGCGGTCCTCCTCGCGCCGGCCACCGTCAGTCGCCGTCCTGGAACCTGCGGAGCGGCGGGACCTCGAGCGGGGCCCGCGCTGCCGCTCCCGGCCGGGCGAGGAGATGGCCGACGATCCGCACCGCGTGGATGCGGCCGTTCTCGATGAAGAGGCTCCCGATCTGGCGTCCTGCCGCCACGACGCCCGCGACGTAGAGACCCGGCACGGACGTCTCCATCGTCGCGGGATCGTGGACGACGTCGAGGCCCTCCGTGATCCCGACCCCGATTCGTCTCAGGAACGGGAAGTCCGGCCGGTATCCCGTCAGCGCGTAGACGAAGTCGTTCGGCAGCGACGCGGGGACGCCGCTTCCGCGGAGCGCGACCGCGCCCTCCTCGATGCGCGCGACCGTCGTGCCGAAGAAGGCGCGGATCGAGCCCTCCTTCACGCGGTTCTCGACGTCGGGCCTGAGCCAGTACTTCACGCTCGACCCGAACGCCGGGCCGCGGACGGCCATCGTGACGCGTGCGCCGTGGCGGTAGAGGTCCAGCGCGGCCTCGACGGCCGAGTTCTTCCCGCCGACGACGAGAACGTCCGTGCCGGCGTGGGCGTAGGGCTCGCGGTAGTAGTGGGAGACCTTCGGGAGGTCCTCGCCGGGGACGCCGAGGAGATTCGGCGTGTCGAAGAACCCCGTCGCGACGACGGCGGCGCGCGCGCGGAACGTCCCCTTCGGCGTCGAGGCTGCGAAGAGCCCGTCCTCCCTCCGGAGGTCCTCGACCGGCGTGAAGAGGCGCATGTCGAGCTTCTCGCGCTCGGCGACCTTCCGGTAGTAGTCGAGGCCCTCGCGGCGGGTCGGCTTCGGCCCGGACGAGACGAACGGGTGGCCGCCGATCTCGAGGAGGTCCGGCGTCGAGAAGAAGACGACGTGGGTCGGCCAGCCCACGAGCGTGTTCAGGAGGGCGCCCTTCTCCAGGACGACGTGCGTGAGGGAGCGCCGCGACGCCTCCAGCGCGCACGCGAGCCCGACGGGCCCGGCGCCGACGACGAGGAGGTCCGCCGGAGCATTCACGGCGGGAGCATACGGGAGGAGAATCGCCCCGTGCGCCGCGCCGCGCTCCTCGCGCTCCTCGCGCTCTTCGCGCTCCGCCGCGCCGGCCCCGGCGGACGACGAGAAGCCGGCCGCGCGCATCGTGCGGTCCGAGCAGGTCGTGCGGCTCGTCGTCGACGCGTACGTGACGGACGAGAACGGCGACCCGATCACCGATCTCGTCGCGTCCGACTTCGTCGTCAAGGCCGACGGCAAGCCGCTCGAGGTCGAGTCCGCGGAGTTCGTCGCGGCCGGCGCGCCCGAGGGCCCGGTCGCCGCTCCGCCGGCCCCCGGAGGGCGCGTCGGCGCCCGCCCCGCCGCCGTATCCGCCCGGCCGGCTCATCGTCCTCTTCGTGGAGGGAGACATCGGCCGCCAGCGGACGAAGGGCCTGATGCGCGTCAACCAGGAGCTCCACCGGCTCCTCGACCGGCTGCTGCCGACGGACCGCGTGGCGGTCGTGCGGTTCTTCTCGCACCTGACGGTCCTGACGGACTTCACGAACGACCGCGCCGTGCTCGACGAGGCGTTCCGGCTCGGCCTCGGCTCGAGCCGCGACACCGACGTGAGGGTCTCGCCGTATCCGTCCCTCGCCGCGAACCTGGACTTCGTCGAAGCGCGCAAGGCCGCGCACGTCGAGCGCGCGCTCGAGCTCGTCGCGTCGGCCCTCGCGCCGATCCCGGGCGCCAAGGCCGTCGTCTTCGCGGGCTGGGGGTTCTTCGCGAACCGGGCGCCGATCGAGGGCGTCCTCTACGATCGCGCCATCGCCGCCCTCATGCGCGCGCGGGCGAACGTCTTCACGCTCGACACCTCGGACGCGGACTGGCACACGCTCGAGACGACGCTCCAGGTCGCGTCGGCGGCGACCGGCGGGACGTACGCGAAGACGAACCTGTTCGCGGGCGGGGCCGTCGAGCGCGTGGCGCGCGCCCTCGCGGGGCGCTGGGTTCTCGTCTGCGTCGCCCCGGACGCGGCGCCGCACACGCTCGACGTCACCCTCGCGGAGCGGCGCGGAGACGTCGTCGCGCGGGCGTACACTGCGCTGCCATGATGCGACCCCGCGCCGCGGCCTCCGCCGCCCTCGCCGCTCTGGCCGCCGTCACCGCCCTCTCCTCCGGCTGCGCTTCCGGCACCTCCGCGTCGACGCCCGCGGCCGCGTCGGGCGCCGCGAAGAAGCGCCTCGTCCTCGTCGAGGCCAAGGGGCCCGGCCCCGAGCTGGACCGCTTCGTCTCCCGTTTCCTCTCGGCGGCGAGCGACCGCGGCGTCGGCGTGATCGTGGACGCCCGGCTCTCCGGCGCGCACCTCGCCGACGTCGGGGCGCCCGGCGAGGCGTCCGCCGCGTTCCGCCGGGACTACCCGGGCGACCTGTACGTCGGCCTCCTGATGTCCCCGTGCTCCATCAACCGGCACGAGGGTCGTTACTACGACCGGCAGACGGGCGTGTCGGGCGTGCCGCAGCGCGTGGAGACCGTCGTCGTCACCTACGACGCGGACTGCTCGGTCGTCGTCACGCTCGTCGGCGAGGCCGGGACCGCGGCGAAGACCTTCGAGGTGACCGGGCGCAACGGGACCGCCGAGGTGAGCGCCTCGAACACCGAGGCCGAGGCGCAGGCCGCCGAGGACGCGGGCGACCGCGCCGCCAAGAAGCTCGCCTCGAGCCTGCGTTAACGGCAGGCCACGAGGCTCTCGCCCGCGGCGACCGCGGCGGCGGCTTCGGCGGCGTTGAGCGCCCGCGTCGCCCGCGAGCAGCACTTGACCCCGTCCGCCGGCGGCACGAGCGCGTTCGCGGGCGCGCAGTACTCGGCGAAGACGACGGTGCCCGTCCGGTTCCTTTCGTTGAAGTCGATCCGACGCGACCAGAAGAGTCCCTTCGCCGCGAGGCGGACGGCCTTCGCGAAGGCGGCGCCGCACGTGCCGCTGCCGTCGTCGGGGTGCGGAAGGTTGCAGGCGACGCCTCCGGGGTTCCGGAAGCAGCACTCGTCGTGGTCCCAGCTCCCGCCGTTGATGAAGCACGTGCCGCCCGAGCAGAGGGCCGACTGCGGAATCAGGCCCTGCGGCTGGCCGCAGTCCGCGCCGAGGGCTCCGAAGCACGGCTTGCCGAGATTCAGCACGACGCTCGTCGGGATCGGGACCGGCGTGATGCGCGCGACCGCGGCGCCGATCCCGGCCCCGATCCGGCGGTCCGGTCCGGCAGGCGTCGTGGGGCAGGAGGGCCCGCCCGGCGCCTGCGGAAGGGAGATCGCCGCCGAGAAGAAGGGCACGCCGCCGGGTCGTGCGATCGAGAAGCTCCCGGAGGCGCCGCGGTTCCCGGAACGGGCCGTCACGACGAAGGCCCCTTCCGGTACGGAGGAGAACGACGCGTGTCCCTGCCCGTCCGCCACGCCCTGGAAGAACTGGTTCCGGTCCGAGGTCGTGCCCACGCACACGACCGCGCCGGCGGCGGGCCGGCCCGCGCTCGTCACGGTGACGCGGAGGCCGGCGCCCGGCGGCGCCGGCTGCGCGAGCGTCGGCGCGGGCGCGGCGGCGAGGAGGACGGCGGCGAGGAAGGCTGCCCGGGGCGCGTGCGGTCGTGGCATGGGGTCCTCCTGTCCCGGTAAACGCAAACGGGCGGCGGAAGAGGTCAAACCGCCCGGGCGCTTCGCGGCCGGGGAATAATCGAACCGTGAAAGGGCGACGGACACGGGGAGTCTTCCTCCTCGAGGCGCTCGTGTCGCTCGCGATTCTCGGCATCGTCCTCACGCTCGGCGCGAGCTTCCTCGCGCGCCGCCGCGCCCTCGAGGCCGAGCGGCTCGACCGCGACCGCGCCGCGCGCGCCCTCGCGAGCGAGTGGACGTACCTGAGGACGGCGTTCCGGCACGACCTCTTCCCGAAGGACAGGCGCCCCTTCGCGGGCCCCGGCGTCTTCGTGGACGGGCTCGACGCGCGCGACCCCGTCCTCAGCGTGCGGTCCACCGACGTGGACGGCCTCTACCGCGTCACGCTCGAGATCGGGTACGGCGCCGCCGCACGCAAGCGCCTCGTCCAGGAAGGGTTCGTCTTCCGGGGGGTCGCGCCGCCGTGACGCGCCGCGGCGTCTCCCTCGTCGAGATGTGCGTCGTCGTCATGATCGGCGTCGTCCTCCTCTTCGCGCTGCTGCCGGTCGCGCTCGGTCTCCTCCGCCAGCAGGCGGGCCTGAACGCGCGGAGCCTCGGGATCGACACGTGGCCCCTCCTCGTCGACCGCCTCGAGGCCGACGCGGGACGCTCCTCCGGGGCGCTCGTCTCGCCGCCGTTCCCGGCGGCGGCCTTCCGGCTGCAGCTGCCGCCCGAGCGCGACGAGGATCCGGACGTCGCGTGGACGTTCGGGGACGGGACGGCGGAGCGGACGACCACGCGGAAGAAGCCCGGCGGCGACGTCGTCCGCGCGACGACGACGTGGGACCTGCCCGGGACGCTCGCGCTCGACGCCGACGAGCTCGCGGCCGGGCGGCTCCTCCTCGTCTGGGACGACGGGTCGGGCCCGGAGCGTGTCGCGCTCGCGTGCGGGCGCCCGACGGAGCCCGCGCGATGAGGCGCGGCGCGGCCTCGGGCCGGCGGGGGAGCTCGCTCCTCCTCGTCCTCGGCATCCTCACGATCTTCGGGCTCGTCCTCGGAGTCCTCGCGACGGTCCTCCTCACGGACCTCGCGTCCTCGCGCCGCCGCGCGAACGCGCAGTACGCGTCCGAGCTCGCGCGCTCGGGCACGGACTGGGCGCGCGGGACGCTCCTCGCGCGCGGCGGCCTGCCGTCCGCGACGCTCCGCGTCGAGGGCGGCGAGATCGCGGTCGCGACGGACGAGCTGCCGGACGGCCGCCTGCGCGTCGTCTCGACGGGCCGGGCGCGGGAGGGCGAGGCCACGCTCGCGGCGCGGCGCGAGGTCACGGTCTTCGCGGCGTCCGCGAGGGCGCGCTGAGGGCGTGCTGAGGGCGCCATGTGCCTGATCGTCCTCGCCTGGAAGGCGGCGCCGGGGATCCGGCTCGCGGTCGCGGCGAACCGCGACGAGTTCCTCGCCCGGCCGGCGGCGCCCGCCGCGTGGTGGACGGACGCGCCGTGGGTCTTCGGCGGCCGCGACCTCGAGGCGGGCGGCACGTGGCTCGGCGTGACGCGCACCGGCCGCTTCGCGGCGCTGACGAACTTCCGCGACGCTGACGGCGGCGCGCAAGGGCGGCGCCCCGTCTCGGGGCACGCTCGCAAGAGATTTTCTTAGAGGTGAAGAGACCGCGCGAGAATTCCTCTCGCGCATTCGGACCGTCGCGGATTCATTCGAAGGATTCAATCTCCTTCTCTCGGATGGAACCGAGCTGATCTCCTTCTCCAACGTCGAGGGCGAGCGCGGTCTCTCTTCCTCCCGGCGTCTACGGCCTCTCGAACCACCTCCTCGAGACGCCGTGGCCGAAGGTCATCGCCGCGCGGGGCCGGCTCGGAACGCGCCGTCGCGAGGCGCGACGGACGCCGCAGGAGCTCGAAGCGCCGCCTGCTCGACCTTCTCGGAGATCGATCTCTCGCCTCCGACGTCGCGCTTCCGGACACGGGTCTGCCGCTCGAGCGGGAGCGGGCGCTCTCGGCGGCGTTCGTCGTCCTGCCGGACTACGGGACCCGGGCGTCGACGTCCGTCGTCGTGACGGAGGGAGACGTCCGTTTCGTCGAGCGGAGCTTCGGGGCGGGAGGCGCGCCGCTCGGCGAGGTGCGCGAGGCGTTCCGGATCAGCGGCGCGGCGCCGGCTCCGAGAGCGTGACGTCGACGGTCGTCTCGCCGTCGCCCCTCAGGATGCGGACGGGCACGGTGTCGCCGATCTTCTGCTTCTCGAGGACCGAGACGAGGTCGTCGTAGCTCGCGACCTTCTTGCCCGCGACGCCGACGATGATGTCGCCGAGGACGAGCGAGCCGTCCTCGCCCCTCCGCGTCTCGCGGAGCCCGGCCCTGGCGGCGCCGCTCTCCTTGTCCACGGTCCCGATCAGGACGCCCGAGACCCCGAGCCTGCGGAGGAGGCCCTCCTGCATCGGCCTGATCCCGAGGCGCGGGCGGATCACGCGGCCGTGCGCGATGAGCTGCGGGACGACCTCGTTCACGGTGTCGACGGGGACCGCGAACCCGATCCCGGCGCTCGCGCCCGACGGGCTCGCGATCTGCGTGTTCACGCCGATGAGCCGGCCCGCGCTGTCGAGAAGAGGGCCGCCCGAGTTGCCCGGGTTGATCGCCGCGTCCGTCTGCACGACGTCCTGGATCTTGCGGCCCGTGACGGACTCGATCGTCCGCCCGAGCGCGCTCACGATGCCCGTCGTGAGCGTCTCGTCGAGGCCGAACGGGTTTCCGATCGCGAAGACCTTCTGCCCGACCTTCAGGTCGCGGCTCGCCCCGACGAGGATCGGCGGGAGCTTCGCCTCCGGCGCCCCGATCCTGAGGACCGCGAGGTCCTTGTCGGGCTCGACGCCGACGACCGTCGCCTTCCAGTTGGACTGGTCCGCGAGCGTCACGACGAGCGAGTCGGAGTTCTCGATCACGTGGAAGTTCGTGACGACGTGGCCCTGCCGGTCCCAGACGAAGCCCGAGCCCGTACCCTGGGGGACCTCCGTCATCTCGAAGAAGTTCACGGGCCGTCGCGCGAGGCTCGTGATGTAGACGACGGACGGGCTGCAGCGCTCGAAGAGCTCGATCGTCGCCTTCTCGTCGGCCGCGAGGTCTCCGCGCGCCGTGACGGGCCGGGGCTCGGCGGTCGCGCCCTTCAGCCGGCCGGGCGCGGGCGCGACGCCGCCGGGACCCCGCTGCAGGAGCGTGAAGACGAGCCATCCCGCCAGGAGCCCCACGAGGATGGGGAGGAGGATCGGGCCGCCCCTCCGCCGCGGAGGCGGCGGAGGCGCGTATCCGTAAGGAGGCGGAAGGCTCGACACGGTCCGGCCGGCGGATTACGGCGCGACGCGGACGGACTCGATGACCACCGGGGTGACGGGCGCGTTCACGAACGCGCCGCCCTGGTTCGACGTGGGCGTCGCCTTGATCTTGTTCACGACGTCCATGCCGGCGGTCACCTTGCCGAAGACGCAGTAGCCGATGCCCTCCTTCGAGGAGTCGCGGTAGTCGAGGAACCCGTTGTCCTTCACGTCGATGAAGAACTGCGCCGTCGCGCTGTTCGGCTCGCCCGTCCGGGCCATCGCGATGGCGCCGACCGTGTTCTTGAGCCCGTTCGCGGCCTCGTTCTTGATGGGCGCCTTCACCGGCTTCTGCTGCTTGTCGGCGGTGAAGCCGCCGCCCTGGATCATGAAGCCGTCGATGACGCGGTGGAACACCGTGCCGTCGTAGTGCTTGGCGTTCACGTAGGCGAGGAAGTTCTTGACGGTCTCGGGGGCCTTGTCGGGGTACAGCTCGAGCGTGATCGAGCCCATCGAGGTCTTCATGACGACCGTCGGGTTCTTCACGGGGTTCTCTCCCTTCAGGGTGGCGGTGGCGAGGGCGAGCGCGAGGGTCAGGATCGTCGGGATTCGTCTCATGGGGCGGCATCTTACGATGGCGCCGGCCGGGGCAGGGCCCGCGCGGCGAGGACGAGCAGGAGGCCCGCGGCGAGGTTGACCGGCAGCGCGAGCGCGAGGGCCGCCTTCAGGCTCCCCGTGTGAACGCTCAGGCGGCCGACCGTGTACGGGCCGAGCGCGAGGCCGAGGAACGTCGTGTGCAGCAGGAGGACGGCGCTCGCGGTGCCGCGCAGCCGGGGCGGGACGAGCTCCTGGGCCGTCGTCGTCGCGGGCGCGACCCAGAGGGCGGTCAGGACCGTGATCGGGAGAGCGAGAGCCGCCGCGAGGCCGAGCGAGGGCGCCGCGAGCATCCCGAGCGCGATCGGAATCGGGACGAGCGCCGACGCGGCGCCCACGAGGAGGCGGCCGTCCGCGCGCCGCTTCCCCCACGCGTCCGCGAGGAGGCCTCCGCACGTCGCGCCGAGCCAGCCGCCGGCGGCCGAGATCCCGCCGAGGAGGAGGCCCGTCCTCGCGAGGTCCAGGTGGTGGACGCGCACGAAGTACGGCGCGATCCAGAAGCTCGTCCCGTACGTCCCGAAGGCGACGAGGCCGAACCCGAGGTTCGCGAGGACGAGCGCGCGGTTGCGGAACACGAGGTCGAAGTCCTCCCGGCTCCGAAGGGAGAGCGCCTGCGCCCACGAGAAGACGGCGTACAGGCCCGCGGCGAGCGCGATCCACTGCGCGGCGTTGCCGAGGGCGCGCGTCAGGAGCCACGCGAGGGCGGCGAGGGCGGTGAACGCGCCCGCGTTGACGAGGAGGCCCGGGGCGCCCGCGCCCGCCGCGGCGAGCGCGACGAACGTGAACGGCGGGACGACGGACGCGGACTCGCGGAGGAACGTCCTCACCGGCGTCGTCGTCAGCGGCGGATGCGACGCGGCGCGGGCGGGCTCCTTGAGGCTCCGCACCCACGCGGCCAGGACGAGTCCCGGCAGGCCGACGGCGAGGAACGCGGCCTGCCAGCCGCGCAGGCCGAACGGACCCGTGCCGGACGGGAACGCGGCGTCCCAGCGGTCGACGACGAGGCCGCCGATGCCGAGGCCGAGGCCCGCGCCGAGGTAGATGCCGCTCGAGTAGAGGCCGAGGACGGTCGCGCGCTTCTCCTTCGGGAACCAGTCCGAGAGGAGCGAGTACGCGGCCGGCGCCGCGCTCGCCTCCCCGACGCCGACGCCCATCCGCGCGAGCGCGAGCTGGCCGAAGGTCCTCGAGAGGCCCGAGAGCGCCGTCATGAGGCTCCAGAACGCCGCGCCCCACGCGATGAGCCGGCGCCGGTCCCAGGCGTCCGCGAGGCGGCCGAGCGGGATCCCGAAGACGGCGAAGAAGACGGCGAAGACGGTCCCGTACAGGAAGCCGAGCTGCGCGTCCGAGACTCCGAGGTCGGCCTTGATGCGCTCGGCGAGGATCGAGACGATCTGCCGGTCGAGGAAGTTGAAGACGTAGACGAGGACGAGGACGGCGAGGACGTAGCGCGGGTACGCGCCGCCCGGCGGCCGCGGCTCCTCGGGGACGTCGGGCATCGGGACGGAATTCTAGGAGACCCGGGGAGTTTCTTCGAAAGATCGAGAAGGGCGACCTCGGGCGATCGGCCGCTCCAAGGTGCGAGCGTTCGACTTCACCTTCGAAGGAATCTCCCGGTCTCTTCCTCAGTAGAAGAAACCCGCCGCCGTCGCGACGGTGCCGTGGGAGGTGCGCACCTCGACGGGATGGAAGACGCCTTTCCGTCGCGCGTTGCTCACGTACGAGACGAGGTACTGCGTCCTCAGGTCGCGTTCGATCGCGGCGAAAATCTTCGGGAGGTCGGCCTCCTTCTTGACCGGATAGGTGCGCCCGCCCGTCGCGTCCGTGAGGCGTTTCAGGACGTCGAGGTTCGCCGGATACGTCTCGCGCCTGATCTTCTCGTGGACGACGACCGTGCCGTCGGGCGCCTCCTTGCGCACGGGAGTGCGGATCTCCTCGACGAAGGGCAGGCCGAGCGCGTAGATCTTGACGCCGGACTGGCGCGCGTAGGCGACGGCGTCCCTCTCCTCGACGTCGTCCTCGAATGCGTTGCCGTCCGTCACGAGGACGAGGGCGCGCGCCCCCTGGCTGCCCTGGAACGCGTAGAGCGCCTTCAGGACCGCCGAGTTCAGAAGCGTGCCCGGCACTCCGTCGTATCCGAGCTCGAGGACGCGCCTGGCGAGAAGAGCCCGGTCGCCCGTCCAGGGCACGACCTCCGAGACGACGACGCCGAACCGCTGGAGGAACGCGACGTCGCCCGGGCGGATCGTGCGCGCGACGAAGCTCTCGGCGGCCGCCGTTCTCAGCGATTCCGTGAAGAGCAGCGAGAGCGACGTGTCGATCGAGAGGCCGATCGCGAGCGGCGCGTCGCGCAGGAGCTTCACCTCGCGGATCTCGCAGGTCCCGCGGTCGTCCCGGACGGTGAAATCCGAGGGGCCGAGGCCCTCGAGCGGCTTTCCCCCGCGCGTGACCGCGACGGTCTGCTCGACGACGTGCGCGTCGGCCGAGGCGACGAGGCCGCGGCCGTTCACGAGGATCGTCCGTTCCGCCACCCGGCCGCGGGCCGTCCGGACCCGCGCCGTGATCGGCGCCGTCCCGGCCGGGAGGTCGACGACGGCGCTCCGCACCTCCTCGCCGCCGAGCGCGACCTCGCCGCCCGGGACGGCGACCGTGACGGAGGCGAGGGAGTCGCCGGGCGGGGCGGCCGCGCGCACGAGCACGGGCGTCGGGCCGCTCGCGTGCTGGCCGTCGAGGGGCGAGAGGATCTCGAGGACGAGGCGGCGGCCCCCCGGGTTCAGGACCGCCTCCTGGCGGTAGAGGACCTGACGGGCGGCGTCGAGCGCGACCGCCGTCACGGTCGCCTCGCGCGGCAGCGGCCCGAGGTCGAACTCGAGCGCGAAGGGGCGCGGCGTCGTGCGGGCCCAGTCGTCGACCTCCCACCTCACGCTCGCGACGCGGGCGTCGCGGGCCTCGGCCTCGAGCCGCACGCGCCCCGTGACCATCCGGGCGGGGGCGACCACGGAGAAGACCGGCTCGGCCGGCTGCTCCGCGCCGGGGGCGAGCGCGGCGAGGATCGCGAGGGCGGCGACCGCAGGGAGCGCGGCGCGGGTCAGCCGGGGCCGACCATCTTCGACGGGTCGATCCATGAATCGAACTGCTCGGAGGTCAGGAAGCCGAGCGCGATCGCGGCCTCCTTGAGCGTCGTCCCCTCCTTGTGCGCCTTCTTCGCGATCGCGGCCGCCTTGTCGTACCCGATGTGCGGGTTGAGCGCGGTGACGAGCATCAACGACTTGTCGAGAAGCTCGGCGATTCGCGCGCGGTCGGGCTCGATTCCGTCGGCGCAGTGGAGCCGGAAGCTCCGGCTCCCGTCCGCGAGGAGCCGGACGGACGAGAGGACGTTCTGGATCATGACGGGCTTGAAGACGTGGAGCTCGAAGTTCCCCTGGCTCGCCGCGAAGGCGACCGCCGCGTCGTTCCCGTAGACCTGCGCGACGACCATCGTCAGGGCCTCGGCCTGGGTCGGGTTCACCTTTCCGGGCATGATGGACGAGCCCGGCTCGTTCTCCGGGATCCGGATCTCGCCGATCCCGCAGCGGGGACCCGACGCGAGCCAGCGCACGTCGTTCGCGATCTTCATGAGGGAGCCCGCGAGCGTCCTCAGCGCGCCCGAGGCGAACGCGAGCGCGTCGTGCGCCGCGAGCGCCTCGAACTTGTTCGGCGCCGGGACGAAGGCGTGCCCGGTGAGCGCCGCGAGCCGCCGGGCCACGCGCCCGGCGTATTCGGGATGCGTGTTGAGCCCCGTCCCGACCGCCGTCCCGCCGATCGCGAGCTCGAGGAGGTGGGGGAGCGCCTGTTCGACGTGCACGATCCCGTGGTCGAGCTGGGAGACCCAGCCCGAGATCTCCTGCCCGAGCGTCAGCGGCACGGCGTCCTGCAGGTGGGTCCGCCCGATCTTCACGACGTCCGCGAAGGCCTTCGACTTCGCCTCGAGGACGTCGCGCAGCTTGCGGACCTCGGGAAGCAGGCGCTCCTCGATCTCGCAGACGGCCGCGATCGACATCGCGGTCGGGAACGTGTCGTTCGAGGACTGCGAGAGGTTCACGTCGTCGTTCGGGTGGATCGGCGACTTCGAGCCCAGGACGCCGCCCGCGAGGTCGATCGCGCGGTTCGCGATCACCTCGTTGACGTTCATGTTCGTCTGGGTTCCGCTCCCCGTCTGGAAGACGACGAGCGGGAAGTGCGCGTCCAGCTTCCCGTCGGCGACCTCCTGTGCGGCGGCGGCGATGAGCGCCGCCTTCTCGGGCGGGAGGAGTCCGAGCTCGTGGTTCGCCTCGGCGGCGGCCCGCTTGAGAAGGCCGAACGCGCGCAGGAACGATCGCCCGAAGCGGGTCTCGCCGATCTCGAAATTCTCGAGCGAGCGCTGGGTCTGGGCGCCCCAGTAGCGGTCCGCCGGCACGGCGATCTCGCCCATCGTGTCCTTTTCGATCCGTGTGTCCATCGGGCTCTCCTCGGCGAGACTCCGTCGCAGGACATGTTACGCGTGAGAGCATTTCACTTCAGTCAAATGGAGCTTCTCCTCCGGGCACGGCGGGTTCTCGCGGGAGCTCTCTTCGTGGCCGTTCTCGCGCTGGCGGCCGGCACCGCCGCCGCGCAGGCGACGTCGGACTATGCCGTCCAGGTGACGGCCACCGTCCAGAGCGCGCCTCCGCGCATCACGCTGGCCTGGCCCGCGTTCGCGGGCGCCACGGCGCACACCGTCTACCGGAAGGCCTGGGGAACCGCCGCCTGGGGGACCGCCGTGGCGAACCTCGCGGGGACGGCCACGGGATACGCGGACAATGCCGTCGACGGTGGGGACCGCGTACGAGTACCAGGTGCGCCGCGCGGCGAACGTCGCCGGCTACGGATACCTCGCGACGGGAATCGCGATCCCGCTCGTGGAGGACCGCGGGAAGGTGATCCTCGTCGTCGACGCGACGATGGCGGCGCCTCTCGCGACGGAGCTCACGCGCCTCCAGCAGGATCTCGCGGGCGACGGCTGGACGGTGCTGCGCCACGACGTGTCGCGCACGGCCACGGTCCCGTCCGTCAAGGCGCTCGTCAAGGCGGACTACGACGCCGATCCGACGCGGGTGAAGAGCGTCTTCCTGTTCGGGCACGTGCCCGTCCCGTACTCCGGGAGCCTCGCGCCGGACGGGCACCCGGACCACGTCGGCGCGTGGCCCGCGGATCTCTACTACGGCGAGATGGACGGCGTCTGGACCGACACCCAGACGCTCACGGGCACGGGCCGGCAGAGCAACGTGCCCGGGGACGGGAAGTTCGACCAGAGCTACGCGCCCTCGGGCACGGTCGAGCTCGCGGTCGGGCGCGTCGACCTCGCGAACATGCCCGCGTTCGCCCCGAAGACCGAAGTCGATCTCCTGCGCCAGTACCTGAACAAGGACCACGGCTTCCGCGTCAAGGCCTGGACGCTTCCGGCGCGCGGGCTCATCGACGACAACTTCGGCGCGTTCGGTGGCGAGGCGTTCGCCTCGACGGGCTGGCGCGCGTTCTCGGCCTTCTTCGGGCCCGCGAACGTCTTCGCGCTCGACTGGTTCGGCACGCTCGCCGCGAACGGCTACCTCTGGGCGTACGGCTGCGGCGGCGGGAACTACACCGGGGCGGGCGGCGTCGGCTCGACGTCGAACTTCGCGGCGACGGACACGAAGACCGCGTTCACGTTCCTCTTCGGGAGCTACTTCGGCGACTGGGACGTCTCGAACAATTTCCTCCGGGCGCCGCTCGCGACGACGACGCTACGGCCTCACGTGCGCCTGGGCGGGGCGGCCCGCCTGGTACGTGCACCACATGGCGATGGGCGAGACGATCGGGTACGCGGCGCGCCTCTCGCAGAACAACTCGTCGACGTATTTCTACGGCTACGGCCCGTCGGTGCACGTCGCCCTCATGGGCGATCCCACGCTCCGGATGCACGTCGTCGCTCCCGTCTCGAACGTCGACCGCGACCGGCGGAGCCGGAACCGCGACGATCACGTGGACCGCCTCGCCGGACGCGGTCGCGGGATACCACGTCTACCGCGGGCCTTCGGCCACGGGCCCGTTCGCGCGCCTCACGCCGTCTCTCGTCACGGGCACGTCGTTCGTCGACACGGCGGCGCCCGGCGGATCCCCCGCGTATCTCGTCCGCGCCGTGAAGCTCGAGACGAGCGCGAGCGGCTCGTACTGGAACGCGAGCACGGGCGCCTTCGCGAGCGCGACCGTGAGCGGACCCGCCGCGACGAAGTTCCACACGCTCGCCCCGTGCCGCGCCCTCGACACGCGGCGGCCCGCCGGTCCGGGCGGCGGGCCGTCGCTCGGCGCCGCGGCGACGCGGACCTTCGTCGCGGCCGGAACCTGCGGCGTCCCCGCGAGCGCGCGCTCCGTGTCGGCGAACGTCACCGTCACGAACGCCGGCGCCGGCGGGGCGCTGATCCTCTATCCCTCCGACCTCCCCGCGGTCCCGAACGCGGCGACCGTCTCCTTCCGCGCCGGCCAGACGCGGGCGAACAACGCCCTCGTCGGGCTCGCGTCGGACGGATCGGGCGCCTTCCGGATCACGAGCGGCGCGGCGGCGCCCCTCGACGTCATCGTGGACGTCAACGGCTGGTTCGAGTAGAGAGCACGGGATGAACGCGATCGTCCCGGGACCGGCACGCGCCGGCGCTTTCTGTCTCCTGCTCGCCGCGCGGGGCGCGCTCGCCCTGGCCGTGACACGCGGGCCGTACCTCCAGACCGCGACGCCTTCCTCCGTGATCGTCTGCTGGCGCACGGACGTGCCCGTGGACGGACGCGTCTTCCTGGGCGCGGACCCCGCGGTGCTCTCCCTCGTCTTCGCGGACGCCGCGTCCACGACCGAGCACGCGGTCACCGTCACGGGACTGGCCCCCCGGACCCGCTACTACTACAGGGTCGGGACCGCCTCCGGGCCGCTCGCGCCCTCGGCCCCCGCATCCTTCGTGACGCCGCCCCCCGCCGGCGCGGCGGTGCCGCTCCGGATCTGGGCGGTCGGCGATTCGGGCACGGCCGACGCGAGCGCGCGCGCCGTGCGCGACGCGTACCTCGCGGCGGCGGGCGGACGGCCCGCGGACCTGTGGCTCATGCTCGGCGACAACGCGTACGTCGCGGGCACCGACGCCGAGTACGGGGCCGCGGTCTTCGGGACGTATCCCGCGCAGCTGGCCGCCATCCCGCTCTGGCCCGCGTTCGGGAACCACGACGGCGGGTCCGCGAACGGCGGCACGGGGACGGGCGTCTACTTCGACCTGTTCCGCCTGCCGAAGGCGGCCGAGGCGGGCGGCGTCGCGTCCGGGACGGAGGCGTACTACTCCTTCGACGCGGGGAACGTCCACTTCGTCTGCCTCGACGCGTACGACGTGAGCCGGCTGCCGGGCAGCCCCATGCTCACGTGGCTCGCCGCCGACCTCGCGGCGACGGCGCAGAGGTGGATCGTCGCCTACTGGCACCACCCTCCGTACACGAAGGGCACGCACGACTCGGACACCGAGACCGAGCTCGTCGAGATGCGCCAGTACGTGAACCCGATCCTCGAGGCGGCGGGCGTCGACCTCGTCCTCGGCGGGCACTCGCACGTCTACGAGCGCTCCTTCCTCCTCGACGGCCACTACGGCGTCTCGACGACGTTCGCCCCCGGCATGAAGGTGGACGGCGGGACGGGCGACCCCGCGGGCGCCGGCCCGTACCGCAAGCCGTCCGTCCGCACGCCCCACGCGGGCACCGTCTACGTCGTCGCGGGGAGCAGCGGGAAGGTCGGCACCGGGCCCCTCGACCACCCGGCGATGCTGCGGAGCTTCGCCGAGCTCGGCTCGCTCGTCATCGATGCGGATGCGCGGCGCCTCGACGTCCGCTTCGTGCGCGCCGACGGCGTCGTGCGCGACGCCTTCGCGATCGTGAAGAGCGGCGCGGCGTTCCACACGCTCGCGCCCTGCCGCTCGCTCGACACGCGGCAGGCGGGCGGCGCGCTGGCGGCGGGGGAGATGCGCCGCGTCGTCGCGCCCGGCACGTGCGGGATTCCGTCGACCGCGGCCGCGATCTCGGCGAACGTCACCGTGACCGGGAGCCCTGGGCGCGGGCGGCATCGCGGTCCATCCCGGCGACCTCGCGACGCCGCCTCTCGTCGAGACCGTGAGGTTCAAGGCGGGGCAGACGCGGGCGAACGGCGCGATCGTCGCGCTCGCGGCGGACGGCTCGGGGGCTTATGTCCTGCAGAACACGTCGGGAGCACCGGCCCACGTGATCCTGGACGTGAACGGCTGGTTCGAGTAGGGCGACGCACCGGGTCCCGCCGTAGACTTCGCCCATGAAAGCCATCCGCGTCCACGCTCCCGGCGGACCCGAGGCGCTCCGTTACGAAGACGTCCCCGATCCGTACGCCGAAGACCGGCGAGGCGCTCGTGAAGGTCGAGGCGGCCGGCGTCAACTTCATCGAGGTCTACTTCCGGACGGCGCTCTACAAGCCCGCGGGGTATCCGTTCACGCCGGGCGGCGAGGCCGCCGGCGTCGTCGAGGCCGTCGGCCCGGGCGTGACCGACGTGAAGCCGGGCGACCGCGTCGCGACCTTCAACGCGCAGGGCGCGTACGCGGAGCACACTCTCGTCGCCGCCGCGCGGCTCGTGCGCGTTCCGGAGGGCGTGACGACGCGGCAGGCGGCCGCCGTGATGCTGCAGGGGATGACGGCCCACTACCTCGCGACCGCGGTCCGACCGCTGGGCCCCGGCGACACGTGCCTCGTCCACGCGGCGGCCGGCGGCGTCGGGCTCCTGCTCTGCGCCGTCGCGAAAAAGCGCGGCGCCCGTGTCATCGGCACGGTCTCGACTCCCGCGAAGGCGGCCCTCGCGCGGAAGGCCGGCGCGGACGAGGTCATCCTCTACACCCAGGCCGACTTCGTCGCGGAGACGAAGCGTCTCACGGACGGGAAGGGCGTCCAGGCCGTCTTCGACTCGGTCGGGAAGACGACGTTCGAGAAGGGTCTCGACGTCCTCGCGCCGCGCGGCACGATGGCGCTCTTCGGGCAGTCGAGCGGCCCGGCCGCGCCGATCGACCCGCAGGTCCTCAACGCGAAGGGGTCCCTGTTCCTGACGCGGCCGACTCTCTTCCACTACGCCGCCTCGCGCCAGGAGCTCCTCGCGCGCGCCGGCGACGTCCTCGGCTGGGTGAGGGACGGGTCGCTCCCCGTCCGCGTGGACCGGGAGGTCCCGCTCGCGGACGCCGCCGCGGCGCACCGCGCGCTCGAGGCGCGCGAGACCTCGGGAAAGGTCCTCCTGATCCCCGGCTGACCGGCGTCAGCCCTCGCGGTGCTCGAGCGAGAGGCCGATCAGGCCGGCGGCCTCGGCCTCGTCGGGCTTCCTGAGGACGCGCAACGCCCCGGGCTCGCCGTGCAGCGCGATCGCGGCCTCGAGCGCCTCGTCGTTGACGCGCCAGCCGCACGCGACGTTTCCCCCGGCGGCCTTCGCGCGCGCGAGCGCGCCGCCGGCGAGGGCGAGGTGGTCGCGGAAGGACGCGAGGTGCGGGCGGGTGCGCATGATCGGCTCGATCGAGAACCCGATCGAGATCGTGACGGGCTGCCCGGCGTCTCCGCCTCCCGCCTTCACCCAGGAGGCGACGGCGTGCCTCAGACGCACGGCGAGCGCCCCCGCCTCCCCTCCGAAGCGCACGCGCGCGACGACGAGGAACTCGTCCCCGCTCCAGCGCGCGACGACGGAGCCGCCGCGCACGGAGGCGGAGATGGCGTCGGCCACGGCCTGGAGGACGGTGTCGCCCGCCTCGGGGCCGTACATGTCGTTGATCGCCTCGAGCCGGTCGACGTCCGCGAGGAGGATCGCGACGCACTCCGTCCGCTGCTCGGGGTCGCGCAGCGGCTTGCGGGCGGGCGCGAGGAGCATCCCGATCGCGGCCTCGACGAAGCGCGGGTTCTTGAGGCCCGTGAGCTTGTCCGTCAGGGAGGTCTCGGCGAGGAGGGCGTTCGACTGCTCGAGCTCGGCCGTCTTCTCCTTCAGCTCCTGGGTCTTCTCCCTGAGCTCGCGCGTGAGGTCCTTCTCGCGGCGCACGAGGCGGGCCACGCGGAACCAGTGGAGCAGCCACGCCGCCGCGACGAGGGCGGCCCCGAGGAGGCCCCAGAGGACGCTGGACGGAACGTTCATCGGGCGTGAGACGGTCGCTTCATTGGACCACGAACGGCCGCGGGACGCCCGCGCGCCCTACCGGAATCCGCGCACGGCGTGCGGGAGGTAGGGGGCCTCGAGGGCCGCGACCTCCTCGTCGGAGAGGACGGCGTCGACCGCCTTCAGGGCCGTCTCGAGGTGCTCGAGCTTCGTCGCGCCGACGATCGGCGCCGTGACGCCCGGGCGGGAGAGGAGCCACGCGAGCGCGACCTCGGCCGGCGAGGAGCCCCGCGCCGCCGCGACCCGGCGGACGGCCGCGATCACGTCGGCGTCGGAAGGCGCGTCGTACAGCTTCCCCGTGTAGTCGTCGGAGGCGCCGCGCGCCGTCGTCGCGGCGTCCCGCGCGGACGCGCGCGAGCCCGCGAGGAGGCCGCGGGCGAGGGGCGACCACGGGATCACGGCGATCCCCTCCTCGCGGCAGAGGGGGAGCATCTCGCGCTCCTCCTCGCGGTACAGGAGGTTGTAGTGGTTCTGCATCGAGGCGAAGCGCGGGAAGCCCCGCGCGTCCGCGAGCGCGAGCGCCTTCGAGAACCGGTACGCGGGGCCGGAGCTCGCCCCGACGTAGCGCACCTTGCCCTGCCCCACGAGGAGATCGAAGGCGCCGAGCGTCTCGTCGAGCGGCACGGCGCCGTCGAACCGGTGGATCTGGAAGAGGTCGATCGTCTCGACGCCGAGGCGCCTGAGGCTCGCCTCGCAGCCCTGGACGACGTGCTTTTTCGAGAGGCCGCCCATGTTCGGGCCGCCCGTCATCGGGAAGTGGACCTTCGTCGCGAGGACGATCTCCTCCATGCGTCCGTAGGCGCGGAGCGCGCGGCCCGTGATCTCCTCGCTGACGCCGAGCGAGTACATGTCGGCCGTGTCGAAGAAGTTGATCCCGGCCTCGAGCGCCCGGCGGAAGAACGGCTGCGCCTGCTCCTCCGTGAGGACCCATGGCCGCCAGGTCGGCGTCCCGTAGGACATGCAGCCGAGCGCCAGACGCGAGACCGTCACGCCCGTGCGGCCGAGGGTCGTGTACTTCATGGCGTCACCTCAACCAGCGGTCGAGCCAGCCCAGGACCTCCGCCGTACCAGAGCTTCGCGTTCGGCCCCCGGAGGACCCAGTGGCCCTCGTCCGGGAAGTAGAGGAGCCGCGCCGGGACGCCCTTCGCCGTGAGCGTGCCGTAGAACTCGAGGCCCTGTCCGATCGGCACGCGGTAGTCCTTCTCGCCGTGCACGATCAGGACCGGCGTCCGGAACGCGGCCGCGTAGCGGTTCGGGCTCCACTTCTCCACGGCGTCCCGGTTCGTGAACGGCGAGCCGCCGTACGAGTGATGCCGGCCGTACGTCACGTCCGACGCGAACTGGGCCATGAGGTCGTAGACGCCCGCGTGCGAGACGAGGCACTTGAAGCGGTCCGTGTGGCCCGCGATCCAGTCCACGAGGAAGCCCCCGTAGGAGCCCCCGGCGGCGCTCATGCGGGAGGCGTCGACCCGCCCCTGCGCGACCAGGACGTCCGTCGCCTTCATGACGTCCGTGAACGGCTTGTCGGGGTGGGCGCCGAGGATCGACTCGACCCACTTCTGCCCGAAGCTCGACGAGCCGTGGAAGTTCACCATCGCGACGACGTAGCCGGGGGCGGCGAACGCGTGCGGGTGCCAGCGGAACGAGAACGCGTCTCCGAACGTGCCGACCGGCCCCCCGTGGATCAGCTGGACGAGCGGGTACTTCTTCCCGGCCACGGCTCCGGGCGGGGACACGACGAACATCTGGACGTCGTCGCCGTCCGCGCCCTTGAACGTCACGTCCTCGACGGCGCCGAGGTTCCACGACGCGACGAGCGCGTCGTTGACGTGCGTGAGCATCCGGAACCCCGAGCCGTCGAGCCTGACGGCCGCGAGCTCCGGCGGGTGGCCGAGGTCGTGGCGCTGGAAGACGACCTCGCCCGCGGGGGTGACGGAAGGCGTCGAGGCCGTGCCGCCCTTCCAGACGACGCGCGGCGTCCCGCCGGAGACCGGGATCGCCCAGAGGTTCGTGCGCGCGCGCGCCTCGGCCGTGAAGACGACGGTCTTCCCGTCCTTCGTGAACGTCCAGCCGCCGCAGGAAGATCTCCCAGCCGTCCGTCAGGAGCGTGACCTTCCCCGACGCGACGTCGAGGAGCGCGAGGCGCGTGTAGTCGGGCCAGCCGTCGGCCTTGAGCTGCGTCCCGAAGACGACCGTCTTCCCGTCGGGCGAGAAGACGGGGTTCACGTCCTCGCCGGCGCGCGCCGGCGTGAGGTTCTTCACCTCGCCGCCGGCGGCCGGCACGAGGAAGACGTCCCAGTTGAGGGTCGCGTACGGCTCGGGCGTGCTGTTCGCGGCGAAGACGATCGAGGATCCGTCCGGCGCGATCGAGAAGGAACCGCTCTCCTCGAGTCCGAGGTAGCGCCTGCTGCCGGGCGTGAGGTCCGTGACCTTCTTCGTCGCGACGTCCACGACGAACAGGTGCGGGTACTCGCCGTCCGTGAGCCAGTGGGTCCAGAAGCGGTAGAGGCGGTTCTCGGTCGTCCGGGCCTTGACCGGCGCCTTCTCCCTCTTCTCGAGCGCCTTCTTCGTCTCCTCCGGCGACTCCGCTCCGGCGACGACGTTCGCGAGGAACGCGATGCGCCTGCCGTCCGGGAACCACCTCGGGTTCGCGACCGCGGTCGGCATCTCCGTGAGGCGCTCGGCCTCGCCGCCGTCGAGCGGCAGGACGTAGAGCTGGTTCGCGGCGTCGCCCTCCCGCTTCGAGAGGAAGGCGAGGCGCTTGCCGTCCGGGCTGAACGCCGGCGACGTGTCGGACGCCTGGCTCGCGGTCATGCGGCGCGAAGAGCCGGACGCGACGTCCACGAGCTAGAGGTCGGCGTTCGCCTTCATCTCGTCGCCTTCGTACGCGGTGACGGCCACGGCGGCGCGCGATCCGTCGGGCGAGAGAACGGGCGTCCCGACCCGCTTGACGGCCCACAGGTCGTCGACGCCGAACTTCTTCCTCGCCGCGGGCGATTCCGCGGCGCTGGAGACGGGAACCAGGGCGAGGAGGACGAGAAGAGCTGCGAATGGAACGGGACGGGGACGGAGCAGTCGCATTCGGAAATCCTCCAAAGTCTACGCACGGCAGCGTAGCAGCGATAGGATCCGGCCCAGCAATCCCAAGAGGAGGACTCCATGTCGAGCGTTCCGCCGCCCGGGTCCGGATATCCGCCGCCGCCGCCTCCGCCGCCCCAGGGTCCGCCTCCGATGCCGCCTTACGGCTCCGGCCTCGCGTGGGAGACGCAGGCGATCGGCCCCGAGTCGTTTCTCGACACCGCGAAGATGTTCATCACGGCTCCCGACCAGGCCTGGAGGCTCGGACGCGGGAGACGGGCGACTACACGCGGCCGCTTCTCTTCGCGCTGATCGTCGCGTGGGTCGGCGCGATCTTCAACGCGGTCTGGGGCTCGATGTTCGGAGCGGGCATGCTCCGGATGCTCCCGGCGCAGTACCAGCACTTCGCCATGATGGGCGCGGGTCGCGGCCTCATCGTGAACATCATCCTGGCGCCGATCTTCATCGTCATCGGCCTCTTCATCGGCAGCGCGATCCTCCACGTCTCGTTCATGATCGTCGGCGCGCTCGCGGGCTCGAAGTCGCAGTTCGAGGGCACGTTCCGCGTCGTGTCGTACTCGAGCGTCGCCCACATCGCCCTCGTGATCCCGTTCGTCGGCGGGCTCGTCACGGCCGTCTGGCGGATCTACCTCATGATGCTCGGCACGCAGCAGCTCCACAAGACGACGCAGGGCAAGGCGCTGATCGGAATCCTGCTGCCGTCCCTCCTCTGCTGCCTCTGCATCGCGATCGGGATGGTCTTCGCGGGCGCGGCGCTCTTCTCGGCGTTCAACCGGTAGACGTGGCGCCGGAGCGGCAGCTCGCGTTTCTCTGGGGCGGCACGGCGCTCGCCGGCGCCGCGGCCGCCCCGTTCGCGCGAACCCTCGCGGCGGGGGCGCCCGCCTGCCTGTTCCACACGCTCACGGGCGTCCCGTGTCCGACGTGCGGGGCGACGCGCGCCCTCCTCGCGCTGGCGCGCCTCGACGTCCCGGCGGCGCTCCTGTGGAACCCGCTCGTGACGCTCGTCGCCGTCGTCTTCCTCGCGGGCGGGCTCGTGGCGCTCGTGCGCGCGCTCGCCGGAAAGGGCGTGCCGGACGGCGCCCCTCCGCGATGGGCCGGCGGCGCTGCGGCACTGGCCCTCGCGGCGAACTGGGCGTTCGTGATCGCCGCGGGGCGTTAGACCCGTCAGGTCTTCGGCCGCACGCCCGAGATCGGCTTCGCGGGCGCGGGCGCCTCGCGGACCGCGCGGTCGAGCGCGGTCTGCCACGGCGGGAGGTCGATGCCGGCGTTCGCGAGCTTCTCGTTCGAGAGCGCCGAGAAGAGCGGGCGCGAGACGCGCATCCCGGAGCGCTCGATCGAGGCGGGGATCACGTTCGACGCGCTTCCGGCGAGCCGCACGATCTCGAGCGCGATCTCGTGCCACGTCGCGAAACCCGAGTTCACGCAGTGGTAGACGCCGCTCGCGACGCCTTCTTCTCGACGAGCCTCCGCGTCGCGGCCGCCACGTCGTCCACGTGGACGGGCGAGACCTTGCGGTCGTAGAACGACGTGATCGTCCGCCCCAGGCGCGCCTCGGCGACCATCTTGTCGATCGTGCCCTTCCCGCCGGGGATCCCGAAGAGGCTCTCGACGCGGAGCACGTAGAAGCGCGGCGCGCCCGGCGCGTAGATCTCGCCGAGAAGCTTCGTCGCCCCGTACACGCTCAGCGGGTTCGGGCGGTCCGTTTCCCGGTACGGGGCCGTCGCGGTGCCGTCGAAGACGAAGTCCGAGGAGTACTGGACGAGCGCCGCGTCGCAGGCGCGGGCCACGTCCGCGAGCGACCGGACGGCGAACGCGTTGACGGCGAGCGCCATCTTCGGGTCGTCCTCGGAGGCGTCCACGCCGAAGGCGGTCGCGTTCACGATCACCTCCGGACGGAGCCTGGCGACCTTGTCGAGGACGACCATGCGCTGCGTGACGTCCAGCGCGGCGCGCGTGAGCGCGACGACCTCGTGTCCGGGTTTGCGCAGCTCGCGGACGAGGGCCTGGCCGAGCTGGCCCCCGGCGCCCACGACGACGCAACGCAGCGGCATACGCGGCCACTGTACCGTATCCTGAGCCGATCCCCACCCCGAGGTGACCGCATGTCCGTCCGCCCGTTCGCCCTCAGCCTGCTCGTCCTCGCCCTCCCGTCGACGGCCCTCCCGGCCCCGAGGAAGGCGGCTCCCGCGCCCGCGCCGGCCCCGTCCCCCGCGCGAGCCGTGCCGGAATCCGGGCTTCGCGCCTTTACCGCCCGGTCCATCGGACCCGCCGTGATGGGCGGGCGGGTCACGGACGTCGCGCTCGACCCCGAGAACCCGGCCGGGTTCTGGGTCGCGCTCGCGACCGGCGGCGTGTTTCGCACGGCCAATTTCGGGGCGACGTTCGAGGGCGTCTTCGAGAAGGAGGCCGTCGCCTCCGTCGGCGCCGTCGCCGTCTCGCCCGCCGACCCGAAGACGGTCTGGGTCGGGACCGGCGAGGGGACGGACCGCAACACGGCCGGCTGGGGCGACGGCGTCTACCGCTCCACGGATCGCGGCGCCACGTGGACGCGCGTCGGCCTGACGACCTCCCGCGCGATCGCGCGGATCGCCGTCCACCCGAAGGACCCGAAGATCGCGTACGTCGCGGCGCTCGGCAGCCTCTGGACCCCCGGCGGCGAGCGCGGCCTCTACAAGACGACGGACGGGGGCGCGACGTGGACGCTCGTCCTCGGCGCGCCCGGAGCGCTCGCGCAGAAGGTCGGCGCGTGCGACGTCGTCCTCGATCCCCGAACCCGGACGTCGTCTACGCCGCGCTCTACGCGCGCCTGAGGACGCCGTGGTCGTTCGCGTCGGGTCCCGAGGCCTCGGACGGAAAGGACGCGGGCGGCATCTTCAAGTCCACGGACGGCGGCGCGACGTGGAAGAAGCTCGGCGGCGGCCTGCCCGGGCTCCGCTCCAGCGCGTCGGCCTCGACGTCTTCCGGGCGAACCCGAAGATCGTCTACGCGATCGTGCAGACGGCCGAGGGCGGGCCGACGCCGCTCCGCGAGCTGCGCACGAAGCGCGGGGGCGTGTTCCGGTCCGAGGACGGCGGCGAGACGTGGACGCGCACGAGCCCGCTCGACCCGCGCCCGTTCTACTTCAGCCAGATGCGCGTGGATCCCGCGAACGACAGGCGCGTGTACGTCCTCGGGATCGCGCTCCACGTCTCGGACGACGGCGGGCGGAGCTTCCGCGAGGACCTCGGCGAGGCCGTGCATCCGGACGGGCACGCGCTCGCCGTCG
>CAVZPE010000024.1:0-47053 GCA_963776915.1 uncultured Acidobacteriota bacterium | reverse complement strand
CAACCTGGCCGCGGGCGTCCTGCTCGTCCTCGCCGCGCGGGCCCTGCCCCGGCCGGGCGCCATCGCAAGATGCCGCCCCACGAGACGAATCCCGACGATTCTGACCCTCGCGCTCGCCCTCGCCACCGCCACCCTGAAGGGAGAGAACCCCGCGAAGAACCCGTCCGTCGTCGTGAAGACGTCGATGGGGAGCTTCACGATCGAGCTCTACCCCGACAAGGCGCCGGAGACGGTGAAGAACTTCCTGAAGTACGTCGACGACGGCTTCTACGACGGGACGATCTTCCACCGCGTCATCGACGGCTTCATGATCCAGGGCGGCGGCCTCGACGGCGCTGACGAAGAAGCCGACGCGCGCGCCGATCGTCAACGAGGCGGGGAACAAGCTGAAGAACACGACCGGGACCCTCGCGATGGCCCGCACGGGCGAGCCGAACAGCGCGACCGCGCAGTTCTTCGTCAACGTGAAGGACAACGCCTTCCTCGACTACCGCGACACCTCGCCGCGACGGGATCGGCTACTGCGTCTTCGGCAAGGTGACCGAGGGGATGGACGTCGTCGACAAGATCAAGGCGCGTCCCGACGTCGAACCAGGGCGGCGCGCGAACGTCCCGTGACCCCGGTCGTCATCGAGTCCGTCCGCGTCGCGCCGTAACGCGCCGGCCCCGGCGCCATGTCGAGCCTCCCGCCGCCCCCGTACGGATATGCGCCGCCGCGGCCTCCGCGGCGGCGAGCGTCCCGGTCCTGCTGCCCGTCCTCCTCGGGCTCCTGGCGGGGTGGGCCGTCTTCACGCTCATGCGGCGCGGCCCCGCGGGCGTCGCGCCGGCCCCGGGCCGGCTGAAGGGCGCCTCCGCCGAGGCGCGGCCCGTGACGGCCCGGGGCGATCTCGCCTCGGACGAGAAGGCGACGATCGAGCTCTTCGAGCGCTGCGAGCCCGTCCGTCGTCTACATCACGAGCCTCGCGCGACGGCCCGTGAACTTCTTCGAGATGACCGAGGTGCCCCAGGGCACCGGCTCGGGCTTCGTCTGGGACCGGCAGGGCCACGTCGTCACGAACTTCCACGTGATCCAGAGAGCCCGACTCGCTCGTCGTCACGCTCGCGACCAGTCCGACTGGAAGGCGACGGTCGTCGGCGTCGAGCCCGACAAGGACCTCGCGGTCCTCAGGATCGGGGCGCCGGAGGCGAAGCTCCCGCCGATCCTCGTCGGGGCGAGCCGCGACCTGAAGGTCGGGCAGAAGGTCTTCGCGATCGGGAACCCGTTCGGCCTCGACGAGACGCTCACGACGGGCATCGTGAGCGCGCTCGGGCGGACGATCCAATCCGTCACGGGCCGCAAGATCCAGGACGTCGTCCAGACGGACGCCGCGATCAACCCCGGCAACTCGGGCGGCCCGCTCCTCGACAGCGCGGGCCGGCTCATCGGCGTCAACACGCAGATCGCGAGCCCGTCGGGCGCGAGCGCCGGCATCGGCTTCGCGGTCCCCGTCGACACCGTGAACGAGGTCGTCCCGCAGCTCATCGCGCACGGCCGCGTCATCCGCCCGCGCCTCGGGATCAGGCCGATGCAGGAGGGCCTCCTCCGCAGGCTCGGCGTCTCGGGCGTCCTCGTCGGAACCGTGGACAGGGAGAGCGGCGCCGCCAGGGCCGGACTCCGCGAGACGCGGAGGGGCGAGGACGGCTCGCTCGTCCTCGGCGACATCATCGTCGGCGTCGCCGGCAAGAAGGTCGCGAGCTACGACGACCTCGTCTCCGTCCTCGAGAAGCAGAAGATCGGCGACGCCGTACCCGTCCGCATCGTGCGGGACGACCGCGAGCCCACCGTCGACGTCACGCTCTCGGGCCCGCCACGCCTGATCCGAACGCCTCGCGCACCTCGCCGAGCGGCACGCCTCCGGCCCCGAAGCTCCGTTCGACGAAACGGACGTCTCCCTCCGACACGACGACGGACGTCGACGCCCGGGTCCCGTAGTCCGGAAGGACGACGAACGCCGCCGAGAGCGCCCGCTCCCGCGCGAGCGGAAGACCCGTGTCCGGCAAGGTGAGGTCGGAGTGCGACGGAGCGATCTCCGAGAAGGTCGAGCAGGCTCGCTTCGAGCTCCTGCGGTGCCGTCTCGGCTGCGACGGCCGCCCCGAGCCGCTCCCGCGCCGCGACGACCTTCGGCCACGGCGTCTCGAGGAGGTGGTTCGAGAGGCCGTAGACGCCGGGGGAAAGAGAGACGGCGCTGCCCTCGACGTTGGAGAAGGAGATCAGCTCGGTTCCATCCGAGAGAAGGAGATTGAATCCTTCGAAGGAATCCGCGACGGTCCGAATGCGCGAGAGGAATTCTCGCGCGGTCTCTTCACCTCTAAGAAAATCTCTTGCGAGCGTGCCCCGAGACGGGGCGCCGCCCTTGCGCGCCGCCGTCAGCGTCGCGGAAATTCGTCAGCGCCGCAAAGCGGCCGGTGCGCGTCACGCCGAGCCACGTGCCGCCCGCCTCGAGGTCGCGGCCGCCGAAGACCCACGGCGCGTCCGTCCACCACGCGGCGGGCGCCGCCGGCCGGGCGAAGAACTCGTCGCGGTTCGCCGCGACGGCGAGCCGGATTCCCGGCGCCGCCTTCCAGGCGAGGACGATCAGGCACATGGCGCCCTCAGCACGCCCTCACCGTGCCCTCGCCGGCGCCGCGAAGACGGTGACCTCGCGGCGCGCCGCGAGCGTGGCCTCGCCCTCCCGCGCCCGGCCCGTCGAGACGACGCGAAGGCGGCCGTCCGGCAGCTCGTCCGTCGCGACCGCGATCTCGCCGCCCTCGACGCGGAGCGTCGCGGACGGCAGGCCGCCGCGCGCGAGGAGCGTCCCGCGCGCCCAGTCCGTGCCCGAGCGCGCGAGCTCGGACGCGTACTGCGCGTTCGCGCGGCGGCGCGAGGACGCGAGGTCCGTGAGGAGGACCGTCGCGAGGACTCCGAGGACGAGCCCGAAGATCGTGAGGATGCCGAGGACGAGGAGGAGCGAGCTCCCCCGCCGGCCCGCGGCCGCGCCGCGCCTCACCGCGCGGGCTCCGTCGGGCGCCCGCACGCGAGCGCGACACGCTCCGGGCCCGACCCGTCGTCCCAGACGAGGAGGAGCCGCCCGGCCGCGAGCTCGTCGGCGTCGAGCGCGAGCGTCCCGGGCAGGTCCCACGTCGTCGTCGCGCGGACGACGTCGCCGCCTGGCTTCTTCCGCGTGGTCGTCCGCTCCGCCGTCCCGTCCCCGAACGTCCACGCGACGTCCGGATCCTCGTCGCGCTCGGGCGGCAGCTGCAGCCGGAAGGCCGCCGCCGGGAACGGCGGCGAGACGAGCGCCCCCGAGGAGCGTCCCGCGTCGGCCTCGAGGCGGTCGACGAGGAGGGGCCACGTGTCGATCCCGAGGCTCCGCGCGTTCAGGCCCGCCTCCTGGCGGAGGAGACCGAGCGTGACCGGCAGCAGCGCGAAGAGGAGGACGACGCCGATCATGACGACGACGCACATCTCGACGAGGGAGACGCCGCGGCGCGTCACGGCGGCGCGACCCCCCGGAAGACGAACCCTTCCTGGACGAGGCGCTTGCGTGCGGCGGCGCCATACCCGATCTCGAGCGTGACGCGGTAGAGGCCGTCCACGTCGGTGGACCGCACGCTGAGGACGGGGTCGCGCGCGTCCAGCCCGTCCACGAAGACGCCGGGGCCCGCGAACGGGCGCCTGTCCTTCGGGAAGAGGTCGTGCCGGAACGCCGTCCTCAGGTACGTCCACTCGCTCGCGAGGGCGCGGGCGGCGCGGTCGCGGTCGAGCCGCTCGGCCTCGAGGGCCCGGCGGCGCGCGAGGAAGCTCGCGCCGAGCGTGAGGACGATGCCGAGAATCGCGAGCGACACGAGCGCCTCGAGGAGGAAGACTCCCCGTGTCCGTCGCCGTTTCACGGCTCGATTATTCCCCGGCCGCGCAGCGCCCGGCCGGCGTGACCTCTTCCGCCGCCCGTTTGCGTTTACGGGGCAGGAGGACCCCATGCCACGACCGCACGCGCCCCGCGCAGCCTGCCTCGCCGCCGTCCTCCTCGCCGCCGCGCCCGCGCCGACGCTCGCGCAGCCGGCGCCGCCGGGCTCCGGCCTCCGCGTCACCGTGACGAGCGCGGGCCAGCCCGCCGCCGGCGCGGTCGTGTGCGTGGGCACGGCCTCGGACCGGAACCAGTTCTTCCAGGGCGTGGCGGACGGGCAGGGACACGCGTCGTTCTCCTCCGTACCGGAAGGGGCCTTCGTCGTGACGGCCCGTTCCGGGAACCGCGGCGCCTCCGGCAGCTTCTCGACCGCACGGCCCGGCGGCGTGCCGTTCTTCTCGGCGGCGATCTCCCTTCCGCAGGCGCCGGGCGGGCCCTCCTGCCCCACGACGCCTGCCGGACCGGACCGCCGGATCGGGGCCGGGGTCGCCGCGGCCGCCCAGAGGATCACCCCCTTCCCGATCCCGACGAGCGTCGTGCTGAACCTTGGCAAGCCGTGCTTCGGCGCGCTCGGCATGGACTGCGGGGGATCCCAGGGAGGGATCCCGCCGTCGCGCCTCTGCTCGGGCGGCACATGCTTCATCAACGGCGGCAGCTGGGACCACGACGAGTGCTGCTTCCGGAACCCCGGAGGCGTCGCCTGCAACCTTCCGCACCCCGACGACGGCAGCGGCACGTGCGGCGCCGCCTTCGCGAAGGCCGTGCGCCTCTCGTCGAAAGGGCTCTTCTGGTCGCGTCGGATCGACTTCAACGAAAGGAACCGGACGGGCACCGTCGTCTTCGCCGAGTACTGCGCACCCGCGAACGCGCTCGTGCCGCCGGCGGACGGGGTCAAGTGCTGCTCGCGGGCGACGCGGGCGCTCAACGCCGCCGAAGCCGCCGCCGCGGTCGCCGCGGGCGAGAGCCTCGTGGCCTGCCGTTAACGCAGGCTCGAGGCGAGCTTCTTGGCGGCGCGGTCGCCCGCGTCCTCGGCGGCCTGCGCCTCGGCCTCGGTGTTCGAGGCGCTCACCTCGGCGGTCCCGTTGCGCCCGGTCACCTCGAAGGTCTTCGCCGCGGTCCCGGCCTCGCCGACGAGCGTGACGACGACCGAGCAGTCCGCGTCGTAGTTGACGACGACGGTCTCCACGCGCTGCGGCACGCCCGACACGCCCGTCTGCCGGTCGTAGTAACGACCCTCGTGCCGGTTGATGGAGCACGGGGACATCAGGAGGCCGAGGTACAGGTCGCCCGGGTAGTCGCGGCGGAACGCGGCGGACGTCTCGCCGGGCGCCCCGACGTCGGCGAGGTGCGCGCCGGAGAGCCGGGCGTCCACGATCACGCCGACGCCGCGGTCGCTCGCCGCCGAGAGGAAACGCGAGACGAAGCGGTCCAGCTCGGGGCCGGGCCCCTTGGCCTCGACGAGGACGAGGCGCTTCTTCGCGGCGCCCGACGCGGCCGCGGGCGCCGACGCGGAGGTGCCGGAAGCGCAGCCGGAGGAGAGGGCGGTGACGGCGGCCAGAGCGGCGAGGGCGGCGGAGGCCGCGGCGCGGGGTCGCATCATGGCAGCGCAGTGTACGCCCGCGCGACGACGTCTCCGCGCCGCTCCGCGAGGGTGACGTCGAGCGTGTGCGGCGCCGCATCCGGGGCGACGCAGACGAGAACCCACCGCCCCGCGAGGGCGCGCGCCACGCGCTCGACCGCCCCGCCCGCGAACAGGTTCGTCTTCGCGTACGTCCCGCCGGTCGCCGCCGACGCGACCTGGAGCGTCGTCTCGAGCGTGTGCCAGTCCGCGTCCGAGGTGTCGAGCGTGAAGACGTTCGCCCGCGCGCGCATGAGGGCGGCGATGGCGCGATCGTAGAGGACGCCCTCGATCGGCGCGCGGTTCGCGAAGAACCCCCAGCCCGCGAAGACGACGGCCTTGGCGCCCGGGATCGGCGCGAGGGCCGACGCGACGAGCTCGAGCGCGCGCTCGACGTGCGCGGCCTTGCGCGCTTCGACGAAGTCCAGGTTCGCCGCGAGCGACGGATACGGGGAGACCCTCACGTCGGTGTCGCGGCTCGAGCCGAGGCCGAGCCGGAACGCCTCGTCGAGCACGGCGCGGTCGTTCGTGAAGTCCGTCAGCACCGTCAGGTGCGAGAAGAACCGCACGACCGCCACGCGGTCCGTCGGCAGCAGCCGGTCGAGGAGCCGGTGGAGCTCCTGGTTGACGCGCATCAGGCCCTTCGTCCGCTGGCGGCCGATGTCTCCCTCCACGAAGAGGACGATGAGCCGGCCGGGCGGATACGGCGGCGGGGCGGCCGCCGACGTGCCTCCGGGAGCCGGCGGGGTGGCGACCGGTCCCTCGGGCGTGCCGGCCGCGACGAACTCCGCGGACTCGACCTCGAGCGGCTTGCCGTCGGCCTTGACGACGAAGTCGGACGCGACGAGATCGGTGATCGGATCGCCGTTCTCGTCCGTCACGTACGCGTCGACGACGAGGCGCACGACCTGCTCGGACCGCACGATGCGCGCGGCCGGCTTCTCGTCGTCCGCCGGGGCCGGCGCGGCGAGGAGCGCGAGGAGCGCGGGGAGCGCGGCGCGGCGCACGGGGCGATTCTCCTCCCGTATGCTCCCGCCGTGAATGCTCCGGCGGACCTCCTCGTCGTCGGCGCCGGGCCCGTCGGGCTCGCGTGCGCGCTGGAGGCGTCGCGGCGCTCCCTCACGCACGTCGTCCTGGAGAAGGGTGCCCTCCTGAACACGCTCGTGAGCTGGCCGACCCACGTCGTCTTCTTCTCGACGCCGGACCTCCTCGAGATCGGCGGCCACCCGTTCGTCTCGTCCGGGCCGAAGCCGACCCGCCGCGAGGGCCTCGACTACTACCGGAAGGTCGCCGAGCGCGAGAAGCTCGACGTGCGCCTCTTCACGCCCGTCGAGGACCTCCGGAGGGAGGAAGGGCTCTTCGCAGCCTCCACGCCGAGGGGCACGTTCCGCGCGCGCGCGGCCGTCGTCGCGACGGGGTTCTTCGACACGCCGAACCTCCTCGGCGTCCCCGGGGAGGACCTCCCGAAGGTCTCCCACTACTACCGCGAGCCCTACGCCCACGCCGGCACGGACGTCCTCGTCGTCGGCGGGAAGAACTCGGCCGTCGAGGCCGCGCTGGACCTGCACCGCCACGGCGCGCGCGTCACGATGGCCGTCCGCGGCCCGGCGTTCGGGTCGAGCGTGAAGTACTGGCTCAGGCCCGACATCGAGAACCGCGTGAAGGAGGGCTCCATCCGCGCCTGCTTCGGCGCGACGGTCGAGCGCATCGAGGAGGGCGCGGTCGCGCTCTTCGGCGACGGCGTTCCCGCGTCGATCCCGAACGACTTCGTCTACGCGCTGACGGGGTACCGCCCGGACTTCCCGTTCCTGAGGCGGATCGGGATCGGGATCACGGAGGACCTCGGCGTCGTCCACGATCCCGAGACGATGGAGACGTCCGTGCCGGGTCTCTACGTCGCGGGCGTCGTGGCGGCGGGGCGCCACACCGGGAGCCTCTTCATCGAGAACGGCCGCGTCCACGCGGTGCGGATCGTCGGCCATCTCCTCGCCCGGCGGGGGGCCGCGCCGCAGGCCCCGCCCGGGATCCCGCCGCTCGCCAGGTTCCAGGACGGGGACTGACGGTGTCCGGCGCGAGGAAGACCGCCTTCACGCTCGTCGCGGGACTCGCCGCGCTCGTCGCCGCCGTGCGCCTCGCACCAGCCGTCAGGCGCATGCTCGTCCTCGGCGACCGCGTCCAGGGCGACCCCGTCGAGGACCTCGAGGGGGCGCGGCTTCGCCCTCACGCTGCCGCCCGACCGCTGGTACGTCGCCCGGCAGCGCCGGTTCGAGCTCACGGACGGCGGCGACCCGACCGACCCCGGCCGCCCGGTCCTCGAGCAGAGGCTGCTGCGCGCCGACGGGCGGGCGCATCTCGCGGTCGTGTCGTGGCGCGTGCCGGGAGGCGGCAGCCTCGACCTCGACGCGGCCGCGGCGCGCGTGTCGGACGGATCCGGCCAGAAGCTCGCGAAGTGGAAGCTCCTCGGCGTCGCGCCGCTACCCGGCCGCGGCGGCACGCGGGTCCTTCATGCCACGGCCTGGCTCGAGGGTCGGGACGTCGAGCTCCTCTGGGGCCTCTATCCGAACGGCCCGGTGCTCATCGGCGTGGTGCTCGCCGCCGACCCCGGGACGTTCGCGAAGCTGCGCCCCGAGCTGGACGGAATCCTCTCCTCGTTCCGTCCCGAGGAGCTCCCGCCGGGCTGAGACGCGTCATCTCTCCGCCGTCTTCGCGGGGAGTTCCGGAGCCGGCTCCGGCGCGTCGGGGAACGGGTTCACGCGGTTCTCGATGGGTTTCAGCGTCCTGAGGAAATCGTAGATCGCGCCGAGATCCCCGTCCGTCATTCCGGACAGGGCGAGCCACGGCATGAGAGTGTTGCGCCCCTTCGACGCGACCGGCGCGGCGTCGCCCGTCAGGCCCGCGAACGAGCGGAAGCGGCCGATGAACTCCTCTTTCGTCGCGCGGCCGAGGTAGGCGTCCTTGTGCGGTGTCAGGTTCGGCGACACGTTGCGGCCCCACGGCCCGTTGAAGACCCTTCCCCCGGCGTAGTCGCGCCCCGGGACCGGCGAGCCGGGCCGCGACTCGGGCGTGTGGCAGCCCCGGCAGCCCGCGACGACCGAGAGATAGCGCCCGTAGGCGACGGGGTCCGCCTTCGGGTCCGGCGCGACGACCGGACCGTCCACGGGCCTCGGCGCGCTCTTGATGAGGAGATTCACCGGGAAGTCGATCCGCTTCGCTCGAACCGCGTTGCGGATCGGACGGAGCCCCCGGAGGTAGACGACGATCGCGCGCGCGTCCTCGTCGGCCATCTCGTGGTACGAGGAGTACGGCATCATCGGGAAGAGCGCGTTCCCGTTCCGGTCGACGCCCTCGCGGATCGCCCGGAGGATCTCGCCGTCCGTCCACTTCCCGAGCCCCGTCTCGGGGTCGGGCGTGATGTTGCGGGCGTAGACGACGCCGGGAACGCCGAAGGTCCTGCCGAAGCCGAAGCCTCCCTTGCCCTCGGTGCCCGGGACGCGCGGGAGCCCGAAGCGCTCGAACCTCACGTCCGAATGGCAGAGGAGGCAGTCCACGACGTGGAGCGCGAGGTACTCGCCGCGCGCGAGCCGGGCGGGCGTCGCCTCGATCTTCTCCGCCGACGCGGGCCTCTGGGCCGGCTTCTTCACGGCGAGGTACGCGACGGCGGCGCCCACGAGGACGGCGAGCGCGCACACGACGAGAACGAGTCCCTTCATCAATCGCTTCATGGGCCGAGACTACGACACCCGGGCGCGATTTCAACGCCCGAGGGGCAGTCGCAGGAACACGAGGTCGTCGAGCCGGTCCGCCGCCGGAAGGACGCCGTCCGCTCCCAGGGCGTCCACCTGGCTGTTCGCGACGTAGACGTAGTCGTCGCCCACGACGGTCCCGCCCACGGGCACGCGGTAGGACGGATGCGCGCAGTCGAGGATCTCGACCGCCGCGAACGACGCGCCGTCCGGCTCGAGCGTCCAGCGCCCGACACGCCCGAGGCTCACCGAGCCCATGACCCCGACGAGGGCGTTCCGGTGGAGGACGAGCCCGTCGAGCTCCACCGGCCACGGTCCGGGGGGCTGGTCGAGGAGGGTCGCCGCACCCGTGGAAGGGTCGAGGCGGTAGACGCCGCGCGCGAGGTCGGCGACCCAGACGCGCGAGCCGTCGGGCGAGACCACGATTCCCTTCGGGGCGATGAAGGTCCCCGCCGGCGCGACCACCTCGAGCTCGGGCGCCCCGGCGCGGAGGCGGTGGATCTCCCCGGAGACCGTGTCGGTGACCCAGACGTTCCCCTTGCCGTCGACGGCGAGGCCGCCGAACGCGTGCGGGGGCCTGGTCATGGGCGACCAGCGGCCGAGGAGGGCGCCGCTCGCGAGGTCGAAGGCGACGAGCTGCGAGCGTCCGAAGTCCTCGGGGCGCGCGCCTTCCATGGCGGGATCGGCGGCGGTGACCGCCCAGAGGCGGCGCCGGGGCCCGTCCACCTTCACGCCGAGGACGGCGTCGAGCGGCTCGGCGGCGGAGCCCGCGAAGTCGGCGAACGCGGCGGCCGCGCCGGGGGCGCCGGGCGTCACCCGCACGATCTTCCGCTTCCTCAGGCTCGCGACGTAGAAGGCCTTCCCCCGGGGATCCCACGCGAGATCGCCGGGGAGAAGGTCCCGCGCGCCGAGCGTGAACGCGACCGTCGACCGGTGAGTCTTCGGAGCCTGCGCGCGCAGGACCGCGAGGAGGTCGTGGAACCGCGGATCGGACATGGCCTCGCCGAAGGACTTCGGGATCGGCTCCAGGCAGCTGTTCAGCCTCCAGAGCTGGTTCAGCCACTCGAGCGTCGCCGGCGCGTCGCCGGCGCGCGCGTACGCCATGGCGGCGAGGTACGCCGCCGCGTCGTCGGTCGGGTTGAACGAGAACGCGCGCTGGAAGCCCTCGGCCGACCCCGCCCAGTACTTCCGGCTCATGTCCAGGTGTCCCGCGACATACCCGTTCGCGATCGCCGCCGCTCTCTGCGCGCCGAGCTTCGGGGTCGGGGCGGATGCGGGGGCCGCGCCGCCGAGCATCGCGCACCCCGCGGCGACGCCGGTGGCGAGGGCCAGCGCGGCGAGCACTCCGCCCGCCGGGAGCCGCCGCGCCCGTTCAGCCCGCATCGCCGTCTTCGTCGTCATCGCCGTCATTCTCCCAGAGGCTCCGCTGGCTCGGCCCCGCGGCCCGCGCCTTCGGCGGCCGCGCGGGCTCCGGCCCGGGCGGCTCGAGGACGGACGGGTCGTCGTTCGCGGGCGCGTTCACGCGCGAAGAGACCGCGAAGACCTCCATCGCCGCCTCCTCCAGCGGCTCGAAGAGGGGCGCGAGCCGGGCCGGATCCCGCACGTCCGGGTCGAGCCAGAGATCCTCGCCTTCCGGCGAAAGGATCACGGGCATCCGGTCGTGCAGCTTCCCGACGAGCTCGTTCGGCCGCGTCGTCAGGATCGCGAACGTGCGCAGCGGGGGTCCGGAGCGCGGCGTCCACGTGTCGAAGATCCCCGCGAACGCGAACGGGCGCCGCGACTTCAGCCGGACCGCGAAGGGCTCGCGGCCGCGCTCGCCCTTCTTCCACTCGAAGAACCCGTCCGCGGGCACGAGGGCGCGGCTCCGCCGGAGCGGCTCCTTGAACGTCGGCTTGTCCGCCGCCGTCTCCGCGCGCGCGTTGATCGGCCGGCCGGCGTCCTCCGGCGCGCCGGCCCAGGAGGGGACGAGGCCCCAGCGCATCGGCTCGAGAACGCGCGCGCCCTTCACGCGCGGGTCGGCGCGCACGACGGGCAGGTCCTGTCCCGGCGCCGCGTTCCAGCGCGGAAGGAGCGGCCTCCTCTCGCCGCGCACGTGAAAGCGCGACGCGAGGACGTCGGCCGGCGTCACGAGCCAGTAGCGGCCGCACACGCGGCCATTGTGCCCCGGGGGACGCCGCGGCGCGCGGGCGCGCGGCTTCAGGCCCGGGCCCCGACGGCGCGGGCGTCCGGGGTGTCGAGGCGCGTGCCCTCCGGGTCGCTCGGGAGCGGAGGGCGGCCGCCCGCCGCCGGCGGATGCCCGTCCCACCAGCGCTCGGCGTCCTCGGGCGACCAGCGCCCGGCCGACGACGTCGCCGCGAGGCGCGCCTCGAGAACGCGCGCGCCCTCGGGCCGGTCCGACGGGTCCTTGGCGAGACAGTCGAGGAGGATCGCCTCGAGGTCGGCCGGGACGGGCGTCGCGACGCGCCGGGACGGCGGGATGGGCGGCGTGGACGTGTGGTCGTGGAGCGTCTCGAGCGCCGTCTTCCTGTCGAAGACGGGCTGGCCCGTCAGGAGGTAATAGCCCACGCACCCGAGCGCGTAGAGGTCCGCGCGCCCGTCCACGTCCTTGCCGAGCGCCATCTCGGGCGGCATGAAGGCCGGAGTTCCGGCGATGAGCCCCGTCTGCGTGAGGTTCGAGCCGCCGCCCGAGGACACGTCCTTCACGAGGCCGAAGTCCACGACCTTCACGAAATCCGCCTCGCCGCCGTACCGGCAGAGGAAGATGTTCCCGGGCTTGATGTCGCGGTGGACGAGCCCCGTCCCGTGCGCCTCGGCGAGCGAGCGGCAGGCCTGCCGGAGGATGTGGACGACGCGCGCGGGCACGAGCGGCCCGTGGCGCTCGACGAGACGGTCGAGCGTGTAGCCGTCGAGGAGCTCCATGACGTAGTAGAAGGCGCCGTCGTCCGAGCGGCCGAAATCGTAGAGCTGGACCGTGTGCGGCGAGCGCAGGCCGGCCGTCGCCTTCGCCTCGCGCTCGAAGCGCGCCACGAGCTCGCGCGGCACTCCGCCGTCTCCCGCGCGGACCAGCTTGATGGCGGCGTCGCGCGCGAGCATCCGGTGCTCGGCGCGCCAGACCTCCCCCATCCCGCCGTGCCCGAGCAGCGCGACGAGCCGGTAGCTCCCGAGCTCCTCGGCCTTTCCCGCCTGCGCCGAGAGCCGGTAGACGATGCGCGAGCCGATGATCGCGATCACGGCCGCGACGACCGTCGGGAGGAACGTCGCGAACGCGATCTCGACGTGCGGCGCCTTCTGGTACCCCAGCGCGATCGCGACGAGGAGGCCCGCGGGGTCCATGAGCGCGGTCGCGGTGGTCGCGAGCGCCGTCTTGCCCCGCGTGGAGGGGACGAGGAGCGTGAAGGCGATGATCCAGACCGACACCGACGACCACCCCTTCGGCAGGGCGTCCGTCGCCGCGGGGATCGAGTGGTAGACGATGCCGAAGAGGAAGCCCATCGCGACCTCGAAGACGAGCGCGCGATCGAGGAGCTCGTTCGGCTCGAGGCCCGCGCGGCGGGTGAGGGCGAACATCCCGAGCGAGGCGACGACGACGGCGGCCTCGCCGAAGAGCACGATCCCGGGGTACGCGGGCCTCCCCGCCTCCGCGGCGACCACGTGCATCGCGACCGAGAACACGGGCATGATCGCCGCCGTCATCAGGCCGACGTAGCCGAGACGCCGCACGCCCGCCGCGAGGAGCTCGGGCGGGAGCGTCTCGCGGACGCGCGACGCCGTCGAGGGCGTCGGGGTCTCGGCCTTCCGGCAGCGCGGCATGCCCTATTGTGTCCCGACGCGCAACTCCCTGCCCGGAAGGGTGAGCGCGTCCGTGGGAGCGGCGTGGAGCGTCCACCACGCGTCCGCGTCCGCGCGGCTCCAGGGCGCGTCGGCCGCGAGCGCCGCGAGCCGCCGTTCGAGCTCGAACGCCGAGACCGGGCGGGCCTCGGGGTCCTTCTCGAGGCACTCGAGGAGGAGGCTCTCGAGCCCGGCCGGGACCGCCTGCTTCGTCCGGGTCGAGAGGGGCGGCGGCGCCTCGGAGGCGTGCGCGTGGATCATCGCGAGCGCGGACGGGCGCTCGAAGACGTGCTCCCCGGCGAGGAGGAAGTACCCGACGCACGCGAGCGAGTAGAGGTCCGCGCGGCCGTCCACCGCCGAACCGCCGCGCGCCATCTCGGGAGGCAGGGTGGCCGGCGTCCCCGCCACGACGCCCGTCGCGGTGAGAGACGGCTCGCGGGCCTCCGCCGTCTTGACGAGACCGAAGTCCAGGACCTTCACGAAGTCCGATTCCACGCCGAGGCGGCAGAGGAAGAGGTTCGAGGGCTTCACGTCCCGGTGGACGAGGCCCGCCCGGTGCGCCTCCTCGAGCGACCGGCACGCCTGCCTCAGGACGTGCACGACGCGCCCCGGCGGCTGCGGCCCGAACCGCTCCACGAGCGCGTCGAGCGGGAACCCCTCGAGGAGCTCCATCGCGTAGAAGAACGACCCGTCGTCCGTCGTCCCGTAGTCGTAGAGCTGGACCGTGTGCGGGGACCTCAGGGAGGCCGTGACCTTCGCCTCGCGCGCGAAGCGCGCGCGCATCTCGGGACCCGAGAAGCCCTCCGCCTTCTCGGGATGCACGACCTTGACGGCGGCCGGCCGCGCGAGCATGCGGTGCTCCGCCCGCCAGACCTCCCCCATTCCGCCGCGGCCGATCGGGGCGAGCAGGCGATAGCTCCCCATCTCCCGCCCGCGCGCGGCCTCGAGCGAGAGGCCGTAGACGATCTTCGAGCCCACGATCGCGATCGCGGTCGTCAGGACCGTCGGCAGGAAGAGGCCGCCGAGCTCGGCCGCCGTCGGCCGCGGGACCCCGAGCGCCAGGTTCACGAGGAGCCCGAGCGGGTCCATGGCGGCCGTCGCGAGGATCGCGAGGACGGTCTTTCCCCGCGTCGAGGGGACGACGAGCGGGTACGCGATGAGCCACACGGCCACCGCCGAGAAGCCGCGCGGAAGCGTGAGCTCGGGGCGCGGCAGCGCGTGGTACGGGACCGCGAGGAGAAAGCCCATGAGGACGAGGAAGAGGAGACCGCGGTCGAGGACGATCGCGGGATCCACGTCCCTGCGGCGCGTGGACGCCCACATCCCGAGAGGGAGGACCACGCGGGCGACGCCGCACGCGACGACGAGACCCGGCGGGCGCCAGGGGGCCCCGGGCCGGTGCGTCAGCGTGAAATACGTGCCGAACGAGACCGCCATGAGGATCGCGACGAGAAGGGACAGCCTGCCCAGGCGGCGGACACCCTCGGCGAGGAGCTCGGGCGGCAGCGTGGTGCCTGCTCCCGTCCGCGCGCGGAAACGCAGATCCTCGGGCCTCACGAACCCTTCGGCCATGGACACGTATTCTCTCTCCGTGCCCGAGCTCCCGGACGTCGTCGTCTACGCCGAGCACCTCGAGCGCCTGCTGAAGGGCGCCGTCCTCCGGAAGGTGCGCCTCGCGAGCCCGTTCGTCCTGAGGTCGGTCACGCCGCCCCTCGCCTCGATCGAAGGCCGGGCGCTGCGAGGGGTGACTCGGCTCGGGAAACGCCTCGTATTTTTCTTTGAAGGGGAAGAGGGGGATTCGAGCCAAGAGCGCGACCGCGACCTTTTCCTCGTCCTGCACCTCATGATCGCGGGGCGCCTTCGATGGAGGGCCGGCGTCGCCCCTCTTCCCATTCCAAAGAAAATCGGTCTTCTCTCTCTTCTCTTCGACCACGGGACTCTCCTTCTCACCGAGGCGAGCCCGAAGAAGCGCGCCTGGGTGCGCGTCGTCTCCGGCCGCGACGCGCTCAGAGCCCTCGACCCCGGCGGCCTCGAGCCGCTCGAGGCCACGCGCGAAGCGTTCGCCGCGCGCCTGCGCAGCGAGAACCACACCCTGAAGCGCGCGCTCACGGACCCGACGCTCTTCTCGGGGATCGGCAACGCGTACTCGGACGAGATCCTGCACGCCGCGAGGCTCTCTCCCGTCGCGCTCACGTCGCGCCTGACGGACGCCGAGGTCGTCGCGCCTCTTCGACGCGACGCGGACGACCCTCCTCGAGTGGACCGACCGCCTGCGGCGCGACGCCGGAGAGACGTTCCCGGAAAAGGTCACGGCGTTCCGCGCGGACATGGCCGTGCACGGGAAGTTCGGCAAGCCATGTCCCGGGTGCGGGACCGCCGTCCAGCGCATCGTCTACGCCGCGAACGAGACGAACTACTGCCCGGCGTGCCAGACGGGCGGCAGGCTCCTCGCGGACCGTTCCCTCTCGCGTCTCCTCCACGGCGACTGGCCGAAGAGCCTCGAGGAGATGGAGGAGCGGAAGGAACGGTCCCGGCGTCTAGCGCTTCCCCTTCCGGCCGGTGCCGGCGCCACGGCCGGAATCCCCTGCTCCGAAACGGTCCTGTTGAAGTCCGCGAGGTCCGTGTCGAGGACGGCCTTCAGCCGTGCCTTCAGTTCGGAGAGGCGTCCCTCGAGCTCCGCGAGGTACGTCACGGACGAGGCCGGAGGCGCTCCCTCGCCACCGCCCGCGACGCTCGCGACGCCGACGAACTGGTGATCGAGCTGCGGCGGGAAGTTCAGGACGTCCTGCTCGCTCTTGACCTTCGGGTTCACGAGCTTCTCCTCGATCGCCGTGAGCTTCTCGGAGAGCACCTTGCCCTTCGCGGCGAGCGGCTCTTTCTTGCCGAGCCGCGCCGCGCGGTCGGAGACCTCCCTGACCTGCTTCTTCACGTCGCGGCACGTGAGCGCGGCCTCGTGCGTCGCGCTCACGTCGTCGCGCACCCGAGCGAGGAACAGGGCCTGCTTCCTCAGGTCTTCGGCCGAAGCCTTCACCATCGGGTTCGCGCGGACCTCGACGGTGTCCGTGAGGGTCGCTTCCCCGAGCCGGACCCGGACCGCATACGTTCCGGGCGCGACGAGCGGACCGTCGCGCGGACCCCAGATGATCGCCTTCGGGACGAGCGACGGCTTCAGCATCCTGAGGTCCCAGGCGAAGCGGTTCAGGCCCTGCTTGACCTCGAGAGGCTTCTCGGCCTCGTCGCTCCGATCCCCGGCCGCGCCGTCCTCCTTCGAGGGTTTCTCGGACGTGAACGTCCGGAGGACCTTCTCGCCGTCGAGGATCTCGAGCGTGAGCGCGTCCTTCGGCCCCGGCTTCTTCGGCGGCGCGTCCTTCAGCCACACGTCGACGATCGCGCCGGCCGGCGGGTTCTGCCCGACGCCGCGCGGCGGTCCGCCCTCGCCGCGGCCGCCCGACCCGAAGCGGACGGCCGGGCGCGGCGTGAAGAGGTGGATCGCCTCCCTCTCGACGGAAGGTGTCCACTGCCGGAGCGGCGAGAGGTCGTCGAGGATCCAGAACGCGCGGCCCTGCGTCGCGACGACGAGGTCGCCGTCCTTCACCGCGAGGTCCGTGATCGGCACCGGCGGCAGGTTCCGCGGGAACGGCAGCCACGCGGCGCCGCCGTCGAAGGACACGTAGAGGCCCCGCTCGGTCCCCGCGAAGACGAGGCCCTTGCGCACGGGGTCCTCCCGGACGACACGCGTGAAGGCGCCGTCCGGGATCCCGTTCACGAGCTTCGTCCACGTCTTCCCGTAGTCCGCCGTCCGGTAGAGGTAGGGCCGGACGTCGTCGTGCTTGTACATCGTCGCCGCGATCCACGCGGCGCCGGCGTCGTGCGGCGAGACCTCGATCGAGTTGACCTGGATGCCCTCCGGGAGGCCCTTCGGCGTCACGTCGGCCCAGTTCTTCCCGCCGTCGCGCGTGAGGTGGACGAGCCCGTCGTCGGAGCCGGCCCAGATCGTCCCGGCCTCGTGGGGCGACTCGGCGAGCGCGAAGATCACGCCGTAGACCTCGACGCCCGTGTTGTCGAACGTGATCGGGCCGCCCGACGAGCCCTGCGTCGCCTTGTCGTTGCGCGTCAGGTCCGGGCTGATCTCCGTCCACGTCGCGCCGTCGTCCGTGCTCTTCAGGAGGACCTGCGCCGCGTGGTAGAGCGCGTGCGGGCGCGTGCGGCGAGACAGGATCGGCGCGTTCCACTGGAAGCGGTACCTCAGGTCCTTCGGCGCCTGCCCGATCGCGAGCTGCGGCCAGGCGACGACGTCGCGGCTCTCGCCCGTGCGGTGGTCGTAGCGGTCGATCGCCCCGCCGTAGCAGCCCGCGAAGGACACGTCGGGGTCGTCCGGCTTCGGCGCGATCCACCCGCTCTCGCAGCCGCCCACGGGGTGCCAGTCGGACGGGCCGATCCCGCGGCCGCGGGTCCGGCTCAGGATCTCGACCGTCGTGTTGTCCTGCTGCGCGCCGAAGACGCGGTACGGGAAACGCGCGTCCGTCACGACGCGGTAGAACTGCGCGGTCGGCTGGTTCAGGAGCGAGGACCAGCTGCGTCCGCCGTTGACCGTGACGGTCGCCCCGCCGTCGTTGCCCTCGATCATCCGCTCCGGATCGTTCGGGTCGATCCAGAGGTCATGGTTGTCGCCGTGCGGCGTCCGGATCGGCTCGAAGGTCTTCCCGCCGTCCCCCGAACGGAAGAACCCGACGTTGAGGACGTAGAGCGCGTCCGCGTTCTTCGGGTCGGCGATGACGTGCGAGTAGTACCAGGCCCGCTGCCTGAGCTTGTTGTCGTCGTTGACCTTCTTCCACGTCTCGCCGCCGTCGTCCGTGCGGAAGACGCCGCCCTTCTCGGCCTCGACGATCGCCCAGACGCGGTCCGGCCGCGCGGGCGAGACGGCCAGACCGACGCGGCCGACGATCCCTTCGGGAAGGCCCCCCGCGAGCTTCTTCCACGTGTCGCCGCCGTCCGTCGTCTTCCACACGCCGCCGCCCGGGCCGCCGCTCTCGAGGGACCAGGGCTTGCGGCCCACCTGCCAGAAGCCCGCGTAGAGGATGCGCGGGTTCGTCGCGTCCATCACGAGGTCGGATGCGCCCGTCTTCTCGTCGACGTAGAGGACCTTCTTCCACGTCCTGCCGCCGTCCGTCGAGCGGAAGATGCCGCGGTCGGGATTCGGACCCCACGTATGCCCGAGGGCGGCGACGTAGACGACGTCTGGGTTCGTCGGGTGCACGCGCACGCGCGGGATCTGCTGCGTGTCCGTGAGGCCGACGCTCGCCCACGTCTTCCCGGCGTCCGTCGACTTCCAGACGCCGTCTCCCGCCGACACGTTGCCGCGGATGCAGCCCTCGCCCATGCCCGCGTAGACGACGTTCGGGTCGGAGGGCGCGACCGCGAGCGCGCCGACGGAGCCGGTCCTGAAGAATTTGTCGGACACGGGCTCCCACGAGGCGCCGCCGTCCGTCGTCTTCCAGACCCCGCCACCCGTGCCGCCGAAGTAGTAGGTGAGCGGCTGCCCCGGCACGCCGGTCACCGCGGTCACGCGCCCGCCGCGGAACGGGCCGATGTTGCGGAACTGGAGGCCCTGGAGTTTGTCGGAGAGCGTGGAGGGAGTTTTTCTGCTTCGGAAGAAGACGAAAGAGAAGATTTCTTGGAAGGTGAAGAGGAAGAGGGGGACGAAGAGGGGGATTTCCGAGAAGGTGATTGGGGCGCGCCCTCCGGCTCGGCCGCCACCGCGGAGCCCACGCTCGCCGCCACAAAGATGCCCGCCGCGCACAAGATCGAGAGCCGCATCCCTCTTCCCCCTTCTAAGAAAATCCGAATCCCCGGTTCTTCTCTTCTCTTTCTCAAACCATATCAGCCGCCGGCCGCCGCCGACCGCCACTCGTAGTCGCGCACGCTTCGCGCCCGCCAGGCGATGAACGCCGCCACGAGGATCGTGCCGACGCCCCCGGAGACGACGGCGAACGTCGCACCCATCGCCGCCGAGGCGAAGAGGCTCGCGACGAAGCCCGCCTCGAGCTCGCCGAGCTGCGGCCCGCCCATGAAGAAGATCATGTTGACGCCCGTCATGCGCCCGCGGAGGGCGTCGGGCGTCACGAGCTGTCGCACGGTCTGGCGCACGACCGTCGAGATCGTGTCCGTCAGCCCGACGAGCGCGAGCGCCGCGAGGGTGAGCGCGAAGCTCCGCGAGAGGCCGAAGACGACCGTCACCGCCCCGTACGCGGCCACGGCCCACAGGAAGACGCGGCCCTGCCGGCGCGGCAGGCCGCGCACCGACGTGAAGACCGACGCGGCGAGCGCGCCGATCCCCGGCGCCGCGCGCAGCCAGCCGTAGCCGGCCGGCCCGACGAGGAGGACCCGATCCGCGAAGATCGGGAGGAGCGACATCGAGCCCGCGAAGAACGTCGCGAAGAAGTCCAGCGTCATCGTCCAGACGAGGATGGGCGTCGAGAAGACGAACTTCAGCCCCTCGCGCAGCGACTCGAGCGGCCGGTCGGCCGCGCCCTCGACGCGCTCCACGCGCCCGGAGGCGCGGAGCGTCGCGAGCGTCGCGAGGACGCCCGCGAAGGAGACCGCGTTCAGGAAGTAGACGAGGGCGAGGCCGCCCGTGTTGACGTGCGCGCCCGCCGCGGGCGCGGCGTGGGCGGCGCCCGCGAGGATCAGGCCCGTGAGCGCGGGCCCTCCGATCGCCGCGAGCTGGAACGCCGACAGGAGGATCGCGAGCGCGCCCGGCAGCTCCTCCCTGGGCACGAGGCGCGGGACGAGCGACTGGCGGGCCGGGTTGTCGAACGCCCCCGCCGCCGACGTGCAGGCCGTGAGCAGGTAGACGACCCAGACGGGGTCGCGGCCGAGGACCGTCGCCGTGCCGAGCGCGAGGGCGACGAGCATCATCGCGGTCTGCGTCGCGAGCATGACGCGGCGGCGGTCCCGCCGGTCCGCGACGAGGCCGCCGACGAGCGACAGCGCCACGATCGGGAGGACGCGCACGAGCCCGACGAGCCCGAGCGCGAGCGGCGAGCGCGTGAGGACCCAGACGTGCCAGTCGATCGCGACGTTCTGCATCTGCGACCCCACGAGCGACACGAGCTGCGTGATCGCGAGGCGGCGGAAATCGCGGTGCTTCAGCGCGTCGTACGGGCGCGGAGCGGGCGGCACGGAGCGGAGTCTACGGGCGGGGCGTCAGATCGTCTTCAGCCAGTCCGACACGTCCGCGACCATCCGGTCCCACGACGGCGAGACGTAGAGGACCGGCTGGTACTGCGTCGGGTCGTAGGGCCGCGCCGAGGCGTCCGCGAAGTCCAGCTCCCGGAGCTCGGCCTGCGTCGTCATGCGCTCCATCTCGCCGAAGGACGAGAGGACCCCCGCGCCGTACGTCCGGAGCGCGCCGCCCTCCTCGACGAGGCCGAACTCGAGCGTGTACCAGTACACGAGCTCGAGCCGCCGCATCCCCTCGTCGCTCGCGCGCGCGGCGGCCTCGCCGAACAGGCGCGAGAGCCGGACGACGTCCGGATGGAACAGGCTCGCCGCGTGCCCGACGAGCTCGTGGATGACGTCCGGCTCGGGCGTGTAGAACGGAACCGAGTGGTGGCGCATGTACTGCGTCGAGAGGAAGACGCCCTGGGCCATCGCCGAGAGGAAGCCGCGGCCCTGGATGAGGCCCGCGACCGGGAGCATCCGGAAGCCGGAGCGCTCGAGCGTCACGTCGACGTCCGCGAGCTGCGGCACGCGCGTCCGGTCCAGCGAGAGGACCTTCGAGCTCTCGCGCCATTCCCGGCACGCGTGCGTCTCGTGCAGCGGGCCGAGGCGTTCCCACGTGAGCCTCCAGACGGCCTGCTCCTCGGGCGTGTAGTCGACGCGCGGGACGGGCTGGCCCTCCCGGTATTCGAGGGCGAGCCGCGCGATCTCGTTCCGCCTCGTCCGGTACACGGGATCCTTGAACCCCGGGTGGTCCGGGTCGAGGCGGACGATCTCGCCTTCCGTGGCGAGCACGTCGGAGAGATTTTTCACGGCGGCCAGGCGCTCCTCGCTCCCCGGGTATCGTAATGCGAAAAGCGCGCCGGGCACAGCGGCGCGGCGTTCAGAGCGCGTCCAGGAGCGCCGCGCGCTTGCGCCTGTACTCCTCCTCGGTGATCACGCCGGTCTTGAGGAGGCGCTCGGCTTCCTTCAGCCGCTCTTCGACCGAGGCTCGGGCGGGCGGCGCGCCCGCATCGCGACCGCCGAGCCCGTCCGTGTCGGCCGTACGCGGGCGGGTGTGCGTGATGAGGACGTTGCGAAACTCCTCCGGATGGAGGATGCGCGGGAAGACCACGGTGCTGTCCGTGCCGGCTCCCTGTAATTCCACGTCGCCATAGGAGAGCCAGCGGCCGCCGAGCGTCGACGTGACGTTCACGTCCTGCACTTTCTCGAGCGGGATCTGACGCACGCTTCGCGTGACGAATCCGCTCTTGCGGATGACACGAAAGGACGTGATGGCGAACTCGTCGAAGGAATCGGCGAGGCCGCGCCAGGCCATGGCGAGGATGCCGGCGAGGAACAGGACGCCCGCGACGAGGAAGAGCGGAGTCCGCAGGCCGGGCTCCGTGCCTCCCGGCTGGGCCGGGAGAAGCAGGCCGCTCGCCGCCGCGAGAACCACGCCGAGGACGGCAACCGACGCTCCCGGGACGAACCGCACCCAGTGATATCGCGCCTCGAGCAGGATTTCTTCACCCGGCGCGAGGTTCTTCACGACGTATGACATCCGGCACCATCATAGGAGAGGTGCGGGATCACCCGGTACGCGACGAGCCGCGCCCACGGCGCGCGGAGCTCCGTGCGCCTGGCGTAGCATCGCGGTCCATCCCCGGAGGTCGCACATGCATCGAGCGCTGGCCGCCTTCCTCGTCGCGCCCCTCGTCCTCTCCGCCCCGTCCGCGAGGGCGGCTTCCCCGTCCGCCGAGGCGAAGGCGATCGTCGAGGAGCTCGTCGCCTGCGGGACGCGCCATTCGCTCTCGTCGTGGACGGACCCCAAGCGCGGGATCGGCTGCGGGCGCGACGCCGTGGTCCGCCGCTTCGACGCGGTCGAGAAGGCGACGGGCGGCAAGCTCCGCGTCGTCGTCGACTCGTACGAGACGACCGGCCCGCGGACGCGGAACGCGCCCGTCCACATGGAGAACGTCTACGCGATCCTCGGGGGAACCGATCCCGTGCTCTCGAAGACCGCCTTCGTGGTCTCGGGCCACTACGACTCGATGCCGTCCGACATCATGGATCCGGCGTCCGATGCGCCCGGCGCCGACGACGACGCCTCGGGCACCGCGGCCTCCATCCTCGCCTCGCGCGCCCTCGGGGCGACGCCCGCCCGGGCGACTCTGATCTTCGCGGCCGTCGCGGGCGAGGAGCAGGGCCTCCTCGGGTCGAAGCGGATGCTCGCGTGGCTCGGGACCCACGGCTACGCCGTCGGCGGGATGATCACGTGCGACATCGTCGGGGCGACGAACGGGAGCCCGGACCGCCGTGTGCGCGTGTTCTCCGAGGGCGGGCCCGACGGCATCGACTCGCCCGGGCGGCAGATGGCGCGCCTCGTCGAGGACGTGAACGGAAAGGACAGGGTCCGCCTGATCTTCCGCCTCGACCGCTTCGGCCGCGGCGGCGACCACCGGCCGTTCGCCGAGGCGGGGCTTCCCGCCGTCCGCTTCACCGAGCCGCTCGAGGACTACCGGCACGAGCACCAGACGCCGCGCACGGAGAACGGCGTCGAGTACGGCGACCTGCCGAAGTTCATGGACTTCGACTTCGTCGCCGAGACCGCGGACGTCGTCGCGAAGACGCTCGCGGAGATGGCGAACGCGCCCGCCCCGCCCAGAGAGTGACGCTTGGCGGAGCGGTCACGCCGAATTCGGAGATTTTCTTAGAAGGTAATAGAGACCCGGAGCGCGCGAGCTACGAGATCCTGTGGCGGGAGACCACGGAGGCCCGCTGGTCCGTCGTCAGGACCGTCGAGGCGAACGCCACCCGCGGCGCAGGCGTCTGCCGGCGCGTCGCCGGCCGCCTCGAGCGCGCCGCGCCTCCGCCTCCCTCTCTTCCACTCGAAGAATCTCTCTCTCTGGTCCTCTCTTCGGTCTCCACCGACAACCACTACTTCGCCGCGCGGAGCGTCGGGAAGAACGGGACACAGGAGCATCGCCGTTCCGGCCGTCGCCGCCGTGCGCCATCCGACCGGATTCGTCTCCGCCCCGGCGCCGTGGGTGACGCCGCCGCCCGTGACGCGGCCGGCCGGACCGCCGGTGAAGTAGGAAGCGCATGAACCTCACCGTCCTCGACTGGGCGATCGTCGTCGCCTACTTCGCCCTCTCGATCGGGATCGGCCTCGCGTTCACGAAGAAGGGCGGCGAGTCGCTCGAGGAGTACTTCGTCGCCGGGCGCAACGTCCCGTGGTGGCTCGCCGGCGCCGCGATGATCGCGACGACCTTCGCCGCGGACACGCCGCTCGTCGTGACGGGCCTCGTCGCGGCGCACGGCGTCGCGGGGAACTGGATCTGGTGGAACTTCGTCATGTCGGGGACGCTCACCGTCTTCCTCTACGCGCGCCTCTGGCGGCGCGCGAAGGTCATGACGGACGTCGAGTTCGCCGAGATCCGCTACAGCGGGTCGCCCGCGACGTTCCTGCGCGGCTTCCGCGCGCTCTACCTCGCGCTCCCGATCAACCTCATCATCCTCGGCTGGGTCACGCTCGCGATGGTCAAGATCCTCCAGATCTCGCTCGGGATCCGGCCGCTGTGGGCGGTCGGCGTCTGCTTCGTCATCACGGTCGGCTACTCGGCCGCCGCGGGGATGTGGGCGGTCCTCTGGACCGACCTCGTCCAGCTCGTCATCAAGATGACGGCCGTCATCCTCCTCGCGTACTTCGCCGTGAAGAAGGTCGGCGGCATCGTCGCGCTCGAGGACGGGCTCGCGAAGCACTTCGGGTCGCGTCGACGCCGCGATCTCCGTTCCTCCCGCCCGCCGGATCCGCGTGGATGCCCGCGATCGCGCTCTTCACGTTCCTCGCCGTCCAGTGGTGGGCCGCGTGGTACCCCGGCGCCGAGCCCGGCGGCGGCGGCTACGTCGCGCAGCGGATCTTCTCGGCGAAGACCGAGCGCGACGGCATCCTCGCGACGCTCTTCTTCAACGTCGGCCACTACGCGCTCCGGCCGTGGCCGTGGATCCTGACGGGCCTCGCGACCGTCCTCCTCTATCCCGCCGGCGTCCTCGTGAACGGCAAGCCCGACCACGAGGCCGCGTACGTCCAGGCGATGGTCGACCTCATGCCGGCCGGCTGGAAGGGCTTCATGCTCGCCGGCTTCGCGGCGGCGTACATGTCGACGGTCGGGACCCACCTGAACTGGGGGGCGTCGTACCTCGTGGGGGACGTCTACAAGAGATTTCTGAGAAAGGGCGCGAGCGAGAAGCACTACGTTGCCGTCTCGCGCTGGACGACCGTCGTTCTCTTTCTCGCTTCGATCGTCGTGACGCTGAACCTCTCGTCCATCGAGGGCGCGTGGCGGTTCCTCCTCGCGCTCGGGAGCGGGACGGGCCTCGTCCTCATCCTGCGCTGGTACTGGTGGCGCATCAACGCGTGGAGCGAGATCGCCGCGATGGTGACGTCGATGGTCGTCTCGCTCGCCGCCTTCGCGCTCGTCCCCGCGGGCTCGGGCCCCGGCGCCGTGTTCGAGCAGCAGGCCATCGTCATGCTCGTCACGGTCGTCGCCACGACCGTCGTCTGGCTCGCCGTCACGTTCCTGACCGCGCCCGAGCCCGACGCGACGCTCGACGCGTTCTACCGGCGCGTCCGCCCCGGCGGGCCCGGCTGGGCGCGCGTCTCGGCGCGCCTCGGCTTCGGGAAGGAGCCGATCCCGGGCGGGGCGATGTCCTTCCTGAACTGGGGCCTCGGGATCGTCCTCGTCTACACGGCGCTCTTCGGCATCGGGAAGATCGTCTTCGGGCGCCTCCTGACGGGCTTCGAGCTCCTCGACGTCGCGGTCGTCGCGTTCGTCCTCATCATGTGGAACCTGAAGCGAGAGGAGAAGAAGCGCGCGGCCGGGGGAGCGTGAGCCTCAGCGCGACGCGAGCTCGAGCGCCTTCTCGACCGCCGGCAGGCGCGGGTGGTCCGGCTTGAGCTTCCGGTAGATCGCGGCGGACGCCCGAGCTGCGCGCGCGCCTCGGGGCGGGGCGCGGCCCCCGGCTTTCTCGCGAGCGTCGCGCCGAGCTCGTAGCGCGTGAGCGCGACGGAGAGGCTCTCGTCCCCGAGCAGCTTCGTCTGCGCGGCGAGGGCGCGCCGCAGCTCGGACTCGGATTCGTCGAGACGGCCGCGGCCGCGGAGGATCGCGCCGAGCCGCGCCCGCGCCTCGGACGTCTCCCGCCCGTCGGGACCGAGGATCGCCTCGAGCCTCGCGACCGCCGTGCGCTGAAGCGCCTCGGCCTCCTCGAGGCGGCCCTGCAGGGCGACCTGCTCGGCGAGATTCGACGTCGACTGCCAGACGAACGGGTGCTTCTCGCCGAGGACCTCGCGGAACAGGGCGACGACCTCGCCGAGGAGCGTCTCCGCGCCGGCGTGGTCTCCGCGGCGGGACGCGATGAGGGCGAGGCCGTTCGTGCACTTGCCGACCTCGAAGTGCTTCGGATCGACGCCCCGGAAGATCGCGAGCGCCGCCTTGTAGTACGGCTCCGACTCGTCCAGCCGGCCCTGGTTCAGGCAGAAAAGCGCGTAGAGCTGGAGCGTCTGGCCCGTCGCGACGTGCGCGGGGCCGAGCGACGTGCGCCGCACCTCGAGCGAGCGGCGGAACAGCCGGTCGGCCTCCTCGAAACGCCCGCGGCGCTCGAGGAGGACGGCGCGGTTCAGGTAGCTCTGGCCGAGCGTCGGGTGCTCGGAGCCCAGGCTGCGCTCGAGGACGGCTTCGGAGCGGGCGTACGCGCTCTCGGCCTCGTCCAGCCTGTCGAGCTCCTCGAGGAGGACGCCGAGGTTCCGGAGGTGGATCGCCGTGAGCGGGTCCGCGTCCCCGAGCTCGCGGCGGTACACCTCCCACACGCGGCGCTCGGCGGCCTCCGCGTCGGCGACGCGGCCCTTCCAGAACAGGACCTGCGCGAAGTCGCTGCGCGCCCGGGCCGTCGTGACGCTGTCCGGCCCCTCCCGCGCCTCGAGGATCTTCAGGGCGGCCTCGAGCTTCTTCTCGGCCTCGTCCAGCTTGCCCTCGCCCGTGAGGACCGAGCCGAGCGTCGGCGAGGCTGCTCCCGATCGCGGCGTCGCCGGGGCCGAACCGCGCCTCGCGGATCGCGAGCGCCTTTTCCGCGAGCGCGCGCGAGGGCGCGAACCGCCCGAGGCTGCGGTCGATGCGCGCGACCGTGTCGAGGAGCTCCGCCTGGACCTCGGGCTCGTTCGCGAGGCCCGTCTGCAGGCGGCGCGCGCCCTCGTCGAGGACCTGCGCGGCCGTGAGCGTCTGCCCCGCGGACTGCTCGGGGTCGGCGACCTCGAAGAGGCTCACGAGGAACTCCTTGACGCGCGCGGCGCGCCGGGCCTGGGCCGAGGCCTCCGCCGCGGCCTCCCGCGCCTTCTTCGCCTGCCAGGACGTCCCGGCGAGTCCCGCGACGAGGGCGACGAAGACGAGGGCCGCCGCGCCGACCATCGTGCGGTGCCGCCGCACGAACTTCCCCGCCCGGTAGCCGAGCGTGTCGGGGCGCGCCGTGACCGGCCGGCCCTCGAGGACGCGCCGCAGGTCCTCGGCCAGGAGCGCCGCGGACGGGTAGCGGCGCTCGGGCTCGCGCCGCAGGCACTTCAGGAGCACGGCGTCGAGGTCGCCCGCGAGCCGCTCGGCCAGGCGCGCGCCCTCGCGCGCGTCGTATCCCGCCGCCGCCGGCGCCCTTCGGGACGCGGCCGGCTCGGCCTCTCGGCGGTCTCGGTGTCGAGACGCGCCGCGAGCTCGGCCGCGGGAATGCCGCGCCGGTCGTGCGGAAGCGCGCCCGTCAGGAGCTGGACGCCGAGGACGCCGAGCGCGTAGACGTCCGTCGCGGTCGTGACCGGCTCGCCGAGGATCTGCTCGGGCGCGGCGTACGCGGGCGTCAGCACGCGCTCGTCCACGTGCGTGCGCTCCGTGTCCGCCCGGTCTCGGCGAGGACCTTCGCGATGCCGAAGTCGAGGAGCTTGACGGTCCCGTCCGCGGTCACGAGCACGTTGGAGGGCTTGATGTCGCGGTGGACGACGAGGCGGCGGTGCGCGGCGTCGACGGCCTCGCAGCAGGTGAGGAGCAGCGCGACGCGCGGCGCGAGCGGGAGGGCGCGCGCCGCGCTGGACTCCGTGATCGGCCGGCCGTCCACGTACTCGAGGACGAAGTACGGACGGCCGGCCGCCGTCCCGCCGTCGAGCAGGCGGGCGATGTTCGGGTGGTCGAGACGCGCGAGGAGCTGCCGCTCGCGCAGGAAGCGCGCGCGGATCGAGTCGGAGTCGATCTCGCGCCGGAGGAGCTTCAGCGCCGCCTTCTGCTCGAACGCCCCGTCCGCGCGCTCGGCGAGGTAGACGTTGCCCATCCCGCCGCGCCCGAGAAGCGACAGGAGCCGCCACGCCCCGACGAGCGCGCCGCTCTCGTCCGGCGCGTCCGCGGCGTCCGCCCTCGAGGAGGTCGCGCACGAGCGCGGGCGCCCACGCGGCCGCGTCGCCCGCGAGGAAGCCTCCCCCGGCCGTCGTCGGCCGCGAGCAGGCGGCGCACGACGGCCGCGAGCGCGGGGTCGCGCCCCTCCTCGGACCGGAGCCGCTCCTCCCGCTCGGCCGCCGGCAGGTCGACGAGCTCCTCGAAGAGGACGCGCGCCGCCGCGCGATCCGTCACGCGTCGAATCCCCGTCCCGACAGATCCTCGTAGAGGAGAGCCCGGGCCGCGCGCCAGTGCCGCTTCACCGTCCGGTCCGAGACCTCGAGCGTCGCGGCGATCTCCTGGACGGAGAGGCCCCCGAAGAACCGCCACTCGACGATGCGCGCGAGATCCGGGTCCGTCGCCTCGAGGCGCGTGAGCGCCTCGTCGAGCGCGACGAGCTCCTCGGGGCGCTCGACGGCCGCGATCTCGCCCTCCTCGAGGGCGCGCACGGGCGCGCCGCCGCCGCGCTTGGCGCGCAGGCGGCTTCGCGCGTGGTCGATCAGGACGAGGCGCATCGCGCGGGCGGTCGTCGCGAAGAAATGGAACCGGTCGCGCAGCGAGAGCGCCGCGCCCTGCGACAGCTTGAGATAGGCCTCGTGGACGAGCGCCGTCGTGTCGAGCGTGGACTGCGAGGGCCCGGCGGCGAGCTGGCGCTTCGCGATCCTGCGCAGCTCGCCGTAGACGGACGAGAAGAGCCGGTCCATCGCCTCGCGGTCCCCGCCCTCGACGGCGCGCAGGAGCGCCGTGATGTCCTCCGCCGCGGGGGACGCAGCCGGCCGGCCGGGTGTCCTCGGAATCCATTCGGAGAGTGGGTCTCGTTCCGCGGAGGATAACCGAGGGGCCCGGCCGGCCGCGGCCGCCGGCGTCACTTGTGCGGCGTGCCGACCGGACCCCGGATGTAGACGAGGCCGACGTACCAGGTGTCGTGGCCGGCGGGACGCTGAAGTGCACGAGGATGTCGAACGTCGAGGCGCCGGCGGAGATGCCGCTCAGCTCGAATCAGCCGGGTCCACGCCGATCATCGACCCCCCCTTGCCCGAAGTCCCACGAGTCCACGACCCAGCCGTTCTTGAGGCTCACCTTGAACTTGTCCTCCCCCCCGTCGTTCGAGACGTCGAACGTGTTCGCGTGCGTCCCCTCGAACGTCTGGTCCGGGAGCTTCTCGCAGTCGTTGATGTCGGCGCCGTTCGAGCAGACGACGATCGTGTCGCGGCTCGGGAGGAGCTTCAGGTCCGTGAGCGGCTCGAACGGGACCGTCAGCGTGTTCGTGCCCTTGCCGTCCTTGCGCGTGAGCGTGAGGCGCGCCGTCTGCCGGAGGATCCCCGAGAGGTTGTCGGGGACCGTCAGGACGGCGAAGTTGTCCTTCCAGAGCTCCACGAAGAGGTTCAGACCGCCGCTCTGGGACATCCAGTCCAGGCGCGCCGTTCCCGCCTGCGCGCCGAGCGCCACCCCCGCGACCATGAACCCGCCGCCCGGCATCAGGTAGGCCGCCCCGACGCTCGTGAGCTTCGGGTCCTGCGGCGGCGCCGGCGCCGCGGCCTTCGGCGTCGGGGTCGGAACGGCTGCGGCGAGGCGCCCCGCTTCCGCGAGGGCCGACGCCTTCATCGCACGCGCCTTCTCGGTCTGGGTCGACAGGCTTCGCGTCCGCATCTGCTCGAAGCCCTGGAGCTTCTGGCGGGCCACGCCCTGGATGTCCGAGCGGAGCCGAATGTGGCCCTTTTCGAGCTCGGTCTTGACCTGCGCGCGCGTGAGCGTCTTGCCGCCGATCAGGCCGGCTGGCTGTCGGGCAGGGCCCGGATCTGGTCCTTCGAGAGCCCCTCGAGCTTCTTCGGGGGCGTGTCCGCGGCCGGAGCCGTCGACGCGGCGAGCAGGGAGGTGGCGACGGCGAGCGCGAGGAACCGGGGCGTCGGAACCTTCATGGGGATCCTCCCTCACCCCTTCTCGACGCGGCGGGCCGCGAGGGGACAGGTCACCCCGCCCAGGGCAGCGTGAACCGGGCGAGGGGCGCGCAATCGCTCGCTCCCTTCTCGAGCCCGACGACCTCGACGTCGAGCCCGGAAGGGCCGGGGCTGCACAGCAGGAAATGGAAATGGCGCAGCTCCGGCCCGTCGAACAGGTCGTCGGCGTGCCGGCGGGCCGCGCCCCGGGCGAGCCTCGCGCGCGGGCCTCCTCCGCCGCCCGCGACGAGAAACGTCTTTGCGCCGCGGACGAAGTGCTCGTAGCTGTGGACGTGTCCCGCGACCATCGCGAGCGTCTTTCGCGCCGCGGCGAAGGGCGGCACGAACGCCTGTCGCACGTGGAGCTCGTCTCCCGTGACCGTGCTGTTCGTGAACGGCGGATGGTGGACGAAGACGACGACGCCGCGGACGGAAGGATCCGCGTCGAACGCCGCGAGCCTCTCGCCAGCCACGCGGCCTGCTCCGCCCACACCTTCGCGCCGAGCTGCGCTCGTTCGAATCCAGGAACACGAGCCCGAGAGGACCGTACGCGTCGGACCGCCAGCGCCGACCCCCGAGGGAGGGGAACCTTTCGAAGAAATTCCGAAGCGCGGGGCCCTCGCGCAGCCAGTACTCGTGGTTCCCGAGGATCGGGAGGATCGGCATCCCGGCTTCGCGGAGAGGCTGCCGTCAGCGCGTCGAAGAACTCCCAGTCCCGGCGCGACGATCCCTGGAAGACCAGATCGCCGAGGCCCACGACGAAGTCCGGGCTCCGCGCCGCGATCTCCGCGACGAGGCGACGGCGCTCCTCGGAATTCGACTCCCTCCAGAACTCCGCGCGCGACGTGCGCTGGAGGTCGCCGACGACGGCGAAGCGCCCGGACCGGACCTCGATCACGCGGCTCCCACGATCCCTCGGAGGAGCGCGGGGTCGTCCGTGATGATCCCGTCGACTCCGAGCGCGGCGAGCGCTCGCAGTCGGTCCTCCTCGTTCACGGTCCAGACCACGACGGACTCGACGCGCCCCCGCTGCCGCCCCCGGACGACCTGTCCGGCCTCGAACCGGAAATCGCCCCACGTGCGCCGGCCGATCCCCATGGCCGACGTGCCGGAACCCGAACCGGCGGGCGCCGCGGAGGACGCCGGGCAGCTCGAAGTCGCCCGTGATCCGCACGGTGTCCGGCAACGGCTCGCGTCCCGTTTCGGCGAGGAGGGCCGACAGGACTTCCCTCTGCGTGTTGAGGAAATGGTACGTGAGGTCCGGACGATGGTCCGGCCGCCGCGCGCGCTCCGCCACGAGGCGGAGCAGCCGGACGGCCTCCGGCGCGCCGTCGGCGGCCATCTTCGTGTCGAGGACGACGTGCCTGAGGCGCGGCTCGCCCGGCGCCCACTCGAGGAGGTCCCCCAGCAGACGCCGGCTTCACCTCGGGCCGGCGCCCGTCGCCGAGCGGGTTCGCGAGGCCCTCCTTCGCGAGCACGTAGCCGTAGTGCTCGAGGAACACGGCTTTGTCGCACTCGCGGACCGGCCGCCTCAGCTCCGAACCGAGGAGCGGCAGCGCCGGCAGGTAGAGGAAATCGCCCTCGGCGCCCAGCTGGCGCACGAGCGCGACGCTTTCGGACGGCTCGGCGTCGTGCCAGAGGACGAAACACCCGTCGCGCGTCACGCAGACGTCCGTCTCGATCCCGTCCGCCCCAGCTCGAGCGCCTTCCGGAAGGAGGCGATCGTGTTCTCCGGAGCGTGGCGCGCCGCGCCCCGGTGTGCGATCACCCACACCGGGGCCGGCGGGCGGCCCGCGCGCGCCGGCCGACGGAACAGTCCCGCGAGCGACCCGAGGATCCGCCGCGGCCAGGAGGCGTTGCCGAGGTACGTCATTCCGTGCGGCGCAAGTCTAGCGGCGTCCGGCTCCCTCAGGCGCGCGCGCGGACCTCCGTCGCGAGCGCGGCGCCGACGGCTGCAGCTCCCGCGAGGAGGAAGGCCGCCGCCCTCGCGGCCGACGGCTCCGCGAAGAGGCCCGTGAAGTCCGCGATCGGGAGGCGGTTCACCGCGAAGTACCAGACCGCCGTGTAGACGCCGAGGAAGAGCTTCCCCCCTCCGGTCAGCGACCCGAATCCCGCGGCGAGGCCCGCCGTGAAGAGGAGGCCGGTGAGGAACGCCGCCCCCGCGGCGGGGGCTCTCCACGCCCGCCCGCGCCGCGCACGGCAGGCCGAACGCGAGGACGAGGACGAGGATCGCGCCGGTCTTCCAGAGGACCGGCGAGGCCGGCACGCCCGGCTGGGCGAACACGAGCCCGCGCGTCCCGGCGAGGCTCTCGCGCGCGGCGACCTCCGACACGGCGAGCGCGAGGGCGAGCAGCAGCGCGGCCGCCGCCGGACAGGAACGCGGCGCCGGGGACGAACGGCGCGCCGAGCGCGAGGGCGAGGAGAGGCCACCGGGCCCACGACGCCGAGTCCCACGTGAGCCGCGCCTCCGCGAGCACGGACCGGAATGCCGAGGGCTCGAGCGGGACGGACGCGACGAGGACCGCGGCGGGCGCGCGCGCGGCGCCGTCGCCCGGCGCGAGGAGCGCCGCGGGCCCCCGGCGGCCGCCGCGGCGGCGCGCGCGGGCGGGATCGAAGCGGTCGAAGAAGAGGAGGGACGCGCCGAGGGGGAGAAACGCGGCGACGAGGGAGACGAGGCGCCACGCCGTCCCGGACGCGTCCGGCTTCACGCCGCCCCACGGGACGCGCGTGAACGGCTTGTCGTGGAAGATGAGCCCGCTCGACACGGAGATCCGCGCCCGGCATCGTCTTGACGACCCGCCAGTCGAGCGTCGCCATCCCGAGCGGGTCGACCCGCGGCGCCCGGACGACGCGCCCCTTCTGGTCGCGCGAGTTCACGCCGCTCACGAGGATCGCGAAGACGAAGAACCAGATCACGTAGCCCGCGCGGGAGCGCAGGACGGGCGCGACGTCGAAGAGGACCGCCGACGACGCCGTCAGGACGAGCCGGGGAGGATGAAGAGCGCCCACGTCCCGGCGAACTCCAGCGGGCGGAAGGGACCCACGCCCCACCTCAGGAACGCGACGCACGCGGCCCCGACGGCGAGGAGCGAAAGGACGCCGAGATAGAGGAGATGCGCCCGCGCCTTCCCGGCGAGGTAGGCGCCGCTCGGGCAGCGGCGTCGCGGCGAGAATCGCGCCCACTCCGCGCTCGCCGTCGCGGCGGATCGTCCCCGCGACGAGGTAGAAGCCGACGAGCGACGCCCAGAGGCACGCGACGATCGCGGCCGCCCACGCGAGGTAGCCCGACGAGTACTCGGCGGCGAGGTCGCGTCCGTCCGCCATCCTCCACGCGAGCGACGTCGCCTTTCCGGACGGATCCGGGATCCAGAAGACGGACGCGGCACCGAGGAGGAGGACGGCGACGAGGGTCGCGGGCGCGCGCAGGCGCATCCGCGTCTCGGCGGCGGCCTGTGCCGCGACCGCCCCGAGAAACCCGCTCACGCGGCCCGCGCCCCGTCGAGCGTCGAGAACAGGTAGGCGTCCTCGAGCGTCGGCTCGGCGGGCCGCGCGCCCTCGACGTCCGCGTGCCGTCCGACGTACCGCACGTGCACGCCGTCGGTGCGGCGGACCATTCCGGAGACGGGCACGGCCCTCTGGACGGACGCGACGGCGCCGGCCGGGACGACCGCGGTGAAGACCCGGCCCGCCGCCCGCGCGAGGAGCTCGTCGGGCGTCGCGACCCCGCGAGGCGTCCGCCGGCGAGCATCGCGATCCTCGACGCGACGGCCTCGAGGTCGGACACGATGTGCGTCGAGAGGATCACGACGCGCCCGTGCGCGATCTCCGCGAGGAGGTTGCGGAAGCGGACGCGCTCCTCCGGGTCGAGGCCGACCGTCGGCTCGTCGACGATGACGAGCTTCGGGTCGCCGAGGAGAGCCTGCGCGATCCCGACGCGCTGGCGCATGCCTCCCGAGAATCCGCCGAGGCGGCGGTCCGCGGTGCCGTGGAGGTTCACGAGCGTCAGGAGGTCGCCGACGCGGCTCTTCAGGGCGGCGCCCGACAGCCCCTTGAGGCGCCCGAGGTAGTGGAGGAACTCGCGCGCCGTGAGCCGCTCGTAGACGCCGAAGTCCTGGGGCAGGTAGCCGAGAACCCTGCGGACGGCGAAGGCGTCCCGGACGGCGTCCCTCCCCTGCCAGCGGAACGTCCCGGCCGTGGGCTTCGTGACCGTCGCGAGGATCGACAGGAGAGTCGTCTTCCCCGCGCCGTTCGGGCCGAGGAGTCCGAGGACGCCCTCGTCCACGTCGAACGAGACGTCCGCGAGCGCGACCGTGCCGGAGCGGTAGGTCTTCGAGAGGCCGCGGACCTCGAGCATCGGATCCCCTTTCCGCGAGAGGAACGCACGGGGCCGCGAAAGGTTCCCCAGGCTCCTCTAGGCGGCGCGCTCGGCGGCGCCCCGGGCCGGCACGAAGGTCAGGGCTCGCTCGGCCAGCGCCGTGATCGTGAGCGAGGGATTCACGCCGGGGTTCGCCGAGATCGCCGAGCCGTCGACGACCCAGAGCCCGTCGTAGCCGAAGACGCGGTTCTGCGCGTCGACGACGCCGCCCGCCGCGTTCGCGCCCATGCAGCAGCCGCCGAGGATGTGCGCCGTCGTCGGGATCCCGAGCAGGGTCTCCGTCAGGAGGCTCTGCGTGAACCCGCCGAGCTTCTCCTCGACGCGCCGGGCGAGGTCCGTCGCCTCGGGCAGCCACGCCTTCGCGGGCGCGCCCGTGCCGGGCGAGGTCGCGAGGGCGTGCCGGAACCCGTTGCGCAGGCCGCGCCGGAGCGTCATGCGCAGCGTGCCGTCCACCGTGCGCATGTAGAGAAGGATCATCGTGTGCTTCGCCCAGTCCGGCGTGAGCCAGGCCCTGAGCGTCTTGCCCGGCTGGCGAGCGAGAAGGCCGAGCGCGTTCAGGAGGCGCTGGACCACGGTGTCGCCCGGCGCGTGCGGCATCGCGAGGAGGCGGAAGAAGCCCGAGCCGGCCGGATACCGGACGGGCTCGAGGTGCGAGTGCTCGTCCGTCTCGAGGATCGAGCCGATCGCGATGCCCTTCGACAGGTCCTCGGTCCTTGTCGCTCACGACGCCCATGAGGACCTCGGAGTTCGTCCGCACGAAGTCGCCGAGCCGGTCCGACAGCTTCGGCAGGCCGTCGGGGCTCTCCTTCAGCCGCAGGAGGAGCTCGACCGTCCCGATGACGCCGCCCGCGAAGACGACGTTCCGCGCCGTCATCGTCGTGTTCTTCCTCAGGAACGGGAACGGCTCGCGGCCGCGGCGGACCGTCAGCTCGTAGCCGCCGCCCTCGAGCGGCTTCACCCACGTGACCTCGGAGTCGGACTCGATCCTGCGCGCCCAGCTTCTCGGCGAACCAGAGGTAGTTCTTGTCGAGCGTGTTCTTCGCGCCGTGGCGGCACCCGATCATGCAGCCGCCGCAGGACGTGCAGCCCGCGCGCTCGGGCCCCTCGCCGCCGAAGTACGGGTCGGGCACGGTCACGCCCGGCTCGCCGAAGAAGACGGCCACCTCGGTGGGCTGCCACTTGTCGACGAGCCCGAGGTCGCGCCCGACGTCGCGCAGGATCTCGTCCGGCGGCGACGTGAACGGCACGCGCGCCGTGCCGAGCATCCGCTTCGCGGTCGCGTAGTGGGGCCCGAGCTCCTTCTTCCAGTCCGCGAGGGACGCCCAGGTGGGCGACGTGAAGAAGGAATCCCCCGGGACCGGCAGCGTGTTCGCGTAGACGAGGGAGCCTCCGCCCACCCCGACGCCCGAGAGGGCGGTGACGTGCCTGAGGAACGTCATCTTGAAGAGGCCGCGGAACCCGAGGCCGGGAAGCCACAGCCACTTCGGGAGGTGCCAGTTGCTCTTCGGAAAGTCCTCGGCGGAGAAGCGCGTGCCCTTCTCGAGGACGACGACGCGCCAGCCCTTCTCGGCGAGGCGCAGCGCCGAGACGCTCCCGCCGAAGCCGGAGCCGACGACCGCGAAGTCCGTGTCGAATTCGCGCGCCACGCCGCGAGTCTAGCGCCGGGGCGAGAAGCTGAGATCCGCTCTCTCCTCCGGGTGGACGGCGCAGCGCAGGGAGACGCCGCCGGAGATTTCTTCGAATGAAAGAAGGCGGGCGGCGCCGGAGCCGAGGACGGGGACGTTTCGCAGGATGCTGCCGTCTCCGGAGAGCACCTCGACCGCGTGCAAGTGCCCATCCGTCGAACGAAGCGCGATGTCGCCTCCCGTCGCAGGGGAAATTACCTTCGAAGAAAATCTTCCGTCTCCGACCGTCACGTCCAGCGCCGCCGCCAGCCGCGCGGCCTCGGCCGACCCGGGACCGGCCGCACCTCGACGCGCGCCGCCGACTCCCCCGCCCTCTTCACCATTCGAAGAAATTCTCTTCTTCCCCCGCAACACGTCCTCGAGCAGCCCGCCGACGCGCGCCGCCGGCGGCGGAGTCCCGAACGACCACAGCGTCACGAGGACGAACGCCGAGATCCCGAACTTCACGATGGAGAGGAGGAGGGACTCGACGAGGACGGGCACGAGGCGCGGCGTGCCGCGCCGGAAGAACGCGGCGAAGACGCCGGGGGGGATCACGGCGTAGCTCCACAGGATCGCGGCGTTCGGCTCCCAGCGATGCCGCCAGACGGGACCGGCGGCGAAGGCGAAGACGAGGAGCGCGGCGGCGAGGACGGCGGCGCGCTCGCGCCCCGTCAGGGCGCGGACGCGCGGGTGCAGGGCGAGCGCCACGCGCGGATTCTCGCAGCCTCGCGTGCTAGTCTCGAGATCGAGACCGAGGCTCACATGAGGAAGCTGCTCATCTTCGCGGCCGCCGTCGTCTTCGCCGTCTGGTATTTCCGGCACAGGCCTGCCGAGACCGTCACGACGTCCGACTCGAGCCCGGCGACGTCCGTCGGCCCCGGCTGCATCATGCAGGCCGAGAACGCGAACCGGCTGCTCGCAGACGCGTCCCGCCTCCTCCTGAACATGCCCGTGGACGCGGGAGCGTGGAGCGACGCCGAGAGCCGGGCGAACCAGGCGATCTCGCGCGCCGAGTCCGCCTGCTCCGGGGGCGACACGGACGCCGAGCGCGCCGCCCTCGCGGACGCGAACGAGGCGCTCTCCCTCATCCGCACCTCGCTGTCGGAGGCCGCGACCGCGGCCCAGGGGCAGGGCGGCTTCCAGGGCGCGCTGCGCCAGGAGCAGATCGACACGAAGCTCGACTCCGCCAAGGCGAAGCTCGGCCTCCGGTAGGCCGCGCCCCGACGGGATCCCGAGAAAGAACTAGCTCGCCGGGACCGGACGGACCTAGATTTCGTTCGGAGATGCCGCATGGCGCTCCCCGCGGGCACCCGTCTGGGCCCCTACGAAATCCTCGCCCTTCTGGGCGGAGGTGGGATGGGGCAGGTGTACCGGGCCCGGGACACCAAGCTGGACCGCCTCGTGGCGATCAAGGTGCTGTCGGGCACGATCGCCACCGATCCGCATTCCCGTTCGCGTTTCGAGCAGGAGGCCAAGGCCGTCGCGGCCCTCGCCCACCCAAACATCCTCTCGATCCACGACTTCGCATGCATCGACGGCGTCACGTTCATCGTCACGGAGCTGCTCGACGGCGAAAACCTCCGGGCCGCCCTCCGTGTCGGCCCGCTGCCGCTCCGCCGCGTCCTCGACGTCGTCACGCAGATCGCCGAGGCGCTCGCGGCCGCCCACGTAAAGGGGTTCGTCCACCGCGACCTCAAGCCCGAGAACGTCTTCCTGACCCGGACGGGTCACGCGAAGCTGCTGGACTTCGGCCTCGCGCACCGCGCGCCCCTCCCGACCCGGCACGAGGAAGGCGAATCGCCGACCCTCGACAAGATCACGACGGGCGGCGCGCTCGTCGGGACCCTCGCCTACATGTCGCCCGAGCAGGCGAAGGGGCAGGCCGTCGACTACCGGTCGGACCAGTTCTCGCTCGGGGTTCTCCTCTACGAGATGCTCGCCTGCCGCCGTCCGTTCAAGGGCTCGTCTCCCGCCGAGACGCTCGCCTCGATCATCCGCGATTCTCCGGAGCCGCTCGCCGCCGCCGCTCCCGCCACGCCGGAACCGCTCGTCTGGATCGTCGAGCGCTGCCTCGCGAAGGATCCGCGGGACCGCTACGAGTCCACCGAGGATCTCGCGAAGCAGCTCCTCGACTGCCGGGAGCACCTCTCCCCCGCGGACGGAGCGCGGAAGATCACGAGCGGCGGGGAGCACCCCGCGTTCGCGCCGCCCGCCGGAGATCGCGCCCCGTCGGAGCGCGCCCGGTCCCCGGAGACGTCCCGGTCGCGCCTCATGGCGACGCTCGCCGTGGCCGGGCTCGCCGTGGCCGGCGCGGCGCTCGTCTGGACGGCCGCGCGTCCGGAGCGCGTGCAGCCGCCCGCCATGGGGGGCGGACGGCTCCGGGAAGTCCTCTCGACCTCGAGCCACATCCACTCGATGGCGCTCTCGGGCGACGGCAAGATGCTCGCGTACGTCCTCGAGCAGGACGGCCGGAGCGACCTCTACGTGAGCCGGGCCGCCGGTGGCGCCGGGATCCGCCTCACGGGCGACGACGCCCGCGAGGCCGAGCCGGAGTTCTCGCCCGACGGCGAGCGCGTCCTGTTCACGCGGTTCCCCGCGAACGGCACGGCGCCCGAGGTCTGCGTCGTGCCCGTGCTCGGGGGGCACGTGACGAGCGTCCTCGCCGGTGCGACCCGGGCCGCCTGGTCTCCGGACGGCGCCGCTCTCGCCTGCGTGACGTGGCGCCCGCCGGGGCGCCAGAAGCTCGCCGTCTCGCGCGCCGACGGCTCGAACATGAGGGTGCTCCTCGAGGCCGACGCGAAGGTCCCGTTCTTCGGGCGTCTCGCCTGGTCTCCGGACGGCGCTTCCCTCGCGGTTGCGCGAAGCGCCGGGGGCGTCGCGAGCGAGCTGTGGACCGTCCGCGTCTCCGACGGGGTCTCCCGCCGCCTCTGGACGGACCCCCCGGGCATCTTCAGCAAGTCCCCGGCCTTCACCGCGGACGGTTCGGGGATCGTCCACGTCTCGAACCGGGGAGGGGCGACGAACCTCTGGTTCCTGCCGGCGGACGGACGCCCCCCGACCCGCCTCACGAGCGGCGCGGGCCCCGACTCCTGGCCCAGCGTCTCGGCGACCGGCGCGATCGCCTTCCTGAACGCGCCCGAGCGCAGCGCCCTGTGGGTGTACGACTTCGCCTCCGGAACGCGCCGCCGGGTCGTCTCGCACTCGTGCCCGCTCTGGGCGCCCGCGTTCTCGCCGGACGGCCTCGACGTCGCCTACAGCCGGGCCGAAGAGGACGGTTCCTGGCACATCTGGATCTCGCCGGTGCGGCGGGGGCGAGCCGCTGCGGCTGACGTCGTCGCCGCTGCCCGAGGTCTATCCGCGCTTCTCCGCCGACGGCGCGTGGGTGGCCTACTGCACGTGGACCGCGGGGGCGGACCGGATCTGGCGTGCGCCGCGGCGCGGCGGGGCAGCCGAGCCCCTGACCCCCGGCAATCCCGACGACGACCAGTACGCCGACTTTTCCCCCGATGGGCGGCAGATCGCGTTCGCCCGCACCGTCGACGGGGAGACGCACGTCGTCGTGCAGGACATCGGCGCCGCCGAGGCGCGGAGAATCACGAAGGGACCCTCGACGCTGCCCCGGTGGTCCCCGGACGGGCGGTGGATCGCGTTCGCCGCGGACCGGTCCGGCACGTCCGGGGTCTTCCTCGTGACGCCCGACGGCCGGGACGAGCGGAGGATCAGCGACACCGGAGGCTGGCCCGACTGGTGGCCGGACGGAACGGGCGTGGCCTACTCGGTTCTTGGATTCGACGACCAGCAGCGGGTGAAGGTCGCGCCCGTCGCGAACCGGGCGCGGGCGTTCCCGGGCGTCCTGCCCGTCACGGGAAGCAACTCGCCCTTCGACGTCTCGAAGGACGGACGCTCCCTCGCCATCACGGACACCGAGATCTCCACGAGCCGGATCTGGATCCTCGAGGGCCCCGGTGGCGACGCGCGCCCGGGGCGGTGAGGCAGCCTCTACTCCACGTACTTGTAGCCGGTCCCCGTGTCGAAGACGACGATGCGCTCGCCGGCGTCGACCTTCCCCTGCGCGACGAGCTTCTTGACCGCCTCCCAGGCGGCGCCGCCCTCGGGCGCCGCGAAGAGGCCCTCGTGCGAGGCGAGCTCGACGACGCCGCGGCGCATCTCGTCGTCCGTCACCGTCACCGCCTCGCCCTTCGAGGCGCGGAGGATCTTCAGAATCAGGTAGTCGGCGTAGGCCTTCGGGACGCGCAGTCCGGACGCGTACGTGTGCGCGTTCTCGAACCTCGCGGAGACGTCCTTCCCCTCCGCGAGCGCCTTCGGGATCGGCGCGCAGCCCTCCGCCTGCACGGAAACCATGCGGGGGCGCGCGGAGCCGATCCAGCCGAGCTTCTCCATCTCGTCGAACGCCTTCCACATCCCGATGAGCCCCGTGCCGCCGCCCGTCGGGTAGACGACGACGTCGGGCAGCGTCCAGCCCAGCTGCTCGGCGATCTCGTAGCCCATCGTCTTCTTGCCCTCGACGCGGTACGGCTCCTTCAGCGTCGAGACGTCGAACCAGCCCTCGGCGTCCTTGCGCTCGGCGACGATCTTCCCGCACGCGTCGATGAGGCCGTCCACGAGGCCGACCTTCGCGCCGTACGCCTCGCACTCGATGCGGAAGACCTTCGGCGTGTCCTTCGGCATGAAGACGTGGCATTCGAGCCCCGCCTTCGCGGCGTACGCGGCCGCGGCGCCGCCCGCGTTGCCCGCGGTCGGGAGCGCGATCTTCCTCGCCCCGAGTGCCTTCGCCATCGTGACGGCCGCCCCGAGGCCGCGCGCCTTGAAGGAGCCCGTCGGGTTGCCGGCCTCCTCCTTGACGTAGAGGTTCGGCATCCCGTGCGCGGCGCCGAGCCGGTCCGCGCGGAGGAGCGGCGTCCCGCCCTCGCCGAGCGTGACGATCTCGGCCGCGTTGCGCGCGGGCATCACCTCGTGCCAGCGCCACATCCCGGGGGACCGTCCTTCCCCGCGACGCGGGAAGGGGTTCGAGGTCGTACGCCGCGAAGAGCGAGCCCGCGCAGCCGGGCTTCGTGCAGACGTTCAGGAGCGGCCCGACGTCGTACGTCGCGTCGCACTTCGTGCAGGCGAGGTGGGTGAGGAGGGAGTAGGCCACGACGAGTCGCGCTATTCCGCGACGATCCCGATCGCCTTGCCCGTCGCGCAGTCGATCCGCAGGAGCTGCCGCGAGGTCAGGCCGTACGTGTGCGCCCCGGATTCCGCCCTCGGGCCAGTAGTCGCCCTTGCCGCCGGCGGAGCGCCGGAGCGTGAGCTCGTCCGGTCGCGCGGGTCGATCATGGGATTGCGGCAGACCCCGTCCGCCTTCGGCTCCTCCGTCTTGCCGATGCCCGAGCGGGCGACCACGAAGTGGTCCGGGAGGTCGAGGGGCACGCCGACGACCGGCCCGGACATGTCGTTCCGGGAGGAGGACGCGCAGCCCGCGAGGGCGAGAGACGGCGGCGACGGCGCCGCACGCGAGGAATCCCGAGATCCGTTGTTCATGGGGAAACGTTAGCAGAGACGGGCGACGGCGGCCTCAGCGCGTCTCGGTGATCTTGCGGATCCCGCGCGGCCGATCGGGGTCGAGGCCGCGGGCGCGCGCCGCGTGGAACGCGAGGAGCTGGCCCGGCAGGATCGACACGAGCGGCGCGAGGAGCTCGGGCACGCGCGGGACGCCGAGCGCGCCGCGGCGGCGCGGACCGATCGCGAGGACGGGGCTCCCCCGCCGCCGGAGCTCGCGTCCGAGCGCCTCCACCTCGCGGGCCGGCCGCGAGCCGGGCGGCGAGACGAGGATGACGGGCAGGTCCCGCTCGGCCATCGCGATCGGGCCGTGCTGGAAGTCCGCGGCCGAATACGGCTCGGCCAGGAGGAGCGCGAGCTCCTTCAGCTTGAGCGCGATCTCCCACGCCGTCGGGTAGTGCAGCCCGCGTGCGAGAACGACCGCGCGCTGCGCGTGCGCGAGCGAGAGCGCGGCCGCCTCGGCCGCGGGCTCGACGCCGAGCGCCTCGTCCATGCTCGAGGGGATGGCCTCGAGCGCCGCGAGATCCCGCTTGCGGCCCCCCATCGAGAGGACGAGGAGCGCGACGGCGGCCAGCTGCGCCGTGTACGTCTTCGTCGCGGCGACGCTGCGCTCGACGCCGGCGTGGAGCGGCAGCACCCACTCGGCCGTCCGCGCGAGCGGGCTCGCGGCGTCGTTCACGATCGCGAGCGTCGGGGCCCCGGCGCGGCGGGCCGCGGCGACGGTCTCGACGACGTCGGGCGAACGGCCCGACTGGGAGATCCCGATCACGAGGGCGCCCTTCACGCGCGGCGCCCGTCCGTAGAGCGTCACGAGGGACGGCGCCGCGAGCGCGACCGGCAGCCGGTGGACGATGCCGAACGCGTACTGCGCGTAACGCGCGGCGTTGTCCGACGTCCCGCGCGCCGCGACGAGGACCCACGAGAGATCCGCCTTCGCGAGACGCGCGGCGAGGGCGGCCGTCCGGCGGCCCTCCCGCGCGAGGACGCGCGCGACGGCGTGCGGCTGCTCCCGGATCTCGGCCCTCAGGACGGAGCGCGCGGCGCGGAGCATCGTGCGAGGATAACGCGGAGGCACGGCGTTGTTTGGACGTGGACACAAGAGGCCGCGGCGCCGCACGCCGCGTTTTCTGAGGCCCATCCTGCGCCCGATGGCCTACCGCGTCCTCCCGCGCGAGCTCCGGACCGGGCGCGTGGGCCGCCTCGCGGCCGCGCTGCCGGACGGCCTTCGCGACCCCGGCTTCGAGGTCCTGCTGCGGCGGATCGACGCCTCGCCGATCCACCCCGGCAACGCGGTCACGCTCTACTTCGACGGCACGGTGGCGTTCGCCGCGATGCACGCGGCCATCGCGTCCGCGCGCGAGGAGATCCTCCTCGAGGCCTACATCCTCAAGGACGACGCGGCCGGCCGTGCCCTGGCCGACGTCCCTCGCGGACGCCGCCCGGCGCGGCGTCAGCCGTGCGCGTCCTCGCCGACGCGTTCGGGTCCTACGCGACGCGCCGCTCCTTCTGGCGGCGCTGCAGGAACGGCACGTCGAGGTGAGGCTCTATCACCCGCTCTTCCCGTTCCTGTGGTACCAACCCTACCGAGACCACCGGAAGATCCTCGCGGTGGACCGGCGCGTCGCGTTCACGGGCGGCATGAACATCGGCGAGGAGTACGGCTCGTCCCTCGGCACGCCGCCGCCCGGCACGATCTGGCGGGACACGCACGCACGCCTCGAAGGCCCCGTCGCCTGGGAGATGGCGGTCGTCTTCCGCGAGGGCTGGGAGCGCGCGGGGGGCACGGCGTTCGAGATCCCGCCGCTCGCCCTGCCGCCCGACGGGGAGCTCCCGGCGGGCGCGGCGCTCCTCGTCCTCGATTCGGCGCCGGGACGCGGGCACGAGGAGACGGCCTCGGTTCTCGCCGCGACGATCGCGGCCTCGCGCTCGCGCTTCTGGCTGACGAACGCCTACTTCGCCCCGCGGCGCGACGCCCTCCCGCTCCTCGCGGACGCCGCGCGCCGCGGCGTCGACGTGCGCCTCCTCCTGCCCGGGCGGAGCGACGTCCCTCTCGTGCGGCACGCGGGCCACGGGTCGTACCGCCATCTCCTGAAGCACGGCGTGCGGATCTTCGAGTACACGGCCTCGGTCCTCCACGCGAAGTCCTTCGTCGCGGACGGGTACGTGTCGATCGTCGGCTCCACGAACATGGACTTCCGGTCGTTCCACTTCAACGCCGAGTGCAACGTCGTCGCGCTCGACGCCGGCGTCGCGCGGACGCTCGAGGAGCGGTTCGAGGCCGACCTCGCGGATTCGGTCGAGATCACGCTCGAGGCGTGGGACGGGCGGACGGCGCTCCACCGGATCGGCGACCAGCTCGCGCGGGGCCTTTCCCCCGTGCTCTGATCGAGCCACAGGAGGCCGATCGATGGCGACCGCGTCGAGATCCGGAACCCGTTTCGCGGCGGGCGATCCTCGTGATGTGGGTTCTCTCGCTGCTCCCCGCCGCCCTCTTCGTGGCGCTCGTCGTGCGCTCGGACGCGCGAAAGGTCGAGTTCGTGCAGCGCGCGCGCGGCCGGGCCCCGGGCACCGTGATCCGCCTCATCGAAGAGCGCGGCAAGCACCTCAAGTACCGTCCCGTCGTCGCCTTCACGACGGCGGACGGGCGGCGCGTGGAGTTCAAGTCGATCTACTCGGACTACCACTCGTTCGGCGAGAAGCACTATCCGCTCGGCGGGAGCGTGTCCGTCCTCTACGTTCCGGAGGAGCCCGGGCGCGCCGAAGTGGACGAGCCCGCGCTCCACGGGAAGGACGCGGGTCCGTTCGTGATCGGAGGCGGCGTCTACGCGGGGTTCATGACGCTCGTCTTCGGCCTCCTGGCGCTCTCCCGGCCGAAGGACCCGGGGAGCGCCCGCGGGCCGGCGCCGCCGCCTGCGGAACCGCTCGCGCCCTCCTGAACGCGCGCCGAGCGCTGGGTATCATCGGCACATGACACGCCGCCTCGCCCTGCGGGCCGCCGCGCTCGTCCTCGCGACCGGCGCGCGCGCGGCCTCCGCCCAGACCATCACGACGGTCGCCGGCAACGGCGACCCCGCGTTCTCCCCCGACGGCTCCCCGGCCGCCACGTCGTCGCTCGCTCTCGCGACCGACGGGATCGCGAACGTCCTCTTCGACGGCGACGGGAACCTCACGTTTTCCGAGCCGCGCGCGTGCCGCGTGCGCCGGATCGTGCGGAAGACCGGCCTCCTCGAGACGGTCGCGGGGAGCGGCGCGTGCGGCTACGCCGGCGACGGCGGGCCCGCGACCGAGGCCCGCCTCAAGGCCCCGGCCGAGATCGCGTTCGACAAGAGCGGCGACCTCTACATCGCCGACGCGGGGAACAACCTCGTCCGCCGCGTGGACCGCCGGACCGGCGTCATCACATCGGTCGCGGGCAACCGGATGCCGGTCTACACGGCCGACGGGATCGCCACCGCCGTCCCGATGGGACGGCCGAGCGGCCTCGTCTTCGACCGGAAAGGACGCCTCCTGATCGCGGAGGTCTTCGCCTCGAGGATCCGCCGGCTCGACCTCGAGACGCACCGGACCGAGACGATCGCGGGCCGGAACGACATGGTCTTCAAGCCGGGGCCCGCGCTCGAGACGGGATTCGCCTGGCCGAACAGCCCGCGCCTCGACCGGAGCGGCGCGCTCACCTTCTCGGCGACCGGAAACAACCAGGTCGTGAGGCTCGACCCCAGGGGCGAGATCCTCTCCGCGTACGCGGGCAACGGGCTCGCCGGGAGGCGCGGCGACGGGGGCCCGGCCGCGCAGGCGGTCCTCAACCAGCCGTCCGGAATCGCGATCGACGGCGCCGGGAACGTCTTCATCGCGGACACGGGGAACAACGTGATCCGCCGCGTCGACGCGAAGACCGGGATCATCACGCACGTCGCGGGCACGGGCGCCGAGGGCTTCTCGGGGGACGACGGGCCGGCGGCGACGGCCGCCCTGAACGACCCGCTCGGCCTCGGCCTCGACGGGAAGGGGAACCTCTACGTGATCGACGCCCGGAACTACAGGATCCGGAAGATCGAGGGGGTCGCCGCGCGCTGAGAAGGCGTCCGTTCCCCGGGACCGCCCGGCATGGCAATCTCCGGACATGACGCGCCGCACCCTCGTCGCCCTCCTGGCCGCCGCCTGCCTCTCCGGATGCGCCGCGGGCCCCGCCACGGCGCCCTCCGCGCCGGAGGCGCCGCGCGAGACGGGGCGCGTCGTGGCGATCTCCTTCGACGGTCTGGGCGGCGTGCGCCTGAACGAGCTTCTCGCCTCGGGCGCGCTCGACGCGGGCGGCTTCTCGGAGTTCGCCGCGCGCGGCGTCCTCGCCGGCCGCGCGCGGAACGTCACGCCGTCGCTCACGCCCGCGGCGCACATTTCCGCGATCACGGGAGCGCCTCCCGACAGGACCGGCATCGTCGCGAACCAGTTCCGCGAGCCGGGCTCTCCGTTCGGGACGCACACGACCGGATTCGCGGCGGCGATCGGGAGCGAGACGCTCTGGGAAGCCGCGCGCCGGCAGGGCCGCCGCGTGGGGGTCCTCCTCTATCCCGGCGCGGACGCCGCCACCGAGGGCCGGCGCGGCGACTTCGGCCTCGTCTGGCCCGAGAAGCCCGCACGGGAATCGGCCTTCGTCCGCGTCGCGTCCGACGCGTGGATCGACGCGCAGGCTCCCACCGGGCGGTCCTTCTCGCCCGCGCGCGCGGCCCGCGTCGCGGTCCAGACTCCGGCCGGCGCGGCGACCTCCGTCTCGTCGCGACCGACACCACCGACGACGGCACGGCGAACTACGACCTCGTCTCCGTGACGCGCGAGGGCGGCGCCTCCCCCGCGTCGCTCGGCGCCGTCGCCGTGCACGGCTGGTTCGCGCTCGCGGCCCCGGCCGACGGCGGAAGCGCCACGGCGTGGTGCCGGCTCGAGGAGCTCGATCCGTCGCTCGCGCGCGCCGAGCTCTACGTCGGCGCGTTCCACGTCGTGCCCGCATACCCCGACGGATTCCGCCGGGGCCTCGAAGAAGCGGTCGGCGGGTGGCCCGGCGCGCCCGACTACGCCTTCATGCGCGGCGGACGATCGGACTTCGCGGCCCACGAGGAGCAGGCCGTGCGCCTCGCCGACTACATGACGAAGGCGCTCCTCTTCGCTGTCCGGCGCGAGCGCTTCGACCTTCTCGTCGGCTATCAGCCGCTCGTCGACGAGGTGGAGCACGCGTTCGAGCCGGGCGTGAACGGCGGCTCGCGCGACGCCGTCGTCCGCGCCTTCCGGACGGCGGATCGCTCGGCCGCCGCGGTTCTCGCCGCGCTCACGCCCCGCGACTCCTTTCTCTTCTTCAGCGACCACGGCATCGTGCCGCTCGTGACGGGCGTGAACCTCGAGAAGTACCTCCTCGACAAGGGCTGGACGCCTGTCGGCCCGAAGGGCCCGACGGTCGGCGCGCGGCGGGTCCAGATCTGCGCGACGAGCGGCGTGGCGCACGTCTATCTCGATCCGGCTCTCGGGGGCGCCGCGCGGGAATCCGCCGCCGCCGCGCTCCTCGAGGACCTGCGCGGGCTCTCCGCGCTGAAGGACGGGCTCGTGGACGACGTCGTTCCCCGCGCCGCGCTCGCGCGCATCGGCCTCGACCACCCGCGCTCGGGCGACGTCGTCGTGCTGCTGAACCCGGGGCACGAGTTCTGGCGCGGCGGCCCGCAGGTCCTCGGCAAGCCCGGAAACCGCGGCGGGCACGGCT
>CAVZPE010000023.1:0-51566 GCA_963776915.1 uncultured Acidobacteriota bacterium | reverse complement strand
CGTGCATGCACATGCAGCCGGTCCTGAAGAATCTCCAGGCGCGTCTCGGCAAGCGCGCGCGCGTCTCCAATTTCTGGATTCAGCCGAACCCGGAGGTCGCCCGGCGGCACCAGATCATGGTGATGCCGACGCAGATCATCTTCGACGCGAAGGGGCGGGAGATCTTCCGGCACATGGGCTACTTCGCTCAGCCGGATTTCGAGAAGGCCCTGAAGGAGAAGGGACTGCTCTGATGGAGGGGCTTCTGGCCGGCCTCGCCGCGCGGGCCGCCGCCGCCCCGGCCCCGGTCATGCTCGCCCTCGTGTTTCTCGGGGGCGTTCTCTCGTCCGCGAGCCCGTGCGTCCTCGCGGCGGTCCCCCTCGTGGTCGCGACCGTCGGCGGCGCCGGGACGACGCGGGCGCGCGCCGCCGTGCTCACGGCGGCGTTCGCGACGGGTCTCGCCGTCTGCTTCACGGCGCTCGGCGCGGTGGCGGCCCTTTCGGGGCGCCTCCTCGGCGACGTCGGCGCGGCCTGGCCTCTGCTGCTCTCGGCCGTCCTCGCCGTCATGGGCCTTCACCTCGCGGGCGTCCTCCGCCTCCCGGTGCCGCACGTGGATACGGCAAGGCTCGGCAAGGCCGGAATCGCGGGCGCCTTCGGGCTCGGCGCGCTCACGGGAACTCTCTCGTCGCCGTGCGCGACGCCGATCCTCGTCGTCATCCTCTCCCTCGTGGCCTTCGAGCAGAAGGTCCTCTGGGGAACGACGCTGCTCCTCGCCTATTCCGCGGGCCACGTCGTCCTGCTGCTCGCCGCAGGCATCGTGACCGGTTTCGTCACCGCCTTCGTCGGGAGCCGCGCCGCCGTGTGGGCCGGGCGCCTGCAGCGGGCCTTCGGATGGGTCCTCGTCGTCCTCGGCGTCGGCGTCGGCGCCACGACTCTTCGCCGCGTGCTCGCGGCGTGAAACACCGAAACAAGGAGAACGTCATGGAGAACATCGCGCGCAGGAAGATCGAGATCCTCGGCCCGGGGTGCGTCCGCTGCAAGGAGACCTACCGCGTCGTGCGGCAGGTCGTCGAGACCGAGCACCTGGATGTCGACGTCGAGAAGGTCGAGTCGATGGAACGGATGATCGAGCTGGGCCTTCTCGCGACGCCGGGCGTCGCCGTCGACGGCAAGGTCGTCTTCTCGGGCCGCATCCCGAAGGTGGACGAGATTCGCAAGCTCCTCGCGGGCGCCTGAAGAGGCGGGAGCCCCTCCGATGAAGGAACGGACGAAGCTGCTGCTGATCGTCGCCGTCTTCGCGGCGGCGTACTGGATGCCCGTCGAGAGCCCGCGGCTCCAGAGGTCGTTTCTCGAGGGCCTCTTCCTCCTGAAGGACTACGCGCGGCAGCACGTTCTTCTCTGCCTCGTCCCGGCGCTCTTCATCGCCGGAGCCATCGGACAGTTCCTGAGCCAGGCCGCCGTGATGCGCTACCTCGGCGCCCGGGCGCCGAGGCCGGTCGCCTACGGCGTCGCGTCGGTCTCGGGCTCGATCCTCGCCGTCTGCTCCTGCACCGTGCTTCCGCTCTTCGCGAGCATCTACCGGCGCGGGGCGGGGCTCGGGCCGGCGACCGCGTTCCTCTATTCGGGGCCCGCGATCAACGTCCTCGCGATGATCCTGACGGCGCGCGTCCTCGGCTTCGAGCTGGGCGTCGCCCGGATCGTGGGCGCCGTCGGGTTCTCGGTCGTCATCGGCCTCCTGATGGCCTTCCTGTTCCGGAAGGAGGAATCCGAGCGCGTCGCGAACGGCCCCGATCCCTTCGCGGCCGCCGGCGCCGGCGACGTCCCGCCGCGGCGCAAGCCGTGGCAGGACGCGGCGTTTTTCGGCTCGATGGTGGCTCTTCTCGTCTTCGTCAACTGGGGGGCCCCGAACCGGGCCGTCGGGTTCTTCGCGGCCGTCTGGAAGGTGCATCTACCGCTCGCGGCCGTCTCGGCGGCGGCGCTTCTCTACATGATCGTGAAGTGGTTCGACCGCGGCGAGCGCCGGGAGTGGGTGCTCGGGACGTGGGAGTTCGCCAAGCAGATCCTGCCGCTCCTCTTCGGAGGCGTGCTCGTCGCCGGGTGGCTGATGGGGCGGCCCGGGAGCGACGCGGGGATCATCCCGGACGCCGCGGTCGCTTCCCTCGTGGGCGGCAACTCGGTCGCCGCGAATCTCGTCGCGTCCGTGTTCGGCGCGTTCATGTACTTCGCCACGCTGACGGAGGTTCCGATCCTGCAGGGTCTTCTCGGCTCCGGAATGGGGAAGGGGCCCGCGCTCGCCCTCCTCCTCTCGGGGCCGGCGCTCTCCCTCCCGAGCATGCTCGTCATCAATTCCTACCTCGGGCTGAAGAAGACGGCGACGTACATTTCTCTCGTCATCGTCCTCTCGACCATCTGCGGCCTCGCGTTCGGCGCGTGGACGGGCTGACAGCGGGGAGGCACCGGGCACGAAGGCGGCGCGATCGATCGGCACCGCGATCGTCGTGAGCGCGGGGCGCCTGATCAGCCTCGGCGGCGGGCGAAAAGGCGCTCGAGAAGGGGCTTCGGCGGCGGGCACGTGCAGCGCTTGTCGCGCGGAACGCCCGCGAGCGCTTCCTCGCCGTGCCGGCCGCAACCGGCAATCGTCGGCTTCCCGCACCGCGAACAGGTCACACGATGGCACATGGCGTTACCGTGACGGTATCGGTCAGCGCGAGGCCGGCCCGGGGGCCTTCGGGCAGGTGCTCAGCCCGAAGATGGAATAGAAAGGACAGCTGCCCACGAGTCCGGTCGCGAGCGGGATGAGGCCGACGAGGCCCCAACTCGTCTTCGGACCGACGACCGTCAGGGAAAGCAGGGCGATGCCGGCGACGACGCGCAGGATCCGGTCCGCGCTGCCTTCGTTGGTCTTGAAAAACTCTTTCACGGTGACTCCTTCCGGCCGCGGAACACCCGTCGGCCGCTCAAACGAGACGGAACTCCCAGCCGCAATGCCCCTGCGCATCCGGCGTCGGGCGGGCACGAGAGGCACCGCGTCGTGATCCGCGCATCGACGGTGCGTGCGAACGTCTCGAACTCCACCTCGCCCGACGGGCCGGCACGGGAAGTCCGGCAGGCCCTTGCGCCGCCGCGTCTCCTGGACGCGGCAGGACGTCATGTAGAAGCGCAGGACGGAGCCCTCCCGCTCGACGCGGCTCGGGTTCACGAAGCTGTACGCGCGGAAGGACAGCGCCCGCGCGAGCGCGTCGAGGCCGCCGTCCTTCGGGATCCCGTAGGCCTCCATGATCCGGCGCGCCTCGGCCGCGGCGAAGCGGCGCCAGGCCGCCGCGTCGAGCTCCATCGCCACTTCCATGCCGTAACGCTCCTCGGCCGCGAGGAACCAGCTCCCGTCGTGGGCGAGCCAGTTCTTCGCGAAGACGTCGAGGGCCCCGAAGAGGCCGGCGCGGTCGAGCGCCTCGAACGCGGGCGGGACCGCGGCGCGCGGCACCTGAGCGGGCTTGCCGAACGACGCGAAGCGCTCGTGATGAGCCTCTCCGGCGGCCCGCTCGGGGAGGCCGAGCGCGGACAGGAATCCGCGGGCCCAGTCGAGGGTGACGGGCCCCTCGGGATGCGTGCCGCCCTCGGCCGCGTGGACGCGCGCCGCGAAGTCGAAGCCCTCGCGCGAGAAGTCCGCGAGGACGATCGCCCCGCCCGGGCGGACGACGCGCACGACCTCCCGGAGGACGGAGGGACCGTCGGCGAGGTGGTGGAGAACGTTGAACGACACGGCCGAGGCGAACACGCCGTCGCCGAAGGGGAGAGCGGCGCCGTCGGCCGGCGTGAAGCGGATCGCGGCTTCCAGGCCGGACCCGGCGGTGAGCGCCGCGGCGACCTCCTGGTCGTCGGCGCTCACGTCCACGCTCTCGACGAAGAGGCCGCGGCGCGCGAGCTCGCGCGCCATGGCGCCCATTCCAGAGCCGAGGTCGAGGACGGGCCCCTCGAGGGGGCCGGCCGCGTCGAGGACGAGCGCCGCGGCGCGGGCGCCGTCGTGCCCGAGCGCCGCGAACGCCTCGCGCCTCTTCCGGAAGGATTCCTTCCGGCGCTCGATCTCGTCCGGGGGAAGCGTCACGCGTCCGTCTCCTTCTTCGGCTCCGGCCGGGTCGGCCTCGAGCAGCTCGTCCCGCCGCCGGCGGGACCGGGTGCCCCTCACGTCGGGACGCCGAGGCGGGGGAAGACGAACTTCTGGAGCAGGACCCAGACGAGGAGAGCGCCCCACAGCCACGCGGCGTCGCTGCTCATCTCCCGCTCCGGGCGCCCGTGCGGGCGCGGCTTGCCTTGACCATGGATTACAATATAATCATTAAGTTATAGATGGTCAACCCCCCCGACCGCCGCCGCGCCCTCCTCTACGCGTCGCCCGTCCTCGCGGCGCTGCCGCTCGCGGCGGCGCTCGTGGGCGTCTCTCTGGTCGCGGCGGACTCGCTCCGGGCGCGGGACGCGGCCGTGCGTGACGGGCTCCTCGCCCGCGCGGGCCACGAGCTCGAGGCCCGGCTTCGCAACGACGGGCCCGACGGGGCGCCGCAGGCCCTCGGGGAGTTCCTGGCCGCCCACGCGGCCCTCGTCCGGGGGGTCGAGGTGGTGGGACCCTCGGGAACGGCGGAGCGGCGAGGCGAGACGGAGGGGACGCCCGGTCGAGATGCCCGCGATGCTGGGCCCGGGCTGGCGGCCCGCCGGCGGCTTCGGCGCGATGGCGGGCCCCGGGTCCGCGGAGGGCCGGCGGGGCCCCGGCCGCAGTCCCTTCATGCTGCGCTTCTATCCGGTCCGCGGCGCCGGAGGCGAGGGCGGCCTCGCGCTCGCGCTCGTCCTCGGGTCGGCCGCGGCGGGCGCGGCCCTCGTCGTCCTGTCGCTCGCGGCGGCGCGCGGCCTCGCCGAGCGGGCCCGGCGCGAGCGGCTCGAGGCCGAGCGCGAGCGCCTCGACGCCGTGGCGCTCACGGGCGCCGGTCTCGCCCACCGCGTCCGCAATCCCCTCGCCGCGATCAAGGGCACCGCGCAGCTCATGGCCGACCGCCCCGGCCAGCAGGTCGCCGAGCGCTCGAGGCGGATCGTCGAGGCGAGCGGGAGGATCGAGGATCTCGTGGCGCAGATCCTGAGGTTCGCGCGGCCCGTCGAGCCGCAGCCGGAGAGCCTCGACCTCGCCGCGCTGGCACGGGAGGCGGCGGAGCGCGCGGGCGGAGGCGTGACCGTCTCCGGGCCGTCCTCGGTGAGCGCGTTCGCGGACGCGGGCCACGCGGCAGACGTGCTCGACGAGCTCCTCGCGAACGCGCGCGCGCACGATCCCGGCGGGACGCTCGACGTCGCCGTCGGAGCGGACGGCGGCACGGCCTGGGCGGAGGTGCGCGACCGCGGCCCCGGGCTCTCCGTCGACCCGGCGCGGGCCTTCGACCCGTACGTCACGGGCCGGCCCGGCGGCACGGGGCTCGGCCTCCCGACGGTGAGGGCGCTCGCGCGCGCGAACGGCGGCGACGTGACGCTCGCCGCGCGCGCCGGCGGCGGCTGCGTGGCGCGGCTGACCCTGCCCGGGGTCCGGGGCTGAGATGGCGCGCATCCTCGTCGCCGACGACGATCCGTCCTTCCGCGCGCTCCTGCGCGACATCCTCGAGGGGGAGGGACACGCCGTCGTCGAGGCCCGCGACGGGGAGGAGGCGCTGCGCTTCGCGCGCCGCGAGCCCTTCGCTCTCGTGCTGACGGACCGCCGGATGCCCGCGCGGGACGGGATCGCGCTCCTCAAGGCACTGCGCGACGAGCTCCCGGCGCCGCCGCCCGTCGTCGTCCTGACGGGGTTCGGGACGATCCCGGAGGCCGTCGAGGCGGTGCGCCTCGGCGCCGCGGACTACCTGACGAAGCCGCTCGAGTCCCCGCGCGCGCTCCTCGCGGTCGTCGACCGGCTCCTCGCTCCCGAGGCGCCGGCGGAGGAGATCGTGACCTCGGACGCGCGGCTGCTCGAGGCCCTCGCGCTCGTCGACCGCGTCGCCCCGACGGACGTCCCGGTCCTCGTGACGGGGGAGTCGGGCACGGGCAAGGAGCTCGTCGCGCGGCGGATCCACGCCCGCTCGGCGCGCGCCGCGGGTCCGTTCGTCGCGGTCAACGCCGCGGCGCTCCCCGAGTCCCTCGCCGAGAGCGAGCTCTTCGGGCACGAGCGCGGCGCGTTCACGGGCGCGGACCGCGCGCGGGCGGGCCGCTTCGAGGAGGCGCACGGGGGCACGCTGTTCCTCGACGAGATCGGCGAGCTCGCGCCCGCCCTCCAGGCCAAGCTCCTGCGCGTCCTCGAGGACCGCCGCGTGCGGCGTCTCGGAAGCGAGAAGGACGTCACGGTCGACGTCCGCCTCGTCGCCGCCACGAACCGCGACCTCGCGCGCGAGGCCGAGACGGGCGTCTTCCGGCGCGACCTCTACTTCCGCCTCGCGGTCGTGCCCATCGCCCTGCCGCCGCTCCGCGAGCGGCCCGGCGACGTCCCGCTCCTCGCCCGGCATTTCGTGTCGCGCCTCGCGGCGCGTCATCGCCTGCCCGAGCCGGAGCTCACGCCGGAGGCGCTCGACGTCCTCGGGGCCCAGGGCTGGCCGGGCAACGTCCGCGAGCTGCGCAACGCGCTCGAGCGGGCGGTGGTGGTGCGTGGCGGCCTCGCGATCCGCGCGGAGGACGTGCGCCCGGCCGCCTCCTCCGGCGCGCCGGCCCTCACGCTCGACGAGGAGACGCGCGAGCGCGAGGCCGCGCTCGAGGCCCTGCGCCTGTCGGGCGGGAACCGCGACGCGGCGGCCCGGAGGCTCGGGATCTCGGTCCGGACGCTCTACTACCGGCTCCGACGCTGGGGCCTCAACTGACCGCAAGGGAGAGAGCAAGATGCGATTCAACCGCCGTTTGTCCACGACATCATGGCTGCTGCTCGCCGTGCTGGCGGCCCTGTCGACGTCCGCCGTCGCCGCGGAGAAGAGCGCCGCGACGAAGCCGGCCCGGCCGACCCTCCTGTTCTTCATGAACCCGGCCGGCCGTCCCTGCCAGACGCAGGACCAGATCCTCGCGGAAGGCCGGAGCAGGTGGGAGTCGCGCGCGACGCTCCGTTACGTCCGCACGGACGTCCCGGCGGACCGGGAGGTCTTCTACCAGTACGGCATCCGGTCTCTCCCGAACCTGATCCTGGTCGGCGCCGACGGCAAGGAGATCACCCGGTACTCCCCCGGCATCCAGCCCGTCGACGCGGTCCTCGCGGGGATCCCCGGCAAGCCGGGCCGCTGAGCCGGGAGCCTCGCGTGGAGTCGCTTGCCGGGTTCAGCCTGGCCAACGCCGCTTTCGCCGTCGGAGCCGGCCTGGCCAGCACCATTTCGCCCTGCGTGCTGCCCGTGCTGCCCATCGTGATGGCGGGACAACCGGGAGAGCACCGGTTCCGGCCGCTGGCCATCGTGGCCGGGCTGATGTCCACCTTCTTCGTCATGGGAATCCTCTCGTCTCTCTTCGGCGCCGTCGTCGGGCCCCTGCTCGTGCGGCTGGAGAAGCCCGTCGCGATCCTCATCGGCGTCATCGGCCTCCTGGTCCTCCTCGACGTCAACCCCTTCAAGAGGCTGAAGGTCGGGATTGCTCCGGAGCGAAAGCGCGGACTCTGGTCGGGGTCCGTTCTCGGGGCCTCGCTCGGGCTCGTGTGGATTCCGTGCGTCGGGCCGTTCCTCAGCGCGGTCCTCGGCATGGTCGCGGCCCGGGCCCGGCTGGGCGAGGGAATGGCCCTGCTGGGCTTCTACAGCGTCGGCTTCGCGCTCCCGATGCTGGTCGCCGGATACGCCTCCCAGGCGTTTCGGGAGAGAACCGCCTTCCTGCGCTCGCGTCCCGTGCTCGTCCGCGTCGCCAGCGGAGGACTGCTCGTCGGGCTCTCGGCCTGGATCCTCGCCAAGGGGCTTTACAGCACGCCCTGGTGACGGGCTGCAGGCGCTGCGCGGCGGACTGCAGTTGCTGCAGGGAATCGGAGGGGCGGGGGGAGGGGAATTCTTCGAAAGGATTGAGCGGCCGCGTCTTGCGCGCGGCGACGGCTTCCGGCACGAGGCGTGCGACGTCTTTCGGCGGAAGGAGATCGACATGAAACGCACCCTCATCGCTCTCGCCCTCGCCGCTCTCGCGGGTCCCGCCCTCGCCCAGATGGGGGCCGGCAACGGCCCCGCGGCCGCCGGCACCCCCGCGTCCCAGATCGACGTCACGAAGCCGTCCACCGTGATCGGCGACGTCGTCTCGCTCAAGGGAGGCCCCGGGCTCGGGATGCCGACCCTGACCGTGAGAGTCGGCGGCAAGGACGAGGCCTACGTCCTCGGCTCGTACCGGTATCTCGTCGCGCAGAAGTTCGCGCCCGTGGCCGGCGACCAGGTCCGGCTCCTCCTCTACGCGTGCGACGCGTGCCCGCAGGGATTCGTCGTCGCCGAGGTCGAGAACCTCACGCAGAAGACCACGCTGAAGCTCCGGAATGCCGACGGCACGCCGGTCTTCGCCGGCGGGCGCGGCGGGCACGGGCGTGGGGAGCGGGCGCCGGCTGCTGCGGCGGCAGCGGCAACGGCCCGATGGACGGAACCGGCCCGAACCCGAACTGCCCGAAGAAGTCCTGACGCCTCAGGCGCTCACGGGGACGGCCGCGGCCGCCTTCACGAGCGCCTGCTCGAGGTCGGCGATCAGGTCGCGCACGTCCTCGCAGCCCACGGCGAGACGCACGAGGTCGTCGGAGATCCCGGCGGCCTCGCGCTCGTTCTTCGGCATCCCCGTGTGCGTCATCGAGGCCGGGTGCTCGATGAGCGTCTCGACGCCGCCGAGGCTGACGGCGAGCGTCGCGAGCCTCACGGAGTCGATGAACGCCTTGCCCGCCTCGAGCCCGCCCTTCACGCCGAAGGAGAAGACGGCGCCCGGCCCGGACATCTGCCGGCGCATGAGCTCGTGCTGCGGGTGGCTCGGAAGGCCGGGGTGCAGCACCCACGCGACGCCCGGGTGAGCCTCGAGGAAGCGGGCGATCTCCAGCGCGTTCGCCTGCGCGCGCTCCATCCTGAGGCCGAGCGTCTTGATGCCGCGCAGGACGAGCCACGCCTGGTGCGGGTCCATCGTCCCGCCGAACGCCGTGTGGACCTTGCGGAGCCTGTCGTGGAGCGCGGGCGAGCCCGAGACGATCGCGCCGCCCACGACGTCCGTGTGGCCGTTGATGTACTTCGTGAGGCTGTGGACGACGACGTCGGCCCCGAGCGCGAGCGGCTGCTGCAGGACGGGCGACGCGAACGTGTTGTCCACGACGAGGAGCGCGCCGTGCGCGTGCGCGATGTCGGCGCAGGCCGCGATGTCCGTGAGCTTCATCGTCGGGTTCGCGGGGGACTCGACGTAGACCATCTTCGTGGAGGGGCGCATCGCGGCCGCGACGTTCTCCGGCCTCGACGAGTCGACCCACGTCGAGGCGACGCCGAAGCGCCGGTACTCGTTCTCGAGGACGAGGCGGGACGGCCCGTAGACGGAATCGGTCCCGACGACGTGGGCGCCCTCGCCGAGGAACGTGACGTAGACCGTGTTGATCGCGGCCATGCCCGTCGCCGCACCGAGCGCGCCGCAGCCGCCCTCGAGCGTCGCGAGGCACTCCTCGAGGGCCGCGACGGTCGGGTTGCCCGAGCCGCGTGTACTTGTACCCGGGGTCGCGGCCCTGGAAGCGCGCGGCGCCCTCGTCGGCGTTCCTGAACGCGAACGTGGAGGTCTGGTAGATCGGCGTCGAGACGGCGCCCGTGGCGGGATCGGGATGCTGGCCCGCGTGGATGATGCGGGTGGCGGGGTGCATCTTTCGGACGTCGGTCATGTCGGTCCCCTTTTTTGCACGGCGGCGGGCGTGCGCCGCGCCCACTCGCCGGTGTCGTCGCTCTGGGTGTAGTCCCCGGCGAGCTCGCGGCCGTGACGGGCGACGTGGTCGACGCCCTCGAGCAGCGCCTGGAATTCGGCCTCGCTCACCGTCGGCGACAGGCTGATGCGGACCCATCCCGGCTTCTCGCCGAGGTGTCCCTCGTCGAGGCGGTGGCGGATCGTCTTCGACCTCTCCTCGTCGATCTGCGAGGAGGAGGTGCCCGTACGGGCCCGCGCACATGCAGCCGGCCCGGACCTGGATTCCGTAGAGGTCGTTCAGGAGACGCGCCGCGAGGTTGTGGTGGACGTGGCGGAAGATCACGGAGAGGACGCCGAGGCGGCGCGTCTCGAGGTTCCCGAGCAGGTAGAGGTCGTCGCGCCCGCGCCAGGCGCGGATCGCCCGGCCGAGGTAGTCCTGCTCGATCCTCTCCGTGCGCGCGGCGCCGACGGCGGCCTTGAGGTCGAACGCGAGGCCGGCCTGGATCGTCTGGACGATCGGCGGCGTCCCGCCCGTCTCGCGCGACTCGATCGCGCCGAGGTAGCGGTGGTCCCACGGCGACGTGTAGAGGACCGTTCCGCCGCCCGGCTCGGCCGGGACGCGGTTCGTGAAGAGCCTGCGGTGCGCGACGAGGACGCCGGGCGTCCGCGGGCCGCCGAGGAACTTGTGGACGGAGAAGAAGACGGCGTCGAGCGCCCCGCCGGGGTCGCCGGCCGGGTGCATGTCGACGTCCACGTACGGGCCCGCCGCCGCGAAGTCGAAGAACGCGAGCGCGCCGTGACGGTGGAGGACGCGCGCGAGGCCGTGGACGTCGTTCAGGATCCCCGTCACGTTCGACGCGGCGCTGAACGTTCCGATCTTCCAGGGGCGGTGCGCGTTCTCCGAGAGCCTGCGGTCGAGGTCCTCGAGGCTGATCCGCCCGTCCGGGCCGAACTCCACGTAGACGGAATCGCCGATCGTCTCGCGCCAGGCGATGTCGTTCGAGTGGTGCTCCATGAGCGACCGGAAGACGACGGGACGGCCCTCGGGCGGGATGCGGGCCGCGAGGCCGAAGCGTTCGTCGAGCTGGTCGGGGAGCCTCAGCCCGAGGACGTGGATCAGGCGGTTGATCGCGCCCGTGGAGCCGGAGCCGACGGGGATCACGGCGTCGTCGTGCGTGGCGCCGACGCAGGCGCCGATCTTCCGGAGAGCCGCCTCGTAGCGCTCGGTCATGAAGTGGCCGGTGAAGCTGCTCTCCGTGTGGGTGTTCGCCATGAACGGGAGGACGCGCTCGGCGAGCTCCTCCTCCACGTCGCGGTGGAAGCGGCCCGAGGCGATGAAGTCGAAGTACCGGAGCGGGCGTTCGCCGAACGGGCCCGGGATCACGGCGCCGGCGCCGATCACGCGGCCGCGGAGGCGCTCGAGGAACGCGGCCTCCTCGGCGGGCGAGGACGTGACGACGGGGCCGCGCGGCGCCGCGGAGGACGCGTCGACGAGACGGGGCGGGGACGGGGGCGGCGTCTCTCAGCGTCGGCCGCCCCGGCGCGGGCGCCCGAGGATCGCGTCGGCCTTCTGCCTCGCCTCGCGCTCGACGCCCTCGCAGACGATCGAGCAGATCTTCAGGAGAGTCGGGTCGGCGATCCGGTAGACGGTGCGCGTGCCGTCCTTGCGGCGGTCCACGAGCGCCGAGCCGTGCAGGACGGTGAGGTGCTTGCTCACGTTCGCCTGCGTCCCGCCGACCTCCTCGAGGATCTCGCCGACGGAGGCCTCGCTCCGGAACAGGCGTCTCAGGATCTTGAGTCGCATGGGCTCCGAGAGGGCGCGAAAGCGCATCGCGACCTCTTCGCAGCCCGCGTCCGTGAGGGGGAGGCGCGCGTGCATCGCCATATGGCGATCATCGGCTGCCCGGGGGGCCGGGTCAATGATGCCGATGGGGGAGGCGACCGGCGTCACCCGCGGGCGCGCCGCCCCGTGGCGGGCGCGGACTCCTCGAGGAGCGCCGCCGCCACGGCGGCGAGGAGCTCGGCGGCGGGCCGGAGGCGGCTGGCGGGAATCCCGGACAGCGCGCGCGCGACGGCGGCCTCGACCGTGCCGGCGGACGGCGTGTCGAGCCTCCGGCCGCGCGGGGTGAGCTCGAGGCGCGCCCGGCGCCGGTCCTTCGGGTCGCGCGTCCGCCGGACGAGCTCGCGCCGCTCGAGGCGGTGGAGGATGCCGGTCAGCGTGCTCGGATGCAGCCGGAGGATCTCCGCGAGGGTCCCCGCCGAGATTCCGGGCCTGCGGCCGAGGACGCGGAGCGTGACGCGCTGGGGGCCGGTGAGCCCGAGGGAGGCGTGCATGCGCTTCGAGAGGGACTGCAGGCCGTGGTCGAGCGCCCAGATGAGCCGCATGAACTCGAGCACCCGTCCGAAGCGCTTCGCCGATCCGCGTGCCGCCGCCACGACGGGATGATCGCACGGATATTGATTTGACCTCAAACGAAAAATGCGGGAGACTCGCGCGGATGACGGAGCCGGAACAGCCGCCGCCGAGGCTCGTCGACGAGACGCGCTGGTACACGGAGCACACCGCGCTCCTGATCAGCACCCTCAAGTGGACGATCCTCGGCGCGACGGCCGGCCTCTGCGTCGGGTTCGGCACGCGCGCGTTCCTGTGGGCGCTCGGAGCCTCCGGGACGTGGGTGAGGCGGGTGACGCCGGGGGGAATCCACCCGGTCTGGCTCCTCCCGCTCGCGCTCCCCGCCTGCGTCCTCCTGATCCGGACGTTCGCGCCGTCGGCGCGCGGCCACGGCACCGAGGCCGTCATCGCCGCGGTGCACCGCGATTCGGGCCGCGTCCCGTGGAAGGTGGCTCCCGTCAAGCTCCTCGCGACCGTCGTGACCCTCGCGTTCGGCGGCTCGGTCGGCAAGGAGGGCCCCTGCGCGCAGATCGGAGCCTCGATCACGAGCCTGTTCGCGGACATCCTGAGGCTGAAGGACGAGGACCGGCGGCGCCTCGTGATCTGCGGAATCGGCGCCGGCTTCGCCGCCGTCTTCGGGACCCCGATCTCCGGCGCCCTGTTCGGCATCGAGGTGCTCTACCTCGGGCGGATCGAGTACGCGGTCCTGTTTCCGTGTCTCGTGTCCGGCATCGTCGCGCACCTCGTCTGCGGGGTGCAGGCGCCCGTGCCGGATCTCCTCGGGGGGATCGGCACGCTCGGGCACTCCGAGCTCGTCGGGCTCTCGATCGCCTTCGGGGCGGTCTTCGGTCTCGTCGCGCTCCTCCTGATCGAGACGATGCGGGGGATCGAGCACGGGCTGCGCCGCTTCGAGCACCATCCGTACCTCGTCGCCGCCGGAGGCGGGATCTTCCTGGCGGCGTTCTACTCCCTCGTCGGCGACGCGTACGCGGGGCTGGGCGTCGCGACGATCGACAGCGCCCTCGCCGCGACGGGCACGGTCGCGATCCTGGCCTTCCTCTGGAAGATCGTCGCGACGGCGGTCACGCTCGAGTCCGGCGGCAGCGGAGGAATCGTGACGCCGCTCTTCTTCATCGGGGCCACGAGCGGGGCGGCGCTCGCGCGGCTCCTGCACCTCCCGACCGGCCTCTTCGCGGCCTTCGGCTTCGTGAGCGTCGTCGCGGGCGCGGCGAACACGCCGATCGCGGCGGCCGTGATGGGCATCGAGCTCCTGCCGCGGGAGGTGGGCGTCTACGCGGCGCTGGCCGCGGGAACGGCGTTTCTCCTCGTCGGACACCGCAGCGTCTACGCGAGCCAGAAGATCGGGCTCTCGAAGTCCGCGGGCCTCGACGTGCGCATGGACGTCGCGATCGGCGACCTCACGCGCTCGGGAATGCAGATCCGGCCGGGGAGCCTCGTGGACAGGGTCCACCAGATCCGGAGCCGCTCCGCTCCGCGCGCGAAGGACGAGCCGCGGGACCCGTGAGCCGGACTACGGGGAGGCCGTCTTCTTGACGACCTTGAAGGCGACCGACTTCGAGAGCGTCTCCCCGACGAGAAAGTCGACGTGGTAGGCGCCCACGGGCCAGCCGTTCGGGGGCTTCAGGGCCGGGATGGCGCCCATGAACTCGCCCGCCTCGGCGATCGAGGAGACCTTCTCGAGGAGCTTCGTCTTCGGGTCGACGCCCTCGACGGCGTCCGCCCAGAAGACGACCTTGATCTTCGCGGGCCCGACGGCGACCACCCGGTAGACGGCGTAGATCGCGGGAGCCTCGGGCGCGAAGACCGACTTCTGGTCCCGCGAGTACTTGTCGTCGGTCGTGAGCGCAGCCTTGATCCACGTGCCGGAATGGGCAGGCTTCCTTCTCCTCGGCGTGCAGGCGCGCCGGGAGGGCGAGCCCGGCCACGGCCAGGAGAACCAGCGTCCTTCGCATGTGTTTCCGCCTTCTCGGGTCCAGTTCGGGGGCGGGCCCGATCTCCTTACTATAGGCCGGTTCGGGCCCGATGGCCGGTCCCGGCGCGGACCCGGTGAGGGCGGCGAGCGCCGCGCGAGAGCCTAGAGCCCGCGGGGGGCCGCTCGTGCCGTGGCGGTCGGGTTCGCCGTCGTCGGCGGCTTCATGCTCCTTTCGTACTTCCACAAGCTCGACGAGCGACCCGCCCGCGGGCCTCACGACCGAGATCTCCGCGCTCGCCACGTACGCGATCGGCGGCCTCGTCCAGCAGGAGCGCTACTGGCTGGCGGCGACGATCGGCGTCGCTGAGCGTGCTCCTCCTCGAGCTGAAGAAGGGGCTCGAGGGTCTCACGAAGCTCGTCGCCTCGAGCGAGATCGTCACCGCCACGAAGTTCCTCGTCCTCGCGGTCGTCATCCTTCCGATCGTCCCCGACCGCGAGCTGACGCGCTTCCACATCAACCCGTTCAAGACGTTCCTCGTCGTGGTCGCCGTGAGCGGGGTCTCCTTCGCGAGCTACGTCCTGCAGCGCGTCTTCGAGGGACGCGGCGGCATCAGGCTTTCCGCGATTCTCGGAGGCGCGTACTCCTCGACGGTGACCACCGTCGTGCTGGCCCGCCGCCCCCGAGGATCGCGACGGCCCGGTCGTGGGCCCCGCGTTCGACGTCCTCGCAGACGATCGAGCAGATCTTCAGGAGCGTCGGGTCGGCGATCCGGTAGACGGTGCGCGTGCCGTCCTTGCGGCGGTCCACGAGCGACGAGCCGTGGAGGACGGCGAGGTGCTTGCTGACGTTCGCCTGCGTCCCGCCGACCTCGCCCACGATCTCGCCGACCGAGGACTCGCCCCGCGCGAGGCGTCGCAGGATCTTGAGGCGCATGGGCTCGGAGAGCGCGCGGAACCGCGACGCGACTTCCTCGCAGCCCGCGTCCGTCGCGGGCAGGACGGGGTCCCCGGCGCCGCCGCAGCCGTGGCCGGGAAGGCGGGCCGCCGGATCAGCCGCCGGCGGCATTCGTGACCACCCTCTGGAGCGCGGCCGTGACCTCGAGGCCGACGGGCGCGAGCTCCGGGACGCCGACGAGGCCGAGGACGGAGCGAGGGTCCATCGCGCGGATCACGGTCTCTCCGTGTTCGACCGACACGGTCACGTTGCAGGGGAGAAGGACGCCCACCTCCGGGGCCGCCGACAGGGCCTTGAGCGCGGACGGCGCGTGACATCCGCCGAGGATGAGGTAGGGCGGCAGGTCGACGCCGAGCTTCTTCTTCATCGTCGCCGCGACGTCGATCTCGGTGAGGACGCCGAAGCCCTCGGCCTCGAGCGCCTTGCGGGCGCGCGCGACGGCCTCCTCGAACGGCCGTGGCGTGCGGGCCTCGAGGGCGACGGACGTCTTCGTGGACTGCGTCATGAGGGTCTCCTTCCTTCGGGTCGTGCGCGGAGGGGCCCGCCGGGCCCCGGGGTCAGCCTCACGTGAAGCGGCCGGAGCCCGGCCCGCAGGAGCCGCCGCCGTCGCCGCCCGAGGGGCCGGCGGACGCGAAGCGCGACACGAGCTTCTCGATCTGCTCGCTCCCGCACTCGGGGCACGTCACCCCGAGGCGCGTCGAGGCCGGCGCCGACGAGCTCCTCGAACGTCGCGCCGCATTCTTCACACGTGAATTCGTAGAGTGGCACGGGATTCCTCCTCAGGCGTCCAGGGACTCGAGGCCCCAGGTGATGACGTGCGGGCGCGGCCCGGCTCCCGGCAGGGCCTGGAGAGCCGCGCGGAGCTTCGGGACGTCCTCGTCCGCGACGAAGGACATGATGATCGTCGACGTCTTCGGGAACGCCGCCGAGCCGAGGTGGCGTCCGGTGGTGCCGAACCCGCGGGCGTCCACCTCCGTGTAGCCGGCGACTCCGGCCCGCTCGAGGGCGATCTCGACGTCCTCGCGCACGGCCGTGCCGGCGAGGACCATCAGCATCTTCACGCTTCTTCCTCCTCCGCAGGCGGGACGCCCGCGGTCCTGACGTACATGAAGTAGAGGAGCGGGATCACGACGAGCGTCAGGGCGGTCGCGACGACGACGCCCGAGATGAGCGCGACGGCGAGGCCCTGGAAGATCGGGTCGAGGAGGATGACGGCGCCGCCGGCGACGAGCGCGAGGGCCGTGAGGACGATGGGCCGGAAGCGCACCGCGCCGGCCTTGATGACGGCCTCCTCGAGCGGCTCGCCCGCGGCGAGCTCGAGGTTGATGAAGTCCACGAGGAGGATCGAGTTCCTGACGATGATCCCGGCGAGCGCGATGAAGCCGATCATCGAGGTCGCCGTGAAGAAGACGCCGAAGGCGGCGTGCGCGGGCAGGATGCCGATGAGCGTGAGCGGGATCGGCGCCATGATGATGAGCGGCGTCACGAAGGACCGGAACCAGCCGACGACGAGGACGTAGATGAGGACGAGGACGGCCCCGAAGGCGATCCCCATGTCCCGGAAGACCTCGACCGTGACGTGCCACTCGCCGTCCCACTTCAGCGCGTAGCGGTTCGAGTCGGTCGGGAGCGACGTGTTGAAGATCTCGAGCGGCCGGCCGTCGGGCCCGCGGAGGGCCTCGATCTTCGACTTCATGTCGAGGATGCCGTAGACCGGGGCCTCGGCGACGCCCGCCATCTCGGCGAGGACGTACGTCACGGGCTGCAGGTTCTTGTGGTAGATGAACGGCGAGCGCTTCCCGTCGGTGACGGTGACGAGCTCCCGGATCGGCACGAGCTTTCCGGTCATCGTGGGCACGGTCGTCGCGAGGAGTCCCTCGAGGCCGGAGCGCTGGGCGCGGTCCAGCCGCAGGACGATCGGGACGGCCTCGCGCGCCGCGTCGACGCGCAGGAGGCCCGCGTCCATCCCGTCGAGCGCGATGCGGAGGGTCTTGACGACGACCTCGGGCGTCACGCCGCTCCGCATCGCCTTCTCGCGGTCGATCGCGACCTCGAGCTTCGGCGAGGCGTCCTCGACGAGCCAGTCCGTGTCGACGACTCCGGGCGTGGACTCGAAGATCCCGCGGACCTCCTTCGCGAGGGCGATCCGGTGCGCCGGGTCGGGCCCGTAGATCTCCGCGACCATCGTCGAGAGGACCGGCGGTCCCGGGGGCACCTCCGTGACCTTCACGTTCGCGCCGAGGCGCCTGGCGGCCGGCGTGATCAGGTTGCGGATCTCCTTGGCGCTCGTGTGGCTGGCCTTGCCGCGCTCGTCCTTGGGCAGGAGGTTGACCTGCAGGTCCGCGACGAGCGGGCCGGACCTCAGGAAGTAGTGCCGCACGAGGCCGTTGAAGTTGAACGGGGCCGACGTGCCGGCGTAGACCTCGACGTCCGCGACCTCGGGCCGCGTCCTCACGAGGATCGCGAGCTCGCGCGCGGCCGCGGCGGTCGCCTCGAGCGTCGTGCCCTCCGGCATGTCGATGACGACCTGCAGCTCGCTCTTGTTGTCGTACGGGAGCATCTTGACCTTGACGCCGCGGACGACGAAGAGGCCGCAGGAGAGGAGGAGCAGGACGACGACGCCGCCGAGGAGGGCCCACCGGCGCGCCGGGCGCGTCAGGAGCGGCGTGAAGAGCTTCCGGTAGAAGCGCAGGAGGCGGTCCTCGGGAGGAGCCTCGTCGCCGCCCTTGAAGTGGGCCTCGCCCTTGAGATGCTCCTCGGCGAACTTGCGGAAGAGCCGGAACGTGAGCCACGGCGAGACGACGAACGCGACGAGCAGCGAGAAGACCATCGCCGCCGAGGCGTTCACGGGGATCGGGCGCATGTACGGGCCCATGAGGCCCGACACGAACGCGAGCGGGAGGAGCGCGGCGACGACCGCGAACGTCGCGAGGATCGTCGGGTTGCCGACCTCGTCCACGGCGTAGACGGTCGTGAGGCGCGGCTCGCCCCATCCGAGCTCGTAGTGGCGGTGGACGTTCTCGACGACGACGATCGCGTCGTCCACGAGGATGCCGATCGCGAAGATGAGCGCGAAGAGCGTGACGCGGTTCAGCGTGTACCCGAAGAGGTACGACGAGAACAGCGTGAGGGCGAGCGTCGTGGGGACGGCGACGAGGACGACCACGGCCTCGCGCCGGCCCAGGAAGAGAGCCATGAGGATGACGACGGAGAGCGTCGCGAGCCCGACGTGGAAGATCAGCTCGGACGACTTCTCGTCCGCCGTCTTGCCGTAGTCGCGGGTCTTCGTGACCGTCACGTTCGAGGGGATGACGGGGCCCTTCAGGCCCTCGAGCCTCACGTCCAGCTCCTTCACGAGCTCGACGGCGTTCGTGCCGGGCTTCTTCGCGACGGCGAGCGTCACGGCGGGCGCGTCGTCGCCGGCCTTCGTGAGCATCCAGGCGTACTGGGCGGGCTCCTCCGGGCCGTCCGCGACGGTCGCGACGTCCTTGAGCCACACGGGCTTGCCGTTCACGACGCCGATCACGGCCGAGCCGACGTCCTCGGCGCGGCGGAAGAGGGAGCCGACCTCGACGGGGACCTCGGCGTTTCCCGAGGCGAAGCTGCCCGCGGGGAGGCGCCAGTTCAGCCCGGACAGGGCACCGTACGCCTGGACGAGCGAGACGCCGTAGGAGGCGAGGCGGTCGCGGTCGAACGTCACGTTCACGACGCGGCGCTGGCCGCCGATGACCGTGACCTGCGCGACGCGGGGGTGGCGCGTGAAGTCGTTCCTGACCTCGTCGGCGATTTGCCTCAGCTGCATCGGCGTCGCGTCCTTCGACCAGAGCGTGTAGGCCGCGACGGGCACGTCGTCGATGCCGCGCGGGACGACGACGGGCGGCAGGGCGCCCGGAGGAAGGTTCGGCTGCAGCTCGGAGATCTTCGAGTGGACGCGGACGACGGCCTGGTCGGGGTCCGTCCCGACGAGGAACCTCACGATCACGATGCCGCCGGACGGCTGCGACGTGGAGTAGACGTACTCGACGTTCGGGATCTGGTAGAGCGCCTTCTCCACGGGGGAGACGACGCGCCGCTCGACCTCCTCGGCCGTCGCGCCCGGGAGCGCGACGAAGACGTCGATCATGGGGACCTTGATCTGGGGCTCCTCCTCGCGCGGCGTGATGAGGATCGAGAACGCCCCGAGGAGGAGCGACGCGACGACGAGGAGCGGCGTGAGCTTGGACTCGAGGAACGCCTTCGCGATCCGGCCGGAGGCGCCGAGCGGCCGGCGCGTCATCTTCCGGTGGAGGATCTCGCGGGCGCTCGGCCCGTGCGGGGTCGGCTCGCTCACCGCGCGCTTCCCTTCGGCTCGGTGACGGGCGCGCCGTCGGCGGGAGCCGCCGCGAGGCCCACGAGGACGGTCTCGCCGCCCGAGAGGCCGGACAGGACCTCGACCTTGCCGCCCGAGACGGCGCCGGTCGTGACGACCCGGGTGCGCGCCTTGCCGGCCTCGTCCTTCACGGCGACGAGGCTGACGCCGCCGCTCGCGAGGACGGCGCTCTCGGGCACCAGGACGGAAGGCCGGGGCGCGGCGTCGAGGAACGCGCGTCCGGTCAGGCCGGTCGCGACGGGCGCGCCGGAGAGCTCGAGCGTCGCCGTGTAAGTGTGGCTGCCGGGATCCGCGCCCGGCGACATCTCGACGACGGTGCCCGTCTGCTCGGTGGCGATGCCGTCGATCCTCACGGCGAGCTTCCTGCCGACCGCGAGGCCCGAGGCCGTGACCGTTCCGGCCGGAACCTGGACGACGAGGCGGCGGCCGGTCGCGGACTCGACGGTGACGAGCGGGCGGCCCGGGGCGGCGAGGTCGCCCGCCTCGACGAGGCGCGCGGACACGCGGCCGGCGAAGGGCGCCGTCACGCGGGACTCGCGTGCGACGGAGGAGGCCGCTTCCACGGCGCCTTCGCCCTGCTGGACGGCGCCCTTCGCCTGCTCGTACTGCATCCGGGTCATGTCGAGCTCGAGCGCCGACGCCGAGCCGGAGGCCGCGAGGGCCTTGTAGCGCTCGTAGTTGCGCTCGGCGAGCGAGAGGGCCGCGCGCGCCTGGGCGAGGGCGCCCTTCGCCTGTGCCTCCTGGCCCTTCGCCGTCTGCGGGTCGATCTCGACGAGGGCGTCGCCCGCGGCGACGGACTGGCCGACGCGCGCGGTGACCGAGACGACGTTCGCCATGACGCGCGAGGAGACGGCGGCCGTGCGGTCGGCCGTCACGGTGCCGTAGAGAGTCAGACGGTCCGGCAGCGATGCCTTCTCGGCCAGCGCCGTGGCGGCGGACACGCGGGAGGAAGAGAAGATTTCTGAGAAGGTGAATGCGACCCGCCGCAGCCGACGAGTGCGGCCGAGGCGACACCCGCCGCGAGGAGCCCTCCCCACACCTTCGAAGAAAATCCGAATGAGCCCTTGCCGGTGCGCCGCGCTCGCCGCGCAGCTCCGACGCTTCCCCCGCTCTTCACCTTCGAAGAAATTCCGAATCCGAATCCCTCGCTCATTTCTTCCTTCCCTGTCTTCGTCACTTCGTGTCTCCGTTCAGTGCCGTTTCGGGGCGGCGCCCCGCCTTGACGGCGAGCTTCAGCGCCGCCGTGTGTGCCTCGGCGCGGGCGACGAGCTCGCGCGTTTCCGCCTCGCGGCGGGCCGTCGTGGCGTCCAGGAGATCGAGCGTCTTCACGACGCCCGCCCGGAACCTCTCCTCGGTGATGCGCTCGGCCTCGCGGGCCGACTGGAGCGCCTTCTTCGCGGTCTCGTGACGGGCCTCGGCCGTCCGGGCCTCCTCGTACGCCTGGCGGACCTCGAGCCGGACGCCGTCGGCGAACCGCGCGACGTCCTCGCGGCCCGCGCGGGCGTCCTCGCGCGCCGCGATGGCCGCGGCGTGATCCGCGCCGCCCTGGAACACGTTCCAGGTGGCGACGGCCATGATCGAGCCCGACGTGCCCGTGGACCCGAACGGCTTGTCGCCGTAGAGCTCGCCCTTGGCGACGAGCGCGATCTTCGGCCACAGGGGCGCCTTCCTCACCTTCTCCTCGAGCTCGCCGGCCGCGAGGAGATTCCGGGCCGACCCGAGGTCGGACCGCTCGGCGGCCGTGGCGAGCCAGCCGTCGACGGGGGTCGCGACCGGGTGCGGGTCGGGCAGGGGAGCGAGCGCCCAGGACGACTCGCCCGAGACGCCGAGGCGGAACGCGAGGTTCGCGTTCGCGATGCGCACGCGGCCGTCGGCCTCGGTCACGAGGTCGTCCATCCGCGCGAGCTCGACCTCGGCCCTGAGGAGCTCGGATCTCACGAGCATCCCCTGGGCGACGTAGTCGCCGGCGAGCTTGACGTGGGCGGCGACGGTGTCGCGCGACTTGTGCAGGAGGGCCGCGTACTCCTCCGCCTGGGCCACCATCACGTAGGCCTCGGCGGCCGCGAGGGCGGCGTTGTCGGCCACCCACGAGGAGGTCTCCGTCGCCGAGGCGGCCGCGAGCTTCGCCTGGTCGATCCGGCCCGAGAGCTCGCCGCCGGTGAACAGCGGGAGGACGACCTCGGCGCGCGTGATCCCCGTGTTGAGCGGGGAGGCGTCGTTCGGGTTGGACGCGACGAACTCCGGGAACGAGAACACGCCCTGGTTCAGCTTGAGGGCGAAGACCTCGGCCGGGTTGTTCGTGCGCATCCAGAGCGCCGTCAGGTTCAGGGAGGGCCACCGAAAGCCCTTCGCCTGATCCGCGCGGGCCGCGGCGGCCCCCTGGCGGGCCTGCGCGGCCGTGACGTCCCGGGCGCTCTCCCGGGCCCTCTGCATCGCGCTGGCGAGGGTCAGGGGCGGGGGCGGCCGGCGGCGTTCCGGCTTCGGCGAAGGCGCCGGAGGGCGCCAGGAGGGCGGCCGCCGCGAGCACGACCCGGGCGGCCACGAGGGGCTTGTCATTCATAGAATTCTCTTATATAACTATGAAGTGATAGATGTCAAGCGGCGGGAACGTCGCCTGAAAAAGGAGAGAACGATGACCATCAACGACGCCCTGCGCGGTCTCGGAGGCTTTTTCACCCTGCTGTCGGTCGCCCTCGGGTACTTCGTCCACCCGGCCTTCTTCCTCTTCACGGCGTTCGTGGGGGCAAACCTCCTCCAGAGCGCGTTCACGAAGACGTGCCCGATGGTCCCGATCCTGAAAAAGGTAGGGCTGAAGGACGCGGTGGACCAGCCCAAAGCGTCCTGCTGCGCCGGGGAGGCCGCGTGAACATCGAGGTGTCCTTTCCCGGCGGCATCGCCGTCGACGCGAGCGTCGGCGGCCACGTCGTGCGGACCGACCAGCCCCGGCCGTGGGGCGGGGACGCCGCTCCCGCCCCGTTCGACCTCTTCCTGGCGTCGATCGCGACGTGCATGGGCTTCTACGCCCTGCGGTTCTGCCAGGAGCGGGGGATCCCGACGGAGGGCCTCGGCCTCTCGCTGGAGACCGTGCGCGACGCCGAGAAGAAGCGGCTCGGGGCGATCCAGGTCGCCCTGACGCTTCCCCCCGGCTTCCCGGAGAAATACAGGGACGCGATCGGCCGCGCCGTCGACCAGTGCGCCGTCAAGAAGCACATGGTCGAGCCGCCGGCGTTCACGCTGACGGTCAACTGACGGCGGTCAGGTCGAGCCGAGGAGTCCCCAGGCGAGAGCCAGGAGGACGACGAGCGTGACGCCGATGTAGAGCCGGTCCCGCTCGCGACCGAACTCGACGAGACAGAGCGCGACCCGCGCGACGGGGGTGGCGAGAAGGAGCAGGACGCCGAGCTGCATGATCCCGCGGGGATCGGCCTTCGCGGCGTCCTTGAGCGCGCCCGCCACGGAGCTGAAGGCCGCCGGCTCGCCGCGGAAGACGTGGTAGTCCGCGTGGCGCCCGCCCTCGCGCACGAGGAACGGGACGAGCCCGAGGACGATCACGACGCTCGAGAAGATCACGCCGAGGCGCAGGATCCCGCCGACTTCGCGCGCGAGGCGGCGTTCCTTGCGGCCCTGGGTCACACCGTTCCCCTGAGGCCCTGGATGATCATCTGGATGCCCATGACGAGGACGACGACGGTGAAGACGAGCCGCAGGACGTTCGAGCGCGCCGCCGTGAGGATGCGCGCGCCGAGCGCGGACCCCACGAGGACCCCCAGGATGACGGGCGCGGCGAGCGCCGGGTCGATGTAGCCGCGGCCCAGGTAGACGCCCGCGCTCGCGGCCGCGGTCACGCCGATCATGAAGTTGCTCGTCGTCGTCGAGACCTTGTAGGGCAGTCCGAGGATGTTGTCCATCGAGAGGACCTTGAGCGCGCCCGACCCGATCCCGAGGAGGCCGGAGACGGCGCCGGCGACGACCATGAGGAGCCACGCGAGCGGCACGCGCCGCGGGAAGTAGGCGTGCTCGCCGGCGAGGGAGGGATACGAGCCGTTCAGGCCGAGCCGCGTGGCGAACGGATCGGGCGTCCGGCTCTCGTTCACGACGCCGTGGCCCTTCCACGAGAACGCCGTCGAGCCGAGCAGCACGGCCCCGAAGATCACGGCGATCGCGGAGGTCGGGGTGTGCGCCGCGAGGTACGCGCCGAGCAGCGCGCCGCAGGTCGTCGCGATCTCGAAGAAGAGGCCGATCCTCACGTTCGAGAAGCCCTCGCGCACGTATGCGGCCGCGGCGCCGCTGGACGTGGCGATCACCGCGACGAGGGCGGTCCCGATCGCGTACTTGATGTCCACGCCGAGCCCGAGCGTCAGGAGCGGGACCAGGACGACGCCGCCCCCGAGGCCCGTGAGCGCGCCGACGAGGCCGGCAGCCGTCGCCCCCGCGAAGAGGAGGGCCGTGAGCTCCAGGACGTTCATGCGCCGACTCTACCGCCCTCGGATCCGGCACCGCCCGGGTCATCGAGGATCGCGGAGAGGCGCGCGACGACCCCGGCGCCGGCCTCCTTGTCGTACGGCGCCGCGTAGAACGCGTCGAGCTCCATCGGGGGGTGCAGCGTGAGGTGGCACTTCCGGAGGACCTTCCCGGGGATCTGCCTGTAGAGCAGGAGGTCGCGGAAGCCGTCCACGCGCACGGGAACCGCGATCGCCTTCGTCCGGTGGAGGAGCTGCGCGATGCCGGGCCTCAGCGGCGCGCCCCGCTGCGTCGTCCCCGCCGGGAAGTGGAGGAGCCAGCCGGTCGCGATCGCCTCCTCCACCTTGGCGACCCCCTCGAAGTCGACGGAGCGCTTCACCGCGCGCCCGCCCTCGCGGAAGCTGCGCCGGAACGTGACGCCGCCGGCCTTCGTGAAGAGCTGCGTCACGAGGTTCTTCTGCATCGTCTCCGTCGCCGCCGAGAAGCGCACGAACGGGTCCTCGAGCGGGAGCGCGTGCGTCACGTAGACGAGGTCGAAGAACGCGATCGCCTCCATGAAGTACGTCTGGTGGTTGGCCAGGAAGACGACGTTCTTCCGGGGCAGCGTGTCGAGGACCGCGTCCCCCGTCGCGTGGACCCGGTTCAGGAGGCGGAAGTACGGCAGCGTGAACCCGAAGGCGAAGCCCGTGATGAGGCCGCGGCGGATCCAGCGGTCGAAGAACGACTGCTCGAGAGTCGGCATCTTTCCGCGATTCTAGAGGGAACGGCGCGCGGCGCGGCCGTCAGGGCCGGGACGCGGCCTCGATGCCCCAGACGACCATGTCCGTCGCCCGCGGCGTGTGGCCGAGGCGGCGCAGCATCGAGGAGATCTGCCCGCGGTGGTACGTCTGGTGGTTCACGACGTGCCGGACGACGACCCAGAACGGCGCCGTCTTCGCCTCCCCCTTGAGGTTCCTCCACGTGAAGGGGCCGGCGAGGCGCGCCGCGTCGTACGTCGGGAGGAGACGGGCGTGCTTCTCCTGGGCCGCGAGGAGGACGCGGTCGGCGTCGTCCAGCGTCGGAAGCTCGTGGACGGTCGCGAGGCGCGTCGCGTCGCGGCCCGCGAAGCGCTCGGCCCAGGCGTCCGTCGCGCCCGCGATGTGGACGAACGTCGCCCGCAGCGACGGCCAGCCGCCCCCCTGCTCCTTCTCGTAGTCGTGCTCGGGAATCGTCCGGAGGGCCTCGACGACGCGCGCGTTGGCCCACGTGTTGAAGGCGTAGAGGGAGGCGAGGTCGTCCGGAGGGAAGCTCATCGGGCGGGGTCCTCCACGATCGTGTTCGTGAGGGTGCCGAGGCCGTCGATCGTGAGGCTCACGACGTCGCCCGGCTTCAGCCACTGGTCGTGCGTGATCTTCGAGCCGTTCAGCTCGAGGAAGCAGCCCGTCCCGACGGTGCCCGAGCCGATGACCTCCCCGGGCTCGAGCGTGACGCCGTCGGCGGCGCGGCGGACGATCTGGGCGAACGTCCAGTTCATCTGCGAGACGTCGCCGTGCGAGACGGGGACGTGGTTCACGGCCGCCGACATCGCGGCGTGGAGGACGGCGCCCTTCGGCGAGGGGCGGAGGCGGTCCCCGAGCTCGTCCTTCGTCACGAGCCACGGCCCGAGTCCGGTCGCGAAGTCCTTGCCCTTGGCGGGACCGAGGTTGAGCTTCATCTCCTCCATCTGGAGGGCCCGCGCCGAGAAGTCGTTCATCACGCCGTAGCCGAAGATCGCGGCGTCGGCCTCCTCGAGCGTGGGGTTCGTGACGCGCCGGCCGATCACGCAGAAGCACTCGAGCTCGAAGTCGAGCTTCTCGAGGCGGCGCCCCCCGACCCGCAGGTCGCCGGGGCCCACGACGGCGAGCGCGTTCGTGAAGTAGAAGACGGGGAAGTCGTCGAACTCCGGGATCATCTCGAGCCCCCGGTTCCGCCGGGCGGTCTCGACGTGCTGGCGGAACGCGTAGCCGTCGCGGATCGAGACCGGACGCGGGATCGGGGCGAGGAGGGTGACCCGCGCCTCGGACCAGAACGCCTCGCGGGGCAGCTCGGACGCCATCCCGACGAGCGCGTGGGCCTGCTCGAGCAGCTCCTCGGAGCGCTTCAGGAAGTCGAGCATCGTGAGGTTCGCGAAGCGCGGGTTCGCGCGCGCGAACTCGAGGATGCGGTCTTCCCCGATCACGGCGCCGATCTTCGGATGCCGGCGGAACACGCCGGACTGGGAGGTCTCGCCTTCCGGCGGCAGGAACGAGACCAGCTTCATCGCCGTGGGGTTATACACCCCGCGCTAACATCCGTGCGAGGAGGCAGCCGCATGCCGCGCGCACTCGGACGCGACCGTCTCGGCGTCGAGTCGGGCGGGCGTCTCCTCCTCGACTGCGACCTCCCGAAAGGCTGGCGCGGCCGGAGCCCCGCGACGGCGACCTCCGCCGAACACCCCGGCACGGCCCTGCGCTGGGAAGGGGACTTCTTCGAGGTGCTCGAGGTGCGAGAGCGCGGCGGCCCGGCCGTCCAGTACGTCATCGCGCGCTGGGACGAGCGGCACGCGATGCGCGTCGTCGAGTCCTACGACGCCGAATCGGAGTCCGTCCGCGAGCAGACGAGGGTCGACACCGGCCGGGTCGAGGACCGGCACGTCTTCCTCCTCCTCGTCGCGCCGCTCGCGGGGTCGCTGCCCGCCCACGTGCAGGAGCGGCTCGAGCGGGACTACAACGTGCCGGCCCGCCGCCTCAGCCTCGCGTCGGCGCTCCCGCTCTGGGTCGCTTGGGTGGCTCTCCCTGATCCTCCTCATGGCCTCCTCGATCGCGGGTCGCGGCTCGCTCCCGGTCCCGGTCCTCGTCTTCGGCGTGTACCTCCTCGCGGAGTCCACGGCGCGGCTCGTCGTCTGCGTCCTGCAGGGCCGGCCGATCGGCACCCTCGCCGGGACGCTGCTCTACGAGGCGTGGCGCCTGCCCGGCCGCGCGAAGGCCCGCGCCGTGGGCGGGCCGGGTCCGGAGGAGACGGCGGCCCGGGACGTGGAGCCCGACGCCGCGCAAGGCGTCCTCGACCGCTACCACCTCCTCGAGCCGGCCGCGGGCCTCCTCCCGCTGGAGGACCAGGTCCGGCTCGCGGAGCGGTTCGGGTTCGACGCGCTCCGCTGGGGCCGGATCGGCGCGATCTTCCTTCTCGTCATGTTCGGGCCTCTCGCCCTGACGTCCGCCCTCGGGGCGATGGTCGTCTTCGAGCCCGCGGACCTCCCGCGCCTCGCGGTCTTCGGGGGCGTGGCCGTCGAGCAGGTCGTGCGGCTCCGGAAGCTGGCCTCGGGACGCCTCGCGCCGAGCGTCTTCGGATTCCTCGTGCGGCCCTTCGCCCGGCCGCTCCTCGCCTGAGTCAGCCGGCGGGCTTCTCGGCGCGGACGACCCTCAGCGGCGGGAAGGCGTCGAGGACGTGGGGCCCCGTCCGCGTGACGGTCATCCCGGCCGCGGCGAACGAGCGCTCGTAGTCGCCCGTCCGGACGAAGTCAGAGACGAGCGCGACGCCGCCTCTCTTCAGGACGCGGGCGATCTCGTGGCACGCGTCCGCCCGGCCGCCGGCGTCGGGGATGTTGTGGAGGCAGACGTTCGAGAGGACGACGTCGAACGATCCGTCCGGGAAGGGCATCGCCCGCGCGTCGGCGTTGCGGACCTCGACGCGCTCGGCGACGCCCTCGGCCTCCGCGTTCGCGAGGAAGGCGTCGGCCGTGTTGCCGGTGAGATCCTTCGGGCTCCAGATGTCGATCCCGACCGCCGTGCCCGTCGTGAGCCGCTTCGCGGCGCCGATGGCGAGGAGTCCGCGGCCGGTGCCGACGTCGAGGACGTTCTCGGCTCCCGTCCACGGGATCATCGCGAGCATCCGCTCGCGGTGGCGGAGCTTGCCCCACTCGGCGTAGAGGATCATGGACGCGCCGCCGGTCAGGCACGCGATGGCGCCGCCCGCGAACAGGCCGCGGAGGTCCACGGTCACGTCCGTGCCGCCCGCGCGGAACGGACCGGCGCGGTGGGGGGCGAAGACGAGGGCGAGGAGCAGCAGCCCCGCGATCACGAAAAGGTTCCGGATCACGCCGGGGGCGTCCGTGCCGTAGTCCACCTTGCGCACACCGCGATGCTAACCGCAGAGACCAGGGAGCCCTTCAGGGGGGAGGCTGGATCTCGATGCGCCAGTCCAGGACCGTCTCCTCCCATGCCGAGGGCGAGCCGCCGAGGTCGAGGCATCTGGTGCAAGCCCGATCCAGCATGACGTGGCGTCGAAGGCCGGGCCGCGGCGTCTCGAACGTGATCGACTCTCCGGGCCGGAGGAAACGGACCGCGCGTGTGGCGACGGTCGCAAACGATCCCCGACCCTTTAGAGATGCTGTGAATGCGCCGGTCACGTTATCCGGTGACCCGAAAACCGTCCATCGCAGCGGCGGCGCGTCCACGACCGCCTCGCTCCGCGGCGCGGGCGGCGGGAGCGTGGCGCACCAGGAGCCGTCGATTGCGTTGCGGAACTCCGTGCCGCATGAGACCGGCCGCGGGAACGCCTGACGCTCCACGCGGACCCCCACACCGGTGTCCAGGTCCCACGACACGTCCAGGGCGGCGTCCCCGGGTCCCTTGAGGGGGCACGAATCGAGTGCCCAGAGGAAGGTCGCCGGTGCGATCTGAATATGGACCCCGCCGATTGTGACGAGCTGGAAGCTCCCGTCCTTCTCGCGAAGGAAGTCGCCCACGCCGAAGTTCTCGCCCGCCTGGCGGGGACGAGCGCTGATCGAGCGCCCGGCGAGGCCGACGCCGTCGAGGTTGAGTGGGTACACCGTGCCGTGGATGAGCTTCGCGGCGCCGAGGCTCTCGGTTCCCGGGATGCCGAGGCGGATGCGGTCGATCCGCGGCCGGACGGCGACGCGCACCTGAAACGTGCCGAGCGTCGTCGTCCCGCGGACGAGCTTGAGTGGGATCGGTGGCGTCGTCCGTGCCGGCGGCGAGCCCTTGGCGAGGAGCCGCACGAGGACGCGAGTCTGAGACGCCGACAGGATCGTGGGCGTGATCCCGGACGGAGCTTCGACCAGCGGCCCCTTGTCGGCGCCGGCCGCGAGGCCCGTCAGCTGGGCCTTGCCCTCCAGACCCGTGCCGAGCAGGTCGAGGTCGAGCGGCTCGCCGTAGACGAGCGTCACGGCGTCGTTCGGGCCGGCGGTCCGCGCCTTCTGGGCGCTGCAGTCGCCCGGGTAGGAGTACCGGATGGCCGTGATCTCGGCGCGTGCGGGCACGGTCAGAAAGAGGGCCGTGGCGGCGGCGGTCGCGAGCGGAATCGGGATGCGCATCACTTTCCTCCCCGGGAGAGACAGGCCTGGTAGCGGTCCTCGATCGCCTTCTGCTCGTTCTTGCGGATCTGGACGCAGGCTGGTGTGTCTCCGCAGCGCGCGGCGTCCGCGGCGAGCTGCGCCGTCTCCCGCGCCTTCTGGTCGAGACACGCACGGTTCGGCGTCGGCGTCGGCGAGGGCCGGAGCGTGAGACCCGCGCCCGGCCCGATGGTCACGGGACGGTTGAGGTCCGCGGACGGCGGCAGGGGCGTTGGCGTGGGGGTCGGCGTGGGCGGGACGGACACCGTCACGTCGATCGACCCGGCCCCGACTGGAGTGTCGGTGCAAGGCGTCTCGATCTTGAAATCGGCCGGCGTGACCTTCGCCGTGCCGGTCCCGGGCGGTCGCATGCCGATCCTGAGCGTCGCGTCGCTCGCTTCGAGGACCGAGACGTTCGTGAAACGGTATCCGAACGTGAAGGGGCTCCGCGGCCTGACGTCGAGCAGGCCCTTGCCCGAGAGGACGAGGACGTAGTCGAAGCCCGGGACGAGGTTCGTCGTTCCTCCGATCTTCGAGACACCGGCGGCGGGCCGGAACGACATTCCATTCACGCGCGGGAACTCGAACACCTGTGCGGGCACCCGCTCGAAACCGGCGACCTCGACGTCGTAGCGGAGCCGGATCTCACCAGTGGACAACGGGGCGCTCTCGTCGACCGAGAGCGCGATGTCGATGAGACCAGGTCCTCTCCGTTCCTTGATCGTCGCGTGGACTCCCGGGAGGGAGTGGAGCTGGACTTCCTTGGCGACGCCCGCGGTGAGACTTTCAATCGTGAGTGCCACCGTCCGTCCGCGGAACAGCGGATAGACGTCGGGGGGATGGAACCTGGTCCCGGCACAGGTCCCCGGGGATTCATAGAAGAAGACCTCCGCGGCCAGAGGCGCGGCCGCGAGGAGAAGAGCGGTGGCGAGGGCGGCGCGCCTTCACGGGAAGGTCCTTCCCGGGGGCGCGAGGAACGTGACCTCGTCGAGCGTGAAGCGGATGGTCCTCACGTCGGTGCCGAGCGTGATCGGGCAGGAGTACTGCACCATCGCGGGCTTCAGGACGCTGACGGGATCCGTATTGTCGTGCGCGAAGACGACGCCGTCGGAGGACGTGACGTCGCGCGCGTCCGACAGGAGCGTGAGGCCCCCCGACGCCGTGCCGTCCTCACGGATGACCGCCATGCCGCGCGTCGTGTTGAACGCAGGCCGGCGTTCGCGTTGCACTGCTCGCCCGGGCCCGACTTCTCCACCTTCCACTTCGCGCCCACGATCCCGTTGCGCTCGAACCACTCCTTCATCGTGAAGACGCAGGACGTCCCGACGGGGCCGCTGCGCCCGAGGAACGTGAGCTTGCCGCCGTGCTCGACGACCCCGAGGGCCGAGCCGATCGGGGGCTTGCCGTCGCAGAAGCTCCCGACCCCGAAGTGGAGCAGCTTCGGCGCGAGGCGGTCCTTCAGGCTCCACGTGTTCGTGACGGAGTACGTCTTGCGCTCGGCGAGCGCCGCCCGGGCCGAGACGTCGATCACGGCGTCCGCGCTCTTGAGCGTCGAGAGGCCCGCCGCGTGGATGCGCACGTTTCCCGACGTCGTCGGGAAGTAGCCGATCGCGGCGAACGTGATGCTCCCGTCCTTCTCGCGCTGCGGCTGCGGCGCCGAGTAGAGGATCGAGGAGATCCGCTTGAAGTCCCCCATGGTCAGGGGAAGCCGGTTCCGATCGAGGTCCTCGAACGGGTAGTGCTCGATCTTCATCCTCAGATCGATCTTCTGGTACGGGTAGATCGGGGAGGCCGTGAGGATCGTCAGCGACGGTGCGGGCGGCGGGGGCGGCGGGAGCCGCGGCGGCGTCGGTCCCTTCAGGGGTGTCGGGACCTGAGCCGCGACGGGGGGCGCGACGGCGAGGGCGCAGGCGAGGAGGAGAAGGTTCGTGATCCTCACGGGTCACCTCCTGGGAGGAAGCAGGGGCGCGAGCCTGGGCGTCGGCGTCGGCGTCGGGAACGGGCGGATTCCGGCCGGCGGGGCGATCGGGCGGAACGGGAGCGGCGTCGGCGTCCTCGTCGGGGTGGCGGTCGGCGTCGGCGTGGGCGTCCGGGGCGGGTCGAAGACCGTGAAGGCGAGGGTGAAGGCCGGGGGATTCTGCTGGCAATGCGAGAAGTCCCCCAGGTCCACGATGAAGAGGGAGGAGTCGATCGAGCGGTCGCCGGCGACCGACGTGAACGAGATCCGCAGCTCGCCGGAGAGCTGGAGGACGACCCGCGCGTCGCGAAGCCCCGCGGCGTAAAAGCCCTGCTCGACCAAGGGCACGAGGGAATCGAGATTCGTACCCTTGAGATCGACGACGTGCGGATCGAGGGACGTGACGCGCGTGATTCCGCCCGCGGTCGAAACGCCGCGTTCCGGGCACGAACGCGATCGAAGAGACCGTCGGGGTGGCGTTCACGCTGACGCCGAAGCTGTCCGTCCCGCCCCCGACGTAGTTCAGGGTGACCGTGCCGTTGGCTCGGCCGCCGGCGGACGGCGGAGTGAGCCGGACGACGATGTTCGAGCCGAATCCGTTCTTGCGCGACACGACCGCGACGGGCACGCCGGAGAGCGTGGTCGTGACGGACGTCGCGAGGTCGACTCCGAAGCCGGAGACGGTGATGTCGTTCAGAAATCCGCGGACGAGCTCGATGGAATCGTTTCCGCCCATGATGCCGCAGGAGGATTCGAGCCTGTCGATCGTTGCCTCCGCCCTCCCGGCCGCGAGAGCGGCCGCCAGGGCGAAGGCGCTTCCGATCCGTCGCGTCCTCATGGGTTCTCTCCTTTCCTCTTCGCGAACCTCATCTCGGCGACGCCGCTCGCGGCGAGGTCCTGGCCGCTCGCACCCTCCGCGGTGACGCTCCACCTGAGAACCGCGTCGCCCGCCTTCGACGCGAGCCACGCCGGCGCCGCGTAGAAGGTCGACGGGGCGGCGACCCAGGCCTCGTGGAGGAGCGCGCCGTCGCCGCCGAGGATCTCGAGGCGGTAGAACGCGGCCGATCCCACGGGCGACCAGCGGAACACGACGGCCTCCGCGGCGGGCACGACGCTGCGGTTCGCGGGCGCGGCGAGCGCCAGGCCGCCCGTCGCGCCCGGCAGCAGCTCGGCGGGCGCGCTCCCGACGTAGTACCGGAGCGTCGGCAGGGGAAAGCCCGCGACGGCCCCGGCGGCCACGACGCCCACTCCCGCGCTCGCGTTCTCGAGGTTCGATTCCGAGTCGCGGTCCGAGTCGGCCTCGACGCGCAGGAGGATCTCGTGGAATCCCTCGGCGGACGTCGGAACGCGGGAGGGGTCCGGGCCCGGCAGGACGTATCGCCCCCCCGGCGGAAGGAACACGTTGAAGCGCTCGAGCTCCATGTAGCGCTTCTGGAGGAGGCGTTGCTGCGGCGGGAGCGTGGCCTCGGTCAGGAGGTCCGTCGTCGAGGGCCGTTCGTCGTTCGGGAGGACGACTTCCCAGCGGCCCTTGAGGCGGCCGGTGCCCGTGTACGAGATCTTCGCCGAGAGGGTCGGCACGGTGTCGCCCCGCCGCACGGAGAGGAGCGGCTGGTCGACGGCGAAGGCGAGCGCGACGTCCGTGAGGGAGTACGGCGTGCGCGCGCCGCCGCCCGTCGGCCGGCAGGTGACGAACACGTACTCGTCCGGGCCGCCCACGGTGCTCACGAACCGGCGGACGTAGAAGAACGGAGACAGGGCGCCGCGCTCGGCCGCCTGGTAGGCGCGGCGCGCGACCGTGGACGGGATCGTCATGATGTCCGTGTACGTTCCGCCCTGCAGGGACGAGCGGTCGTAGCGGACGGGCAGGCTGCCGTAGATCGTGTTCGGGTCGCACTTCTGGCCCCGGTCCGGCGCCGCCGGGATCAGCTCGCCGCACCACAGGGACTCGGCGGGGGTCTGGTTCGAGAGGCCCCCGAACGTGATGTAGACGGACGTCGGGCTCTGGCTGCTCACGTTCACGCCCGTCGGGTCGCGGCGGATCTCGGCGCCGAGGGGCGCGGCCGCGGCGAGGAGGACGAGGACGGCGGCGGCCTGGCGGACTCTCACGGTTCCTCCTAGAACAGGCTCAGGCTCACGCCCGACCCGATCGTCCACGTCTTCTGGAAGGACTCGGTGCGCCAGCACGAGGTCCCGCGTCCGGGACTGCGAGAACCCGTAGCGGACCGAGAGCTGGCCCGAGACGCCGTGCGCCCCGCGCCGGGGCGGCTCGAATCGCCACGTGGCCTCGAGGTTCGCCCCCCAGGTCAGGCCGTCACGCGTGCCGGCCTCGTCGCCCGTGGCCGTGCGCGTGCCGTTCGCCGACAGCGTCGCGTTCGTGAACGGGCGCAGGCCGAGCGTGAGCTGGACGCGCTTCGTCAGGTCGACCGCCCCGGTCTCGATGCTGGCGGCGCGCTCGAGGTCCCCCTGCGCGGAGAAGATCGACGGCCGGGAGGCCGGCCCCGAGAAGGAGGGACTGGACGAGGTTGCGCGAATCGGCGTTCTCGCGGCCGGACTGCCGGTTGTCCACGAGCGACTCGTTCAGGTGGTAGCCCCAGCGCAGGACGCCCTTCTGCCATTCGGCGGCGCCCGTGTGGCTCGTCGTGACCTGGTCGGGGATCTGGCTCGGGTTGAAGCCGCCCCCGGTCGGCTGGTTCGCCCCGTACTGGTGGGCCGAGTTGTAGCGCGTACGTGAGGGCCGGGAGCCACCAGACGGGCGCCTCTTTTCCCGCGAGAGCGGGGAGGGGGACGCTGACCGACGCCGTCGGCCGGGTGGTCTTCGTCGTCAGGAGGTTCGGGAGATCCGCGAGGTTGTCCCGCGTCCACGCGAAGCCGCCCTGGAGCTGCGCGCCCGCGAGCGTGGCCGAGAGCTGCGCCGAGTCCGTCTGAAGGTCCGACTGCGTGGAGACGCCGACGCTCCGGTACTGGGGATCCACGCGCTCGTGGTCGAAGGTGACGGAGAGGCCGAAGGGGCCCGCGCCCTTCACGACGTCGAGCGCGAGGCTCGCGTACGAGGCCGAGCGCGTCGTCGACGCGATCGGGACGACGGTCTGCCCCTGTTCGAGGGTGGGGTCCGGCGGGCTCTCGAAACGGCTCCGCGCGAAGCCGCCCTCGAGCCGGAGCCGCCCCGAGAGGAGGTTCGCGAGAACCCGCACGCCGAGCCCGCGGCTCTTCGCGGTGTCGCTCACGAAGGAGCGGTTCACGGCCGGGTTCGTGAGGAGCGAGCCGTCGACGAGCGTCGTCTCGACGCGGAGCGTGCCGGGCGCCGAGGGCACCACCTCGATCCCGAGGCGGCCCGACCAGACCTGATGCTCCCGCGTGTCGAGTCCGAGGAAGTTGTCCCATCCCACGATGGACGTCCCGTTCGCGCCCGCGACCGCGACGTCGACGATCCTGCCGAGAGCGAGCGTGAAGCGGCCGCCCCGGCTCGAAAAGCCGTTCACGAGGTGGCGGTTCTCGCCGAAGGTGATGCCTCCCCACTCGAGGGTCCCCGGCCCGAGCGCGACCTTCACGCCCCAGCTCGACAGGTCCGCGCGGGCGGCATCCTGGCCCTTCGCCGAGAACTGGAGCGCGTCCTCCTCGCGCTGGGCGAGCGCGAGGGACATCTGGGCCGAGAGCGCGGTGGTCCCGCGGCTCGCCGAGGCCGAGAGGGCCGCCTGTCCGGTGAGATCCTGGAACGTCTCGCGCTCGGGCGTGGACGATTCCGGGAACTGCCCCACTCCGAGCTGGCCCTTCAGCGTCAGGTCGAGCCGCGGCGCCACGTCGACCTTCTCGAAGCCGCCGGGCCGGAGGACCTTCAGGGGCAGGCTCGCGATCTCCTTCCACTCGCCTTCCGGCGTCACGAGGAACACGTGGACCGCCTGCTCTCCCGCGGGCAGGGGGCGCAGCTTCGGGCGGTACCTCAGGCCGGCGTCCGACGGCTCGAAGAGGTCGGTCACGTCGGCCTTGCCGATCTGGACGGCGAGGCGGCCCTCGGCGGCGCGCACGGGCCGGCTCGGGACGATCTCGATCGCGGACCGCCGGTTCACCCACTCCTGCTCCGCCGGTCTCGAGCCGCACCGTGAGGGCGTCTTCCTGCGCGCGAAGCGGACCGACGGCGAGCGCGACGGTCAAAAGGGCGGTCCAGGCCCCGCTCTCACGCGTCCCCCCTCGTCGCGCGGATCCGAGGTGGATCTTCGCGATCGGCCGTTCGAGCGTCGAGTCCGCCCGGGACCTCGAGCGAGCCGTCGAAGCGGATCGGCGCCGGGTGCCTCGTCCTGCGTCCCGCGATGTCCTGCAGCTTTCCGTAGCAGGCCATGAGACGGTCCGTGTTGTCCGCGAGCTGCTGGAGGAGCGAGGGCCCGAGCTTGGCGACGCGCGGAGCGACTTCTCCGTCGTACGTCCGGCCGGCCGCATTGATCGCGTCGATCGAGCGGTTCAGGCCGTCCTCGATCCGGTGGAGGGCCGGCCGCGAGTCCTGTCCGAGCTCGTGCCCGAGGTTCGTGAGGGCGTCGCCCGCGGCCCCGAGGTCGCGGGCCGATTTCCGGATCGACTGGCTGAGCGTGACGGTGGCGACGACGAACTTCCGGATCCTCGCGAAGCTGTCGTTGATCCTCGAAGGGTCTTCGAGCGCCTGGCGGCACGGGCCGGCCGCGAGTCCCGCCGCGCCGGCACCGCCCGCCGCGGCGGGGCTCCCGGCCCCGAGCTCCGTGACCGCGGCGGCCATCGCGGAGGCGCAGCCCGCGCACCCGGCGGCGAAGGTGCCGACCGACGTCTCGAGCGCTCCTCCGTCGGCGGTGAAACCCGACCGGTCGAGAGCGGCCATCGCGTTCGCGTCCGTCTCGAGGTCGCCGATCGCGTCGGCCAGGGCGGCGGCCTGCCGGGCGGCGTCGGGACCCTCCTTCGCGACCTGGCCGGCGATCTTCCCGAGCTCGGTCCGCGCCCGCGCCGCCTCGGCGACCGCCGGAGCGGCCTTTCCGGCCGCCTCGAGGACCTTCCCCGCGGTCCGACCCGCCGCGACGACGGTCTCGCCCTGCGCCTGGAAGAACTCGCCGAGCGCGTCCAGGGCCGCCTTCGAGCCGCACTGCGGGTCCCGGCGGAACGCGTCGAGATCGGCCGCGTCGGGGCGGTCCGCCCGGGCGGCCGCGGGCGCGAACGTGAGGAGGGAGGCCAGGGCGAGCCCGGTCAGGCGGCGCCACGGAGGGTTTTCGCGCACACCACGGACAACGCGGATTCCGGGAAAACCGGCTCACGGCTAAGATCCGGTCTCAACGAACATGGCCGCCGCACCGCCCGGGGAGGTGACCCGTCTGCTGCTCGACTGGAGCCGGGGCGAGCGGAGCGCGCTCGACGCGCTCGTGCCCCACGTTTACGGCGAGCTGCGCCGCCAGGCGGACCGCTACCTGAGGGGCCAGCGGGCGGGCCACACGCTCCAGGCGACGGCCCTCGTCCACGAGGCGTTCCTCAGGCTCGTGGACCAGACGCACGTGTCGTTCAAGGACCGCGCCCACTTCTTCGCCGTGGCCTCCCGCGCGATGCGTCAGATCCTGGTCGACCACTCCCGGCGCCGCCACGCCGGAAAGCGCGGAGGCGACGCGACGCGCCTCGTCCTGGAGGACGGAACGGCCTCCGTGGAGCCGCGGGGCGTCGACCTCATGGCCCTCGACGGCGCCCTCGCGCGGCTCGAGGAGCTGGATCCCGCGCAGGCGCGCCTCGTCGAGCTGCGCTTCTTCGGGGGCCTGACGGTCGAGGAGACGGCGGTCGTCCTCGGGTGCTCGCCCGCCACCGTCAAGCGGTCCTGGAACTCGGCCCGCGCGTGGCTCTTCGGCGAGCTCGGGGGCCGGGGGGAGCCGTCATGACGCCCGAGCTCTGGAAACGGGTGCGGGGAATCTTCGAGGAGGCGGTCGAGCGGCGGCCCGAGAGCCGGAGCGTGTTCGTCTCGACGGCGACGGCCGGGGATCCCGAGCTCGCGGCCGCGGTCGGCCTCCTGCTCAGGGCGGAGGAGAAGGCCGGGACCTTCCTCGAGTCTCCGGCCGCCGCCGTGGTCGCGCTGCCCGAGGAGACGGACCCGCCGGGCACGCGCCGCGTGGGCCCCTACGTCCTCCACGAGAAGATCGGGCAGGGCGGCATGGGGCGCGTCTACCGCGCGGCGCGCTCGGACGAGGCGTACCACCGGCAGGTCGCGCTCAAGATCGTGAACCGCGGGATGGACACCGAGTTCATCCTGCGGCGTTTCCGCAACGAGCGCCAGATCCTCGCGGGCCTCGACCATCCCAACATCGCGCGCCTCCACGACGGCGGGACGACCGCGGACGGACTCCCGTACTTCGCGATGGAGTTCATCGAGGGCAAGGACCTCCTCGCCTGGTGCGACGCGCGCCGGCTGCCGGTCGCGGAGCGCCTGAGGCTCTTCCTGGACGTCTGCGGCGCCGTCTCGTACGCGCACCGCAACCTCGTCGTCCACCGGGACCTCAAGCCGGGGAACATCTTCGTGACCGACTCGGGCGTGCCGAAGCTCCTGGACTTCGGGCTCGCGAAGATCCTCAACGCCGACGTCTCCTCCCGCACGGCGGAGGTCACCGGCCTGGATGCGCGCCTCCTGACGCCGGAGTACGCGAGCCCCGAGCAGGTGCGCGCCGAGAGGATCACGACGTCCAGCGACATCTACTCGCTCGGCGTCATCCTGTACGAGCTCCTGACGGGACGCCGGCCCGTACCGGCTGAAGAGCCGCGAGCCGGGCGAGATCGCGCGCGCCGTCTGCGACGAGGAGCCGGAGAGGCCGAGCGCGGCCGTCACCCGCGTCGAGGACTCCCGCTCCGGGGACGACGGCCCGCCGCCCGTGACGCCCGGGTCGGCGGCCGCCCGGCGCGACACGGACCCGGCGCGGCTCCAGAAGAGGCTCCGGGGAGATCTCGACAACATCGTCCTCATGTGCCTGCGCAAGGAGCCCGAGAGGCGCTACGCGTCCGTCGAGTCGCTCGCGGAGGACGTCCGGCGGCACCTCGACGGCCGGCCCGTGCGCGCGCGGGGCACCGCGTTGACGTACCGCGCGGGCAAGTTCGTCCGCCGCAACCGGGTCGCCGTCGCCGCCGGGGCGCTCGTCGCCGGAGCGCTCGTCGTGAGCCTCGCGGTCTCCCTCCACCAGACGCGCGAGGCGCGCGCCGAGCGGAGCCTCGCCGAGCGCCGGTTCCGGCAGGTCCGCAAGCTCGCGCACACGTTCCTCTTCGACGTGCACGACGCCATCGCCGAGCTGCCCGGCTCGACGAAGGCGCGCAGCCTCGTCGTCACGGTGGGCCTCGCGTACCTGGACAGCCTCGCGCAGGAGGCCGGCGGCGACCGGGACCTCAAGGCCGAGCTCGCGACCGCCTACATGCGCGTCGCCGAGGTCCAGAGCGGCGTCGGCGCCGCGAACGAGGGCGACAGCGTGTCCGCCCTCGCGAGCCTCCGGAAGGCCGTCGCGATCCGCGAGGAGCTCGCGGCCTCGGAGGCGCGGGAGCCGGGCGTGAGGGACGACCTCGCCGAGACCCAGATCCGGATGTCGGGCCTCCTCGCGAAGACCGGAAACCTCGGCGAGTCCATCGACTGGGGACGCAAGGCGGTCGCGAACCGCGAGTCGGTCCTCGCCTCGAACCCGTCGAACCTCGGGGCCGAGGCCCGGCTCGGCGCGACGCAGCAGCGCCTCGCCTGGTCCGTCTCCGCGAGCGGCCGGCCCGTGGACGCCCGCGCGCTTCTCGAGCAATCCGTCGCGCATCTCGAGAAGGCCGCCCGCGCTCCCGACGCGCCGGGGTGGATCCAGCAGGCCATCGCCTACGCGTACCAGGACCTGGCCGAGACCTGGGAACGGACGGGCGACTACGGCCGGGCGCTCGCGAACTACGAGAAGGCGCGCATCGTCTCGGAGAGCATCCTCGCGTCGGACCCGCTCAACACGCGGGCGCGGCTGAGGCTCGTCTTCACTCTCGGCGACATCAGCTTCAGCCACCGGATGCTCGGGGAGATCCCGCGGGCGTTCGCGGCGCTGGAACGGTCCCTGCCCCTCGCCGAGGAGCTCGCGGCCGAGGACGCGCGCAACGCACAGGCGAAGTCCGCCCTCGGGATGACGCGGCTCCTCCTCGGCGAGACGCTCATCGCTGGACGGGCGCGCGACGGAGGCCCTCGGCCAGCTGGGCGCGGCCGCGACGATCTTCGAGGCGATGATCGCCGGCGATCCGATGAACGCCTGGGCCCGGACGCAGCTCGGGCGCGTCTACCTCGCGACCGGCAGGGGCTGGGCAGCGGGTGGCGGCCGCGGCGCGCGCCGGGAGGCCGGCGCGGCGGAGCGCGCCTGCTCGTACTTCCGGCGGAGCGCCGAGACCCTGGGGGCGCTCCAGGCCGAGGCGCGGCTGCCGGGCATCGAGAAGCCGCTGCTCGAGGAAGCCCAGTCGCGCCGGCGCGCGTGCGAGACGGCGGGAGCGGGATCCTGACCATGTCGAACCGGCTCGCGGGCGAGACGTCGCCCTACCTTCTCCAGCACGCCCACAACCCCGTGGACTGGCATCCGTGGGGCGACGAGGCGTTCGCGAAGGCCCGCCGGGAAACGAAACCGGTCTTCCTCTCGATCGGCTACTCCTCCTGCCACTGGTGCCACGTGATGGAGAAGGAGTCGTTCGAGAACGTCGCCGTCGCGGACCTCCTGAACGAGCACTTCGTCTCGATCAAGGTGGACCGCGAGGAGCGCCCCGACGTGGACGACGTCTACATGACGGCCGTCCAGCTCACGACCGGGCGCGGCGGCTGGCCTCTCTCGGCGTTCCTCCTGCCCGACGGCAGGCCGTTCTTCGCCGGGACGTACTTCCCGCCCGAGGACCGGCACGGCCGGGCCGGGTTCCGGACGCTCCTCCTGAGGATCGCGCAGGCCTGGGGAAACGAGCGGGAGGCGCTCGAGGACTCCGCGCGGCAGATCGCGGAGGAGGTCGCGCGCGCGGCCGATCCCGCGGGACGCCAGGCCCCGGAGGCGCTCTCGCGCGACGCGCTCCTCCTCCCCGGCGCGGCGCTCGCGCGGGCGTTCGACCCGCGGCACGGCGGGTTCGGCGACGCGCCGAAGTTCCCGCCGCATCTCGCGCTCGAGTGGCTCCTCGCCCGCGCGGCGGAGGGGGACTCGACCGCGCTCGCGCACGCGATCGGCACGCTGGACGGCATGGCGCTCGGCGGCATCCGCGACCACCTGGGCGGCGGCTTCCACCGCTATTCGACGGACGCCGCGTGGCTCCTCCCGCACTTCGAGAAGATGCTCACGGACAACGCGCAGCTCCTCGGCGTTTACGCGATCGCGTTCGCCGTCACGGAGGACCCCCTCTACGCGCAGGTCGCGCGCGAGACGGGCGACTACCTCCTGCGCGAGATGCGGGGGACCGAGGGCGGCTTCTACGCGTCGACGGACGCGGACTCGGAGGGGGAAGAGGGAAAATATTTCTGCTGGGACCCGAGCCAGATCCGCCAGGCCCTCGGCCAGGGAGACGACGCTGAATACTTCTTAGAATGGTATTCGGTCAAAGAGGGAGGCAATTTCCTCGAGGAATCGACGGGGCGCCCCACGGGCCTCAGCGTTCTTCACCTTTCCAAGAGAATCTCCTCTTCACCGGGTGCGGAGGCTCGGCTCGCGCCGCTCAGGCACAAACTCCTCGATGCGCGCGGCAAGAGAATCCCTCCCTCCCTCGACGACAAGCGCGTCTCGGGCTGGAACGCGCTCGCCGTGTCCGGCTTCGCCGTCGCGGCGGGCGCGCTCGGCGAGCCGCGCTACCTCGAGGCCGCGCGCGTCGGGGCGCGCTTCCTGCTGAACGTCGCGCGGCTCGGGGACGGTGTCCTCGCGAGGACGTGGAAGGACGGGGAGGCGAAGATCCCCGCCTTCCTCGAGGACGAGGCGTTCCTCGCGCTCGCCCTCCTCGACCTCGCGGACGCCGAGGGCCCGGGCGCGGGCGGGGTCTGGCACGGGGAGGCGGACGCCGCCGTGGAGTCGATGCGCGCGCGCTTCCGGCGCCGCGACGGTCCGGGGTTCACGTTCTCGGGCACGGGGCACGAGGCCCTGCTCTCGAACGGGCGCGACCTCTTCGACAAGGCCGTCCCGTCGGCCTCCGGCGCCGCCACGCGCGCGCTCGCGCGCCTCGCGCTCGTGACGGGCGACCGGGCCCTCGCGCGCGAGGCCAGGGACGCCGTGGACGAGGTCTCGTGGCTCATGACCCGCTCGCCGCACGGCATGGAGTCGTGGTTCTTCGCGCTGGAGCTGCTGCTCGAGTTCGAGGACAGATTCGGAGAAGAGAAGAGAGAGATTTCTTCGAGTGGGAAGAGGAGACGGCGCCTCGGCGAGTGAGGGGCCCGTGCGCGTCGAGGGGGTGGCGGTCGAGCCGAAGGTCGTTCGGGGGGAGAAGGGCGCGCTGCGCCTGCGCATCTCGGTCGCTCCCGGCTGGCACCTGCAGGGGCCTGACGGGTTGCGCCTGGAGGCGGAGGGGGCGCGAGGGTCCGAATCCGAATTCACCTTCGAAGAATCTTCTCTTCCCCCGCCCTCGCGCCTGCCCGACTCGACGCGCGGGGGCGAGACGGGCTGGGCGGGAATCTTCGAAGCAAATCTTTCTTTCTCCGTCTCCCGAAAGGCGAAGAAAGGAAAGACGGACGTGACGCTGCGCGTCACGTACCGCGCCTGCGGCGAAGGGACATGCCGTCCGGACGCGACGCTGTCGCTGTCCGTCCCGGTCGAGATCGTCTGAACGTCAGCCGGCGGCCGCGAAGTACGCGGCGGCGCCGTTCTTCAGGAGCGCCGTCACGGAGTGCAGCAGGATCCGGTGGCCCTTCGCGATCAGCTCTTTCGCCCGTTGTCCGGTCGGCGCGACGGTCCCGATGAGGAGCCCGGCGTCGAGGACGGTCTTCGTGATGTGGTCGATCGCCTCTTCGACCTCGCGCCGCGCGGGGCCGCCGGGGTATCCCATCGCCATCGCGAGGTCGCGCGGCCCGATGATGAAGCCGTCCACGCCGGGCACGCGGACGAGCTCGTCGAGCTTCGCGACGGCCTCGAGCGTCTCGATCTGCGGGAGGACGAGCGTCTCGTCGTTGACGCGCTCGACGTAGTCCTCGATCTTCTCCCGGCCGAGCGTCCAGCGGTTCGCGCGGACGGCCGCGATGCCCCGAAGGCCCTTCGGCGGGTACTTGACGGCCTCGACGAGCCGCCGGGCCTCGTCCGTCTCGCGCAGGCCGGGCAGCATGATGCCGATCGCTCCCGCGTCGAGGTACTGGAGGATGAGCTTCGGGTCGAGGCTGCGCGGCCTCACGAGGAGCGACATCCCCGCGATCTCGCACGCGCGCGCCGCGTCCTCGGCCTCGCGCGGCCCGGCGGGGCCGTGCTCGGTGTCGAGGATGTAGAGGGAGAAGCCGACGAGCCCGAGCGTCTCGAGGGTCGTCGCCTCGACGTTCGGGGAGAGCAGGCCGTGGACGGCCTCGCCGGCCTTCAGACGGGCCTTGAGCGGGAGGGACATCGATACCTCGGGCCGGATCGTAACCCGTGCCCCGGGACGGAAACGCCGCCGGGGCCTCGCGGCCACGGCGGCGTCGAATCGGGATCCGGGGACGACCGGGGTGTCTAGCGCTTCTCGAAGGGCGTGAAGTGGCGCTCGCCGGAGCCGAGGTAGATCTGGCGCGGGCGGGCGATCTTCTGGTCGTTGTCGGCGATCATCTCGTCCCACTGCGCGAGCCAGCCCGACATGCGCGGGATCGCGAAGAGGACCGGGAACATGTCGACGGGGAACTTCATGGCCTGGTAGATGAGGCCCGAGTAGAAGTCGACGTTCGGGTAGAGCTTCCGCTTGACGAAGTACTCGTCCTCGAGGGCGATCCGCTCGAGCTCGAGCGCGATGTCGAGGAGCGGGTTGCGGCCCGTGACCTCGAAGACCTGCTCGGCCATCGCCTTGATGACCTTGGCGCGCGGGTCGTAGTTCTTGTAGACGCGGTGGCCGAAGCCCATGAGGCGCGTCTCGCCGCCGGACTCCTTGACCGACTTGATGAACGCCGGGATGTTCGCCTTCGAGCCGATCTCGAACAGCATCCTCAGGACGGCCTCGTTCGCGCCGCCGTGGAGCGGGCCGTAGAGCGCGCCGATCGCGCCGGCCGCCGAGACGTACGGATCGGCCTCGGAGGAGGCGATCGCGCGCATGGCGTTCGTCGAGCAGTTCTGCTCGTGGTCCGCGTGGAGGATGAAGAGGATCTCGAGCGCCTTCACCAGCACCGGGTTCGCCACGTACTTCGGCTCGACCGCGCGGTACATCATCTGGAGGAAGTTCGCCGTGTACGAGAGCTCGTTGTCGGGGTACGAGAACGGCCAGCCGATCGAGTGCCGGTAGGCGAACGCCGCGAGCGTCGGCATCTTCGCGATGAGGCGGATGATCTGCTGGCGGCGCGTCGCCGGCTCGCGGACCTCCTTGGCCTCGGGGTAGAACGTCGAGAGGGCCGCGACCGTGGACGCCAGCATCCCCATCGGGTGCGCGTCGTAGCGGAAGCCCTTCATGAGGTCCTTGATGTTCTCGTGGACCATCGTGTGGAAGCGGATGTCGTTCTCCCACGCGGTGTACTCGGTCTTCGTCGGGAGCTCGCCGTGCACGACGAGATAGGCGGTCTCGAGGTACGTCGTCTTCTCCGCGAGCTCGGCGATCGGATAGCCGCGGTAGTTCAGGATGCCCTTGTCCCCGTCGATGAACGTGATCTTGCTCTTGCACGAAGCCGTGTTCATGAACGCGGGGTCGTAGGTCATGAGGCCGAAGTCGGTCGGCTGCTCCTTGATCTGACGCAGGTCGATCGCGCGGATCGTCCCGTCCTTGATCGGAACGTCGTACGACTTACCGGTCCTGTTGTCGGTGATCGACAGGGAATCGCGCATCTTCGCGGAGCCTTCCTGCGCCTTCGTATCGGGCGCGGACAACGTCGTCGCCATCGAGAATCCTCCTCTGGGAGCCCCTTCAGGGCGCCGGGCATCCAGAGGATGGGGACCTCTCAAGCGGCCGGAAATGATGAGGATGCGCTAGGAGGCGAAATAGCTTGTGCCGAAATTCACAAGCTCCGGGCGACGGCCGTGCGAATCGATGAGAAAGTCCACGGCGGTCACGCCCCGAGAAGCTTCCGCGCCATCAGGAGCTGGCCCACGTGGTAGGCCGTGTGGTCGATCGCGAGGAGCACCGAACGCAGCATCGTCTTGCCGGCGTACTTCGGGATCTCCGCGAGGAGGTCCGGCGTCGTCTCCACGAACTCCTGGAACGCCCTGCGGTCGGCGGCGACCGCCTCGAGGCTCGCCTTCCAGGCGCGCGGCGACGGCGGGGCGGGGGAAGCCGGCCAGTAGGCGTCCGGCCAGGCGCCCTCCTGGTAATCCGGGTCGCGGCAGAAATCGAGGAGGTCGCGCTGCGCGAGCCGGATGTGCTCGAGGAGCTCCCACGGCGAGTGCGTGAAGCCCCGCGGCCTCTTCCCGCGCAGGCTCGCGGGCAACCCCTTCACGGCGGCCTCGAGCGTCAGGTGCGCGCTGTCCCACGAGAGCGCCCGGGAGAGATGTTCGCGGAGGGCGGCGTCGTTTCGAGTCATGCCTCATTCTCCCCGGAACGACCCGGGAGCGCCCGCGTGAAGGACCGGATCCCGCGTCAGCCCGAGACGCCGTCGTATCCGAGGTAGGCCTCGAGGACGTTCACCTCGTGCTCGAGGTCCGCGATCCGCTCCTCCATGACGTGGCGGAGAGACACCATCCCGACGAGCTTCTTCTTCCCGTCGACGATCGGCAGGTGGCGGATGTGGTGCTCGGCCATCGTCGTGGCGGCGGCCGCCTCGTCGCCGGGCGCGGAGATCGAGAGGACGTCCGCGGTCATGACCGACGCCACGGGCGTCTTCGCGGCATCCCGCCGGGCGAGGACGATCTTGTCGAGGACGTCGCGCTCGGAAAAGATGCCGGTCATCCGCTTGCCCTTCATCACGACGACGGCGCCGATGCGTTCCCTCACCATGGTCTTGACGGCTTCCAGGACGGTCGAGGTCTCCTGGACGCTGACGGGAGGACGGGACGAGTTCCGGAGCAGCTTCGCCATGACGGACTCCTCTCGCAGGCTCGCGCCTGAGAGGAACATGGGAGCCCGCGCCGGGGGCCTCCATGATGCAGGCGGCTCAGGGAGGCGGGTCAGCGCCCGTAGTCCGCGCGCCGGTCCTTCAGCGCCGGGAACTTCGCGCGCGCCTCGGCCACCTGCACGGCGTCGACGTCGGCGACGAGAAGGGTCTCGGTCTCGGCGGCGCTCACGAGCGTCTCGCCCCACGGCGAGGTGACGGACGAGTCGCCCATGTGCCGGTTGCCCGTGCCGTCCACCCCGACGCGGTTGACGCCCGCCACGTAGCAGAGGTTCTCGACGGCCCGCGCCTTGAGGAGGAGCTGCCAGTGCGCCCGCCGCCTCTCGGGCCAGTTCGCGACGACCGCGAAGAGGTCGGTCCCGTCGGCGGCGAGCCTGAAGGGCTCGGGGAAGCGCAGGTCGTAGCAGACGAGCGGCGTCACGCGGAGCCCCTCGATCGTCCACGTGACGACCTTCCCGCCCTTCGTGTAGACCGCGTCCTCGCCCGCGAACGAGAACGGGTGGAGCTTCGTGAAGCGCGAGACCTCTCCCTCGGGCGTCACCCAGAGCGCGTTGTTGCACGGGAGCGGCGACGGCGCGCCGGAGGCGTCGCACGTCTCGGCGAGGCCCGCGATCAGATGCAGCCCGAGGCCGCGAGCCATCCCGCGCAGCCACTGCTCGCTCGGGCCGCCCGGGGGCTGGGCGATCTTCGCCCCGTCCATCGAGAAGCCCGTCGCGAACATCTCCGGCAGGAGCGCGAGCGACGCGCCCTCGTCTGCCGCGCGCTTCAGGAGCCTCGCCGCGCCGGCGTGGTTCGCCTTCCAGTCCTCCCACGCGAGGTCCATCTGCAGGAGGGCGACGCGCATCGGGCGGATTATCGCTCCCGCGCTTTGCTACGCTCGACCGCCATGGGCCGCTCGCTCCTCTCCAAGGTCTGGGACCTCCACGCGGTCCGCAAGCTCCCGACGGGGCAGACGCAGCTCTTCGTGGGCCTGCACCTCGTCCACGAGGTCACGAGCCCGCAGGCGTTCGCGATGCTGCGGAGAAGGGCTGGAGGGTGGCGTTCCCGTCCCGCACGGTCGCGACGGTCGACCACATCGTCCCGACGGCGAGCGTCGCGCGGCCGTTCGCGGATCCCCGCGCCGAGGAGATGCTCGTCTCCCTTCAGCGAAACGCCCGGGAGTACGGCGTCCCGCTGCACGACCTGGGCGCGCCCGAGCAGGGGATCGTCCACGTCATCGGGCCCGAGCTGGGCCTCACGCAGCCCGGGATGACGATCGCCTGCGGCGACAGCCACACCTCGACGCACGGCGCCTTCGGCGCCCTCGCGTTCGGGATCGGGACGTCGCAGGTGCGCGACGTGCTGGCCTCGCAGTGCCTCGCGATGGACCCGATGAGGCTCCGGCGCGTCGACGTGACGGGCCGCCTCGCGCCCGGTGTCTACGCGAAGGACGTCATCCTCGCGATCATCCGGACGCTCGGCGTCAAGGGCGGCGTCGGCTTCGCGTACGAGTACGGCGGCGAGGCCGTGGCGACGATGTCGATGGACGAGCGGATGACGCTCTGCAACATGTCGATCGAGGGCGGCGCGCGCGCGGGCTACGTGAACCCCGACGACACGACGTTCGCGTACCTGCAGGGCCGCCCCGCCGCGCCCGGAGGCGACGCGTGGGAACGCGCCGTCCGCTGGTGGCGCTCGATGGCGTCGGACGCGGACGCGGCGTACGACGACCGCGTGACGCTGGACGGGTCCGCCCTCGAGCCGCACGTGACGTGGGGGATCAACCCCGGCCAGAGCGCGGGCGTCTCCGGGCGCGTCCCGAGGACGGACGACGCACCGCCCGAGGCGCGTGCACAGGTCGCCGAGGCGCTCGACTACATGGGCTTCTCGGGCGGCGAGGCGATCGCCGGGACGAAGATCGACGTCGCGTTCGTCGGCTCGTGCACGAACGGGCGCCTCTCGGACCTGCGCGAGGCCGCGCGCGTCGTGAGGGGGCGCCGGGTCGCGAAGGGCGTCCGGGCGCTCGCCGTCCCGGGCTCGAACGCGGTGCGCGCGGCCGCCGAGAAGGAGGGCCTCGACGCCGTCTTTCGCGACGCCGGATTCGAGTGGCGCGGCGCGGGCTGCTCGATGTGCCTCGCGATGAACCCCGACCGGCTCGTCGGGCGGCAGGTCTGCGCCTCGTCGTCGAACCGCAACTTCAAGGGCCGGCAGGGCAGCCCGACGGGCCGCACGCTCCTCATGAGCCCGGCGATGGTCGCGGCCGCCGCCGTGGCGGGTGAGGTCGCGGACGTGCGCGACTTCCTCGGGGGGACGCGGTGAGCCTTCCCGCGATCCGCCGCGTCTCGGGCACGGCGCGCCCGCTCGTCGGCGACGACGTCGACACCGACCGGATCATCCCGGCGCGGTTCCTCGTGTCCGTCACGTTCGACGGGCTCGGCGCCCACGCCTTCGAGGACGACCGCGCGGCCGCGAGGGCGCGCGGCGGGACGCACCCGTTCGACGATCCGCGCTTCGCCGGCGCGAGCCTCCTCGTCGTGAACCGCAACTTCGGCTGCGGGTCCTCGCGCGAGCACGCGCCGCAGGCGCTCGCCCGCGGCGGCTTCCACGCGGTCGTCGGCGAGTCGTTCTCGGAGATCTTCTTCGGGAACGCCGTCGCGATCGGCCTCCCGTGCGTCACGCTCGCGCACGAGGCGGTCGCGATGCTTCAGGCGCTCGTCGCCACGGACACCGCGACTCCCTTCGCGCTCGACCTCGAGACGATGACGCTCGCCGCCGGAGGGGCGATCTTCCCGGTGTCGATGCCGGAGAACGCGCGCCAGGCGTTCCTCTCCGGGCACTGGGACGGCACCTCCATGCTCCTCGACCGCTTCGACGAGGTCGAGGAGCTCGCGAGGCGCCTGCCGTACGTCAACGGGTTCTAGTTCAGGAGCTCACCGAAAACGGAAGACCGCGACCACGCCCGAATGGTCGGACGCGAACGTGGGGATGTCCGGGATGTTCGGCATGGGGGCGAAGACGAGCTCCGAGCCGACGATCTCCATGCCCTTCGAGAAGAAGAGGTCGATGCGCTCGAAGGGTTCCGATGGCGCGAAGAACGGGGGCGGCGGACCGCCGCCGGGGAACTGGTCCTCGAGGTAATACGGCCAGGTGAGCCCCTTGTCGGCGGCGCCGTGGGTCGCCGGCCAGACCTCCGCGTAGCCGGCCGCCTCGATGAGACCGACCGTCGGCGTGTCGTCCACGGAGGGGCCGACGTCGCTCGCGTCGGAGTTGAAGTCACCGCAGATCACGACGGGGATCGTGAGGTTGCGGAGGGAACGAGTCAGCTCCGCCGCCTGCGCCATCTGCACGTCCGTCGCTTCCGGAATTCCGGCGATGGGCGTCTCGAGGTGTGTCGTGACGAAGCGGAACTGCCTGTTTCCCACGTGGACGTCGGCCGAGATCCAGCCGGCCGGCACCGTCAGCCCGGGGAAGAAGGTGAACGCCGCGTCGAACGTGCGCGCGTGAACGTTGGAGAGGTGAAACTGCGGCGGGCGCAGGTCCGATCGGACGAGCATGGCGTTCCGGTCGGTGAAGCGGAGCGCACCGCCGATCTGGTTGCCCTGAAGCGCGAGGTCGCTCAGGCGGTTCACGGCGACGACGTCGTACGGGGCGCCCGCGGACCGGAGCGCCGAGACGAGCAGGTCGAGCTGGTCGAAGAGAACGGTCGTCGCGGTGTCCGGAGTGGGACCGACCCGCCAGAGGGCCGCTTCCTGGAGAGCGACGATTTCGGGGTTCTTCAGGGCGATCTCCGCCGCCATGGCCGTGGCGCGCAGCTCGAAGGCCGAGTACTGGAGCTCGATGTAGGTGAGATCCACCGCGTCGGCCACGGTGATGGGGGCGAGCTCCAGGAGCGCCGCGATGATGTACGTCTGGTCCGTCCCGTCGTCCATGTTCTGGGTCATGATCGTGACGGGCACGTTCGCATCGGGCTTGGCCGCGTTCGCCGAAACGGCGACGAGCGCCAGGCCGCAGATGGCAAGGGCCGCGAGCTTTCGCAGCATGGTTCCTCCTTGCTGGCTCGGGGCGCTCCGGAGGTCAGCCGCGTGTGCCCGCAGAACAGAACACACCGGAACCAACCTCGGGTCAGTGCTCAACACATGGGTGCGGTGCCGCGGGCCGGCCCTGATGCAGCTGAATCAGGCGGGGCGGTTTGGCGTCACGCGCGGTCCACCCGGCAGTTGAAGCAGCCCGGCTTCGCGTTGTGGATGTGGATGTAGGCGGCGGTGGGATCGGCGAAGAGGGCCTCCAGAGCCGGCTCGAGGGCGGCACCTTCGCAGACGTCCGCCGCGACCATCATCCCCTGGGCGTCGTAGGCCCTCAGCGAGAGGAGCCGGCTTCGCAGCATCCCCGGGACGGCGTTCACGGCCGAGAAGCGCGTGGCCGCGCGCCGGACGTAGATCGGACCGGCGGCGCGGTACGGCGAGTCGGAGGGCTGGTGCTCGAAGTTGAGGAGGAGCACCTCTTCGCCGGGCTCCGCGTCCTCGAGACTGACGCGGCACGGAAACCCCGGCTTGTGATCCACGACCTGCCGCCGGGCGCCCCGGGCCGCAAGGGCGTCGTCGTCGAGGGCGAAGAGCGGCTGGAACGCGTCGGGCCGGAGCCCCTCGATCCGGAAACCCATGGGTCGATCCTCCCGGGGCGAAAGATCGGCTCCGGGGGCGGCCCCGCTACCCGGATCTTGCGGTCGAAACCGAAACGGCCCGGGAACCAGAAAGACCCTGGAATTCCCCTGAGACCGCTCCCGGCGGAACGCCCATGTTCCTCCTCGAGAGGAGCGAAAAACATGACGCCAGCCCGCATCCTCACGCGCATCGCCCTCGCGGCCCTGCTCGCCTTGCCGATCGCGGCGTGCGACAAGAGCCTCGGAACAATCGACTTCTCCGGTCCCTTCGACGTCCAGTGGACGATGCTCCGCGTGTACGTTCAGAACTCCGGTCCGTCGGACCTCCTCGTCTCGTACCGCGAAGGAACGCCGTTGTCAGCCTCCGCGGGGCAGCGCGTCTACCTCACTCCTTACAGTTCCCTCAGCCCGCTCCCGGCCTCGGATTCGTTCCTGATCCAGCGTGAGTCCGTGACGCTCGCGCGCGTCTCGTTCCAGCCGCTGCGCTATCCGGAGAAGAAGGGCGACGTCAAGGACACGACGATCGTGATCCGCGAGCCCTCGCCGGGACAGTTCACCGCGACGGCGGCCGAGCCGGACTGGATTCGAATCGTGGCGGTCACCCAGCCGTGACGCGAATCGGGAGGCCGCACACGGGTTCGCCTCAGCGTTCGGCGGCGCGGCTCTCGCGCACCATGTCCAGGAACGCGTGGGCGGCGGGCCCGAAGTTGCCCGCGGCGCGGTAGACGAGGCGCAGGTCGCGCGGCCGGCGGAGCTCGGGCAGCGTCGACGCGGCGAGGCGGCCGGCCTCGATCTCGGAGAGCGCCGTCCGGCGGGGCAGGAGCGCGACGCCCATCCCGCGCTCGACCGCCCGCTTGACGCCGTCGAGGCTCGGGAGGGAGACCTTGATGTTCAGCGCGACCCCGCGTTCGGCGTACGTCCGGAGCACGCGCTCGCGCGCCGGCGAGGGGTCGCTGTGCGCGATGACCGTCTCGCGGCCGAACTCCTCGAGCGTGACACGCTCCTTCCGCGCGAAGGGGTGGGCGGGGTAGCGACAGGACGACGAGCTCGTCGGACGCGAGGACGACCGTCCTCAGCCCCTCCTCCTGCGGCACGAACGCGACGACGCCGAAGTCGAGCGCGACCGCGACGACCTCGGCGCCGAGAAGGCGCGACGGCGAGCGCTTGACCTCGAACTCCACGCCGGGGTGCGTCTCGCGGAAGCGGCCGATGAGCGGGATCACGACCTCGAGGCCGGCCTCGTTCGCGCCGATCACGACGCGGCCTCGCTTGACGTCCTTGAGGTCGCGCACGGCCCGCTCGGCTTCCTCGGTCACGGCGAGGACACGCTCCGCGTAGCCGAGGAGGGTCTTCCCGGCCTCGGTGAGACGCACTTCGTGGGTCGTCCGGTCGAAGAGGTCGGCCTTCAGCTCGTCCTCGAGCCGCCGCACGGCCTGGCTGACGGCCGACTGCGTCCGGAAGAGGCGGACCGCCGCCTTCGAGAAGCCCCTCTCCTCGGCGACCGTCAGGAAAACCCGCAGGGCGGTCACGTCCATAAGTAGACACTAATAATAAGAG
>CAVZPE010000022.1:0-38502 GCA_963776915.1 uncultured Acidobacteriota bacterium | reverse complement strand
AGGCGGCCGAGGGCGCCGAGGACGACGCCGGGTCCGGCGCGCGGGACCTCGTCGCGGCCGGCCTCACGGCGAAGGACGCCGTCGTCGGGATCGCCGCGAGCGGCGGGACGCCCTACGTACGCGGCGCGCTGAAGGAGGCGAAGGCGCGCGGCGCCCTGACCGTCTCCGTCGTGTGCCGGCCCGGAGCGCCTCTCCTGGACGAGGCCGAGATCGGCATCCTCCTCGACACGGGCCCCGAGGTCCTCGCCGACTCCAGCCGCCTGAAGGCCGGCACGGCGCAGAAGATCGCCCTCAACATGCTCTCGACGGCCGTCATGGCCCGGCGCGGCCTCGTCTACGAGGGCGAGATGGTCGCGATGCGGCCGACGAACGAGAAATTGAGGAAGAGAGCGAAGCGGATCGTGGCGCGGCTGGCCGGGACGTCCGAAGAGAACGCCGAGGGATTTCTTAGAAGGTCTAATTGGCATTTGCCTACCGCACTCGTCTCGGCGAAATGGGGACTCGACGCCGAGGCGGCGTCTGATTACCTTTCTAAGAAGAAATACAACGTCGCGGCGGCCCTGACCTCGCCACCTGACCGAGGCGAATCGTGAGCGAGGGAGCAAGAAATTCCTCTTCGACTCCTTCTTTCGTCGACCTCCACATCCACGGCGCGTTCGGCGTCGACGTCGTCACGGCGTCGGACGCCGACCTGGACCGCCTCGCGCTCGGGCTCTTTTCCCGCGGCGTCGCGGGCTTCCTGCCCACTCTCGTTCCGCTGCCGCTGCCCGCGATGGCCGCGGCGGTTGCCCGCCTTTCGGCCTGGATGAAGACGCGTGCCGAGGGCGACGGCAAGGGCGCGCTGCCGCTCGGCCTGCACTTCGAGGGGCCGTTCGTCTCGCCCGCGCGTTGCGGCGCCCTCCACCGCGCGGACTTCCTCGACGGCACCGACACGCACGCGCTCGGCGCGTTCTTCGAGATCGCGTCTTCCGCGCCGGGGCGCGGGATGACGACTCTCGCGCCGGAGATTCCCGGCGGCATCGCGGTCGTGAGGGAGTTCGTGAAGCGCGGCTTCGTCGTCTCGCTCGGACACACCGACGCCGACGTCCCGGCCCTCGACGCGGCTTTCGCGGCCGGCGCGCGGCACATGACGCACTTCGGCAACGCGATGAAGCCGCTTCACCACCGCGCGGCGGGCCCCGTCGGCTGGGGGCTGATCACGGGCGGCGTGACGGTGGACGTCATCGCCGACGGCCACCACCTCTCGAAGGAGATGCTCCGGCTCGTCTGGCGCGCGAAGGGCGACGGGCGCGTCGCGCTCGTGAGCGACGCGATGCCCGCGGCCGGGCTCGCCGACGGCGACTACGCGGTCTGGGGCGAGACGCTCACGGTCAAAGGCGGGGCCGCACGGAACGCTTCGGGCGCCCTCGCGGGCTCGACGGCGCTCCTCGACGCCTGCGTCGCGCACGCCGCGGCGACGGGTCTTCCGGAGGAGGTGGCCGTCCGGGCGGCGTCGGACGTGCCGCGCCGGATCCTGCGGGATTGAGCCCCGCTCAGATTTTCCAGAACCAGCCCTTCCTCTCGAACGCGCGCAGGACCGCCCACCAGAAGACGATCGTGACGAGCGCGAACGCGTGCGAGCGGAGGTTCGGATCCGCGATCCACGAGAAGCCCGCGCGATAGACCCACGTGTGGAGGGTGATCGCCTTCCCGGCTGCGTCCGTCCACTTGACCAGCCCCATCGTCTTGGCGAGGAGGCCGGAGAGGACGAAGACGAGGAGGGGGTTCGTGCCGAACGTGAAAAAGGGCGCGAAGGGCCGTTTCCACCCGAGGACGTCGACGACGTAGAGACAGAGGCCGAGCGTGACGAGCGCTGCGCCCGACGTGAACACCACGTACGACGCTGTCCACAGGTTCTTGTTGATGGGCAGAAACCGCCCCCAGAGAAGGCCTGCCGCCGCCGCGAGCGCGCCCCACGAGAGAAGGAGCACGACCTTCCGGCGCACGGTGGCGCCGCCCTTCAGGAGGAATCCCGTGAGCGTTCCGGTCAGCATCGTCGCGATGGCCGTCAGCGTCGAGACGAGCCCCTCGGGGTCCCACCCCTGCGCGTTCTTCCAGAGATGCCCCTTGAGGACCGCGAGGTCCACGGCTCGCTGGACGTTGCCCGCGGGCGTCAGGTCGTAACCCGTGCCGAGGAGGATCCACGTGTGGAGCGCGAGGAGGACGCCGACGGCGACGGCCACTCCGACTCCCCGGCGCCTCCACACCGCGAGCAGGATCCACGTGCCGAGGACGTAGGTGAGGCCAATGCGCGCGAGGACGCCCGGGATGCGCAGGTGCGACAGGCGCTCGAGAAACGGCATGAAGGGGTAGAACGCCATGAGCCAGCCGACGAGGACGATCGTCATCCCTCGCCGGAACGCGTGCCGCGCGAGATCGCGGCGATCCGCGCCCTGCGCCATGCGCTTCTCGAGCGAGAAGACGCCCGCGACGCCGACGATGAAGAGGAACCACGGGAAGATGAGGTCCGTCGGCGTCCAGCCGTGCCACTCCGCGTGGTCGAACGGCCAGTAGAGGTGCCCCCAGTCCCCCGGGTTGTTCACGAAGACCATCCCGACGACCGTCAGGCCGCGGAACATGTCGAGGGCGGCGAGGCGCGCGCCGGACGCGCGCGCCTCGCCGCCCGGGAGAGAAGGAGGAAGAAGAGGAGATTTCTGCTGGCTCGTGATGGGTCATGTTAGAACGGGCGGACTGGGGAGCAGGCCTAAAGGATGTTTTTCTTTGAAGGTGAATGTGCGCCGCCGATGCAGCCGCGCGGCCCCGGCCGGATGCGATCGGCGGTCCCCTCCCCTCTTCCCCTTCTAAGAAAATCTTCTTCTTCTCTTCCTCTTCTCTCTTTCTTCAGCAACATTGTCTTTCTCTCTTTCCTCTTTTCCCTTTCCTCCTGCACGACGATCCCCGCGTCGCTGCACGTGACGCCTCGGGACGCGCCCCTCGCCCGCCGCGTCGCGAGGCTCGCGGCGGCGAGCGGGGCGCACATGGGGTTCGTCGCGCTCCACGTGGAAAGCGGCCGGCGCCTCGAGCTGAACGCGGACGAGAGCTTCGAGGCCGCGAGCGTCATCAAGATCGCTCTCCTCGCCGAGGCCGCCGCGCGCGACGCCGAGGGGACGCTCGACCTGACGGACCGCTGGAAGCTCACGGCGCAGAACGTCGCGGCGGGCTCGGGGATGCTCGATGAATTCGACCCGGGCCTGACGCCCACGAACCGCGACCTCCTGTCGCTCATGGTCGCGATCTCCGACAACACGGCGGCGAACCGCTTCATCGACCTTTTCGGTAAGGACGCCGTGAACGCCCGCATGGCGAAGCTGGGCCTCCCGGGCATCCGGCTCGTGGGCCGCATCCCGGACCGCGGGAAAGAGCCCGCGAAGTGGGAGCCGCTCGGGGTCCTGACGCCGCGCGACGCCGCCGAGTACTACCGCCGCGTCGCGACACGCACGCTGATCGACCCGGCTTCCGACCGCGTCGTCGCGAAGCTCCTCGCCGTCCAGCACACGCGCGACCGCCTGCCGCGCCTCCTCCTCGACGACGGCGCGTCCTGGGCGGGCAAGACGGGCAGTTACGGCGGCGTGAGGAACGACTCGGGGATCCTCACGACGAAGAAGGGCCGGTTCGTCCTCGTCGCGCTCGCGGACCGCATCCCCGACCGCAAGGGCGCGGGCCCCCGGGCCACGCGCGCGATGGGCGAGATCGCCGCGGCGATCGTGAACGCCTGGTCGGCGTCGCTCCCGGACGTCACCCTCCCGCCGGAGCCCGCGCCCCTCTCGACGCTGCGGCCCGCGGTCCCGCGCATGGAGACGACGCTCGCCGAGGCGCGAGCCAATCCCGACGAGCCGAATCTCTCCCGTGTCTACCGCGACGCGGACCGGCGCTTCTGGGACGCCTGGGCGATCGCGGGCGGCGACACGCGCGACGCCTGCCTGATCCCGATGCCGAACTCGTGGTGGGAGGGCTTCCGGCCGTGGAAGATCGAGCCGATCTCGGCGCTCATCCTCCACCACACGGCGCAGGCCACGGACGAGGAGTGCATCGCCCTCTTCCCGAAGCCCGACGAGCCGCGTCTCGTCGCACTTCCTCGTCGGGAAGGACGGGCGCCTCTACCAGTTCGTCTCGCTCGAGCACCGGGCCTGGCACGCCGGGCCGTCGCTTCTCCACGGCCGGCTCGCCCTGAACAGGACTTCGGTCGGCGTCGAGATCACCGGCGACGGGAACAGGGTCCCGTTCACGCGCGCGCAGATCGAGACGGTCGTGAGGCTCGTCGGGGTCCTGACGGCGCATGTTCGACCTCGAGGCGCCGTGGATCGTCGGGCCACGAGCACGTCGCCCCGGACCGGAAGGACGATCCCGGGACGTCCTGTTCCCCTGGAACGAGGTCGTCCGGCGGGGGCTGGAATTGTCCGAGGTTCTGCGGAAAAAGGGCGTCGCGAAAGGGGATTGATCTCCCCCGGGCGTTCTCTTATAGGATGCGCCGGCTCACATGTTCAGCAGGCTCTCCCGTCTCGACGACGCCGAGACGTTGCGCGGCCTCGTCCGGGATCTCCGCGAGGGGATCTACGTCACGGACCGAGAAGGTCACGTCCTCGACGCGAACCGCGCGTTCTTCGCGATGTTCGGGGTGTCGTCGCTCGCCCAGCTCAGAGCCCGCACCGTCGCGGACCTCGTCGTCGACGTCGCGCGCCGCGACGCCGAGCTCGAGATCCTCCACCGCGAGGGCGCGATCCGGGACTTCGAGCTGGACATCCGGCGCGCCGGGGGCGAGATCCGCACCGTGATCGACTCGGCGACGTGCGCGACGGACCCCGAGACGGGAGAGGTCTTCTACCACGGGATCCTGATCGACATCACGGACCGCAAGCTCCTCGAGCAGCGCCTCCTCGACCAGAGCCTCCGCGACCCGCTCACGGGCTGTTTCAACCGGAGGTTCCTGAACACGTTCGAGCGCCGCCATGCCGAAGGGGAGCACCCGTCCCTCGCGGGCGCCTGGGGCTGCATCATGGTCGACCTCGACTACTTCAAGCAGTACAACGACGAGTTCGGGCACGAGGCCGGCGACGCCGTCCTGAATCGGGTCGCGCGGTTCCTCATGCGGCAGACCCGGGCCGAGGAGGCGGCGGTCCGCATGGGCGGACGAGTTCCTGCTGCTCCTCGACGCGGCGGATGCCGCCTCGACGGAGTTCGCGGCCCGCAGGCTCCAGGTGACCGCGGACCGCGAGCTCATCGTCCCGTTCTCGATGGGCTGGGCCGCGCGCGAGGACGGCGAGGTGCTCGAGAGTACGATCGCGCGCGCCGACCAGATGCTTCTCAAGGCGCGGGGCCGCACGCGCTCGGGTGAGCGGCCCCGCCTTGCCCTGGAAGCCTAGACCGGCGTCACCCCGAGCCCGGGCCCTTCCGGCATCGACCACACGCCCTTCGCGATCTTCAGGCCGGTGAAGGGGTCCTTCGCGAGGAGCAGGCACCCGTCGAGGTCCAGCCAGTCGAAGAGCGGGCCGAGCGCGAGACCGGCCGCGATCCCGACCGAGGACTCGATCATGCAGCCGCACATCGTCTTCAGCCCGACGGCGCGCGCGACGACGATCTGCTCCCACGAACGCGTGATCCCGCCCGCCTTCGCGAGCTTCACGACGACGCCGTCGAAGAGGCCCGGCTTCTTCGCGACGTCCGCGGCCGTGAGCACCCCTTCGTCCCCGAGGATCGGGAACGTCGCGAGGCCCCGGAGCTTCGTCATCTCGCCGTCCATCGCGGCGGGCATCGGCTGCTCGAGGAAGATCGGGTGGACGCCGTTCAGCCAGAGGATCTTCTTTTTCGCCTCCTCGACGGTCGTCCAGCCCTCGTTCGCGTCCACCGTGATCGGCTGGCTCGAGACGGAGCGGATCGCCGCGACGTTCTCCTCGTCGTTCGCGAGGCCGAGCTTGACCTTGAGCTTCGGGAACGCCGCGGCTTCCTTCACCTTCTGCTTGATGACCTCGACCGTGTCGATCCCGATCGAGAACGTCGTGACGGGCATGCCGTGCGCCGGCACGCCGAGAAGCTCGTGGACCGGCCGGCCGAGCCGCTTACCCTTCCAGTCCCAGAGGGCCATGTCGAGCGCCGCGACGACCTCGTGGTCGTTCCCGGCGGCGGCCTCCGCCTTCTCGAGGCACGTGAGGTGGTCCCACGGCGAGAGGCCCGCCACGGCCTTCTCGACCTTCGCGTACGCGGCCTCGGACGTCTCCCAGCTCTGGCTCCAGCGCTTGTTCGCGGCCGCCTCGCCATAGCCCGTCACGCCCTCGGAGACGAACGTCAGGAGGCCGTTCTTCTTTTCATCGGCCGACCCGCGCGCGATCGTCCACGTGTGCGCGAGCTTCAGGACGAGGGGACGGTACGAGAGCGTGGAAGCGGCCGGGCCGGACGGCTTCGGCATCCCGTCCGCGGTGACGGCGCGCGGCAGAGCGGCGGACGCGGCGGCGGCGGCAGAGGAGAGGAGGAGCCCGCGGCGGGAGAGCGGGAGGCGGGAGGGAGTAGAGGACTCTGTCATGGCCGGATTATGGTGGAATCCGGGGATGCGCGACTCAAATCGGACGGCTCGAGGCGCCACGAAGGTCGCCACGTGCGCCGCCGCCGCCCTTGCCCTCTTCACCTTCAAAGAGAATCTTCTCTTTGCGGCGCCTCCCGCCGCCGCCCCCGAGCCGCCGAAGACGGCCGTCGTCGTCGCCGCGGTCCAGGACCTCTTCGTGCGCCCGGACGAGACGTCGAGCGTGGACGACCAGGCGATCCTCGGCGACCGCGTGACCGTCCTCGAGGACGCCGCGGGCTTCGCGAAGGTGCGGACGGCCGCGGGCGAGGCCGCGTGGATTCCCGAGCGGGCCCTGCGCCGCGGCGAGGCGCCGGCGCAGCCGGCGCCGGGGGCGAAGATCGCGCGACGTGACGTCCAACTTCGCGCACGTCTACGCGACGCCGTCCTTCACGCAGCAGAAGCCGCTCCTCACGGCGCCGGTGGGGGCAACCATGGATTTCTCGGACTTCTTAGAAGGTAAGAAAGGCGAGGGCGCTGCGCCCGGCGCGGGCGACGCGTATTCGTGGGTCCGTGTGCGCCTGCCGGATGGCCGGGACGGCTTCGTCGCGAGCCGCGACGTCACCCTCTTCCCTTTCAAAGAAGATCTTCCTCTTCCTCTTCGCTCCCCTTCCGACTGGATCGCGTTCGGCAAGCGCTTCCTCGGCGCGCCGTACACGTGGGGCGGGACGACGCCACTCGGGTTCGACTGCTCGGGTCTGATCGCGCGGGTCTTCTCCGAGCACGGCGTTCTCCTCCGGCGCAACAGCTACGAACAGGCGTTCCAGGACCCGCAGCTCGTGCCCGTCGCGTTCGCGAAGCTCCGGCCGGGCGACCTCCTCTTCTTCGGGACGGAGGACAAGATCGACCACGAGGCGATGTGGATCGGGGACGGCACCGTCCTGCAGGCGACGCGGCACAACGTGCCGGGCGTCCAGGTCACGCCGTACGACAGCCCGTTCCTGAAGCCTCTGTTTCGATATGCGAGGAGGCTTCGGAAGGAAGAAGAGAAGACTTCTTCGAAGGGTGAAGAGGGACGCGGGCCGCGCCTCGACGCGACGAAGGTGGCCGCGCTTCGGGTCACACTCGAAGAAATTTCCCGCGGCAGCGGCGCGAAGTTCGGGATCTGGTTCAAGGACCTCTCCAGCGGTCTTTCACTTTCTCAGAACTCTTCTCTTTCGATGCACGCCGCCTCCACGATGAAGACGCCCGTCCTCCTCGAACTCCTCCGGCGCGTCGACGCCGGCACCCTGAAGCTGACCGACGAGCTGCCCGTGAAGAACGATTTCAGGAGCCTCGTCGACGGGTCGCCGTTCTCGATCGGCCTCGAGGACAACGACGGCCCGACGGCCGCGTTCCTCGGGAAGTCCGCCTCGATCGGGTTCCTCGCGCGGGAGATGATCGTCCGCTCCTCCAATCTCGCCACGGACATCCTCCTGTCCCTCCTCGGCCCCGAGAACGTGCAGAGGTTCACCGACGAGCTGGGCGCGCCCACCGTGAAGGTGCGCCGGTGCGTCGAGGACCTCAAGGCGTTCGACAAGGGCCTGAACAACACGACGGACGCGGCCGGCATGGGAACCGTGATGGAAGCCGTCGTGAGGACGCCGAAGCTCTCCGCCGCCGCGAAAGCGAGAGCATGGGAGATCCTGACCGGCCAGACGTTCAACGAGGAGATCCCGGCGGGACTCCACCCGCAGTCGGGCGCGGTCGTCGCGCACAAGACCGGGTCGATGTCGACGTCCCAGCACGACGCCGCCGTCGTCCGGCTGCCCGACGGCCGCGAGTACGTCCTCGTCCTCCTCGCGAACGACTTCGGCGCGAACGAGGAGGGCCGCGAGCGGGTCGTCGCCGCCGCCCGAAAGATGTCGCGAGCCGTCTGGGAGGCGATGGTCGCCCCCTGAGTTGGTTGGGGGGCGCGGATTCGGCGCAAGGCCGCTCGTCTAGGCTTCGACCGTGCTGCCGCCCAGCTCCTCCTCCCGCCCCTCGCGCGTCTGGCTCGCCCTCGCGACCGTGTACCTCGTGTGGGGCTCGACGTACCTCGCGATCCGCTGGAGCCTCGAGACGATTCCGCCCTTCACGATGGCCTCCGTGCGGTACCTCGTCGCGGGCGCGATCCTCCTCGCGTTCGTGAAGGCGCGCGGAGCTCCTCCCATCGCCCCGCGCGACCTCGGCCCGGCCTTCCTGACGGGCGGCCTCATGCTCCTGTGCGGAAACGGCGGCGTCGTCTGGGCCGAGCAGCGGGTCGCCTCGGGCCTCGCGGCCCTTCTCGTCGCGGTCGAGCCGCTCTTCATCGTCCTCCTGCAGGCGACGCTGCCACACGAGAGGCGCCGCCCTTCGGGGCGCGCCCTCGTCGGAGTCGCGTTCGGGGTCGCGGGGGTCGTGCTGCTGATGGGGCCGGCGAGCCTCGGGGGCGCGCGCGTGGACGCTTCCGGCGCGGCGGCCGTTCTCTTCGCGGCCTTCGCGTGGGCGCTCGGCTCCCTGCTGTCGCGGCATTTCGCCCCCCCGGCTTCGCCCCTGCAGGCGACCGCGCTCCAGATGCTGGCCGGAGGCGTCCTCCTCGGCTGCGCCTCGGGCGTGCTGGGCGAGTGGGCCCGCTTCTCACCGGCCCTCGTCTCGGGTCGATCCGTGGCCGCCGTCGCCTACCTCGTCGTCTTCGGCTCGCTCGTCGCGTTCACGGCCTACATCTGGCTCCTGCGCGTCGCGTCCCCGGCGCTCGTCTCGACGTATGCCTTCGTGAACCCGATCGTCGCGGTCTTCCTCGGCTGGCTTCTCGCGAACGAGGAGGTGAGCTCGAGAACCCTCCTGGCGGCCGCGGTCATCGTCGCCGCCGTCGTCCTGATCACGCTCGGGGAGGCCGGACGGAGATCCACCTGAGATAGAATCTCCGCGCCAACACGGGAAAGTAGGAGGAGGATTCCATGAAGAAAACCCTTGCGGTGTGTGTGCTCGCATGCCTCGCCCTCGCGGCGGGCGCGGCGCGGGCGGCCGACGCCCCGAAGGCCGGGGGTGCGAAGGCCGTCGACGCCGCCTGGACGCAGGCCATGCTCGCCGGCGACGCGGTCGCGGCGGCCGCCCTCTACGCCGACGACGCCGTGCTGGTCCTTCCCGGCTCGGGGGCGATCAAGGGCAAGAAGGCGATCACCGAGGCCTACGAAGGCTGGCTGAAGGACACGAAGGTGACCGAGGTCGCTCTCACGGACACGCACTACAGGACCGCGGGCCATCTTTCGACCGGGTGGGGAAGCTGGCGAATGACGACGGTTCCGAAGGCCGGCGGAGCGCCGAAGACGGAGACGGGGACGTTTCTCGCCGCCGTCGCGGAAAAGGACGGCGTCTGGAAATACGTCTCGGACCACGCCGCGGCCGACCCGCCGCCCGCCTGCGCCGAAGAAGTAACGCTACTCGATCGCCTCGCCGGCGCGCGCCTTCGCGAGATATTCCGCGGCCCCGTCGGGCCACGAGAGCGACCCGCGCGCCTGCGACGCGAGCTTCCCGTCGGCCGCGAAGAACATCGTCTCGTTCGGCCTCTTGGAGTTGAGCTTCGTCGTCGCGTCGCCGGACGGGTCGAGGACGAGCGTTTCCGGGAACGGCGGGACGAGGTTCTTCCCCTTGAGCCACGCGTCGAGCGTCGCGAAGTCCTTGTCGTGCGCGATCAGGACGAACTCGACGCTGCGGTCGTCCTTGAGCGCTTCCTGCTGGAGGAAGATGCCCGCGAGCTCGTCGGAGGCGCCGGGCGCCGTCGTCGAGAAGAAGTGCAGGACGAGCGTGTGTCCGGGCTTGCCGACGAGATTGCGGCTCTTCCCGCTGCGCGTCTCGACGATCAGGCGCCCGCCCGCGTCGAGGTTCAGGATGCCGTGGTCGTGGTCCGGGTGCGTGGCCGGCGTGAGCGAGAGCCAGTACGCGTACGCCATGGCGGCGGCGAGGACGACTCCGGCGGCGAGGAGAATGGTGCGGCGGCGGGAAGGGGTCATCGGTTACTCCCGGCGTCCGCCTCCGGGCGGACGTCCGTTTCCGTCTCGACGTTGAAGCGCCTCAGGTTCGTGAACGCGGCCCGGAACGACGTGTCGAGGCGGAAGAACAGCGCCGTCTTTCCCGTCACGCGGAGGTCCACCGTGCAGGGAATCCACATGCCACCCCCGACCGGCTGGCCCGCGTACGTCACCTCCGCCTCCTTCACGTTGGCGGCGAGCCCGCCCGCGACTTTGACGGGGCGCGTCAGGTGCGCCTCGACCGAGCGGACCTGGAACGTGGAGGCGTCGATCACGGCGCGGCCCTCGAGAGCATTCAGGGCGCGGTCGCCGAGTCCCTTCGGCTTCGGCGCCGTGGGGCTGGGAGCGAACTCGAGGACGTAGGCGGGCCGCCCGTCGATGACCTCCTCGGACACGATCCGGATCGTATACCGCCCGATGAGCTCGGAAAGCCGGCGCGAGCCGACGAGCGGGTCGTCGTCGTCGCCGGCGACGCGGGGCGGCGCCTTCGCCTGGGCGGCCGCTTTCTCCTCGACGCGGCGCCGCCGGCCCTTCGCGTCCTCGTCGGCGGCCTTCTCTTTCTCGTCCTCGGTCGCGGGACGCCCGTCGACCTCGACGAGCTCGCGCGAGCCCTCGGCGCCGCCTTCGCCCGAGAGGACGTAAAAGAGACGCGTCCGGACCTTCGCCGGCCGGCCCTTCGAATCCCAGGCGATCTGGACCTCGCGCTGGTCGTACGTGGCCCCGTCGAAGACCGACTCCACCCGCCGCTGGCTCCTCACGACCCTCCGGATCAGCTCGACGGGGTCGACGTCGGGCGCCCCGCCGGGCGCCCCGAGGGCCCGCGCGGCGGCGAGTCCCGCGACGAGTGGGAACGCGAGCGCGAATCCGGCGGCGGGCGCGCTGCGCAAGAGTCTCACCCCTGGAAGGATACGGCGACCCCGTGCCGCGGCGATTTCGGTACGATCCGGGGACAAGGAGATCGGGATGCGCGTCATCGTCACGGGCGGGACCGGCTTCATCGGTCCGAAGCTGTGCGAGCGTCTCGTCGCGAAGGGGCACGACGTGATCGCCCTGACGCGCGACGCCTCGCGGTCGCGCGACCACGTGCATCCCCGCGTGCGCGTGGTGTCGTGGGCCGAGGGCGCGGCCTGGGAGGGGTTCGTCGACGGCGCCGGCGCCGTCGTGAACCTCGCCGGCGAGACGATCGCCCAGCGCTGGACCGCCGCCGCGAAGGACCGGATCGTCGAGAGCCGGCTCCGAGGCGGCCGAGCGGGTCGAGGCGGCCGCTGAGAAGGCGACGCAGAGGCCCGGCGTCCTCGTCAACGCTCGGCCGTCGGCTTCTACGGGCCGCGGGGCGACGAGGAGCTGACCGAGGCGCGCGGCGGGCGGCGGCTTCCTCGCCGGGACTGCGTCGCCTGGGAGGCCGCCGCGCGCTCCCTCGAGCCCCTCGGCGTCCGCCTCGCGCTGCTCCGGACGGGATCGTCCTCGGCGACGGAGGGGGCGCACTCGCGAAGATGCTCCTCCCCTTCCGGGCTTCGCTCGGCGGGCCGCTCGGAAGCGGGAAGCAGTGGATGTCGTGGATCCACCGCGACGACCTCGTCGCGCTCTCGTCTTCGCGATCGAGAACGCCGGCGTCTCGGGGCCCGTCAACGCCACGGCCCCGAACCCGGTCACGATGCGGGAGTTCGCCGCGGCGCTCGGCCGCGTCCTCCACCGGCCGGCTTCGCCCCGGCGCCCGCCTTCGCGATCCGGCTCGCGATCGGAGAGATGGCGACCCTCGTCCTCGACGGGCAGCGGGTCGTGCCGGGAAGTGCCTCGGCCTCGGCTTCCCGTTCCGCTTCACGGACGTCCTTGCCGCGCTGACGCGACGTCGCGGAGACTGATGGCGCTCGTCGGACGAAGCGTCCCCCGCCCCGACGGTCCCGCGAAGGTGACGGGACCGGCCCGCTACGTCGACGACGTCTTCCTCCCCGGGACCTGCTCCGGCGCGACCGTGAGAAGCGACGTCCCCCGCGGGCGGCTGCGCGGCGTCGACAACGACCCCTCCTTCGACTGGAGCGGCATCACCGTCGTCACGGCCGACAACGTCCCCGTGAACGTCGTCCCCGTCATCGAGACCGACCAGCCCGTCCTCGCGACGGACGAGATCCGCCACGTCGACGAGCCGCTCGCCCTCGTCGCGGGAGGACGCGCTGCGCTCCAGCGCGCCCTCCGCCACCTCCGCGCCGCATCGAGCCGCTGCCGGCGGTTCTCTCCGTGCCGGACGCGCTCGCCGCGCGGCGCTGATCTGCGGGTCCGACAACGTCTTCAGGCGATCCGCATCACGAAGGGCGACGCGGCCGCCGCGATCGCGGCCTGCGAGGTCCAGCTCTCGGGGACCTACGAGACGGGCCCCCAGGAGCACGTCTACATCGAACCGCACGGGATGATCGCGTTCTGGGACGCGAGCGACGGCGCGCACGTCCTCTCCTCGTTCCAGTGCCCCTACTACGTCCAGAAGGGGATCAAGCGGATGTTCGGCCTGCCGGACGACCGCGTCGACGTGACGCAGGCCGTCACCGGCGGCGGCTTCGGCGGCAAGGAGGAGTACCCGACGATCGTCGCGCTCCACGCGCTCCTCCTCGCGAGGAGAGCGGCCGCCCCGTGAAGATCGTCTACGACCGCAAGGAGGACATCGAGGCCACGACGAAGCGGCACCCGTCGGTCGTCGCGATCACGACCGGCTGCGACCGCGACGGGACGCTCCGCGCCGTTTCGATCCGCATCGTCTTCGACGGCGGCGCCTACGTGACGCTCACCCCCGTCGTCCTCTCGCGCGGCGCGCTCCACGCGGCGGGGCCCTACCGCTGGGAGGACGTGTCGATCGAGGCGCTCGCCGTCGCGACGAACACGCCGCCGAACGGCGCGTTCCGCGGCTTCGGCGCGCCGCAGACGATCTGGGCGATCGAGCGGCACCTCGACCGCATCGCGCGGACGCTCGGGCTCGACCCGCTCGAGCTGCGCGAGAAGAACCTCCTCCGCGTCGGCGACACGACGTCGACCGGGCAGACGCTGAAGGAGTCGGTCGGCGTCGCCGGCTGCGTCGAGAAGGCGAAGGAGGCGAGCCGCTGGGAGGAGAGGCGCCGCGCGGCCGCCGCGGCCCAGAACGCCGCGGCTTCGGGGATGTTCCGCCTGCCGCCGCCCGGCGCCCTCGCGTCGCGCAAGGCGCGCGGCATCGGCGCGTCCGTCTTCCTCCACGGCGCCGGCTTCACCGGCTCGGGCGAGCTCGTCCACCGCGCGCGGTCGCGGTCGACCTTCTCCCCGGCGGACGGGCCGGGCGCGGTTCCGCATCCGCGGAGCGTCGACCGACATCGGCCAGGGCACCGAGACCGTCTTCCGCCAGATCGCGGCCGACGCGCTCTGGGTCTCGATGGACCGCGTCGACTTCGCCGTCCCATCGACCACGCACGTCCCCGACTCGGGGCCGACCGTCGCCTCGCGCACCGTCATGGTCGTCGGCGTCGTCGTCGAGGCGGCGGCGCGCGCTCTCGTCTCGAAGATCGAGGGCGACCGCCAGAAGAACGGCGGCTCCTTCGACGACGCGGCCGACCGCCTCCTCGCCGCCGCAGGGGACGCTCACGGTCGAGCGGGAATACGAGCCGCCGCCCGGCCTCGCCTGGGACGACGCGACCTACCGGGCGACGCCTACCCGGTCTACGGCTGGGCCTGCGACGTCGCGGAGGTCGAGGTCGACCTCGACACCTTCGAGACGAAGGTCCGGCTTCTGGAGCGCGCTCGACGTCGGCAAGGCGATCAACCCGATCCTCTGCAAGGGCCAGATCGAGGGCGGGATCCTCCAGGCGATCGGCTGGGCGCTCACGGAGAACCTCGTGAGCGCGAGGGCCGGGTCCTGAACCCGCGCATGACGAACTACATCATCCCGACGATCCTCGACGCGCCGCCTTTCACGACGATCCTCGTCGAGGCCCCCTACTCGCGCGGGCCCGGCGGCGGCGCGAAGGGGGTCGGCGAGCTGCCGATGGACGGCGGCGCGCCCGCGGTCGCCGCGGCGGTCGAGCACGCGACCGGCCTCGTCCGCGACCGCCTCCCGCTCCTCCCCGAGGACCTCTTGGCGCTTTCGAAGGAGGCGAGCGGTGACCACGCTCACCCTCAACGGCGGCCCGTCGCGCTCGAGGCGCCGCCCGCCGCGCGCCTCCTCGACGTCCTCCGCGGCCCGCTCGGCCTCACGGGGACCAAGGAAGGGTGCGGCGAGGGCGAGTGCGGCTCCTGCACCGTCCTCCTCGACGGCGTGCCCGTGAACGCCTGCCTCGTCCCCTTCGGCCAGTGCGAAGGGCGCAGCGTCACGACGGTCGAGGGCCTCGGCGACGCGGCGCACCTCTCGCCGCTCCAGGAGGCGTTCGTGACCGAGGGCGGCGCGCAGTGCGGCATCTGCACGCCCGGCATGCTCATCTCGGCCGAGGCGCTCCTCGCGGCGAAACCCCAGCCCGACGAGGCGGAGATCCGCGAGGCGATCGCCGGCAACGTCTGCCGCTGCACCGGCTACCAGCGGATCGTCGAGGCCGTCCGCGCGGCCGCGAAGGAGAGGGCGCGCGTGAGCGTCGCCGAGCTGGCCCTCCACGCCTTCGAGATGCCGCGCGACCTCGCCGAGGCTGCGCGACGCTCCTCCCGGCGCGCCGGCAAGGGCGAGAAGACCGTCCTCCTCGCCGGCGGCACCGACTGGTTCGTCGAGCAGCACGTCGCGCCGCCCGCGCCGGCGGGGACTTCCCGCTCGTCGTCGACGTCTCGCGCCTCCACGAGCTCCGCGGCATCCGGTCGCCGGCGAGCGGGCGCTGATCGGCGCCGCGGCGACGTACCTCGAGCTGCGGCGGGACGCGTCGTCTCGCGCCGCGCCCCGCTGCTCACCGCCATGGCCCGCGACGTCGGCGCCCTCCAGATCCAGGCGCGCGGCACGCTCGGCGGGAACCTCGCGTCCGGCTCCCCCGCCGCCGACGGCGTCGCGGCCCTCGCGGCCCTCGACGCGACGTCGTCCTCGCGAGCGTCCGCGGCGAGCGGCGCGTCCCGATCGCGTGCTTCACGGGCTACCGGAAGACGGCGCTCGCCGCCGACGAGCTGATCGCGCGGATCGAGATCGCGCTCCCGCCGGAGGGCCGCCGCTCTGGCGGAAGGTCGGGACGCGCGCGGCGCAGGCGATCTCGAAGGTCGCGCTCGCGGCCGTCGGCGTGTCGAGCGCGGCCGCTGCGTGCGCCTCGGCCTCGGGATGGCCTCCGTCGCGCCGTACGGTCCCGCTCGCCGACGATGCGCGCGCTCGCGGTCTCGCCCGGCCGCTCGCCGTGCTCGACGAGGCGCTCGACGCGGCCGTCGCCGCGACGTCTCGCCGATCGACGACGTCCGCTCGACGGCCGCCTACCGGCGCACGTCGCCTGCGCGCTCGTCCGCGGGTTCTTCCGGACTCTCAGGCCCACCTCGAACCCGGGCTGAGCGTTCGGGCTCAGCCGATCTTGCGGTACTTGATCCGGTGCGGGCGGTCGGCCTCGGCGCCGAGGCGCTTGTGGCGGTCGGCCTCGTAGTCCTGGTAGTTGCCCTCGTACCAGACCGTCTTGCTGTCGCTCTCGAACGCGAGCATGTGCGTCGCGACGCGGTCGAGGAACCAGCGGTCGTGGCTGATGACGACGGCGCAGCCGCCGAACGAGAGGAGCGCCTCCTCGAGCGCGCGGAGCGTGTCGACGTCGAGGTCGTTCGTCGGCTCGTCCAGGAGGAGGAGGTTGCCGCCCTTCTTGAGCGTCCGCGCGAGGTGGAGGCGGTTCATCTCGCCGCCCGACAGGTTCGCGACGAGCTTCTGCTGGTCCGCGCCCTTGAAGTTGTACATCGCGCAGAACGCGCGGCTCGGCATCTCGCGCTTGCCGAGCATCACGAGATCCTGGCCGCCGGAGAGCTCGTCGTGGACCGTCTTTTTCGCGTCGGGCTTCTCCCGGTTCTGGTCGACGTAACTCGGGACGACCGTCTCGCCGACCTGGAGCTTGCCGCCGTCCGGCGTCTCGAGCCCCATGATCATCTTGAAGAGCGTCGTCTTGCCGGCGCCGTTCGGCCCGATGACGCCGACGATGCCGCCCTTCGGCAGGTCGAAGCTCAGGTCGTCGAAGAGGAGCTTGTCGCCGAAGGACTTCTTCACGCCCTCGGCCCGCACGACGACGTCGCCGAGGCGCGGGCCCGGCGGGATGTAGATCTCGTTCGTCTCGCCGCGGGCCTCGATGCCGCTCTCGGAGACGAGCTGCTCGTAGGCCTGCAGGCGCGCCTTGCTCTTGGCCTGCCGCGCGCGGGGGGCCATGCGCACCCACTCGAGCTCGCGCTTGAGCGACCTCTGGCGGGCCGTCTCGGTCTTCTCCTCGATCTCGAGCCGCGCTTCCTTCTGCTCGAGCCACGAGGAGTAGTTGCCCTTCCACGGGATGCCCGCGCCGCGGTCCAGCTCGAGGATCCAGCCCGCGACGTTGTCGAGGAAGTAGCGGTCGTGGGTGACGGCGACGACGGTGCCCGGAAACTCCTTCAGGAACTGCTCGAGCCATGCGACGGACTCGGCGTCGAGGTGGTTCGTGGGCTCGTCGAGGAGGAGCATGTCGGGCCGCGAGAGGAGGAGACGGCACAGCGCGACGCGGCGCTTCTCGCCGCCCGAGATCTTCGTGACGTCGGCGTCCGGCGGCGGGCAGCGCAGCGCGTCCATGGCCGTCTCGAGCGTGCGGTCCAGCTCCCACCCGTTCGCGGCCTCGATCGCGTCCTGCACCTTGCCGTATTCGGCCATGACCTTGTCCATCTCGGCCTCGGTCAGGCTCTCCCCCATCTTCTCGCCAAGCGCCTCGAATCGCGCGAGGAGAGCCTTGAGCGGCCCCACGCCCTCTTCGACGTTCTCGAGGACGGTCTTCTTCGGGTCGAGCTGCGGGTCTTGCGGGAGATGGCCGATGCGGATGCCCTCGGCCGGGTAGGCCTCGCCCGTGAACTCCTTGTCGAGCCCCGCCATGATGCGGAGCACCGTCGACTTGCCGGCACCGTTCAGCCCGAGGATGCCGATCTTGGCGCCCGGGAAGAACGAGAGATAGATGCCCCGGAGGATCTCGCGCTGCGGCGGGACCACCTTCCGGAGGTTCTGCATCGTGAAAATGTATTGTTCGGCCATGGTTTCCTGTCTCACCCGTGAGCCGGGGGCGGGAATGTAGCATCCGGCCCCTTGACATTCTTTAGACTTAGTCTAAATTAATGAACGGAGGTCATCCCATGGCCAAGAAGAACAAGAAGGAAAAGAAGGAAAAGAAGAACCACGGCGCCGCCGGTGTCGTCGCGACGCTCCAGCGTCAGCAGGCGAACGCCCTCGTTGCGTACCTCAACTACAAGAAGTACCACTGGCTCAGCTACGGGCCGCTGTTCCGCGACATCCACCTGCTCCTGGACGATCAGGCGACGCAGACGTACGCCACGATCGACGAGTTCGCCGAGCGCGCGATCATGATCGGTGGCGCCCCGATCGGCGATCCGGCGGACTACCTCCCCGCGGCAACGGTGAAGGGCTCGAAGGGCCTCCTCTCGATGGAAAAGATGCTCGGCGAGGCGCGCGCGACGCTCGACCTCGTCATCGAGGAGATGCACGAGGACGCCGAAGTCGCGACCAGCGCCGGCGACATCGGGACCGCGGATCTCTACACGCGCCTCGTCCAGGTACACCAGAAGAACCGCTGGTTCCTCGACGAGATCCTCAAGAAGCGCGACGGCCTGACGAGCTGAGGCGGCCCGGGGGCGCGGGCCGATAGACTCGGCGAATGCCGAAACGGTCCGCACCCCTCGCCCTGGCCGCCCTCCTGCTCCTCGCCTTCCCCGCGCCCGCCGCCGACACCGGCCGCGCGTTCACGCTCGAAGACCTCTACCGCGTGAAATCCGTCGGCGAGCCCGCGATCTCGCCCGACGGCAAGACGATCGTTTACACGGTCGCCACGAACGACTGGGCGACGAAGAAGAAGACGACTGCGCTCTGGCGCGTCGGCGCGGACGGGTCGAACCCCCGGGCGCTCACGGCCGGCGACGCGAACGACACGCATCCCTTCTTCTCGCCGGACGGGAGGACGCTCGCCTTCGTCTCGACCCGGACGGGTGAGCCGCAGGTCTTCTTCCTGCCTCTCGAAGGCGGCGAGGCCGAGCAGAAGACGCGCTTCCCGGGCGGGGTCGACGCTCCGGCGTTTTCGCGCGACGGCCGGCATCTCGTCTTCGCGGCCGACGTCTTCCCCTTCTGCGGCGCGGACGCGGCCTGCAACAAGAAGGCGTCCGACGCGCGCGACGCGAGCAAGATCAAGGCGCACCTCGCCGACTCCCTCCTCTATCGCCACTGGACTTCGTGGAAGGACGGGACGCGGACTCACGTCCTCCTCCTCGATCTCGCCGAGACGGACGCCGCGAAGGCGCTCCGCGACCTGACGCCCGGAGACTTCGACGCGCCGCCGTTCTCCGTGGGCGGGGGCGGGGACTTCGACCTCTCGCCCGACGGGACCGAGCTCGCGTTCGCCTCCAACCGCGACGCGGATCCCGCGTTCTCGACGAACGCGGACGTCTGGATCGTCCCCGTGAACGGCGCCGCGGGCGCGCTCGCGGCGCCGAAAGACCTCACGGCCGCGAACAGGGGGTTCGACGGCTCGCCGCGCTACTCGCCGGACGGGAAGTTCCTCGCGTTCCGCCGCCAGGTCACGCCGCGCTACGAGGCGGATCGGGCCCGGATCATCCTGAGGGACCGCGCGACGGGAGCCGAGAAGGACCTCACGGCCTCCTTCGACGACACCGTCCGGGACTTCGACTTCTCGAAGGACGGCAGCACGGTCTTCTTCACGGCCGACGTGAAGGGCCGGACGCCGCTCTACGAGATCGTCCTCGCGACGGGCGCGCTTCGCGCGGTCTCCTCGGTCGGGACGATCGACGCGTGGGCCCTCGCCCCGGACGCGTCGTTCGCAGTCGCGGCGCGCCGGCGGATCGGGAGCCCTCTCGAGCTGTGGCGCCTTCCCCTCGCCCCGGCGGGCGACGGCGCGGGCGCCCGCCTGACGACACACAACGCGGCCTTCGAGAAGGAGGTCGACGTCAGGCCCGCCGAGGAGATCTCGGTGCCCGGAGCGGACGGCGCCCCCGTGCACGTCTGGATCGTCAAGCCGCACGGCTTCGACCCGGCGAAGAAATACCCGCTGATCCTCAACGTCCACGGCGGCCCGCAGCAGCAGTGGTCGGACGGGTACCGCGGCGACTGGCAGGTCTACCCGGGCGCGGGCTACGTCGTCGCGTTCCCGAATCCGCACGGCTCCACGGGCTTCGGCCAGGCCTACACGTCCGCGATCTCGGGCGACTGGAACGGGAAGGTCATGACCGACATCGAGAAAGTCGCGGACGCGCTCGAGAGGCTTCCGTACGTCGACAAGGACCGGATGGGCGCCATGGGGTGGTCCTGGGGGGGCTACGCGATGATGTGGCTCGAAGGCCACACGACGCGCTTCAAGGCGCTCGCCTCGATGATGGGCGTCTACGACCTTCGCGCGATGTACTCCGCGACCGAGGAGGTCTGGTTCCCGCGCTGGGATCTCAAGGGCGCGCCGTGGGAGAACCCGGCGCTCTACCGCGCCCAGAGCCCGTCGGAGTACGTGAAGGCCTTCAAGACGCCGTGCCTCGTCATCACGGGCGAGAAGGACTTCCGCGTGCCGTACACGCAGTCCCTCGAGTTCTTCACGGACCTGCAGGCGCGTGGCGTCCCGTCGCGCCTCGTCGTCTTCGAGAAGGCCGGCCACTGGCCGAGCGCGTTCGAGATGGCGCTGTACTACGCGGCGCACCTCGACTGGTTCCACCGGTGGCTCGGCGGCCCGCCGTCGCCGTGGAAGCCGGAAGACCTCGTCTCGGGGCGCTGAGGGCCGCCCGGCGTTGTTCTCGAAGAGGCTGCCCGCCGTCCACGAGGAGAACCGCGTCACGCGGGCTCTCGCCGCGCGCACGCGGCCGCACATCGACATGACGGTCTCGAACCCGACGACCGTCGCGCTGCGCTCGGGCGAGGCCGACGCCTTCGACGGCGCCACGTCCGGCCGCGATGCGCGCGTCCTTGCGGCCCTCACCGACGCGCGCGGCCTCGTCTACACGCCCCATCCGACGGGGATCCTCTCGGCACGCACGGCGGTGAGCAACTACTACGCCGCGGTACACGGCACGCTCGTGCCCCCGGGCCAGATCGTCCTGGCGGCCTCCTCGAGCGAGGCCTACGGCTGGCTCTTCAAGCTCGCCGGGGACCCGGGCGACGTCGCGCTCGTACCGGCACCCTCCTATCCGCTCCTCGACGCCCTCGCGGAGCTGGAATGCCTCACGCTCGACCGCTACCCGCTCGCCCAGGAGGAGGGATTCGCGTTTCGCGCGGCGGCCGTCGAAGCGCGGGTGCGGCACGTCGAATCCTCCGGCCGCCGGGTCGCGGCGGTGGTCCTCGTGAACCCGAACAACCCCACGGGCACGTCGCTCGCGGACACGGAGCTCTCGGCGCTCCTCGCGCTCGCGAAGGAGCGCGGGTTCGTCGTGATCTCCGACGAGGTCTTCGTCGATTTCCGCTACTCGGACCGCCCCCGCGACGTGCGTATCGCCGCCTCGGCCGCGGGCGCGGAGGGAGCCCTCGTCTTCTCGCTCGGGGGGCTCTCGAAATCCGCCGCGCTCCCCCAGCTCAAGCTCGGGTGGATCTTCGCGAACGGTCCCGCCGGCCTCCTCGACGCCGCGCTCGCCCGCCTCGAGTGGATCGCGGATGCCTACCTCTCGGTCTCGACGCCGGTGCAGCTCGCGCTTCCGAAGGTTCTCGCGCACGCGCGCGGCACGGCGGACGCCATCTGGGCGCGCGTGCTCCGCAACGAGCGCACGCTGAGAACGATCTTCCCGAAAGGGAACCCGGTGACCGTTCTGCCCGTTCCCGCGGGCTGGGCCGCGTGCTTGAGGGTCCCCGCCGTGAGGCCCGAGGAGGAGATCGTCCTCGACCTCCTCGAGTCGCACGACGTCCTCGTGCACCCCGGTTATTTCTACGATTTCCCGTCCGAGGCCTGGCTCGTCGTGAGCCTCCTCCCGCCGCCGGACGTTTTCGCCGAGGGGGCCGCTCGACTCGCCCGGGCGTTGTACTAGCCGATGGGACGCCTCGTGGCCGGCTTCTTGCTCTAAGCGGGCATGAAGTACACACGAACCCTTCTCCTTTCCGCCGCCCTGAGCGCCGCTCTCGGCACGGCTGCGGGCTCGGCCGGCGCCCAGCCCATGCCCCCACCTCCCCCGGGCATGCCGGCGCCCCCGATGATGGGCGACCTCCACGTCCGCATCGTTCCGCATGCGCCGCCGCAGCGCCGACACGAGGTCCGCTCCACGCGTCCGGACCGCAACCACGTCTGGGTGGGCGGGTACTGGAATCACACGGGCCAGGACTGGGCCTGGAGCGACGGCCGCTGGGCCGAGCGGCCGAGCGCCCGCGCCCGCTGGATCACCCCTCGCTATCAGAGGGTCCGGGGCGGCGTTCGATATATCCCCGGGCACTGGTCGAACCAGCGCGTCCTTTACAAGTAACGCGCCCGGCGAAGACCCCGAGACCTACCTCTTCGAGCGAACGAGAAGCTCGGAGAGGTAAGTCTTCCAGACATCCGCGAGGGTGTGCGTCTGGTGGCCGCGCGTCTTCTCCGAGAGCGGAAAGACGACGGCCTGGCCGTCCTTCACACGCGCGACGCCCTTCTCGAGGATCCCGAGCTCCGGAGGGTTGATGGCGTCGTCCGCGAAGTTGATCGCGAGAAGCGGCGCCCTGATTTTCTCGAGCCCCGGCCACGGGTCGTAGTCGCGCGAGGAGTCGAGAGCCCAGAGCAGGTCGTTCGCGTCCGTCTTCGCGAGCCTTTCCTCCATGTACTTTTCGACGGCGGCATCGGCCGACGCCCGGTCGGGCGCCCGCTGCATCCACCCGAGCGGGCTGCCGGAGATCTCGAGCAGGAGCGCCAGCGCGCCCTTCAGGCCGCGGGGCTGAGCCGCGTAGTCGCCGCCCCGCCACCCGGGGTCTTCCCGGATGAGGTCCATCGCCATCTTCCGCCACATCCGGTTGCGCCCGGCGATCGAGGCCGGAAGGCACGCGAGCGGGAGGAGCGCGTCCATGAAGTCCGGATGCGTCTCGCCCCACAGCCACGTGTGCATCCCTCCCATCGACGTGCCGATCACGAGCCTCAGATGCGTGACGCCGAGGCTCTCGGTCAGGAGGCGGTACTGCGCGCGCACCATGTCGTCGTACGTGTAGCGCGGAAACTTCGCTCGCAGGCCGTCGCTCGGCTTCGACGAGCCGCCGTGGCCGATTCCGTCGGGGATCACGACGTAATAGCGCGAGGCGTCGAGCGGCTGGCCGGGCTGGAAGAGGACGCCGGCGAACGTCGGCCCCATGAACTGCGCCGAGGAGCCCCCGGTTCCGTGCAGCACCAGGACCGCGTTCGCGGTCCTCCCGCGGCTGTCGTCGAGCTTCCGCCCGAGCGTCACGTAGCGGATCCGGATCTCGGGCAGCGTCTCCCCCGACGAGAACCGGAAGTCTCTGAGAATGGCCTGATCCGAGACCGGCTCGGGGGGAAGGACCTGAGCGCGCGCCGCGGGCGCCGCCGCGCAGAGGCCCGCGAGAACCGCATGGGCGGCGAGCGAAGGGCCCGGCCTCTTCATCGCCGCGATTAAACATCGATTTCGGCAGAGTGCCGTAATCTTCGTTGAGATCCGATGGACACGGCGGTCTCGATCCCGCTCTGGGCGCTCGGCGTCCTCGCGCTCCTCGCGGGCTGGACGGTACTCGACCGGATGCTGCGGCCGGCCGCGGGCGCCGTGCTGCGCCGCCGGGCGAACCGCGTCATCGACGAGCTGAACACGCGCCTCCCGGTGCGGCTGCCCCCCTTCAAGATGACGAAGCGCGAGGTGCTCGTGGACCAGCTGCGCTTCGACCCGAAGGTCCTCGAAGCCGCCGACGCGTTCGCGAAGGAGACCGGCCTCTCGCGGGACGAGGTGCAGGCGCGCGTCGAGAAGGACGCGAGAGAGATCGTCCCGGCCTTCAACGCCTGGGTCTACTTCCGCGCGGGTTACGCGGTCGCACGGGCGCTCGCGCGAGCGCTCTATCGCGTCCGCCTCGGCTCGGCGGACGACGCGGGTCTGCGCGCGATCCCGGAGGGCTCGACGGTGGTCTTCGTCATGAACCACCGGAGCAACATGGACTACATCCTCCTGTCCTACCTCGCGGCGGAGAAGACCGCCCTGAGCTACGCGGTGGGCGAGTGGGCGCGGATCTGGCCCGTCCAGGGTCTCGTGCGGGCGACGGGGGCGTACTTCGTGCGGCGCGACTCGAAGGATCCCCTCTACCGGCGCGTCCTCGAGCGCTGGGTCGCGATGGCGACCGCCAACGGAGTCCCGCAGGCCGTCTACCCGGAGGGTGGCCTCTCGAAGGACGGCGCGCTCCGCCCGCCGAAGCTCGGCCTGCTCGACTACATGCTCCGCGGCTTCGACCCCAAGGGGCCGCGCGACCTCGTCTTCGTCCCCGTGGGAGTCAACTACGACCGTGTCCTCGAGGACCGCACGCTCCTCCTCGACCGGTCCCCCGCGCAGGGCAAGGCCTCGCCGCGCGACACGCTCGCCGAGACGCTGCGGTTCCTGCGACGCAACGCGCGACTCCTGGTCGCGAACGAGTGGCATCGCTTCGGGTACGCGTGCGTGTGCTTCGGAGATCCGATCTCGACGCGGGCGTGGCTGGCGGCAAAGAATCTCGACCTGGAGCGCGTCCCCCGCGAGGCGCGCTTCGCCGCGGTCGGAGAGCTCGCGGAAGACCTGATGGCACGCATCGCGCGCGTGATCCCGGTCCTGCCGGTCTCGCTCGTCGCGAGCGTCCTGGCGGACGCGCCGGACCGCGTGTGGAGCGAGCTCGAGCTCAAGGCGGAGGTCCTCGAGCGCTGGCGCGCGCTCGAGGCGGGCGGCGCCTACGTGCACGTGCCCCGCGGCGACCAGGATTACGCCGTCTCCGTCGGGCTGCGGATGCTCACGCTTCGGCATCTCGTGGCGGCCGAAGGCGGCCTCTTCCGTGCGGTCCCTTCGGAGCTGCCGCTCCTGCGGTACTACGCGAACGCGATCAGAGGCGCGCCGCGGCCGTGAGCGTCAGTTCCGGCGCAGGCGCGCACGCACGCCCGGCCCGACCGGGATCGCCGTCGAGCCGACGAGGCCCGCGTCGAAAAGTCGCAGATCCATCCAGCCGAGCCGGCGCGCCGGCGGCCCCGCGACGAGCGGCGTGAAGCGCCGCGTCGCGATCCACGTGCTGACGTCCCAGAGGTCCTCCGGCGCCGTCTCCCAGCCGCGGCGGTCGAAGCGCGCGAGGTCGACCGGCCGCCCGAGCGCGCGCAGGCTCTTCTCGCCCTCGACGTTGTAGTAGCAGTCGAAGTAGCTCATGGCGAGCTCGCGGAGCGAGACATACACGGGCGAGCGGAACCTCAGCCCCGAGTAGTTCGACTTCGCGACGGCGCCCCAACGGCCGGCCGCGGGACGCTCGCGGTAGAGCGCGAGCACGTGGTCGTCGTCGCGCTCGGCGCGCAGCTGGACGACGAGAGGCGGATGCCGAGGCGGCGCAGGGCGGCCGCGGCGAAGAGAGCGCCCTCGAAGCAGTGCGCTTCGCCCGTCTCGAGAACGCGGCGGGGCGAGCGCGCGGTCTCGCCGTCCCTCTCCTTGTTGTAGGCCAGCCCGTCGAGGAAGAGCTGGATCGCCTCCGGCGAACGCAGGCCGGACGGGAGACGCAACGCGGGACGTTTCCTTTCGTTCACGTACTTCGGAGGGTATTTCCCGAACGCCCGATGTCAAGGGTCTTCGACCGCTTCGCGGCGCGCGCAGCGCACCCTTGACATCGGGCGTTCGGGAACAGATTTTTCATCTATCGTCGGCCGCAAAGCGGCCGACGCACATAAGCAAGAAAATCAATGGCTCCCACCATCTCTCTGCTCTCTCTCGCGGCGCCCGGTTTCGCCGCGGGGTTCACGCGCGGCGCGCTGACGGCCCGCGCGCTCCACCCGGACGTGGCGGCGCGAGCCCTCGCCGCGGCGCTCGGCGCGCCGGACGCGGAAGTTGCGAGGCTCGAGCAGGTTCACGGCGCCCGCGTCCTCACCTTCGAAGAACCGCCGCGTGAGCGGCGGAACGTTCTTCTCGGAGAAGGCGACGCCGTAATCACGCGCCAGCCGAACGTCCTCCTCGCCGTGGCCTCGGCCGACTGCGTCCCGATCGTCCTCGCCGATGCCGCGACGGGCTGGATGGCCGCCGTCCACGCCGGCTGGCGCGGGACCGCTCTGCGATCCTGGACGCCGCGCTGGACGAGCTCGCGGCCCGCGGCGTCGCGCCGCGCGACCTCGCGGCCGCCTTCGGGCCGTCGATCGCGCGCGACCGCTACGAGGTCGGGCCCGAGGTCGTCGCGGCGCTCCTCGACGCGTACGGCTCTGCTCCGCAGGGCGCGGTCCGGCGGGGCGCGGGCGGCGCGGGAAGTCCTTCGTCGACGTCGCGGCGTTCGACGAGGCGGCTCTTCGGACGCGCGGCGTCGATTCCGGGCGCATCCATCGACCCGGCTTCTGCAACGCCTCGGCCACCGACCTGCCGTCCTGGCGGCGGGACGGCCCTGGCGCCGGGCGAATCCTCACCGGAATCACTCGTCTCTCCTGAGACGAGGACGCCGGGGCTCTCGCGGGCGCCGGCGGCGCCGGGCGGCGGGGCGTCTCCCGCCCCTTGAGCTGACCGCACGCCGCGTCCGCCTGCAGGCCCTTCGACCAGCGCACCGTCACGGGTACGCCGCCCGCGGCGACGGCGCGCGCAAACGCGTCGACGGCGCCGTCGGACGGGCGCTTCGAGGCCCGGCAGCCACTCCGCCGACTCGTTCAGCGGGATCAGGTTCACCTTGGCGGGCAGCGGCCGCACCAGGGCGACGAGCTTCGCCGCGTCCTCGGGCCGGTCGTTCACGCCCGCGATGAGGACCCACTCGAACGTGATCTTCCGGCCGCGCTCGAGCGGCCAGCGCTTGAGGGCCGCGAAGAGCTCGGCGAGCGGGTACGTCCGATTGATCGGCATGAGCCGCGTGCGCGTCTCGTCGTCCGCGCCCGAGAGCGAGACCGCGAGGTTCGGCCGGCGCGGCCGCGCCGCGAGCGCCTCGATGCCCGGGACGACGCCGGCCGTCGAGACCGTCGTCCGACGCGGCGAGACCTCCTCCTCGAGGAGGTCGAGCGCGCGCCGGACGCTCCCGACGTTCAGGAGGGGCTCGCCCATTCCCATGAAGACGACGTTCGCCTCGCGCGGACCGAAGTCCTTCTCCCGCGCGATGACGAGGTACTGCCCGACGATCTCGCCGGCCGTCAGGTTCCGGCCCGCCCCCATCCGTCCCGTGACGCAGAACGCGCAGTCCACGGCGCAGCCCGCCTGCGAGGAGACGCAGATCGTGACGCGCGCGGCCTCCGGCGTGTCCGGGTCCGTCCACGACGGCTTCTTCTTCGACTCGACGATGTAAACGGCCTCGATGCGCGCGCCGTCCCCGAGCTCGAAGAGGAATTTCTCCGTGCCGTCCGGCGCGGGCGTCCGGGCGACGACCTTCGGGAGGCCGATCGTGAAGTCCTTCGCGAGGGCCTCGCGCATGCCCTTCGGCAGGTTGGACATCTCGGCGAAGCTCGCCGCCCGGCGCTCGTAGATCCACTTCGCGATCTGCGCGGCGCGGTACGGCTCCGGCGCGACGTCACGCACCGCGCGCGCGAGGTCGAGGGGAGGAAGACCGAGAAGATCCTGCATCGAATGAGAAGAGTAAGCGCGGCGCGCCGGCTTCGGCCAGCGCATTCCGCAACGACGCCCCGAGCCCATGCCTCCGAGAAGAAGAAGGAGCCCGAAAAACCGAAAACGACGACGGGCTCAGCCGCGCTTGGCGACCGTGGAGCGGATCGTGACGGCGGCCTGGGGGCGCTTACGCGCGCGGATCGGGCGTGTGGGGTCGATCCCGACGGAGCGCAGGAAGCCGAGGTCCTTGACGTTGATCTGGAAGACCGCGGTGTCGAGCCCCTCGGCCTCGCGCTCGGCCTTCGGCGCGGAGAGGCCGCCGCGGCGGATCGTCGGGAGCGCGGCCGACGAGCGGCGCCCGCGCTTCTCGAGCGCGACGGTCGCGTCGAGACAGAGGTACGCGCCGTAGCCCTCGCTCTTCACCTTCGCGAGAATCTCGTGCACCTTCTCCGACGAGGACACGGCCTCGTTGAGTGCGGCTCCGAGCTCGCGGAGATACGCGCGGACTTTTTCGTCGAGTGCCATCCGATCGGCAATCTAGGCCTCCCCACCGGGAGGAGTCAATCGGGTAAACGAGCCGTTCGGTTTTCCGCGCAGGGGGATCTTCCCCTTCGGCCGCGCGAGGCGCAGAATCTTCGGCCGTGCTTTTCGCCTCGAAGAAGCTCCGCATGCCGACGGCCGAAGAAGCGCTCCCCGGGCGCGCGGAGAAGATGGCCGTTCCGAAGACGCACTTCGTCAACGGACATCCGCTCGAGCCGCCCTTCCCGGAAGGGATGAAGACGGCGCTCTTCGGACTCGGCTGTTTCTGGGGCGCGGAGAAGAAGTTCTGGCAGACGCCGGGCGTCTACACGACGGCCGTCGGCTACGCCGCGCGGCTACACGCCGAACCCGACCTACCGCGAGGTCTGCACGCGGCCGCACGGGCCACAACGAGGTCGTGCTCGTCGTCTTCGATCCCGCGGAGGTCACCTACGACGACCTCCTGAAGGTCTTCTGGGAGAACCACGACCCGACGCAGGGGATGCGCCAGGGCAACGACGTCGGGCACGCAGTACCGCTCCGGCATCTACGCGTTCGACGCGGAGCAGAAGGCGCGCCGCCGAGGCGTCGAAGGCCGCGTATCAGGCGAAGCTCGCCGAGGCCGGCTACGGCGACGATCACGACCGAGATCCTCGACGCGCCCGCGCTTCTACTACGCCGAGGACTACCACCAGCAGTACCTCGCGAAGAACCCGGACGGCTACTGCGGCATCGGCGGGACCGGCGTGTCGTGTCCCGTGGGCGTCACAAGCGCCTGAGGAGTCCTCAGGGCGCCGCGGGCGCAGACGCGGCCGCGATCGACGTAGTCGCCCAGCAGGCGATCCGTCTGCTCGTGCATGCCCTTCGTGCCGTAGTTCGTGCTCGTGAGGACGGCAACGAGGTCGAGGTCGGGCACGAGGACGATCTTGTTGCCGCCGTTTCCGCTCATGTAGGCGACCGCGTGCTCCTTGCCCTTCGGGCCGTAACGAGCGAGAGCCAGACAGGTACCCGTACTCGGACTTCTCGTCGATGTGCGCGTGCGGGCGAGCGTCTCCTTCACCCAGCCTCCGACAGGATCCGTCTCCGCCCCACGCGCCGCTGTTCAGGAGGAGCTGAGCGAGCTTCAGGAGGTCGCGGCTCGTGAGACGGAGCCCGCCGCCGCCCATCGGGAGGCCGAGCGGCGAGTGGACCCACTCCGCGCGCGCGATGCCGAGCGGACGGAAGAGCCGCTCGTCGCGCGAACGCGTCGAGCGGCATCTTCGCCGCCTTCTGGAGCGACCGCGCCGAGCGTGACGACGCCGGCCGTGCAGTAGCTGAAGTCCCGCCCGTACGGCTGCTTCGCGGGCTCCTCGCCCCGCATGAACCCGCGGACCGGCAGGTCCAGGGCGAACCGCACCCAGTCCTCGATCGGGTACATGCGCTCCTCGTTCCCGCGCGAGAAGCTCGTTCCAGTCGTTGCACTCGAGGATCGAGCTCATCGTGAGGAGGTCCTCGACGGTGATCGCGTCCTTGCGGGCGTCCGGGTTCTGCAGCGGTCGGAGCTCCGGGAAATACGGGACGACCCGAGCCCCGACGCCCGGGAGAAGCCCCGCGTCGACGGCGATTCCGGCCAGCATGCCCGTGATCGTCTTCGTGGCCGAGCGCGTGTCCCGGAGGGTGTCGGCGTTCCCCTCGAAATACGTCTCGTGGACGAGCTTTCCGTGCCGCGCGACGAGGAGGCTCGTGATCTTCTTCAGCTCTCCCGAGCGGGCCAGCGCGTCCATCTCCACGAGCCGCTGCGCGGACAATCCGACCGACTCCGGGGGCGCGGGCGTGACGGTCGAGGACGGGCGCCTCTGCCGCCGGCGCTCCCCGGGCGAGGAGCGCGAGGAGGATCGCCGCGAGCGCCGGGCGCGGACGGTCGGACGCCATGGGAGGGCTCCTTTCCCGGGAGACGCGCGGCCGCCGGGAAGGTTCTCCGGAAGCGCGACAGTGTCTCACCGATCCGCTAGACTGCCGCGTTCGGGAGACCTCCGTGCGCTACGCCTCCGTCCGCCCCCGCTTCGAGCCGTTCCTCCTCGCCGTCGAGCGCCCCGGGCGCTACCTCGGCCTGGAGCGGAACGTCGTGCGCAAGGACCTCGCCGCGATGGACGTCACGGTGTGCCTCGCGTTTCCCGACGCCTACGAGATCGGGATGAGCCACACGGGCACGAAGATCCTCTACGAGATCGTCGAACCGCCGCGCGGCCTGGGCCTGCGAGCGGACGTACGCGCCCTGGACCGACTTCGAGGCGGTCCTCAGGCGCGAGGACGTGCCGCTCTTCTCCGTCGAGTCCTTCGCGCCCGTCCGGGATTTCGACGTCCTCGGCTTCTCGCTCCAGAGCGAGATGAACTACACGAACGTCCCGAACATGCTCGACGTCGCGGGCATCCCCGTCCTCGCCTCGGAGCGTCCGCGAGCGCCGATCCGATCGTCATCGGCGGCGGGCCCGTGCGTCGCGAATCCCGAGCCTCTCGCCGACTTCTTCGACGTCTTCCTGATCGGCGACGCCGAGGAGGCCCTGCCGTCTTCCTCGAAAAGGTCGCCGCGACGCGGGGCCTCCCCCGACGCGAGCGCCTCGCCGCCTTCGCGCCTGCCCCGGGATCTACGTCCCGTCGCTGTACGACGTGACGTACGACGGCGACGACGGCGATCGCCCGCGTACGTCGCCGAACGCGCCGGGTGTTCCCGCGGAAGTGAAGCGCGTCTGGGTCGAGAAGCTCTCGGCCGACGTCTATCCCGATAAACCGATGGTCCCGTCCGTCGACATCGTCCAGGACCGCCTCGGCCTCGAGATCATGCGCGGCTGCACGCAGGGCTGCCGCTTCTGCCAGGCCGGCTACTGGTACCGGCCCGTGCGCGAGCTGGACCCCGCCGACGTCGCGAGGGCGACGAAGGCGTTCATCGACGAGGCGGGCTGGAGCGAGGTCGGCCTCCTGTCGCTCTCCTCGGCGGACTACTCGCAGATCGAGCCGCTCGTCGCGTGCCTCGCGCCCGAGCTCGCGAAGACGAAGGTCTCCATCTCGCTGCCCGTCGCTCCGCGCCGAGGCGTTCTCGGTCGCGCTCGCGGACGCCGTCTCCGAGGTGCGCAAGTCCGGCTTCACGTTCGCGCCCGAGACGGGCTCGGATCGCCTGCGCCGCGTCATCAACAAGACGTTCACGAACGCGGACATGGTCAAGGCCGCCGACGTCGCGTTCTGCCGCGGCTGGGACATGATCAAGGTCTACACGATGATCGGCCTCCCGACGGAGACCGAGCCGGACCTCGACGAGCTCGTGACGCTCGTGAGGGACATCCTCGCGCAGGGACGCAGGCACGGCGTCCGCCCGCAGGTGAACGTCTCGCGTGGGCTGCTTCATCCCGAAGAGCTTCACGCCGTTCCAGTGGTTCGGGTTCGACGGCGTCGAGAACCTCGACGCGCAAGATCGCGTACCTCAAGGACCGCTTCCGCTCCGTCAAGGGCGCGAAGATGACGTGGCACGAGCCGCGGGAGGCCGAGATCGAGGCGATGCTCTCCCTTGGCGACCGGCGGATGGGCCGGGCCGTCCTCGAGGTGTGGAAGAGGGGCGGGCGCTTCGACGCGTGGAGCGAGCACTTCTCGTGGGAGCGCTGGACGGAGGCGCTCGAGGCCGCGGGCGTGCCGAAGAGCCGGCACCTCCGCGACAAGGACCTCAGGGAAACGCTCCCATGGGACGTCGTGGACGCGTCGATCCGCAAGCCATTCCTCGTCGTCGAGTGGAAGAAGGCCCTCAAGGAGATGCACACGGACGACTGCAAGTGGGGCCACTGCTACGCCTGCGGCGTCCCGGGCAACGGCGAGGACACCGTCCTCGCGAACCCGCTGCCGACCGACTTCCGTTTTGCTTCGGATTCGGATTCGGATTTCTCAGAAGGTAATAAGGGCGGCCGCGGCGCCGGAGCGTTACCCGTTGCGGCGGCGCTGCCCGCGGGCGCATCGCCCTCTCAACCATTCGAAGAAAATCTTCTTCCCTCTTCTCTTCTTTCCCTCTCCCCTCCGCCTATACCGAAAAGGCCAAGGGCGCCGCGTATCGCATGAAGGCCGAGCCCGACCTGCTGCCGCTCAGGCAGCGCCGCTCGCCCGCGAGCGGGATCGCGGCGCCCGTGCCGCTTTCGGCGCGGACGTACCGCCTCTCGTTCGAGAAGCTCGGCGACGCGCGGTACCTCTCGCATCGCAACACGATGGACGTCCTCGAGCGCGCTCTTCGCGCCTCCGGCGCGCCCGTGCGCTACACCGAGGGCTACAACCCGCACCTGCGTCTCTCGATGGGCCCGGCGCTTCCGCTCGGCCACGAGTCCCGGCACGAGCTCTTCGACGTGGACGTCCTCGACGCGCTCACGGACGCCCACGTCGCGGCCGTGAACGACCGGTTGCCGCCGGGCCTCGTGATCACGTCCTGCGCCGAGCTCCCGAAGGGAGCGAAATCGCTCGGCCGCGCGGCGACGGAGGCCGTCTACCGCTTCACGCTCCCGAACGGGGAGACGCGCGAGGAGCGCCTCTCGCTCATGGGGCAGACGGCCACGACGCCGAAGAAGTTCCTCGAGAAGGAATACGGAGTCCCGCCCGAGGGTCAGCACGCGGTTCGGGTCACGCGCCTCGAGACCGTCCTCGGCGCGTAGAGGTCGAGCATGGAGGACACGCTTCTGGCTCGTCTCGCGGCGCACCGGACGCTCGCCGGCACGCCGCCCGAGCAGCTTGCGTGGCTCGCCGCCCGGGGACACCTCGTCCGGCTCGAGGAAGGAGCCGTCCTCACGGCGAAGGGCAAGCCCGTGCTGGGCCTCTTCATCGTCCTGTCCGGCCATCTCTCGATCCACATCGACCGCGGCTCCGGGCCGCACAAGGCCATGGAGTGGCGCGGCGGCGACGTGACCGGAGTCCTGCCGTACTCGCGCCTCGGCGCGCCGCCCGGCGACGTCAAGGCGGAAGCGCCGACCGAGGTCTTCGCGGTCCCCCGCGAGGAGGTCCCGGCGCTGATCCGAGAATGCGCCGACCTCACCGCGATCCTCGTGCACGGGCGCACGGACTTCCGCGTGACGCTGCCGATCGACGCGGGAAGAGGCTGACGTGATCGCAACGGCGGCTTAGACTGCCGGCCATGCGCTGGACCGTCCGCTGCCACGCGACGTTCGAGGCCGCACACCATCTCGTCGACTACGTCGGCGGTCCCGAGCCCGTGCACGGCCACTCCTGGAAGATCGAGGTCGCCCTCGGGGTCGAGCGCCTCGGCGCGTACGACCTCTCCGTCGATTTCGTCCCGACCGAGACCTTCGTGAAGGGCCTCGCCTCCCGGCTCAACAATCGCGACCTGAATGCGGTCCCGCCGTTCGACGGGAAGAATGCGAGCGCCGAGAACGTCGCACTCTGGGTCGCGGACGAGATCGCGAAGGCGGGCCTCCTGAAGGACGGCACGCGGCTCGAGGAGGTCACGGTGTGGGAAGGTCTCCGGAACAGCGTGACGTACCGGCCGTCTTGAGGGTGTCGCGCGCGGCCGTCCCTCTCGCCGCGCTCGCGGCCCTCCTGGCGGGGGCCTGCCGTTCCTCGTTTCGGCGACGGCGTGGCCGGAGATCGTCACGCCCGCGTGGTTCGTCACGCGCGGGATGAGGCTCTACGACCAGATTCTCTTCCCCCACACGCCGCTCCTCATCCTCCTGACGGCGCTGGCGGGCGCCACGTTCGGCTTCCACGCGGCCGTGCTCCGCGCCGTGCCCGCCGTCGCCCTCGCGGCGGCGGCGGCGCTCCTCGTGGCCGGGACGCGGCCCCACCGGGCCTCCAGGGCCGGCGTTCTCGTCGGCTTCTGCGCCGGCCTGCCGCTCCTCGTCCTCCTGACCGTCTACACGGAGGGCCCGGCGCTCTGGCCGGAGCCCTTCCTCGCCCCGTTCCTCCTCGCCGGGGTCCTCCTCCTCGAGCGGCACGAACGCACGGGCGCTCCGGGTGTTCTCGCGGCCGCCGGGCTCGTCTTCGGTGTCTCTATCCTCGTCAAGCAGACCGCGGCCTGGCCTCTTCTCGCCGCGTTCCTGTGGCTCGCGACCCGGAGCCGGCTGCGGAGCCGACGCGTGGTCGCGACGTTCGCGGCAGCCGGCGCCCTCCCTTACGCGGGCTTCGCGCTCTCGTGGGCCCTCGCGTTCCGGACGGCCGCGCACCTGCGCTGGACGCTCGTCTACCCGGTCTTCTCGGGCATGTCGCGCGAGATCGCGACGAAGGTCGCGGGGGCCGACGTTCACGAAGCGCTCGTCCTCGCGCTGCCGCTCGCGGGGCTCCTCTTCGCGGGAGCGGCGTGGAGTCCCGCGATCCGGCTCCGGTCCCCGCTCGTCGCGGTCGCGGTCGCGACCGCCGGGATGGCCTGGCCGCGGTTCGGTCTCCTTCACCTCGCCGCGGCGACCGGCCTCGCCGTCCTCGCATCCTGTCGCGCGCTCCTCGTGCTGCGCGCCGCCGTCCGGCGCGCCGCGGTGCGGCCGGTGCGGACGGCCGCGCGCAGGACCCTCGCCGTCGGGCTCTGCGGGGCGGCCCAGGCGATCGTCTTCGGCGTCGCCGCGCTCGGAGCGGGGCCCCTGCTCCTCGACGCCGCCCGGGGGCCCCTTTTCTTCTGGGACGACTCGACGACCCGCGCCCTGGCGGATTCCGTGCGCGCACGCGTCGCGCCGGGAAGCGAAATGCTCGTCTTCGAGCCCCACCAGACGCTCTACCCGCGAACCGGGACGTTGTCGCCGGGCGGCTTCTACGTGAATCCGCAGTTCTGGTACTGCCTCCGGCGCGATCGCGGGGACGAGCGCCTCGTCGCCGCCCTCGCGGCGAGGCCCGGGCTGCCGGTCCTCTTCCGCGAGCCCCCCGCGGACGTCGAGGCCGTCCACGCGACGCGCACCTACGCGTTCCTCGCGTCCGGGACCGAGGCCGACGGCCCGGCGCCCGGAGCCGCCTCGTGGCGGCGGGTCGCGAAACACCCCTAACATCCCGCCATGCACCTCGTCGCGCTCCACGGCTATCCCCTCGACCACCGCATGTGGGACCCGCTCGCCGAACGCGCCGCCGCCGGACGGCTCGGCCCGATCACCTCCGTCTTCGCCCCGGACCTGCGCGGGCGCGGCCGCTCCCCGAACCCCGCGGCGGCGCTCCACGCGATGTCCCTCCTCGCGGACGACGTCGCGCGGGACGTGGAGGCGGCGCTCCCTCCCGACGCGCCGTTCCTCCTCGCGGGGATGTCCATGGGCGGCTACGTCTGCTTCGAGATCCTCAAGCGGCACGGTGCGCGTCTCCGCGGCCGCCTCCGCGGTCTCGCCCTCTTCGACACGAAGGCCTCGGCGGACGACGGCGCGGGCCGCGCGGGCCGCAAGGCCGCCATCGAGGCGATCCGCAAGGACGGCATCGAGGCGGCGCTCTCCGCGATGCTCCCGAAGCTCCTCGCACGCGGCTCGAAAGGGACGCCCGCCGAGGACCTCGTGAAGAGGATGGTCCTCGCGACGCCGCCCGCAACTGCGATGGCCGACCTCGCGGGACTCGCCGTGCGCGACGAGGGCTTCGACATCCTCTCCGCATGGGACCGCCCGCTTCTCGTCGCGGTCGGAGAGGAGGACGCGATCGCGCCGCCCTCCGACGCCGAGGCGATGACGGCCGTCGCGACGCGCGCCCCATGGGTCAGGCTCCTGACCGTGCCCGGCGCCGGCCACATGGTCCCGCTGGAGCAGCCCGACGAAGCCGCAGGGGGCCTCGCAGCGCCTGTGCGGTCCGGGCGACGACGAAGAGACGCGCCGCCGCCGGGTGCAGTTCACCTTCGCGTCGATCCTCGTGGTCCCCTTTGGCTTCCTCTGGGGCGCCCTCTATTTCGCGTTCGGCGAGCGCTCCGTCGCGGTGCTCCCCTGGGCCTACTCCGTCCTCACGCTCCTGAACCTCGGCGTCCTCTACCGCTGGCGCCACCACGAGGTCTTCCGCGTCACGGAACACTTCATGGCCCTCGTCCTGCCGGTCCTTCTCCAGATCGCGCTCGGCGGATACGTCGCCTCGAGCGGTGTCATCTTCTGGTCGTTCCTCGCCGCGCTGCTCTGCCTTCTCTACGGCGGTCCGCGGGAGGCGCTCGCCTGGTTCGCGGCGTGGCTCGTCGCGGTGATCGGGTCCGCGCTCCTTCAGCCGCGGTTCGCGTTCGACAACGCGCTGCCGCGGTGGCTCATCCTCGCCTTCTGGGTCCTGAACGTCGGCGTCGTCTCGTCGACTGTGTTCTTCGTGCTCTGGTCCTTCGTGACGGACCGGCGGAAGCTGAGGGAGCTCGAGCTCGCCTATCTGAACCAGGAGATGATGCTGCGCCAGTCCGAAAAGCTGGCGACCCTGGGCACCCTCGCCGCGGGCGTCGCGCACGAGCTGAACAACCCCGCCGCCGCGACGCGACGCGCCGCCGAGCAGCTCCGCGAGGTGTCGTCGCGCGTCGAGGACGCCGGGCTGCGCCTCAGGGCCCTGACGCTCTCGGCCGCAGCGCAGGAGACGCTGCGAACGCTCCAGCAGCAGGCGCGCGAGCGCTCCGCGTCGCCGAGCGACCTCGACGCCGTCGGGCGGGGAGACCGCGAGGCCGCTGTCGAGGAGTGGCTCGACGCCCGGCGGATCCCCGACTCGTGGCGGCTCGCCGCCCCGCTGGCCGGGCAGGGGCTCGATCCGCCCGCGCTCTCGCACCTGGCGACGGTCTTCGACGGCGAGGCTCTCCCGGCGGCCCTCGACTGGGTGGCCAGCCTGTTCTCAAGCTACGCCCTCATGCACGAGATCGGCGAGGGCTCGGCGCGGGTCTCCGAGATCGTGGGCGCCCTGAAGAGCTACACCTATCTCGGGCAGGCGCCGGCGCAGGAGGTGGACCTCCGCGAGGGGCTCGACAACACGCTGGTGATCCTCCGCAACAAGCTGAAGGCCGGCATCGTCGTGCGCCGCGACTACGGCGCGGACGTGCCGAAGGTGCCCGCCCACGGCAGCGAGCTGAACCAGGTCTGGACGAACCTGCTCGACAACGCCGCGGACGCGATGGGCGGTAAGGGAGAGATCACCATCCGGACCCGCCGCCAGGAGGGCTGGGCGGTCGTCGAGATCGAGAACGACGGGCCGGGAATTCCGCCGGAGATCCAGCCGAGGATCTTCGACCCTTTCTTCACGACCAAGGCGCCCGGCCACGGGACCGGCCTCGGTCTCTCGACGAGCCACGCCATCGTCGCCCAGAAACACCGGGGAGAGATCCGCGTGGACTCGCGGCCGGGCTGGACCCGTTTCACCGTGAGGCTGCCGCTCGAGACGCCCGCCGCGGCCCGCTCGGAGGCCGCGGAACGTGGCACCTCGCCGGGAGAAGTATCCGGCTCCCAGGTCGGACGATCCAGTCTCATGCTCCAGGATCGCCTCGCCGCGCACCGGCTGCTCGCCGGCGCGCCCCCGACCAGATCGCCTGGCTCGCGGCCCGCGGCCACCTCGTGAAGCTGGAGGCCGGGGGCGTCCTCGCGGCGAAAGGCAGCGTCGTGCTGGGTCTCTACATCATCCTTTCGGGCCACCTGTCGATCGACGTCGACCGGGGCGCCGGGCCCACAAGGTCATGGAGTGGCGCGGCGGCGACGTGAGCGGTTTCCTGCCATACTCGCGCCTCGTCGGGTCGCCGGGTGAGGTGAGGGCCGAGGCGCCGACGGAGATCTTCGTGATCCCCCCGCGAGGAGATCCCGCGCTGATCCGCGACTCCTACCACCTCACCTCGATCTTCGTGCACGTCATGGTCGACCGCGCTCGCCAGTTCACGTCGAGTGACCTCCAGGTCGAAAAGATGTCCTCCCTCGGCAAGCTGGCGGCGGGGCTCGCGCACGAGCTGAACAACCCCGCCTCGGCGGTTGCCCGGAGCGCCAAGAACCTCCGGCTCGGGCTGTCGGAGCTCGAAGCCGCGTCCGGCGCGCTCGGCGCGGCGCGCCTTCCGAGGCCCAGCAGGCCGCCGTCGACCGCGCGCGAGGGCTCTGCCTCGCCGCGGCCGGCGCGACGTTCGGGCGCTCGCCCATCGAACAGGCGGACCGGGAAGACACTCGCCGACTGGCTCGGCCGACACGGCGCCGACGTCAACGCCGCCGAGGCGCTCGCGGAGTCCGCGATCACGCTCGAATCCCTCGACGAGCTCGCGCGGGCGCTCGACTCCGAGACGCTCGCGGGCGACCCTCCCGTGGCTGATCTCCGGCTGCGCGACATACCCGCTGGCGTCGGAGATCGAGGCGTCCGCGTCCAAGATCGACAACCTCGTCGCGGCGGTGAAGGGCTTCACGTACATGGACCAGGCGACCATGCCGAAGCCGTAGACGTCGGCAAGCGCTGCCGACACGCTCGCGGTGCTGAACGCGAAGGCCCGCGGGAAGTCCGTGAGCGTGAACCTCGACGTCCCGGCCGACCTTCCGCGCGTCCCCGGGTTCGGAGGCGAGCTCAACCAGGTCTGGGCGAACCTGGTCGACAACGCGCTGGACGCGGCCAAGGGCCGCGTCGACGTCGCCGCGGGCCGCGAGGGTGATTCCGTGGTCGTGCGCGTCGTCGACGACGGAGCGGGCCTGCCCCGGAGCTCCGCGAGCGGATCTTCGATCCCTTCTTCACGACGAAGCCGGTCGGCCAGGGCACCGGCCTCGGCCTCGA
>CAVZPE010000021.1:0-45455 GCA_963776915.1 uncultured Acidobacteriota bacterium | reverse complement strand
GCGGGGACCGTCGTCCAGAAGGTCGGCTCGCGTTACATCGCGTACGCGATCTATTACTCGACGCCGGCGATCGCGGCGGACGTCACGACGCTGCCGACCCAGAACGCGCAGTTCACGTCGCTGAACCTCGCGTCCGAGACGACGACGCTCCCCGCCGGCTACTCGCCCCTGCTGGCGGGAAGCTATCTCGTCTACATGACGCCCTCCGGCGTCGAGGTCATCGATGCCTCGAACCCGGGTCCGAAGGGCAGCATCACGTCCGCGTTCCGAAGCCTCGTGATCACCGCGGTCCCGGGCGACACGCCCGCCCGCGTCCCGAAGAACTTCACGGCGGCCGTCGACCCGACGGATTCCACGAAGCTCTGGGTGCTCGTCGAGCTGGCGGCGAGGACGGGCGAGAACTCGCCGAGCTACGGCCTCGTGTCGGTCACGAAGGACGTCGGCGGCAACCTCCTCGCGCCGGTGTCCGCCGGGCCGCTGTTCCGGGTGCCGTCGGTGACGGGCGAGACGTGGGGCCTCTCCGGGGGCAGCGCGTCCCTCGTCGTGAGCAACTACCAGCTCTTCGCCCTCATGTGGGCGACGCGCAGCCTGCCGAGCCAGCAGTTCGTCCTCTACTCGACGACGGCGTCGGTCTGGGCGACGCCGCAGGCGACGCCGGTGAGCGCGCCCAACTTCGGCCTCGCGGCCACGAGCGCGGCCGCGATGGCGGGCACCGGCACCTCGATCTACCAGTTCCTCCCGACGGGGCCGAGGGCGTTCGTCGTCCCGCTGACGTGCGTTGCGCTCAACGCGCCCGCCGTGAGCGTCCTCTCCGTCACGAACGGGGGCGCCTTTCTGCCCGACGGGGGGACGGCGTTCCTCGGCGACACGCTCACGGTCGCGCCGGCGGTCCTCCCGTCGCCGGCCATCAAGCCGCTCAGCGACTGGCGCTTCGACTTCGACTTTCACGCGGGCAGCGCGGCCGAGGACAACGTTTCGCCGCTCCCGCGCATCAGGAACCTCGACAACGCGCAGCTCGGGAATCCGGCGGCGCCGCCGGCGGCGGTGACGCTCGTCGGTCCCTGCGACCCGCAGACGGGCGCCATCCCCGCGACGGGCGCCGGCTGCTGGAGCTCGGTGCGGACGAACGCCAGCGTCGGGGGGCCGGACTTCATCGGCGCGGAGCCCGCCGGCACCGTGAAGCCCCTGAAGATCGCCCTCGAGGCGACGAACCAGTACGGGATCCAGAACACGGCGATCTTCACGGTGAACTGGAAGGTCCCCGCGGTTTCCGTCGCGTCCAATCAGCTCTTCCTCGCGCAGCCCCTCGTGAGCACCTCGGAAGGTCAGCCGCTGCCGACGGGCTTCAAGTGGTGGTTCGGAGACGGCTCCACGTCGCTGACGCCGGCGGCGTGCAACACGTCGACGTGCGTCCCGACGCTCGACACGAAGGGCACGCACTACTACTGGCTCACGGCGACGTACCCGAACGGATACGTGTCGCCCGACTACAACGGCACGACGATCGTGGGGCGGCCGTACACGGTGATCGACTTCGCGCCGGCCTTCTCGGTCAACGGCTCCGTGGCCGGCCCGATCTCGATCGACGTCGGGCTCAACCTCCAGATCGGGAACAGCTCGATGCACAGCCCGGGCGTCACGGGCGCGTATTCCTACTCGTTGTGCCAGATTCCGGGCGGGCAGACGACGTGCTCGGCGGCGTACGGCACCCTCGCCGGCATGACGGACCCGCCCACGGGCGGCACGCCGCCCACGTACGCGAACCTCCCCGTGCCGGCGACGGCGGGAAGCTACCTCCTCAGGCTCAAGGTCGACTACACCGGCGGGACCGCGTACTGGCCCGATCCGTCAGGCGTGAACGGGTTCCCGATCACGGTCACGGCGCCGACGCCGGAGATGCACATCTTCGTGAACGGCTACGACCCGTGCGGTCCCATCGGCTGCATCGTGAACCGCGTCAACGCGCGCGTGGGCGACGTGCTCAAGGCGTACTCGTACGTCAACGGCTTCCCCGATTCCGGGGCCCTGACGCTGACGTGGGACTTCTCGTCCGCCGCGTCCCCGCCGACCGGCAGCGGGAACGGCGTCACGTTCTCGTACGCGCGCTCCGGGGACGTACGACCTCGTGCTGACGCGGAACGGGATCCGCTACGCGTTCCCGGGCTCGGCCGTGATCCTGCCGCAGCCGCCGCTCACCGTGACGGTCACGGCGACGCCGACTCCCGCCTACGCCGGGAACCCCGTGCAGTTCGGGTGCTCGGCGACGGGCGGGACCGGACCCTACACGTACGCGTGGTCCGTGACGGACGGCGCGGCCGGCTCCGGATCGCCCTACGCCCACGTCCTCGACCCCTCGGGCTCGTACGTGGCGACGTGCACGGCGAACGACCCGGTCACGCACCGGACGGGACAGAACTCCGTCACCGTGAACGTGACGCTGCCGCCGGGAGTGGGCGGCCCTTACTCCCTCTTCGCCCTCACCCCCTGCCGCGTCCTCGACACGCGGAGCCCCGCGGGGCCGCGGGGCGGTCCCGCGATCCAGCGCGCCGGGACGCCCGACCGCGTCATCCCGATGACCAACGTGTGCGGGATCCCGGCCGACGCGAAGGCGCTGTCGGTGAACGTGACCGTCACGAACGTCACCGCCCCGGGGTCGGCCTCGATCTACCGCGGCAACGGGGCGCCGAACGGGACGACGACGGCGGCGCTCATCCCCGGCCGCACCCGCGCGAACAACGCGATGCTCCAGCTCGCGATGGACGGCACCGGCACGGTGAAGGTGCAGAACACGTCGGCCGGCACCTTCGACCTCATCGTCGACGTCAACGGCTACTTCCGCTGACGGCGGGCCGCCGCGCGCGCCGCGTCGAGAGCGGTTCTCCACACGCGAGGATGTGCTAGCGTCGCCCACAGCTTCGAGAGGACGTCCACCATGCGATCGGCAGCCGTCGCGGTTCTCGCGGGAGCGCTGGCCCTCGGCGCGGCCGGCGCGGCCCGGGCCCAGAACATGATCCCGGACCCCGCGTTCACGCGCGGCGTCGGCGCCTGGACGCCGATGGCGATCACGGGCAACTTTTCGATGACCTTCGTGCCGGGCTTCAGCCAGCGGCCGGGATCGGGGTCCGGGTTCCTCTCCTTCACGGGGGCGGCGAGCGGCGCGTTCACCGTCTGCCTGCCGGTGGCGGGCGGTCGGTCGTACGACTGGGGCTACTCGGTCTACTTTCCGGACCCGGCCCGGATCCCGGGGCTCAACGAGTGGTATTCGGCGTACGACGGGCCGGGGTGCACGGGCCCCCTGAGCGGGTTCGGTGGCGTTCTGCCGATCTTCCCGACGCAGGCGGCGGCGTGGTTCAGCCCGAAGACGACGCTGAGGATGCCGGCCACCAGCCAGAGCTTTCTCGCGGGATTCACGGCGCTCGGAGTCGGCGGGGCCCAGCCGCTCGCGTACGTCGACGACGTTTTCTTCGCGCCGGCGGGAACGGTGCCTCCGATCGACCCGCCGGCGGACATTCCGTCGCTCTCGGGGCCCGGCCTCCTCGCCTGCGCCGCCGCGCTCGCTCTCGCCGGCGCGCGCGTTCTTCCGGCGAGCCGCGGATAACGTCCCAGACCGCGTGCGCTCCTAGGGGAGAGCGCGGACGGCCACGGTGTTGGTCGACATGTGGACGTCCATGCCCTTGCCCGGGACGAGCGTCGCTCGCTGTGGCCCCAGCTTCTTCGCGATGTAGTCCCTCGCCTTGCCGTTGTTGGCGCCGAACATCGTGTAGACGTAGGTCATCTTCGCCGCGTTCGCGTCCGCCAGGGCCATGTAGAAATCCGGGACCACGGAGCCGCCCATCCAGATGTCGACCAGGTAGATCGACGAGAACAGGGAAGGACCGCCGCCGGCCAGCAGGTCCTTCCCGGGCGCGTAGCCGCCCGAGAAAAGATAGAGGACCTGCCGGGACGGCGTGAGGCCCTGCGCCTTGAGCGTTTTCGTCAACGCCCGATAGGCGTGGGGCCCGTCCACGGTATTGCTCTTCGCGACGAAGACGTGAAACCGGTCCGTGAGCGCGCCCATGTAGTTCCACATGTACTCGCCGCTCTGATGCCCGCCTACGGCGATGCCGCCGAAGACGACCAGCAGCGGGGCGCTCGCGTCGGGTGCGACCGAGAGCTTCCCCTGGCCGGAAATGTCGATGGTCGGACCACCCATGTCGATCCTCCCCGACGACGGATCATACTTGCGACGGGATATCAAAAGAGGAGTCCTGGGGGGCAGCCGGCCCTGGCCAGGAAAACGGGCGCGGCGCCCGCTCAGCGCAACGCGCTCTGCGACAGGAAGTCGAACGTGAAGACGGCGGCGCCGACGAGTACGAAGAGCGAGCGCTCCGCCGGGTCGAGGGAAGGCAGCGTCAGGATGCGGCCGGGCAGCTGTCGCTCGACAGCGGCCACGGCGAGGTCGTCCCGGAGGAAGACCGTGCCCGTCATGTTCGGCGACTTCAGCCCGAGCGGCTCGAGACGGTTCGTGGAGGCGGTCTCGTAGCGGACGTCTCCCCGGGACAGTGCGCCGCCCGAGGGAAACTCGGGGATCACGATGTTCGTCGTCCGGTCCGTCCAGAGATGGAACTCCCACGGGTCCTCGCCGGAGACCGTGACGATGTCGCAGACGAGCGTGCTCGGGCCGGGAATCTTCACCTGCACGCCCGTGCGGTGGTGCCTCGCTTCGGCTGAAGTCTGCGAGACGCCCCAGTCGCAGACGACGTGGCCGAGTTCCGCGGGAGGATCGGCCTCGTCGGTGACGCGGAACGAGAAGCCGTTCTCGACGTTCTGCCAGTGGAGTCCGATGACCGTCCGAAAGTGCGCGATCCTCGTCGCGCTCGAGCCCGCGTCCGTGGTTTCCTTGCCCGTCTTCAGGTCCCGGATGGCGTACGGCTTGATGGCGATCGGCCTCGGCTTGCCGAAGAACGAGCTGCGCACCGAGCCCGCCTTGACGACGAGAACCGCGTCCCGCGCGAACTCGGGCGGAAGCGGCATCCTCACCGGGCCGGCGGACGCCGAGGCCGGCACGGGCGAGGGAGCCGGCGGAGGCCCTTCCTCCTGGGCGCGAAGAGAGCCGGCGAGGAGGAACGAGCAGGAGAGGAGGAGATGCGCGGGACGCATGCAGGGCCTCCTTCGTCCTATTTGGGGCCCCGTTCCGCGCCGCGCAAGGGGCGGGCGCTCCGGCGTTGCGCATGCGATTTCAGGGAGGCGGCATGGAGCGGGTGATGGGGCTTGAACCCACGACATCCAGCTTGGGAAGCTGGCGTTCTACCACTGAACTACACCCGCTCGCGGTGGCCGTGGCGGGCACGAAAGTACTTGCCGCCACGGGGTTCGTCAAGCGCCGTCGCGCGCGGGCTCGCCCGCGGGCGGCGCTGGCGGGGGAGAATGGGGCGTGCTCCGGCGACGCTTCGCCTTCGCCCCGACCGCCCTCGCGGCCCTGTGCGCAGCCTGCGGGACGCCGGGTCCGGCGCCCGATGCGGCGCCGGAGCCGGCGAAGTGACGTGAGCGCCGAGCCGGAGCTTCCGCGCTTCCCGACGGTCGCCGTGATGGGCGCCGGGGCGGTCGGGTGCTACTTCGGCGGGATGCTCGCGCGCGCGGGCGCGCCGGTCACGCTCATCGGCCGCTCGCCACACGTCGAGGCGATCGCGGCCGACGGACTCCTCCTCGACACGCGGGACTTCTCCGGTCGCGTGATGGTGGAGGCGTCGCACGACGCCGCCGCGGCGCGCGGGGCGGAGCTCGTCCTCGTCGCGGTCAAGACGTACGACACGGAGACGGCGGCGAGCGCGCTCGCGCCTCACCTCGACGCCGGGGCGACCGTCCTGAGCCTCCAGAACGGCGTCGAGAATGCCGCGATCCTCCGTGCGGCGACGGGCCGCGACGCGTTCCCGGCGGTCGTCTGGGTGGCGGCCGAGATGACGGCCCCCGGAACGCTCACGCACGCGGGGCGCGGCGACCTCGTGATCGGCGATCCCGACCGGAGAGCCGCGGGCGCCGAGGACCGTGGTCGGAAGCTGGCCCGGATCGCCCGCGTCTTCGAGGCGTCCGGTGTCCCGTGCGTCGTCTCGGAAGAGATCGAGGCCGAGCTCTGGTCGAAGCTGGCCGCGAACTGCGCCTTCAATCCCGTCTCGGCTCTCTCTCGCGCCCGGTACGCCCGGATCGGTTCCTCGCCCGCGGGAAGGCGGCTCCTCACGGAGGCCGTCGCGGAGGTCGTCGCGGTCGCGGCGGCGGCCGGCGTCGCGATGGGGAAGCGCGACCCCCTCGGCGCGACCCTGAAGCTCGCCGAGACGATGGCGGGGGCGACGTCTTCGATGGAGCAGGACGTCGCGCGCAACCGGCGGACGGAGATCGACGCCATGAACGGGTTCGTCGCGCGGCGGGGCGAGGCGCTCGGCGTTCCGACGCCGGTCAACCGCGCGCTCGCGACGCTCGTGAGGCTCGTCGAGGAGGCGGCGGCATCCGGTTCCTCCCGCGGGGCCGCCGAAGGCTGAGGCGGTGCGCCGGGCGGGGCGTGCCGCGGCGATTCACGCCTCGTCCAGCGCCTTCTTGTACGCCGAGAGATGGCGGATCGCCGCGGAGGGCCTTCCGAGCTTCTCGTAGAGGAGGCCGAGGTTGTAGTGCGCGTCGAGGAAGTCCGGGTCCGACGCGAGCGCGCGCTCGTAGGCCCGCGCGGCCTCGCGCAGCCTGCCGCGGTCCTCGAGCGCGACGCCGAGGTTGAACGCGGCGGCCGCGTGCCTCGGGTTCGCGGTGAGCGCGATCCGGTAGTGCACCTCGGCGGCGCCGGTCTTGCCGTCCTCGTGGAGGAGCCGGCCGAGGTTCACGTGCGCGTCCGCGTGGTGGGGCTCGAGCTCCACGGCGCGCCGGTACGCGTCGCGCGCGTCGGCGGGGAGGAGGCCTCGACGTCGCAGCCGAGGCGGTACCAGTCCGCCGCGGCGAGCTTCTCGCCCTCCTTGCGCGCCTCCTCGGCCGCCTTGCGGGCGTGCGGCGCGGCGGCCGTCGCGACCTCGGCGACCGCGAAGTCGAAGAGCGCCTGGCCCGACTCGGGGTTCCACACGGACGCGCCGTCGCGCGCGACGACGCGCTTCCCGTCCGCCGCGATCCTCACGCCCGTGATCGCGCGGCCCTCCGGAAGCTGAGCCCGCAGCCGCTTCGAGCGAGCGGCGGATCGTCGCCGCGGGGACCTTCGCCTCGGCGAGGCCCTTGGCCGTGCGCAGGAGGACGAGGTCCTGGAACGAGAGGCGCAGCTCGCCGCTCGCGTCGAGGCCGAGCCACCCGGCCCACGTGAGAAGGCGCGAGAAAGGCACCCCGAGCATGGTGGCGGCGTCGCGCGCCGAGTAGCCCTTCACAAAGAAAGAATAGAAGATTTGCTTAGAAGGGAAGACGGGGAGACGAAGACGTGCGACGATTACCTTCTAAGAAAATCCTCGTGCCCTCCCGGTCTTCGTCCCGGTCTCCGGTCTCTAGCCTTTCTTTCTGCCGTTCCCGACCGCGCGCAGCTTCGGCCGCGCCTCGCCGCGCGTCGCGTCGGCGCGCGTCGCGGGCTTGCGCTCGGGCTTCTCGGGCTCGTCGGCGGCCCGGGCGGCGCCCTTCCTGCCCGTGCGCGCCGCGAGGCTCGCCTTCAGGGCCTCCATGAGGTCGATGACCTGCGTCTTCGGCGCGGGCGCCTCGGTCTCGGAGATTTCCTGGCCCGCGATCTTCTTCCGGATGAGTCCCTCGACGCGCTCCTTGACCTCGTCCTTGTAGTTCTCGGGGTGGAACTCGTCGGTCGCGATCTGGTCCGTGAGCATGATCGCGAGCTTCAGCTCGGCGTCGTTGACCTCGCCGGCGGGCACCTCGACGTCCGTGAAGGAGCGGATCTCGTCGGCGTAGTTGAGCTGCTGCATCATGAGCCCGCCCTCGTGCCCCGTGACGGGCCGCACGACGACGAGGTACTGCTTGCCGCGCGCCGCGTACTTCGCGAGGCCGCACCGGCCCGTCTGCGTCATCGCCCGCGACAGCAGGCGGTAGGCCTTGTCGCCGCCCTTGCCGGGCGAGAGGTAGTAGCCCTTGTCGAAGTAGACGGGGTCGATCTTCGCGAGCGGGACGAACTCCGTGATCTCGATGACCTGGTTCGACTGCTCGTCGAGGGCCTTGAGCTCGGCGGGCGTGAAGACGACGTACTGGCCCTTCTCGAACTCGTAGCCCTTCACGACCTTGTCGCGCTCGACGACCTCGCCGTCCTTGCTGCAGACGAGCTGCTGCTTGACGCGGGCGTGGTCGGTCTCGTGGAGCATGTTGAAGGAGATGGCGGCCTTCGACTCGCTCGCCGAGTGCAGGTTCACCGGGATCGAGACGAGCCCGAAGGAGATCGTGGCGGAACCGGTCGGCTTGAGTCCCATAGGACCTGAAATTCTACGCCTCCGGGCGCGACCGTGTCTCAGGGCGGTGCCCGGGGGCCTCAGGCGGGAACGACGACGACCGGGACGGCGCAGCTCGCGAGGACCTTTCCGGTCGTGCCGCCGAGGAGGCCGGAGACCCCGCCGCGTCCCGTGCGGCCCATGACGACGAGGTCGAAGCCCTTCGCGGCCCAGAGGATCTCGCGGCTCGCGCGGCCCCGGGCGAGGCGCGTCTCGCCGGCGCCCGAGCGGGTCGCGAGCGCGGCGAGGCGCTCGGCGTAGTGGCGCTTCATCGCGGCGGCGAGGGACCGCGCGCTGCCCTTGAGGAGGTCCTCGCGGCCCTCGGCGATCGCGGCGCGGACGTCGGAGATCGGGCGCACGTGGAGGATCGTGATCGAGCCGACCATCAGCTCCGCGAGCCGCCCCGCCTCGCGCAGCGCCTTGAGAGAGGCCGGGGAGAAATCGACGGGAACGAGAAGGGTGGGCACGGCTGCCATTCTTCCCATGCTAGCGCGGCGGCGGCCCGGGCGCCTGATGCGTCGGCACTACAGACGGGCTTTCCGGAGGCGCCTCACCTTCATGAAGGTGGTCGAGGCGCCGGTTTTGCGCGCGCGGGCCCTCACGAAGGTCTACAGGACCGGCGAGGTCGAGGTGCATGCGCTTCGGGAGACGGACCTCGAGATCCTCCGGGGGGAGTTTCGTCGTCCTCCTCGGCCCCTCCGGCGGCGGCAAGTCGACCCTGCTCAACATTCTCGGCGGCCTCGACGTGCCCACGAGCGGGACGGTGCTGTTCTTCGACCACGACCTGACCGCCGCGGACGACCGGGAGCGGACGCGCTTCCGCCGCGAGCACGTCGGCTTCGTGTTCCAGTTCTACAACCTCATCCCGAGCCTGACCGCGCGCGAGAACGTCGCGCTCGTGACCGAGATCGCCGCGAGCCCGCTGGACCCGGCCGACTGCCTGCGCCTCGTCGGTCTCGGGGATCGCCTCGACCATTTTCCCGCGCAGCTCTCCGGAGGCGAGCAGCAGCGTGTCGCGATCGCGCGCGCGATCGCGAAGCGGCCGGACGTCCTGCTCTGCGACGAGCCGACGGGCGCGCTCGACGCCGCGACGGGAAGCTCGTCCTCGAGGCCCTCGTCGAGGTGAACCGGACGCTCGCGACGACGACGGCCGTCATCACGCACAACGCGGCCGTCGCGGGGATCGCGGACCGCGTGCTGAGGATGCAGAGCGGCCGCATCGCCTCCGAGACGCGGAACGCGACGAAGCTCTCGCCCGCCGAGCTGGAGTGGTGACGTGAAGACGCTCGACCGCATGCTCGTCCGCGACCTCTGGCACCTTCGCGGGCCCCTCGCGGCCATCACCGTGGTCGTCGCGTGCGGCGTCGCGACGGTCGTGACGACGTTCACCGCGTACCAGTCCCTCGTCCTCTCCCAGGCGGCGTACTACGACCAGTACCGTTTCGCGGACGTGTTCGCGTCGCTCAAGCGTGCGCCGGAGGCCGCCGCGCGGCAGCTCGAGCGGATCCCGGGCGTCGCGGCCGTCGAGACCCGGATCGTCTTCGAGGTGACGGCCGACGTCGCGGGGCTCGCGGAGCCGGCCACCCTGCGCCTCGTGTCGATTCCCGATCGCGCGCCCCAGCGGCTGAACGCCCTGCACGTGCGGAGCGGGCGCCTCCCGGAACCCGGCCGGCGGAACGAGGCGGTCGTGAGCGAGGCCTTCGCGAGCGCGAACGGGCTGAAGCCGGGCGACACCGTCGGCGCGATCCTGAACGGCCGCTGGGAACGGCTGCACATCGTCGGAGTCGCCCTCTCGCCCGAATACGTCTACGAGGTGCGGGCGGGCGACATCCTGCCCGACAACCGCCGGTTCGGAGTCGTCTGGATGAGCCGCGAGGCGATGGCGCCGGCCTTCGACATGGACGGGGCGTTCAACGACGTCGTCCTCGCGCTCGCGCGGGGGGCGCGCGAGGGCGACGTGATCGCCGGGGTGGACCGCGTCCTCGCGCCCTGGGGCGGCCTCGGCGCCGTGCCGGCCGCGGACCAGGTGTCGAACCGGTTCCTCACGGACGAGATCGCGGAGAACCGCGGCACCGGCACGGTCGTGCCGTTCATCTTCCTGGGCGTCTCGGCGTTCCTGCTGAATCTCGTCCTCTCGCGCCTCGTCTCGACGCAGCGCGAGCAGATCGGCGTCCTCAAGGCGTTCGGCTACTCGTCCGCCGCGCTCGGCGGCCACTACATGAAGCTGGCCCTCGCGGGCGTTCTCGCCGGCTCGGCGCTCGGGGTCGTGGCCGGGGTGCGCCTCGGAGTCGCCGTGAACGCGATCTACGAGCAGTACTTCCGCTTCCCCATCATGCGTTACGAGGCGAACGCGACCGTCATCGCCGCGGCCGTGGGGCTCACGCTCGCGGCGGCCGCCGTCGGCGCGCTCGGCGCCGTCCGGCGGGCGGTCCGGCTGCCGCCGGCCGAGGCGATGCGGCCCGAGGTGCCGCCGCGCTTCACGCCGGGGCTGCTGGACCGGCTCGGTCTCGCGCGCCATCTCGCGACGCCGGGCCGCATCATCCTGCGCAACCTCGAGCGCCGCCCGGGGCGCGCGTTCCTTTCGGCCTTCGGCATCGCGCTCGCGTTCGCGATCCTCGTCCTCGGGGGATTCCTCAGGGACGCGGTGGACTGGCTCGTCGACCTGCAATTCCGGGAGATCCAGCGCGAGGACATGACGATCCTCTTCCAGCAGCCCCGCCCGCGCGAGACCCGTTTCGAGATCGCGCGGCTGCCGGGTGTCCGGCGCGCCGAGCCCTTCCGTGCCGTTCCCGCGCGCCTGAGGTTCGAGCACCGCAACCGGCGCGTCGCGATCCTCGGCCTCGACCGGGACGCCGAGCTGCACCGCCTCCTGGACCGCGACCTCGCGCGCGTGCCGCTGCCCCCGGACGGGCTCCTCCTGACGGCCGGCCTCGCCGACGTCCTGGGCGTGCGCCCCGGCGACGCGGTCACGGCGGAGGTCCTCGAAGGCGCCCGGCCCGTGCGGAGCGTCGTGGTCGCTGGAGTCGTCGACGAGCCCGTCGGCTTCTCCGCGTACATGGAGCGCGGCGCGCTGGACCGGCTGCTCGGCGACGAAGGAGTCGTCTCGGGGGCCTTCCTCCGCGTGGATCCGAAGGCGGCGGATTCCCTCTACGTCCGCCTCAAGCACACGCCCGCCGTCTCGGGCGCGTCGTTCCGCACGGTGGCGCTCGCCTCGTTCGAGGAGACGTTCGCGCGGAGCTTCGACGTGATGACGGGGATCATCGTCTTTTTCGCGTGCGCGATCGCGTTCGCGGTCGTCTACAACTCGGGGCGCATCTCCCTCGCGCAGCGCGCGCGCGAACTCGCGAGTCTGCGTGTGCTCGGATTCACGTCCGGGGAGGTCTCGCGGATGCTGCTCGGGGAGCAGGCGATCCTCACGTGCGCCGCGATCCCGCTCGGCGCCGTGACGGGGACGTGGATCTGCCGGACGATCCTGCCGCTCTACCAGCGGGAGACGTTCCGGCTCCCGCTCGTTCTGACGCCCGCGACGTTCGCGTTCGCCGCGCTCGTCGTCGCGGCCGCTGCGGCCGTGTCCGCGCTCGTCGTCTGGGGGCGCATCCGCCGGCTCGACCTCATCGAGGTCCTGAAATCGAGGGAGTGACCGCCCATGAAGAAGAAGCGCACCGCCGTCATCGCCGCCGCCGTGACCGTTCTCGGGGCTGCGGCGGTGGCGTTCCGGCTCCGGCCGCGAGCCGGTGCCCGTCGACCTCGGACGGTCGGACCAGGGTCCCCTCGTCGTGACGGTCGACGAGGAAGGGAAGACGCGCGTCGTGGACCGCTTCGTCGTGAGTGCACCGGTCGCGGGCAGGCTCTCCCGGCTCGAGGTCCACGAGGGCGACGTGCTGGCCCGCGGCGACGTGGTCGCGCGCCTCGACCCGCTTCCCCTCGATGCGCGGACGCGGGCGGAGCTCTCGGCGCGCCACGAGTCCACGCGCGCCGCCGAGCGCGCGGCCGGAGCGCGGGTGCTGCAGGCGGCGGCCGCCGCCGAGCAGGCGAAGCGGAACCGCGACCGGATCGAGAAGCTCGCCGAAAAGGGCGTCATGGCGCCGGAGGAGCGCGAGCAGGCCGAGCTCGCCGGAGACCGTGCGCCTGCGGGAGCTGGAGGCCGCGCGCCTCGTGGCCCGGGCCGCGGGGTTCGAGGCGGCCGCGGCGAAGGCGGCGCTCCTCGCGGCCGAGTCGGGCGGCGGCGAGGCCCTCACGGTGGTCCGCTGCCCCGTGGCCGGACGCGTCCTGAAGGTCGTCGAAGAGAGCGAGCGCGCCGTGGTCGCGGGGACGCCTCTCCTCGAGGTCGGGGATCCCTCGAAGCTCGAGATCGTCCTGGACGTCCTCTCGCGTGACGCGGTCCGCGTCCGGCCCGGGGCGCGCATGTGGCTCGAGGAGTGGGGCGGCCCCGAGGCGCTGCCCGCGACGGTGCGCCTCGTCGAGCCGTCGGCGTTCACGAAGCTCTCGGCGCTCGGCGTCGAGGAGCAGCGCGTCCACGTCGTGGGCGACGTGGCGAACCCGCCGGCGGGGCTCGGCGACGGGTTCCGCGTCGAGGCGCGCATCGTCGTCGACGAGGCGAAGGACGTCGTGCGCGCGCCCGCGAGCGCGCTCTTCCGCAAGGGGGACGGGTGGGCCGTCTTCGCGGTCGTGGAGGGTCGCGCGCGGCTGAGGCCCGTCGAGACGGGGCTCGCGAACCGGACGCACGTCGAGATCCGCCGCGGCCTCGCCGCGGGCGATTCCGTCGTCCTCCACCCGAGCGACCGCGTGGCGGACGGTGGACGTCTGAAGGCCCGGAGCTGAGCCTCAGCGAGACGTGTCGAGCCGCTTGAGGGCCTCGACGCCCGCGAGGGCGACCCCCGCCATCCCGAGGACGCGCAGCCAGTCCGGCGCCGAGAGAGGCTCCGTCAGGAGCACGGAGGCGAGCGGCTGCCAGTGCAACGCGAGCACCTGCAGCCCGAGGCCGCCGGCGAGCGCGAGCCAGAAGGGCGGGGTCATGCTCCGCCCCATGCGCCAGAAGGGGCTCGTCTCGGACAGGCCCGGGAACGTCCCGACGAGGAGCGTCAGCGCGAGGGTGGCCATGACGAGGGTCTGACCGCGCGGGGCGTCGCCGGTTCCGCCGCCGGCCGTGTAGCTCCAGAGGACGACCGCGGCGACGACGGCGCTCTTCAGGGCGATCCGCCCGGTTGCACCCCACGTGAGAAGAGGCTCCGCCGGGATCGCGCGGGGGTCGGCTCATCACGTCGGTCTCGCCCGGCACGAGGACGAGCGCGACCGCGGGGAAGATGTGGACGACGAGGTTGAGCCAGAGGAGCTGGAGCGGGCTCATCGGGAGCGGCAGGTTCGTGACGACCGCCACGAGCATGACGCCGATCGTCGACAGGCTGCAAAGCAGCAGGAAGTGCACGGCGCGCCGGATGTTCGCGTAGATCTGCCGGCCTTCGGCGACGGCCGCGGGCAGCGTCGCGTAGTCGCCGCTCGTGACGACGAGGTCCGAGGCCGCGCGTGCGACATCCGCCGAGCCGAGCCCGATCGCGATCCCGATGTTCGCCGCCTTCAGCGCGGGCGCGTCGTTGATGCCGTCCCCCGTCATCGCGACCACGCGTCCGGCCTCACGGAGCGCGTGGACGATCGTGAGCTTGTCCTCCGGCGTGACGCGCGCGAAGACGGCGGTCCGGCGCAGGTCCTCCCACCGGTGCTCCTCGAGATACAGGGCGAGCTCGGCCGAGTCGAGACAGAGGTCGTCCGGGCCCGCGATCGCGAGCATCCTCGCGACGGCCATCGCCGTGCCCTTCTGGTCGCCGGTCACCATGACGGTCCGGATGCCGGCCCCGCGGAGTTCCTCGATCGCGCCGCGGACGTTCGCCCGCGGCGGGTCGATGAGGCCGGCGAGCCCCACCCACGTGAGCCCTTCTTCGGCGGCCTCGGCGGCGTCGTCGGGGCCCAGGCGCCGGTACGCGAGGGCGAGGACGCGGTGACCCGACTCGCCGAGAGCGCGAGCGGAGGCGAGCAGGCGCTCGCGGCCCGGTGCGTCGAGCGGCACCTCGGCGCCACCGGTGAGAACGCTCGTGGCGCGCGCGACGAGGCTCTCGGGAGAGCCCTTGACGAAGGACCAGAGCCGGCCTTCGCGGTCGCGTGCGACGACGGACATGCGCTTGCGCTCGGACGAGAACGCGATCGCGCCCAGACGCTCGAAGCGCGAGGAGTCGATCCCGCCCTTGCCCGCGAGGGCGAGAAGAGCTCCTTCCGTGGACGAGCCGTGGACGTGCCAGCCTTCGTGGGCCTCGAGCGTCGCGTCGTTGCACACGGCGGCGATCTCCAGCAGTCGTGCGAGATCGTTCCCCGGCGGCGCAGGTCTGCCGCCCTCGAGGAATTCTCCTGCCGGGTCGTAGCGGTCGCCCGTGACGTCGAGCGTGCGCCCGGCGAGGACGACGCGCGTCACGCGCATGACGTTCTCCGTGAGCGTGCCGGTCTTGTCCGTGCAGATGACGGACGTGCACCCCAGCGTCTCGACCGCGGAGAGCCGTCTCACGAGGCTGTCCGCCTTCGCCATGCGCCGGACGCCGGCGGCCAGCGCGATCGTCGTGACGGCGGGGAGGCCCTCGGGGATGGCGGCGATCGCGAGGATCACGCCCGTCTCGAGCATGAGCCAGAAGGGGCGCTCGCGCAGGAGGCCGAGGCCCGTCACGAGGGCCGAGAGCCCGATCGCGAGGAGCGCGAGCCGGCGGCCGAGCTGCTCGGCCTGCTTCTCGAGCGGTGTCTCCTCGCGGCCCTGGCCCGCGACGAGCTTCCCGATGCGGCCCAGCTCGGTACCGCCGCCGATCCCCGTCACCACCATCCGTCCAGAGCCGCTGACGACGGTCGTGCCGGCCCAGGCCATCGAAGTCCGGTCCGGCAGGGGAAGGGCCGCCCCGACCGGTTCCGGCGACTTCGTCGACGGGAACGCTCTCGCCCGTGAGCGCGGATTCGTCGGCCTGCAGATCGTGGGCGACGGCGATGCGTCCGTCCGCGGCGACGATCTGGCCGCCCATGAGGACGAGGAGATCGCCGGGTCTCAGGTCCTCGGCCGGGATTTCCCGCTCGAGGCCCCCGCGAACGACGCGCGCGGTCGGAGCGGAAAGCGTCCTCAGGGCGTCGAGCGCGCGCTCGGCGCGAAAGTCCGTGATGAACCCGAAGACGACCGAGAAGACCACCGAGGCCCCGATCGCGAGCGCGTCGCCGACGTGGCCGAGGGCGAGCATGACGGCGGTCGCGGCGATGAGGACGAGGATGACGCCGCCCTTGAGCTGGTTCCAGAAGATGCGCGAGGCGCCGCGCGCGTCGGCGTCGGGGGAGTCGTCGGCCGGCCGGTCGGGCAGGCCGTCCGGAGACAGGCCGTTCTCGAGATCCGTCCCGAGCTCGGCGGCCACGTCGTCCACGCTCCGCGCGTGCCAGGCGGCGGCGGGCGGGGTGATCTGGGCTCGGGCGGGAGCGAGGTCCGGCATGCACGGGCGCCGAATCCGGACGCCCGAAGTCGAGCGTACTCCTCGGGCGACAGGGTGGGCCGGGTGAGACATTTGCATCATGGATGCAGTCTCAGGAAAGGTGGAGCATAATGACCGTAGATGAGAATCAGTCTCAACCCGAGAAGCCCCCGACCCGCGTCCGCCGCCCTGCGCGAGACCCTCGCCGACCTCGTCCCCGGTGAGAGCGGCGTCCTGACCGGCATGGACCTTCCCGAGGCCGACGCCCAGCGCCTCATGGAGCTGGGGTTCCTTCCGGGGAGCGTGATCGTGGCGGCGCGGAGCGCCCCCGGCGGCGACCCGCGGGTCTACCGGGTGGAGGGGACGGAGTTCGCCCTGCGCGGCGACACGGCGAGACACATGCGCCTCGACGCCGCGTCCGTCGCGCGCGCGACGGGGGAGAGCCGGTGAGCGCCCTGCACCACTGCGATGGCTGCCCGGTGGCGACGCTTCCGCTCCGGGGCGCCGCCCGGCTCGTCGGCCTCGTCGGGCCGCCGAACTCCGGCAAGTCGACGCTCTTCAACCGCCTCACGGGTCTCCGCCAGAAGGTCGCGAACTATCCCGGCGTGACGGTCGAGGAGCGGAGGGGCCGCGCCCGCCTGGACGGCGACACCGAGGTCGTCCTCGTCGACCTGCCGGGCGTGTACAGCCTGACGCCGCGCTCGGAGGACGAGCGCGTGACCCGCGACGTCCTCGCGGGAGAGATGGCGGGCCAGGCGAAGCCCGACGCGATCCTCCTGATCCTCGATTCGACCAACCTCAAGCGCCACCTGGTCCTCGCGGCGCCGGTGCTCTCTCTCGGCCTGCCGACGCTCGTCGTCCTGAACATGGCCGACGAGCTCGAGTCGCGCGGCGGCTCCCTCGACCCGGCGGCGCTCGCCGAGCAGCTCGGAGCGCCGGTCGCGCTCGTGAGCGCCGCCAAGGGCGAAGGCATCGAGACCGTCTACGAATTCCTCAAGGGCGCCCTCGGCGTCCCGCGGGCGCTGGACCTGCCCACGCTCGCGGACATCCCGAAGTGCCGGCAGTGGGCCGTCGGCGTCGGCGACCAGGCGGGCTACGCCGCGCCCGCGCCGCCGCTCTGGACGCGCAGGCTGGACGCCGTGTTCCTGCACCCCGTCGCGGGGCCGCTCATCTTCCTGGCCGTCGTCGTCGCCGTCTTCCAGACGATCTTCTCGGCGGCCCGTCCGCTCATGGACCTCGTCGACGCCGGCGTCCGGGCTTCGGGCGCGTGGATCGGCGCGCTCCTCCCGGCGTCGGCGCTCCGGAGCCTCCTCGTCGAGGGCGTCTGGGGCGGCGTCGGGTCGGTCCTCGTGTTCCTCCCGCAGATCCTCCTGCTCTTCCTCTTCATCGGTCTCCTCGAGGACTCCGGCTATCTCGCACGGGCCGCGCTCATCGCCGACCGGACGATGCGAAAGGCCGGCCTGCAGGGAAAGTCGTTCCTCCCGCTCCTCTCGGCGTACGCGTGCGCCGTCCCGGCCGTCCTCGCCTCGCGCACGATCGAGAACAAGCGAGACCGGATCGCCACGATCCTGATCGCGCCGTTCATGACGTGCTCGGCGCGCCTGCCGGTCTACACGCTGATCATCGCGGCGTTCATCCCGGAGCGGCCGCTCCTCGGGCCGTTCCTCGGGACGCGCGCGGCCGCGATGCTCGGCCTCTACGTCCTCGGCTTCCTCGCGGCATTCGGCACGGCGCGGCTCCTGAAGTCGTCGGTCCTGAAGAGCGACGGCTCGCCGTTCCTCCTCGAGATGCCGCCGTACCGGCGCCCCACGCTCCGGCAGATCGGCCTGCGGATGTTCGACCGTTCGAAGATCTTCCTGCGCCGCGCGGGCACGGTGATTCTCGGCGTCGCGGTCGTGCTCTGGGTCCTGGCGCACCTGCCGCTCTCGGCCGGGAAGATGCCCGACGTCGCGAACAGCGTCGCCGGGCACGCTCGGGCGCGCGCTCGAGCCGCTCGTCAGGCCGCTCGGCTTCGACTGGAAGATCGCCATCGGCCTCGTGACCTCTCTCGCGGCGCGCGAGGTCATCGTCGGGACGCTCGGGACGCTCTACGGGATGGACCACGGCGCGGGAACCGCGGGTCTCCAGGCGGCGCTCCGCCACGACCTCACGCCCGGCGGCGCCGTCGCCCTCCTCGTCTTCTTCGCGTTCGCGATGCAGTGCCTCTCGACGGTCGCGGTCGTGAGGCGCGAGACGAACGGCTGGAAGTGGCCGGCGGTCCAGTTCGCGTACATGACGCTCCTCGCGTATTCCGGGGCGTTCGTCGCGAACCGGGTCGTCACGCTGCTCCTGAGCTGAGACGCGGTCGCACGGGTCGGGTTATCCTCCGCGGCACGTGACCCGGAAGAAGTTCTTCGACGCCGCCGCCCGCTGGGACGTTGAGACGGTCGCCGCCGGCCTGCGCGAGGACCCCTCGCTCGCGCGCGCCGTCGACGAGCGCGGCCGGACGGCGCTCCACCGCTGCGCGCGGACGAACGGGGAGAAGGACGGGCGCGACGTCGGCGCGTCGCTCCTCGTCGCCAGGGCGCTCCTCGCGGCCGGGGCCGACCCGAACGCCGTGCACGACATCCCGGAAGAGCACGGGAGCTTCAAGGCGACCCCGCTGTGGTACGCGGTCGCCTGGGGCCGCAACCCGAGGCTCGTGAGACTTCTTCTCGGCTCGGGCGCGTCGCCGAGGGGCTGCCTCTGGGCGTGCGTGTGGGCGGACGACCTCGAGATGGCGAAGACGCTCGTCAAGGCGGGCGCTCCGCTGGGCGAGGTCGTCGGCGGCGAGACACCGTTCGACTACGCCGTCCGTACGAAGAAGCCCGCGTTCCTGAAACTGCTCCGGAAGCGTTGATCCGAAAGAGGTCAGGCGGCGGCCGCGCCGGCCGCCCTTTCTTCCTTTTCGGCCGCGCGGGCCTCGCTCGCCGCGCACTGCGTGTCGCAGTACATCCCGAGATCCTGGAGGACCTTGCACGTCTCGGTCGCGCAGACCGGGCAGCGCATGCACGTGTGGTGACCGTCCGGTCCGACGCCTGAGCCTCTCGCCGGGGGGGTCGGGCTCGGCTTCTTAGCTGGGCTCATGGGGCACCTCCTCAGCCAACCGTGAATATAGGGCGAATTACGCAACGCGTCAACTCAATGCGTCAGGCCGTGGATCCGCCCCTTCTCGAGGGCCCGCGCGGACTGCCGCGCGAGGATCCTCACGCCGTGGATCAGGGCCCCGAAGCGCGGGTCCCTGGTGTGCCCGAGAGTGAAGCGCCGGTAGATCTGCTGCGCGATCACCGCGATCTTGAAGAGGCCGAAGACGTACGCGAAGAGGAGAGCCGGGGCTTCGCGTCCGGTCTTCTCCGACCAGCGCGCCGCGACCTCCGCGCGCGAGAGGTTGCCGGGGATGAGCGTCGCGCCGAACGGGAGCTCCCGAAATTGCCCGGCGTCGTCGGGGTCGATCCAGTAACCGAGCGTCGTCCCGAGGTCGAGCACGGGGTCGCCGAGCGTCGCCATCTCCCAGTCGAGGACCGCGACGACGCGCGTCGGGATCCGCGGGGTCGAGGACGAGGTTGTCGTACTTGAAGTCGTTGTGGAGGAGCGCCGGCGCGGCCCGCGGCGGGCACGTGCGCCGGCGAGCCAGGCCGCCGCGTCGTCGAGCACGGGGACGTCGTCCGTCTTCGCGTGCTGCCAGCGGCCCGTCCAGCCCGAGACCTGGCGCTCCGCGTATCCCTCGGGCCGGCCGAGCGCGGCGAGCGGACCGGAGGAGACGTCGAGGGCGTGGAGGGAAGCGAGCTCGTCGACGAGATTCCCGGACAGCACCCGCATCGAAGAGGGAGAAAGGGAGAGACCCGGAGGGGGCGATGCGCCGCGCAGGATCGTTCCCCGGATCCGTTCCATGAGAAAAAAGGGAGTCCCGATGACCGTCGCGTCGTCGCAATGGGCGAAGGCCTTCGGAGCCTTCGAGAAGAGGGGAGAGAGTGCGGACAGGACCTCGAATTCGCGCTTCATGTCGTGCGCGCTCTTGACCTCGACGCCGCGCGGCGCGCGGCGAAGAACCATCTCGCGTCCGCCGAACCGGACGAGGTACGTCAGGTTCGAGTGGCCGCCGGGGAACTGCGAGACGGAGACGGCCGGGGAGGCGCCGCTGCCCGCCGCCGCGAAGTCCGCCGGAAATGTCCTCAGGAGGAAATCGGCGAGGGCACCTTCATCGAAGGAATCCTCTCTTCGAACGTCTCCCGGCGCGTCGAGGTCGCTCATCCGCGCGGCGGAAGCCCGTACCGCCTGAGCGTCTGCCGGCCGACGAAGGAGAGGTGGACCTCGTCCGGCCCGTCGTAGATGCGCGCGGCCCGCTCGTGCGCGTACCAGAAGGCGAGCGGGGTGTCGTCGGTCATCCCGAGCCCGCCGAGGGCCTGGAGCGCGCGGTCGAGGACGCGCTGGAGGGCCCGTGCGGCGGTGACCTTCACGAGGGAGATCTCCTCGCGTGCGGCCTTCACGCCCTCCTTCTCGAGCAGCCACGCGGCGTGGAGGACGACGAGGCGCGCGGCCTGGATGTCCGCCCGGCTCTCGGCGACGGCGGCCTCGACGAGCTGCCGCGTCCCGAGGGGGGTCCCCGGAGCGATCTCGCGCGTGGCCGCGTGGCGGCACATGATCTCGAGCGCCCGCTCGCAGACGCCGATCCAGCGCATCGCGTGGTGGATGCGGCCCGGGCCGAGGCGCTCCTGCGCGAGCGCGAAGCCGTCGCCCTCCCGCCCGAGGACGTTCGCGAGCGGAACCGTCGCGCCCTCGTAGCCGACTTCGGCGTGGCTCGCCCAGCCCCCGCCGCGATGGCCCATGACGGAGATGTTCCTCAGGATCGAGAAGCCGGGCGTGTCCGTCGGGACGAGGATCAGGCTCGCGCGCCGGTGGGGTTCCGCGTCCGCGTCCGTCACGGCCATGCAGACGGCGAGGGCGGCCCCGTCGGCCGAGGACGCGAACCACTTGTGTCCGCGGATCACCCAGTCGCCGCCGTCCCTCTTCGCGGTGGTTCCCATCCACACGGGGTTCGAGCCGGCGAACTCCGGCTCCGTCATCGTGAAGCAGCTCCGGATCGTGCCCGCGACGAGCGGCCGCAGCCAGCGCTCCTTCTGCGCGTCCGTGCCGTGCGAGAGGAGAAGCTCCATGTTCCCGACGTCCGGGGCCTGCACGTTGAACGCATAGTGGCCGAGGGGAGAGCGGCCGAGCTCCTCGCTCATGTGCGCGAACTCGACGAGGGAGAGGCCGGCTCCGCCCCATTCCACGGGGAGGTGCGCGGCGAAAAGGCCCGTGCCCCGGGCGCGCCGGCGCACGTCCTCGAGGGCCGGGGCGACGGCGTGCCACCCCTCGTTCAGGAATTTCGGCTCGAGCGGGAAGACCTCTCTCTCGACGAAATCGCGCACCAAGTTGTGCAGGTTCGTCACCTTTTCGGAGTCGAAAAAGTCCACCGAAACCTCCGTCCCGGGCCGGATCTCGTTATATCCTGAGTCCGGCCGACTTCCAGGCCGGAAAGGCCTGCGTGTCGGTTCTTCCGAAGATCATCCAGGGCGGGATGGGCGCCGGCGTCTCGAACTGGACGCTCGCGAACGCCGTGTCGCGCCTGGGCCAGCTCGGCGTCGTGTCGGGCACCGCGCTCGACGTGATCATGTCCCGCCGGCTCCAGGACGGCGACCCGGGCGGGCACATGCGCCGCGCCATCGCGCACTTCCCGTTCCCGGAGATGGGCGCGCGCGTCCTCGCGCGCCACTTCGTCGAGGGCGGCCGCCCGGAGAGCGCGCCGTACCGGGCGATCCCGATGTACGCGCGGACGGGCTCGGCCCGCGAGCTGATCGAGCTGTGCATCGTCGCGAACTTCGCCGAGGTCTTCCTCGCGCGCGAGGGCCACGGCGGGCCCGTCGGGATCAACTACCTCGAGAAGATCCAGCTGCCCGTCCTGCCCTCGATCTACGGAGCGATGCTCGCCGGCGTCGCGGCGGTCCTGATGGGAGCCGGGATCCCGATCCGCGTTCCCGGCGTCCTCGACCGCTTCGTCCTCCACGAGGCCGCGGAGTACCCGCTCGCCGTGACCGGCTCCGTCGAGGGCGAGGACAACCTCATGCGGTTCGTCCCGGCCGACTGGGCCGAGGGGGCGACGGCTCCGCTGACGCGGCCGATCTTCCTGCCGATCGTCTCGTCGAACACGCTCGCCCTCACGCTCCAGCGCAAGGCGAACGGGCGCGTGGACGGCTTCATCATCGAGGGCCCGACGGCGGGCGGCCACAACGCGCCGCCGCGCGGCAAGCCGCCGCTCTCGGCGGCCGGCGAGCCCGTCTACGGCGAGCGCGACCTCGTGGACCTCGCGAAGATGCGCGACCTCGGCCTCCCGTTCTGGCTCGCGGGCGGGCGGGGGACGGCCGAGGGCCTCAAGGACGCGCTCGCGAGCGGGGCCGCCGGCATCCAGGTCGGGACCGCGTTCGCGTACTGCGACGAGTCCGGGCTGGACGCGGCGACGAAGGCGCGCGTCCTCGCTCTCGCGGCCGCCGGAGGGGCGCACGTGTTCACGGACCCCGTCGCGTCGCCGACCGGCTTCCCGTTCAAGGTCGTCCAGCTCGAGGGGACGATGTCGTCGGAGGCCGAGTACCTCGCGCGCACGCGCATCTGCGATCTCGGGTACCTGCGCGAGCCATACCGGAAGGCCGACGGCACGACGGGCTACCGCTGCGCGTCCGAGCCCGTCGCGACCTACGTCGCCAAGGGCGGCGGGGAAGAGAACGCGCAGGGCCGCAAGTGCCTCTGCAACGCCCTCATGGCGGACATCGGGCTCCCGCAGACGCGGGGAGGCCTCGCCGAGAAGACGCTCGTCACGTCGGGCGACGACGTCGCCGACATCGCCCGATTCCTGCGCCCCGGAGCCTCGTCGTACGGCGCGGCGGACGTCGTCGCGCGGCTGCTCGAAGCGGTCTGACGGAAGAAGAAGATCGAGAGTCAAGAGGAAGAGAAGATTTCTTAGAAGGTGACCGTGCGCCGCGCCTCGGCGCAGTTCGCGAGCAAGGGCGGCGCGGAGCCGCTGCTCTCGTCACCTTCTAAGAGAATCTCCTCTTTTCTTCGGCTCTCTTCCTCTCAGCCTCACGTCCCCGGCGCGCCGGCGGGCGCGCCTTCCCCGAAGTGCTCGTCGTGCCGGCGCCGCTTGATCCACCCGTCGAGGCGGTCCATGTACACGTAGAAGACGGGCGTGACGAAGAGCGTGATCATCTGGGAAAAGAGCAGGCCGCCGACGACCGCGAGGCCGAGCGGCCGGCGCGACTCGGCGCCGGTGCCGAAGCCGAGGGCGATCGGGAGCGTCCCCATGAGGGCCGCCATCGTCGTCATCATGATGGGGCGGAAGCGGACGACGCAGGCCTCGTAGATCGCCTCCTGCGCTCCCTTGCCCGCGCGGCGCGCCTCGACCGCGAAGTCGACCATCATGATGCCGTTCTTCTTGACGAGGCCGACGAGGAGGATGACGCCGACGAAGGCGTAGATCGAGAGCTCCGTCCTGAAGATCTCGAGCGTCAGGAGCGCGCCGAAGCCGGCGAACGGGAGCGCCGAGAGGATCGTGATCGGGTGGAGGAAGTCCTCGTAGAGGATGCCGAGGACCATGTAGATCACGAGGATCGCGACGAGCAGGAGGAGCCCGAGCCCCTTCTGCGAGGACTCGAACGCCTGCGCCGTGCCCTGGAAGCTCGTCTGGACGCTCGCCGGGAGCGTCTCGCGCGCCACCTTGTTGATGGCGGCCACGGCCTCGCCGAGCGAGACGCCCGGCGAGAGGTTGAAGGAGAGCGTCACGGCGGGCAGCTGGCCCTGGTGGTTCACGGCGAGAGGCCCGACCGTCCGCTCGAGGTGCGTGATGGCCGAGAGGGGCACGAGGTCGCCCTTCTTCGAGCGCACGTAGAGGAGCTGGAAGGCCGAGGGGTCGCGCTGGAACTCGGGCAGGAGCTCCATGATGACCTGGTACTCGTTGTTCGGCGCGTAGATGGTCGAGATCTGGCGCGACCCGTAGGCGGTGTAGAGCGCGTTCTCGAGCGACTCCGGGGTGACGCCGAGGGCGGACGCGCGGTCGCGGTCGATCGTGAGGTAGGCCGTCGGGTTGCGGAGCTGGAGGTCGGTGTTGAGGTCCTGGAGCCCCTTGACCGACCGGAGCTTCTCCTCGAGGGCGGGCGCCGAGGTGTAGAGGTCCTTCGTGTCGGAGGCCTGGAGCGTGAACTGGTACTGGGCGCGCGTGAGGGTGCCGCCGAGCCGGATCGGGGGGAGGACCTGCGGGTAGACGCGGATGCCCGGGACCTGCGCGAACTTCGGCCGCAGGCGCTGGATGATCGCGTCGACGGACGGGCGCTCGCTCCGCGGCTTGAGGCGGGCGAACATCATCCCCTGGTTGCCGCCGCGGGTGTCGTTGCCGCGGTTCCCGCAGCTCGACATGAACCCGTCGACGGCCGGGTCCTGGGCCATGACCGCGGCCACGGCCTTCTGGTGCTCGACCATCGACTCGAACGAGATGCCCTGGGCGGCCTCGGTCGGCGCGAAGATCTGGCCGGTGTCGTCGGTCGGCAGGAAGCCCTTCGGAATGTGGACGAAGAGCCACATCGTCGCGAGGAGGATGAGCGCCGAGAAGGCCATCGTGCCGCGCTGGTGCGCGAGCGCCCACTTCAGGCCGCGCTCGTAGAGCGCGAGCGATCCGTCGAAGGCGCGCTCGGAGGCCTCGTAGAGGCGGCCGTGCCGCTCGTCCTTGTGCGCCCGCAGGTAGCGCGCGCAGAGCATCGGCGTGAGCGTGAGCGAGACGAAGCCGGACACGAGGATGGCGACCGCGATCGTGACGGCGAACTCGCGGAAGAGCCGCCCGATGATCCCGCCCATGAAGAGGAGCGGGATGAAGACGGCCGCGAGCGAGATCGTCATCGAGAGGATCGTGAAGCCGATCTCCTTCGTGCCGTTCAACGCCGCCTCGAACGGCTTCTCGCCCATCTCGAGGTGCCGGACGATGTTCTCGAGGACGACGATCGCGTCGTCCACGACGAACCCCACCGACAGCGTGAGCGCCATCAGGGAGAGGTTGTCCATGCTGTAGCCGAGCGCGTACATCGCCGCGAACGTGCCCGCGATCGAGAGGGGGAGCGACAGGGACGGGATGACCGTCGCGGACAGGTTCCGCAGGAACAGGAAGATCACGATGACGACGAGCGCGAGCGTCAGCCAGAGGGTGAACTTGACGTCCGAGACGGAGGCGCGGATGGACTCGGACCTGTCGAAGAGGATCGTGAGCCGCGCCGACCCGGGGAGCGAGGTCTTGAACTGGGGGAGCAGCCTCTTGATGCTCGAGACGACCTCGACGGTGTTCTCGCCGGGCTGCTTCTGGATCGCGAGGACGATGCTGCGCGTGGGACCGTTCTCGTCGACGTACCAGGATGCGGTCTTGTCGTTCTCGACGCCGTCCACCGCGCGGCCGACGTCCCGGACGCGCACCGGAGCGCCGTTGCGGTAGGCGATGATGAGGGGCCCGTACTGCGCGGCCTCGGTGAGCTGGCCCGTCGCCTGCACGGTGTAGGCCGTGTTCGCGCCCCAGAGCGTGCCGGTCGGGATGTTCACGTTCGCCGAGGCGACGGCCGCCGAGACCTCGTCGATCCCGATCCCGCGGTACGCGAGCGCGCGCGGGTCGAGCTGGACGCGCACCGCGTACTTCTGGGCGCCGAAGATCTGGACCTGCGCGACGCCCGAGACGGTCGAGATGCGCTGCGCCATCATCGTCTCGGCGTACTCGTTGAGGACGGGCAGCGGGAGCGTCGGCGTCGTGAGCGCGAGGTAGATGACGGGCTGGTCGGCGGGGTTGACCTTCTGGTACGTCGGCGGCGTCGGCATCCCGGGCGGGAGCTGGCGCGCCGCGGCGCCGATCGCGGCCTGGACGTCCTGCGCGGCGGCGTCGAGGCTGCGGCTCAGGCTGAACTGGAGCGTGATCTGCGTGACGCCGAGGATGCTCGACGAGGACATGCTGTCGAGACCCGCGATCGTCGTGAACTGCTTCTCGAGGGGAGTCGCGACCGCCGAGGCCATCGTCTCGGGGCTGGCCCCGGGCAGCGCGGCGGTGACCTGGATCGTGGGGAAGTCGACGTTCGGAAGGTCCGAGACCGGCAGGAGCCGGTACCCGACGATCCCGAAGAACAGGATGCCGAGCATCACGAGCGTCGTCGCGACCGGCCGGCGGATGAAGAGCTCGGAGATATTCACTGGAAAACCCTCAGCCTGCCTTCTTGATCGTGACCTTCACGCCCGGCGCGAGGCGGAGCTGGCCGTCCGTGACGACCTTCTCGCCCGGCGCGAGGCCCTTCTCGATGACCGACCAGTGCTTCCACACGCGCCGCACCGTGACGGGACGCGCCTCGACGGTGTCGTCCGCCTTGATCACGTAGACGAGCGAGCCCGCCTGGCCCGGCTGGACCGCCGTGTTCGGCGCGACGGTCGCGCCCGTGTCCGTCGCGAGGACGAGGGAGACGTTCGTGAACTGCCCCGGCCAGAGCGCGCGGTCGTGGTTCGGGAACGTCGCGCGCAGGTTGATCGTCCCGGTCGTCGGGTCCACGGTGTTGTCGATGAACGTCAGGGTCCCCTCGGACGGGACGACGCCCGGGCCGTTCGGGAGGGCCGACACCTTGAGCGTCCCGGCGGCCGCGCGCCTCTTGACGTCCGCCAGCGCCGACTCGGGCACGGAGAACGTCACGTAGATCGGCTCGACCTGGTTGATCACCACGAGAGCCCGGTCGTCGTTCGCCTTGACGAGGTTGCCCGGGTGGACGAGGAGGCCGCCGGTCCGGCCCGAGATCGGCGACTGGATCGTGCAGTAGGAGAGGTCCAGGCGGGCCGTCTCGAGCGCGGCCTCGTCGCCCTTCACCGTGGCCTTGAGGGCGTCCGCGTTCGCCGTCGCCTGCGAGAACTGCTCCTTCGTGACGTAGTCCTTCTTGACGAGCTCGGCGTACCGCTTGAGGTTCTCGTCGGCCTCGCGGGCCCGCGCCCGGTCGCGCTCGAGATTCGCCTCGGCCTCCGCGAGCGCGGCCTGGTAGGGCCGCCGGTCCAGCTCGAAGAGGAGGTCGCCGGCCTTCACGTCCTGTCCCTCGCGGAACGCGACCCTGGTGACCTCGCCGCCGACGCGCGTCCTCACGGCGACGTTCGAGTAGGCGTCCACGTGCCCGACGGCCGTCACCTCGAGGGGGACGTCCATCTTCTCGACGGGCGCCGCCGTGACGGGGACCGAGGGCGGCGCGGGCGGCTTTCGCTCGGCGCGCGTGCAGCCGGCAAGAGCGGCCGCGAGAGCCGCGCACGGGACGAGGGCCGGGAGGAACCGTTTCATGGAGCTTCCTTCCTTGGCGGGACGGGGACGAGCGCCGTGTCGACGGTCCCGGTATCGTGGGCGAGCTGGGCCACGGCGAGGAGGAACTCGGCGCGGCTCGTCACGTCCTGGGCGAGGGCGTTCGCGAGGGCGCTCTCGGCGGTCAGGAGGTCGAGGATCGAGCCGACGCCCTCGCGATAGCGGCCGCGGGCGACCTCGGCCGACTCCTGCGCGCTCTCGAGGAGGTCCTTCGAGGCGCGCACCTGCTGCGCGGCGGTCTGGACGCCGAAGTAGCTGTTCCAGACCTGGAACGTGACCTGCTGGGAGTACGTCTCGGCGCCCGCGTCCGCGGCGCGCGGCGAGCGCCTCGGCGCTCCGCGTGTCGTAGACGGTCTTGAAGCCCGTGAAGAGCGGGACGCGCAGGAAGAGGCCGAGCGAGTAGTTCGTCGTGTACGGGGCGGCCTCGGCGGAGAAATCGTAGTAGTTGCGGCCGGCGAAGGCCGAGGCCGAGAGCGACGGGCAGGCCGGCGGAGCGCACCGACGTGACGTGCGCACGCGCGGCCTGGGCGCGGGCGCGCGCCGCGGCGAGGTCGGGCCGGCTCTTCTCGGCTTCGGCGATGAGGCGGTCCACGGTCGGCGACGGACGCGTCCTCGTGGACGTCCGCCGGGAGCTCCGCCGCGTCGATCGGGAGGTCGACCGGGCACGCCGAGCGCGGTCGCGAGCTGGCCGCGGAAGCGTCTGGATCTGGCCGCTCACCTGGTCGTACGCGAGCTTCTGCTGCGAGACCACCGTGCGGGCCTGGAGGACGTCCGCGATCGTCGCGACCCCGGCGCGGTGGCGCTCCTCGGCCGCGGCGTAGTTCTCCCGCGCCTGCTTGAGGCTGGCCTCCCGGGCGACGAGGAGGGCGCGCGCGCCCTGGTACGAGTAGTAGGACTGGGCGACGGCCAGCACGAGGTCGTTCATCGTCGCGTTGTGCGTGAAGTCGGCCGCCCAGAGCTGGCGCTTCGCCTCCTCGACGTCGGCGCCGCGCCCGCCGAGGTCGAGGAGGAGCCAGCTGAGGCCGACCGACGGCGCGTACGTCGTCGAGAGCGTCGTGATGGAGCCGCCGAGCGCGCTCTGCTTCTGCCGGACGCCGGAGACGTCGGCCTCGACGGCCGGGTAGTACGCCGAGCGCCTGCTGCCGACGTCGGCGGCGGCGGACTGCGCGAGGAGCCAGCTCTGGCGCGTGACGGGACTGTTCCTCGAGCGCGACGTCGATCGCCTCGTAGAGGGAGATCGTCCGGTTCGCGAGCTTCTCCGGCGAGAAGTCCGGCGGCGGCGGGACGGGCGTCGGGGCGGGGGGAACGGCGTCGGCCGGTGGCGTCCAGCGGGTGTCGGGTGCCTTCGGCACGTCCGTCCCCGACGCGCAGGCGCCGCAGAGGGCCGCCGCGAGCACGGCGGCCGCACCGTGGAACGGGCGCGTCACGCGGCCACCCCGTCGAGCCAGATTCCGAGAAGAGTCGACACGAGGTGCTCGGGCGTGTCGGCCGGGCGCCGCCGGAACAGCGCGGCGCGGACGAGGCCCATGAAGAGCTCCGCGGCGATCGGGACGTCGAGCGGGCGCAACTCACGGCTCGCGACGCCCTGCTCGAGGACCTCGCGGACGGCGAGGAGCACGCGGCGGCGCCTCTTCTCGAGGAGGCGCTCGCGGGCGCGGAAGCGCAGCTCGTTGCGCTGCATGAGCGTGTAGAAGGACGGCCGGTTCCAGAACACGCGCAGGATCTCCCGCGCGACGTGCCGGAGCCGGGTGCCGGCGGTTCCGGCCCGGGTCGCCGTCTTCATCGCGGCGTCGAGCTCGTCGAAGCCCGCGAGAAGGGTCTCGAAGTAGAGGTCTTCCTTCGTCGCGAAATAGCGGTAGAGCGTCGCCTTGCCGATCCCCGCCGTCGCCGCGATGTCGTCCGTCGTGACCTGGTGAAAGTCCTTCTCGTCGAAGGCGCGGGCGGCGGCGCCGAGGATGGCGGCTTTCGTGCGTTCGTTCTTCGTGCGGGACAAGGCTCCTCCCGAATCGGACTCGCCAGTTCCATTATGCACATCCGGGGCGGATGAGAAGGAGTTTCGTTCTGGCTAAGATCCCGGCGTGCAGCCCCGCCGCCCGGCCGCCCTCGCCATGGTCCTCTTCGCGGCGGGCTGCGGCGCGGCGAAGCCCATGCCGACGCTGGAGGACTACTCGCACGGCGTGTCGCCGGTGGTCCGGGGGATCGAAGAATATTTCTTCGAAGGGGGCATGCGGGAAGGCGCCGCCGCGCCGGCGTCGCTCGGCGACGGGGAAGGGGCCGGGGCCCTCGCCGAGCTCTCGCGCCGGTGGAGGAGCTCCTGCGCCACGGGCTGCGCCTCGGCCGGCCGCATCGTCGACCTTCAGAAGAAGTCTTCTTCGTTCCTCTCCCTGCGCCTCGAAGTCCGCCTCGAGGGGCTCGGCTCGACCGAGGGGCCGGAGCGCGTCGCGTCCCTCGGCGCTCTTCGACCTCGATTTCGGGCGGCCGACCGATGCGGCCCCGTGGACGCTTCGGGCGTCACGAGCCGTCGGCGGTCCCGCGCCCATTCAGCGCGGCCGGCCGCATCTCTTCGAGGAGGCCGCGGCGCGTGGGCTCGCTCGCCCGGCACGAGTCCCTCGACCCGGTCGAGGCCACGAACCTCTGCCTGCCCGCGACGCACCATCATCCGGGCATTCTCCTCGTGGACGTGGACGGCGACGGCGCGGTCGACGTGGTCGTGCCGGGCAAGCGTCCGCGCCTGTTCCTCAACGACGGAATGGGCCGCTTCCGGGACGCGACGGCCGGCTCGGGCCTCGACCTCCTGCCGGACGGAGAAGCCTCCGGCGGCGTCGCCGCCGACGTCGACGGCGACGGGCTGCCCGATCTCTTCCTCACGGGCCACGTCTCGCCCTGCCGCATGCTCCAGAACCTCGGGCACGGGAAGTTCCGGGAGGTCACGGCCGAGTGGGGGCTCGCCGGCCTCTCGGCGCCCTTCACGTCGGCGGTCTTCTTCGACGCGGACCGCGACGGCCGCGTGGACCTCTTCATCGCCTGCTACGGCGACGCGCGGAAGACGGGCCCGGCCTATGACGGCGCCAACGGCGTCGGCGACCGGTTCTTCCGGAACGTCGATCGGGACGGCCACCCGTTCTTCGTGGACGAGACCGCGGCCTCGGGCCTCGGAGACACCGGCTGGGGGTTCGCGGCGTCCGCGTGCGACGTCGACGACGACGGCGACGACGACCTCTACGTCGCGAACGACTTCGGAGTCAACGCGCTCTTCGAGAACCGCTCGACGATCGGCCACCCGCGCTTCGTGAACGTGGTGAAGGCGAGCGGGGCGGAGGACGAGGGGTACGGGATGGGCGTCTCGTGGGGCGACTTCGACGGCGACGGGCGCTGGGACCTGCACGTCGCGGACTACTGGACGCCGTATCGCTGGCTGCTCCGGCGACTCGCGGTGGCCGATGCCCGCGATGCCCGGCGCGTTTCTCGCGCGCCCCATCATGGCGAAGATCATGTCCCGCCGCTCCCGCGGCGACGGGCTCTTCCGGAACCTCGGCGGGATGAAGTTCGAGTGGGTGTCCGACCGCGCGGGGGTCGCGGACGGGGGCTGGGCGTGGGGCACGGAGTTCGTCGACCTCGACGGCAAGGGCCGCGAGGACCTCCTCGTCGTGAACGGGATGTTCCGCGCCACGACCGGCAGGGACGACGAGGTCGCGTTCTGGAACGCGATGGGGCGCGAGGGCGTGAACTTCCACGACGGCGTCTGGGGCGGGATCGACTTCGGCGCGAACGGGATGGCGTCCCGGACGCCCAAGAAGCTCTTCTGGAACCGGGGCGACGGCACGTTCGAGGAGCGCGCGTACGTGGAGGGGTTCGACACGCGCGACGACACGCGCGGGCTCGCGTACGCGGACCTCGACGGCGACGGGGCTCCCGAGGTCGTCGTTTCGTGCTTCCGCGGGCCGGTGCTCCTGTACGCGAATCGCTGGGGCGCGGACGGCGGCGGCCGGCTCGTCCTGTCGCTCTCGACGCCCTCCGGATTCAACCGCGACGCGCTCGGCGCGGTCGTGAGGCTCCGGGCGGGCGGAAAGATCCAGCTGCGCGAGGTGCGCGCGGGCTCGTCGTACCTGTCCCAGTCGTCGCACGACCTCCTCTTCGGGCTCGGCGCGAACGCGAAGGCCGACCGCATCGAGATCCGCTGGCCGGACGGCCGACGGGAAACGCTCACGACGTGCCGGCGGGCACGAAGGTGACGCTCGTCGAAGGACGAGAAGAGAAGAGAGACTTGCTCAGAAGATGAAGAGGGAGGCGCGAGTCGTCGAAGCGCGCCGAGTGCGCCGATGCGCGCGGGCGCCCGAGCACCAGCCATAATCCCCTTCGATGAAATCGTCTCTCTCCGAATGCTGCGGCGCGCTCCGCTTGCTCCTCGCGGCCTCCGCCCTGGCGATCGCCCCTCTTTCATTCGCAGAGATCTCTTCTTCTCCCCGGTTCTCCCCCGAGCAGGCGTCGAAGATCCTGACGCTCCGGAACGTCGGACTCGCGCAGCTCGAGGAGGACCGGCCGAAGGAGGCGCGCGCGACGTTCGCGAGGCTCGCCGAGCTCCTGCCGGGCGAGGCGCTGCCGCTGGCGGACGGCGCGGTGGCGGCGCTGCGCGAGAAGGACCTCGCGGGAGCCGAGGCCCTGCTCGCGAGGGCGGGCGATCGCGCGGACGTCTGGGCGATCCGCGCGGCGCTCGAGAACGAGCGCAACCGCCCGGCCGCCATGCGCGCCGCCCTCGAGAAGGCGGCGGCGCTCGACCCGCACGACCTCGAATCGCGCTGGCGGTACGCCCGCAGCGTCGAGGCCGACCCCTCGGCCGGCGAGGCCGAGAAGGCCCGGCGCCGGGCGTATCTCTCGGAGATCGCCCTGCGCTCGCCCGCGAACCTGCCGGCGCGGCTCAAGCTCCTCCTCCTCGAGGTCGAGGCCGGCGACGCGGCTGCCGCCCGGAAGGCGCTCGGCGAGATCGAGCCTCTCGTGTCGGACGGCGACGCGCGGTCCCGCCAGTTCCTGGGCGAGGCGAAGGACGCGCTCGCGCGGGGCGACCTGAAGGCGGCCTCGGTGAAGGTGCGCGTCCTCGAGAACCTCCAGCGCGTGACGCCGCGGTACCAGCAGTCGCTCGGGGAGATCTTCGTCCAGTTGGTCGGGCTGCCCGTCGAGAGATTCTCGACCCGGGTGGAAGAGGGGCTGCGCGCCGGTGCGGGGCCGTCGATTCCGGTGAGCTTCCGGGCGCCGGCAGCGTTCGAAGAGAACCTCGGGAGATTTCTTCGAAAGGTGGACCTCCGCCAATTCCGGTGCGGCCGGCTCTATCCGATTCCTGCGCCCTTCACGGCCGTCGTGTTCTTCGATTACGACCTCGACGGCGATCTCGACGTGTATCTGGTGGGCGGGAACAAGCCGGACCAGCTCCTCCGCAACAACCTCGACGGCACGTTCACGGACGTGACCGCGAAGACCGGCGACGCGGCGTTCCGATCGCGGAAGGCGGTCGCCTCCGACGTCGATCGCGACGGAGACCTCGACCTCGTCGCGATCGACGCGAAGGGCGACCTCGTCCTCCGCCTCAACCTCCGGCAGGGAGTCTTCCGGACCGTTCCGCTCCACGTCGCCGGCGCGTCGGACGTCGCGGTGGAGGACGTGAACGGGGACGGGATTCCGGACGTTCTCGTCGCAACGGCCAAGGGGCTTCGTCTTCTCGTCGGGAGGGGAGATGGGAGCTTCTTAGAAGGCACGGGGCAGGCTTTCGCAGCGAGTGGCGGCGGTGCCGCGTCCGATGCGCAGGCACACGCTCCGATGCGGGCGGTCGTGCTCGGAGATTTCGACAACGACGGATTCCCAGACGTCGTCGCGGCCTCTTCGGACGGCTTGCACGCGTGGCGGAACCAGGGAGGCGGGAAGTTTGCGGACTGGCCGGTCTTCTCTTCACCTTCTAAGAAATCTTCTTCTTTCTTCGTTCTCTTCGCGTCATCCGAACACGGTTGTCCTTCTCGCCTACGACGTGGACAACGACGGCGACCTCGACCTCCTCGTCTCGGCGGGCGGGAAGACGTCCGTTCTCGTCAACGACGGCGGCAACGCGAACGGCTGGCTCACCGTCGTCCTCGAGGGCCTCGCGACCGGCTCGGGCAAGGTGAATCGCGCGGGGGTCGGGAGCCTCGTCGAGGTCAAGGCGGGGAACCTCGTCGTGACGCGCACGGCGGGCCTCTGGCCGACGCACGTCGGGCTCGGCGCCCGGACGAGGGCCGACGTCGTGCGCGCGACGTGGACGAACGGCGTCCCGCAGAACCTCTTCGACCAGAAGGCGAGGACCGTCGTGAAGGAGGTCCAGCAGCTCAAGGGCTCGTGTCCGTTCGTCTACGCCCGGAACGGGCAGACCGGCGTCTGGAGCTTCGTCTCGGACGCGCTCGGGCGCGCGCCCATCGGCCTCCTCTACGACGGCGTCCACCTCGCGGGCGCCGACACGCGCGAGTGGCTGCTCGTGCCCGACGGGATGCTGGCGCCCGGCCCCGACGGCAGGCTCCTCCTCGACTACACGGAAGAGCTGTGGGAGGCCGCCTACCTCGACGAGGTGTCGCTCATGGCCGTGGATCACCCGATCGGAACCGCGCGTCGTCCCGAACGAGCGGATGATCCCGGGCGCGACGGAGAAGAAGCTGTTCACCGTGAGCGCCCCGCGCCCCGTGCGCGCGGCGTGGTCGGACGCGTCGGGCCGGATGGAGGACGTGACCGCCCGGCTCGCGCGGGCGGACCAGGTCTACGTCGACCCGGGGCCGGAGACCGCGTACCAGGGCGTCCGGAAGGAGCACGCGCTCGTCCTCGACCTCGGCCCCGTCGACGCGGGGAGCCGCGTCGTCCTGTTCCTGAACGGCTGGATCTTCTACACGGACACGTCGATCAACGTCTCGCTCTCGCAGCGGAAGGACCTCGCGCACTTCCCGCCCGTTCTCGAGGTCCCCGACGGACGGGGAGGGTGGAAGGTCGCGATGGAGTCCTTCGGCTTCCCGGCCGGCAAGACGAAGACGATGCCCGTCGACCTGACGGGCCTCGTCGACCCCGCCGACCCGCGCGTGAGGATCCGGACGACGATGGCGATCTTCTGGGACGAGGCCTTCGTGACGGTGGACGATCCGGCGGTGAGCGTCGTCACGACGCTCCTCCCGCCCGTGAAGGCCGTGCTCTCCGAGCGCGGCTTCTCGCGGCGGTATCGCGAGACGCCCGACGGACCGGAGCTGTTCGACCACGGGGACGTCACCGACGCGCCCGCGTGGGAGGACGTTCCCGGCCGCGTCACGCGCCTCGGGGACGTGACGGACCTCCTCGCGAAGACGGACGACCGCTGGGTCGTCTTCAAGGGCGGCGACGCGATCCGGATCACGTACGACGCGACGGCGCTGCCGCCGCTCCCCGCCGGCTGGAAGCGGGACTGGGTCGTCGTGTCGGACGGCTGGGACAAGGACTTCGACAAGAACACCGTGACCGGCCAGAGCTACGCGCCCTGGCCGTTCCACGCGATGTCGGCGTACCCGTACCCGGAGACGGAGCACCACCCCGACCCGAAGTTCCTCGAGGAGACGCTCACGCGCGAGGTCGGGCCGGAGCGCTTCCGGAAGGCGCTGGGGGAAAGATAGTTTTGCTCCCTCGCTCCAGCTCTCGCCGGCGCGCCTCCGAGCTACAGTGGGGCTCGGGTGACGCGGTCGGAAGATTTTCTTAGAAGGGTGAATGCCCCGAGCGCAAACGCCGCCGGAGCGGGGCGTGCGGCGGCGCGGGCTTTCGCGGCCGTGCTCGCCGCGCTTCTCCTGCTGCCGCTGCTCTCCTACTCATTCGAAGAATCCCCCTCCTCGTCCCCTTCCCGGCCTCCCATCCGCTTCACCGACGTGACGAAGCGCGCGGGGATCCGGTTCGAGTTCGACACCGACCTGCGCCGCGGGCGGAACCTCGCGACGATGGGCGCGGGCGTCGCCATGGGGGACTTCAACGGCGACGGGTTTCCCGACCTCTTCTTCACGGGCTCCGCCGCGAGCGGGAAGAAGCCGGACGCGGGCCCCTGCGGCGTGCTCTACCGGAACCGCGGCGACGGCACGTTCGAGGACGTGACGGGACGCTCGGGGATCCGCTCCTGCGGCTGGAAGATGGGCGCCTCCTGGGTGGATCTCGACGGGGAGGGTCACCTCGACCTCGTCGTGACGGGCGTCGGCAAGACCGAGCTCTGGAAGAACCTCGGCAACGGGACGTTCCGCGAGGAGTCGCAGGAGCGCGGCCTCGCCGCGCCGGGATACGCCGTCGGCCTCGCCGCCGGAGACGTGAACGGGGACGGACGCGTGGACCTCTACGTCGTCGGCTACCTCGACACCGACTACGCGAAGGAGAACTCCTTCGGGCAGTTCGAGGTCCGCGTTCCGGAGGACTACGCGGGCCAGGAGGCGAAGCTGAACGTCCAGGGAGAGGACGGGCGGTTCGTCGAGCGCGCGAAGGAGGCGGGCGTCCTCAACGCGGGCGGCCGCGGCCTCTCGGCCGTCTTCTTCGACTACGACGGCGACGGCAGGCCCGACCTCTACGTCGCGAACGACCGGACGACGAACGTCCTCTACCGCAACAAGGGAGACGGCGCGTTCGAGGACGTGACGGTCGAGGCGGGCGCCGGCCAGAGGGACCAGAAGGAGGCGCGCGCCGGAATGGGGATCGCGATCGGCGACCTCGACGGCGACGGCCGGCCCGGACGTCCTCGTCACGAACTTCGCGGGCGAGCCGAAGACGCTCTACCGCAACGTGGAGGGCGCCCTCTTCGACGACGCGACGGAGTCGTCCGGCGTCGAGCGCCCGTCGCTCCCGTACGTCCAGTGGGGGACCGACATCGTCGACCTCGACGACGACGGGCGCCCCGACCTCGTCATGGTCTCGGGCCACCTCGTCCCGAAATTCATCATGTCGCTCGCGCGGCTGTTCGGGAACAACAGCCGGGCCCTCGCCCCGTACGCGCGCGGCGACCGCAGCTACAGGCAGCCGCCGGTCCTCTACCGCAACGCGGGCGGCGGGCGGATGGAGGACGCGACCGCCTCCTCCGGCGACCTCGCGCGACTGCGCCTGTCTGCCCGGGGGCTCGCGGCGGGGGACCTCGACGGCGACGGCCGGGTGGACCTCGCGATCGCGTCGGTCATGGGCGGCGTGCGCGTCCTGCGCAACGCCACGGAGTCCGCCGGACAACGCGCTCGAGATCCTCCCGGTCGCCGGCGCGGACCGGCGCACGGTGCTCGGCACGAAGGTGGTCGTGACGGCCGGCGGCGTGCGGCAGGTCCAGGAGTTCATCCTGCGGCCTTCGTACGCGTCCGGGGCGTGGGTCCCGCTCCACTTCGGCCTCGGCGCGGCGGCGTCGGCGACGGTCGAGGTCATCCCTCCGGGGGCGACGGAGCCCGGGGCGAAATTCGAGAACGTCGCGGCCGGCCGGCTCTACACGCTGAAGGACGGCGCGCTCACGGAGCGCCGCGCCTTCCGGCGTTGAGCGTCCCGCGCGTCTTCGCGCTCCACAAGCCGCGCGGCGTCGTGTGCTCGGCGGTCGCCGAAGGCGGAGCGACGCCCGTCTACGACCTTCTCCCGCCGGAGGTCCGCGGCTGGTTCGCCGTCGGCCGGCTCGACAAGGACTCGGAGGGGCTGATCCTGTTCTCCGACGACGCCGCGTTCGCCCAGCGCCTCATGGATCCCGGCGGCGTCGCCAAGACGTACGACGTCGTCGTCGAGGGCTTCCCGGACGACGCCGCGCTCGCCCCGATGCGCGCCGGCGGCGCCGCGATGGACGGCCGCCTGCTCCGCCCGGTCGACGTGACGCCGTCTCGGCAAGGCGCCGCGCGGCGGGACGCGCTTCCGGGTCGTCCTCCACGAGGGCGTCAACCGCGAGATCCGGCGCCTCTTCCGCGCGGCGGGGCACAAGGTGAGGCGGCTGAGACGCGTCGCGGTGGGGCCGGTGGAGCTCGGGGAGCTGAAGGAAGGGGAGGGGAGAGAGATGTCCGCGAGTGAAAGAGAGCGGCTGCAGGCGGCTCTCGCGGCGGGCGGCGCCGGAGCGGCCGCAAGGCAGTCGGGGATTTCTTCGAGTGAAAGAGAGCCGGCCGGCAGGCGTCTCGCGCAAGAGGCGGCTGGCGCCGCGCCTCGAAACGCTGAGGCCTGAAACACCCGCCGGGGTCTCCCGTATTCACCTTCTAAGAAATGCAACGCTGCCTGAAGGGAGACATTACATGAAACGATCCATCCTCCGATATTCCGCTGTTCGTCCCTGTTTTTCTCGCCTTCGTCCCAACCGCGGTCGCGCAGGTGCCGCTCAACCTGCCGCAGCCGAGTCCGGCCGCGAGCGTGAGCCAGGCGATCGGGCTCGCGGAGTTCACGGTCACGTACCACCGCCCGGCCGTGAACAAGCGGGAGGTCTGGGGCAAGCTCGTCCCGTACGGCGAGGTCTGGCGCGCCGGCGCCAACGAGAACACCACCCTGACGGCGTCGACGCGCCTTCACGTTCGGCGGCAAGGCGATCCCCGCGGGGACCTACGGCGTACACGTCCTCCCGAAGGCCGACGAGTGGACGTTCATCCTGAGCTCGGAGTCGAAGGCCTGGGGGAGCTTCAGCTACGACGAGAAGGAGGACGTCGTCCGCGTGAGCGTCAAGCCCGCAGCGGCCGACTTCACGGAGCGTCTCGCGTGGTCGTTCGACGAGCCGACGGACGACGGCGCCGCGTTGACGCTGCGCTGGGAGAAGCTGAAGGCCTCGGTCCCGATCGGCGTCGACACGAAGGCCGTCACCCTCGCGGGCCTCAAGGAGCAGCTCCGCGGGCTGCCGCGCTTTGGCTGGCAGGGCTGGAACGGCGCCGCCGCGTGGTGCCTGAGGAACAAGACGAACCTCGACGAGGCGATGACCTGGGCCGACCGGTCGATCTCGATGCAGGCGACGTACGCGAACCTCCGCACGAAGGCGGGCCTTCTCGAGCTGAAGGGCGACACGGCCGGGGCCGCGGCGGCCCGCACGCGCGCCCAGTCGCTCGCGACCGAGGCGGACATCAACGTCCAGGGCTACACGCTGCTCGGCGAGGGGAAGGTGGACGAGGCGGTCGCCGTCTTCCGGAAGAACACGGTCGACCATCCCGGCTCGTGGAACGTCTGGGACAGCCTCGGCGAGGGTCTCGAGAAGAAGGGCGACAAGGCCGGGGCCGTGGAGAACTACACGAAGGCCCTGTCGATGGCTCCGGAAGACCAGAAGAAGCGCATCACGGGCATCCTCGCGCGCCTCAAATGAGGCGCGTGGGCTGGTCCGCGAGGTCCTGCATCGCGCCGGACCCGTAGACGTGGACTCCGGGCGGCGCGTCGCGCGCCACGGCCACCATGGCCTTGGCCACGTCGTCCGCCCGGATGGGCCGGTATCGGCGCGCCGGCCCCAGCATGGCGAGCGAGACGAGCCGGGCGGCGGCGACGGCGAAGGCCTCGCCGGGCCTCTTCTCGCGCCGGTGCCCGACGAGGAACGACGGGCGGAAGATCTGGACGCCCTGGAACGGCAGGGCCCGGACCGCGTCCTCGGCCTCTCCCTTGCAGCGCAGGTAGAAGTTCCGCGAACGCGCGGCGGCGCCGACCGCGCTCACGAGGAGAAACTGGGCCGAGCCGGAACGGACGCAGGCCTCCGCGAGCCGCGCGACGTATTCGACGTCCACCTTGCGAAACGCCTCGGGGGAGCCGGCCTTCCGGATCGTCGTCCCGAGGCAGCAGAAGACGTCCTCGGCGCGCGGGAACGCGGACATGCGCCCGATCCGCTCGTACTCGATCGTGCGCTGCTCGAGCTTCTTGTGGGTCACGTTCAGGGGGCCGCGCACGAGCGCGACGACGCGGTCGTAGGCCCCGCCCGCGAGCAGCCGTCGCAGGACGCGGTCGCCGACGAGCCCGCTGGCCCCAGCCACGATCGCCGAACGCATGAGAGTCTCAGCATCATAAGCGAGAATGCCCTCGTGCAGTCCGTCGAGACGATTCTGGCGCTCCTCGGCCTCACGACGGTGCTCGCCTTCCTGGCGCACAAGGCGAAGGTCCCGTACCCGATCTTCCTCGTCGTCGGGGGGATGGCCGTCGCGTTCGTGCCGGGTCTGCCGTCGGTGTCCCTGGACCCGCAGCTCGTGTTCCTGTTCTTCCTCCCGCCGATCCTCTACGCGGCGGGCTACTTCACGTCGTGGCGCGACTTCCGCGCGAATCTCGTCTCGATCTCGCTCCTCGCCGTCGGCCTCGTCGTCGCGACGACCGCCGCCGTCGCGGCGGTCGTCGTGGCCCTCGTGCCGGGCGTGCCGTGGCCCGCGGCCCTCGTCCTCGGCGCCATCGTGTCGCCTCCCGACGCCGTCGCGGCGACGGCGATCGCGCAGCGGGTGCGCCTCCCGCGGCAGATCGTGACCGTCCTCGAGGGCGAGAGCCTCGTGAACGACGCGACGGGCCTCGTCCTCCTCAAGTTCGCGAGCGCCGCGATCGTGACCGGGCACCTCGCGGTCCTGCCGGGGGTCGCGGAGTTCGCCGTCATGGTGGTCGGAGGTGTCGCCGTCGGGCTCGCTCTCGGCTGGCTCTTCGCGCAGGCCCAGCGGTTCCTCGACGACGCGATCCTCGCGACGACGGCCTCGCTCCTCGTGTCGTTCGTGACCTACATCGTGGCCGAGCACCTGCACGTTTCGGGCGTCCTCGCGACCGTCACGGCGGGCATCGTCCAGGGACGCTACGTGCCGCGGATCTTCTCGTCGCGGATGCGGATCGAGAGCACGAGCGTCTGGCAGACCGTCATCTTCCTGCTGAACGCGCTCGTCTTCGTCCTCATCGGCCTGCAGCTCCCGTTCGTGCTGAGGACTCTCGACTGGCCCTGGCCGACCGTCGTGGACGGGATCTTCGCGACGTTCGGGACGGTGGTCGTCGTGCGGCTCGCCTGGATGTTCCCGGGCGCGTATCTCCCGCGCTACCTCTTCCCGAAGTACCGCGCGCGCCACCCGTATCCGCCCTGGCAGGCGGTCGTCGTCGTGGGCTGGGCGGGGATGCGCGGCGTCGTCTCGCTCGCGGCGGCCCTGTCTCTGCCGCTCGTGCTGGCCGACGGGAAGCCGTTTCCCGCCCGGAGCCTCATCATCTTCATCACGTTCTCGGTCATCTTCGGGACGCTCGTCGTCCAGGGGCTCTCGCTCGCGCCGCTCGTGCGGTGGCTTCGCATCGAGGAGGACCGCTCCGGCGAGAGGGAGGAGCGGAAGGCGCGCCTCGCGCTCGCCGAGGCGGCCCTCGAGCACCTCGACGGGACGATGGAGGAGCGGAACCTGCAGGCGCACCAGGTCCACGGCGTGCGGCAGGAGTACGTCCAGCGGGTGCGGGCGCTCAAGGGACTCGAGGGCGACGGGCCCGCGGCCGCGCCGCTCGCGCTGTCGCGCGAGCTCCGCCGGACCGCGATCGAGGCGCAGCGGCGCCAGCTCCTGAAGCTGCGCGACGAGGAGGTCATCGGCGACGACGTCCTCCACCGCCTCCAGCACGAGCTGGACCTCGAGGACGTGCGGATGCGGTGAGCCCTCCGCGAGCGGAAGGCCACGCGCCGGTCAGGAAGCGGCTCGAGCCGCCGCCCGCGCGCCGCCGCGGCCGCGCTGACTAACGCTTCACGGGCTCCGGCGCCCCGCCCTCGACCCACTTGTACAGTCCGGGCGCCAGGTCCTTCGCGGAAGCCGTCGTGCCGTCGGGCCAGCGGACGTCCACGGCGTCGAGCTTCGGGGCGGAGCCGAGGCCGAGCGTGATCGTCCGGTCGTTGACGGACAGGTAGCCGTCGCCGCCGGAGACCTCGTCCACGCGCTTCTTCCCGCCCATCGTGCACGTCACGCGCGCGCCGATCGCGCCGCGGTTCTTCCCGTTCGTCGCGAGGACGAGGCGCACGGCCTTTCCGGCGCCGTCCGAGACGTTCCGGAAGACGTGCGCCGGGCCGCCGTTCTCCGTGATCACGACGTCGGGGCGTCCGTCGCCGTCGAGATCGGCGACCGCGAGCCCCCGCCCGACCATCGGCGCCGCGAACGCGGCGCCGGCCTGCGACGTGACGTCGGCGAAGCGGCCGGCGCCGAGCCCGCGGAAGAGGAGCGGGGCCTGGCGGTACGTCACGGTGGGCTGAACGTCCTGCACCGAGGTCTCGACGTGTCCGTCCGCGCCGACGAGGTCGAGGACGCCGTCGAGGTCGAAGTCCGCGAACGCGACGCCGAACGTGAGAGGCAGGAGCGACGTGCGGCCGATGCCGCTCTGGACCGACTCGTCGACGAAGAAGTCGCCCTTCGGCCCCGCGCTCCACACGGACCACATCTCGTTCGAGAAGTTGCCGACGACGAGGGTGACGCCGCCCTCGTTCTTCGTGTCCCCGAAGGCGACGCCCATCGCGCCGCGCGCGCGCCCGTCCTCGCCGACGGCGACGCCCGCCTCGATCGCGACGTCCCTGAACTTCGGGACGCCGTTCACGGTCTCGACGTTCCGGCAGAGGTTGTTCGGCGACGTGTCGTTCGCGACGACGAGGTCGGGCCGGCCGTCGCCGTCGATGTCGCGGACGGCCACGCCGAGCGCCTTGCCGAGCGGATTGACGAGGCCGGCTTCCTTCGTGATCTCCCGGAACTTCCCGCCGCCGAGACCCTTGTAGAGCCGCGACGGGACGCCGTCGTAGCGCTCGGGCGTGCAGTAGGACTTCGTCCTGCCGTCGAGGGAGCAGTACATGTCCGTCTTCGGCGTCCAGTTCACGTAGCGGCCGACGAAGAGGTCGAGGACGCCGTCGCCGTCGAAGTCCGCGAAGGCGGCCGACGTTCCCCAGCCGGTCCACTTCCCGGACTTGTCGTCGAGTCCCGAAGCGGACGTCGCGTCCCTGAAGTGTCCCTTGCCGTCGTTCACGAGGAGGCGGATGTCGTCGAGCCCGGTGATCACGACGTCGGGCGCGCCGTCGTCGTTCACGTCGCCCACCGCGACGCCCATCCCGTAGAGCGAGATCGCGAGCCCGGACTCCTTCGTCCGGTCCTCGAACCGGATGGCGCCGCCGGGTTCCGTCACGTTCCTCCAGAACGACAGCGTGGGCTGCTGAGCGGCCTTCGGGTCGCCGGGCCACCAGCGGCCGTTCACGAACAGGAGGTCGACGCGGCCGTCGCCGTCCGCGTCGAACGCGGCGACGCCCGACCCCATCGTCTCGGGCATCCACTTCTTCCCCTCGGCGCCGTTCACGTGGACGAACGACACCCCGGAGGACTTCGTCACGTCCTCGAACCGGATGGTCGACGCGACCTTCGTCGGCTCGGGCGCGGGCGTGGGGGAGACCGGCCTGCGGAGGCGTCTTGCCGCAGGCGGCGGCGAGAAGGCCGAGCAGCGCCGGAGAGAAGAGGAGAGATTTCTTTGAATGGTCATCGGACGGAAATGCTATCGCAGGCCGGCAAGGCCCCGTTCGTCGTAAAGTCCGCCACATGAAGCGGTCCCTCGCCTCTCTTCCTTTCAAAGGAATTCTTCTCTTCTCCCTCGTCTTCGGCGCCTCAGGGGCCGCGGCCGCCGAGGCGCCAAAGCCCCCGACGTTGCGCCTGCCCGCGGGCGTCGCGCCGTCGCGTTACGCGGCGGAGCTGTGGCTGGACCCGGCGAAAGAGACGTTCAAGGGGAAGATACAGATCGAGATTTCTTTGAAGGAAGAGACGTCCGCCGTCTGGTTGAACGCGAAGGAGCTCGACGTGCGGGACGGTGTCGGCGCGCCCCGCGGGCGGGGGTGTGGCGATCCCCGGCGCTGCGGCCACGGGGGGCAGCGACTACGTCCGTCTGACCTTTCAAAGAAATCTCTCTCCCGGTCCCTGGTTCCTGATCCTCGAATACGGGGGCCGCGTCGAGTCGAAGGACACCGAGGGCATCTTCCGCCAGAAGGAAGGCGGCGACTGGTACGCCTTCAGCCAGTTCGAGGCGATCTACGCGCGCCGCGCGTTCCCGTGCTTCGACGAGCCCTCGTTCAAGACGCCCTGGCAGCTCACGATCCACGTCCCGAAGGGCTCGATCGCCGTCTCGAACACGCCGGTGGCGTCGGAGACCGCCGATCCGGACGGCGGGCGGACGTTCGCCTTCGCGCCGACGAAGCCGCTCCCGAGCTACCTCGTGGCGTTCGGCGTCGGGCCGTTCGACGTCGTGAACGCCGGGACCGCGGGCCGGAACCGCACGCCGATCCGGATGATCGTCCCGAAGGGGCACGCCGCGGAAGCGCGCTGGGCGGCCGAGACCACGGGGCCGATCCTCGAGGTGCTCGAGGACTACTTCGGCATCCCGTACCCGTACGAGAAGCTCGACGACCTCGCGATCCCGCAGACCGTGGGCTTCGGCGCGATGGAGAACGCGGGCCTCATCACGTACTCGTCGAGCCTTCTCCTCGCGAAGCCGGCCGACGAGACGATCGCCCAGCGGCGGCGGTACGCGAGCGTCTGCGCGCACGAGACGGCCCACCAGTGGTTCGGCGACTACGTGACGACCGCGTGGTGGGACGACATCTGGCTCAACGAGGCCTTCGCGACGTGGATGGCGGTCGAAGATCGTGGACCGCTGGAAGCCCGAGTGGGGCTGGGCGGTGCAGCGCGCGGGCGCGCCGGACCGCCGTGATGGACCAGGACTCTCTCGCGACGGCGCGGCGCATCCGCCAGCCGATCGCCGGAAACGACGACATCGCGAACGCGTTCGACGGCATCACGTACCAGAAGGGCGCGGCCGTCATCGGGATGTTCGAGGGCTGGGTCGGCGAGGAGGGCTTCCGGAAGGGGATCCAGCAGCTACCTGAAGTCGCACGCGTGGGGGAACGCGACGGCCGACGACTTCGTCGCGTCGATCGCGGAGGCGACGAAGACCCCGGCCGTCGTCCCGGCGTTTCGCTCGTTCCTGGACCAGCCCGGCGTCCCGCTGATCACGGTGGATCTCCAGTGCGGCGGCGGCGCCCCGAGGCTCCTCCTCTCGCAGAAGCGGTTCCTGCCGACGGGGTCGACCGGCTGCGGCGGAGGAGAGGTGGCAGGTGCCCGTCTGCGCGCGGACGGGCGACCCGGGCGCGGCGACGGCCTGCACGCTCCTGACGGAGCCGGCGGGGTCGCTCGCCCTGCCGGGCCCGTGCCCGGCGCGCGTCCTCGCGAACGCGGAGAACGGCTACTACCGGGTGCTCTACAAGGGCAGCCTGCTCGGGAAGGTCCTCGCCGACCGCGGCCGGCACCTGACGCCGGGCGAGCGCGTGGCCACGCTCTCCGACGCGGCCGCGCTCGCGCGGAGCGGCGACGTGCCCATGGCGACGGCGCTCGCGCTCGTGCCGGTCTTCGCGAACGACCCCGACCGGCCCGTCGTCGAGTCGGTCGCTGAAGATCGCCGCGGTGCCGCGGGACCTCCTCGTCGCGGACGAGATGCGGCCGCGCTACCGCCAGTTCGTGAGCGACGCGTTCGGCGCGCGGGCGAACGCGCTCGGCTGGGTCCCGAAGCCGGGCGAGGACGAGGACACGCAGCTCCTGCGCGCGGAGCTCGTCCCGTTCGTCGCGAACGAGGGCGACGAGCCGGCCCTCGTCGCCCAGGCGGGCGCTCTCGCGAAGGCCTGGCTCAAGGACCGCAAGGCCGTCGACCCGCTCGTCTCGTCCGAGGTCCTCGACGTGGCGGCGCGGCACGGCGACATGGAGCTCTTCCAGGCCTACCTCGCCGAGGCGCGCAAGGCGACGGACCGCCGGGAGCGCATGCGCCTTCTCGGCGCGCTCGGGCTCTTCCGCGATCCGGCCGTCGTTCCGGCGGCACTCGCGCTCGACGCTCTCGGACGAGTTCGACGCGCGCGAGACGATGTTCATCCTCCGCGAGGAGTCCACGAGCCGCGAGACGCGCCCGGAGGCCTGGGCCTTCCTGAAGGCGAACTTCGACGAGGCTGATCGCGCGGCTGCCGCGCGAGTCGCCGGCGCGGCTTCCCGACGCTCGCCGTCGGGCTTCAGCGACGCCGAACGCCGCGCCGACGTCGAGGCGTTCTTCAAGGACAAGGCGCCGAAGTACATGGGCGGCCCGCGCGTCCTCGCGCAGACGCTCGAGCAGATCCAGCTTCGCGCCGCCTTCAAGGCCGCGCAGCAGGAGAGCGTGAGCGACTTCCTGAGCCGCTACGAGCCGAGGCCGACGATCGACCTCAAGCCGCAGGCGGGGATG
>CAVZPE010000020.1:0-311480 GCA_963776915.1 uncultured Acidobacteriota bacterium | reverse complement strand
TCCGCCTCCGACCTCAAGCTGCCCCTGATCTGGGCCTTCGCGGTCGCGACCGTCGGCTCCCTCTTCTCGGCCGACGCGTGGAACAACGTGACGTTCCTCGGCGAGGAGGTCCGCGACGCCGAGCGCAACGTCCCGCGGGCCCTCGTCTACGGCACGGGCCTCGTCACGACGCTCTACGTCCTCGCGAACGTCGGGTACCTGAACGCGCTTCCGCTCTCGGGCATCGCGTCAGCCCCCGAGGACCGCGTCGCGACGGCCGCGATCGGCGCCGTGACCGGCGGCGCCGAATCGGGGACTCCGGCGCTCATCATGGCCGTCGTCATCCTCGTCTCGACGTTCGGCTGCCTGAACGGGCTGATCCTCTCGGGCTCGCGCGTGCTCTACGCGATGTCGCGCGACGGCCTCTTCTTCAGGTCCCTCTCCCAGGTCGCCCCGAAGACCCTGATCCCGGTGAACGCCCTCGGCGCGCAGGCCACCTGGGCGGCCGTCCTGTGCCTGTCGGGCACGTACGGCGACCTCCTCGACTACGTCATCACGACGGTCCTCATCTTCTACATCGCCACGATCATCGGGCGCTGGAAGCTCGCGAAGGACAACCCGGCCCTCGCCCCGAAGACGTGGACCGACCGGGTCGTCCCGGTCCTCTACGTGGCGTCCACGCTCTACGTCACCGTCGCGCTCGCGATCTACAAGCCGGCGTACACGCTCCCCGGCCTCGCGATCGTCGCGCTCGGGATCCCGGCGTTCTTCTTCTTCAAGGCGCGCGCGGCCGGCCCCCAGCCGTAGAACGGGCACCGGTCAGACGAGCGCCGAGAAGACCTCGTTCGAGAGCAGCACGCCCTTGCGGGTGAGCCGGACGCGAAGAAGAGGTTTCTTCGAGTAAGCCGGCGCGCGAAGGGCGTCCTCGAGCCGCGAGGACGCATCGCCGGCGGGCAGACGCTCCTTCGGATTTCTTCGAATGAGGAAGAGGGGACGCCGCCCGCAAGGCGCAGGCCGAGCATCAGCCCCTCTTTCCTTCTAAGAAAATCCGAATCCGAATCTTCGGAAATTTCTTCGAAGGTGGCTGCAGCGGGCCGCCCCATGCGCGTACGACGAAGGTACTCGCTCAACATGCCCGTGTTCGCGTAGCGGCGGACGCCGTCGAACGAGTGCGCCGCGACGCCGAAGCCGAGGACGGGCACGAGCGTCCAGTACTTGAGGTTGTGGCGGCTCTCGAAGCCTCTTCGCGCCCAGTTCGAGAGCTCGTAGCGCGGCAGGCCGGCCTTCTCGAGCCGCTCGTCCACCTCCAGCCAGCGGTCCGCCATCTCGTCGTCGTCGGCGAAGAGGTCCGGGCTCTCGCGCTTCAACGCGACGAGGCGGGGAGCCTTGTCGATCTCCAGGAGATAGACCGAGAGGTGCGACACCCCGGCGTCCAGCAGCCCCTCCAGGCTCGCCTGGAGGCTCTCCCGCGTCTGTCCCGGGATCCCGATCATGAGGTCCGCCGAGACGTTCCCGAAGGCCTCCACGGCCGCACGGACGGCCCGGAGGGCCTGCGCCGCGTCGTGCCGCCGTTCGAGCGGGACGAGCTCGGCGTCGACGAGCGACTGGACGCCGACGGACAGGCGGTTCACGCCGGCGCCCCGGAGCGAGTCGATCTTGGCGGAATCGAGATCGTCCGGATTCGCCTCGGCCGTGACCTCGACGTCCGAAGAGAGACCGAAGATTTCTTCGAGTGTCCCGAGCAGGCGGCCGAGGCGGGGCGCGTCGACGTAGCTCGGGGTTCCGCCACCGAAGTACACGGAGTCGAAGGCGCGAATCGAAGCCGAGCCGCCCGCCGCCGCCGCCTCGCCGCTCGAGCGGCCCGCCGCCTCTCCACCTTCTAAGAAATCTTTCTCTTCTCCCCCTCGTCTCCGAATCTCTTTCTCTACCCCTTCAAAGAAATCTTCTTCTTCTCTTTTCCCCTCTTGGGCCACGAACGAGCAATACGTGCAGCGGTGCGCGCAGAACGGCACGTGGACGTACGCCCCCGGCGCGGACGTCGCGCCCGGCGGGAGGTCGTCCGGGCCCCGCGTCACGCGCCTTCGGCCAGGAGCTGGCGCAGGCGCTCGTCGCGCGCGAGGGCGCCGGGGTCGCCGAGCCGCGCCGCGAGGAGGCGCTCGACGTACTTGCCGAGGACGTCCACCTCGAGGTTCACGCGGTCCCCCGGCCTGCGGTCCCCGAGCGTCGTTCCGGAGAACGTGTGCGGGATGACGGCCACGTCGAACGAGCCGTCGCGGAGCGCCGCGATCGTGAGCGAGATGCCGTCGACCGCGATGGAGCCCTTCTCGACCGCGTACCGTGCGAGAGGCGCCGGGAGCGAAAACGTGAACGTCCACGAGTCGCCCGCGCTCGCGACCGAGAGGACCTCCCCGGTGCCGTCGACGTGGCCCGCGACGACGTGTCCGCCCAGCCGGTCGGTCGGGAGGAGCGCCCGCTCGAGGTTGACCCGCGCGCCCGCCTCCAGAGCGCCCAGCGTCGTCCGCGCGAGCGTCTCGGGGGAGACGTCGAACGTGAGCGCCTTCGGATTCGCCGGCCCGAGCACGGTCAGGCAGACGCCCGACACCGCGATGCTCTCCCCCGGCGCCGCATCCGCGTACGCGGCCGGACGCTCCACCGAGAGGACCGCGCCGCCGGGAGACGTGCGGCGCGCGACGACCCTCGCGCTCGCGGAGACGAGGCCGGTGAACACGCGCCGATCCTACGCCACGGGCCGTCGCCGGGCGGACAGGCGGACGTCGCCCCCGATGCGGACGACCTCCATGTCCGTCAGCGCGATGGAGTCGAGGATGGATTCCACGCCCTCGCCGGCCACCGGGACGCGCGCGCCGACGCCGCCGATGATCTTCGGGGCGACGTAGGCCGTCACGCGATCCACGAGGCCCGCCGCGAGGAACGACGCGGCCGTGACGCCGCCCCCCTCGACGAGGAGGGAACGCGCCTCGCCCGCGTAGAGCTCCGCGAGGACGGCCTCGAGGTCGACCCCGCCGAACCGCGCCGGCCTGCACACGACGTGGACGCCGCGGTCCCGGAACGGCGCGAGGCGGGGGTCCTTCTCCGGCACGGCCGTGACGAGCCAGACCTCGCCGCCGGCCGCGGAAAAGACGCGGGCCGAGGCCGACACGCGCAGGGCGCCGTCCAGGACGAGCCGCCGGTGCGGCACGATCGCGGTCGAGAGGGCCAGGCGCCGCGTCAGGAGCGGATCGTCCGCGAGAACGGTCGACGCGCCGACGAGAATGGCGTCGTGCTCCTCGCGCAGGAGCAGCGCGTCGCGGCGGGCCGACTCGCCCGAGATCCACTGGGACTCGCCCGCCTTCGTCGCCGTCTTCCCGTCGAGGGACGCGGCCCACTTGAGGTGGACGAACGGCCGGCGCTCGCGCGCGGCGGTCAGGAACGGCTCGTTCACGCGCTCCGCCTCGGCGGCATAGGCTCCGACGAGCACCTCGACGCCGCGCTCGCGCAGCCGGCGGATGCCGCGGCCCGAGATCCGCGTGTCCGGGTCCTCCACGGAGCAGACCACCCGGGCGACCCCGGCCGCGAGGATCGCCTCGGTGCAGGGCGCCGTTCGCCCGAAATGCGAGCACGGCTCGAGATTCACGAGGAGGGTCGCGCCGCGGGCGCGCTCCCCGGCGGCCGCGAGCGCGGCGGCCTCGGCGTGCACGGCCCCGGCGCGCTCGTGCCACCCCTCGGCGACGACGGTGCCCGAGGCGTCCACGACGACGCAGCCGACCCGCGGATTCGGCGACACGGAGAACCGGCCGCGCGCCGCGAGCTCGAGGACGCGGCGCCACAGGACGTCGAGCGCGGCCGGGGCGGAGGGAGACGAGTCAGTCATCGACGAGCGCGGAGGCGAACGCCTCGGGTTCGAAGTCGAGGAGGTCCTCGGCCGCCTCGCCGACGCCCACGTAGCGGACGGGCAGGCCGAGCTCCCGCACGATCGCGAGGATGACGCCGCCCTTGGCGGTCCCGTCCATCTTGGTCAGGACGAGGCCCGTCACGCCGGCGGACTTCGTGAACTCGCGGGCCTGCGAGATGCCGTTCATCCCCGTCACGGCGTCGAGGACGAGGAGCACCTCGTGGGGCGCCTCCGGAATGATCCGGGCCGCGACGCGCCGCATCTTCGCGAGCTCCTCCATGAGGTTGTGCTTCGTGTGGAGCCGGCCGGCCGTGTCGACGTAGAGGAGGTCGGCCTTCTTCGCGACGGCCGCGGCGCAGGCGTCGTGGACGACCGCCGCCGGGTCGGCGCCCGACTTGTGCTTCACGAGCGGGACGCCGAGCCGGCCGGCCCAGACCTCCAGCTGCTCGACCGCGGCGGCCCGGAACGTGTCCGCCGCCGCGAGGACGACGGACCGGCCGCCCGCGACCGCGCGCGAGGCGAGCTTCGCGGTCGTCGTCGTCTTGCCCGTCCCGTTCACGCCGACCATGAAGATGACGTGCGGGGCGCCCGCCGGGATCGGAGGGCCCGCCACGGTGAGGCGCCGGGCAATCTCCGCTTTCAGGACCCGGCGCACGACGTCGGCCTCGCCGGCGTCACGCCGGCCCGCTTCTTCCCGGACCGCGGCCACGAGCTCGGCGGCCGTCGCGGGGCCCGACGTCGGCCGTCAGCAGAGCCTCCTCGAGCGCCTCGAGCGCCCGCGGGTCGGGCTCGAACTTGGCCCGGATCGCCCCGCCCACCTTCGCGATGAGCTCGGTGTGCGTCATGAACAGCCCGCGTTTCAGGCGGGCGAACACGGAGGGAGGGGTCTTCGCGGGGGTCTCGGCTTCGGCCATCAGGCCCGCGAGACTAGCAGGAGCGGGCCGTCAGGCGACCTCGGAGGCGAGCCGTTCCCGGACGGCGTCCATTCCGGCGCGGACGACGGACGGGCGGCCGTCCGGAGACAGGACCACGAGAAGGAAGAAGCCCGCCTTGACGGGCACCGTGAGGACCCTCTTGCCGTCGAATTCGAGCGCGAGCTCCGAGATCGACCCGAGACCCGCCCGGTCCGCGGCACGCCCGAGCTCGGCCAGCCAGACCGACTGGTACGCGCCGAGGACCTCGGTCGCGCCCTCGTCTCCGGCCCGCGCCACGACCTCTCCCTGCGGGTCGAGGAACGCGGCGCCGAGGGCGCCCGGAGCCTCGAGGAGGCTCGTCAGGATCGTCTCCAGGCTCACGGCTTTCCCCCCGTCGGCACCGGCTCGTTCTCGAGCCAGCGCCTCGCCTTGCGGCCCTCTTCGGTCTCGGGAGCGGAGTCCGCCGCCCGCTGCATGAACTTGCGGGCGAGGTCCCGGCGGTCGCTTCCCAGAAGGCAGATCGCGGCCTGGTAGTTCGCCACGCCGTCCTTCGGCTCGACCTTCAGCACGACGAGGAAGTCCTCGAGCGCGTTCGACGTCTGCGCGAGCTTCATCCGCACGAGACCGCGGGCGCGGTAAGCCGGGACGTTGTCCGGAGAATCGGCGATCGCGAGGGACAGCTCGCGCTCGGCGTCGGTGTAGCGCGCCCTCTTCTCGTTCAGGAGCCCGAGGTTGTAGTGGGCGTTGACCTTCTCGGGCGACGGGGGGCCGTCGAGCACGGCCTGGAAGTCGGCCTCCGCGTCGTCCCACTTCCCGACCTGGAGCCAGGCGACGCCGCGGTTGTTGCGGGCCTCCACGAACGTCTCGTCCAGGGACAGCGCGTCCGAGAACGCCTTCACGGCCCCCGGGTAGTCCTTCTTGTAGAGCAGCGCGAGGCCGAGGGCATTCGGGACGTGAGGATCCCGGGGCGAGCTCTTGCGCGCCTGGACGAGGAGCTGGATCGCCTCGTCGGCCCGCCCCTCGCGAAGCATCGTGAGGCCGCTGCGGTAGTCGACGAGGTCCGCGAGGACCGGGTTCTCCTTCGGCGGAGACGACATCGACGGTCCGCAGCCGGAGAGGGCGAGGAGCGTCGCGAGCACGGACGCGGACGCGCCCGCCCGGCGCCCGGGGCCCGCCCGCCTCACGCGGAGGCCTTCAGCGGGACTTCCTCGCCGAGGAACTCGAAGTCGCCCGACGACCAGGCCTTGTCGAGCGCCGCGATGACGGCCGGATCGAACGACTTGCCGGCGAAGGACTTGATCTGGCGAATGACGTAATTGAGCGGCATGGCCTTCTGGTACGGCCTCGTCGTCGTCATGGCGTCGAACGTGTCCGCGACGGCCACGACGCGGGCGACGAGCGGGATCTTCTCTCCCTTGAGCCCCTCCGGGTACCCGCCGCCCCCCCACTTCTCGTGGTGGTACTTGATGCCCGGGATGACCTCCTTGAGCTGGGGGATCTGGCCCATGATGACCGCGCCCTTCATCGGGTGCGTCTTCATGACCTCGAACTCCTCGTTCGTGAGGGCCGTGGGCTTGCGCAGGATGCGGTCGTCGATTCCGATCTTCCCGACGTCGTGCAGGAGAGCCGAGAGGCGGATGATCCGGACCTCCTCGGCGGAGAGCCCCATGTGGCGGGCGAGAACGACTGCGTAGCGGGCGACGCGCTCGGAGTGGCCGCGCGTGTAGGGGTCCTTCGCGTCGATCGCGGCCGCGAGCGTCCTCACCGAGTTGATGAACAGCTCCTGGTTCTCCTTGGCCGCCAGCTTGAGCTTCTCGATGGACTTCTCGAGGGAGTCCGACATCGAGTTGAAGGTCTCGGAGAGCTCCGCGAGCTCGCGGACGCCGCGCACGGACACGCGCTGCTTGAAGTCGCCGGCCGCGATCGACCGGACCTTCTCGACCAGTTCCTCGAGCGGGTGCGCGAGCATCCGCGCCGCGAAGAACGCGACGAGGGCCGCGAAGGCGAGCGAGAAGACCGCGAGCAGGAGCGACGCCTTCTGGGCCTGCGCGACGGAGGCGTACGCCTGCGACTCGGCCTTCTCGACGATGACGCCCCAGTCCGGCGTCGACATCGCGGCAAGGGTTCCGAGGACGCGGCGGCCGCCGCGCGTGTACGACTTCGTCATCCGGACCGGGTGCGCGATGAACTCGCTCACGAGGTCGACCTGGTGGACGTCCTTCGACGGGAAGGCGGCCGGATCGCTCGCGAGGACGAGCGTGCCCGAACGGTCGACGACGTACGCGAGGACGCCCGTCGAGCGGCCCTCCTCCTCGAGCTTCGCCCGCAGCGGGGCGAGGGACAGGAGCGCCTCGACGACCCCGATCGGCTCCTGCCCGTCGGCGGGCCGGACCGGCACCGCGAGGACGAGGCCGCCCTCGGGGAGCGCGGTCGTGAAGAGGGGCTCGCCCACGTAGATCTCGCCCCGCATCGCGGCGGCGTAGGCCTGGCGGAGGGACCGCTGGAGGTCGAGATCGAGGGTTCGCGACTCGGCCACGGCGCCGACGCCGTCGCGATCCAGCGCCCGGATCACGAGGAAGCTCGCGTCGGCATCCGCGTACTCGCGGAGCAGCTCCTTCTTCGAGAGGTAGTAGAAGGGGTCCGGCGACATCGAGCTCGCGAGGCGGAGGCCGTCGGCGATCTTGCGCAGCTGGTTCTGGGCGTTCGTGATGGCCGTCTCGAACTTGTCGGCGAGGCTGACCGAGCTGTTCTTCAGGTACTTCTTCTCGGCGGTCTCGAGCGCGTCGCGGTTGATCCGCGTCACGTTCAGCGTGAGAAGGACGAGCGGCACGATCGACACCACGACCAGCGCGGCGAGCAGAGCCGTAACGATCCGCAGACGCGGAATTCGCGCTACACCCATCCAGAGTCAATTATACCGTGCGAGGGCATCCCGGAGGGCCGACGCGACCTCCTCGCGCGACACCCGCGCGAGGCGGACGGCGCCGGGGCGCTCCAGCACGACGGCGACGAGGCCGCGCCGGTCCGCCTTCTTGTCGGCGCCGAGCAGCTCCGACGCCATTTCCACCTCCGCGGGACGCGGGCGGGGCGGCCGCGCGAGGAGAAGGACGCGGGCGGCGAGCGAGTCCGCGGTGCCGGCCGCGAGACCCGCGCGCGCCACCGACAGGCGGAGCGCCGCGAGGAGCCCCCACGCGACGGCCTCGCCGTGCTGCAGCCGGTGGCCCGACGCCGTCTCGAGCGCGTGCCCCGCCGTGTGGCCGAGGTTCAGCGCGGCCCTCGCGCCCGTGCGCTCGAACGGGTCCGCCGACACGACGGACGCCTTCACCCGGAGGCTCCGCCAGAGAGGCCTCGGCGGTCGCGGCCTCGCTCGCGCCGCCGCCAGTGGAGCCTTCGAGCCGCGCCATCGCGCGGTGGAAGGTCGCGTCGAGGAACGACGTCTTCACGATTTCCGCGAGCCCGGAACGGAAGGCACGGTCGGGCAGCGTCTCGAGGACGGCCGTGTCGGCGAGGACGAGGCGCGGCGCGTGGAACGCGCCCGCGAGGTTCTTGCCCTGCGGCAGGTCGACGGCCGTCTTCCCGCCGAGCGCGCTGTCGCAGGCCGCGAGGAGCGTCGTCGGCGCCTGCACGACGGGAACGCCGCGGAGCGCGAGGGCGGCCGCCAGTCCGGCCACGTCCCCCACGGTCCCGCCGCCGAGCGCCACGACTCCCCCGTCGCGGCGCAGGCCGCGGCGGACGAGCTGCTCGATGAGGCGACCGAGGACGGACCACGTCTTCGCCCTCTCGCCGTCCGGGACGAAGAGGGGTTCTTTGCTTAAGACCCCCTCAACGCCTCCAGCGGACAGGAAGCGGCCATGCAGGAGAAAGACTTTCTTGGAGGTGATGAGGAACCAGCGGCCCGGCGCGATGGGAGGGAGGCGCGCGCCGAGGGAGGTCAGCGCGCCGGACCCTACGACGACGTCGGTGCGCGCGCCAGCCGCCGAGAACGAGAAGGTCCGAAGCGGACGCGTTCGCCGAGCCTTCGCCAACCGCGCTCCTCCCCTCCCCCTGCCCTCTTCAACCTTCTAAGAAAATCTTCTTTCTTTCTTCTCTTCTCTCAACCCGACGCCTTCGGCGGCTTCGCGAGCGCGATGTGGAGCTCGGCGAGCTGCTCGGGCGCGACGGGGTTCGGGCACTCCGTCATGAGGTCGGTGCCCGAGGCCGTCTTCGGGAACGCGATGACGTCGCGGATGGAGGTCGAGCCGGTCAGGATCATGAGCAGCCGGTCGAGGCCGAGCGCGATTCCGCCGTGCGGCGGCGCCCCGAAGCGGAAGGCGTCGAGGAGGAATCCGAACTTCGCGCGCGCCTCGTCCGGCCCGATCCCGAGCCTCGCGAAGACGCGCGACTGCACGTCGGGACGGTGGATCCGGATGGACCCGCCGCCGAGCTCCATGCCGTTCAGGACGACGTCGTAGGCGCGCGCCTTCACGCGCCCCGGCTCGCTCTCGAGGAACGCGAGGTCCTCCTCGCGCGGCGACGTGAACGGGTGGTGGGTCGCGTACCAGCGCGCGTCTTCCTCGTGCCACTCGACGAGCGGGAAGTCCGTCACCCAGAGGAAATCGTACCGGCCCTCGGGGATCAGCTTCTCCTCGCGGGCGATCTGGAGGCGCAGGGCACCGAGGAAGTCCAGGACGCTCTTGGTTTTCCCGGCCGCAAGAAAGACGAGATCGGATTCGCCCGCGCCGAACGAGGCGCGCAGGCGCTCGATCGCAGCGTCGTCGAAGAATTTCTTAGAGTTGGAATTCCACGCCCCGGGGCCGGCCGTCTTCACCCAGAAAAACCACTCGACTCCCGCCGCCCGTGCCCCCTTCTCGATGTCGTCGAGACGCTTGCGGGAGAACGATGCTTCCGCCGGGCACGCACAAACCCTTGACTCTTTCCACCTTCGAAGAAATCTTCTCTTCGATTCTCCTGGAAATTCCCCAGTTCGAGCCCGAACCTCGTGTCCGGCCGGTCGATCCCGTACCGCTCCATCGCCTCGTCGTACGTCATGCGCCTGAACGGCGCCTCGCAGGCGATGCCCCACTTCGGGAACACGCGCGTGAAGATCTTCTCGACGAGGGCGTAGACGGTCTCCTCGGTCGGGAACGACATCTCGATGTCGACCTGCGTGAACTCGAGCTGCCGGTCCGCGCGCAGGTCCTCGTCGCGGAAGCAGCGCGCGATCTGGTAGTAGCGCTCCATCCCCGAGACCATCAGGAGCTGCTTGAAGAGCTGGGGCGACTGCGGGAGCGCGTAGAACTCTCCCTCGTGAATGCGCGACGGGACGAGGAAGTCGCGCGCGCCCTCCGGCGTCGACTTCGTGAGGATCGGCGTCTCGACGTCCAGGAAGTCCTCCTCGTGCAGGACCTCGCGGATGGCCATGGTGACGGCGCTCCGCGCGACGAACCTCCGCGTCATCTCCGGCCGCCTCAGGTCGAGGTACCGGTACTTCAGCCGCAGGTCCTCGGACGCCTTGATCCCGTCCTCGATCGGGAACGGCGGCGTGTCGGCCCGGTTCAGGATCGCGAGCGACGTCGCGCCGATCTCGATGGCGCCCGTCGGGAGATCGGGGTTCACGGCGTCGGTGCCGCGCGCGACGACGGTGCCCGTCACGTCCACGACGAACTCGTTCCGGAGCTCCTTGGCGAGGGCGAGAAGCGCGGCATCCGGCAGGAGCTCGGCGTCGAACACGACCTGGGCGAGGCCCGACCGGTCGCGCAGGTCGATGAAGACGAGCTCGCCGTGGTCGCGTCGGCGGTTGACCCAGCCCTGCAGGCGCACCGTCCGGCCGACGTCGGACGGGCGCAGGGAGCCGGCGGGCGTGCGAGAGGGAAGCGACATGGAGGGGGATCTTACAGACGCGCCCGGAGGGTCTCCACGACCGAGGCCCGCGGCAGCTCTTCCTGGGCGCGCGTCGCGAGGACCTTGAGGAGGACGGTGCCGGCGGCGCGCTCCTTCTCGCCCAGCAGCAGGGCGAACGCCGCGCCCGTCCGCTCGGCGACCTTGAGGCCGGGGCCCGGGCCCTTCGCCGCGGTCACGAGATCCACGGCCACTCCGGCGCGCCGCAGCTCGCCCGCGAGGGCCAGCGCGTCGGAGAGATCCTGCCTGTCGAGCGGGACGAGCGTCACGCCGCGCACGGCCTCGACCGCTTCCTTCCGGACCCGGTCGGGCAGTACGTCCACGAGGCGGTCCTCGCCGATCGCGAACCCGATCCCCGCCGTCCTCGGGCCGCCGAGGTCGGAGACGAGCTTGTCGTACCGCCCGCCCCCGAGCAGCGCGTTCTGGGCGCCGAGGCCGGCGGCGGTCACCTCGAAGACGGTGCGGGTGTAGTAGTCGAGACCTCGGACAAGAAGAGGATTTTCTTCGAAAGGGATGTGGGCGGCACGCAGGAGCGCGACGAGCTCCGTGTGGTGCGCATCCGACGCCGGGTCGAGCGTCGCGAGGAGGTCGATCATCCGCGGGAACTGCGGGGACGAAATCAGCTTCTGAACGGCGGGGTCCTTCGAGTCGAGGACGCGCAGCGGGTTGTCGGCAAGGCGCCGCCGGTCGTCGTCGCCGAGCGCTCCCGCATTCTCATTCGAAGAAAAAAACGACCGAACGGCCTCGACGTACGCCGGCCGCGCGGCTTCGCTCCCCACGGAATTGAGCGAAACGGAAAGCCCCGTGAAGCCGAGCCGCCCGAGGAAGTCGAACAGCATGACGAGGACTTCGGCGTCCGTCGCGGCGTCCGCCGGGCCGAGGACCTCCGCGCCGATCTGCCGGAACTCGCGGTAGCGGCCCTTCTGCGGCCGCTCGTACCGGAACTGCGGCCCGATGTAGAACAGCTTCCACGGCCGGCCCGCCTGCGCGAGCGAGTGCTCGACGAAGGCCCGCGCGACGCCCGCCGTGTTCTCGGGCCGGAGCGTCACGGAGCGGCCGCCGCGGTCCGTGAACGTGTACATCTCCTTGTGGACGATGTCCGTCGCCTCGCCGACGCTCCGCACGAAGAGCTCCGTCGACTCGAGGACCGGCGTCCGGATCTCGCCGTAGCCGTAGAGCGCGAAGACCTCGCGCGCGGTGGCCTCGACGCGGTTCCAGACACGTGTCTCGGGCGGGAGGAGGTCCCGCGTCCCCTTCACGCTCCCGATCACGGCTTGAGATACTCCGCCTTGTAGTCGAGGTAGTTCTTCCAGTACGTCTCGAGCCCGGCGACCTCGCCCGGCGTCAGGTCCCGCTTCATCTTCGCGGGGTTGCCGGCCCAGAGCGTGCCGGGCGGGATCGCCGTGCCGGGAAGAACCACGGCGCCGGCCGCCACCAGCGCGCGGGCGCCCACGTCCGCGTCGTCGAGGACCGTCGCGTTCATCCCGATGAGAGCGCCGCGCCGGATCGTGCAGGCGTGGACGACCGCGTTGTGCCCCAGCGTGACCTCTTCCTCGAGGACGAGGGGGCCGGTGTCCCGCGTGACGTGGAGCGTGCAGTTGTCCTGCACGTTCGCGCGGGCGCCGATGCGGATGTGAGCAGCAGTCTCCGCGCACCACCGCCGAGTACCAGATCGAGACGTCGTCGCCGAGGACGACGTCCCCGACGACCGCGGCGGTCTCCGCGATGAAGACGCGTTCCCCGACCTTCGGGGTGTGGCCGAGATAGCTTCGCAGCACCATTTCGGCGGGCACGATACCAAACGGGAGGCTCCGGGATCGCCTCTGCACAGACCTCTGTGCGAGACGGAAAAAACCGCGTGAAGGTGCGGGGTTGAGGCCCTTTTCGCGCCCCAATTCACAGGCTTTTGCACAGAAACGGTCGAAACCTCCAAGGCCGCACGGGTGCAGTACCTTGCGATGGTCAGATCGCGAAAACGGCCCGAGTTGTCGACCGCCTCTTCCCGGGGGGCTGTGCGCTGCCCTCAGCGGGCCCGCGCGGCGCTCCGGGCGGCTCCGTCGAGAAGCTGTCGCGCCTGCGCCCGGGCCGCCTCGCCGACCGCGGCCCCGGCGAGGAGCGCCGCCACGGCCTCCACGCGCCCCTTCGGGTCGAGGGCGGTCACCCGGGTGCGCGTGCGCCCGCCCGTGGCGACCTTCTCGACGGCCAGGTGGTTCGCGCCGGAAGCGGCCACCTGCGGCAGGTGCGTCACGACGAGGATCTGCTCACGGGCGGCCAGCGCCCGGAGCTTCCGGCCGACGGCCTCCGCGGTCGCGCCCGAGACGCCGGCGTCGACCTCGTCGAAGACGAACGTCCGCGCGATCCCCCGGCGGCGGCGCGCCGCCCGCCCGGCCCGCGGCCGCCTCCTCCTCGGCGAGCGCGGCCGCGAGCGCGAGCTGAACGCGCGAGAGCTCGCCGCCGGACGCGATCTTCGGGAGCGGCCTCGGCGGCTCGCCCGGGTTCGGGGCGAAGGAAAACGACACCGCGTCGATCCCCCAGGGGCCGAATGCCACGGTCTCGCCGCCCGCCGCGAATGCGCTCGCGGGGTCGGAACGGCGCGCGACCTCGACCGCGAAGGACGCGCGCCGGAAGGCGAGGTCCGCGAGGTGCGCCTCGACGGCCTTTCCGAGGCGCGGCGCCGCGGCCGCGCGGGCCTGCGAGAGCTCGAGCGCCGCCCGGCGGTAGGACGCGAAGGCCTTCTGCGCGGCGTCTTCGGCCCTCTTCACGGCTCCCTCGAGGTCGGCCAGCTCCTCGCGCTCCTTCCCGAGCGCCGCCCGGCGCTCGATCACCTCGCCGAGCGTCGCGCCGTACTTGCGCTTCAGCTTCGCGAGGGCGTCGAGCCGCTCGGCGATGAACGCGAGTCGGGCGGGGTCCGCCTCCAGCTGCTCGAGGTCGCGGGAGGTCTCGAAGGCCACCTCCCGCAGACGCTCGATGGCCTCGGCGAGCGTGGCGCTTCGGGCGGCGTACGAAGGGGAGATTTCTTCGAGTGAAAGAAGGGCGGCGCGCGCCGCGCCCGCGGCGCGAAGGGCGCCCGACTCGTCGTCCTCCAGCGCCGCGACGGCCTGCGCGAGCAGCTGTCCTGTCTTCTCGACGCTCCCCAGTCTCTTCCTTTCAGAAGAAATCTCTCTCGTCTTCTCCCTCTTCCGGGGCGATCCTGTCGATCTCCGCGATCTGGAAGTCGAGGAGCTCGAGGCGCTTGACGCGGTCCGTCGCCGCCTCGCCGAGGCGCGCGAGGTCGCGCTGGCGGGCGACGAGCTCGCGGTGGAGCGCCGCGACGGTCCGGGCCGTCTCCTCGAGGTCGGCGAAGCGGTCGAGGAGCTCGCGCGGCGCCGCGGGATCGAGAAGCTCGCGGGCTTCCGCCTGTCCGTAGAGGACCAGGAGGCGCGCGGCCGCCTCCTGGAGCGTCCTGAGGGGCGCGGGCGAGCCGTTCACGAGGAGGCGGCCCTTCGCGGCGGCGCCGGCCGCGGCGACCTCGCGGCGGACCACGATCTCGAAGGGCCCCTTCGTCTCCTCGAGGAGTCCGGCCTCCGTGAGCGCGGCACGGACCCCGGCGTCGTCGGTGTCGAAGGCTCCTTCCACGACGAGGCGGTCCGCTCCGGCGCGCACGAGCGCCGGATCGCCGCGCCCGCCCGCGAGGAGCAGAAGAGCGTCCACGACGAGCGTCTTGCCGGCGCCGGTCTCGCCCGTCAGCACGGTCAACCCCTCGCCGAACGCGACCTCGACGTCCTCGAGGACGGCGAGGTCGCGGACGCGGAGGGACGTCAGCACGCTCAGCGGGCGCGGCGCGCGCCGCCCTCTGCCGGTGGCGCGGTCCCGCATCCAGCGCAGGGCGAGGCCGAGGCCGAAGGCGGTCGCCCCGACCGGGTAGCCGGCGTACTCGCGGTCGACGTTGGCGGTCGCCGCGATGTCGAGGTGCGCCCACGGCGTCTTCGGATCGACGAACTCCTTGAGGAACATCGCTCCGTTGATCGAGCCGCCGAAGCGGCCGCCCGTGTTCTTCATGTCCGCCCAGTCGGAGCGGATGTTCTCGCGGTACTCCTCCCACATCGGGAGGCGCCAGATCCGCTCGTCCGTGCGCTCGCCCGCCGAGACGAGCGCGCGCGAGAGGTCGTCGTGGTCCGTGAAGACGATCGCGGCCTCGAGCCCGAGGGCGACGAGCGCCGCGCCCGTGAGCGTCGCGAAGTCCAGGATCGCGGCGGGCTTCCAGTCGGCCGCGTAGTCGAGGGCGTCCGCGAGGATCACCCGCCCCTCGGCGTCCGTGTTGTCGATCTCGGCGGTCTTCCCGTTGCGGAAGCGGACGATGTCCCCGGGCTTGTAGGCGGTCCCGGACGGGAGGTTCTCCGTGAGGGCCGCGACGCCGAGGACGTTGACCTTGAGCTTCAGGTCCGCCGCCGCGAGGACGATCCCCATGGCGGTCGCCGCGCCCATCATGTCCCACTTCATGTCGCCCATCTTCTCGGCGGGCTTGATCGAGATGCCGCCCGAGTCGAACGTGACGCCCTTGCCGACGAACGCGAGGGGCGGGTCGGCCTTCTTGCCGCCCTTCCACTCGAGGACGACGACGCGGGGCTCCTCGGCCGAGCCGCGGTTCACGGCGAGGAGACCCCCCATCTTCTCGCGGCGGATGGCCTTCTTGTCGAGCACCTTCGCCCGGAGCCCGCGCGCCCGGGCTTCCTCCGAGACGCGGCGCGCGAAGTCGCGCGGGACGAGGTCGTTCGACGGGGTGTTCCCGAGGTCGCGGACGAACGCGGCGACCCGCGCGAGCGCCTCGGCGTCGCGGGCCTCCGCGGCCGTCGCGCCGGCGAAGGCGCCCGACGGCGTCACCGCGACGGAGGCGAGCGTCCTCTTCTCGCGGTCCATCGTCTTGTAGACCGGGAACCCGTAGTCCGCGAGCGCGAGGGCGCGGAGCAGGAACTCGCGGGTCTCGGCGGCGTCCATCCGCTTCAGCGTGAACGGGAAGTCGAGGATCGCCGAGCGCTCGCCGCTCTTGTTCAGGGTCTTCGCGACGCTGCGCAGGATTCCCCGCGCCTTGCGCGGGCTCACCTCGAGGCTCTTGCCTCCGCCGAAGACGTAGAGGCGCGCGGCGGGGGATCCGCCGAGAGGCACCGTGAAGACGGCTCCTTCGGCCGCCGGCTGGGCCGGCGCGGCCGCGGACGCCCTCGCGCGCACCGCGGCGGGCAGCGTCCCGAGCGCTTCCTTCGGGGTCGCCCCGGCGGCGAACGTCACGAAGGCGTCCGCGCGTGCGCCGCCCTTCCGGCTCCGAATCACAAGCTTGAGCAAGATGTCCTCCTGATTCCGGGTCCGGCAAAGTCTAGCGCGCCGTCCGCCGTCCCCGACCTAGAATCCGGCGCATGCCCGAAGCCGTCCTCGAGACTTCCCTGCCGGGGCTCCCGCCGCCGCGCCGCGGCAAGGTCCGCGACGTCTACGACCTCGGAGACCGCCTCCTTCTCGTCGCGACAGACCGGATCTCCGCCTTCGACTGCGTCCTCTCCCCCGGGATCCCCGACAAGGGGAAGATCCTCACGCAGCTCTCCAACTTCTGGTTCCGCCGGTTCGCCGAGGTCGTGCCGAACCACCTGATCGAGACGGACGCCTCGCGGTTCCCGGAGGCTGCGGCCGCGCACGCGCCCCTCCTTTCGGGCCGCAGCGTCCTCGCGGCGAAATGCGCGGTCGTCCCGTTCGAGTGCGTGGCGCGCGGCTATCTCGCGGGCTCGGGCTGGAAGGAGTACCGCGAGTCCGGCTCCGTGTGCGGGATCGCGCTCCCGAAGGGCCTCCGCGAGGCGGACCGGCTTCCCGAGGCCATCTTCACCCCCGCGACGAAGGCCGAGTCCGGGCACGACATCAACGTCTCGTTCGAGGCGATGGCGTCGTCCGCCGGAACCGCTCTCGCGACGCGCCTGAAGGCCCTGACGCTCGAGCTCTACGGCCGCGCGGCCGCGTACGCGGCGGGCCGCGGAATCGTCCTGGCCGACACGAAGTTCGAGTTCGGCCTCGACCCGTCCGGGGCGCTCGTCTGGATCGACGAGGCGCTCACGCCCGATTCGTCGCGCTTCTGGCCCGCCGACACCTGGAGGCCCGGGGGCTCGCCGCCGTCTTTCGACAAGCAGTTCGTGCGCGATTTCCTGGAGAGGACGGGCTGGAACAAGACGCCGCCGGCTCCGATCCTGCCGCCCGACGTCGTCGCCGGCACACGCGCGCGCTACGCCGAGGCCTACGAGCGCCTGACCGGGCTGCCGTTCCGCGCCTGAGCGCGGCGCCTACTGCGAGACGGGCTCGTCCGCGAACTCCTCGGGGGGCGCGGCCTCGTCCGGCGGGAGCTTCGCGAGCTCGCGCCCGACGAGCTCCTGGTGGTGGACCTCCTCCTCCTGGAGCTCGAGGAAGAGCTTCCGGACGGGGTCCGAGACCGGCAGCTTGAGCGCGTCCGTGAAGAACCAGTGCGCCTTGACCTCGGCGGCCATGGCGACCGTGAGCGCCTCGTGGAGCGTCATGAACGCGTGGACGTTCTCGTACTCCGGCGCCTCGATCTCCCAGACCATCGAGCGGTCGACCCGGCGGGGCGCCTCTCCGAACAGCTCCTTGCGCCGCGCGGCGAGCTCCTCTCCGTGGCGGGCCTCGTTCGCCGACATGAAATGGAAGAACGTGGCCGCCTCGGCCGTGTGGTGCGCCTCCATCTGTGCCGCGAGCTCGTCGTAGCGCTCCTTCGCCTCCTCCTCCACGAGGATCGCGAGGTCCAGGGCGTCCTGAAGGTCGAGCGTCGCGAGGTCGAGCGTCTTCGTCATGCTGTTCTCCGGACACTACGCTCGCACGGGCCCGCCGGGGTGCAAAATGATGCAACCGGATCAACCGGAAACCCCCGTCCGGCGGGGCCGTATCAGGGTTCGGAGGGGTCGATGGCGAAGTTCCTGCTCTGGCTCATCCTCTTCGTCCTCTGCTGGCCGCTCGCGGTCTTCGCGCTCGTCGCCTTTCCGTTCGTCTGGCTGATCCTCCTCCCCTTCAAGGTCCTCGGGATCGCCGTCGGCGGCGTCCTCGCGTTCCTCAAGGCGCTCCTCTTCCTCCCGGCGCGGCTCCTCGGAGTCCGGCCGGCCTGACGTCAGGTCCGCGCGAGCAGCTCCTCGACGCTCCGCAGCGGGACGACCAGGAGATCCGGGAAGGCGACGGCCTCCCCCGCGTTGCCGGCCGGGACGAGGGCGCTCTTCAGGCCCAGAGAGACGGCTTCCTTGAGCCGGAGCGCCGCGTCGGAGACGGCCCGCACCTCGCCGAGGAGGCCGACCTCCCCGAACGCGAACGTCCCGGGCGCGAGGGACCGGCCGCGCAGGCTTCCGGCCACGGCCGCGCACACGGCGAGGTCCGCCGCCGGCTCGGCGCTCTCGGCGCCGCCCGCCACGTTCAGGAAGACGTCGTGTGACGCGAGCTTGAGGCCGCCGTGGCGCTCGAGGACCGCGAGGAGGAGCGCGAGGCGCGTCCCGTCGAATCCGATCGCCGTGCGCCGGGGCGAGCCGTACTTCGCCTCGACCGTCAGCGCCTGCACCTCGAGGAGCAGCGGCCGCGTGCCCTCGACGCCCGCGAGGACGACCGAGCCGGGCCGCGAGCCGGCGCCGCTTCCGAGGTACAGCGCGGACGGGTTCGCGACCTCGACGAGACCCGCGCCCGTCATCTCGAAGACCCCCAGCTCGTGCGCGGGGCCGAAGCGGTTCTTGAGCGCGCGGACGACGCGCTGCGCGTGGAAGCGCTCGCCCTCGAACGAGAGGACCGCGTCCACGAGGTGTTCGAGCGTCTTGGGCCCGGCGAGCGTCCCGTCCTTCGTGACGTGCCCGATCAGGAACACGGGGACGCCCGTCGTCTTCGCGTACGCCTGCAGGCGGCTCGCGCACTCGCGCACCTGCGCGACCGAGCCCGCCGCCGCCGGCGCGGCCGGCGAGGAGATCGTCTGGATCGAGTCCACGACGACCGCGGCGTAGCGGCCGGCGCGCGCCGCGTCGAGGATCGCGTCCAGGTTCGTCTCGGCGAGGAGGAAGACGCCCGACGCCGACGCCCCCAGTCGCTCGGCGCGCATCCTCACCTGCTGCGCGGACTCTTCCGCGCTGACGTAGAGAACTTCGCCGATCCGATTCGCCAGGCGGGCCGCCACCTGGAGGAGCAGCGTCGACTTGCCGATCCCCGGCTCGCCGCCGAGGAGGACGATCGAGCCCGGCACGAGCCCGCCGCCGAGGACCCGGTCCACGTCCGCCATGCCCGTCGGGATGCGCGGCACCGCCGCGGCGGCGACGTCCGAGAGGCGGACGGCGGCGACCCCGCGTCCCGCGCGGGTGTCGGGCGGGAGGCAGCCTCGCGCTCCTCGGCGAGCGTGTTCCACCCGCCGCACTCCGGACAGCGCCCGAGCCACTGCGGGCTCTGGGCCCCGCAGGCGGAGCAGGCGAAGACGGTGGCCGGCTTCTTCGCCACTACTTCGGAATCGGGATCGAGGGCAGGAGCGCCTTGAGGTCCTCGTCCTTCCACCGGATGCCGCCGCCGATGAACGCGGAGCGCAGGCCCGGGTTCAGGAGGTCGTCGACGCCGCTCGTCACGTAGAGGTTCGGGCTCGCGTTCCAGCGTCCGTAGAGCTTCACGTGTCCGCGGTAGTCGTTCCGCGAGAAGTCCCAGACCTCGCCGGCGAGCCGGAACGAGTCGGCCTTGAACGTCTGCTCGATCGCGGCGCCGCCGCGCGACTCGATGAGGCCCGCGCGGAGGATCGTGTCCTTGAGGCGGTATCCGAGCTGCAGCGACAGGAGGAGCTGGTCGACGTAGCGCTCGCCGGTCGTGTGGATCGTCTGCTGGCTCCCGTTCGGGAACGTGACGGTCGTCGTCTCGTCGATGTTCTCGCGCTTGCCCTTCGGCGTCGTGCCGATCTCGAGCCGGTAGAACTTGTTGTCGCGCGGGATCGCGTCCAGCGTGAAGCAGTACTTGCCGTCGCCGGGTCGCGACACGTACTCGGCCCGGAAGCCGAGGTCGAGCTGGATCCTGTTGACGCGCGAGAGCGTCTCGTTCAGCGATTCGACGCCGGTCTTGACCGACGTGAGCGCGTCGTTGAGGTTCTTGTGCGTCTCGTCGTCGTTCAGGAGCTTGCCGATCGTCCCCTGGCCCGTGTCGATCTTCCCCGTGATCGAGTTCAGGTTGTCGGCCGTCGTCTTGAGCTTCTCCGAGATCTCGTCGGCGTTCGAGACCGTGGATTTCAGGTTCGCCCGGTTCTCCTCGAGGATCTTGTCCATGCGCGCGAGCGTCTCGCGCATCTGGGTCGAGAACTCCTTGAGGTTCGCGAGCGTCGTGTCGATGTTCCCGCGGTTCTGCTCGACCATCTCGCGCAGCGCCTCGGCGAGCGCGCCGACGTTGTCCACGATCCGGTTGAGCTTGTCCTCGCCCTGCTTGCCGCCGAGGGATCCCGCGAGCGCCGACGACAGCTCCTTGAGGTCCTTGCCGATGTCGGACGCCATCTTCGTGATGTCGTCGAAGCCGGTCGACGAGGAGCCCTCGAGGAGCGCCCCCTGGGCGAGGCGCGGCGCCCCCTGCGCCCCGGGCTGCAGCTCGACGTACTTGTCGCCGAGGAGGCCGAGGCTCCGGATCTGGGCCGAGGCGCCCTCGCGCAGCTCCACGCCGGGCTCCAGCGCGAGGTGGACGATCGCCGTGCCGTCCTCGCGAAGCGTGATCCCGTCCACCTTCCCGATGCAGCACGCCGGCGACGCGGACGGCGGACTTGTCGTCCAGGCCCGCCACGTCCTTGAAGTGCGCGTCGACCGTGTTCGTGCGCGCCTTCTTTCCGATGTGGATGTCCTCGATCTTGAGGATGAGAACGGCCAGCGCGGCCAGCACGACGACGAAGAAGGCGCCGATTTTCGCGGTGGTCGTCATGCGGCCTCCATCATACGGGGGGCGCGCCCGCGGGCGTCGTCCCGAGGCGGCGCTCCGGTTCGAGTTCGGGCGGCGAGAGCTCGCTGTCGCCCTTCACGAAGGCCGCGACGCGCGGGTCGGCCGACGCCTCGAACTCCTTCGGCGGGAGGTCGATCGCGATTTTCCCGTGCGCGAGGAGGCCGACGCGGTCGGCGATCGCGAACGCGACCTTCAGGTCGTGGGTGATCGTGATCGCCGTGGGGTTCATCCTCTTGCGCATCTCCTCGATCACGCGCACGAGGACGTCCGTCGTGATCGGGTCGAGCCCGGTCGTCGGCTCGTCGAAGAGAAGGATCTCCGGCTGAAGGGCGATCGCGCGCGCGAAGCCCACGCGCCGACGCATGCCGCCGGAGAGCTCCGAGGGCCGCTTCTCCTCGGTGCCCGGCAGGCGGACCAGCTCGAGGCACTCCGCGACGCGGTCCGCGACCTCCTTCTTCGACTTCTTCGTGTGGCGCACGAGCGGAAACGCGATGTTCTCCCCCACGCTCATCGAGTCGAAGAGGGCGCCCTCCTGGAACGACATCCCGAACTTCCGCCTCAGGACGTCCCGCTCGCGCGGCGTGACCGCCCACAGGTCCTCGCCGTCGATCTCGACGGAGCCCGCGTCGGGCTTGAGGAGCCCCACGACGTGCTTGAGGAGGACGCTCTTGCCGATGCCCGACTGGCCGAGGAGGACGAGCGACTCCCCCTTCTCCACCGCGAGATCGAGATGGTCGAGGACGACCTTCGGGCCGAATGCCTTCGTGATTCCCCTGAGCCGGATCGCCGGCACACCGGAGGGCGCGGGCGCGGACATCAGAAGAGCACCTTCGTGAGGAAGAAGTCCGCGATCAGGATCGCGAGCGAGCCCAGGACGACGGCCGTCGTCGTCGACGTGCCCACGCCCTCGGCGCCGCCCTTCGTGTCGAAGCCCGTCTGGCAGCCGATCATCGAGAAGAGGAGCCCGAAGACGGCCGCCTTGATGAGGCCCGACGTCATGTCTTCCATGTCCAGGAACTGGAACGTGTTGTTCAGGTAGACGACGGGGTTCGCGCCGAGGTACTGGACCGCGACGAGGTAGCCGCCGAGGATGCCCGTCGCGTCCGCGAGGACGACGAGCATCGGCGTGACGATGATTCCCGCGAGGACCCGCGGCACGAAGAGGTACTGGACCGGGTCCGTCGCGAGGGACACGAGCGCGTCGATCTGCTCCGTGACCCGCATCGAGCCGAGCTCGGCCGCCATCGCGCTGCCGGCGCGGCCCGTCACCATGAGGCCCGTGAGGACCGGGCCGAGCTCGCGCAGCATCGAGAGCGCGACGACCGAGCCGATGTAGCCCTCGGCGTGGAAGCGCTGGAAGCCCTTGAACGTCTGGAGCGCGAGGACGCCCCCCGTGAAGAGCGCCGTCAGGAAGACGACCGGGACCGAGTCGACGCCGACGCGAACGACCTGCTTGGCCGTCAGCGAGATCTGGTAGGGCGGCATCACGCCGCCGCGGAGCGTCTGGCCGAGGAGCTCGAAGAACCGGCCGACCCCTTCGAAGAGGCGCAGGACGCCGCGGCCGATGGCCTCGAGCACGACTTTCACAGGAACTTCGACACCTGCGCCACCGTCCGTCCGCCTTCGCGAATGATACGCGGCACGCGCGGGCCGATTCCGCACAGGATCTCCCAGGGAACCGTGTCGGCCGCGGCGGCGACCTCCCCGACGCCCAGCCGCTCGCCGGCCTGCGTCCCGAACAGGACGGCCTCGTCGCCGCGCGCGGGCGGAGCCGGCAGGTCCGTCACGTCGACCTCCGTGAGGTCCATCGAGATGCGCCCCGCGATCGGGCAGCGCCGGCCGCCGATCAGGACCTGCCCGCGGCCGGCGAGGTGCCGGCGGACTCCGTCCGCGTAGCCGGCCGGGACGACCGCGAGCGTCGTCGTCCGCGCGCAGACGAACGTCCCCGCGTAGCCGACGCGCGTCCCCGCGGGGACGGTCTTGACCTGGTCGACGACGGAGACGAGCGACATGACGTCGCGGAGGGAGTCGTTTGCTTCGGAGGAGAGATCGGGGACCCGCACGTAAAGGGCCAGGCCGGGGCGGACGTGGGAGACGGAGAAAAGAGAAGATTTCTGAGAAGGTGAAGAGGGAGACCCGGCCGACTGCGCGGTTTGCGCCAGACGCGCCAGCGTCGCGCCGCTGTTGTCCATGTGGATCATGGACGGCCGATGGCCCGCTGCTCGGACCGCCTCGACACCTTCTAAGAAATTCTTCGTCTGGTCCGCGTTCTGCTCCGACTTCACGTCATACGCCGAGGCGAAATTCTGGAATACACCTTCCAAGAAAATCTTCCTCTTGATCCCCTCGAGTAGCTCCGAGAGCGCGGGGCAGCTCTTCGGGGCGGACGCCGAGCCGCGTCATGCCGGTGTCGAGCTTCAGATGCACGGGAAGGGGCGGGGGCGGCGCGCCCCCGGGGCGCGCCGCCCCCGCCATCCCCTCTTCACTCTCGAGGAAATTCTTCAATTCTTCGGCCTGCTCGATCGAATGCACATTGGGAGTCAGCCCGCCCGCGACGAGCGCGGGGAGCTGGTCCCTCCCGATCCACCCCATGACGAGGATCGGCTGCAGGATCCCCGCCTTCCGAGCTCGAGGCCCTCCTCGACGACGGCGACCGCGAACACGAGCGCGCCCTCCCTCGCGAGCCGGCGGGCGACGTGCACGGCGCCGTGGCCGTACGCGTCCGCCTTCACGACCGGCAGGACCGTGCAGCCGCCGGCAGGCCCGTCGCGAGCGCGTGGTAGTTCGCCGCCAGCGCGTCGAGGTCGATGACGGCGCGCGTCGGGCGCAGGGGCGCGAGGGTCACAAGCCGGGGCCTTCGCTGATCATCGCGAGGTCGGAGAAGCGCGTGTACTCGCCCGACCACCCGAGCGTGAAGCGGTCCGTCGGGCCGTTGCGCTGCTTGGCGATGATGACGTCGCAGACGTTCTTCTGCTCGGTGTCCTTGTCGTAGTACTCCGGCCGCGAGAGGAACAGGACGACGTCGGCGTCCTGCTCGATCGCGCCCGACTCGCGCAGGTCGCTGAGCACGGGCTCCTTCTCGGACCCGCGCTGCTCGGTGCGGCGGGAGAGCTGCGAGAGCGCGATGACCGGGACCTCGAGCTCCTTCGCGAGCGCCTTGAGGCCGCGCGAGAACGCGCTGACCTCCTGCGTGCGGTTCTCGACCTTGCCGCGCGTCCCCATGATCTGGAGGTAGTCCACGAACACGGCGTCGAGGCCCGCGCGCTGCTTGAGCTGCAGGGCGCGGGCGCGCATCTCGAGGAGCGTGATCGCGGGCGAGTCGTCCACGTAGAGCTGCGCCTCGCGCATCTGCTGCGTCGAGAAGAACAGGGCCTTCTTCTCCTCCTTGCTGAGCCGCCCCTCGCGCAGGCGCTGCAGGTTCACGCGGGACTCGCAGCACTGGATGCGGAAGCCGAGCTGCTGGGCCGACATCTCGAGCGAGAAGAACCCGACGACGTACTTCTGGTGGATCGTCAGGTACGAGGCGATGTTCAGGGCGAACGCCGTCTTGCCCATGCCCGGCCGGGCCGCGACGACGATGAGGTCGGTCTTCTGGAGGCCCTGCGTGAGGGCGTTGAGCCGGGTGAAGCCCGACGGGAGGCCCGTGAGCATCGTCCCGCGCCCGTGGATCCTCTGGATCTCCTCCTCGTTCCTCTCGGCGATGCGCGAGAGCTTCACGAAGCCGCCCTTGATCGAGCCCTTCGCGATCTCGACGAGCTCGCGCTGCGCGTTCTCGAGGACGGTCTCGGCGTCGGGGGCCGACACCGCCTCGCGGATCGCGCGCCGGGACTGCAGGATCACGAGGCGCCTCAGCGACGCCTCGCGGACGAGGCGCGCGTAGCTCTCGACGTTCTCGACGTCCGGGACGAGGTCGACGAGGGACGCGAGGTAGGCGGGGCCGCCGGCCCGGTCGAGCCGGCCCGTCTTCTCGAGCTCGCTCTGGACCGTCACGAGGTCGATCCCCTCGCGCCGGTCCGCGAGCGCGAGGGAGGCCTCGTAGATCACCCGGTGGGCCTCGCTCGCGAAGTCGTCCGGCGCGAGGAACTCCATGACCCGGGAGATGAGGGCCCCGTCGATGAGGACGGCCCCCAGCAGGCTCCGCTCCGCGTCCGGCCGGGACGGGAGGGTTTCGGCGTCGACGGGTGCGAGGGCGGACATCGGGACCGCGAAGGATATCGCGCATGGCCCCGCTCCGGCGGCCGCGGTCCCCCGCGCGCGTCGCCCCCGTCAGCGCGGCGAGAGGTCGAGCGGCGGGCGGCCGGATTCGGCCCGGCGGGCGTGGGCCGCCGCGACGATCCGCGCCCAGCCCTCTTCGTCCAGCCGGCAGGAGCCGACCCGCTTACGGCCCTCGGGCGGGCCGTGGTAATCCGAACCGGCCGACTTCAGGAGCCCGTGCCGGTCGGCGAGCTTCCCGAACTCGTTCTCCTTGCCGACCTGGTCGAGGTGGAAGACCTCGAGGCCGTCCAGCCCGGCGGCGACGCCGATGGCGACGACCTGCTCGGGATCCTGGTACCAGATCGGGTGGGCGATGACGGAGAGTCCGCCGGCCATCCGGATCGCGGCGATCGCCTCCTCGAGGGCCCATTTCGGCTTCGGGACGTAGCCCGGCTTGCCGTGCGCGAGCCAGTCGTCGAAGGCCTCCTCGAAGGTTTTCACGTAGCCCTTCGCCACCATCGCCCGCGCGATGTGCGGCCGCCCGAACGCGCCCGCGCCGACGACCTCGCGGATCGCCGCGATGTCGAGCGGCATCCCGAGCGACGCGAGCTTCTCCACCATCGCCTCGCCGCGCGTGTCGCGGTCCTTCCGGAACTGCTCGAGCTTCGCCTTGAGAGAGGCCTCCTCGGGGTCGAGGAAGAGCCCGAGGACGTGGACGTCGTCGCCGTTGCAGCGCGTCGACAGCTCGCTCGCCGCGACCGTGACGAGGCCGGTCCCCTTCGCGGCGGCCTCGAACTCGGGCAGACCGTGGAGGGCGTCGTGATCGGAGAGCGCGAGGACCGAGAGCCCGGCCTCGAGCGCGTACCCGACGAGGCGCGCGGGCGCGTCGACGCCGTCGGAGAACGTCGAATGGCAGTGCAGGTCGGCGCCGCGGAACGGGGGCATCCGCGGGATGGTAACGCGGCGCGGATCCGCCCCCTCCTGTACCCTTCGCGGGTGCGCCGCGCCCTCCGCCCCGCCCTCGCCGGCGCGCTCGCCGCGACGCTCGCGGGCTGCTCCGTCCGGTCGCGCGTCGAGACGGTCGTGGAGGCCGCGGGGCGCCGGGACGGGGTCTCGGTCTGCGTCCTCTTCTGCGACGGCCTCTCCAAGGAGGCCTTCGACCACCTCCTCGCCGAGGGGGTGCTCCCGAACATCCGCCGGGAGATCGTCGACCGCGCGCTCGTGGTCGACAACGCGGTGGCGTCCGTGCCGAGCGAGACCTACCCGAACCTCGCCGCGATGCTCACGGGGCTCTTCCCCGGGCACCATGGGATTCCCGCGAACGTCTGGCTCGACCGGCGCCTGCGCGTGCGGGAGGCGCACACGAACATCTTCCGCATCTACTCGGCGAGCGATTTCCTGACCCCGAGGGCGCACACGCTCTACGAGCGCCTCCCGGCGGACACGGTCGCCGTCACGTCTCCGCTCGCGCGCGGGGTCACCGTGCACGTGAAGAACACGGTCGCCGTCATGGCCGCCTACGCGCGCTACGACTGGCCCTTCCTCGACCGCAAGACGCTCGACGACATCGGCGACGCCTACGCCGGCGGCGCCGACGCCGGACGCCTGCCGCCCCTCGTCTGGGGCCACCTCCTCGGCCCGGACGAGGTCGCCCACGCCGAAGGGCCGGGGAGCGAGGACTTCCGCGCGACGCTCGCGTCGATCGACAAGGCGTTCGGCCGCCTCGTCAGGAGGCTGCGAAGGCGCAGGATCGACGACCGCATCCTCTACGTCCTCCTCGGGGATCACGGGAACCGCTCGTACCAGACCTTCGTGGACGCGAACGAGCTCGTGAACCGCGTGCTCGTCGCGAATCCGACCGAGGCCGACTGCGGGAAGGGCCCGTGCGTCCTCGTCCCGGTGCCGCACAAGAGCCGCAAGAAGTACGACGTCGGCGACGCGATGATCGCGGTCGGCGCCTACCGCGGCGTGATGATCTGGCTGCCCGCCGAGCGCCCGCCCGAGGAGGTCCCGGGCGCCTTCCGGACGCGCAAGCAGAAGAGGCAGAAGAAGCAAGGGTCCCCCCGCGCCCCGCCTGAGGATGCCGCCCGTCTCGGAGTTCGCCGCGACGCTCGCCCGGGCGCCCGAGGTGCGCCTCGTCGTGACGCGCGGCCCCGGCGCCGGCCGCGTCGTCGTCTACGGCCCCGCGGGCCGCTCGGAGATCGACCGCGTGGACGGCGACGACGGGACCCCCTCTACACGTACCGAGTCCTCGAGGGCGAGGACCCGTTCGGGTACGCGTCCGATCCCGCCGTCCGCGACCTCATCGGCTCTCCCCAGGACGCGGACGACTGGCTGGACGCGACCGCGGAGGGGCCGTATCCGGACCTCGTCGTCCAGCTGCCCGAGTTCTTCGACTCGCCCCGGGCGCCCGACGTCTTCGTCTCGCCGGCCGACGGGTACGGCTTCACGTCCGGCAAGGCGGCCGGGCACGGCTCGCTCACGCGCAGCGAGATGGTCGTCCCGCTCCTCTTCGCGGGACCGGGCGTGCCGCCGGGCCACCGGCACGCGGCGCGGACCGTCGACCTCGCGCCGACGCTCCTCTCGTACCTCGGCGTCCCTTACGACGCCGAGGAGATGGACGGCGACGACCTCGAGATCGCCCCCGCCGGAGCGCCCGCCCTCAGGCCGCTCGCGCCCGCCGCGCCCTGAGCGTCAGGGCAGGCGGCGCAGGCGGACGAGGTTCGTCGCGCCCGCGGTCGCCGAAGCGCCCGACACCTCGACGATCGTCGCGCCCGCGAGGCGCTCGACCCGCGCGAGCAGCGCGTCCGCGGCGCGGATGCGCTCCTCGACGGTGCGGCTCTTCGGGACGCGGAAGGACACGACGTCGCGCAGGAGCGTGAGCTTGCGGCGGACGGACTCGCGGGGCGTGAAGGCGACGATCGGGAGCGACAGCGCGCTCTTGGACGCGAGGCGCGCCGTGCGGCCCGACTCCGTGTGGACGACGAGGGCCGAGGCCCGCCCCAGGCGCGCGGCCTCCGACGCGGCCCGGGCCACGACGGCCGTGAAGTCCCCCGGCGGCGGCGGCGGGAGCGGCGCGGGGACGTCGTTCGCGTCCGGCGCCTCGGCGGCGCGCGCGATGTCGCCCATCGCCGCCACGGCCTCGACGGGGAACGCGCCGATCGCCGTCTCCCCCGACAGCATCACCGCGTCGGCCCCGTCGTGGACGGCGAGCGCGACGTCCGAGACCTCGGCGCGCGTCGGCACCGGGTGCTCGATCATCGACTCGAGCATCTGCGTCGCGACGATGACCGGCACGGCGTGCCGCCGGCCGGCCGCGAGAATCTCGCGCTGGGCGGCCGGGACGCGCGCGAGGCCGATCTCGACGCCGAGGTCTCCCCGGGCGACCATGAGCGCATCGGAGGCCGCGGCGATCCGGTCGAGGTCCCTCAGGGCCTCGGGCCTCTCGATCTTCGCGACGATCCACGGACGCCGCTCCACCGGGACCTTCTCCAGGAGGCGCCGGAGCTGCGCCACGTGGGCCGCGCTCCGCACGAACGAGAGCCCGACGAAGTCGACGCCCGCGCCGAGGGCCTCGTCGAGGTCCCGCCGGTCCTTGGCCGTGAGCGCGGGCGCCGTCAGCGTCGAGTCCGGGAAGTTGACGCCCGCCCCGCTCTTGACGCGCCCGCCCGTCCGCACCACGGCGACGAGCGCCCCCCGGAGCCGGTGCGTCACCTCGAGCCGCACGCGGCCGTCGTCGATCCGGATCTCCGCCCCGCGGTGCACGTCCCGGAGGAGGGCCGGGTACGTCACCGGGAGCCTCAGCGTGCGCGGCCGTCCGCCCGGGGCGGTCGCGCCGGGCGCGAGCTCGACCCGGCGGCCGTTCGCGAGCGACGCCGATCCGCCGGGGAGCGCGCCGAGGCGGATCTTCGGGCCCCCGAGGTCGAGCAGGACGCCGACGGGCCTCCCGAGCCTCGCCGCGACGCGGCGCACGAGGGCCGTCCGCCGGCCGATGTCGCCCGGCTTCGCATGCGCCCCGTTCAGGCGGACGACGTCCACCCCCGCGGCGAGAAGGGCGCGAAGCGCCCCCGGCCTTTCCGCGTTGTCCGCGATCGTCGCGACGATCTTGGTCGCCGCCTCCCGCTCGAGTCGCGCCATCCGTCTCCCTCTCCACGCCGTATGATGCCCTCGATGGCCCCTTCTTCGATCCTCGAGCCTCCCGTCCTCGCCGATCCCCGCGTCGACCTGCTGGCCGCCCACGTCCGGGAGATGATCCGGATCCTCGGCCTCGACCCCGAGAAGGACCCGAACCTCGTCGACACCGATCAGTCGGGTCGCGAAGATGTATCTGGAGATCTTCTCCGGCCTCGACAGCGGCAACCTGCCGAGGCTCACGACCTTCCCCAACGACGAGCACTACAGCGCGATGGTGATGGAGAAGGACATCCCGTTCTACTCGATGTGCGCGCACCACTTCGTGCCGTTCTACGGCCACGGGCACATCGCGTACATCCCGAACGAGCGCATCGTCGGGCTCTCGAAGCTGCCGCGCCTCCTCGAGTTCTACGCCCGCCGGCCCCAGCTCCAGGAGCGCCTCACGGAGCAGGTCGCCACCACCCTGGAGGAGGAGCTCAAGCCGCAGGGCGTCATGGTCGTCGTCGAGGCGCGCCACCTCTGCGTCGAGATGCGGGGGGTCAAGAAGCCCGGCGCGATGACCGTGACCTCGGCGATCCGCGGGATCTTCCTCCAGAAGGCGGTGCGGGAGGAGTTCCTGGATCTGCTCAGGCGACGCGAATAAGACTGAGAAGAGAAGGATTTCTTAGAAGGTGAGTGGGGCCTGGCGCGGCTCCCGCGGCCCCGGCGACGGGCAGCGCCGCGGCGCTCCCACTCACCTTCTAAGAAAATCTCTCGGAACCTCCCGGCCTGACAGGCGTCTCCCATGACAAGGAGGTCCCGCATGAGCCGCTCCGCCGCCCTTCTCCCCGCCCTCTTCATGGGTCTTGCCCTCGCCTCCCCCGCCGCCGCCGAACGCACCGTGACGATCGACGGGGGCGACGGGACCGGCTGCGCGGCCATCCACAATCACTTCGGGGGCCGGACGACCGCCCGGGGCGAGGAGACCGTCACGCTCTCCCGCGCGGAGGCGCGGGGCCTCGTCCTCGCCGGATCCCGGAACGGCGGCATCACCGTCCGCGGCGGCGACGCGAACACCTTCACCGTGACGGCCTGCACGGCCGCCGCCGGCGACGACGAGGCGGCCGCCCGCGCCGTGCTCGCGCAGGTCGCGCTGAGGTCCGCGGGCGGGCGCGTCACGATCGAGGGCCCCGAGGGCGAGCGCTGGAGCGGCTTTCTCCTCGTGACGGCCCCGCGCGACGCCGACTTCTCCGTCGAGGCCTCGAACGGCCCCGTCTCCCTCTCGAACCTCTCCGGCACGCTCGCCGTCCGGACGGCGAACGGTCCCGTCTCGCTCTCGGCCCTGAGCGGCTCGGTGGACGTGGACGCCGCGAACGGCCCGGTCACGCTCCGGGGCTCCTCGGGCGACGTGCGCCTCCACGCCGTGAACGGTCCGCTCACGATCGCCCTCGCGGGGACGCGGTGGGAGGGCAAGGGCCTCCAGGCGGACGCCCAGAACGGCCCGCTCACGCTGAAGGTCCCGGACGACTTCGCGTCCGGCGTGCGCGTCGAGACGTCCCGCCACGCCCCGTTCTCCTGCCGCGTGGCGGCCTGCGACGGCGCCCGCCGGCAGGACGGGGACCGGACGCGCCTCCTCGAGATCGGCGGCGACGCCTCGATCCGGCTCTCGTCCGTGAACGGGCCCGTCGCGATCGTCGCCTCGAACCGCTCCTAGCGTACGAGCTGCCGCGCGAGCCGTCCCGCCGCGTCGAGCCCCCGGAGGGTCCGGACGCCGTGCCAGCAGAAGTCGTCGCCGGAGACGGGGACGACGCGGCAGGACGCGGGCAGCCGCCCGCGCCAGTACGCCGCCTCCCTCTCGCCGAACGGATACGGCTCGTCGGGCAGGATCAGGACGTCCGGACGCGAGAGCAGGATCGCGTTCTCCGATGTGACCGGATAGTCCGGGACATCCGCCTTCGGAGATTCTCCGAGTGAAAGAGCGCCCCCGACCCGCCGGAGCAGGTCGGCGACGTACGTGCCGCGGGCCGACGGTCATCCAGGGGTCCTTCCAGATCAGGTAGACGAAGCGGAACCGCGCTCCGGCGCTGGAGCCGCGCCTCCTCCTCGACGCGCTCCAACTGCCTCTTCGACGTTCGAAGAAATCCTCTCCGATTCCTTCTCCGCTTCCCGTCAGCGCCCCGAAGTGCCTGAGGAGCGCCGGGATCTCCGCCACGAGTCGCGGGTGGGAGACGTCCACGGTGAACTCCCGCCGCAGGGCCTCGATGTCCTCGGCGCGGTTCTCCTCCGCGTTGCAGAAGACGAGATCCGGCCGGGCGGCCCGGATGGCGGCGAGGTCGGGGTTCTTCGTCCCGCCCATGCGAGGGACGCGCTTCAGGGCCTCCCGCGGGTGGACGCAGTAGCGCGTGACCCCGACGAGGTCGCCGCCCGCGCCGAGCGACAGCGAGGCTCTCCGTGATCGACGGGCAGAGGGAAACGAGGCGCACCGGCCCGATTCTTCCACGCCCGGCCCCGCGCGGGTAACATCGGTCGGCCGCGGCGAGTCCCGCGGGAGGAGTTTGCGTTCATGTCCAGCGTATTGACCGAGGCCACGGCCTCCGCGGGCCCGTCCTCCGACGTCGTCGTCAACGACTTCTCGCTGCAGGTCGCCACTGCGAACGGGTCCGGCTCTCAGACCGCGAACAGCGTCCTCATGCGGTCGATCTTCCAGATGGGCGTCCCGGTCTCCGGGAAGAACCTCTTCCCGTCGAACATCCAGGGCCTTCCGACGTGGTTCACGATCCGCGCGAGCCGGGACGGCTACATCGGCCGCAAGCGCGAGAACGACGTCCTCGTCTGCATGAACCCCGAGACGGCCGAGGACGACGTGCGCGAGGCGCGCGCGGGCGCCTTCGTCGTCTACGAGAAGAAGCTCGGTCTCGAGAATCCGGGCCGGAAGCGGGACGACGTCACGTACTACGCCGTGCCGTTCTCCGAGCTGGTCGTCAAGATCACCTCCGCGCCGGAGCACGCGAAGCTCCGCAAGCTCATCGTGAACATGATCTACGTCGGCGTCGTCGCCGACCTCATCGGGATCGACCCGGCCGAGGCGGACAAGGCGATCGCGAAGCAGCTCAAGGGGAAGCAGAAGGCGGTCGACCTCAACGTCTCCGCCGTGAAGCTCGGCCTCGACTACGCGGCCGCGAACTTCCCGGACAAGATCCCCTACCGCGTGGAGCGGATGAACGCGACCGCCGGCAAGATCATCGTCGAGGGCAACGCGGCCGCCGCGCTCGGGTGCGTCTTCGCCGGCGCGACCGTCTGCGCGTGGTACCCGATCACGCCGTCCTCGTCGCTCTGCGAGTCGTTCATCGACTTCTGCGACGAGCTCCGCGTCGACCCCGGGACGAAGAGAAAGAACGTCGCCATCATCCAGGCCGAGGACGAGATCGCCTCGATCGGGATGGTCCTCGGCGCCGGCTGGGCGGGGGCGCGCGCCTTCACCTCCACGTCCGGCCCCGGGCATCTCCCTCATGTCCGAGACCATCGGCCTCGGCTACTACACGGAGATCCCGGCCGTCCTCTTCGACGTCCAGCGCGTCGGGCCGTCGACGGGCCTGCCCACGCGGACGATGCAGGGCGACGTCCTCCTCTGCTACTTCAACTCGCACGGCGACGCGAAGCACCCCGTCCTCTTCCCGGCCTCGCCCGAGGAGTGCTTCACGATGGCCGGCGAGGCGTTCGACCTCGCCGAGAGGCTCCAGACTCCCGTCTTCGTCCTGTCCGACCTCGACCTCGGGATGAACAACTGGATGTCGGACGCGTTCCCCTACCCGACGGCGCCGCCCGCGCGCGGCAAGGTCCTCGACGCGGCCGCGATCGAGAAGGTCAAGGACACGTGGGGGCGCTACAGGGACGTCGACGGCGACGCGATCCCCTGGCGGACGCTGCCCGGGACGGCGCATCCGTACGGGGCGTACTTCACGCGCGGCTCCGGCCACAACGAGAAGGCGCAGTACTCGGAGAAGGCGCTCGACTACGTCGCGAACGTCGACCGCCTCGCGCGGAAGTTCGACACGGCGCGGACGATGGTGCCCGGGCCGGTGATCGAGGACAGGGCCGGCGCCGTCGCGGGCCTCCTCGCCTACGGGACGTCGCACTACGGGACCGCGGAGGCCCGCGACAGGCTCGCGGCCGCGTTCGGCGTCCCCCTCGACTACTGCCGCCTGAGGGCGCTGCCGATCGGCCCCGAGACGGCCGCGTGGATCCGGCGCCACGAGCGCGTCTACGTCGTGGAGCAGAACCGCGACGCGCAGCTCGTCACGATCCTGCGCGACGAGTTCCCGGACATCGCCGCGCGGTTCGTGTCCGTCCGCCAGTACAACGGCCTCCCCCTCGACGCGACGACCGTCGTCGAGGGCGTCCTCTCGGATCGCGAGACGTCCGGAAAGAAGGGTTGAAAGAATGAGCGCAGTTCCGAAGACGAACCGCCTCGGCCTTCCCAAGGCCGACTACGAGGGCGGCAAGTCCACCCTCTGCCTCGGCTGCGGGCACGACGTCATCACGAAGCAGATCATCAACGCCTTCTACGAGATGGGCGTCGAGCCGCACAAGGTCGCGAAGTTCTCGGGCATCGGCTGCTCGTCGAAGACCCCCGCCTACTTCCTGAACCGCGCGTGGGGGTTCAACGGCGTCCACGGGCGCATGCCCTCGATCGCGACCGGCGCGCTCGTCGCGAACCCCGAGCTCGTCGGGATCGGCGTCTCGGGCGACGGCGACACGGCGTCGATCGGGATCGGCCAGTTCGTCCACCTCGTGAGGCGGAACCTGCCGCTCGTCTACATCGTCGAGGACAACGGCGTCTACGGCCTCACGAAGGGCCAGTTCTCCGCGACGGCGGACGTCGGCGCCACGCGCAAGAAGGGCGACGTGAACGAGTTCGTCCCGATCGACCTGTGCTCGCTCGCGATCGAGCTCGGCGGCACGTTCGTCGCGCGCTCGTTCTCGGGCGACATGAAGCAGCTCCAGACGATCCTCGAGGCGGCCATCGCGCACAAGGGGACGGCCATCATCGACGTGATCTCGCCCTGCGTGACGTTCAACGACCACGAGGGCTCGACGAAGAGCTACAAGTACGCCAAGGCCCACGAGACGCCCGTCCACGACGTCGGCTTCGTCCCGTACTTCGAGGACACGCTCGCCGAGATCCCCGCGGGCGACACGAAGGACGTGGCCTTCCCGGACGGAAGCGTCCTGCGCTTCCGGGGCGTCGGGCGCGACTACGACCCGACCGACAAGGAAAAGGCGCTGCGGACGATCCACGAGAGCCACGGCAAGCAGGAGATCCTCACGGGCATCCTCTACCTCGACCCGAAGAAGCCGTCCTTCTCCGAGGTCCTCGAGGCCACGGGCAAGTCGCTGGTGGACCTGCCGCTCGACGTCCTGCGGCCGAGCCGCGAAGCGCTCGAGCGGGTCATGGAGACGATGCGTTGAGCGGGGCCACGACGAGCGTCCGGGTCTTCGGGGCCTACCTCGTCGTCCTCGGCGCCGCCCTCATCGTGGCGCCGAACCCCGTTCTCGCTCCCTTCGGAGTCCCGCCGACGTCCGAGGTGTGGATCCGCGTCGTGGGCGTCCTCGCGGTCGCCCTCGGCTTCTACTACGGCCAGGCCGCACGCTCCGGCCTCGTGCCGTTCTACCGGGCCACGATCGTCGTGCGCGTCTTCGTCTTCGTCTGCTTCGGCGCCTTCGTCCTCCTCGGTTTCGCCCCGCCGGCCCTCGCGCTCTTCGGCACCGTGGACCTCGCCGGAGCGATCTGGACGGCGGCGGCCCTCAAGAAGGGCTGAGCCCGGCGGCGACGCCATGCCCGTCCGGATCGTCCGCCTCGGCAGCCCGCGTGCTCCCGGCGAGGGCCTGCGGATCGGCACGGTGCGCCGCCCGCCGCGCGGCGTCCCGAAGGCGGACTTCGCGAAGCGCGACTTCTACGACGTCTGGCTGCCCGTCCTCGCGCCCAGCGAGGCGCTCGTGAAGCTCGGCCTCGGCGCGAAGGACGACCGGGCGTGGAAGACGTTCGTCAGGCGCTACCACGCCGAGATGAAACGGCCCGACGCGCGGTACGTCCTCGACCTCCTCGCGGCGCTCTCGCACGAGACGAGCTTCTCCGTCGGCTGCTACTGCGCGGACGAGAGTCGCTGCCACCGGTCGGTCCTGCGCGAGCTGCTGGAGGCGCGCGGCGCCGACCTCGCCGCCGCCCGCTAGTCTTCTAGTCCTTCTTGTCTTTCTTCTCCTGCTTCTGCTCGTTCTTCTGTTCCTGCTTCTGCTTCTGCTCGTTCTTCGGCGCCTCGTTCCCGCGCGCCGGAGCGACGTGCGTCTCCTGCTTCTCGGCGGGCTTCGCCACCGGTCTCGGCTCGGGCCGCACGACGGGCGCTTCGTGTGCGAGCGGGTCGGGCCCGGGCTCCACGACGCGCCGCGGCGGGCGGCTGAACGGCTGGCTCGCGCGCGGCGGCTCGGGCCTCGCGGGCGCGGCCGGGGGTGCCTGAGCTGCGGCGGGCGGCTGCGCCGCGACGGGGCGGCCCTGAGCTGTCACGGGCGGCTGCGCCGGGACGGGACGGGCCTGAGGCTGAGCACCACGGGATGCGCCTGAGGCGCCGCTCTCTCGCTCGGGACCTGCTGATGCGCTCGCTCGGGGCCGCAGGGGCGACCTCGTGCACGACGGGCTTTCGTTCCCTCGCCGCCGGGGGGACCGGATGGACGACGGCGCCCGGGGCGACGCGAGCGGGCGGGATGTTCTCGCGCACCGCGGACGGGTGCGGGATCAGCGGCGTATCCGTCGTCGCGATGGTCCTTCCTCCGGCGTGGATGGGGTCGGGCGGCGGCGCGCCCACGGCTTCCGGCCGGGGGGCGAGGTCCACGCGCCGTTCCGGCCGAACGACCGGGCGGATCGCGACGGCCGCCCGCGCGCCTTCCTTCGAGTCGACCACGAGCCTGGACGCGGTCGCGGGAGTCAACGGGGCGCCACGACCCTCGCGGATGACGTCGAGCTTGCGCGCGAACGTGGGCGGCGCCGGCGGCGGGGCGAGGCGCGCGGCCACGGGACGCGCGAGCACCGCCTCGGGCGGGCGCGGCGCGGCGACGCCCGTCGGGCGGAGCGATTCGCGAGTCGGAAGGAAGGGCAGCGGCCCGCGCACGACGGCCGCGCCCTGGAGCTGTCGCACGATGCCCGCGTCGCGCACCATCGCCGTCTGGGCGGGCCGGGCGCCCTCGAAGGCGGACCGCGCGACCACGGTCGCGTAGGTCCGGTTCGCATAGACCACCCGGGACGTCGTCGCGCGGGCCCCGGCCCTGAGGCCCCACCACGGGATGAACGGGTCGCGCGGCGCGAGCGGGAACCAGCCGACGTAACCTCCCCCGCCGGCGCTCACGGTCAGGGACCAGCCCGGTCCGCCGCCCACGAACGCGACGAGGGCCGGCGCGTACGCCACGTGGCGCACGTTGGGAGCGACCGGCACCCAGCACCAGCGCGAGGAGACGACGACCCAGCGGCCGTAGTGATACGGCGCCCAGCCCCACGGCTCGGCCGACACCCACGTCCAGCCCCACGGGTCCTGCCAGATCCAGTGCCCGACGCGGTAGGGCGCCCAGCCCGCGGCGACGGAGCGCGGCCGCCAGACCCGGCCGTACTGCGGCACGGTCGACCAGTCGCCGTAGGCGTCGAGGTCCCCGGCGCCGACGACGTCCGCGCTCGTGTAGTCGTAGGACACGATGTCGTGTCTCCGGCGCTCGCGCGAGGTCACCCAGCGGTCCCAGGAATCGGCGAACGGAATCGCGACCACGTCGTACTCGGGCTCGTCGATCCCGCTCACGATCATCTCCTCGCCGGCGCGCAGCGAGACCTCGCCGCCGGCGGCCGCGACCCGGGCTTCTCCGAGCCGGACCGCGAAGCGGGTGTTGCCGTCCGCGTCGACGAAGACGCGGTAGAGACCGGGTCGGTCCAGCGTGACGGCCGCGTTCGGCGTGTCGATCTCGAACACGTCCTCCTCGTCCATCGAGACGACGCGGAAGGTCGCGGTGCCCTCGGCGACGGAATACTGCTGGACGTCCTCCGTCAGGTTCAGCGCGGTCAGCTCCGTCCGGGGCGCCAGGAACGCCCGGAATCCCGGCGCCTGGAGCTCGAGGCGTCCGGACGTGCCCGTCCACACGCGGTCCCCGATCGTCATCGGCACGTTGACGGCGAGCGGCTGCCAGCTGTCCGGGTCGTCTCCGCGCTGAAACGAGCCGTCGCCCTGCACGAACGCGACGCGCGCCACCGTCTGGCTGAAGTCCTCCTCCTGCGCAAGGAGCGCCGGAGCGACGGCAATTTCGACGAAAAGGGCGGAAAGGATTACAGCAAAGCCCCAGGGGCTCGAGTGTTTCATCACATGCCTCTCGTATCGGGTCCCCTGAACGGGACCTTCACGTAGACAGGAGCAAGTGACGTACCAGTGCGCCCCTCGCGCGCAAACCGGGCCTGCTCTCTTCACCTTCCAAAGCCGTCAGACGGGAATGATCTCGAGGTTTCCTGCGGAAACGAGGCCGGGCCCCACGAGCGAGGACAGGCCGCGGTCGAACGTCGCGAGCCGGCCTCCCTTCTTTCCCGCGAGTTGCAGAAGATACGCGTCGGCGACCTGCTGATGTCCTTGGAGCGCCGAGCCGAAGGCGGCGAGCCTTTCCGAGGGCGGCTCCCCTTCCGGCCAGAAGACGTGACGGGAGGCCGCCGTGTTCGCGCGGAGGAGCGCCGCGGCTTCTCCCGGCGAGACGGCGTCGCGCGAGAACGCGGGGTTCGAGGCGATCCGGATGAAACCGATCTCCGTGTGCGGACATGTGGCCCAGCCGAGGCGGCCGCGCCTGCGGAACCAGCTCAACGCGGCGGCGTGCTGGGCATGGGCCGGCCAGAGCAGAGCGATCAGGGCGTTCACGTCGAGGAGGGCGTGGCTCAACGCGGCTCGCGTTCGAGGCGCCTGACGAGGTCCATCGTGACGGGAGGTGAGTCCGCGGGAAGGTGGAAGACGACGAGGCCGCCCACACGCTTCACCGGCATCTCGGCCCGCACCCCTTTCCGGGCGAGCTCCGAGAGCGCCTTGCCGACGGACTCCGAGCGTGCCTGGGCGCGTGCTTTCGCGGCGGCGAGGACGTCATCATCGATCTGGAGAGTGGTCCTCATGGCATCAATATGCCAACTTGATGCTGTGATGTCAACGTCCGAAGCGTCAGTCCAGGTGCCCCATGAGCCCGCTGCGGTAGTCCGCGATCGCCTGCCGGATCTCCTTCTCGGTGTTCATGACGAAGGGCCCGTATCCGACGACCGGCTCGTCGATCGGAGTTCCCGAGAGGAGCAGGATCGTTGCGTCCGAGGCGGCCTCGATCGAGAGCGTCTCGCCGTCGCGGTCGAGGACGACGAGCTCCCCCTCGTCGACCGACTTCGAGCCGTTGACGCGCCCGCCGCCGCGCAGGAAGAGAAGCGCCGTCGACTGTCCCGCCGGCACGTGCAGGTTCGCGACCTTCCCGGAGCGGAGCCTCGTGTCCCACACCTCGATCGGCGTGAACGTCCGGGCCGGGCCCTTCTCCTTCTCGAACTCGCCCGCGATCACGCGGACCGTGCCGGCGTCGCCCGGGAGCGTGACGACGGGCGTCCGGCTCTGCACGACGTCCTGATATCCGGCCGGAGCCTTCTTGAACCTCGCGGGCAGGTTCACCCAGAGCTGCACCATCTCGAGCGTGCCGCCCTTCCTCGTGAACTCCTTCCCGTGCATCTCCTCGTGCACGATGCCCGACGCCGCGGTCATCCACTGGACGTCGCCGGGGCCGATGCGGCCCTTGTGCCCGGCCGAGTCGCGGTGCTCGACCTCGCCCTGGTACGCGATCGTGACGGTCTCGAAGCCCCGGTGCGGGTGCTCGCCCACGCCGCGCGGCTCGAGGGCGGGCTTGAACTCGGCCGGGGCCGCGTAGTCGAGGAGGATGAACGGGCTCAGGTACGGGGCGGAGTCGTACGAGAACATCGAGCTGACGGGAAAGCCGTCTCCGACCCAGTGCCGGGGCGGCGCCTGCTCGATCCCGAGGACCTTCTTCGAGCGGTTTGGCGTCGTCATGTGGGAGTCCTTTCCGGGTGAAACCGGTTACGCCGCGGCCGGAGCCGGGGCAGGTCTGCGCCTGAGCGCCAGGTTGACGGCGCCGCCCACGATACCGGCGACGAGGACGGCCCAGCTCAGCGCCGGGGTCCAGATCGACGAAAGGCCGAGGACTGCGTCGAGTGAAAGGCTCCCGGGCCCCGTGAGGGCGAGGGCCGCGCCACCGATCCCGTAGAGCAGCGGCATCTCGATCCCGTTCGACGCCGCGAAGAGTCCGTTCGCCGCCGTGAACGCTGACCGCGGCCACGACCATGACCGAGACCATGAGGGCCGGGCCGACGGGGCCGAGGAGGCCCAGCGCGATCAGAAGGCCGCTTGCGACCTCGGTGGTCGCAGCGACCGTCGCGAAGAAACGGCCGGGGTGGAAGCCGAGTCCTTCGAAGAACCCGGCGGTGCCGGCCAGGCCGTGGCCGCCAAACCATCCGAAGAGCTTCTGCGCGCCGTGCGCGGCGATGAGAGCGCCGAGAACGAGCCGGAGGGCGAGGATTCCTGAGTCCATGAGTCGATCTCCCTTCCCCGGGGGCTTCGAGGCCTCGTTCCCCCGCGAAGAGTGAACTATATTAAGTATAGCTACTATCTGTCAAGTAGTTACTTGTCATCGGGGAGACACCGGGCTATCCTCCTCCCCGTGAAGAGGATGAAGGCCTCCGCGGCGCCCGACCTCGCCCTGTGCGACCGGTATCACCGGGCGATCGAGCTCGTCGGGCGGCGCTGGACGGGCGCGATCGTCTATCTGCTGCTCCGCTCCCGCTGCCGGTTCGCCACGCTGCGCGACGCCATCCCGGACATCACCGACCGGATGCTGAGCGAGCGGCTGCAGGAGCTGGAAGAGGAGGCGATCGTCGAGCGCACGGTGGTCCCGGAGACGCCGGTGCGCGTCGAGTACGCGCTCACGAAGAAGGGCCGGGACCTCGCCGCCGCGATCGACGCGATGGCCGCCTGGGCGGAGCGCTGGGTCGAGCCCGACGCGCGCCGCGCATCGCGGACCTCCTTCGCGGTAGATAGATCTGCAGCGCCTACTTCCGCGCCACCAGCTTCTGAAACCTCGGGTTCTTGCGCAGCGGGTCGAAGTTGGGATCGATCTTCAGCCAGGCAGGCGAGAGGGTGTACGGGACCTTCAGGAGGGGCTCGAGCTCGTCGAGCGCCTTCTCCGGCTCGCCCACCAGGATGTAGATGCGCACGAGTTGGTGCTGGTCGTAGGGACCGAGAGAAGCGTCCCTGGCGACGGGCGCGAGTTCCATCGCCCGCCTGCCTTCCCGGATCGCCTCTTCCTTCCGTCCCAGATACGCCAGCGCGAGACCGAGGAGAACGTGGCGCTGCGCGTTTTGCGGCGCCGTGCTCAGCTGCTCTTCGAAGGCCCTACGGGCCTCCTCCGCGTAGGTTCGAACGCCGGCGGCGTCTCCCTTGAGGGCGCACGCCTGCGCCAGGGAGATGCCCCACGTGGCCCGATCGTCGTCGAACGCGCCCGGAGTCAGCCGGAGAAGCAATTCCCGCTGCGACTCGTCGAGGATCCAGACGAGGTCTCCGTAGTTCGCGAGATACGCCACGAGCGCCGTCGGGTCGACCTCCTTCGGCACCGCCTTGAGAACGGCCCGGGCTCCGGCCGAGATCGCCCTCGCCGAGATAGGTGTACACCTTGCTGTCGATGAGGCTCAGGCCGGCAGGGTTGAGGGCGAGGCCTTTGTCGAGGATGTCGCGGGCCTCGGCAAAGCGGCGGAGGTTGGCGAGCGCCGAGGCGAGCCCGGAGATGGGCCGGATGCTTCGAGGATCGAGGCGCACGGCCTGCTGAAAACGGTCGACGCTCGCCTCCCAGCGCCCGAGGGACATTTCCATATCTGCCGTCGCCGCGAGGAGCTGCGGGTGCGCCGGCGCGAGGAGCAGGCCGCGGGAGAACTGTTCCAGCGCCCCATTGAAATCACCCTGAACCGTGGCGTGGTAGTCACCCAGGGCCAGATAACCCTCGGGAAGGTTCGGAGACAGCGCCAGAGCCTTTTTTGCGCCCTCGCGGGCCCGCTCCGCGAGCGCTGGCGAAGGGGTGCTCTGTCCGTAAAGGACCGCGCTCGTGGCGGAGAGACGTGCCCATGCCAGGGCGAAGCCGGGGTCGAGCGCGACCGCCTGTTCGTAGAAGCCGAGCCTGCGGCGCAGCGTCGAGGGTTCGTTACCCTTCGCGCTTTGTTCTCCCCGAAGGAAAGCGTCGTAAGCGGCCAGATTCCGTGTGGGCCTCTCGAGAAGGCGCTTCTCCTCGCCGGCGCCGAGCGCCACGCCGAGCGCCTCCGCCACCCTCGTCGCGATGTCCGACTGCACCCGGAAGACGTCGGTCAGAGCGGCGTCGAACGGCTGCTGCCACCGAGATGCAGGAGCGGCCGAGCCCTTCACCTCCACGAGCTCCGGGCTGACGGCCACGCGATTCGCCGTGCCTGCCCCCTTCTGCCAACGCACGGTGCCCGTCAGGAGGTAGCGCGCCCCCAACTCCTGGGCGATCTGGGTCGGGGTCTTCGTCGTCTTCTTGTAGGGCGTGGAGCTGGCGCGCGCAATCACCTCCACGCCCGGCAGCGACGTCAGCTTGCCGCGCACCTCGTCCGCCATGCCGTCTGCGAAGTATTCGTCCTCGGGCGCCCCCAGGTTTTCGAACGGCAGGACCGCGATGCGCTTCGGGCCCTCGGGCGCCGTCGACGGCTTTTTCGAGAGACGGAAGAGGAGAATTCCTGAGAAGGTGAGGAGGGCGAGGGCGGCCAGCGCGACGAGGACTCTCGCATTCCGCGATGCCGCCGGCGCCTTCACCTGCGTGCCGCTCGTCATCGCTGCCGGGCCTGACGCCTGCGAGAGCGCGAACGCGATGTCCTTCGCGGACTGGAACCGGTTTCCCCGGTCCTTCTCGAGACAGTGCTGGACGATCTGGTCGAGGGCGGGCGGAATGTTCCGGCCCGGACGCGGAGAGCTCCGGCGGCTCCTCCTTCAGGATCGCCGACATCGTGTCGGCCGGCGTGTCCCTCCTGAACGCCTTCCTGCCCGAAAGCAGCTCGTAGAGGATCGCGCCGAACGAGAAGATGTCCGACCGGTGGTCGACGGGCAGCCCGCGCACCTGCTCGGGCGACATGTAGCCGACCGTCCCCATCACGACGCCCGGCTCCGTGTGCTTCGACTCCGTCGGAAGACTCGTCTCCTCGCCGGGCCTCGACTCTGCGGTGCGCTTCGCCAGTCCGAAGTCGAGGATTTTCAAGTGACCGTCGTTCGAGACGATGAGGTTTTCGGGCTTGAGGTCGCGGTGAACGATCCCCTTCTCGTGGGCCGCCGACAGTCCGCTGGCGATCTGGCGGGCGAAGGACACCGCCTGTTGAGGCGAGATCCGTCCAGAGAGCTTCTCGCGGAGCGTCTCGCCTTCGAGGAGCTCCATGACGAGGATGTGGCGAGCCGGAGAGGAAGAGGAGAAAGAGGGGATTTCTTCGAATGAGAAGACCGCTGCGATGTTCGGATGGTTCAGCGCGGCGAGCAGCTTCGCTTCCCGTACGAACCGGGCCTTCCCCTCTTCACCTTCTAAGAAATCTCCAGGCAGTACCTTTATCGCGACCTCTCTCGCGAGGCGCGGGTCCCGGGCCCGGTAGACCTCTCCCATCCCGCCCGCCCCGAGGGGCGAAAGGATCTCGTAGGCGCCGAGTCGGGTGCCCGCCGGGATCGTCACGAAGATCTGCCGGGAGTCTATCCGGCGGGCGACCCGCCGAATCCGCTAGCGGCGTCCCCGGATCGCGGCTTCGACGCTCTGCGCGCTGCGCATGGCCGTGTTGCGGGCCTTGCTCGCCGCGGAGGCGCGCTTCGAGTCGCGAGCGGACCGGGCTCGGGAATACCAGATCGCGAGGCCGCCGACGACACACACCAGACCGAGGAGAAACGGAGTTGACACGAGCACCACCTGCCTCAGGATAGCCCTCTTCGGCTCCCGATGCGCCGGAGGGTTCATACTCGATCGTTCCTGAATCAAACCGCCTGCCCGGGCGGACACGAGAGAGCGGCGATGGAAACCGGGGGAATTCGGCTCCCGCGGCCGCGGGTCACGGCACTCGCCCTGTCAGCCGCGCTGGCGGCGGCCTTCGTGGCCCAGTACCTGTTCACGGGAGAGGTCTTCACGAGGCTCAAGGACTCGGTCACGTGGGCGTGGAAGCCTCGCTACGGGGCCGGCGCGGCCCTGCTCCTCGTCGCGGTCGCGGTCGCGGCCTGGTTCGGGCGCCGGGACGAGGGCGAGCCGGCGCCCCCCGCGTGCCCGGCGCGCGCGGGCGGGACCGCCGTCCGCTGGGCCGCGGGGATCTCCGTCGGGCTCAACACCGCGGCGAACGCCCTCTTCCTCGCGCGGGGCGAATCGGGACTCGTGAGGATTCTGTGGATCCTCGCGATGGTCTCCCTGGTCCTTCCGCTCCTTCTCTCGGTCTTCAAGGGACCTCGACTCGCTCCCGTCGGACGCGGCCCGATGGTCGCCGTGGGAAGGTCCCGTGCTCCTCGCCCTGACGTTCGCGGGCTTCCTTCTCCGTTTCTACCGCATCACGGAGCTGCCCGACCACGTCGACAACGACGTGGCGCTCATGGGAGTCGAGACGCTCCGCATGATGCACAGCCACGATCCGCGCTGGTTCGGGCTCGCGGCGTCGGAGCACCTTCTCTCGAGCCACCAGCTGCAGGCCCTCGGGTTCCGTCTCTTCGGGAGGGACCATTTCGGCCTCGTCATGCTGTCCGTGCTGGCGGGGACTCTCACCCTGCCCGTGCTCTACGTCCTGGCGCGCGAGGCCTTCTCGCGGCGCGTCGCCCTGATCTCGACCGTCCTCCTCGCCACGAGCTACACCCACATCCACTTCAGCCGCATCCTGTTCGGGCCGACCGCGACGTTCCTCCTCTGCCTGTCGTTCGCCCACCTGGTCCGCGCCTTCCGCACGGGCCGGGCCTTCAACTGGGCCGCGGGCGGCCTCGCGATGGGAGTGTCTCTCCTGACGTACGACTCGAGCCGGGTGGGCCCGGTGATCGTCCTGGCCGTCCTGGCCTCGAGCGCCTTCCTGGACCGGACGGCCTTTCGCGCGCAGATCGCGGGGTGGGGGCTGTTCCTCGCCGGCGCCTTCGCCGGATTCGGCCCGATGACGGGATTCGTGGTCCGCAGCCTGAGCTCGTTCGTCGGTCGCGGGAACACCGTGATGATCTGGAGCCCGGAGATCCTGAAGCACTCGATGGACAAGTACCACGTCGATTCTCTCGCCGCGGTGCTCTTCGAGCAGACGAGGCACACGTTCCTGACGCTTCACCTCTACGGAGACGCCAGCCCGCACTTCGGCTTTCCCCGGCCGATGGTCGGAGCCCTCGCCGCCGCGCTGTGCGTCCTCGGGACGGGAGTCGCCCTCGCCCGCCTTCGCCGCCTCCCCCACTTTCTCGTGCTGGCCTGGCTGTTCCTGACGTTCGTCCTCGGAGGAGTCCTCACGGCCGATCCGCCCTTCTGGCCGCACCTGAACATCGCCCTGCCGGCCGTCGTCCTCCTCGCGGGGCTGGGGGCCGATCGCCTGATGCGCTCTCTCGAACCGCTCGCCCCGCCGGCAACGTGCTCGCTCCCGCGGTCATGGGACTCGCTCTCCTCGCCTCGGGCGTCCACGACTGGTCGTGTACACCGGGTTCGCGGACGACAACGCGGGGCGGCGCATCGAGGCCGCCCGCTTCCTCGACGGCCTGCCCGTGGAGACGTACGTCTACATGGTCGCCGACGACACGACGTGGAAGGAGTACTGCTTCCGGTTCTTCGACGGCGACATGGCGGGACGAAACGTCACCCCGGACGATCTCGTGTCGGGGCGGGTGAAGGTCCCGGTCGGACGCCCCTACACCATCGTGCTCTTCGGGCACGAGGACGCGATTCCCCTCCTGAGCCGGATGTCACCCCATTCGATCGTCGAGGCGCACGGCGACCGGAACGGCGCGCTGCTGTTCACGTCCGTCTCCGTGATCCCGCCCGGCTTCCGTCCCCGTGTGCAGCCGGACCCGATCCGGCCCGGGCTCCTTCCCCTGGCCCTGGCGGCGCTCGCCGCCGCGGGCTGGGTCGCCTTCAGCTCTCTCCGCAGCTTCTTCCGGACGCGAAGGGAGCTCAGCTCCCGATACGCCGGAGCCTGAGGATCGGGCCGTCCGGCGCGCCCGGGTCGGTCAGGTCGACGTCCGCGAAGATCGCCCACGTGTGGTCGCCCTTCGGGTCGAGGAGCGTCTGCGAGACCGCCCACCGGCGCGGGCCCGTCGACGTCAGCCGGGTCAGATGGTGGAGGCGCGCTTCGGCGCCCGAGAGGAGCTCGCCGTACTCGTCGAAGAAGGGCGCCATCGCGGCCTCGAAGCGCGCCGCGTCCCAGAGGTCGCCCGCGTCGGCGCACACGCGCTCGGCCGCCTCCTCCCAGTCCTTCCGCGCGAGCGCCCTCACGAGGAGCTGCGCCTCCGCGCGGACGCGGGCCGCGAAGACGCGCGGGTTCGCGAGGAGCTCCGTGAGCCAGGTCGCCTCCGTCTTCCTCGCCGGCGCGGCGGGCGCGACCCTCTCCGCGAGCAGGAGCTCCGGGTGGCGCAGCCGCTCCCACTCCTCGAGAAGGCTTGCGTCGGTCTCCCCCACGAGAGACCGGAAGAAGCCGAGGACGTCCCAGACCTCGTCCGTCTTGGCCGGCTCCGGCACGGTCTGGTCCAGCGTCCGGTAGAGCTGCGACAGGTACCTGCAGGAGGACGCCCTCGCTCCTCTCGAGGCCGTAGCTCTTCACGTAGTCCGAGAAGCCGGCGAACGTCTCGAACATCTCGCGTCCGATGGACTTCGGGCTGACGTCCGAGCCCGCGGTCCACGGGTGCGCGGCGCGGAACGCGTTGAAGGACGCGTACAGGAAGTCCGCGAGCGGCCTGGGGTGCGTGACTTCCTCGAGGCGCGCCATGCGCTCCTCGTAGGGCACGCCTTCCTCCTTGAGCTCCGCCACGAGCCTGCCCTTCGCGCGGTCCACCTGCCTCCTCAGGATCACGTCGGGGTCTTCGAGGATCGACTCGACGACGCTCAGGACGTCCACGGCGTACGTCGGCGAGGCAGGGTCCAGCTCCTCGAGCGCCGAGAGGGCGAAGAGCGAGAGCGCCTGGTGGAGCGAGAAGTCGAACTGGAGGTCCTGCGCGACGACGACGCGGTACGGCCTCTCGCCCGACGAGCACGATGATTCCGGCCCGGTAGAGCGAGCGCACGAGGAGCGGCCGCCTGCTTCACGAGGCGGCGCCTGGCGCCGTCGTCCTCGTGGCAGCGCGCGATCAGGTCGCGCAGCGACGCGAAGTTGCGGGCCGGCCGCTCCGCCTCGTCCCGCTGGAGGAGCGAGAGCACCATCCCGTGCGTCAGCCGGAACCTCGAGACGAGCGTCTCGGGCGGCCGCGCGATCAGCTTCTGGAACGTCTCGACGGTCCAGGAGACCTCGCCCTTCGGCGGGCCCTTCACGGTGCGCGCCTTCTTTCCCGACGCCTCGGACTTCTTCTCCGCCTGCCGCTTCTCGACGATGTGCTCCGGCGCCTGCGCGACCACGCTCCCCTTCGTGTCGAAGCCTCGCCGCCCGGCGCGCCCGGCGATCTGCTTGAAGTCGCGGACGGAGAGGAGCCCCACCTTCGTCCCGTCGAACTTCGCGAGCTTCGTGAAGAGCACCGTGCGGATCGGGATGTTGACGCCGACGCCCAGCGTGTCCGTCCCGCAGACGACGTGGAGGAGCCCCTTCTGGGCGAGCTGCTCGACGAGGAGCCGGTACTTCGGGAGGAGCCCGGCGTGGTGGACGCCGATCCCGAAGGACAGGAACCTCCGGAACTCCTTGCCGTAAGGCGTCGCGAGGCGGACGCCCGCGGCGACCCTCCGGATCTCCTCGCGCTCCTCCTTCGTCCCGATCCTCACGCTCGTGAGCGACTGCGCGAGCTCGGCGCACTCGCGCTGCGTGAAGTTCACGACGTAGATCGGGCTCTTCTGCGCGGCGAGGAGGTCCTCGATCGTCTCGTGGAGCGGCGTCTCGCGGTACTCGAAGTCGAGCGGGACCGGCCGCTCGTCGGACGACACGAGTGCCACTGCACGGCCGGTGTCCTTCTCGAGCCGCTCGGCGATCGCGCGGGTGTCGCCGAGCGTCGCCGACATGAGGAGGAACTGCGTCGACGGCAGGACGAGGAGCGGCACCTGCCACGCGACGCCGCGCTCCCTGTCGGCGTAGTAGTGGAACTCGTCCATCACGACGTACGGGACGTCGAGGGCGGGGCCGAGCCGGAGCGCCATGTTCGAGAGGACCTCGGCCGTGCAGCACACGACGCTCGCGTCCGGGTTGATGCTCGCGTCGCCCGTCCGCATCCCGACGTTCTCCGGCCCGAGGTCGTTGCAGAGCGAGAAGAACTTCTCGCTCGCGAGCGCCTTGATCGGGCTCGTGTAGACCGACACCTTCCCCTCGCAGGCCGCCTTGAAGTGCAGCCCGAGCGCGACGAGGGACTTCCCGGAGCCCGTCGGCGTCCCGAGGATGACGTGCCTCCCCGCCATGAGCTCGAGGAGCGCCTCCTCCTGCGCCGGGTAGAGCGTCAGGCCCGTGGAGGCGACCCAGTCGAGGAAGAGGCCGAGGATCTCGTCGGGGTCGTTCGTCCCGCGGGGCGGGATCCGGTCCGCGAGCGGAAGGGCGTCGGGCATCCCGTCAGGGCGTCTTCGCGGGGAACTCGACGGAGACGGGCCGCCAGTTCTTCGGGTCGTTCACGAGCCCGTGCGCCTGGCTCACGATCTCGAGACGTCGCGGGACGAACTTCGAGGAGAGTGAAATCGCGGCCGCGCTGGACCTGGTCCTTGTAGAACGGGCGCCCACTCCTCCTTCCAGTGAGATCGCCTTCACCTCCGGGTCCGTCGACGACGCTCGCCGTCCCGACGAGCGTGACGTAGGCCGGAAGAGATGCTTCGAAGAACTGAAGCGTGGCGCGCGGGTCGCGCGCGAGGTCGGCCACCTTGCGTGTCGCCGGGTTCGTGGCCACCCACACCGTGAAGTCGGCGTCCGGCCCAAGCGGGTCGACGATGCGGGCCTGAGGCTGACCGTCGGGGCCGATGGTGATGAATGCGGCGTATCGTGCCTTCGAAGAAATCTCCCGGGCCGCCTTCAGGACCGCCGAACGCTCCGCCACGGGAAGCGGCGCGGAGGGCGACGGTCTCGGAAGCTGCACGCGCAGGAAGCGTCGGACGCGAGCGCGGCCGCCTCGGCCGGGCAATCGCGATCGGGCACGGCGTTCTTCGCGCGCACCGCGGCGAGCTCCTTCTTCGCGGCCGCGAGATCGGCGCGGAATGCCGCATCCCCGTGGAGTCGCGCGAGGGTCGCGGCGCCGATGACGCGCCCCTCGTTGACGTCCGCCTGCCAGTGGACGTTGCACACGACGCGGCTCTGCCCGAACGCGCGGCCGCGCTCGACGACGGCCTCGGCGCGGTCCGGCGCGATCTCGGCGAGGACGAGACCCCACGCCCAGCCGGCGGCGCTGTGACCCGAGGGATACGACCCCTGCTTCGCGAGGTCTTTCTCGTCGGCGGGGGTGCACGTCGGCTCGCCGTTCACGAGGAAGGGGCGCTTGCGCATGTACTTGTTCTTGGCGGCGCCCGTGGAGTAGCCCGCGTCCGAGAGGACGCGCCGGAGGAGCACGTAGAGATGCGGCGTGTCCTTTTCCGTGATCGGCGCGCCGAGCGCGCACGCGAGGGAGCCCGCGGCGCGCGGGAACGTGAGGTTCGCGTCCTCGGTCGCCTGCGCGAAGCGCGGCGTCCCCCGGAGAGCGCGCGCCGCGCGGTTCGCCTCCTCGTCGGCGGCGAGGGCGCTCGAACCCGGCGCGGGCGGCGGCGGGAGGAGCGCGAGGCTGTCCGGCGTCTCTTCCTTCGTCAGGTACCCCGCGATCGAGCCGGGCCAGATCGGCGGCACCGTCCCGCGAGCCTCGGGCGGCAGCGGGGCCGTCGCGCACCCGGCGGCGAGGGCGAGACAGACGAGGACAGCGGGCGCACGCATCCGGGCACTCTTCATGCGCGAAAGTATGCGCCCGAGGATCAGTGGGTGGCGAGACGACGAAGACGAAGAAGGGATTTCTTCGAATGAGTAGAGAAGCGCGCCGTTCGGATGGTCGAGGCTCGCCAGGGTGCGCGCCTCTCCGAACCGCCGCCCTCCCCTCTTCACCTTCTAAGAAATCTTCTCTCCCTCCGGAGCTGCTCCGAAGTCAGACCGCCGCCTTCTCGCGCGCGCCCACCCTCAGCGCCTCGGCCACGAGCTGCTCCTGCTCGTGCGCGAACGCGTGGTGCGAGCCGGGCGCCGGGCTCGCGAGCTCGCGCCGTCCGATGTAGCGCAGCGCGCGGCCGGACGGCGAGGCCCTCGACCATGCCGTCGAGGAGCTGCTCGCGCACGAAGCGCCACGCGCCCATGTTGCGCGGCTCCTCCTGCACCCAGGCGAGCTCGGCCTCCTGCGGGTAGCGCTGGAGGACAGCCCCGAGCTCGCGGCCCGGGAACGGGTAGAACTGCTCGAGACGCACGATCGCGACGTCGCTCTTGTCCGCCTTCTCGCGCGCCGCGATGAGATCCCAGGCGACCTTGCCGCTCGCGAGGATCACGCGGCGGGCGCGCGACGGCCCCGCGGGGTCGTCGAGCACGGGATGGAACGCCCCGTCCGCGAGCTCGTCGAGCGTCGACACGACCTTCGGGTGCCGCAGCAGGCTCTTCGGCGTCATGACGACGAGGGGCTTCCTCACGTCGCCCGCCATCTGGCGCAGGAGCAGGTGGTAGTACTGCGCCGGCGTCGACACGTTCGCGACGCGCATGTTGTCCTCGGCGCAGAGCGTCAGGAAGCGCTCGAGGCGCGCCGAGGAGTGCTCGGGGCCCTGCCCTTCCTGCCCGTGCGGCAGCAGCAGCACCAGCCCGCAGCGCTGGTTCCACTTCTGCTCCGAGCCCGAGATGAACTGGTCGATGATGACCTGCGCGCCGTTCGCGAAGTCGCCGAACTGCCCTTCCCACAGGACGAGCGTCGACGGATCCGCCACCGCGTACCCGAACTCGAAGCCCATGACGGCGTTCTCCGAGAGGAGGCTGTCGATGACCTCGAACGCCGCCTGCTCGGGCGCGATCGTGTTGAGCGGCGTCCACTCCGCCCCGGTGGCGGTGTCGGCGAAGACCGAGTGGCGCTGGCTGAACGTCCCGCGGCCCGAGTCCTGGCCCGGAGAGACGCACGGGCGTGCCGTCGAGGAGGAGCATCCCGAACGCGAGCATCTCGCCGCCCGCCCAGTCGATGTCGGGCCGCCCGCTCGCGTACTCGGAGCGCTTCTTGAGGATCGACCTGAGCTTGGGGTGGACCTCGAAGCCCTCGGGGACCGTCGAGACGGCCCGGGCCACGCGCGCGAGGCGGTCACGCACGCTGCCCTCCGGCTTCAGTCGCTTCGCGGGCGCGGCCGCGAGCGAGTCGAACGACGACTTCACGCCGCCGCGCGCCTCGTCGTAGGCGCGGTCGAGCGCGGTCTTCGCCTCGGCCCACATCTGGTCGACCTCGCCCTGCGAGAAGACGCCCTGAGTCACGAGCGCGGCGCCGTAGAGGCGCGCCACCGACGTGTGCCCCTTGATCTTCTGGTACATGAGGGGCTGCGTGTAGCTCGGCTCGTCGCCCTCGTTGTGGCCGTAGCGGCGGTAGCACACGAGGTCGATGACGACGTCGCGCCGGAACGTGTTGCGATACTCGGAGGCGACGTCCACCGCGTGGACGACGGCCTCGGGATCGTCGCCGTTCACGTGGAAGACGGGCGCCTGGACCATCTTCGCGACGTCCGTGCAGTACGGCGAGGAGCGGGCGTCGGCCGGGTTCGTCGTGAAGCCGATCTGGTTGTTCACGACGACGTGCACGGTGCCGCCCGTCCGGTAGCCGTGGAGCTGCGACATGTTGAGCGTCTCGGCCACGATCCCCTGCCCCGCGAACGCGGCATCGCCGTGGAGGAGCACGGGGAGCACCTTCGCGTGCACGCGCTGGTCGCCGAGCGCGGTCTGCTTCGCGCGCACCATCCCCTCGACGACGGGGTCCACGAACTCGAGGTGGCTCGGGTTCGGCGCGAGCGCGACGCCGAGCCTCTGGCCTCCCGGCGCGACGTGCGTCCCGACGGCGCCGAGGTGGTACTTGACGTCTCCCGAGCCCTGCACCGTGCCGGGATCCACCTGCCCCTCGAACTCCGCGAAGATCTGCCCGGCGGGCTTGCCGACCGTGTTCACGAGGACGGTCAGGCGGCCGCGGTGGGACATGCCGATGACGGCCTCGCCGAGGTCGGCCTCGGCGGCGCGGTCGAGGAGGCGGTCGAGGAGAGGGATCGCGGCCTCGCCGCCCTCGAGCGAGAAGCGCTTCTGGCCGACGTACTTCGTGTGGAGGAACTTCTCGAAGGACTCCGCCTTCACGAGCGCGTTCAGGATCCGGCGGCGGTCCTCGCGCGCGAGGTTCGCGCGGTTGCGCGAGCCCTCCATCCGCTCGATGAGCCACTGCTTCTGCGCGGTGTCCTGGTTGTACATGAACTCCGCGCCGATCTTTCCGCAGTACGTCTGGCGCAGGACCTCGAGGATCTCGCGCAGCGTCGCGTGGTCGCGGCCCGCGAGCCCGTTCGTGATGAACGGCCGGTCGAGGTCCCACAGCGTGAAGCCGTAGGTGGCCGGGTCGAGGTCCGGGTGGTACGGCACGGCGTCCACGCCGAGGGGGTTCACGTCCGCCACGAGGTGGCCCCGCACGCGGTACGCGTTGATGAGCTGGAGGACGCGCGCCTGCTTCTCCACCGCCTCGAGGCGGTTCGTGCCGCCGAAAAACGGCGAGCTCGCGTCCTTCTCCCAGCGCATCGGCCGGTGCGGCACCCGGAGGTCCTCGAAGATCCGGTCGTAGAACCGGTCGCCTCCGAGGAGGAGGTCCTGGAGCGTGGCGAGGAACTGGCCGGACTCGGCCCCCTGGATGATGCGGTGGTCGTACGTCGAGGAGACGTTCATGACGCGCGACACGCCGAGCGCCGACATGACCTCGTCGGGCATCGCCTGGAACTCGGCCGGGTAGCCCATCGCGCCCGTCGCGACGATCGTCCCCTGCCCGGGCATGAGGCGCGGGGCCGAGGCCGTCGTCCCGAGCGTGCCGGGGTTCGTGAGGGAGATGGTCGTCCCGGCGAAGAGGTCGGGCTCGATGGCGCCCTTCCGCGCCTTCGCGACGAGGACGTCGAAGGCGTCGAGGAACCCGGCGAACGTCATCTTTCCCGCGTCCTTGATGTTCGGGACGAGGAGCGAACGCGAGCCGTCCCTCTTCGTGACGTCGATCGCGACGCCGAGGTTCACCGCCTTCTTGCGGATCCTCATCGGCCTGCCGTCCGCCTCGCCGTAGGCGTCGTTCATCCCCGGATGCTTCTCGAGGGCGCGGACGATCGCCCAGGCGACGAAGTGCGTGAAGGAGACCTTCGAGAGGCCGAGCGCCTCGCGGTGGCGGTTCAGGATCCGCCGGTTCTCCTCCATGTTCTTGACCGGGACGACGCGGTTCGACGTCGCCGTCGGGACCGCGAGCGAGGCCTCCATGTTGCGGGCGATCGTCGCGGCGCCGCCGGCGATCGGGACGGCTTCTTCCCCGGCCCGGGCGGGAGGCGGCGCCGGGCGCGAGGCGGCTGTCTGCGCCGGGGCCGCGGGCGGGGCCGCGGCGGAGGCGGGAGCGGCCGGCGAAACGGTCGTCGCGGGCTCGACGAGGGCCAGCGCGGCCTCGGGAGCGATCGCCCGGGCCGGAACGGACATTGCGAACGGGACGCGCTCCTCCAGCTCGCGGAAGGCCCGGCGCCAGCCCTCCTCGACGAGGGACGGATCCAGCCGGTAGCGGGCGTAAAGGTCGAGCGCGAACGGCGCGTTGTCGCCGAACTCCTCGAGCATGGCGTTCAGGACGGGGGATGCGGAGGAGTCGGCCATGAAGCCGCTATTCTAGGCGGTGACGTGCCGCGTGCGCCCCCCTGGAGGCCTTCTGGGTCTTCTGGCGTTGGACTTGTGGCTCCGCTCGAAGGGGCGGCAGGCGGGACCCCGGGGATTACGGTGGTGTCGACCCGACCTCCGGGAGACCCCGAAAGAAGAGGTGGCGCGCCCCGGCCGTAGCCGCCCGTCACCCGTTCGGGTGATTGACCCATGAAGGTTCCAGCCCTAGGCTTGTTGCGGCGGCTCAATTAACCAATGCCCAAGAATACAATGACTCTTTGAGGAACCGCGGCGCATGCGATCAAGCAAGAATCTCTCAACGAGGAACATGATGCGCCAGAGTTCGACCCGAACCCCCTCGGCATCCCCTTTTGGGTTCTGCCACTACCTCCTGGCACACGTCAGGCTCTTCCCCACCGTCCTGATCCTCGCGCTACAACCATACCGTGCTGACGGTACGACCTTCGTCTGCTTCGAAGGAAGCAGAGAGAATGTAGTCCCCTGCGTCGTCTCCTTGGTCCCGGAGGATCCGACGAGCGCGATTCAATCAACCCGTTCGGGCACCGAGAAGACCTTTAAGACCAGGCGCTATAGGCTACGCGCGCAGGCTCGCGGACTGGCGCTGGCCCGGCACACCGGACTGACAGTTGCCGAGGAAGGTGACGCCGCCAACTCAACCCTCGTGGCACTGCCGCTCGTCCCCGGCGGCGCGCTGCGAGTGGACTACGGTGAGCTGGCGGGCACAACGGCCATTGAAGTGCTTTCAATCTCTACCGGGCGAACGGACGTGTTGTTTCGAGGGCGGGAGGCTTCCATCCCTTTTCCGGCCGGAATTGTGATCGCGCTCGGTTTGTCGGCGCCGGAGGTCTTCACTGGAGTCACTGAGCCGTGGAACGTGGAAGTTGGCCATGAGACGGTTGTGCCTCGGTTCCACGTCTCACTACCCGATCGAAGCGTCCTCGTGATCCGCGCGGACTATCCTCAGGGCGCGAGCGTGACCAACACATCCGCCGTCAGGATGTTCCTGGAGAGAGGGGACCTCAAGTTCCTCTCTCAGGCCGCGGTCAACTCGCCGGAAGGGACGCACTACGAAGTCTTCTACGACCTACCCTATGGGCGCTATGGGCTCAAGGTGGATTCCCGCCTTTGGACCCTGCCGTCGACGACGATCGATGTGGCCTCCCCCGTGCTCCTACGAGAGGGCCTTACCTTCTCGAGGACGCCGACGATTGCGTTCCACCTAGATGGCTTGCAGGCCACGGAGGCATGGTCGGTCGCCGCGTATTCCTGCGCGGCCGAGGTCTTCCAAGAAGGCTGGACGAGCTGGCCGAAGCTCGAAGACTGTCACGAACAGGCCAAGGGCGCCGGCATAGGTGGCGAGCAGGTGCTGCTCGAAGGGCTGCCCCCCAACAAGTACTTCCTTCGTGTTACAGACGGTCGGAGGTTCGCCGGCAAGCGAGTCGATCTGACATCTGGCAAGTCGGTCGAGGAGAGGCTCGCCTTCGATTCGCCGCGCGTATTTGGTGTGGTTCGGCGTGGCTCTTCGCCTATCCCGGCCCGCCTCTCATTCGTGAACGACGACTCGATGATTGCAGAACTGGACACCGTTTCGGATCAACAGGGTCGTTACGAGGGATCGGTCTGGACCAACTCGGCATATCGCGTAACGGTGCAGCCACTCGATGATGAGGAAGGACCTCCCGCGACCTTCGTGATCACGGTCCATGATCCGGAGCATCGATTCGACCCCGTCGTGCCTGCTTCACGCCTTCGAATCATTGTCACGGACGCCGACAAGGACTCGCCGATCGAGGGGGCTGTCGTCGCCACGGCTGCGGGCGGTATTTCACAAGCCTGGACGACGGACCATGACGGGACGAGTCGCGTCGCGGCTCCCGTGGACGGCGTGTTTCGTGCCGGAATTGAGGCAAAGGGCTACAAACCCGAACGGGTCACGCGCCAGATCGCAGACTCCGACGCCGTACAGGATCTTCGGGTCGCCCTAACGCCGCTCCGAGACGACCTCGCCTTCACGGCGACTCTTGCCGGCGGTCAGCCCGCCGCGAATGCCATCGTGTTTCCGGGCACGGGAGGATTCGTTCGCTGCGGCTCGGACGCAACCTGCACGCTCGCCATTCGACCCCCCGACGACGCCGTCATGTTCGTCCTTCATTCGGCGGCGGCAATAACACCGGTGCGCGCCGCTACCGCACTCGTCTCCCGGACGGTCTTACTTCAGCCTCCTTCGCCGGAAATCGTGATCGGAGTGACGCGGGGAGTGGAAACGCGAGAGAGCCTCCTAGAGGCGGAAGTCGCCGTGGACGGCATTCTTATCCCGCAGGACGTACTGAACACCTTCGCGTCGCTGTCGAGAAAAGTCGCGGCTTCGTTCATTTTCCCTGGACAGAGCAACCCGTTCGCCTTCTTCGGTCTTCCCACCGGTGAACGGCGCCTCGCGATCTACGATGTCACCCTCAGCGCGGGAGGGCGGGCGAAGCCACGGAAGCTGCTCGAGGAGATTCAAGTTGTCGGCGACCAGAGTCTCTCATTACCGTGAGTTGACTTACAAGAAGGGGACATCCATGAAAAATGCCTTTAGAGTATTGGAAATTGTGGCGATTGCGTTGTTTGTATGGCCCATTCCAAAGGCGAAGGCTCAATACGTCTGTCCAAGCTGCTGTGACTTTTATGACCCTACCGTATGTGTTCAAAACGGGATCTTCTGTCCATGCAACGCCTATTGTGCGTACGATGGCCCAAATGGACGGTGTAAGACGCACTTCAACGGCTGCATTTGCCCTCCTCGACTAAGCGGGAACCCGTGGGGGACGACAAAGGAAGTCGCCCCCGCGAACGGTGGCGCGGCGAAAGCTGCGGCGACGACGAGTCAGGCTGTGGCACCAGCGCGAATCGTGGCACAAGGGCCACCCGAACGCTCTAAGCCGTCACGTCGCGCCGCGTGAACACCGCGAACGCCGCGGCCGTCGCGGCCACCGCCCACCCCGCCAGCACCAACGTCGAGAACGTCAGCGTCATTCCCTCGAACGGCGGGGGCATGCCCGCGTAGAACTCGGGCAGCGGCAGGTTCGTCACGAAGAACCACTTCGCCCCGTCCCAGTCGGAGGCGATGCGCGACAGGATCGTCCCGGCCACGAGCGTCGCCATCATCGTCCCCATCGCGGCGGCGGCCGAGCGGAAGAGGACCGACAGGAGGAGCGTCACGGCCCCGACCGCGAGGGCCGAGAGCCACGCGAGCCCCCAGGCGGCGAGCGCGTCCTGCCAGAGCGGCAGGATCCTGACGTTCGAGAGGTCGAAGCCGCCGGCGGCTCCCGGGCCGAGGCGGAAGCCCGTGAGCATCGGCGCGCCCCAGCCGCTCCACCCGAACGCGACGCCCGAGATCCCCCACGCGAGGACGAACGCCGCGAGGAGCGTGAGCGTCGTGAAGAGAACCATCGCGACCAGCTTCGAGAGGAGCACCTTCCAGCGCGCGACGGGGCGCGTGAGGAGGAGCGTGACGGTCCCCTCGGCGAACTCGGACGAGACGAGGTCGGCGCCGAAGACGGCGATGAGAAGCGGAATCAGGAGGACGCTGCCGACGCCGGCGAACGTGCGCGCGAACATCGGGCCCGTCAGAAGATTCGGATTGAGATTCTTGGAAAGGTAATAACGCAATCTCCCCGACTCGTACTTCATCCATCGTTTCCACTGCTCCGGAATGCCCCGCCTCTGATTCATCTGACGCTCGAGGTCCGACGCGCGCTTCTCCACCTGCGCGCGCCAGTCCCTCTCGGGATGGTCCAGCCGCTGCCGCTGCTGCTGGCGGTTCTGGGCGAACACGACGAGACACAGAAGCGCGGCCAGCACGATCAGAACGAGCCGGAACCTCTTCCTTCTCAGAATCTTCAAACACTCGTTCTCGATCAGTCCCAGCATCACCGCATGCGCGGTCTCCCTCCACCGTCAACCGTCTCCCCGCCCGTCAGCTCGAGGAACAGGTCCTCGAGGCCGCGCTTGCCGCCGTCCGTCAGCTCGGCGAGCGTGCCCTTCGCGAGCGTCCTCCCGCGGTGGACGATCGCGATGCGGTCGACCATCTTCTCGACCTCCGAGAGGAGGTGGCTCGAGACGAAGACGGCGAGGCCGTGCTCGCCCGCGAGGCGGCGCACGAGCTCGCGCATCTCGCGGATGCCCGCGGGATCGAGGCCGTTCGTGGGCTCGTCGAGGATCAGGACCGACGGGTCCGAGAGGAGGGCCTGCGCGATCCCGACGCGCTGGCGCATGCCGAGGGAGTACGTCCTCACGAGGCCGTCGAGGCGCTCCTCCATGTGGACGAGGCGCGCGAGAGCGTCGATCCGGCCCGCCGCGCCGTCGCCGATCATCCGGGCGAAGTGCTCGAGGTTCTCGCGGCCGGTCAGGAACCTGTAGAGGTCGGGCGTCTCCACGATGCAGCCGACCTTCCGCATCGCGGCCTCGAACTCCCTCGCGAGGTCGTGCCCGTCGATGACGACGCGCCCGCGCGTCGGCTTCACGAGGCCGACGAGCATCCGGATCGTCGTCGTCTTGCCCGCCCCGTTCGGGCCGAGGAACCCGAACACCTCGCCCCGGTGCAGCTCGAAGGTCGCGTCGGTCACGACCTCGCGGTCCCCGTAGCGCTTCGCGAGGCCCTCCGCGGACAGGACGACGGGCGAGACGCTCACGCGTGACGTTTTACGCCATCGGTCAAGCGGCGGTTTCCCGGCTCAGCGCTCGACCGGCCCCTCGCCCATCCGCTGCGCGAGCGCCCAAAGGCGGCGGTACTCCTCCCGGACGCTCGGGTGGAGCCCGTCGCCGAGCTCGAGGGGAAGCTTCAGCGCCTCGATCGTCCGCTGGACGTCCGCGAGGTCGACCAGCCGGCGGTGCTCGGCGGAGAGTCCCGACGCGATCTTCAGCTCGAGGAGGGTCTCGAGGGGCACGACGCGGATCCCCCCCTTTTCCACGGCGAGGCCGGAAGGCGAGGGGAATACGACCTCTTTCGGCTTCCCGTCGCCCGGAAAGTCGCCGGCGGCGATGACGTCGATGCGCACGCCGGTCTCGACGTCCCTGAAGCTCTTCAGAGCGCCCGGGAACGCGGGAGCGTAGCCGCGTCCGACGAAGCGTTCGCGGAACCGGTCGAGGGACTCCCGCGAGAGGAGAACGTCCACGTCCACCGTCTCCCGGACGAACCCGTGGATGTTGAGCGCCATGCCCCCGAGGATCGCGTACGGAATGCCCTCGGCGTCGAGCCGGACCGCGAGCGATCGGAGCGTCCGGTGCACGGCCCCGCGCCCGCCGAAGAAGGCCTCGGACTCGCGCAAGACCGAGTCCACGTCGCGCTCGACGCTCACGAAATGATCTTAGACCCGGAGAGGCCGACTCTTCCGGCACAATACGCCGCCGTGACGCTCCGAATCCGCCGCCTTCTCCTCTGGTTCCTCCCCGCCGCTCTCGGCCTCCTCGCGGCGGGCGTCCTCGTCGCGGGTGCCGCCGCGGGTCTCTCCGGCCGCTTCGGCGAGCGCGTCGGCGACGGGCCCCTCGCGCTGCCCGCGCCCGCTCCGGCCCCGGTCCTTCCCGCCACGGGCACCTTCCGGATCGTCGCCCTCGGCGACTCGCTCACGCGCGGAACGGGCGACACGCCGGGCGGCGGCGGCTACCCCGAGCGCGTCGCGGCGGCGCTGCGCAAGGCGGGCCTCGTCGTCTCCGTGGACAACCTCGCAATCGATGGAGCGGAGACCGGGGATTTTCTTAGAAAAGTGGAAGAGGCGGCCGTCAAGGATCGGATCGCCGGCGCGAACCTGATCCTGCTGTCGATCGGAGGCAACGACCTGAGCCACACGATCCGCGGCGCGGCGCTGCCGGGCGAGACCGGCGCCGAGCCCGATCCCACCGCTCCCGCCCTGCGAGCCGCCTCTCTCAACCTTCAAAGAATCCTCTCTCTTCTCCGATCCTCGAACGCCTCCGCGCCAATAAGAATTCTCGGTCTCTACGACCCGTTCCCCGAGGGCTTCGATCGTCGCGTCGCCCGGCAGACGCTCCTGAAGTGGAACGTCGCCCTCGAAGAGGCCAGCAACGCCGTCCCGAACGCGCTCGTCGTCCCGACCGCCGACGTCTTCGACGGGCGGCCGGACCGCCTCTCGGCCGACCGGTTCCATCCGGGCGCCGAGGGCTACTCCGAGATCGCGACGCGCGTCGTCCAGACGCTCCGCCTGCCCGCCCGGGAGGGGCACGCCTCGTGACGGAGATCCGCGAGGAGGCGGGCGTCGACATCGGGGCGACGCTCGCGAAGGCGGTCGTCGTCGGGGCGGGCGCCGACCTCGAGACGTTCGACACGTTCGTCTGCCCGTCCAGCGACCTCGCCGGCTCTCGCCTCGTTCCTCTCGAGCCGCTCGCCGCTGCGCCTCGCGGCGACGGGAGCGGGGGCGCACCGCCTCGGCTCCCTCGTGAAGACCCGCGAGCCCGCGGTCCTCACCGACGAGTTCGAGGCCTGGGGCGAAGGCGAGAGAGTGCTCCTCCGGAGGGCCGACTTCACGCCGACGACCCCGCACTACCTCGTGAGCCTCGGAACGGGCACCTCCATCCTGCGCATCGGGCAGGAGGGCCGCGTCTCGCGCGCGGGGGGCACGGGGCTCGGCGGCGGGACGCTGCGCGGGTTCGGCCAGCTCCTCCTCGGCCAGACGGACTTCGACGCCTTCACCGCGCTCGCGTTCCAGGGCGACCGCAAGCGCGTCGACCTCCTCGTGCGCGACCTCTACCCCTCGGGCGAGATCGCGCTCCAGGGCGACCTGACGGCCTCGAACCTCGGGCGCATCGCCTCGCGCGACTCGCGCGACGTCGCGAACGCGATCACGGGCCTCGTCGGCGAGAACATCGGGCTCCTCGCGGCCGCCCTCTCGAAGCAGGAGGCCGTGCCGTTCCCGGTGGACATCGTGTTCGCGGGCTCGACGCTCCGGCAGAACGTGGCCCTGAGGGACGTGCTCGCCTTCGCGACGTCGGTCGGAGGAGCGCGGGCGAGATTCCTTCCGAACGGAGAGTTCGTGGGCGCCGTCGGCGCGCTCGCCCGGGCGCGCGTCCTCGGGGCGGGGGCCGCGCGATGAAGCCGACCTTCGACCTCGAGGGCCGCGTCGCGCTCGTGACCGGCGCCTCCCGCGGGATCGGCGCCGAGATCGCCCGGACGCTCGCCGCGGCGAACGCGCGCGTCGCCCTGCACTACGGCTCCTCGCACGAGGCCGCGCGCGCCGTCGCGGACTCGATCGCCGCGGCCGGAGGCGCGCGCCCCCTCCTCGTCTCCGCCGACGCGGCCGACCCCGACGCGCGCCGCCGCCTCGTGGCCGAGGTCGTGGCGGGCCTCGGGGCGCCGGAGATCCTCGTGAACAACGCGGGCTTCTACCGGCCGAATCCCTTCGAGCAGGCCGACGACGCCGCCTTCCTGGCCCGCTGGCGCGCGACGATGGCCGTGAACCTCGAGGCGGCCGCCCACCTCTCGTTCCTCGCCCTCCCGAGGATGCGCGAGAGGGGCTGGGGCCGCATCGTCATGATCGCCTCGCGCTCGGCCTTCCGGGCCGAGACGGACCACCCGGACTACGCCGTCTCGAAGGCCGGCATGGTCAACCTCGCGCGCTGCCTCGCCCGCAACGAGGGGCCGCGCGGCATCACCGCCAACTCGGTCTGTCCGGGCTGGGTCCGCACCGAGGCGGTGCGGGAGGCCCTCGACGGGCCGCAGGCGGCCGAGGTGCTCTCGCAGATCCCGCTCGGGCGGGTGGCCTCCACGGCCGACGTCGCGAACGCGGTCCTGTACCTCGTCTCGCCGCTCGGGTCCTACGCGAACGGGATCGCGATCCCGCTGAACGGCGGCTCGTACCTCCACTGAAACCTGCGCCGGGTGCGTGAAACGGGCGGATAATCCGGGAGCCGGGCCATGCGCAAGGCCGTTCCCGTCCTCCTCGCGCTCCTCGTCGCCGGCGCGGCCGCCGCGCAGGAGGGTGCCGCGCCGTCCGCGCACGAGCCGGACGCGGCGCGCGCCAGGCCCGCGCCGCGCCTCATCCTGCCCTCCGTCGAGACGTTCCGGCTCTTCCCGCAGCTCGAGCCCGAGCCGCGCCTCGGCCTCGAGGCCGTCTCCGAGGAGCAGCGGCCCTTCCACCAGGCGGGCGATCCGGACTCGCTCTTCACGCTCGGAGCCGCGACGCCGGAAGGCAAGGTCCACCTGAGGGCCGCGATCGAGGTCAACGAGATCTTCCTGAAGGCGATTCCTCCCGACCCGCTCGTCTCGCACGACGACACGCGTCCGCGCGCCGCGGGCAGCTTCCTGCCCGTCGACAACCAGGGACGTCCGTACCAGCTTCGACTCGGCGCGCGCCTCGTCTGGTAGTGGTAGCCTGCCCGGCGATGCGAAGCGTTCTCGCTCTCGCCCTCGCACTCGCCCTCGCCCTTCCCGCCGCGTCGTCCCAGACGGGCGGAACGCTCGCGAAGTCGGTGGAGGTCTCCGTCACGAACGTGGACGTCGTCGTGACGGATTCGAACGGCAAGCCGATCACGGACCTGACCGCCGCCGACTTCGACGTCCGGCAGGACGGCGTCGTCCAGCCGCTCACGAACTTCTCGTTCATCCGCAACGAGCCGGCCGCGCCGTCCGCCGCGCCCGCGGAGACGCCCCGGGCCGCGCCGGCGCCGGAACCGCCGCTGGTCCCCGTCGAGCAGCCGCAGGCCGCCCGCGCCCACCTCGTCGTCTTCGTCGACGCGCTCCACCTCACGGCGAGCAACAAGAACCGCGCGCTGAAGAGCCTGCGGCAGTACCTCCCGACCGTCCTCGGCCCGAACGTCGAGGTCCAGTTCGTCACGTGGGACCGCGCGCTGCGCATTCGCGGCCCCTTCACGAACGACGCCGCGATCGTGTCGTCCCTCCTGGACGCCCTCGAGCAGGAGACCGCCGTCGGCGAGGTGGCGCTCAACGCGCGCACCCAGATCATCCGCGAGATCGACTCCGCCATGAACAGCGACCCGCAGACCGCCCCGGTCCTCCTGAGCAACGCGATGAGCGAGCTCCGGGGCTGGTGCGACGAGCAGGCCGACGAGGTCGACGCGACGGTCGCGGCGCTTCGCGCCTCGCTCTCGGCCGTCTCCGGCGTCGAGGGCCGCAAGGTGCTCTTCCTCGTCACGGAGAAGCTCACGCCGCAGCCGGGCCGCGACATCTGGGACTACCTCCAGTACGGGACGTCGCGCGGGGGCGCGACGACGGCGGTCTCGGCCTCGTCGAGGCAGCGCATGGGCGGCGGCTCGGCCGAGCTGAACGACTTCACGTACAAGACCTGGGACCGCGGGACCTCGTTCCTCGAGCTCACGCGGGCCGCCAACGCCGCCGGAGTCTCCCTCGTCACCGTCGACGCCTCGGGCCTCACGACGGACGAGATGCTCTCGGCCGAGAAGCGCGCGAACGTGGGCTATTTCGACGAGGGGATCGGCCAGATGGACATGCAGTCCGCGATGGGCCTCCTCGCCGACCAGACGGGCGGCAAGATGATCGTCGGCCGCAACGACCTCTCGCTCGCCCTCAAGGACCTCGAGGCGGACTGGACGGCCTACTACTCGCTCGGGTACGAGAGCGTGAACGCGAAGCCGGGCCAGCCGCGCGCGATCAAGGTGACCGTGAGGCGGGCCGGCGCGAACGTCCGCGCGCGCAAGACCGTCATCGAGCGCACGCCGGAGGAGAAGGTCGCCGACGCGGTCCTGTCGCAGGTCCACGTCCCGCGCACGCTGAACCCGCTCCGGGCCACCCTCCACATCGGCGTCCCGAAGAAGTCGGGCAAGATGTGGCTCGTCCCGCTCGAGTTCAGGGTCCCGTTCGACAAGCTCACGCTCGTCCCGCAGGGCGGGCGCGCGAAGGGGGCGCTCCTCTTCACCGCCGTCGCGGCGACGCCGGACGGCCGGATCTCGCCGCTCACGACGGAGCGCGCCCCGATCGACGTGCCGGAGAAGGAGCTCGCGAACCTCACGGGCAAGGCGTTCACGTACTCGGCGACGCTCAGGGTCCGCCCGGGCCCGCAGATCTTCTCGACCGCGCTCACGGACGAGGTCTCGCGCCTCTCGAGCTACGTCCAGCCGCACGTCCTCATCGGCGACAAGCCCGGGATGCGCTAGCGGCGGTCACTCCACAGGACGGAGAGCCTCATCCCGGTCCGCCCCGACGTCCCGCGCCGAACCTCTCCGCGCTCCGCGCCCGCGCCTTCCGCGCTTCCTCCTCGCGGTCCCGCGGCTCGGCGTTCGTCACGAGCGACGCCACGAGCAGGCGCGCCGCCGCCGCCACCTGGTCGACCGCGCGGTCGAACGCGGCCTCGTTCGCCCGGGACGGCCTGTTGAACCCGCTCAGCTTGCGGACGAACTGCAGCGACGACGCGCGGATCTCGTCATCCGTGGCCGGGGGCTCGAAGTTGAAGAGGGTCTTGATGTTCCGACACATCGCTCCTCCCGCCGCCTGACGATACCGCGCCCGCCGATCCCGATCGACGCCGTTACCCGGCCTCCGCGCCCCGCGCAAGGGAGAAGAGGAGGAGCGTCTTTCCCGAGTCCTCGACCTCCCCTTCCCGCGTGGCGCCGAGCCGCTCGGCCACACGGATGGACCGGGCGTTCCCGGGATGGATCAGGCAGACGATCCGCTCGCGGCCGAGCACCGTGAACGCGTGGTGGATCGCCGCGCGCATGCCCTCGAGCGCGTACCCCTTGCCCCAGGCCTCGCGCGCGAGGGCCCAGCCCATCTCGAAGCCGTGGCCGCCCTCGGGGTCGAGGAAGCCGAGGTGGCCGACCAGCCGGTCCGTGGACCGCTCGACGACCGCCCAGAGCCCGTAGCCGCGCAGCTGCCAGTGCCCCATGTACCGCGCCATCTGCCACCACGCGTCCGCGCGCGACAGGGCTCCCGCCCGGATGTAGCGCATGACCTCGGGATCCGCGCAGATGGCGGCGTGGGCCTCGAAGTCGTCTTTCCGGAACGGCCGCAGGTGCAGCCGTTCCGTCAGCAGCTCCGTCACGGATCCCCCGGCGGCGTCCCGCCGGGACGCCCTTCGCCCGCCGAAATCGCCCGGATCTGGCGGTCGTGGACGCCGGGCAGGACGAGGAGCGCCAGCGATCCGCCCACGAGGGCGAAGAACATGTCGGACTGCGTGTCCCACGGGTCGCCCTGCGTGCCGAGGAAATCATCGGCCCCCTTGCCGAGCGCGAGAGCCGAGCCCCACTCGAACAACTCGTACGACGCGCTGATCGCGAGGACGATCGAGAGGACGACGAACGCGAGCATGCGCCGGCCGCGGACGTACGAGCCGCGGACGAGGATCTCCCGCGCGGCGATCGCGGGCACGAAGCCCTGCGCGAAGTGGCCGATCTTGTCGTACGGATTGCGGTGAAGGGAGAGGATCTCCTCGAGGCGGAAGCCGAGCGGGACCCGCGCGTACGTGTAGTGGCCGCCGGCGATGAGCACGAGGGCGTGGACGAAGATCAGCGCGTAGAGGAGACCCGTCAGCGGGTACCGCCGCCCCGTCAGGAAGAGCACGGGAAGGACGACGAGAACGGGCAGGACCTCGAGGAGCCAGGTCAGCCGGTCGTACGGGCGCACGCCGGACGCCGCCAGGATCAGGACCAGCGCGGCGGCGGCGGCCGCGAGGCCCGTGGAGCGGCTCATCTTCCGGCCGGCGTGACGTACGTCAGGGTGTGGTGCGCGAGGATCTCGCCTCCCGCCGAAAGGCAGGTCGCCGTGCCGTACGCCGTCCGCTTGCCGAGGCTGAGCACGACCGCCTGGCACGAGAAGCCCTCGTCGCGCGCGCTGCGGAGGAACTGGGTCTGCATGTGGCTCGTGACGGACGGATCGTCGAGGCCGCGCAGCGTCTTGATCGCGAGCCACATGGCGACGTCGGCGGCGGTCATGAAGACCTGGCCGGCCACGATCCCGCCGGGCCTCTCGAAGTGCGGGAGGTGCGGGACCCGGAGCGTGCACGAGCCGGGGGCGATCGCGGCCACGACGAAGTCGTAGGCCTTCGTGAACGCGGTGTCGTGCGAGAGGAGGCTCTGGAGTTCCTCGACGGTGACGGGCAGGGTGCTCATCCGGACATTTTGCGACGGCCGCGGCACTTGCGGCTCAGCCGGCTCCGGGTTCCCGCTGGCCGCGGATCTTCGCGCCGGACAGCGGACCTCCGAGCGCCGCGCTGATCCAGCAGACGTCGAACGCGCCGGCGCTGAGCGGGAGGACGCTCCACGCCATGGAAAGCACGCCGAGCGGATGTGCCCGGTAGACGAATCCGACGACGAGGAATCCGGTGCCCGCGACGAGCCGAAAGACGCGGCCCGCGGGGCTGTTGATGAATCGTGAGAAGCCGGAATGATTGAAGGCCGAATGCATGTTCATGCTCGTCTCCGATCGCCGCGTCGGGCCGCCTGCTAGATTCCCCCGCTCGCGTGGCGCGCGAGGCGGGTCGCGAGGTGACGCTTCACGTCCGGCCACTCGGATTCCAGGATGCTGAACATCACGCTGTCGCGCACCGTCCCGTCCCGGCGGGCCTGGTGGTGGCGGAGGACGCCGTCCCTCTTCGCGCCGAGCGCCGCGATCGCGCGCTGGCTCGCGAAGTTGAAGTTGTCGGTCCTCAGGCCGACGACCGCGCAGCGAAGCACCTCGAAGGCGTGCGTCAGGAGCAGCAGCTTGCACGCCGTGTTCACGTGGCTCTTCTGCCAGCGCGACGCGTACCACGTCCAGCCGATCTCGACGCGGTCGATCGCGGCGACGATGTCGTGGTAACGCGTCGTCCCGACGATCTCGCCCGAGCCCGTCTCGCGGACGGCCCACGGCAGCATGTGGCCGGCCCTCTGCCCCGCGAGGGCGTCCGCGACGTACCGGTCGACCTCGTCGGGCGCGGGGACGGACGTGAACCAGAGCTCCCAGAGCCGGCCGTCCGACGCCGCGGCGGCGAGGCCGTCGCGATGCTCCGCGGTCAAGGGCTCCAGGCGGACTCCGTGGCCCTCGAGCGTGACGGGTCCCGCCTCAATCACGCGTCGCTCCGACCGCGTCACGGTACTCATGCTCGATCGCGAGCAGCTCCTTCGGGAGCCTGACCCCGTCGCGGCGAGCGATCGCAAACATGGCACGCTGCGTGAAGCCCCCGTGCACGTTGCCCTGGGGGTCGCGCACTTGCCAGTCTTCGACGTCTTCGATCCCGCATCGGTACACGCGGTCGAGCCGCCCCGAATGTGTCACCGGAGGAGTGACGAGGCGCACTCCGAGCTCCCGATCGTCCAGGACCTCGAGCACCTCGGCCCAGAGATGCTCCACCTGCTTCGAGTCACTCACGAAGTAGAGCTTCACGACGGTGCTCGTCTTCGGGGCGCGGACGAGCTTCATGAACTGATCCATGGACGCCCGCGCCTCGAGAAGCGCGGCCTTCATCAACGGATCGTTCGGCGATGTCCTTAGAGGAGGGAATTCCGGCCGAGCAGAGGACCAGCGGAGGAACAGCCAGATCGCCACACCGATCGCGACGGCGACGATCACCGCGGGATGCAGGCTCATCGTGAAGGCAACGATACGCGCTCATCGAACGAGGCGGAAGACGCGCACGCGGCACGAGACGGAGGCGGGACGGGACGCCGCCTGACGATCTCGAGTTCAGCGGCGCCGCTGGTGCGACGCGACCTCATCGCGCCGCCTCGAGGCCGAGCCCCGTCGCGTTAGCGCTTCGCTTTCTTCGTCTTCGTCTTCTTCTTCGGGTTCTTCTTCGTGCGCGAGTTCTCGTAACGCTCGACGTATTGGTCGACGGCGACGCGGGCGATGGTGTTGCCGACGACGTCAAGCGGCAGATCGTCGAGCTTCTTGAAGTGGACGCAGCAGCCGCCCATGTCGAGCTTCTTGCCCGTCCTCTTGTAGGCGATCTCGAACCCTCTCCTGAGCTTGGGGTCGCCGTAGACGCTCATGAGGTAGAGGGTCATGAGCTTCGTGTGCGCGCCGAGCGCCGCGAGCATCAGCGGATGACCGTTGTGCGTGTTCGGTAGCGTGGCGAGCGGCACGACCCAGGCGAGCATGCCCCAGTCGACAGTCTCCTCGTAACCCTGCGGCAGGTGCTCGTTGACGGCGTCGCGGACGGCGTTGATGGCGTCTTTGCGCTCGGCGGGCACCGACGCAAGCCACTGATTCACGGTGAGCGCCGGACGTACTTTCACCATTCGCTCCTGCATGTTCTCTTTGGCCGTCTGACGATATCGAGTTCAGCGGCGAGAAGGAAGGAGCGCCAGCGACTGACGCCGCGTCCGCTGCAGCCCATGCCGGCTCCAACGAAAGAGGCCGTAGAGACGAGTGCCGTCGCGACCTTCGCTCATCGCCGTCGCCAGGTCCTCGCCCTAGCTCGTCTTGGCCGCCGGCGCCGGCGCGGGCGGTTTCGGCGGCGGCGGGGGCGGCATGCGGTTGATCGCGACGCCGCGCTCGAGGAGCGCCGGGAGGAGCGGCAGCCCCGAGGGCTCGAACTGCCCCGCCTTCTTCATCGGGCTCTCGCCCTCGTACGGCCGGTAGCCGTAGCCCGGGCCGCCAACCGCCGTGTCGGACGGCTTCTCGGTCAGCTCGGGGATGCCGAGGACGGCGCTCTTCCTGTCGAAGAAGGACAGCTCGTAGTCGCGCGTCATCCAGATCGCGTCCTTCGGGCACGCGTCCACGCAGTAGCCGCAGTAGACGCAGCGCAGGAGGTCGATCTCGAAGACGGTCGGGTACTTCTCGTACGCGAGGACCGGGTGCTCCCCCGCCTCGATGTGGATGCAGTCGGCCGGGCAGGCCGTCTCGCACATGTAGCACGCGACGCACTTCAGCGTGCCGTCCTCGCGCGTCTTCAGGATGTGCCGGCCGCGGAAGCGCGCCGAGTACTTCCGGAGCATCTCCGGGTACTGGATCGTGGGGAGCCCCTTCATGTTCGTCAGGTTCTTCAGGAAGTGGCCGAGCGTGCGGGCGAGGCCCTTGGCGATCTCGACGAGGTAGATGTACTCGGCGCGCGGTGGTCGGAGGTACCTTGAGGGTGACGACTTTGGCGGCCATCAGCGATCCAGCTCCCCGGCGATGACGTTGAGGAGGCCCAGCGTCGCGACGGCGTCGGCCACGGGGTGCCCCTTGATGATCTTCTCGAACGACGCGAAGAGCGGGAAGCACGGCGGCCGCACCTTGAGGCGGTACGGGAAGCCGCTCCCGTCCGAGACGACGGAGAAGCCGAGCTCGCCGTTCGCGCCCTCCGTCGCGGAGTAGATCTCGCCCGGCGGCACCTTCACCCCTTCGAAGACGAGCTTGAAGTGGTAGATGAGGGCCTCCATCTCGTTGTAGACCATCTCCTTCGGCGGGAGGATCACGCGGTAGTCGTCCGAGCGGACGGGCCCGCCGGGGAGCCTGTCGAGGATCTGCTCGATGATGCGCAGCGACTGCTTCATCTCCTCGACGCGCACGAGGTAGCGGGCGTAGTTGTCGCCCTCCGTCATGATCGGCACGTCGAAGTCGACCTCGCCGTACCACTCGTACGGCTGGTCCTTGCGCAGGTCGAACGGCACGCCCGAGGCCCTCAGGCACGGCCCCGTCCAGCCCCACGCGAGCGCCTGCTCCTTCGTGACGACGCCCGTGTCGCGCAGGCGGTTCCAGACGATCTTGTTGCGCGTGACGAGCGTCTCGACGTCGGCGATCCGCTCGCGCGTGCCCTTGATGATCTCGCGGGACCACGGGACGAAGTTCTCGGGGACGTCGTTCGCGAGGCCGCCGACGCGCCCGTAGGAGACCGTCAGGCGCGCGCCGCTGCAGGCCTCGAGGAGGCCGTAGATCTCCTCGCGGGGCTGGTACGCGTACCAGAAGTTCGTGAGGCCGCCGATGTCGACGAGGTTCGCGGCGAGGCACACGAGGTGGTCCATGACGCGGCTGAACTCGCCGAGGATCGTGCGCACGGCGAGCGCGCGCGGCGGCGGCGTGACGCCGAGCATGGACTCGATGGCCCGCGCGTAGCCGTTGTTGTTCAGCATCGGCGAGCAGTAGTTCAGGCGGTCCGTGTACGGGAACACCTGCGAGTACGTGTGCGTCTCGGACATCTTCTCGAAGCACCGGTGCAGGTACCCGCACTCGCTCTCGGCCCCGACGATCGTCTCGCCGTCGAGCCGCATGACGATGCGCAGCGTCCCGTGGGTCGCCGGCTGCGACGGCCCGAAGTTCAGCGTCGTCGTCTCGAACATGTCCGACGGCTCGTCCGTCTGCGCGGCGAGCTCCGTCTGGAGGAGATCCTCCTCCGTGCAGAGCCAGCGCTGCTTCGCGTCGTAGTCCTTGCGGAGCGCGTGGCCCGACGAACCCGTTGTGCGTCAGGAGGCGCTGGAGGTTCGGGTGGCCCTCGAAGCGGATCCCCATGAGGTCCCAGGCCTCGCGCTCGAACCAGTTCGCCGCGGGCCAGACGTCGGTGAGCGTCGGGAGGGACGGGCCCTTCTCCGGCAGGTTCACGCGCAGCCTGAGGTGCGCGTTCCGTTTCGTCGAGTAGAGGATCACGTTCGACTGGAAGCGCTCGCCCGCCTTCGGCGCCTGCGCGCCCGGCAGCTTCGAGAGGTCGACGGACGCGAGGTCGAGGTAGAGGTCGTACGCGGCCGCGGGGTCGTCGCGCAGGAAGCGCGCCGTCTCGTGGAGCGTCGCGGCGTCGGTCACGAGCGTCGGGACGTCGGCGGCGGGCCGCTCCTCGGCCGTCACCTTGCCGCCGAGCTTCCTCTCGAGGACGGGCAGGAAGTCGAGGCCCTTCGGGGGCGCGACGGTCGCGCTCACGGGTTCTCCCGTCCGCGCGCCGCGGCGATTCCCGGCGTCCACCTCGCGGCCGCCCTCCGGCGTCGCCTCGGTCTCCGCGTTCGCGGGCATCTCCGGCAGCGCGTGGCGGCCGGGCAGGTTCGCCATGACCGCGTTCGAGTAGGCGGGGATCGCGGTCACGGGATCCTCGCCGACGCGGATCGGGACGAACGTCTTGGCCTCGCGGTGCCGCGCGAGCTCGCCGGACTGGATCTTCTTCTGGAGCGTCATGATCCCGAAGATGAGGTTCTCCGGCGTGGGCGGGCAGCCCGCGACGTAGACGTCCACCGGGACGATCTCGTCGACGCCCTGCACGACGTGGTACGCGCGGTAGAAGCCGCCCGTGCACGCGCAGACGCCCATCGAGATGACCCACTTCGGCTCGGCCATCTGGTCGTAGATCTTCTTGAGGACCGGCGCGAGCTTGTCGACGACGGTGCCCGCGACGATCAGGAGGTCCGACTGGCGCGGCGAGAAGCGCACGACCTCGGCGCCGAAGCGCGACAGGTCGTAGTGCGACGAGACGACGGACATGAACTCGATCGCGCAGCACGCCGTGCCGAACGGCATCGGCCAGAGCGAGTTCGACTGGGCCCATTGCACGACCGAGGTCGAGCTTCGTGGTGAGGAAATCGGCGCCGCCCGTCGAGGGGACGCCCGGCGCGAGCGGCGGGGCGATCTTCCCCGGCGCGACCGGGAGACTGGGACCCGTGATCTTCATCGGCTCTCCGAGACGCTTGTGAAAAGCGTCACGAGCCGGATTCTACGTCACGGCCGAAGACGCGGTTGAGACTCTTCCGGCGTCCGCGCAGCCGGAGGCGTCACGGACAGCTCCCCGCGTCCCGCGGCTTGAACGACCAGAGGAAGTGTGGTCGATGCCGGCGCTGCTCGCGTCCACCGTTTGAGTCCTCCCCTTTCGCCGTCGATGTGGAGTACGTCGTCTCCTTCTGGCCGAGGACGGCCTGTGAAGTCCGCGTCGAACGGCGGGTTCGTGTTGCAGTGAGACGTGGATCGGGGGCTCACCGATCTTGTAGTAGGTCACGACCGGGCTCGAGCATGCGTCGGTCGAAGATCCGTCCCGTCACCTTGCTGATCGAGAGACCGGACGGGGCGTCATTCGCGGTCATCGAACAGCCGTCGTAGATCCCGCAGCCGACGGGGTGGAAGTCGTAGTTCGGCTGAGTGATCTCCAGCTCCTTCTCGTGGAAGATCCCGTCGTCGTCGACGACGAAGTGTTGCTTGGCAACGCCCGAGACGGAGTAGCTTGCCGTGTGCCCGTTGCTCCCGACGACGCAGGAGATTTTCCGGTTCTCCGTGAGCGTGAGGTCCCAGTCCTTCGGGAAGACGACGATGTTCTTGTGGACGACGGCAGACGCCTCCCCGACCTTCACGAGCGCCGCCTTGAGGAGGGCGGGCTGCGGGCAGGCGGGGGGCCGGTAGAAAGCCTGGCCCGGCGTCCCCGCCTCGTCGATGTTCCCGATCGTCGAGTTCCCGTGAATGATCTCGTCCACGTACCAGTAGATCGAGTAGTCCGTCAGGAGCGCGGACTGGATCGGAGCCGAGGATCCGCGGCCCGGGGACGCGCCTCGGATGTAGCCGACCTTGTAGAGGCGCGGGGAATCAGCTGGTGAGACGACGTAGGGGCCGATGAGCGTGCCCGCGGAGAGCATCTGGACGACGGCCCGGCCGCCGGCCAGCGAGCTGCGCAGGCGGGACCGAGGCATGGGGCGACGAGAGAGCCGCGAGGGACGTCGTCACCTGGCGGGAGGACGAATCGATGACCCAGCTCGCGACCGAGTACCACTGTCCGTCCGAGCCCAGGAACCCCGGGATCAGCCATTGCGCGTCGTCCGCCACGACGTCGTCCTGTCCGTAGTCGAAGACGAGGAGCGCGGACTTCGCGAGCGCCAGGTCCCACGGCGCAATCGCGTACGCCGTCCCGATCGCGTTGGGCCCCGCGTCCGCCGTGGGCACGATGCCGAAGCTCGCGGGGGCCGCGAGAGCCCCCGCCGGGATCTTCAGCGTCAGCCGCCCGTCGTCGGACCGGACCGACCCTCCCGCCGGCCCGATCGTGGCCGACGACGGGATCGCGACGGGCAACGGCATGATCGGCGTCACGACGGGATCGCCCGAGGCGTTGTCGATCGAGGAATCGAAGACGTCGAGACTCCCGGACGTCACCTTCACCTGGAGCGTCGCGTCCGCGGGAACCGTCACGCCGCCGAACAGGTCCTGCACATTAGGCTGCGTCCAACCCCAGGAGCCGAGCGATCCCGAAGCCGTCCCGGCGGGCAGACCCTGGGCGCTCGTGAGGGTGACCGTCCAGCTCGCGCCTTCGGCTCCGGCGGCGAATCCGACGTTCGTCCGGAAGTCCGTCCCCTGCCGGATCCCCGTCACGACGGCGCCGGCGTCGGCCGACGAGAGGAACGAGAGGATCGGCACGGGCCGCTGCTGGGCGCCGTACGTGCCGGGATTCGCGCCGCTCGGATCCACATTGCTCGTGCGGCAGAGGATCGCGACGGGCGAATCCGACGTGAAGCGCAGCGCGCCGGCCGAGCCCACGGGCAGCGAGAGGAGGGACGCGAGAACGTCGACGACGTCGCGGATCCCTCCGGCGGGCACGTCGAAGGTTGCGGAGGGGGGATTCGGGTTCGCGTTCTGGTTCGCGTGATACGCGACCGAGATCGTCGCGGCCGTCGTCCCGGGGTTGTAGATCCGCGCGTCGGTCCGGAAGAACGTGTTGTTCCGTCCGCCGGCGCGCGCGACGCCGTTCACGAGGACGTCCTGCGGACCCGCGGGCAGGCTTTCGAACGTGAAGAGGGACGAGTCTCCCGTCACGTTGTCGACGACGACCGCGTACGCCGTCGCGCGTCCGCGCGTCACGTCGATCCGCGCGCGTCCGACCGCGACGGAGCCCGCGAAGGCGCCCACCGCGAACTGCTGGAAGCCTGCCGACGCGAGAGAGAAGGCCTGCGAGCCCGAGACGGCTCCGGCCGCGTCGTAGACGGTCACGGTCGCGTCTCCGCCCTCGGCGTCCGGGAAGACGACGGCGACGTTCGTCCGGTAGCCGGCGGAGCCGTCCGCCGACTGGGCGATCCAGAGGCTGTCGGCCGAATCGCCCGGGGACAGGAAGCGGTCGTCCGCGACGACGGGAAGCGCCACGCCGTACGTCCCCGACGCCGCCGCGTTGTACGTCCGCGCCCGGATCAGGAGCGGAGAAGGCGAGTCCACGACCGTCGCGGCGGCGCCCGAGGCTCCCCAGAGCTGCTGGAGGGCGTTGCGGAAGACGAGCGTCTGGCCCGGCGCCAGATACTGGAGCGACTGGGCGGTCCCGCCGGCCGGGACCAGCGTGAGGATCGCGAAGGCCGGATCCGTCCCCGGGTTCGTGATCGCGAGGTCGGACACGAACCTCGTCCCGTTCAGGCCGGACGTGTTGACGGTGCCGGGGACCGTCCAGGTCGAGGCCGTGAGGCGGCCCGAACCCAGGGCGAGAGCCAGACCGGCGGCAAGGCCGAGCGGTTTCCGCATTCAGGACCTCCAGGGGCGGCGGCTCGCCCCCCGTGAGAAATGCGAGAATCGGTTCTCACTTCCCCACATGGACGAGGACCCGAACGTCGCCCCGGCCGGAGAGGTCACGCGCCTCCTCCGGGAGTGGAGCGCCGGGGACCGGAACGCGCTCGAAAAGCTCCTGCCCCTCGTCTACGACGAGCTCCGCCGCCGGGCCGGGGCGTACCTCAGGAGCGAGCGCGCCGGCCACACGCTGCAGCCCACCGCGCTCGTCCACGAGGCCTACCTGAAGCTCGTCGGAGGCGAGGCGATCGCGTGGAAGGACCGCGCCCACTTCTTCGGGGTCGCGGCGCGGGCCATGCGGCAGGTGCTCGTGGACCACGCCCGTGCCCGGAACACCGCCAAGCGCGGCGAGGGACAGGTCCTCGTCGCGCTCGAGGACGCCGGAGGGGCGACGACGCCGCCGCAGAACCTCGACCTTCTCGACCTCGACCGGGCGCTCTCGAAGCTGGCGGGCCTCGACGAGCGCCAGTCCCGGCTCGTGGAGCTCCGCCTGTTCGCGGGCCTCACGATCGAGGAGTCGGCCGAGGTGCTCGCGATCTCGCATGCCACCGTGAGCCGGGAGTGGAAGCACGCCGAGGCGTGGCTCCAGCGCGAGATGGCGGGCCGCCCGTGACGCCGGAACTGTTCCGGCGCGCGAAGGATGTCTACCTCGAGGCCCTCGAGAGGGCCGGGCCGGAGCGCGGGCCGTTCCTCTCCGCGGCGTGCGGGACGGACGCGGAGCTGCGCCGCGAGGTGGAGTCTCTCCTCGCGGCGGCCGCGAGTCCCGGCCTCGACGGCGTCGTGCGGGCCGAAGCTCTCCGCCTGGCCGACGGGCCCCCGGCCGCGCCGGGACCGCCCGTCCCCGCCCGGATCGGCCCGTACGAGATCCTCGGCGACCTCGGGCGCGGCGGGATGGGCGCCGTCTACCTCGGGGTCCTGAGGGACGCCGGGCTCGAGAGGCGGGTGGCCGTGAAGGTGGTCCGAGAGCGAGCTCGGGTCCGCGCCTCTTCCGCGAGCGCTTCCACACGGAGCGCCGCATCCTCTCGAGCCTCGAGCACCCGAACATCGCGCGGCTCTACGACGGCGGCACGACGCCGGACGGTCTCCCGTGGTTCGCGATGGAGCTCGTCGAGGGCGAGCACCTCCTCGAGTGGGCGGATCACCGCGCTCTCCCGCGCGAAGCCCGCCTTCGCCTGTTCCTCCAGGTCTGCGACGCCGTGCAGTTCGCGCACCAGCACCTCGTCGTCCACCGGGACCTCAAGCCGGGCAACATCCTCGTCTCGCGCGACGGGACGCCCAAGCTCCTCGACTTCGGCCTCGCGAAGCTTCTCGACGTGCCGTCCGACGAGCGCACGGCCACCGTCCACCGCCTCCTGACGCCCGAGTACGCGAGCCCGGAGCAGGTGCGCGGCGAGAGGATCACGACGGCCTCGGACGTCTACTCGCTCGGCGTCGTCCTCTACCGCCTGCTCACGGGCAGCCTTCCCTACCGGACGAAGACGCACTCCGGCGTCGAGCTCGAGCGCGCGGTCGTGGATCAGGCCCCGCCCACCACGGAGCCGGTCCTCGGCGCCGACCTCGACACGGTCCTCCGCAAGGCGCTCGCGAAGGAGCCGGACAGGCGCTACCCGACCGTGCAGGAGTTCGCCGAGGACCTGAGGCGTCACCTCGACGGGCGCCCGGTCCTGGCGCGCGGGGACTCCCTCTCGTACCGCGCCGGGAAGTTCCTGCGCCGCCACCGCTTCGCGGCCGCCGCGGCCGCGGCGGCGTTCCTTTCGCTCGCGGCCGGCACGGGACTCGCCCTCTGGCAGGCGGGCCGCGCGCGGGCGAGCGAAGCGGTCGCGCACAAGCGCTTCGAGGAGGTCCGCTCCCTCGCGAAGACCGTCCTCTTCGAGCTCCACGACGAGATCGCGACGCTGCCCGGCTCGACGAAGGCGCGGGCGACGCTCGTCTCGACCGCCCTGCGCTATCTCGACTCCCTCGCCGCCGATGCCGGCAGCGACCCGGCGCTCGCCCGCGACGTCGCCGCCGGCTACGCGCGCCTCGGGCTCGTCCAGGGGGGAAACAACGCGACGCTCGGCAACCGGGCCGCCGCGCTCCGGAGCCACCGCGCGGCCATCCGGCTCCTCGAACCGCTCGCCGAGGGCCCGGCGTCCGCCGACGCGGACCGGGACGCTCTCGCCGCCGAGCTCCACGAAGCGGCCGGTCTCCTCGGCCCCCGGGATCCGCGGGCCCTCGAGATGCACACCCGCGCCCTCGCGATCCGCGAGGCGATCTTCGCCCGCAACCCGTCGTCGCCCGACGCGCGGCGCGCGCTCGCGCGGAGCTGCAGCGCGCTCGCGGACTTCCACTCGTACCGGAAGGCCTGGCCGGAAGCGATCGCGTTCCGCGAGAAGGAACGGAAGCTCTTTCAGGACGTCGTCCGGGCTCCCGACGCGACCGACGACGACCGCCGCAACCTCGCGCTCTCGGACAAGACGCTCGGAGGCCTCCTTCACCTGACCTCCCGCCTGCCCGAGGCCCGTCCGCTCTTCGACGAGGCCATCGCGCTCGACGAGGCGCGGGTGAAGGCGGATCCCGCCTCGGCCCTGGCCCGCATGGACCTCTCCTTCAGCCTCGGCTCTCTCGGCGCCCTGCGCTTCGACGAGGGCGATCTCGCGGCGAGCCGCGCTCTCTACGAGCGCGCCCTGGCCCTGCGCGAGGCGGTCGCGGCCGCCGACCCCGCGAACGCGTGGGCCAGGAGCGGCGTCGCGCGGGCGCACGGTCGCCTCGCCGAGATCGAAGCCGCCCTCGGGAACCGGAAGGCGGCGGAGGCGCACCGCGCGCATGCTGCCCCGCCGGCCCGTTGAAGTGCGGTCCCGGGCCGATGCCCTCGTCCCGCCGTTATCAGGGCACGTCCACGGAAACGAAGCGATAGCGGTACGTGGCCGTCTTGCCCCCACTCCCGCCACCGAGCTGGAACCACTGACTCTCCGGCGTCGTCACAACCTCGCACGGGTCCTCTATGAAGGCGTGGCCGAGCTGCCCGTCGATCACCTGCGAAAAGACCACGCCACCATCCATCTGGCACCCCGTGAGCGTCGCGCCGGCCCGCGTGTAGTCCGACTGAGCGAAGATGTCGATGACATGCGTATCGAAGTCGAAGGAGGCGGAGAGGAATTTCGTTGCAACCTGGGAGAACTCGTCCGCGCCCGCCCCGATGATGCCACTGCAATTCGAGCAATGCCCCCACTTCGGCGCCGTCCCCGAGGCGACCTGCACCCCTGATCTTTCGATCTGACCGTCGTCCGCGATCGTGAACGGAGTGGTCTCCTTCGAGGTCCAGTTCAGCTGATAGTCGAGGCCGTTGTCGCACGTCGACACGATCACGAGCTCCGATTCAATCTTCCAGTCTCTTCGGATGATGACAACACGCACGTTCAGATCGATTCGCAAGACGGCAGAGCCGAGCCGGCTATTTCGGATCGTCACGGGCATGTCCGTAAAGTTCCATCCATAACCGAACAAGACCCCTTCAATGCGGTGTGGCGCGGTGTACGTCACCTTCGGACCCGTCGTCACGTCGATCCGTCCGAGAGCCGGCCGCCTCCAGGTGATCGTGGCCTGTTCGTCGCCGGGCAAAGGGAAGATTTTGAAGTCGGGCGTCGCACCTCCGGCCGACGGAGGGAACTTGAGAATGAGCGTGATCTGCGCCCGGCCGTCCGTCAGAACAGTTGGGGTTTCTGGGACGAAGGCCATGTTGGAAAGAGGCACGTAGATCGTTTGTCCCGATTTCAAGGAGTCGCGGCCCCCCGCCTTCCGCGCCAGCGCGCCCGAAGGGCTCGTTGGGGAAATCGTCACGGTGAGCGTTCCGGCTGCCGGATCGACACGCCCGCCTGTCGCGACGAACGCGCCGGAGTCCGTCTTCACCGCGAGACTCACGGTCACGAGACCCATCGGCGGCGCGGGGCCGCCCGCCGCGCGGAAAACGAGAAGAGCGGGCTTCCCGAGCGGCAGCGTGGCCGGCGTCAAGGCATATGCCGGGCCGAGAGCGCCCGCCATTCCGGAATCCTCCGGCGTGAGCGCCACCGTCATCGACGCGGCGAGGGCGCCCGCCGGCACCTTGAGAGTGATCCGGCCGTCGTCCGACCTCACGGCTCCTCCCTGCGGCCCGATCGACGTCGACGACGGGATGTTCACGGGGAGCGGCATGATCGGTGTGACGACCGGGTCACCGGAAGCGTTGTCGATCGAGGAATCGAAGACATCGACGCTCCCCGAGGTCACCCTCACCAGGAGCGTCGCGTCGTCCGGGACCGTGACGTTTGGAAAGAGGTCCTGGACGTTCGGCTGCGCCCAGCCGAACGCCCCGAGCGAGCCGGTGCCCGTCGCGACCGTCGCACCCGCCGCGCTCTTCAACGTGAGCGCGTAGTTCGCCCCGTCCGCGCCGGCCGCGAAACCGACGTTCGTCCGGAACGCCGCGTTCTGGCGGATTCCCGTGACCACCGCCCCCGCGTCCGCGGACATGATGAAGGACAGGAGCGGGGTGGGCCTCTGCTGCGCTCCGAACGTGCCCGGCCTGACGCCCAGGGGGTCGACGTTGCTCGTACGGCAGAGGATCGCGAGCGGCGCGTCGGTCTCGAAACGCAGCGCGCCCGCCGAGCCCACCGGGAGCTGCAGGAGGGCGCCGAGCAGGTCAACGACGTCGAGGATCCGTCCGGCGCCGACGGTGAAGGAGCCGGAGGCCGGGCTGGAGTTCGAGGAGCCGGCGGCGTGGAAGGAGACCTTCACCGTGGCCGCCTCGTCCGTCGGGTTGTAAAAGCGCCCGTCCGTCCGGAAGAACGTGTTGTTCCGGCCGTTCGCGCGCGCCACGCCGTTCGTGACGACGTCCTGATAGCCCGCGGGAAGGTCCTCGAAGGTGAAGAGCGAGCTGTCTCCCGTGACGTTGTCTACGACGACCGAGTAACCCGCGGCCCGCCCGCGGGTTACCCTCACCTGGGCCCGCGCAACCGGGATCGCCCCCGCGAAGCCGCCCGCTCCGAACTGCTGGAATCCGGCCGAGTCGAGGCTGAAATCCTGCGAGCCGGCCTCGTTGCCGTCCGCGTCGTAGATCGTCACCCTCGCGGCGCCTCCGCCGGCGTCGGGGAAGACGACGGCGACGTTCGTGCGATAACCGGAGCTCCCGTCCGCCGATTGGCTGATCCAGAGACTGTCGGCCGTCTTGCCGGGAGTAAGCAGACGGTCCTCCGCGAAGACCGGCAGGGCGACGCCGTACGTCCCGGTTTGAGAGACGTTGTAGGTGCGGGCGCGGATGAGGAGCGGCGACTCGGACGCGACTTGTGTCGCGCCGGCCCCCTGCACGCCCCAGAGGCTGTCGAGGACGTTGCGATAGGCGACCGTCTGCCCTGCCGTCAGCGTGACCTGCTTCGGCGTCGTGCCACCCGCGGGAATGAACGAGATCGTCGCCTGGACGGGAACGGTCCCCGGATTCGTCACGGCGAGGTCCGACACGAACCGCGTGTTGTTCAGTCCCCCGGCGTTGACGGTGCCGGGGATGGTCCAGGTCGAGGCGGTGTTCGGATCCGCGGCGACCGGGCCGCAGAGGACGACGGCCAGGAGCGCCGCGATCGAAGAGGGGTTTCGCATGGGGCCTCCGTGGGCGGCCCGGCACGGCCCCTGACAGGAGATGCGAGAACGCGTCTCGCTCCCCCTCACGGGGCCTCGCCTCACGCGGCCGGCGGAGTCAGGGGGCCCGAATTCCCCGTGGACGCGGTCCGGGGGATCCGCACGTGGAACGCCGTGCCCTTCCCCGGCTGGCTCTCCACCGCGATCGTGCCGCCGTGGAGCTCGACGTAGGCCTTCGCGAGCGCGAGGCCGATCCCCATGCCCCGGTAGGCGCGGGTCGCCGAGCCGTCCACCTGCCGGAACCTCTCGAAGATGAACGGGAGGTCCTTCGCGTCGACGCCCACCCCGTTGTCCACGACCGAGAAGACGACACCGGCGTCGTCGGCTCCCGCCTCGACCCGGATGCGCCCGCCCCGTGGCGTGAACTTCACCGCGTTGTGGACGAGATTCCAGAGAACCTGCCGCATCCGCATCGGGTCGAGGCGGACGGGTGTCCGCGTCCCGGGCGTCGCGACCGTCATCGCGATTCCCTTGGCCTCCGCCATGACGGAGACCGGCTCGACCGCTCCCGCCACGAGGGGCCCGAGGTCGACCTCCTCGGGCTCGAGGCGCGTACGGCCCTCCTCGAAGCGCGAGAGGTCGAGGAGGTCCGAGATGAGCGCGAGGAGGAACTGGGCGGACCGGTTGATCTGGTCGACCGCGATCTTCACGGTCTCCTTGTCCGGGCGGTCCTCGGCGAGGACCTCGCTCCAGCCGAGGATGGCCGTGAGCGGCGTCCGGAGCTCGTGGTTCACGTTCTGCAGGAAGTAGTCGCGGTTGCGCTGGGCGTCGCGCAGTCGCTCGTAGCTCCTCTGGAGCTCCTCGTAGAGGCGCGCGTTGCGCAGGAGGAGCGCGGCCTGGCCCGCGTAGCCGTCGATGGCCGCCTGGTCCTCGGCGTCGAAGCCGCCCGGCTTGTCCGCGACGCCGAGGACGCCGAGGATTCCGACCTCGGCCTGGAGGGGCGCGAGGACGAGGTTCTGGCGGACGCCGAGGCGACCCACGAGCGGCGCCGACAGGCGCGGATCGCTCGTGTCGTTCCGCAGCGCGGTCTCTCCCGTCCGGTACACGAACATCGAGAGGCTCTTCTCCTCGAGGCCGATCCTCACGCCGCGGAGTGCCTCGTCCGGGATCCCGTAGCCGGGCGGCATCATGACGAGCGAGCGCGTCTCCGGCTCCCACAGGCAGAGCCAGGCCTTCGTGGCACCCACGAGCTGCGCGATCTGGCGCGTGAGCTGGGCGAGCGTCTCGTCGGGGCGCGTCATGAGCGCGGCCGTCTGCGCGAGCCGGTGGACGCCCTCCATCGAGGCCATCCGCCAGCGCACGCGGCGCTCGACGTTCCGCATGGCGCGGAAGAGCCGGCCGACCTCGTCCGCGCGGTCGACGCCGGGGACGTCGCCCATCGGCCTTCCGGCGGCGAGCGCGTCGGCGGCGCGCGCGACGCGGCGCACGGGCGCGAGGGCCCGGCCCGTCACGGCGACGAGCGCCGCCGCGAGCGCCAGGATGACGGCGAGGTAGAGCAGGCGCAGCTCGGCGCGGCGGGTCCGACCCGCCGTGAAGATCGGATCGAGCTCGGCGCGGACCTTCCTCTCGAGCGCGGCGCGCGGCGAGACCTTCGCGTAGATCCAGGAGAGCGGCGGGACGCGCCGCGCCGCGACGAGGAAGCGGCGGCCCCCGAGCTCCGTCTCGAGCTCGCCCTCGCCCTTCCCCACGATCGCGGCCGCGAGGGCGCGAAGGTCCGCGTCCGGCAGGCGGCGCGGCGGGGCCGCGAGCAGCACCGCGCCCTCGGCCGACAGCAGGATCTCGACGTCGTTCGGCCGCGCGGGATCGGGCGGTCCCTCGAACAGGCGCGCGAACGTCCAGTCCACGCCGACCTCGGCGATCGGGCGTCCGTCGCCGCCGCGGACGATCGTCATCGCGGTCACGATCCGCCCCGAATGCGAGAAGAGGTCTTCGTAGACGGCCGACCAGACGACCGGGGCGGGGCCGTCGGGCGCGGGCGACTCCGCGAGGGACCGCGTGTCGGCCGACGGGAACTCGAAGTCGGGCCCCACGACGTTCGCTCCGCCCGCCCGGAGCGGGCGGCCCGGGACCGCGCGCAGGACGCCCGAGGCCGTACGGACCGCGATCGCCGACACGTCGACCGGCCCGAGGCCGAACGCCACGAACGGCGCCTCGAGGCGCCGCGTCGCGCCGAGGTCGCGTTTCGCCTCGGCCGTGAGCCCCGTGCGCCGGCTCACCATCGCGACGCTGACGCCGGAGCGCGCCGACCGCAGCGGTCCCCCCGGCTCGTCGACGAGCGCCTCGGCCGGCCGATCGGGATCCGGACCCGCCTCGAGGGCGCGCGCCGTCTCGACGGCCGCCTGGCGCACGATCGTCACGAGCTTCTGCGCCGCGTCCCCGATCGACAGGGCCGCGTCGTCCGCCTCCTCGCGGAGCGCCTGCGCCTCGTGGCGATGGGCGTCCGCGAGCAGCGTCTCGAGGAGATGCTGCTCGTTCCGTTCGTGCTCGCGGTCGACGGCCAGCCAGTAGAGGAGCGCGGGGACGACCGCGACGGGGACGAGGTAGAGCACGAGGCGCGCCCCGAGGGAGCGGCGCGGATTCCATGCGTCCCGCGGCCGGGCGGGAGGCTCCTCGCGGCCGGGCGCCGCACCCGAATCCTCGATCCCCGGCGTCGCGGAACTCACCCGGAGAGGTTAACGCTACTCGTAGCGGAGGGCCTCGATCGGGTCGAGGCGGCTCGCCTTCAGGGCCGGGTAGAAGCCGAACGTGACCCCGACGACGGCCGAGAACGCGAACGCGAGGCCGATCGCCGTCGGCTCGAGCGCGACCGGCCAGCCGGCGATCCGCGCGACGAACCGCTGGATCCCGAGGCCGAGCGCGATCCCGACGGAGCCGCCCGCGAGCGCGAGCGCGACCGCCTCCACGAGGAACTGCGCGCGGATGTCGCCGCCCTTGGCCCCGATCGCCATCCTCACGCCGATCTCGCGGGTCCGCTCCGTGACCGAGACGAGCATGATGTTCATGATCCCGATCCCGCCGACGAGGAGCGAGACGCCCGCGATCGACCAGAGGAGGGTCGACATCGTGCGGCTCTGCGCCTCGGCCTGGGCGAGCATCTCGGTCTGCGAGCGGATCATGAAGTCGTCCTCCTGGCCGGCGCCCTTGTTGATCCGGTGGCGCTGCCTCAGGAGGGCCGTGACCTCGTCCTGGGCCGCCGTGACCTGCTCGTTCGACGCGGCCGAGGCGAGGATCGCGCCCACCGCCGTCGTCCCCATGAGCTTCTTGCGGACGGTCTCGTACGGCGCGATGACGATGTCGTCCTGGTCCTGGCCCATCATCGATCCGCCCTTGGCCTCCAGGACGCCCACGACGCGGAACGGGATGTTCTTGATCCGGATCGTCTTGCCGACCGGGTCCTCGTTCCCGAAGAGGTTCGTCGCCACCGTCCGGCCGAGGACGCAGACCTTCGACGCGGTGCGGTTGTCCTGGTCCGTGAAGAACTGCCCCGCCGCGACGTTCCACGAGCGGATGAGGGGCCAGTCCACCTCGCCGCCCTGGATGGCCGTCGACCAGTTCTGGTTGCCGTAGATGACCTGCGCGACCGTCCGGATCGTCGAGGAGACGTAGGCGACGCTCGCGACCTCGCGGCGGATCGCGTCCACGTCCTCCGACGAGAGCTTCGAGTTGCTCCCCCATCCCGCGCGCGCGCCCGAGGACGTCGTCGTGCCCGGGAAGATCATGAGGAAGTTCGTCCCGAGCGACTTGAGCTGGTTCTCGGTCTGGAGCCGCGCGCCCTCCCCGATGCCGATCGTCGCGATGACGCACGCGACGCCGATGATGATCCCGAGGGCCGTGAGGAGCGACCGCAGCTTGTTGCGCCCGAGCGCCCGGAACGCGACCTTCAGGATGCTGCCGGACTTCGTCATGCGGGTTTCGCTCCGGCGGCGACCGCGCGCCTGCGGTCCGTCACCGCCACGTCGCTCAGCACCCGTCCGTCGCGGAACGTGACGATGCGCCGCGCGAACTGCGCGATGTCCGGCTCGTGCGTGATGAGGACGACCGTCTTGCCCTCGTCGTTCAGCGCCTGGAAGATCGCCATCACCTCCTCGGACGTCTTCGAGTCGAGGTTGCCCGTCGGCTCGTCCGCGAGCAGGATCGCGGGCTCGTTCACGAGGCTCCGCGCGATCGCGACGCGCTGCTGCTGGCCGCCCGAGAGCTGGGCCGACGTGTGGTCCCACCGGTCCTTCAGGCCGACGCGCTCGAGGCACCGCATCGCGCGGGCGCGGGCCTCCTCGTCGGTGAGCTTCGACTTCTTCGAGTAGAGGAGCGGGAGCTCGACGTTCTCGAGCGCCGACGTGCGCGAGAGGAGGTTGAAGTTCTGGAAGACGAACCCGATCTTGTCGTTCCGGATCTCGGCGCGCGCGTCGCGCCCGAGGGAGGAGACGTCGACCCCCTCGAGGACGTAACGGCCCGCGGTCGGCCGGTCGAGGCAGCCGACGATGTTCATGAACGTCGACTTTCCCGAGCCGGACGGCCCCATGACAGCGAGAAACTCCCCTGGCTGCACGGCGATCGTGACCCCGTCGAGGGCGCGCACCTCGGTCTCGCCCATCGTGTAGACGCGCGTGAGGTTCTCGATCGCGATGACGGGCTGCGCCACGTCTCCCCGCCCGCTCAGAAGGGTCGCCGCCCGCCGCCGGGCCCGCCGGCGGCCGGACCGCTCGCCCGCGCCGTGGCGAGGCCGACGATGATCTCGTCGCCCTCCTTGAGGTCGCGGCTCTCGATGGCCGTCATGTTCCCGTCCGTGATGAGCGTCCTGACCGTGACGGCCTTGAGCTTTCCCTTCGCGTCCGGGACCTCGACGTAGAGAGTCCCGCGCGAACCCGCGGAGCGCGCCGCCCGGCCGGCGCCGCCGCGCGCGCCCGGGCCGCCGTGCGTCCCCGGGGGGCCCGTCCGTGGCGCGGTGCCCGCGGTCGCCGGGCCGGGAGCCGCGGCCGTCGCGGTGGACGCGCCGCCCTTCTCGCCGTTCGTCTTCGCGGGCGCCACGACGTCGGCCGGGTCCGGCCGGAAGCGGAGCGCCGCGTTCGGGACGCGCAGCACGTCGCTTCCGCTCGTCCACGGGGACGAGCACGTTCGCGGTCATCCCGGGCTTGAGCTTCAGGTCCTGGTTCGGCACGTCGAGCATGACGGGATACGTCACGACGTTCTGGACGGTCTGGGGCGAGAGCCGGATCTGGGAGACGGAGCCCTTGAACGTCTGGTCGGGATACGCGTCGACCGTGAAGGTCGCGACCTGGCCCACGCGGATGCGGCCGACGTCGGCCTCGTCGATGTTCGTGAGGACCTGCATCTTCGTGAGGTCCTGCGCGATCATGAAGAGCGTCGGAGCCTGGAACGACGCCGCGACGGTCTGGCCGACGTCGTAGCTGCGGCTCACGACGACCCCGTCGATCGGCGAGACGATGCGCGTGTACGAGAGGTTCGTCTCGTTCTGCTTGAGCTGGGCCGAGACCTGCGCCACGGTCGCGACGTCCGCGTCGCGCATCGTCTGCGCCGCGTCGAGGTCCGACTGCGCGATGAGCTGGTCGGCGAAGAGCCTCTTCGCCCGCGTGAGGCCGATCTCGTCGTTCCGGAGCTGGACCTTCGCCTTCTCGAGGTTCGCCTTCGTCTGCTCGATCGTCTGCAGGAACGGGAGTCGGGTCGAGCTCGGCGAGGGGCTGGCCCTTCTTGACCACCGAGTTGAAGTCGACGTGGAGCTTCGCGATGATTCCCGACACCTGACTGCCGACGCTCACGGTGGTGACGGCCGAGAGCGTCCCGGTGGCCGTCACGGTCGCGACGACGTCGCCTTTCTCGAGGGTCGCCTTGCGGTACTTCGGCTCCGCCGAGCCCTTGCGGGAAAGGACGAGCCACGCGCCTCCCCCGATCACGACGAGGGCCGCGACGACGGCCAGGATTCTTTTCTTCATGCACTCCTCAAACGGTGTTGGACGCCGGAGCCCGGGCGAAGGTTGACGCGCGCGGTCAGAAAGACACCGCCAGCCCGAGCTGGAACGCCTTGACGGTCGCCTCCCCGGCGAGCGTCCTGAGATGCCTCGCACTGTACTCGATCGAGGCCGAGATCCCCTTCCGCGGCGTCCAGACGGCTCCCGGCATGTGGATCTCCTCGACCGCCTCGGCCCCCACGTAGTGCCAGCGCGACCAGGTGTACCGGTACGTCACCGTCGGGAACTCGGCCTTGAGGCCCGCGAGCGCGGCGCGGGAGTCGTCGTACCCGTACCGGCAGGGGGCGCCCGGCACGCAGCGGCGGCCCGAGCGCCAGAAGCCCTCGACGAAGAGCGCGAGCGGGCCGAAGGTCGCCGTCAGGTCCGCCGAGAGGTCGTTCCTCCGGAAGTCGTCCGAGCCGTCCTTCGCGACGAGGCGCGCCGTCGCGGCGGACACGCCCGGCCGCACGGACCAGAGGACGCGGTTCAGGACGTAGCCGCCCCGGACGGAGAGGCCGTCGCGGAGGAGGCGGTCCGGGTCCGACTCCACGTCGCGGCCCTCCTCTTCCCATCCGACGTGGTCGTTCTGCCCCGTCCACGCGGCGGTCCACGTGAGCGAATCGAGGTCGAAGCGGGTCTCGCCGTCCAGGCGCGCGCCCCAGCCCGGGTTGCGCGTGACCCCGTTGTACGAGAAGAGGGTCCCCGAGAACGTCTCGTCCGCCAGCCCCACGAGCGGCGTCACCTTGCCGAGGGCCACGACGCCGGCCGGCGTCTTCACCCCGGCCCAGCCCTCCTCGAGCCAGAAGCTGCCCGCGAAGAAAGGCCGGAACGTCCCCTCCGTGGCCCGCACCTCGGCGCGAGCGGAGAAGATGCCGCGCGTCCATTCCGCCGTCGCGCCCGCCCAGTAGAGCTCGGCGACGCGGGCGTCGCGGTCGGACAACGGCTCGTAGTCGTGGAGCACGGCCTCGACCCGGAACTTCGGGAGGGAAGGGTCCTCCTTCGGGGGGTCCTCGGCGGCGGCCGGGGCCGCCGGGAGAACGAGGAGGACGGCCGCGAGGCCGGCGCGAAGGAGACCTTTCAAGACAGCCGGGTATATTACGGGGCCCCGCGCGCGGCGGGGCCGGAGGCCGCCAATTCCCCAGGATCTCGAAATCCCGTACGTCGTCGAACGCCTCGCGAACGGCCTGACCGTCGTCGTGTCGCCGCAACGCGGCATTCCCCTCGTGACGGTCGACGTCACCTACGACGTCGGGAGCCGCATCGAGATCCCCGGCCAGACGGGCTTCGCCCACCTCTTCGAGCACCTCATGTTCGAGGGCTCGGAGAACGTCGGGAAGGGAGAGCACTTCCGGCTCGTCGCGAGCGCGGGCGGCACGATGAACGGGACGACGTCCGAGGACCGGACGAACTACTACGAGACGCTCCCGGCCGAGTGTCTGGACCTCGGCCTCTTCCTCGAGGCCGACCGGATGCGCGCCCTCGTCCTCACGCAGGGAGAAGCTCGACAACCAGCGCGAGGCCGTCAAGGAGGAGAAGAGGCTGCGGGTCGACAACCAGCCGTACGCGCCTTCCTTCGAGACGGCGGACGCGCTCGCCTACGACGCCTTCGCCTACAAGCACCCCGTCATCGGGTCCATGGACGACCTCTCGGCCGCGTCGCTCGACGACGCGCGCCGGTTCTACGAGACGTACTACGCCCCGGGGAACGCGCTTCTCGCGATCGTCGGGGACGTCGAGCCCGACGAGGCCTTCCGGCGCGCACGCGCGTTCTTCGACGAGATCCCGGCCCGCGGCCGGCCCGGACCCTTCGCGGTCGTCGAGCCGCCCCCCTCCGGCGAGCGCCGCGCCGACGTGGCCGATCCGCACGCCGCCGTGCCGGCCCTGCACCTGAACTTCAAGATCGCCGACCGCCGGCACCCCGACCTCTTCGCGCTCTCGTACGCGGAAAAGGTCCTCGGCGCCGGCGAGAGCGGCCGCCTCTGGCGGCGCCTCGTCAAGGACGACGAGCTCGCCCTGTCGCTCACGGTCTCGCTCGACGAGCGCCGGGGGCCGTCGCTCTTCCGGTTCTTCGCGATCGCACGCCCGGGGGTCGCCCCGGAGCGCCTCGAAGCCGAGATCCTCGCGGACGTCGCGCGGCTCGCCGACGGCGGCCCGACGCCGCGCGAGATGGACCGCGTGCGGCGCGTGATCTCGGCCGGCGCCGTCCGCGCGACGCAGACGACGCAGGCGGTCGCCTTCCTGCTCTCCGAGTACGGCGTCTACGACGGCGATCCCGGACTCTGGCGGCGCGACCTCGACGAGGTCCTCTCGGTCGAGGCCGAGCACGTTCGCGACGCCATCCAGCGCTGGCTCGTCGCCGCGCGCCGGTCCGTCGTCTCCGTCCGCCCCGCGGAGGCCGCGTGAGCGCGTCGCGGCGGGAGCCCCCGGCCCCGGGCGCGCCCCTCCCGTTCGCCCTGCCCCGCTTCGAGGGCACGGTCCTCCCGTCGGGTCTCGCGGTGCGCGCGGCGCGCTGGGGGCGGCGGCCCACGGTCGCGGCCGCGGTCCTGTTCCCGGGAGCGGGGTCGGCGGCCGATCCGCCCGGCCGCGACGGCACGGCCGACGTCACCGGGGACACGTTCCTCGGGGGGACGCGTACGAAGAGCGCGCGCCAGCTCGCCGAGGCCCTCGACGACCTCGCGGCGGTCGCGGAGGTGTCGGCCGGCAGCGACTCGACCGTCGCGCGCCTCTACGTCCTCGAGAGCGATCTCGACGCGGGACTCGCGCTCCTCGCCGAGGTCCTGACGGAGGCCACGTTCCCCGTCGAGGAGTTCGAGAAGGGCCGCCGCCGGCTCATCGCGACCCTCCAGGAGCAGCGCTCCGAGCCCGACTTCCTCGCGCGGGAGCGGCTCTACGACCGTCTCTACCCGGGTCACCCGTACGGGACCGTGACGCCGACGGAGAAGGGCCTTCTCTCCCTGACGCGCGACGACGTCGCGGAGTTCGCGCGGCGCCGCCTGTCCCTGTCGGGCGCCACGCTCGTCCTCTCCGGCTCGTCCGACCCGGACACGCTCCTCGCGGCCGCCGAGCGGGCGTTCGCCGGCCTGCCGCGGGCGGCCGGCGAGCCGCCCCCCGCGGTGCCGCCCCCCCCGCGCGTCTCCGGTTTCTCGATCCACCTCGTGAACCGTCCGGGCTCCGTCCAGACGAACCTCCTCTTCGCGCGCCCCGCCATCGCGCGAAAGAGCCCCCGTTTCCCGGCCGCGGTCGTCGCGAACCAGTCCCTCGGCGGGGGCGCGTCGTCGCGCCTGTTCCACGTCCTGCGCGAGGAGCGCGGCCTCACGTACGGCGCCTACTCCTCGCTCGCGACGCGGGTCCTCGGAGGACACTTCGGCGCTTCCATCGACTGCCGCACCGACGTCACGGAGGAGGCGCTCGCGGGCCTCCTGGACCTCATCGCCGACTTCGCCGCCGAGGGGCCGCGTCCCGACGAGCACGAGCGCGCGAAGAGGTACCTCCTCGGCTCGTTCCCGATCCCGCGCGAGACGCCCGGGGGCGTCGTCCAGGACGAGATCACGCGTCTCCTGCACGGCCTGCCCGAGGACGAGTGGACGACCTGGCGGGACCGGATCGGCGCCGTGACCCGCGAGGAGGCCCGGCAGGCCGCCGCGGAGCTGTTCGACCCCGCGACCGGGATCCTCGCCGCGGTCGGCGACGCGGACCGGGTTCGCCGCGTGCTCGAGGCGCGCGGCGAGACGACCCTCTGGGACGCGGACGGCCCGCGGGCGTAGAAACGAGAATTCGGGGATTCCCTCGAGTGGTCCCGTGCGGGCGGATGTGTTCGCGCACCGCGAAGGAGGGCGTCACTCACTCACCCTTCCGAGAAATCCGAATCCGAAAACAGAGGCTCTAGACCTCCGGCGGCGCCGCGTCGCGCGCGAACTCGCCCGACTCCGAGCGGTCGAAGCGGGCGGTGCGCGCTTCCTGCGTTCGCCTCAGGCGCGTGCGGAACGTCAGGACCTCGAGCTGGCGCAGGCGCACGGCCTCTCCGGTCCGGTGGCGCTGCTGGTGCCGCGCCGCGGCGAGGAGGAGCGCGCTCCGCACGTATTCGCGGCGTTCGTCCGTCCGCCCGAAGCGCTTCTCGAACCCCCGCGTCCACGGGAGGCGCAGGGCGGCGGCGTCCTCGTCGGTGAGGAGGCCCGTGAGGGCTTCCTCGGCCAGCTCGACCCTCACGCGCCGGCTCTCCGCGGCGATCGCCGGGGCCCACACGAGGGCCGCCGCGACGACGCCCCCGGCGGCGATCCACCCGGCCTGCGCGCGCCCCACGGCGCCGACCGCGGCCGAGAGGCCCGCCCCGAGCGCCGCCGGAAGACCGACCCCGAGAACGCGCGCGAGCCCCTCGCGCCAGCCCGCCTCGCCGCCGGCGCGGCAGGACTCGGCCGCGAAGGCCGACACGGCGAGGACCGCGAGCGCCGTGAGGGCCGCCGTCTCCGCGCCCGGCAGCCGGCGCCCCGCGGCGAGGGCGACGGCCGCGGCGCCCCCGGCGGCGAGCGCCGCGACGCCGGCCGCCTCCTCCGTGATCGACGGGAACGCGCGGCGCGCCCCGAGAGAGAGGAGAAGAGCGAGCCCTCCCGCGAGGACCGCGGCCTCGGCCGGGCCGGGGAACCCGGTGCGCGCCGGCCCGAGGGCGGCGAAGGCCGCGAACGCCCCGGCGAGGAACGCCGCGGCGCGGCGGTCCATCCGCCGCGCGAACAGGAGAGCGAGGGCCGCCGCCCCGGCGCGGAGCAGGATGCCGCCGCTCACGAGACGGCGTGCGAGAGGAAGTAGCGGCGCGTCGCCTCGACGTCGCGGCGGATCTGTGCGGTCAGCTCGAGCATGGACGGGAAGGTCATCTCCTCGCGCACCCGGTCGAAGAACGACAGGCGCACGCGCTCGCCGTAGACGTCGGACGAGAAGTCCAGGATGTAGGACTCGATCGTCGTCGCGTAGTCCTCGTAGACGGTCGGGCGGCGCCCGATGTTGGTGACGCACGCGAAGGTGCGCTCGAAGGAGTCGAGCCTCACGCTCGTGAAGTACACGCCGTCCTTCGGATAGAGCTCGTTGTCCGGCTGGAGGTTCATCGTCGGGAACCCGATCTTGCGCCCCATCCGGTCGCCTTTCGCGATGATCCCGTCCATCGCGTAGGGCCGGCCGAGCAGCGCGTTGGCGCCGGTGACGTCTCCGGCGCCGATCGCGTTGCGGATGCGGGTCGACGAGATCGGCGCCTCGCCGTCGGCGACGTCGGCAAGGCCGTGGACCGAGAAGCCGGCCTCGGCCCCGACCTTCCGCAGGACGTCGAGGTTGCCCCCGCGTTCCCTCCCGAAGACGAACCGCGCGCCGACACAGACCTCCCGTGCCGCGAGCCGCCGCCCGAGGAGCTCCTTCGCGAACTCCGCGGCGGGGATCAACGAGAAGTCCCGCGTGAACGAGACGAGCACGAGCGCGTCGATCCCGCAGGCCTCGATCGCCTCCTCGCGCTGCCGCAGGGTCTGGATCATCTTCGGGGCGCGCTCGGGGTGGAGGACCTTGAGCGGGTGCGGGTCGAACGTGACGACGATCGACGGGACCCCCGCCTCCCGCGCGCGGGCGGCCACGTCCCGCAGCATCGCCTGGTGGCCGAGGTGGACCCCGTCGAAGTTCCCGACGGTGACGACGCCGCCCTTCGGAAGGTCGACGGAACGGAACGGATCGCGGAGGACCTGCAAGGCGGCCCGGATCTTAAGCGACTTAACCGACGACCCGGCCGACGAGGTCGTAGGCGTGCGCCTCGGTGATCTTCACGCGGACGATCTCGCCGACGCGCGGCGTCCAGCCGGGAGGGACGTCGTTGATGAGCACCCGCCCGTCGATCTCGGGAGCCTGGCCGGCGAGGCGGGCTTCGAGGAGCATCTCGGTCTCGTCGCTCGGCCCTTCGAGCAGGGCGTCAAAGGTCTTGCCGCGCTTCGCGCGGTTCTTGCCCGTCGCGATCTTCTGCTGGACTTTCATCAGACGGTCACGGCGCGAAGATTTTTCTTCGAGTGGAATAGGGTCGCCGAGAGGCTCGGCGCCCGAGGCGGGTTCGGGCGAGTACGTGAAGACGCCCGCATTGTCGAAGCGGACGGCCTCGAGGAACTCTTTCACTTCTAAGAAATCTTTCTCTTCTTCCCCGGGGAACCCGACGATGAACGTCGAGCGGAGGGCGATCTCGGGGACGACCTTTCGGATTTCTTCGAATTGGCGGAGGTAGCCGGCGGCATCGCCTCCCCGTTTCATGGAAGCGAGGATCTTCCGGCTCACGTGCTGGAGGGGCATGTCGACATACGGGACGAAGCGCGGCTCTCTCGCCATGAGCTCGAAGACGCCCGGGTGGAGCGTCTTCGGATAGGCATAGAGAAACCGGATCCACGGAAATGACGTTTCTCTCAGGAGACTCTGGACCAAGACCGCGAGACCGGTGCGGCCGAGGCCGAGGTCCTCGCCGTAGCGCGTCGTGTCCTGCGAGATCAGGACGAGCTCCTTCACGCCCTGCGCCTCGAGGGACTGCGCCTCCCTCACGAGCGAGGCGACCGTGCGCGAGCGCATGAGGCCGCGCATCTGCGGGATCGTGCAGAACGTGCAGGGGTTGTTGCACCCCTCGGCGACCTTCAGGTACGCGTAGCCCTTGCGGTGCGTGAGGACGCGCGGGGCGAGATCGTCGTAGAGGCGCGTCGCGAGCGGCTTGTCCGTGAAGCGCGGCAGCGTCGGGAGGCCGAGGGACGCCGCCGGCGCCTTCTCGAGCTCGTCGAGTCCGATGAAGTGGTCCACCTCGGGGATCTCCGCGGCGAGCTCGGCGCCGTACTTCTGCACCATGCACCCCGCGACGACCACGCGGTCGATCTCCCCCGCCTCCTTGCGCGCCACCTCGCGGAGGATGGCGCCGACGGACTCCTCCTTGGCGGCGTCGATGAACCCGCACGTGTTCACGATGACGACGCGGGACTTGTCCGGGTCGGTCAGCGTGAGCCCCTCCCGCTGGAGGTGCCCGAGCATGACCTCGGTGTCCACGAGGTTCTTCGGGCACCCGAGCGACACGATGCCGACGGAAGGGAGGGACGGGAGAGGGGATTTCTTCATAGAAAGAGGAAGAGGGTGCGGCGGGGAGCGCGACCGAGGTCCGCTCTGCGACCGAAACGGATTCTACAACGGAACTCGGGCGACGCCGCCTGAAGAACCCCTTCTCAGAGACCGCAGCGCTCGCGGACGCGCTGCGTGATCTCGAGCGAGCTCGGGGGGTTCTCCGCCAGGCCGAGCGCGTGGAGCATCTCGTGGATGAGGGTGTTCGCGCCGGCCCGGTTGTTTTCGCCGCCGAGCCAGAGGCTGCCCCCCGGGCACGCCCACACGGTCGACCCGCCCACCGACGTGAAGGCGTCCACGTGGCGCCGGCGGCACAGGCTCTCGTTGCGGCCGTCCCGGAACTCGAGCTGCGTCAGGAACTCCGGCGCCGACAGCCCGGTGTCCGCCAGCTTCCCGGCGAGCGACCGGCCGGACGCGTCCCGGAAGTCGGTGAGGACGAGGCGGCAAGCGGGCGCGTCGAGCTTCTCCGCCGCCCGCCGGAGCGCCCGGTCGAAGACGACGCCCAGGGACGCCGGGGATCCGGTTCCCGGCAGGACCGGGGGCTCCGCCGAGACGGGCGACGCGAGAACCAGTGCCTGGAAGAGGACCGCCGCCGCCTTTCCGCTTCATGCTCACCTCCGGGCTCGATGCCCGGAGGCAAGGTCGGCGGCGGGGCGCGCCGGGTCTTGAGGGCGCGCCGCTGATCTCGCGTCTTTCCCCGATGAAGTCCCGAGGGAACTCCCGGTGCCGCCTGTAAAATCAGCGCCATCTACGAGTTCGACGACATCCGCGTGGATCCCGCCGCCTTCCGCGTGACGAAGGCCGGGCCGGCCCGTTCCCCTCGAGCCCAAGGCCTTCGAGGTGCTTCTCGTCCTCCTCGAGAGGCCCGGCCGCCTCGTCGAGAAGAGGGAGCTACTCGAGAGGGTCTGGCCGGACGCGGTCGTCACCGAGAGCGCGATGACGCGCGTCATCGCGGACCTCCGGCGCGCGCTGGGCGACGCCGCCCGCGAGGCCCGGTACATCGAGACGGTGCCGACGAAGGGCTACCGGTTCATCGCCGAGACGTAAGCCCGTCGCCGGCGACGGCGGCCTCCGCGCCGCCGCGGCGCGTTCCGCCGGGTGTGGATCGCCGCGGGCACGTCTCGCGCTCGGCGTCCTCTTCGTCGCGCTCGCCTTCCGCGCGACGCGTCCGAGGACCTCCGCGGCGCTCGCCGCCGCTCGCCGCGAAGCTGACCCAGGTCACGAGCGACCTCGGCCTCGACATGTCCCCGTCGTTCTCTCCCGACGGCGCGCAGATCGCCTACAGCAGCGACCGCCTCGGGCCCTTCGAGATCTTCGTCCGGCAGCTCGCCCCCGGAGGCCGGGAGATCCGGATCACGTCCGACGGGCGCGGCAATTACCAGCCCGCGTGGTCACCCGACGGCCGCGAGATCGCCTACGCCTCGCGCACCCTCCCCGGCATCTGGGTCGTCCCGGCCCTCGGGGGCGCGCCGCGGCGCCTGACGACCTTCGGCTCGCGCCCGGCGTGGTCGCCGGACGGCGCGACGATCGCCTTCCAGTCCAGGGCGATCGTCGACATCTCGGCGCCCTCCGCCGCCCCGCCCTCGTCCCTGTGGGTCGTCCCTGCCGGGGGCGGCGAGCCCACGCCTCTCACGCGTCCCGGCAGCGCCGCTCGGAGGCCACGGGAGCCCGGTGTTCTCCCGCGACGGGCGCGAGGTCGTGTTCGCGACCTGGTCGTTCCGTCGGGGAGCTCTGGAGCGTGTCGCCGAAGGGACGGCTCCCTCCGGAAGATCCTGCCGGCGGGAGAGGCCGGCCGCGACGGGGACAGCCGGAGCGCCAGTACTTCGATCCCGCCTTCTCGCCGAAGGGCGACGTCCTCTACTTCGCCGCGACGGACAACGCGCTACCTGAACACGGGCCTCTGGCGCGCGCGGGCGCCGGCCGAGCCGGGCGGGCCGTGGGGCGACGCCCGAACGCGTCACGCCGGGCGGCGCGGCCTCGATCCGGGAGATCGCCGTGTCGCCACGCACCGGGGCGATCGCGTACACCGCTCTCTCGATCGTGAGCAACATCTGGTCGCTCCCGCTCGACCCGAAGACGTCCGCGGCCTCGGGCGAGCCCGTCCTCCTGACGCGCAGCAGCGGCGGACGCAACACGACGCCGAGGTTCTCGCGCCGACGGAGCCCGGATCGCCTACGTCTCGGCCCTCCCGGGCTCCTCCTCGACGTCTGGGTCATGAACCGCCGACGGCTCGGACGCCCGGCCGATCACGAACGGATCGCGCGAGGCCACCTTCCCGGACTGGTTCCCGTCCGGCGACCGCGTCGCCTACTTCACGGCGCGGGAAGGGCGGAAGGAGCTCTGGGCGCGTCTCCGTCGACGACCGCTCGCAGCAGCGGCTCCTCGTGCTCCGGGACGAGGAGTCTGCCCGGCCACCTGTCCGCCCGACGGGCGCTTCGTCGCGACCTCGCGCGGAGTCGCGCGAAAGCGGCCTCGAGACCTGGGTGACGCCTCTCGACGGGGGCCCGGCGAGGCGGGTGACGCCGCGACGGGACGAACGCGGGCTGGCCCTGCTGGTCGCGCGACGGCAGCCGGCTCGCCGTCGAGATCGTGGGCGCCGACCGACACGCTTCCTCGCGACGTCCCGAGCGCGGGCGGCGCGCCGGAGGTCGTCGTGAGGACGCGGGGCCTGAGCTGGCCGTCGACTGGTCGCCGGACGGCGCGGCACATCCTGTTCGCGGGCCTGCGCGACGGGATCTGGAACGTCTACCGGACCGGCCGCGGCCGGCGGGCCGGAGACGCGCCTCACGGGCAACACGACGGGGCGCACGTTCGTCCGCTTTCCCGCCTGGTCGCCGCGGGGCGACCAGATCGCTACGAGCAGACGGAGACGACCGGGAACGTCTGGCTGGTGGAGCCGCCGCCGTAGTCGCGCTACGCGTTCAGGGGTAGATCCGGTAGAGCATCCGCGGGTACGGGATGACCTCGCGCAGGTGCGGGACGCCGCACATCCACGCGACGAAGCGCTCGAGGCCCATCCCGAAGCCCGAGTGCGGGAACGTCCCGTACTTCCGCACGTCGAGGTACCACTGGAACGCCTCGAGCGGCAGGTCGTGCTGCTGGATGCGCGAGAGGAGCAGGTCGTGGTCGTGAATGCGCTGCGACCCGCCGATGATCTCGCCGTAGCCCTCGGGCGCGAGCATGTCGAGGCCGAGGACGACGTCCGGGTCGTTCGGGTCGGGCTGCATGTAGAACGCCTTGATCGACGTCGGGTAGCGCGTGACCATCACGGGCGTGTCGAAGCCCTCGGTGAGCGCCGTCTCCTCGTCGCCGCCGAGGTCGTCGCCGAACTGCACGGGGAAGCCCTTGCCCTTCAGGATGTCGATCGCCTCGCGGTAGGAGATCCGCGGGAACCGCTTCGCCGCCACGGGGGCGAGCTTCGCCACGTCGCGCTCGAGGCGCTTGAGGTCCTCCGCGCGGCGGTCGAGGACGCGCGCGGTGAGCTCCTTGACGAACTCCTCGGCGAGGTCCATGAGCCCGTCGACCTCGAGGAACGCGACCTCGGGCTCGACCATCCAGAACTCGCGCAGGTGCCGGCGCGTCTTGGACTTCTCGGCCCGGAACGTCGGCCCGAAGCAGTAGACCTTGCCGAGCGCGGCGGCGGCGGGCTCGAGGTAGAGCTGGCCGGACTGGGACAGGTACGCCTTCTCGTCCTCCGTGTACTGGGTCTCGAAGAGGCTCGACGTCCCCTCGCACGCGGCCGGCGTCAGGATCGGCGAATCGACGCGCGTGAACCCGCGCGTGTAGAAGAAGTCGTGGATCGCGCTCTCGACCTCGCTCCGCACCTTGAGGACGGCGACCTGCTTCGACGACCGCAGCCACAGGTGCCGCTGCGACATCAGGAAGTCGACGCCGTGCTCCTTCGGCGTGATCGGGAAGTCGTGGCAGAGGTCGAGGACCTTCACGTCCGTGACGGCCAGCTCCACGCCCCCCGCCGAACGGGTGTCGGCCTTCACGAGCCCGGTCACCTCGAGCGTGGATTCCTGCGTCGCGCCCGTGGCGGCCTCCCAGACGGGCTCGGGAACGTCCGCCTTCGAGACGACGCACTGGAGGTAGCCGCTCCCGTCCCTCAGGACGAGAAACCAGATCTTGCCGCCCTTCCGCCAGTGGTAGAGCCAGCCCTTGAGCGTCACGGTCTCGCCGACGTGGCGGGACAGCTCGGAAATCGTCACTTCATCCTCGCTCTCCAGCTCTGCAGGACCACGTTCGCCTGCGAGAGCCGCAGCAGCCGGCGGCTGCGTGTCGCGCTCGCGTCGGCGTCGTCGGGCGGCACGATCTGCGAGCGCGTGTCCCGGGTGAGCTTCTCGAGCTCCTTCAGGAGGGCGTCCACCTCGTGCTTCTCGTACTTCTTGAGGACGACGGGATTCAGCGACACGTACCCCTCCGCCACGTCCGCCGCCACCTTCCACGCGGGATTCGCCATGAAGCGACATTAGCAGGGTCCGGAAGAAGAGATTTCTTCGAATGGTTCGAGGGGGCGCATTCGCGGCGTCCGCAATGCCGCTCCGCGCCGCGCGGCGGTCCGCCGCCGGCCGCCGATCTCACCCTTCTAAGAAAATCTCCTCCTGCGCTACATTGCGCTCCGCCGCTGGAGGTTCAACGTGGGCTTTTCCGGAGTCGATTTCCTGGGGATCGAAGACATGCTGTCGGACGACGAGAAGGCCGTCCGCGACCTCGTCCGCGACTTCGTCGACGCCGAGGTTCTCCCGATCATCGAGGAGTGCGCCTACGAAGGGCGTTTCCCGAAGGAGCTGATCCCGCAGATGGCGGCGATGAACCTCTTCGGGTCGACGATCCACGAGTACGGCCTCCCCGGCCTCAACAACGTCGCCTACGGCCTCATCACGCAGGAGCTCGAGCGCGGCGACTCGGGTCTTCGCTCGTTCGTGTCCGTGCAGTCCGCGCTCGTCATGTTCCCGATCTACACGTACGGCTCGAAGGAGCAGAAGGACCGCTGGATCCCGGCCCTCGCGAAGGGAGAGGCGATCGGCTGCTTCGGCCTCACGGAGCCCGACTTCGGCTCGAACCCGGGCGGAATGCGCACGGTCGCGAAGAAGGACGGGAAGGACTGGATCCTGAACGGCGCCAAGGCGTGGATCACGAACGGCTCCGTCGCGGACGTCGCCGTCGTCTGGGCCAAGGTCGGCGGCCCGGACGGACCCATTCGCGGATTCCTCGTCGAGAAGGGCACGAAGGGCTTCACGGCGCCCGAGCACCGGATGAAGATGTCCCTCCGCGCGTCCGTCACGTCGCAGCTCGCGTTCGAGGACGTGCGCCTCCCGGAGGAGAACGTTCTGCCCGGCGTCGAGGGCATCAAGGGCCCCCTGTCGTGCCTCACCCAGGCCCGCTACGGCATCGCGTGGGGCGGGCTCGGCTCGGCGATGGCGACGTACACCTGCGCGCTCGACTACGCGAAGTCGCGCAAGCAGTTCAAGGACCGTCCGATCGCCTCTCACCAGCTCGTCCAGCAGAAGCTCGCCTTCATGATCACGGAGATCACGAAGGGCCAGCTCCTCGCGCTGCGCCTGGGCCGGATGAAGGACGCGAAGACCATGAAGCCCGAGCACGTGTCGATGGCGAAGCGGAACAACGTCTGGGTCGCGCGCGAGTGCGCGAAGCTCGCGCGCGAGATCCTCGGCGCCAACGGGATCGTCGGCGAGTACCCCGTGTTCCGCCATCTCGCGAACATCGAGTCGGTCTTCACGTACGAGGGCACGCACGACATCCACACGCTCGTCCTCGGGCAGGCCGTCACCGGCATCCCGGCGTACAACCCGCCGATGGAGTAAACCCGCTCCCCTCAGATCGTTGCGGGTTACAATGGGCCGTCATGGCCATCGCAGGAAATCTGCGGACGATGCAGTTGTCCGAATTGCTGCAGTGGCTGTCCACTGGCCTGAAATCGGGCACGCTCGTCGTCCGCGGCGCGCCGGGCGAGAAGCGGATCTACTTCGAGAACGGCCGCGTCACGTCCTCCTCGTCCACGCTCGAACGCGAGCACCTCGGCCGGTTCCTCGTCGGGTTCGGCTTCATCACGGAAGAGGAGCTGATCCGGGCCCTCGAGGTCCAGCAGGAGTCGCGCATCCTCCTCGGGAAGATCCTCGTCATGATCGGGGCCATCAAGGAGGCCGAGCTCGCCGACCTCGTCCGGCTGAAGGCCGCCGAGACGATCTACGACATCTTCCTCTGGACGGAGGGCTCGTTCGCGTTCATCGACGGCGAGGTCCCCCAGCTTCCGATGGTCCCCATCTCCTCGGACGTGACGGGCATCGTCATGGAGGGCCTGAGGCGCTACGACGAGTGGCAGCGCATCAAGACGAAGATCACGTCGATGCGCCAGATCCCCTCCCTGATCCTCCCCGTCGAGGAGGCGCTCGCCGAGCGCGACAAGCTGATCCTCGCGGCCGTCAACGGGCACCGCGCGATCGACCAGATCGCGCTCGAGACGCACAACCCGGAGTTCCACGTCGCGAAGCTCGTCTACGACCTGATGCAGGACGGGCACGTCGCCCTGACGGGCGAGCGCGACGACGTCCAGGCCGCGCCGGTCTTCGCCGACGCCGCGGCGGAAAGCGACGCGTTCTCGGCCTTCGACCCGATCCTCGGCGCGTCGGACGACGCCGCGTCGCCGGAGCCCCGGCCGCGGGTCGAGGAATTCCTCCTGTCGCCACCGGGCCCCCGCACCCCGCCGCCGACGGATTTCGGCCGTTTCCTCAAGCGCGGTCCGGACTCGGACGCCTCCCTGCGAGGTCGGTCGCGCTCCGGCGACAGCCACCCGGCCTTCCCGGCCGTCCGCACGCCGCCGCCCGCCATCCCGGCGATCGGGGAGTCCTCCGCGACGAAACCGGCCGTGGGCTCGACCCGCAGCGCTCCGCCATCCGCCCCGCCGTCTGCCCCACCATCCGCAGCACCGGCTCCCGCGCCGGCCCGGGCCGTTCCGCCGCAACCTGCCGCGGCTCCCGCGCCCGCGCCGGCGGCCGCGCACGCGAAGCACGCCCAGGCGCCGGCGGAAGCGGCGCCGAAGTTCCTTCCGTCGGCGGTCCCCGCCCTCTCCAAGCCGATGGAGGAGCTCATGTCGTTCGCGTTCACGCCGAACGAGGCCTTCATCGTGTCGCGCATCAACGGAATGTGGGACGTGCGGTCCATCGCGCGGATCTCGCCCTTCCCCGAGTCGGAGGTCATGCGGGTCTTCGCCAAGCTCCAGACGAGCGGCGTCATCTCGTTCCGATGAGCTTCGCCGACCTGCGCCCGGCCGTTTCGACGCTCGTCGCGCTCGTCCTCCTCTTCGTCGTCGCCGTCATCACGCGAAAGCTCGCCCAGGCGCGGCACGGTGCGGCCGAGCTCGCGCGCAAGAACCGCGAGCTCGCGACTCTCCGCGAGATCACGGCGATCGTGTCGAGCGTCGCGGCCGGAGAGACGATCTTCGCGCGGGTCTTCGAAGCCCTGAAGCGGGCCGTCCCGGTGCGGGCGATGGCGGCCGTGTCGTTCGAGGAGGATCCCGACGGGCAGGCCGTCGTGACGTTCGGCGGCGACGTGACGCTCGAGCGCCGGGCGTTCCTCGACTGGCTCTCGCTCCAGCGCGAGCTCGAGTCCCCGTTCCTGCCCGCCTCCCCGGTGCCGCGCATCGCGCAGGGCGCCGACCGCGACCTCGCCCTGAACCCGCGGCTCGCCTTCCAGGTCTTCCTGCCCGTCCAGACTCCCGCCCTCATCGCCGGCGTCCTCGTCCTGGAATCCGACGACGCCGTGCTCGTGACGCCCCAGACGCTCCAGGAGCTGTCGGTCCTCGCGGACCACCTCGCGCTCTCGCTCCAGGACCGGAACCTGAGACGCCAGATGCAGGCCGTCAACGAACGGCTCCAGGGGCGGGCGGAAATGCTCCAGCGGATCCTCGAGCTCTCGAACGAGCTCAAGACGCACCTCACGCTCGAGCACCTCGTCCAGAGCATCGTCCACGCGGTCCACCACAGCCTCGGGTACCGGATCGTCGTCCTCTCGCTCTACGAGCCGGTCGAGAACGCGTTCGAGCGCCGCGCCCAGATGGGCTTCGACGACGCCCTCCCGGGCGCGCCTCCCCGCCGCGTCCCGCGCGACGAGGTCGCGCGCTGGTTCGCCGAGCGCTACCGGATCTCGAAGTCGTACTTCGTCAGCCACCTGGACCGCCAGGAGACGACCGACGATTCGGGCAAGGTCGACCGGCGCCGGCGCGGGGGCTCCCCCGGCTCGTGGCACCCGAACGATCTCCTCTTCGTCCCGCTCACGGCCGGCGACCAGCTCATCGGCGTCCTGCAGGTCGACCAGCCGCGCAGCGGGCTCGTCCCGCGCCTCGAGGACGTGCAGGCGCTCGAGATCTTCGCGAACCAGGCCGTGACGGCGATCCAGTCCGCGCGCGCCTACGAGACGACGCGCCAGATGTCCGTGCGCGACTCGCTGACGGAGGCCTTCAACCACCGGTACTTCCAGGAGACGCTCTCGCGCGAGCTCGCGCGCCACGAGCGGAGCGGCCAGCCGCTCGCGCTCGTCATGCTCGACATCGACGACTTCAAGAAGATCAACGACCGGTGGGGCCACCCCGTCGGGGACGTCGTCCTGCGCGGCCTCGTCGACGAGCTCACGAAGGGCGTCCGCGAGATGGACACGGTCGCGCGCTACGGGGGCGAGGAGTTCGCGCTCATCTTCCCCGAGACGACGCCCGCCAAGGCCTGGGTCGTGGCGGACCGCCTGCGCAAGCGCGTGGCGTCGCGCCTCTTCGCGGCGCCCCACGTCGAGCAGGCCCTCGCCGTCACGATCTCTCTCGGCCTCTCGACCTACCCCGAGGACGGGTCGACGAAGCGGCTCCTGATCGAGCGGGCCGACCAGGCCCTCTACCAGGCCAAGCGCAGCGGAAAGAACTGCCTCGTCACGGCCGCGTCACTCGCGGACCTCAAGACGCTGTGACGGACGGCGAATACCGTGGGCCGCGGTGGTGGCCTCTCTCGGCGCTGCGCGGCCGCTCCGTCACCGCGATCGGGCCCGCCTGGGTCGGCCTGACGGCTCTCGCCGTCGCCCTCGCGGTCCTGGAGGCCCGCCTCGACTGGAGCGGAATGCCCGTCCGGCTCGGGCCCGTCACCATCGGACTGTCCGTCTATCCTCCCCTCTCGCTCGCCCTCGTCCTCGCGGTCTGGATCGGCCCGCTCTGGGGCCTCGTCCCCGCATGGCTCGCGACGTTCGCGAGCGCCCTGACCGCGGGAGTCCCGGTCCCGACGGCCGCCGTCTTCGCCCTCGCGACCCCAGCCGAGGTCTTCCTCCTCTGGGGCTCGATGGTCGCGCTGAACATCGATCCGGCGCTCCCGCGGCTCGGAGATCTCCGCCGCTTCCTCGCCGCCGGCCTCGTCGCGGCCAGCGGATCCTCGCTCGCGATCCTGATCTGGAACGAATCCCGCCACGTGGACCTCGTCGAGGGCCAACGGCTGTGGCAGGGGTGGCTGGTCGGAGACCTCCTCCAGATCGCGCTCGTCGCGGCCCCGCTGCTGCACGTTCTCGGGCCGCGTGCGAACGCATTTCTCGAGCGCCGGTTCGACGCCCGGCCGAAGGTCGAATTCCGCTACCGCGACGGCGTCCTCTGGACGGCCCTCGTGTCGGTCACCCTCGCCGCAGTCGCGGTCCTGGGCCTGAGGATGGCCCTCGTGTCGCTCCACATCCCCGAGAGCGCGGTGACGGCCGGCGGCGCCCCCCTCCTGCCGCGGCTGCGCGAGATGACGCTGTTCGCGGGCCTCCTCCTCGTGGTCGTCCTCGTCACGAGCAGCGCCTTCGGGGCCTCGCTCGCGCGCCTCGGTGACCGCGAGAAGACGAGCGCACGTCACGATCCGCTCACGGGCTGCCTGAACCGTCGCGCGTTCTACGAGGCGTTCGCCCTCGAGGCGGACCGCAGCGCGCGGCTCGGCGCAGGCCTCTCGGTGCTCACGATCGACGTCGACCGCTTCAAGGCGCTGAACGACGCCCACGGCCACGCGTTCGGCGACGAGATCCTCCGGCTCCTCGCCCGGCGCCTCACGGCGCTCGTGCGGTCTCACGACCTCGTCGTCCGCTGGGGAGGCGAGGAGTTCGTCGTCCTCCTGCCGCACACCGAGCCTTCGGACGCCTCGGCGCTCGCGGAGCGCATCCGTGCAGGAATCGAGGCGCCGGAGTTCCGGGCCGACGAGCGGACCGTGACGCTGACGTGCAGCGTCGGCGTCGCCGGCACGCGGACCTTCCCCGCCGACGCCGACGCGCTCGTCGCCCGGTCCGACGCGGCGTGCTACGAGGCCAAGCGCGCGGGCCGGAACCGGACCGTCACCGTCGAGGTGCCCGCGCTGAAAGCGCCTTCGGCCTCGTGACCGCCGGGCACCCCGCGACGGCGAAGCGCAGCGGCCACGCCGCGGCCTCCCCGGCGTAGTCGACGCCGACGCGCGGCCCGACGAGCACGTCGAAACGCGCCCGCGGCCCGCGCGAAAGGACGAGCTCGGGGCCGGCGAGGGAGACGCCGGACAGCGCCGTCGTCACGCCGAGGTACGCGCACAGCTTCGCGGGGCCGGAGGCGAGGAGGAGAAGAGAAGACGAAGAGAAAGAATTTTCTGCTATCGGTCGGCCGCTCTGCGGCCGACCGGGAGATGAACCTATTCCTCGAACGTCCGGAGTCAAGGGCGCGCTGCGCGCGCCGCGTAGCGGCCGAAGGCCCTTGACACCGGGCGTTCGAGAGCAGATTCGTTTCCATCGGCGGCTGCATCAGCAGCCGCCGCATATCAGAAACTCTCTCTTCTCCTTCTGGAATCCCCGCTCTCAGCAAGACCGCCTCCGGCACGCCCTGCCTCTGCGTCACGACGTTCAGGCAGAAGTGCATTCCGTAGACGAAGTAGACGTACGCGTGGCCGCCTTCTCCCCACATGGGCGCCACGCGCGCGGTCTTCCTGCCGCCCCACGTGTGGGCGGCGCGGTCCTTCACGCCGAGGTACGCCTCCGTCTCGACGAGGATGACCGAGCGCGTGCTCCCGTCCGGGCAGCGCCGCGTGAGCCTGCAGCCGAGGAGGGCGCACGCGACCTCCGCGTTTTCTTCCGGTAGAAGCTCACCGGGAGCGGCTTCGGCTCTCCCATTGCTATCCTCGGCGCCATGATGCCCGAGACGCGTTCCGTCCTCGTCACCGGTGGCGCCGGCTTCATCGGCTCGCACCTCGCCGACGCCTTCCTCGAGGCGGGATCCCGCGTCACGATCCTCGACGACCTCTCGACCGGCGTCCTCGAGCGCGTTCCCGCGAACGCCCGCTTCGTCGAGGGCGACCTCCGCACGTTCGACTTCGAAGCCCTGCTCCGCGCGGAGAAGGTCGACACGATCCTCCACCACGCCGCGCAGATCGACGTCCGCAAGTCCGTCGAGGACCCCGTCTTCGACGCCGAGGTGAACGTGATCGGAACGATTCGCCTCGCGCGCGCCGCCCTCGCCTCGGGTGTCACGCAGCTCGTCTTCGCCTCGAGCGGCGGCGCCATCTACGGCGACCCCGAGGGCTTCGCCGCCGACGAGAGCCATCCGACGAATCCCGTGTCCCCGTACGGCGTCGCGAAGCTCGCGGGCGAGAAGTACCTCTTCGGCCTCGCGCACGGCTCGCCGCTCGTCGTGACGGCCCTCCGCTACGCGAACGTCTACGGCCCGCGCCAGGACGGGCGCGGCGAGGCGGGTGTCGTCGGGATCTGGATGGCCCGTCTCCTCGAGGGCAAGCCGTGCGTGATCTACGGCGACGGGCAGAACTCCCGCGACTTCGTCTACGTCGGAGACGTCGTCGCCGCGAACCGCGCGGCCGCCGCGAAGCGCGCCGGCGGCGTCTTCAACGTCGGGACGGGGGTCGAAACGACCGTCAACCGGCTCTGGGACGAGGTCGCGCGCGCCTGCGGGTCGTCCGCGACGGCCGCCCACGAGGCGGCGAAGCCCGGAGAGCAGCGCCGGAGCGTCCTCGACGTCGCGAAGGGCCGCGCCGCGCTCGGCCTCGGCGACCCCGTCACACTTTCGGAGGGGCTCCGGCGGACGGCGGCGTGGTTCCGGGAGCGCCCGCGGCCTTGAGCCGGTGCTGGTCGCCCCAGCCCTTCGGGCCCCTCTTGATCGCGACGACGGTCACGTCGTCCTCGGGCACCGCGCCGCCCCGCCACGACTTCACGGCGTTCGCGACGCGGTGCGCGATCTCGCGGGCCGGCTGGCGCCGGGCTTCGGCGACGAGCCTCTTGAGGCGCGAGGCCCCGAATTCGCGCCCCTTCGCGTCGTGCGCCTCGACGACGCCGTCCGTGTAGAGGAGAACGACGTCGCCCGGCTCCATGTGCGTCGCGCGCCGCCCGTAGACGGCGTCCGGCATCGGACCGAGCACCATCCCCGTCGAGAGCATCTCCGAGAAGCCGCCGGTCGCCGCGTGAAGATGGAGCGGCGACGGGTGTCCTGCATTCACGTAGACGATGTCGCCGTTCGCGTCGAACTCGCCGTAGAAGAGTGAGACGAACTTCGTCGTGAGGCGGCTCTTCGAGAAGATCCTGTTCAGCCGCTCGATCGTCCGCGCGATCTTGATGTCGTTGCCGATCCCCATCCTCAGGCCGACGTAGATGTCGCGCACGAGGAGCGCCGCGAGGAGGCCGTGGCCCGACGCGTCGGCGATCGCCGCGCCGAAGCTCTCGGAGAGCGGAATGAAGTCGTAGAAGTCGCCCCCGACGATCTCGCAGGGATTGGAGATCCCGAAGACGTCGAAGTCGCCCACGTGGGGAACGTGGCGCGGGAGGATCGACATCTGGATGCGGCGGGCGTCCTGCAGGAGGCCCTCGAGGTGGCCCGTCCGCACCTTCGAGTCGAGGACCGTGCGGATGATGCCGAGCGCGAGGAGGAGGTCCTCTTCCTTGACGCGCGGGTGGACGTCGAACGACAGCAGGTACTTCTCTTCCCCGAACGAGACCGCCGCGAAGCGCGTGACGCCGATCTTGTGCTCGAACGCCGGGTTCACCGACGGGTCGCTCAGGTCCGTCAGGACGATCCCGTCCTCCTCGGCCCGGAGGATCGGGCCGTAGTTCGCGGGGACGGTCAGGCCCGTCGGCGCCTTCTTCGAGCGTCCGAAGCCGCGCTCGAGCATGTAGAGGTTGTCCTGGCGGAGGTAGAGCCGGCCGCCGAGGATGCCGAGCTCGTTCCTGAAGTTCTCGACGACGGCTTCGGCGACGCGGAGGATCGTGACCGAGACGTTCTCGGTGCCTTCGATGGCTTCGAGGGTCTTTTCGACGTTGCGGAGGAGCGCGCGGTAGTCCATTCGAACCGGAGTGTACCGGGTGCCCCCCGGCGGTCGGCTCCGCCCACGGACCGAAACCGCGCTCAACGCCGGTCGAAGATCTCCTTCGCGATGATGAGCCGCTGGATCTGGCTCGTCCCCTCGTAGATCTGGTAGATCTTCGCGTCCCGCATGAGCTTCTCGACCGGGTACTCCTGCGAGTAGCCGTACCCGCCGAAGACCTGCACGGCGTCGGTCGTGACGCGCATCGCGACGTCGGCGGCGAAGGCCTTCGCGAAGGCCGCCAGCTTCGTGTTGCGCCGGCCGCCGTCGATGGCCCACGCCGCCTGCCAGACGAGAAGCCGCGCCGCCTCGATGTCCTTGGCCATGTCCGCGATCATGAAGCTCACGGCCTGGTACTTCGCGATGGGCTGGCCGAACGTCGACCGCTCCGTCGCGTACCGGACGGCCTCGTCCATCGCGCGGCGGGCCAGGCCCACGGCCCCCGACGAGACGGTGGGCCGCGTGTGGTCGAAAGCGCTCATCGCGATCCTGAAGCCGTCGCCCTCCTTGCCGAGGAGGCACGCCGCCGGGACCTTCACGTCCTCGAACGTGATCGCCCGCGTGTCGCTCGCGCGCTGCCCGAGGTTCTTCTCCTTCTTCCCCACCGCGATGCCGGGCGTGTCCCGCGGGACGATGAAGCCCGACATCCCCCGGTGCTTCGCGGACGGATCCGTGTAGGCGAGGAGGAAGTACCAGTTCGCGACGCTCGCGTTCGTGATCCACATCTTTTCGCCGTTGATCACGTAGTCCCCGCCGACCTTCTTCGCCGTCGTCCCGATCCCGGCGACGTCGGAGCCCGCGCCGGGCTCCGTGACGCAGTAGGCCGCGAGGAGGAAGTCCCGCGTCAGCCGGCCGAGGAACTCCTTCTTCTGGTCCTCGTTGCCCGCCACGATGACGGGTGCCGCGGCGAGGCCGTTGGCCTCCATCGCCGTCGCGATGCCCGTGCAGCCGTACGCGAGCTCCTCCGTGATGAGGCACCCGTCCAGGACGCCGAGCCCCGGGCCTCCGTACTCGGCGGGGACGTGCGTGTTCATGAGCCCGATCTCCCACGCCTTCCGGACGATCTCGCGCGGGAACTCGCCCGTCTGGTCGTGGTACGCGGCCTTCGGGCTGATCTCTTCCCGGGCGAACTTCCGGGCCAGTTCCTGCAGCTGCGTCTGTTCGTCGGTCAGAGAAAAGTCGATCATGTCTGCGCTCCGTTGAACCGGCGGAGTCTAGCGCCAGGTGAGGGACAGGTCAGGTCAGTTCAGGGGGCGGCGACGCCCCCGCACGTCCAGCGCCCGCGCCCAAAATGAAGCATCTGCATGACCTCGGGTTATCGTCTCGGACGACTGGAGGGTCAGATGCCCCAAGCCCGCTCCCTCACCCGCCGCCAGCTCGTCGCCGCGTCCGTCGCCTCCGGAATCGCCGCCGCCGCGCGGCCCCTCGCCGCCGCGGGCGCCTTCGCACCCGAGGCGCCCCCGCGGATCACCCGTTCGAGCTCGACGAGGCGACGATCGCGGACCTCCAGGACGGGATGAAGTCCGGGAAATGGACGGCGCGGTCGATCACGGAGGCGTACCTCTCCCGGATCGAGGCCGTCGACCGGAGCGGGCCCTCGATCCGGAGCGTGATCGAGACGAACCCCGACGCCCTCGCGATCGCCGACGCCCTCGACCGCGAGCGCAACGCCGGGCGCGTGCGCGGCCCGCTCCACGGCGTCCCGGTCCTCGTGAAGGACAACATCGACACCGCCGACCGCATGGCCACGACGGCCGGCTCTCTCGCGCTCGTCGGCGCGAAGCCCGCGCGCGACGCGGAGGTCGTGCGCCGCCTGCGCGACGCCGGCGCCGTCCTCCTCGGCAAGACGAACCTGTCCGAATGGGCGAACATCCGGAGCAGCACGTCCACGAGCGGCTGGAGCGGGCGCGGCGGCCTCACGCGGAACCCTTACGCCCTCGACCGCAACCCGTGCGGCTCGAGCTCCGGCTCCGGCGCCGCCGTCGCCGCGAGCCTCTGCGCCGCCGCGGTCGGCACCGAGACGGACGGCTCCGTCGTGAGCCCGTCGTCCGCGAACGGGATCGTCGGGGTCAAGCCGACGGTCGGGCTCGCGAGCCGGAGCGGGATCATCCCGATCTCGCACTCGCAGGACACGCCCGGCCCGATGGCGCGCACCGTGCGCGACGCGGCGATCCTTCTCGGCGCCCTCGCGGGCGTCGACCCCCTCGACGCCGCGACGGGTGCGGCGGAGAGGAAGGCCCCGGCGGACTTCACGTCGTTCCTCGACCCGGCCGGCCTCAGGGGCGCGCGCATCGGCGTCGTTCGCGGCCTCTTCGGGTTCCTCGACCGGGTCGACGCCGTCATGGCCGAGGCGCTCGCGGCGCTCAGGGCCGCCGGCGCCGAGCTCGTCGACCCGGTCGAGCTCACGCCGGCCGGGAAGATCGGCGAGCCGGAAGGCGCCGTCCTCTACTACGAGCTCAAGGCGGACCTGAACGCCTACCTCGCGGGCCTCGGGCCGTCGGCGCCCGTGAAGACGCTCAAGGACGTCATCGCGTTCAACGAGAAGCACGCGAAGGAGGAAATGCCGTACTTCGCGCAGGAGACGTTCCTCAAGGCCGAGGCGAAGGGGCCGCTCACCTCGTTCGAATACCTCGAGGCGCTCGCGAAGTCCCGCCGGCTCGCGCGGACCGAGGGGATCGACGCGACGATGGACAAGCACAAGCTCGACGCGCTCGTCGCGCCGACGCTCGGGCCCGCGTGCGTGACGGACCTCGTGAACGGCGACCGCTGGCTCGGCGACGCCTCGACCGCGCCGGCCGTCGCGGGCTACCCGCACGTCACGGTGCCCGCCGGCTTCGTCTTCGGGCTGCCGGTCGGGCTGTCGTTCTTCGGGAGGGCCTGGAGCGAGGGGACGCTCCTGAAGCTCGCCTACGCGTTCGAGCAGACGACGAAGGCGAGGAAGCCGCCGCGGTTCCTGCCGACGGCAGACCTGAGGGCCTGACGAGGGAGGCGAGATCGGGGCGAGATTTCTTCGAAGTGGTCGAGAGAGGGCGAGGCGCGCTCGATTCGACTTCGGCGGCCTCGCTCGCTCACCCTTCGAAGAAAATCCTCCTCCTCGACCTCTTCCTCAGCCCTGGTCGCGAGCTCCTGCAGGAACCGGTCCTGGAACGCGTGGCCGCGGCCGTCGGTGACGCCGCCGTTCAGGAGGATCGAGAAGACGTACGTCTGGCCGCTCGCGGCCGTCACGTAACCGCAGAGCGTCGACACGCCCGCGACGTTGCCCGTCTTCGCGAAGACCTTTCCGCGCGTGGCCGCCGTCTGGAGGCGGTGGCGGAGCGTGCCGTCCGGCTCGCCGGAGACGGCGAGCGTGGGCTTGAATTCGTCGAAGTGGCTCCAGCGCGTCGCGAGGGCTTCCAGGAAGTCGGCGTAGGCGGCCGCGCTCGCCCGGTTCGTGTGCGACCGGCCCGAACCGTCCGCGAGGTCGTAGCGGGAGGGGTCGAGGCCGAGCGAGGCGAGAAACGCGTGGACCTCCGCGTGGCCGCTCTCCCACGTGCCCTTGCCGCGCGTCTCGGCGCCGAGCGTCTTGAGGATCTGCTCCGCGAAGAAGGACTGCGAGCGCTTGTTGCAGACGGCGAGGACCGGGAGGAGGGGCGTCTCGTGCGTGTGGAGGAGGACGCGCGGCGTGGCGGGCCCGGCTTCCGTCCTGACGACCGGCGGGGCGTCGATCGTGATCCCGTTCTCGCGCAGCACCTGCGCGAGCGCGCCCGCGAAGTAGAGGGGCGGGTCGGGCACGGTCACGTCGCCCGTCCACGTCCGGTTCTTCCCGACGGCGCCGGCGGCCACCACGGTGTGACTGCCGGCGTCGCGGCGGACGCCGACCCACGTGCGCCGCCGCGCCGTGACGACCTGCGAGATGAGGTTCAGGAGCGGCGGGCCGAGCGGGTCGAATCCGAGGAGGGCCGGCGCGCCGGGACGGACGCCGCCCGAGACGCGGACGAGGACGACGTTGTCGTTGTAGGAGAGCGCCGAGACGGGCGCCTGGTACCAGCGCGCCTCCTGCTCGGCGGGCCAGTCGGGGTGCACCTGGACGTCGTCGAAGAAGGAGACGTCGAGGAGGAGGCCTTCCTTGATCTCCCTCAGGCCCCGCTTCACGAGCGACTGCGCCCACGGACGGAAGACGGCGAGCGGGTCGTCGTCGTACCAGCGCCCCGAGAGGCCGGGGTCTCCGCCCCCCACGACGACGAGGTGGCCCGGGAGGACGCCGTCGATCCCGATCTCCGCGTCGCGGTAGAGGCGCGTCTTGAACCGGTAGGCCGGACCGAGGCGGTCGAGGGCCGCCGCGGTGGTGAAGAGCTTCGTGGTCGAGGCGAGGACGAGCGGGCGGTCCGCGTTCACGGCGAGGATTGGCTTCGCGTCGCCGACGCGCGCGACGACGATGCCCACTTCCGACCGCCGGACCGGCGGATGCTTCGCGATCCACAGGAGGCGCTGCTCGAGGGTCGCCGGGGCCGCGTGCGCGGCCTTCTTCTTCGCAGCCGTGGCGGGCGGCGCGACCGCCAGGGAGGCGCCGGCCACCACGACGCACGCGATCCACAGGGAGACCCGAGGCTTCATGACCGAATTTTAGCCTCTTCCGGTGCTCACCGGAAGCCCCCCGCGCCCCTACAATCGCGCGTGGCGCTCACGATCGACCTCGCGGCGAAGACGATCTCCCTCTCCCCCGGCGTCCTCCTGGGCGGGAGCGCCCGCCGCGTCGGCTTCGACCGCGGCGAGACGTTCGAGCGCCTCTGGATCGGACAGGCCGTCCACCGGCGCGTCCTCGGCGAACACCTCGAGACCGTTCCCGGGTACGCCGTCGAGAAGGGCGTGTCGCTCACGTTCGCCGTGGACGATTTCACGGCCGTGCTCGAGGGCCGCCTCGACGGGCGCTGGGAGGACGCGGGCCGCGTCGTCATCGACGAGGTGAAGTCTCTCCACTTCGCCGAGGACCTCGCCCGCCTCCCGGGCTCGCCCCGCCTCGAGAGGTTCCAGCTGCAGCTGCGCTGGTACATGCACGCCGTCGCGACCGCCGAGGGGCGTGACGTCACGGGGCGCCTCATCCTGGCCGACATCGAGACGGGCGCGACGAAGATCGTCGAGGTCGCGCACGATCCCGGCAAGACGCTCGCCGACCTCGTCCGGAGGACGCGCGTCCTCCTGGACGCCTTCCTCGAGGAGCGCGCGCTCGCGGAGGCCAAGGCGGCCGAGGCCGCGACGCTCGTCTTCCCGCACGAGACGTACCGCCCGGGCCAGCGCGAGATGGCGGCCGCGGCGGCCCGCGCCGCCGCGCAGGGAGAACACCTCCTCGCCGAGGCGCCGACCGGGATCGGGAAGACCGCCGCGGCGGTGTTCCCGCTCCTGAAGGGCGCGCTCGAGTCCGGCCGCCGCCTCTACGTCCTGACGGCCAAGACGACGCAGCAGGAGATCTACGAGAAGACGCTCGGCCTCGTGGAGGGCGACTCGTTCCGGTCCGTCCGCCTGCGCGCCAAGGAGCGCATGTGCGCGAACGACGTCGTCCTCTGCCACGAGGACCACTGTCCGTACGCGAAGGACTACGGCGCGAAGATGGAGGCCTCGGGCCTCCTCGAGCGGCTCGTCGAGACCCACCGGCACCTCGACCCCGACACGGTCTTCGAGGAAGCCCGCGCCGAGACGGTCTGCCCGTTCGAGGTCTCGCTCGAGCTCGCCGAGCGCGCGGACGTCGTGATCGGGGACTACAACTACGTCTTCGACCCGATCGTCGCCCTGTCGGGGGCCCGCGAGCCCGCCGCCCTCAGGGGCGCCTTCCTCCTCGTCGACGAGGCGCACAACCTCGTGGACCGCGGGCGGGGCTACTACTCCCCCGAGCTCGCCGAGGGCGAGCTGCGCGCCCTCGAGCAGCGGATCGGCGCCTCGAGCGCGAAGACGGCCTGGGACGCCGGCGAGGCCGCCCGGCGCCTCCTGAAGCTCGTCGTCGAGGCCGCGTCGATCCTGCCGGAGGACGAGCGCGAGGCCGCCGACCTCGTGACGCTCGACGAGGCGCGCCTCGACGACCTCCGGCTCGACCTGGAGTCGCTCCTCGTGCGCCACCTCGCCGAGCTGCGCTCCGGAGCCGAGCGCGTGCCGGACGACCCCGTCCTCGACCTCTACTTCACGTACGCGCGGTTTCACGACGTGTCGAAGCTGGCCGCCGCCGGCGACCGCGCCGCCGAGGCATTCGACATCCTCGCCTCGCGTGGGCCGAAGGGCGCGAAGCTCGCGATCCTCTGCAAGGACCCGTCGCGCCTCCTCGGCGAGACCCTCAACGCGGCGGCCGCCACGGTCTCGATGTCCGCGACGCTCTCCCCGCCGGAGTTCTACCGCGACCTCCTCGGCCTCGACCCGGACCGCACGTCCGTCCTCCGTCTCCCCTCGCCTTTCCCGCCCGAGAACCGGGCGATCCTGATCGCTCCCGACGTCGACACGACGTACGCGGCCCGCGGCAAGGGGGCGCCGCGGATCGCGGCGCTCGTCGCGGACGTCGCGCGCGCCTGCCCCGGCAACGTCCTGGCGCTGTTCCCCTCCTACCGGTTCCTGGACGACGTGCGCGCCCACCTGCCGGCCCTGCCGGGGCGGCGCGTCCTGCGTCCGTCGGACCGCTCGACGGAGATCGAGCGCAACGGCGTCCTCACCGCGCTGCGGGACCGCGGAGCTCCCGTCCTTCTCCTCGCGGTGTCCGGGGGGGCCTTCGCCGAGGGCGTCGACTATCCCGGCGAGATGCTCCAGGCGGTCGTCGTCGTCTCGCCCGCCCTCCCGATGGTGCGGTTCGAGCAGGAACGGATGCGCCGCTACTTCGAGGACCGCTTCGAGCGCGGGTTCGAGTACGCGTACGTCGTCCCCGGCATGACGCGCGTCGTGCAGAGCGCCGGCCGCCTCATCCGGTCCGAATCGGACACGGGCGTCGTCGTCCTCGCCTGCCGTCGCTTCCTCCAGGCGCCGTACAGCCGGTACCTTCCGGAGCACTGGTACCTCGACGATCCCTCGGAGCTGGCCTGCATCGACGTGGGGAAGAAGACGAGAGAATTCTTTGAAAGGGTCAGAACGGGACCTTCCCGTCACTCCGGCCCGCAAGCACCTGCACCGCCGGCGAGTGAGGGGCGATCCGCCTCTATTACCTTCTAAGAAATCCTCTCTGTCTTCTCTTCGGCGCCGAAGGCGCTGCAATTCCCTATCGCGTTTCGACCCGGGCCTCGAAAGCCTCCGAGAGGAGCCCGTCGTGCGTCAGCGCGAGGACGCGATACCGGTACCGCGCGCCCGGGCGGGCGTCGCGGTCGACGTAGAGGTAGCTCGTCGCGTCCGGCGATTCCGTGGCCGCCGGCAATGCCTCGACGGCCATCGGCCCCTCGCCCTCGAGCGCCTCCTCGCGGCGCTCGACGATCCACGCGAGGAGGTCCCGGTGCTGCGCGGTCGACCACGCGACCTCGACCGCGCCGCCCCGCCATTCGGCGCTGGACGCGGCGAGGGCGGCCGGGTACTCGGGCACGCGGCGGAGGCGCAGCGCGAGGTCCGAGCCGTCGCCGTCCGCGAGCACGACGTGGACGCCCGAGGTCCCTGCCGCGGGGAGGAGACGGGTCTCGCCCGGCGCGACGGGCACCGCGTCGAATTCGCCCGCGTCACCGCGGTAGAAGAGCACGGCGCGCCCCGCGGCGAAGCCGGTCTCCGGGAGCGCGAGCTCGATGCCGCCGCGCTCGTCCTCGGTCCGGAGGGAAATGCGGCGCCAGCCGAGGGGCGGCGGGCCCGCCGACGGCGCCGATCCGAGGAGCCACGTCCGGCGCGCGATCGCGGCGGACGGCGACCCGCGGCGCGCGGCCGCGGACGCCAGGCGCGAGACGACGGTCCCCGCGATCGCGTCCGGAAGGTCCCGGGCGCCGGAGCGTCCCGCGAGCTCCTGCAGGAAGGCCCGCGCGTCGCCGGAGCCGGACGCCTCCCACGCCTCGCGCACGTCGGCGGCGCCCTTCGGGAGCCTGGACTCGAGGGCGTCGAGGAACGCCGCGAGGACGGGCGGGCTCGACAGCGCGCCGCCGTCCTCCTGGAGGACGTCGTCCTCGGGCACGGGCGGCCCCGCGACTCCCGCGGCCCTGCGCGCGAGGTACTCCGCGACCCCTTCCACCGCCCAGGCCGGCTCGTCCGGGGCGGCCTGCCGCGCCGAGAGGAGCGCGATCTGGTGCAGCGCGTCCAGGAGCACCGCGGCCGGGTCCTGCCCGGCCGCCGAAACGAGCGCGATCGGGCGGCGCAGGGCGCCATCCCGGTCGCGACCGTCCCAGCCCGCGGCGCTCACGGCCGGGCCGGACGCGATCTCGAGGACGAGCGGCGCGCGCGGCGAGAACGTCTTCGTCCAGCCGTCGCGCTCCAGGAGAGCCGAGAGGGCGGGCGGAAGGTCGCGCAGGAGGGCGTCGCGAAGTCCGGCGGGGAGCTCCGCGTCCGAGGCGAGGACGACCTCGCCGCCGCGGATCGCGCGGCGGTCCGTGAAGCGGGCGTACGGCGAGCGGAGGATTTCGTCCCGCCGCCTCGCGGCCGCCGCGTCGGAGGGATCGCCCGACGCGCTCTGGTGCGCGGGGGCGGCGCCACCTCCCGCGAGGCGCACCGCCGGAAAGCGGACGACCGCGGGAGCCCCCGCCGCGGGCAGGGCGAGGACCAGGAAGACGAACGCGGGGCGCGCGCTCGGGCGCATCAGGACCCCGGGAGAGGGTCTTTGGGGGGCCCGTCGAGGCTGACGGCCGTGCTGTCGCCCGCCTCGGGCGTCTCCGGCCGCACTCCGTGCGGGTCGGTCTTCGTGGTGTCGGAGCGCGGAGGCCCGACTTCCTTCACCTCGACGAGGATCGCCGTGATGTTGTCGACGCCGCCGTGCGAGTTGGCGACCTCGATGAGGCTCTTCACGGTCGCGTCGAGAGCGCCGACCGTGCGAAAGTGCTCGAAGAGCTCCTCGTCCGGCAGCATGCCCGTCAGGCCGTCCGAGCAGAGGAGATAGCGGTCCCCGGCGCGGACCGGGACCTCGATGAGGTCCACCGAGACGTGGGCGGCGCCGCCCAGCGCGCGCGTCACGACGTTCTTGAGCGGATGGCTCTTGGCCTCGTCCTCGCTCAGGATCCCCGCGTTGACCTGTTCCTGCACCCAGGAGTGGTCGTCGGTGAGACGGCGCAGCTCGCCGTCGCGGAACAGGTACGCCCGGCTGTCGCCGACGTGCACGAGCGTCGCGCGGTCGGCGTCGAAGAGCGCCGCGACGACCGTCGTGCCCATGCCCTTGAGCTCGGGCCGGTTCTGGACGGCGCGCATGACCTTCTCGTTCGCCTTCTCGACGGCCGTCGTGAGCCGGTTGCCCTCGAGCGAGACGCGGCTGTTGAAGCCGAACGGCCACGAGCTCTCGTGCTCCTCCTCGGTGGCCGCGATGTACTCCTGGATCGACTCGACCGTGATGCGCGAGGCGACCTCTCCGGCCGCGTGGCCGCCCATTCCGTCGGCGACCACGAAGAGGCCGCGCTCCTCGTCGATGAGGTACGCGTCCTCGTTGTGACGCCGCTTCCGTCCGACGTCCGTGAGACCGAATGCGGAGACGACCACGCCCCGATTATCCCTTCCGCCCGAAAATCCCGCTCGGCGGCTTCCTGACGCCGCTCGTCGGCTTGTTCGGGCGCACCTTCATGAGGAGCGACAGGGTCTCGGGGTCCTCGGGGAGCCACGTGAGGGCCTCCTCGAGGTGGCGCTCGGCCTTGGCGTTCAGGCCGGCCATGATGTAGAGCTTTCCCGCGTCCCGGTGGAAGAGGGCGTTGTTCGTGTCGAGCTTGATCGCGGACTCGATCGCGTCGACTCCCTTCCGGACCTGCCCGACGACCTTCATGCAGGCCAGCGCCAGGTAGTGGAACGCCTTGGCGTCGCGGTCGTAGTGGTGAACCGAGAGCTCGAACTGCGCCATCGCGTCCGGGAAGTTCCCCTCGCGGTAGGACTTCACGCCCTTCGCGAGGAAGACGCGCGCCTGCGCGGCGGGGTCCTGCGAGATCGGCCGGTTCTTGTCGAGCTCCGCGTCGTGCGCCTTGCGGCGGGCCTCGCTCGTGAGGACGTTCATCGCCTCGGTCAGGAACTGGAACCGGTCCTCGGCGGCGCGCTTCTTCTCGGGCTCCGTGAATCGGTCCGGGTGGTTCTCGCGCGCGAGCACACGGAACCGGTTTCGGATTTCCGATTCTGAGGCGTCACGCGCCACCCCGAGGACGTCGTAATAACTCGTCACCGATACCTCGAACGGCGCGGGACCCGCGTCTGACCGGTCACTTGATGCAAGAGATTCTCACGAACGGAGGCGTCATTTCAAGGAGCCTCACGACTCCTTGCGCGAGACCTCCCGGCGGGCCGAGGCGCGGACGGCCTCGGGGACGTTCCGGTCCCCGGAGAGCTGCTTCATGTCCTTCGCGTTGAGCTTCATCACGAGACCCAGCGTGACGTCGATGGGCGACCGGGGATTCCGGACCAGCGCGCGCAGGATCCCGTAGTGGCGCATCCAGTCCCGGCGGAACGCGATCGCCCGGAGCACGTCCTCCGAGACGCTCTTCATGTTCGCGATCGCCTCGGCGTCCGCCTCGCGCGTCTTCGGCGACTTCAGGGCCGCCGCCGACACGAGCCGGTTGCGGTCCTGGACGAGGAACATCCGCTCCTCCTTGTTGCCGCGGTAGGCCAGCCGGATCTTCTGGACGACCGACATCACGGAGACGCGCGCGAAGAGGCTCTTCTTCTCGTCCTCGGAGAGCTCCGGCTCCTCCTCGGCCTCGGCGAGCACCTCGGACGCCTCGGGGGCGGGCGCCGGCGTGGCGGCGGCCGCCGCGGCCGCAGCCGCTTCCTTCTCGCGCTCCTTCTTGAGGAAGAACTCCTCGAGGAACTCGTCCGCCCGGCGACGGATCTCCGGCGAGAGCCGCGGGTTCTCGAAGAGCCGCTCGACGATGACGGGCGCCTCGAGGAGGCGCACCTGGTTCGTCACGATGATGTCCTGCAGCGGCCCGTCCACCCGTTCGGCGAGCCACGCGAGCGTCGCGTCGGGGACGGCCTTGTGGCGGATGAGAGGCTCGAGGACGGACGCCTCCCGCGTCCGCCGCGCGATCGCGTCGAGCTGCTCGCTCCGCACGCCCTCGCTGAGGACGGCACCCCGCATCTCGTCCGCGTGGAACCCGGCGAACGTCGCCTCGGCGCTCGCGACGAGAGCCTCGTCGCCGGCCGCGAGGACGCTCGCGACCGCCCGGACGAGCTCCTCGGCCGGCAGCGGCACGAGACCGCGGGCGACGAACTCGAGGATCTGCGCGGAGGCCTCTCCGCTCTCGATCTGCGCGAGCAGATCTTCCGGCACGGACGACATGGGAGGAGATTAGCGCGCCGGGTCAGCCGTGGCTGATCACGTAGTTCTTGACGACCTCGCCCTCGCCGCCGATCGGGTCCAGCGAGCGTCCGTCGACCGCGACCTCGACGACTCCGGCGTTGCCGAGCGTGAGCGTGAACGTTCCGCCGCCGGCGAATTCCCGTTTCGCGCCCTTCGGGAAGAGCCCGCGCACGACGACCTTGCCGTCCACGCGGACTTCCGCCCAGCACTCGTCCTTGAAGCTCAGCGTGAGCGTCCGCCCGGAGTGCGCCAGCGTGCTCGAGCCGCCCGGCGCGTCGACCGGGAGCGCGACCGTCGCGGCCGCGACGGCGGGCGGAAGCGCGAGCGACGCGGGTCCGCTCTCGGCGCGGGCGACGGGCGCGCTCGCGAGAGCGGCCCGCTTCACGGCGCCGCGCGTCCGGAAGAACGCGGCGCCGCCCGTCACGGCCGCGAGGAGGATCGCGATGCCGAGGGCGCGCACGGTCGTCGAGGAGGACACGGCGCGCCGCGGCTGCGAGAGCCGCAGGCGCGACGTCGTCGTCTCTTCGCCGGTCGCCTTGGCCTTCTCCTCCTGCCACCGGGCATACACGTGCCGGAACGCGGCGGTCTGGCGCTCGGCATCGAGTCCGAGGTGAAGCGCGATCACGCGCACGAACCCCTTCGAGAAGACCACGGCGGGAAGCTGCTCGAATCGCCCGCTCTCGAGCGCGGCGAGGTGGCGCAGCGACACCTTCGTCGCGGCGGCCAGCTGCTCGCGACTCACTTCGCGCAGTTCACGTTCACGCCGGAGCTCCTCGCCGAACTCCCGAGCGCTGTCTGTTCCGGGCACTACGACTCCCGTAATTCATTAGGCTAAGGCCGTTTAGCGAACGCTGTCAATCGAATTCCGGGGCCGTTCGAGCAATTCCGAGGCGCATGCCGCGAGCAGTGCGTCGACGCCCGGCGTCTCGCAGAGCCGGCGGAGCTCCTCGCGTCCGGCGACGGGCAGGAGCCCCAGCGCCGCCGCCCGGGGCGTCGCCGGGTGCAGGAGAAGGGCGCTCCGGACCGCGGGCCGCGTCGCCCAGCGCCCGTCCCCGGCGACGAGGCCGAGCCCCTCCGGGGACGGCCTGCCCGTCGCGATCCAGCGCTGGACGTCCTCCGGGGTCAGGCGGGGGTTCTGCAGGAGCGCCTCGAGGACGCGGCCGTCGTCCTCCGCGAAGAGGGCCTGGAAGAGGTCGGGGTGGGCGAACCGGGCGAGCGCGATCTTCTCCCCCGAGGCCATCCTGCGCATCGCGTCGAGGAGCCTCCGGTTGGCCGCCTGCCTCACGGGCGGGGGGGTCCGGGTCTCGCGCCCGATGTCCATCAGGTCCCGCCAGAGGAGGTCGTCGAGAGCGTGGAGGGCGTCGTGACGCGGGGTCTGCGGGTGGCCCGCCACGAGCCTTCGGACGGCGCGGGAGGCCATGAGCGTCCTCGACGAGAGGATCTCCACGATCATCGCCTCGGAGGCGTGCGGGTGCCGGAGGGCCTGCGTGGCGTCGCGCTCGGTCAGGCGGGCGACGTTCGACGCGACGAGCTCGACGAGTCCCTTCCGGTCCGCGCGGGAGATCCGTGCGGAGAGGGCCTCGTCCATCCGGCGAACTTTACGGCTTCCCCGTCGCCTCCGCGAGGGTCCGGACGAGGGCCGCCGCCGCGTCCACGGGGTCCCGCCCCTCGAGCACGGCCGTCTCCATCGCGGCGACGACGGCGCTCCCGACGACGACTCCGTCGGCCAGCGCAGCGACCGCACGGACCTGCCCGGGCGTCGAGATCCCGAAGCCGACCGCGACCGGCAGACGAGGCACGGCCCGGCGGACGCGCGCGACGAGCCCCCCGAGGTCCTCCGGGAGCGCCGCGCGCGCGCCCGTGATCCCGCTGCGGGACACGAGGTAGACGAACCCCCGCGAGAGGGAGGCCGCGCGGCGGAGCCGCTCGTCGGGAGAGGTCGGCGCCAGGAGGTAGACCGGGTCGAGGCGGGCGCTCTTGAGGACGGAGGCGAAGCCGCGTCCCTCCTCCGGCGGAAGGTCCGTCACGAGGACGCCGTCGGCCCCGGCTTCGCGCGCGCGGTGCGCGAACTCGGCCTCCCCCATCGCGAGGATCGGGTTCGCGTACGAGAACACGACGACCGGCGTCGAAAAGCCCTCCGCCCGCGCGGACGCGAGGAGGTCCAGAACCTTCGCGAGCGTCACGCCGGCGGCGAGCGCCCGCTCGGAGGCCCGCTGGATCGTCGGCCCGTCCGCGAGCGGGTCGCTGAACGGGATGCCGAGCTCGATCACGTCCGCTCCCGCGGCCGCGAGCGCGGGCAGCAGACGGCCGGTCGTCGCGAGGTCGGCGTCGCCGGCCTCGACGAAGACGACGAGGGCGGCGCGGCCGGACGCCTTCGCGCGCGCGAACGCGCGGCCCAGTCGGGTCACAGGGAGACCCCCTCGAGCTTCGCGACCGACACGACGTCCTTGTCTCCCCGCCCGGAGAGGTTCACGACGATGTTCTTCCCGGGCCGGCGCGGCGCTTCCGCGATCGCCCAGGCCACCGCGTGCGCCGTCTCGAGGGCCGGGATGATCCCCTCGGTCTCGGCGAGGCGGTGGAAGGCGCGCGAGCGCCTCCGCGTCGGACACGGAGACGTACCGCGCGCGCCCGAGCTCGGCGAGGCGCGCGTGCTCCGGGCCGACCGCCGGATAGTCGAGGCCGGCCGAAACGGAGTGGGTCGGGAGGACCTGGCCCGCCGCGTCCTGCAGGATGAGCGTCCGCGTGCCGTGGAGGACGCCGACGGAGCCCGGCCCGAAGCGGGCGGCGTGCTCGCCGGGGTCGAGGCTTCGCCCGCCCGCCTCGACGCCGACCATCTCGACGCTCGCGTCGGCGAGAAACTCGCGGAAGAGCCCGATCGCGTTCGAACCGCCGCCCACGCACGCGACGAGGAGGTCGGGCAGCCGGCCGAAGGCTCTCCGGCACTGGACCTTCGCCTCCTTGCCGATGACCGCGTGGAAGTCGCGCACCATCGTCGGGAACGGGTGCGGCCCGAGCACCGACCCGAGGACGTAGTGCGTCGTCGCCGTCGTCGCGACCCAGTCCCGCATCGCCTCGTTGATCGCGTCCTTGAGCGTCTTCGAGCCGCCCGTCACGGGGACGACGGTCGCGCCGAGGAGCTTCATCCGGTAGACGTTGAGGGCCTGCCGCTCCACGTCCACGGCGCCCATGTAGACGACGCACTCGAGCCCGAGCAGCGCGCACGCCGTCGCCGTCGCGACGCCGTGCTGGCCCGCGCCCGTCTCGGCGATCACGCGCGTCTTGCCCATCCGCTTCGTGAGGAGCGCCTGCCCGAGCGCGTTGTTGATCTTGTGGGCGCCCGTGTGGAGGAGGTCCTCCCTCTTCAGCCAGAGTCGCGCGCCGCCGAGGGCGTCCGAGAGCCGCCGCGCCTCGGTCAGGGGCGTCGGCCGGCCGGCGTACGTGCTCAGGAGGCGCTCGAGCTCGGCCCGGAAGAGCGGGGTCGCGCCGGGCGGCCTTGTACGCCTTCGCGAGCTCGTCGAGCGGCGCCATGAGCGTCTCGGGCACGAAGCGTCCGCCGAACGCGCCGAAGCGTCCGTACGCGTCGGCCTCCGGCGGCCGGAACGGGGCGTCAGGCACCGCGCACCTCCCGGACGAACGCGGCGATCTTCGCCGGGTCCTTGACGCCGGGAGCGGACTCCACCCCGGACGCGACGTCCACGACGTCCGGGCGCACGCGCCGGACGGCGTCGCGACGTTCGACGGCGTTCAGGCCCGCCCGCCAGGACGAGAGGACGCGTGCGTTCGACGCCTTCGAGCACGGCTCCAGTCGAACGTCGTCCCCGTGCCTCCGCTCAGCCCGCCACGGACGTGTCGAAGTGCAGCGCAGCTCCCGCGCGATCTCCCACGTCCGCGAGGTAGTCGCGCCCGACACGGACGGTGTTCCAGAGAGGAAGAGGAGAAGAGAAGATTTTCTTAGAAGGTGAAGAGGGCGGAACGGGCATTTGAATCACGTCGGGGCGCACGATCGAGGTCACGGCGCGGATTTCGTCCTCTGGGAGTCCTCGTCGAAGACGCGACCACCCCTGACACCCCCCTTCTCCCCCGCCTCCCCTCCCCTCTCGCTTTCATTCGAAGAAATCTTCCTCTTTCCTCCGTCACCTTCCGCGGAGACCGCGCCGCGAAGATGAGGCCGATCCAGTCCACGCCGTTCTCGAGGCACGACGTCGACGTCCTCGTCGCGCGTGATCCCGCAGATCTTCACCTCGGTCGCGTTCTCCCCGCGCAGCTCCCGCAGCGTGCGCGCCGGGTCATCGGAGCGCAGGAGCGTCTCCCCGACGAGGAACGCCCCGTAGCCCGCCGCCGCGAGCGCCTCGACGTCCGCGCGCGTCCGGATCCCGCTCTCGGCGACGCGCACCGCCCCGGCCGGCAGGAGGCCGCCCAGGCGCGCCATGCCCGCGAGGTCGACCGCGAACGTCGCGAGGTCCCGGGAGTTGACGCCGACGAGCTCCGCGCCGAGCGCCGCGGCGCGCCGGACCTCGCCCGCGTCGTGGGCCTCGACGAGGACCGCGAGACCGCGGGCCTTCGCGGCGGCATGGAGGCGCGCCAGCTCTCCGTCGTCGAGCGCGGCCGCGATCAGCAGCACCGCGTCCGCGCCGAGGGCGGCCGCGAAGTCGAGCTGCGTCTCGTCCACGACGAAGTCCTTCATGAGGACGGGGAGGCCGGTCGCGGCCTTCGCGCGCGGCAGCCAGGCCGGGTCGCCGCCGAAGAAGTCCTGCTCGACGACGACGGACAGCGCCGCCGCCCCCCCGCGCCGGTAGGCGCGGGCGATCTCCTCGATGCGGGCATCCGCGTCCGGGAGGATGACGCCCGCGCTCGGAGAGCGGTGCTTGATCTCGCAGAGGAAGGAGAGAGAAGAGAGAGATTTCCTAGAAGGTGAAGAGAAAGAGAGGGAAGCGAGCGCGAAGCGCGCCCCGTCCAGACGCGGGTGGGGCGGCGGCGGCCGCAGCTGCGGCCGCCGCCGCCCCCGCGCCGCCGTGAACTCCCCCGCCGCGAGGCGCCGCCGCTTCGCCGCGAGAATCTCCGCAAGCATCGACCCGCCCACTCCGCCTCCCTCTTCTCTCTTCTCTCTTACCTTCTAAGAAATCTTCTTCTTCTCTTCTTCCCGGTCTTCATGCGCCGATCCCCCGCGAGACGTCCATGAGCGTGACGAGCGCCGTCTGCGCCTTGCCGTCGTCGATCGAGGCCGCCGCGAGGCGCGCGCCCTCGGCGAAGTCCCCCGCCGCGCCGGCGACGACGAGCGCCGCGGACGGCGTTCATGAGGACCGTGTCCCGGCACGGGCCCCTTTCGCCGTCGAGGATCCGGCGCAGGAGGTCCGCGTTCTCCAGCGAATCGCCGCCGCGGATGTCCGCGGGGCCGCAGGTGTCGACGCCGAAGTCCCGGGCCCGCAGCCCGAACCGCCGGATCCCGCCCGGAGCTCACCTCGGCCACGTTCGTGACGCCGAACGGCAGCAGCTCGTCGCCTCCGGACTCGTGCGAGAAGACGAGCGCCCGCTCCGTCCCGAGCGCGAGGAGAGCGCCCGCGACGACCGGAACGCGCTCGGGCCGGTCGACGCCGACGATCTGGCGGCGCACCTCGATCGGATTCGAGAGCGGTCCGGCGAGATTGAAGACCGTCCGCACGCCGAGCTCCCTCCGGAGGGCCGCGACCTTCTTCATGACGGGGTGGTAGAGCGGCGCGAAGAGGAACGTGACGTTCGCGGACGTCGAGCGCCGCGGCGGCCCGCTCGGGCGACATCTCGAGGACGATCCCGAGGGCCGCGAGGACGTCCGCCGAGCCGCACCTCGACGAGACGGCCCGGTTCCCGTGCTTGGCGACGGGCACGCCCGCGCCCGCGACGACGAACGTCGCGGCCGTCGACACGTTGAAGGTCCCGAGCCCGTCGCCGCCCGGTCCCGCAGACGTCCACGGCCCGCGCGGCCAGCATCTCCGCACGGGCGGCCGCGTCGCCCGGCTCCTCAGGACGTCGACCGTCCCCGAGAGGACCTCGACGGTCTCGCCCGCCGCCGCGAGCGAGGCGAGGAGGCCTCCGGCGACGGCCGGCGGCACCTCGTCGTCCAGGAGGGAGGCCACGGCCCGCCGGGCGTCCTCCCGGCTGAGCCGCCCCCCGCGGGCGATCTCGCGCAGGGCATGGTGGACCGGCGTCACGAGAGCCTCCCCTCCACGAAATTCCTCAGGAGCTTCTCCGCCCTCGGTCGTGAGGATCGACTCCGGGTGGAACTGGACGCCGACGAGCGGCCGCGTCCGGTGCGCGAGGCCCATCACGATCCCGTCGTCCGTCGTCGCCGTCACGCGCAGGACGTCCGGGACGGAATCCCTCTCGACGGCGAGCGAGTGGTACCGCGTGGCCGTGAACGGGTTCGGGAGGCCGTCGAAGAGGCCGCGCCCGTCGTGATGGATTCCGGACGTCTTCCCGTGCATGAGGGTCGGAGCGCGCGACACGCGGCCGCCGAAGACGGCCCCGAGCGCCTGATGCCCGAGGCAGACGCCGAGCAGCGGAACGTCGCGTTCGCTCGATGAGCGCACAGGACACGCCCGCGTCCTCGGGGCGGCCGGGCCCCGGCGAGACGACGATGCGGTCCGGCCGCCGCGCGAGGATCTCGTCCACCGTGCAGCGCGTCGTTCCGGACGACGACGACGTCCCGGTCGAGCGTCGCGAGGATCTGGACGAGGTTGAACGTGAACGAGTCGTAGTTGTCGAGGACGAGGATCACGGGAACTCCCCCGCCCTCTCGACGGCCCGCATGAGCGCCCGTGCCTTGTTCTCGCACTCGAGCGCCTCGGACTCGGCGTCGGAGTCCGCGACGATTCCGGCCCCGGCCTGCACGTGGAGCACGCCGTTCGCGACGACCGCCGTCCGGATCGCGATCGCGACGTCGAGGTTCCCGGCGAAGTCGAGGTAGCCCACCGCGCCGCCGTACGGCCCGCGGCGCACGGGTTCGAGGTCCTCGATGATCTCCATCGCGCGGATCTTCGGCGCGCCCGTGAGCGTCCCGGCCGGAAACGTCGCCGCGAGGGCGTCGACGGCGTGGCGGCCGGGCGCGAGCGTGCCGACGACACGCGAGGCGATGTGCATGACGTGCGAGTAGCGCTCGACCGCGAAGAAGTCCTTCACGCGCACGGACCCGGGGACCGAAACGCGGCCGAGGTCGTTGCGGCCGAGGTCCACGAGCATGACGTGCTCGGCCCTTTCCTTCGCGTCGGCGAGCAGGTCCTTCTCGAGCGCGAGGTCCTCCTCGCGCGTCGCCCCGCGCGGACGCGTGCCGGCGAGCGGGATCGTCTCGACCGCCGCGCCGCCCGGGGCCGCCGCGACGCGCACGAGCCGCTCGGGCGACGCGCCGAAGATCGTGCCGTGCGGCGTCCTCAGGAAGTACTGGTAGGGCGACGGGCTGATCGAGCGCAGCGCCCGGTACACGGCGAACGGGTCGCCGTCGAACGGCGCCGACCACCGGCGCGAGAGCACGACCTGGAAGACGTCGCCCGCGCGGATGTGCTCCTTGGCCTTCTCGACGGCGGCGACGTACGGAAGAGACAGAGGAAGAGATTTCTTCGAATGAAAGAGGTCGGGCCGGCGCTGGAGCCGCGGGCGCCGGCGCCGCCGTTGTCGCGCGCCTCGAGCCCTCTTAACCTTTCCAAGGCTCTTCTCTCCTCTTCCTCTCCCTCCCCCGCGTGCGTCACGAAGAGGAGGCGGTGCCTCGCGTGGTCGAACGCGATGACGGAGTCGAAGATCCCGAACCACGCGTCCGGCAGCCCGACCGGGTCGGGGTTCGTCGCCGGGCAGGCGCTCGAGGCGCCGCACGGCGTCGTAGCCCGCGTAGCCGACGGCGCCCGCCCGTGAACGGCGGAAGGTCGTCGCCGCCGCGAGAGCGGCGGTCCGGCAGCGCCTTGAGGAGGTGCGAACGGATCCCCCGACGCGCCCGAGATCTCGCCCGAAGGCGCGGCGCCGAGGAAGGACCATCGCGCCACGCGGTCCCCGCCCTCGACGGACTCGAGGAGGAAGCACGGGGCGCTCGCCGGCGAGCAGAGCCTTCATGAGGGCGACGGGCGTCGTGAGGTCGGCCGGCCTCTCGACGACGAAGGGGCGCAGGCCGCGCGCGCTCACGTCCCCTCCCGCCGCGGCGCTCCGCGTCTCTTCTCGAGGATCGCCGCGACGTCCCCCGGCGCGACGCCCCGCGCCGTCAGGAGGACCGCGAGGTGATAGAGAAGGTCCGCCGCCTCGTTCGCGAGGGCCTCGTCCGTTCCGCCGACGGCGGCGAGCGCGGTCTCGACGGCCTCCTCGCCGACCTTCTGCGCGATGCGGGCGGCGCCCTCCGCCAGGAGGCGATTCGTGTACGACCCCTCGACGGGACGGTCGCGGCGGTCGGCGATCGTCGTGAAGAGCTTCGTGAGGTCGAGTCGGCCGGCGTCGCCGAGTCCGGGCGCCAGCGTGTCCACGCGCGTGAAGCACGTCCGCGCGCCCGTGTGGCAGGCGGGCCCGACCGGCCGCACGTCGTAGAGCACCGTGTCGCGGTCGCAGTCGAACGAGATCGCGACGACGTGCTGGACGTGGCCCGACGTCTCGCCCTTCTTCCAGAGAGCCTGGCGGGACCGGCTGTAGAAATGCGAGAGGCCCGTCTCGCGGGTCTTCTCGAGCGCCTCGGCGTTGGCCCACGCGAGCGTCAGGACGTCTCCGGTCTCCACGTCGCGCACGACGACGGGCACGAGGCCGTTCGCGTCGTACCGCGGCTGGAGCGGGGTCGCGCGGGGCGGGACCGGACGCACCGCGAGGCCGGCGCGCCTCATCGCGGCCTTGACCTCGACGATGGAGAACTGGCGGTCGTGGAAGACGGATGCGGCGAGGACCGCGTCGGCGCCGCCGATCAGGACGGCACGCGCGAAGTCGTCGAGGGCGCCGGCGCCCCCCGACGCGACGATCGGGACGTCGACCACGCCGCGCACGGCGCGGAGCATCTCGAGGTCGAAGCCCTCCAGCGTCCCGTCCGCGTCCACCGAGGTCAGCAGGATCTCGCCGGCGCCGGCCGCGGCGGCCTCGGCCGCCCACGCGACGACGCCGCGGCCCGTCACGATCCGGCCGCCGTGGGTCGTGACCACCATCTGCGTCGCGCCCGTCGGCGCTGCGGACGCGCTTGCCGTCGACGGCGAGGACGACGCACTGCGCGCCGAACCGGGCCGAGAGCCGCGAGAGGAGCGCGGGGTCGTTCACGGCCGCCGTGTTGACGGTCACGCGGTCGGCGCCCGCGCGCAGGAGCGCGTCGGCGTCCTCCACGGAGCGCACGCCGCCGCCCACCGTGAACGGGATCGAGAGCACGTTCGCGACACGGCGGACGAGCTCGATGAGCGTGCCCGCGCGCCTCGACGGGCGCCGCGATGTCGAGGAACGCGACCTCGTCGGCTCCCTCGTGCTCGTACCGGATCGCCGCCTCGACGGGATCGCCGGCGTCCCTGAGGTTCTCGAACGACACGCCCTTCACGACGCGGCCGCCCGCGACGTCGAGGCACGGGATCACGCGCACGGCGAGCGTCACGCCGCCACCCCGTCGCGGGCCGACCGGAGCGCCGCGACCGTCGTCGCTCCCGCGTGCAGCGCGCGCCCGAAGATCGCGCCCCGCTCTCCGCCCGCGAGCGCCGCGTCCACGGGGCCGAGATCCTCCGGGCCGCGCATCCCGCCGGAGGCGAGGATCTCGCCCGGGAAGGCCGCGCGCACGGCCGCGAGGAGCCCGAGATTCGGCCCCTCCATCGCCCCGTCGCGCGCCACGTCCGTGACGAGGAGCGCCGTGACGCCGAGCGCGGCGAGCTCGCGCGCGACGGACACCGCGTCCCCCGCCCCCGCGTCCTCCGTCCACCCGCGCACCGTGGGCCGCCCGTCCTTGCAGTCGAGGGCGACGACGATGCGGGACGCGAGAGAGGAAGAAGAAGACGGAGAGGAAGAGGAAGATTTTCTTAGAAGGTGAGTGAAGGCGGGGCGGTCGAGGAACGGCAGTGTCCGACCACCGCGCGTGCGACACTCACCCCTTCTAAGAAATCTTCAACGGCTTCGGCCGTGCGCATGCCCTCCCCCGACCTGCACGGGAATCCGAATTACTCGAAGAATCTCTCTGAATCTCTTCTCCGTTCGTTCCCTTCCCGAACGCCGCATCGAGGTCCACGACGTGGAGCCCGTCCGCCCCTTCGCGCTCGAAGGTCCGCGCGACCTCGACGGGATCCGCGTCGAACGTCGTCACGGCGTCCCACTCCCCCCTCAGGAGGCGCACGACGCGTCCGCCCCTCAGGTCGATCGAGGGCCAGAGGGCGAGGCGGCCGGCGCTCACGCCCGCGCCCTCCTCGAGGAAGTTCGTCAGGAGGAGCCGCCCCGTCTCCGAGGACTTCTCGGGGTGGAACTGGCAGCCCCAGACGTTCGCCTTCTGGACGATGGCCGGGAAGCCGCCGCCGTAGTCGCAGGTCGCGCCGACGTCCGCGGGCGCGACTCCCTCCGGCCGGAACGAGTGGACGAAGTAGACGTAGCTCCCGTCCTCGAGGCCCCGGACGAGGCCGTCCTCGCGCGTCGGGTGGAGCTGGTTCCAGCCGACGTGCGGGCTCCGCGAGCCTGCCGGGAACGGAGCGACGCGCCCCCCGACGAGGCCGAGGCCCTTGTGGGTGCCGTGCTCGAGGCTCTCCTCGAAGAGGAGCTGGAAGCCGAGGCAGAGGCCGAGGAGGCGCGCCCCGCGGTTCACGGCGGCGTGGACGGCGGCCTCGAGTCCGGTCTCGAGAAGGCGCTCCATCGCGGGCGCGAAGGCCGCGACGCCGGGCAGGACGAGGCGCGTCGCGGACGCGACGCGGTCGAGGTCCGAGCGTGAGGTCGACGTCGGCGCCGAGCCGCAGGAACGCGCGCGTGACGGACGCGACGTTTCCGACCCCGTAGTCGACGAGCGTGACGCGGGGTGCGTTCATGCCGTGAGCGTCCCCTTGGTCGAGGGGACGTCCGTGCCCGTCACGGCGCAGGCCTGCCGCAGGGCCCGCGCGGCCGACTTGAAGACCGCCTCGGCGGCATGGTGCCCGTTCCTCGCCCGGATCACGTCCACGTGGAGGTTGAACTTGCCCCGGAACGCCGCGGATTTCCAGAACTCCTCGACGAGCGCGAACGGGAAGTCCTTCGTGACGAGGAGCAGCTCCTTGTCGACCGGCGACTCGAAGACGATGTAGGGGCGCCCCGAGAGGTCCACGACGGACCGCGCGAGCGCCTCGTCGAGCGGGACGATCGAGGTCCCGAAGCGCTCGAGGCCCGCGCGCGTGCCGAGCGCCTGGTCGAGCGCGTCGCCGAACGCGAGGCCGACGTCCTCGACCGTGTGGTGCGCGTCGATGTGCACGTCGCCCGACGCCCTCACGGAGAGATCGAAACGCGCGTGCTTCGCGACGGTCTCGAGCATGTGCGAGAGGAATCCGACGGGCGTCGCGACGTCCGCGCGCCCCGTCCCGTCGAGGTCGAGCGACAGGGACACCGACGTCTCCTTCGTCGTCCTCTCCACCGATCCGCGTCCGGCTCATGAGACCTCCTGAAGCGCGCGGAGAAAGAGATCGTTCTCCGCGGGCGATCCGATCGTGACGCGCAGGCGACCCGCCGCCGCGGCCGTCACGTCGCGGACGAGAACGCCGCGGGCCCTCGAGCCGCGCTCGCCGCACCGCCGGGGCGTCGCCGCCCGGCGGCGCGAAGAAAAGGAAATTGGCGCGACGACGGGGCGACGGCTGCACCCGCCGGCTCGCAGCGCGTCCGCGACCCGCTCCCGCTCCTTCACGACCCTCGCGACGCGCGCCCGCGCCGCCTCCGGGCGCGCGAGGAGCGCGAGCGCCAGCTCCTCGGCCGCGAGGTCGACGTTGAAGGGCAGGACCGCCTTGTCGATCTCCCGGGCGAGGTCGGGCGGCGCGACCGCGTACCCGATGCGGAAACCCGCGGCCGCGTACGCCTTCGAGAGCGTCCGGAAGACGACGACGTTCGGGCGGGACCCGACGAGCCCCGTGAAGTCGTCGTCTCCCTCCGCGAAATCCACGTAGGCCTGGTCGAGGAGGACGACCGGCGCCGCGTCGAGCAGCGCCTCGACGAACGCCAGGCCCGAGACGCCGCCCGTCGGGTTGTTCGGCGTGCACAGGAGCGGAACCCCGCGCGCGGCCTCGGCGAGGAACGCGGGCTCGTCCACGTCGAAGTCCGGGGCCGGGCGGCGCACGGAGACGAGCCTCGCGGACGCGATCGCGGCGATCTGCCCGTAGAGCGAGAACGTGGGCGGGGCGACGACGAGCGTGCCGCCGCCCGCGAAGACGGAGACGGCCGCGAGGATCGTCTCGCCCGAGCCGTTCCCGACCACGATCTCGTCCGGGCTCCGGCCGATCGACGCCGCGATCGCCTTCTTGAGGCGCGGCGACGCCGAACTCCGGGTAGTGGCCCCAGCGTCGCGCCTTCAGGCGCTCGATCACCTCGACGCGGATCTCCTCGGGGACGTCGTCGGGCGACTCGTTGAAGTCCAGCTTGGCCCGGACCGGCAAGGGCTCCTCGTCCGCGAGCCGGTACGCCCGAAGGGCCCGGATCTCGGGGCGGACCGGGATCGTCCTCGTCATCGCACCCTCCGCGCGAGGGCCTCGGCGTGCGCGACGAGGCCCTCGAACCGTGCGAGGACGGCCGCGGGCCGCGCGAGGCGGCGGGCGGCGGCGGCGGGCGCCGACACGGACCGCCCCCAGCGGAAGAAGTCCCGGGTCGAGAGACCCGAGTATCCGCGCGCGGCGCCGCCCGTCGGGAGGACGTGGTTCGGTCCCGCGACGTAGTCGCCGAGGGCGGTCGGCGTGGACGCGCCGATGAAGAGGGCGCCCGCGGTGGGAGAGGAGAGAAGACGCGAATCTCTCGGCTCCCGTGCCCATGAGCTGGACGTGCTCGGCGGCCACGGCGGCGCAGGCCGACGCGGCGCGGGAGATTTCTTCGAATATGAAGATCGCGGCCGCCGCGGCGCAGGGCCGCTCTCATCACCTTCGAAGAACGTGCTCTCTTCGAACGCCACAAGCTGCGCGAGCGACCTCGCTCGACGGACGGCCGCGGCGAGCCTCCTCGAGTTCGTGAAGAGCAGACACGTCGCGTCCGGGATCGTGCTCGGCCTGCGCGAGGAGGTCCGCCGCGACGAGCGCGGGGTCCGCGTCGGCGGACGCGAGGATGGCGACCTCGGACGGGCCGGCCGGAAGGTCGACGGCGACGAGGCCCGAGACGAGGTGCTTGGCGGCCGCGACGAACCGGTTCCCCGGCCCGACGATCTTCGCGACCCGCGCGACGGACACGAGGCCCGCGACGCCGTGCGCACCGCCCGCGAGGAGGACGGAGTCGACGCCGAGCTCGCGGACGGCCCAGCGCAGCTCGGGGCTGAGCGCCCACGCGCGCGGCGGCGTCGCGACGACGATGCGCGGCACGCCCGCGACGCGCGCCGGGACGACGCCCATCAGGAGCGACGACGGGTAGAACGCGCGCCCGCCCGGCACGTAGACGCCGACGGAGTCGAGCGGCACCGGTCGCTCGACGAACGAGACGCCGAGGCGGTCCGTGAAGCTGAACCCGACGGGAACCTGCCTGCGGTGGTAGGCCTCGATGCGCGCACGCGCCGCGCGGAACGCGCGGCGGAATTCGGAGGAGATTTCTGCTTCGGACCCGTGCGCGCGAGAGGACTGTCTCGCCCAGGGAAGAGAGAGGAAAGAAGATCTTCTTAGAAGGTGAAGAGAGGGCGCCCCGTCGGCGCCGCCGGCCATCCGTCGCGCCGCCTCCCTCTTCACCTTTCAAAGAAATCTTCTTCTCTTCGGTTCTCTTCGGACGCGCCGGGCGTCGAAGCGCTCGACGTACTTCCTCAGCGCGGGCTCCCCTCTTCGCAGAACGTCCTCGACCACCGGGAGCACCTGCTTCAGCGTGGCGAAGTCGGGGACGGCCCGTCTCGAGGCGAGGAGGGCGTCCAGCTCTCTCTGCCCGGCTCTCGTCTTCGTGTCGACGATCTTCAGCACGGCGCGCCCGCCTTCTCCCGCAGCCGCCCGAGGAAGGCCGCGATCTCGTCGCGCCGCGAGACGAGCGCCGTGCGGCCGAGGATGACCGTGGCGCGGCTCGTCTCGATCGTCTCGATCTCGGCGAGGCCGTTGGCGGCGATCGTCGAGCCGGTCTCGATGAGGTCGACGACGACGTCCGTGAGCCGCAGCGCCGCCGCGAGCTCGACGGAGCCCGCGAGCGGAACGATCTCGTGCGCGATCCTGCGCGAGTCGAAGTACCGCGCGGCGAGGCGCCGGTACTTCGTGCCCACGCGCACGGGCTGGCCGTTCGGCCGGAACGCCTCGCCGGCGCGCCCGATGAGCGACAGCCGGCATTCCCCGAACGGCAGCTCGACCGGCGAGAAGACGTCCTCGCCGGACTCGGCGACGCGATCGCTCCCGACGACGCCGAGATCGGCGCCGCCGTGCGCGACGTACGTCGGGACGTCGTCGTCCTTGAGAAGCAGGAGCTCGAAGGCCCCGTCGGTCGACGGCACGAGGAGGCGCCGCCCGTCCGGCTCGCCGAACGACGCCCCGCCCGCGCGCAGGGCCGCGAGCGTCTTCCCGAGAAGCCGACCCTTCCCGACCGCGATGCGCAGCGGGCGCGCCGCGGCCGAGTCGGGCGCGGCGAGGCCGCGGCCGCGAGCGCCTCGAGGCCGATGCAGAAGCCGAGGGCGGGCGCCGGCACGCCGAAGCGCGCGAGGAGCGCGTCGTACCGCCCGCCGGCCGCGAGGGCCCCCGGGATCGCCGGCGGCGTCGACCGAGAACGTGAGGCCGGTGTAGTAGGGCGCGTCGGGCGTCGCGGCCAGATCGACGACGACGGAGAGCCCGGGACGGCGCGAGCGCGCGACGGCGGCCGCCCGGGCGAGCCTCTCGGCCTCGGTCGCGAGCGCGGGAGGCCGAAAGAGAGCCGACGAAGGGTCGAAGCCCTCGAGAAGGCCGTCGGCGATCGCGCTCGCGACGGCGGCCGGCGCGCCCGCGTCGCGCAGGAGCGGCTCGATGGAGGACACCCGGCGCTCGCGCGCGAGCCGCATGACGTCCTCGAGGCGCCTCCCGTCGCCCGCGACGAGGCCCGGAGCCGCGGCCTCGATCACCCTTCTCAGGAGTCCCGCGTAGCCGAGAGTGAGCCGCAGCGTCGCGGCTGGAAGCGCGTCCAGCGCGGCGAGGAGCAGCCCGAGCATCTCCTCGTCCGCCTCGAACCGCGCGTCCCCGTAGCGCTCCGCTCCGACCTGCGCGAACTCGCGCGGCCGTCCGACCCCCGTCTCCTCGTCGCGCACGACGTCGCCCCGGTAGAAGAGCGACGACCGGCTCGGCGAGATCCGCCGAGGCGCGGCGCGACGACCCGGGCGGCCATCGGCGTGAAGTCCGCCCGCAGCGCGAGCGTCTGGCCCTCGCGGTCGAGGAAGCGGTAGAGGCGCTCGTCGCCCTCGGCCGTCACGCCCGCGTACGGGTCCGCGTAGTCGAGGACCGGCAGGATGACCTCGCGCAGGCCGGCCGCGCGCAGGACGCTCACGACCGTCTCCTCCGCGCCGCGCCGCCGGTCGGCCGCGTCGAAGAGCAGGGCCTGGACGCCGCGCGGGAGGTTCGGGTCGGGACGGTCGGACCTTCACGCGACACCTCCGGCGGCGCCGCGAGGCGGGACTGCCAGGCGGCCGTGAAGCTCGTCCCTCAGGCGAGGCGAGAGGCGGTCGAGGAGGTCGGACGGACGCGTCTCGACGCCCGTGAAGCGCGTCGCCTGGCCCGCGGCCTGCAGGAGAAGGAGCGTCTGACCGTCCACGACCGCGGTCCCCGCGGCGTACGCGGCGCGCGCGAGCTCCGTGCCCTCGGCGCCGGTACGGCGCGTCGATCACGAGGACGCCGGGGCGCAGGAACTCCGGCGGGCACGGGACGGGATCTCCCGATCGCGAAGGCCGAGGGCCGTCGCATTCACGATGACGAGCGGCACGGGCCAGCGTCGCGAGAGATTTCTTTGAAAGGAAGATGGCGCCCGTGGCTCGCGGCAAGCTCTTCGCCACGCTCCTCCGTCCGATTCGCGACGAGGACCTCCCACCCCTTTCTAAGAAGAATTTCCACCGCGACCCGCGCCGTGCCTCCCGCCCCGAGGACGAGAGCCGGCCCGCGCTCTCCCGACTTCCCCTTCTCCGAACGCTCCGGAATCACCTGCTCGAAGGCGTCCCTGTCCGTGTTCGCGGAGCGGAAGCGCGCGGGAGCGCCGGGGCCCGAGACGCGCACGAGCGTGTTGACGGCCTTCTCGTCGGCGTCCGCAAGGTGGGCGGCTTCCTCCTTGAACGGGATCGTGACGGAGGCGGCGACGAGCGGCAGGCCGAGAGCGTCGAGCCCGGCGACGAGCGCGGCAGCTCGGTGCCGAGAGCGCGACAGCGCGAACGGCACGTACAGCGCGTCGTGGCCGAGCGCCTCGAAGTTCGCGTTGTGGAGCGCGGGCGACAGCGAGTGCGACACGCGGTCGCCGAGGAGCGCGAAGAGGCGCGTCACCCGGCGCGGGCGCCCGATGCCGTAGACGTCCGCCAGGTCCCGCGCCCCGACCTGTCCGGGGGCCGTCACGCGCGCCGGGTCGAGGGCGCCGAAGGAGAGCGCCGCGCCGAAGTACGGCGAGAGGACCCTCGTCGCGATTCCGGCCTCCCCCATCCCGAACGCGGAGAACCGCCCGTCGGCGTGCGCGGCCTGCAGCTCGAGGAGCCGCAGGACGTCCGAGACGTCGTTCGGCGTCGCGACGAGCTTCACGTAGCGCGCGCCGGAAGACAGCATCCGGGTGACCAGTGCGCCAAGATCGGCGGGCACACCCTCCGGGTCGTGAAGAGAAGAGATTTTCTTAGAAGGTGGAAGAGGGGAGGACCACGCGCGACCCGGCCCGTCGCGGCGGAATTCCAAGTCGACGAAATCGAATCCCGCGGCGAGGGCACCTTCTAAGAAATCTCTCTCCTCATCTTCTGTCCCACTGAACGCGCCGCCCTCCGCCTTCGAGCGGACTGTCGCGATGAGAGTCCTCCCCGCGAACGCCGCGCGCAGCGCGGCGAACGCCGGTGCCTCCGTCATCGCGTCGAGGCGCAGCTCCACCGCGGCTCCCGGCGGGAGGCTCGCGGCGTCCTTCGCCGCCTCGAGCGCCTCGGCGTTCGACGCCGGGGCGACGGAGGCGACGAGGAGCGTCTTTTCGGCGGTCAGGTCCAAAACGAAAAACCCCTCCGGTCCGGAGGGGCTTGGTGTCGGCCTTCAATGACCCTGCGCCTCCGGACCTCGATCGGGCCGGCGGCGCGCTGCGCTGCCGGCTTATGTGTGGTGGCTGTGCCAGTGGCGCGAAACGGACGTCATGGAACGCGGATTGGACCCCGACGGGCCCCGGCCTGTCAAGCCTTCCTCTTCCACCGGACGCCCTGGGGGGTGTCCTCGAGGACGATTCCCTTCCCGAGGAGCTCGTCCCGGATGGCGTCGGCGGCCTTGAAATCCCGGGCCTTCTTGGCGGCCTTGCGGGCCTCGATGCGCTCCAGGATCCAGCCTTCGTCGGAAGAGGAGGATTCGGAAGAAGAAGAAGATTTCTTTGAAGGTGAAGAGGGCGCGCCGGCGGCGGCCGTGCCCGGCATGACGCCGAAGATGTCGCCCGCGACCTCCCGGAGGAGACCCCGGGCCGCCGTTGCGTCGGCCGCGGACAGGTGTCCCGGCCTCGAGGTCCACGTTCGTGGCCTTGACGAAGGAAAACAGCGCCCCGAGGGCGCCGGCCGTGTTGAGATCGTCTTCGAGGGAAGCAAAGACCGCGGCGCGCGCATCCGTCACCCGCTCGCGCGAATCCGTCTCCCGCTGCTGCATTCACCTTCAAAGAAATCTTCTCTTCTTCTTCCATCTCTCCTCTCTCCGAAAGCCTGCAGATCCAGAGAATCCAGCCGCTCCAGCGCAGACGCCGCGCCCTTGAGCGCGTCGAACGTGAAGTTCAGCTTCATGCGGTACGGCACGGACTGGAAGAGATAGCGGATCGCGCGCGGCGTGTAGCCCTTCTCGACGAGCGCGGGCAGCGTGAAGAAGTTCCCCTTGCTCTTCGCCATCTTCTCGCCGTCCACGATCAGGTGCTCGGCGTGGAGCCAGGTACCTCACGAACGGCTTCCCCGTCGCGCCCTCGCTCTGGGCGATCTCGTTCTCGTGGTGCGGGAAGATGTTGTCGACGGCGCCGGTGTGGATGTCGAACGTCTCGCCGAGGTACTTCATCGACATCGCGCTGCACTCGAGGTGCCAGCCGGGGCGCCCGCGGCCGAGCTCGGTCGTCCACGCTCGCGGATTCGGGCTCGCCCTCCTTGGCCGCCTTCCAGACGGCGAAGTCCCGCACGTCTTCCTTCTCGTACTCGTCGTCGGCGACGCGCGCGCCGCGCTTGACGGCCGTCAGGTCGATCTTCGAGAGCTTCCCGTAGTCCGGGAACGTCGCGATGCGGAACCAGATCGAGCCCTCGCTCTCGTACGTGTGGCCGCGCGCGGCGAGCTTCTTCACGATCTCGACCATCTCGGGGATGTGCTCGGTGGCCCGCGGGTAGACCGCGGCCGGGACGACGCCGAGGGCGTTCAGGTCCTCGAAGAAGGTCGCGATGTGCCGGTCCGTGAATTCCCGGAGAGGAAGCCCCGCGGCGACGGCGCCGCGGATCGTCTTGTCGTCGATGTCCGTCAGGTTCATGACCTGCGTGACCTCGTAGCCGAGCGCGCGCAGGACGCGGCAGAGAACGTCCTCCCAGACGAACGTCCGGAGGTTCCCGATGTGGACGCGGTCGTAGACCGTCGGCCCGCACGTGTAGAGCCCGACCCTGCCCGGCACGAGGGGCCGGAACTCCTCCAGGGAGCGGGAGAGGGTGTTGAAGACGCGGAGCGGCACGGGGCCGGATTGTCCGGCATCCGCGCTTCCGCCGCCAGCGGCCGGGCCGAACCCCTGTGCTATAAGGCCGCGATACGCATGTTCCGCACGCCCGCGGCCCCACCGCTGATCCTCCTCGTCGACGACGATCCGTATCAGGCCGAAGTCGCGTCCTACATCGCCTACGAGCTCGGCTGCGACTTCGAGAGCGCGCTCTCGGGCACCGAGGCTCTCCAGAAGGTGGACGCGCGCCGGCCCGACGTCGTCCTCCTGGACGTCCGGATGCCCGATCTCTCCGGCTACGAGGTCTGCCGCCGCATCAAGACGGCCGCCGCGACCGCCGGGACGCAGGTCATCTTCGTCACCGCGCGGACCGAGGAGGAGGACCTCCTCCAGGGCTTCGAGGCGCTCGCGAACGACTACGTCACCAAGCCCTTCTCGGCGCGCGAGCTGAAGGCCCGCGTGAAGAACGCGCTGCGCGTCAAGCAGCTCGTCGACGCGCTGACGGCGCGCGCCCAGATCCTCGAGCTCGAGCAGGAGATCGCGTCGCGCCTCGACGACGAGGGGATCTCCGGCGAGGAGGTGCGGGCGCACATGCTCGTTCCCGTCCTCGACCGGATCGCGTCCGTCTTCGGCGCGGACGGCGCGACCCTGCACGTCCGCCGGCCGGGCGTCGCCGAGCTGCACGCCGCCTCGTCCACGACCTGGCCCGGCGGCGCGCCGCCCTCCTACGTCGCGGCGCTCGCCCTCGACGCGGACCCCCGGTTCGGCCGCGCGCCGCGCCTGGCGGGCGAGCCCGACGCGGAGTGGACGATGGCCGCCGCTCCTCTCTTCGCGGGCAGCGAGCTCATCGGGACCCTGCGCGTCCACCGCCGCGGCCCGGCGCCGGCGCCGGGCGCCTCGCACGAGCTCGAGCACCTGCTCGACTTCTCGGGCCACTTCGGCCGTGCCCTCCGGCGCGTCCAGGTCCTCGACGAGCTGCGGGCGAAGGCCGGGGCCTGACCTACCAGGACCCCTGCTTCTGCCGCTTGAGGACCTTCCGCAGGATCAGCCCCCTCTTCAGGGACGAGAGGCGGTCCACGAAGAGGCGCTGGTCGAGATGGTCGATCTCGTGGCAGAACGCGCGCGCGAGGAGGTCCCGCCCGTCCAGCGTGCGCTTCTGCCCGCGCTCGTCGAGCGCCTCGATCGTGACCTTCTCGGGGCGCTCGACGGTCTCGACGACGTCCGGGAAGGAGAGGCAGCCCTCCTCGTCGCGGATCGTGCCCTCCGCGGCCCACGACGACGGGATTGGCGAGGACGAGGACCTGCGACGGGTCCTTCCCCACCGAGAGGTCGACGATCGCGATGTGAAGGTTCACGCCGATCTGCGGCGCGGCGAGGCCGAGTCCCGGCGCGGCCCAGCACGTCTGCTTGAGGTCCTCGATGAGCCGCAGGAGGGACGGATCCTCGAAATCCGTCACGGGCTCGTTGCGGGCGACGAGCCTCGGATCACCGTACTTGACGATCTCGCGGACGGCCAACCGCTCTTCCCCTCCCGGACACCGGGAATCCCCTTTAGGGGAGCCGCTTCGGAGCGCCGAGAGTGCCGGTGACGCCCGGGTCCCGGTCAAGCGTCCCCCGAGGGGGACGAGCGACGGTCCCGACGGCTGGTACGCGGGTCGCATGGGATGGGACGGAGATAGCGTCATGAGGCCGCCCTCGACCCGATTCACCCTCCTCGCGGTCGCGCTCCTGGCGGCGGCGCGGGTCGGCCCGGGCGCAGCGCGAGGGTTACACGTATCTCGCCTACGTCGGGCCCGAGGTGTCTCTCGTGTCGCCGGCGGACGAGGACTCCGCGGCACGCCTCGAACATGCCGGTCCTCCCCGGAGACGTCCTCGTCACCGGGACCGCCTCGCGCGTCGAGGCGATCCTTTCCGACGGGAACGTCGTGCGCCTCGACGGGCGCTCGGAGCTCCGCTTCGAGCGGCTCAACCGCACGTACGAAGGCGGACGACGACCGCACCGTCCTCGCTCTCGCGCGCGGCACCGTCGCGATCGAGGTGCGCGAGGTCGCGACGCGCGAGCGCGCCCTGCGCCTCGACACGGACGACGCGACGGTCCTCTCGCCGGCCCGCTCGCTGTTCCGCGTCGACGCCGGCCGCCGCGGGACGGAGGTCTACGTCCTCTCCGGCCAGGTGGACGTGAACGGGCGCGGGGGCCGGGCGCTCGTGCGCGCCGGCGAATACGCGTACGTCGACGGGGACGCGGAGATCGAGGTCGAGGTCGCGGCGGCGCCGCGGGACCGTTTCGCGCGCTTCCTCGAGGAACGGCGCGACAGGGCCGACCGGCGCGACGTGACGCGTTACGTCGGCTCGGAATACTCCTACGACTCGGACGCCGCCGCTTTCGAGGACAACGGCACGTGGGTCTACGTCCCGTCCGTGGGCGCCTACTGCTGGCGTCCGAACGTCGCGCCCGGCTGGACGCCCTACTCGCTCGGCACCTGGCGCTGGACGCCCGCGGGTCTCACGTGGGTCTCCTACGAGTCGTGGGGCTGGCTGCCCTACCACTACGGGACGTGGGCGTGGGACCCCGACCTCGGCTGGTACTGGATTCCCGGCAACCTCTACGCCCCCGCCTGGGTCTACTGGTCGTACGCAGACGACTGGACCGGCTGGTGCCCGGTCGGCTGGTACGGCGGTTACTACGATTCCTACTACCGCTCGACGCGACCGACGTACGGGAACGAGCGCGGGGGGCCGTGGCTCCCGAACCTGCGCGGCAAGGTCGAGGTCACGCAGATCGACCGCCGCGGCTGGAATTTCGCTCCGACGCCGCGCATCGGTTCGCGCCTCGAGAGACGCGACGTGACGCGGGGCGACCGCGTCCCCTTCCCGCGCGGGCGCACCGTCGTGGTGACGACCGCGCCGCTGCGCGTCGAGCGGGGCGCCGGCCCGGCGACCTCCGTTCCCGACGCGATCCGCAGGGCATCTCTCTCGCCCGAGTCCGCACGCGGCCCCGTGAACGAGGGTTTCACGGCCATCCTGCGCCGCGACCGCGTCCTCGACGCCGCCGGCCGGGAAGAGCTCCGCCGCTCTCTCCGCCCCAGCCGCGAGTTCGGCGGCCGCGTCTCACCGGTCGAGGCGTCCCGCCCGCCCGGGCGCGAGGACTCCTGGCGCGCCGCCGGGACGGGCAACACGCGCGGCGACGCCCCGCTCGTCCGCGACGGCCGCGCGCGGAGCGACGAGGGCTGGCGGGCCTCCACGACCGTGCTGCCGGCTCCCGTCGAACGCCGCCGCGGCGAGAGCCGCGAACGGCAGGGAGACTCCGGGTGGCGCGCGCCGTCGCCCCGGCGTGATCGAGCGCTCGACGGAGCGCCCCGTGTACCGTCGGGACGACGTGCCGGCCCGGCCCTCGTCTCCGCCGCCCGCACGCGAGGCGCCGCGGGACGCTCCGGCGCGGCACGAATCCGTCCGGTCCGGCCCGTCCCCCGTCCTGTCGGCGCCGGTCCATCCGGGCCCGGCCTACTCGGCTCCCGCGCCCTCCGCTCCTCCGCCGCCGGCCGCGGCGCCCGCACCCGCCCAGGCGCCGCCGGCGGCCGCGCCGCGACGGCTGACGGCCGGCCCCGGCCGCGACGCCTCTACAATCCCGCCGTGGGTGTGACGCTCGTCGGGTCGCGGCTCCTGAGAGCCCTGTTCATCCTCTACGTGCTCGAGGCCGGGGCGTTCCTGAGCCTCGCCCCGTGGAGCCGCCTCTGGTCCCTGCGCGTCGTCGCGCGCTCGCCGGCGATCGTGCGCGGACTCCTCGCCTCCCCGTACTTCCGGAGCTTCCTCGTCGGCGTGGGCCTGCTGCACCTCTGGGCCGCCGTCGCCGAGATCGAGGCCTGGCGCCGCGAGCCGCGCCCCGAGGCCGGTGGCCTTCCGTGACGGAGCGCGTCTCGGCCGGACGACGGCCCTGCCCCACGGCGCCGGCGTCGTCGGGGCTCGGGATCGACGTCTGCGAGATCCCGCGCGTCGCCGCCGCGATCGGACGCCACGGCGCCCGGTTCGTCGAGCGCCTCTTCCGTCCCGGCGAGATCCGCCGGCCGCCCTCGTCTCCGGCCTACGCCGAGCACGTCGCCGGCCTCTTCGCGGCCAAGGAGGCCGCGATGAAGGCCCTCGGGACCGGGATGAGAGGCGTCGCGTTCCGGGAGCTCGCGATCGTCCGCGCCGCCGGGAGGACCGCCGCGCCTCGCGCTCTTCGGGCGCGCGGCGGCGCAGGGAGCCCGCCTCGGGGTCACGGGCGCCCACGTCACGATCACGCACGGCCGGGAGATCGCGGCGGCCGTCGTCCTCCTGACGGGCGCGCCTCTCTAGAATGGCGCTCGCCATGATCGGGATCCCGAACGCGCATGGCGGGCCGGAAGGTCCTCGTCGTCGACGACGAGCCGTACATCCTGAAGATCCTCTCGTTCAAGCTGCGGCTCACGGGGCTCGACCCGGTCGAGGCCTCGAGCGGCGAGGACGCGCTGCGGCTCGTCCGGGAGGCCGGGCCCGACCTCGTCCTCCTCGACGTGTCGCTCACGCCGGGCCTGACGGGCTTCGACGTCTGCCGCATCCTCAAGGAGAACCCGGGCACGGCGGGCATCCCGATCATCATGCTCACCGCCCGCACGCTGCCCGCCGAGCGCGACCTCGGCCTGCGCCTCGGCGCGGCGAGCTACGTCACGAAGCCGTTCTCGACGAAGGTCCTCGTCCAGGAGATCGAGAAGGCGCTCAGCTGAGCGTTGGCGCCGCGCTTCGCGCGGCGCGCAGGAGGGCCGCGCTGCGCGCGGCCCGAAGAGACGAGAAGATTTCTTAGAAGGTAATAGGGCTCGGGGTGCGCCGCCGTCCCTGGCTGTCGGTGCGGCTCGGCGCCGCCGCCAAGAGAAAGAGGCCCCGGCGAACCGGGGCCCCTCTTAACCTTCTAAGAAAATCTTCTTCTTCGTGCTCTTCGGACCTTGCCGCCTAGCTTCCGACCTTCCGGTGGCCGCCGCCGTGGCTGCCGCCGCCCTTCGGGCCGCCGCCGCCCTTCGGGCCCTTGATCTTCGCGGCCTTCGGCTTCTCGACGGGCTTGGCCTTCTTCTCGGCCTCCGCCTCGCCGCCTTCGGCCTTCTCTTCCTTCTCGCCCTTCTCCTCGCCGCCCTTGCCGGAGACGAGCTTCTTGGCCCTCTCGAGGAGGGACGTCTTCTTCTCGTCCGCCGCCTTCGCGGCGACCTTCTTCTCGGCCTGCGCGCTGCGCGAAGTCGAAGTCGATGAACTCGAGGATCGCCATCTCGGCGCCGTCGCCCTGGCGGCGGCCGAGCTTGAGGATCCGCGTGTAGCCGCCGGCGCGCTCCTTGAAGCGCGGGGCGATCTCCTCGAAGAGCTTCTTGACGGTCGTGGCCTCGGGGATCGTCTTCAGCGCGAGGCGCCGCGCGTGGAGCCCGCCCCGCTTGCCGAGCGTGACCATCTTCTCGATGAGCGGCCGGAGGTCTTTCGCCTTCGGCAGCGTCGTCTGGATCCGTTCGTGCGTGATCAGGGACGAAAGCTGGTTCCGGAACAGCGATTTGCGGTGCGCCGTCGTCCGGCCGAGCTTGCGGCCCGCGCGGTTGTGCTGCATCGAATCCTCAGCGTCCCGCGCCCGTCGGGGCCTCGAGCTTCATGCCGAAGGCGAGGCCCTTCTCGCGCAGGATGTCCTTGATCTCGTTCAGGCTCTTGCGCCCGAAGTTCTTCGTCTCGAGCATGTCCTTCTCGGTCTTCTGGACGAGCTCGCGGAGAGTGCGGATGCCGGCGTTCTTCAGGCAGTTCGCGCTCCGCACGGACAGCTCGAGCTCCTCGACGTTCGTGTCGAGCAGCGCGTCGAGCTCGCTCTGCGGCATCTCGGCGCCGGCGGCCACGGCCGCGTCGTCGGTCTCGACGTTCACGAAGATCGCGAGGTGGTCGCGAAGCAGGACGGCGGCGACGCCGACCGCGTCGCGCGGCGTGATCGTGCCGTTCGTCCAGACCTCCAGGACGAGCTTGTCGTAGTCCGTCGCCTGGCCGACGCGCGCCGCCTCGACGTGGTAGTTCACGCGGCGGACCGGCGAGTGGGCCGAGTCGAGCGGGATCGTCCCGATGGGCGCTTCGGGGTCGAAGTTGCGGTCGGCCGGGACGTAGCCGCGGCCCTTCGTGACGGTCGCCTCGAGGCGCAGGCGGCCCCCGTCGGCGAGCGTCGCGATCGGGCGCATCCCCGTTCAGGATCTCGAGCTGCGCGTCGTCCTCGAAGGCGTCGGCGGTGACGAGACCCTTCGTCTTGACGTCCAGGTTGAGCGTGCGCGGGCCGTCGTCGTGCAGGCGGATGGCGAGGCTCTTGAGGTTGAGGATGATGTCGGTCACGTCCTCGACGACGCCCGGCACGGCCGTGAACTCGTGCTCGACGCCCTCGATCTTGACCGCGGTGATCGCGGCACCCTCGATCGACGAGAGGAGGACGCGCCGGAGCGCGTTCCCGACGGTCGTTCCCCAGCCCCGCTCGAGCGGCTGGGCGGTGAACCGGCCGTAATTGCCCTTCTCTTCCTCGACCTCGAGACGGTTGGGGCGCTGAAAGCCTTTCCAGAGCATGGTGTCTTCTCCTGGCCCTGCGACTTATCCGCTGAGCGGCGCGCGAGGACTCCTGTAGGCGGCGTTACTTGGAGTACAGCTCGACGATCAGCTTTTCGCTGATGGGGATCGAGACGTCCTCGCGCTTCGGCAGCGCGACGACCTTCCCCTGGAACTGGGCGGCGTCGAGCTCGAGCCACGCGGGGATCCCGCGGCCCTTCGCGGTCTCGACCGCGGAGGCGATGAGCGGGTTCGTGCGGCTCTTGTCCTTGATCGAGACGACCGCGCCCTGCGGCACGATCATGCTCGGGACGTTGACCTTGCGGCCGTTCACGCGCACGTGCCCGTGGCGGACGAGCTGGCGGGCCTGCGGGCGCGAGCCCGAGAAGCCGAGCCGGTGCACGACGTTGTCGAGACGGCGCTCGAGCAGCGAGAGCAGGTTCTCGCCCGTGACGCCCCGCATGCGCTCGGCCTGCTGGAACGTGAGGCGGAACTGGCCCTCGAGGACCCCGTAGAAGCGCTTGACCTTCTGCTTCTCGCGGAGCTGGATGCCGTACCCGAGGATCTTGGAGCGGCGCTTGCCGTGCTGACCCGGCGGGAAGTTGCGGCGCTCGACGGCGCACTTGTTGGTGAAGCAGCGGTCCCCCTTGAGGAACAGCTTCATTCCTTCGCGCCGGCACAGCCGGCAGACCGATTCACGATAACGAGCCACGGGAAGTGAGGCCTCCGTCCGTCTCCGTCACTGATTAGCGTCCTTCGTCCCGGCCCGGAGTCGGAGAGCTCGGTTTACGGACGAGAAATCCCGGGGAAAGAAAACCCGGGATTTCTTAGAAGGTAAGAGGGGCCGGCCTCCCTCGGAGCGAAGCTGGTGCCGTTGCCGCCGCTTCTTCACACTCGAAGAAAAAGCGGCCGTCGCAGCCGGATCATAACCTGTTAGACCCGCCGGCGCTTGCGCGGGCGGCAGCCGTTGTGCGGGATGGGCGTCGTGTCCTTGATGGACCGGATGTCGATGCCCGCGGCGGCGAGGGCGCGGATCGCGCTCTCGCGGCCGGCGCCCGGCCCGGTCACCTTGACGTCGAGGGAGCGCACGCCGTGCTCCTGGGCGATCTGGGCGGCGTTGCCCGCGGCGAGCTGCGCCGCGAACGGCGTGCCCTTGCGCGAGCCCTTGAAGCCGATGCGGCCCGCCGACGACCAGGCCAGGACGTTGCCCTGCTGGTCGGTGATCGAGACGATCGTGTTGTTGAAGGACGCCTGCACGGTCGCGAGAGCGTGCGGGATGTTCTTCTTTTCCTTCTTGGGGCCCTTTTTCTTGCCCTTGGCGGCGGAGGCCTTCGCGGCGGCAGTGGATTCAGTGGGTGTTGCCATGTTTTCCTTTAGGTATTCGGTCGGGGGAACCTAGGTTCCCCCGCCCCTACCTACTTTTTCGTAGCCTTCTTCTTACCGGCCACGGCGCCCTTCCGGGGGCCCTTCCGCGTGCGGGCGTTCGTGTGGGTGCGCTGGCCGCGGACCGGGAGGTTGCGCCGGTGGCGCAGGCCGCGGTAGCAGCCGATCTCCATGAGGCGCTTGATGTTCTGCGCCGTGTCCTTGCGGAGGTCGCCCTCCACCGTGACGGAGTCCTGGATCGTCTTGCGGATCCGCGACACCTCGTCCTCGGAGAGGTCCTTGACCCGGGTGTTGCGGTCCACCTTGGCGGTCTCGAGGATCTTGTTCGAGCCCGGGCGCCCGATCCCGAAGATGTAGGTCAGGCCGATCTCGACGCGCTTGTTCGGGGGAAGGTCGACGCCTGCGATACGTGCCATTCGTGGTTCCTCTTCAGCCCTGACGCTGCTTGTGCTTGACGTTCTCGCAGATGACCCTCACGACGCCGGCGCGGCGGATCACCTTGCACTTGCTGCAGATCTTCTTGACGGACGTGCGAACTTTCATGGTTTTCCTCGGCTCACTTGTACCGGTAGATGATGCGCCCGCGGGTCAGGTCGTACGGCGAAAGCTCGACGAGGACCTTGTCCCCCGGCAGGATGCGGATGAAGTGTTTCCGCATCTTTCCGGAGATGTGCGCGAGCACCTGATGCTTGTTTTCCAGCTCGACCTTGAACATCGCGTTCGGCAACGGTTCGATCACCGTCGCAGTCACCTCGATGGCGTCTTCCTTCGACATGTTCCTCCGTTACGCCTGGACCGCCACGGGCAGCGGATACTCGTGGGCGCCGGGGGCACCGGCGAGGATGGCGTCGGGCGCGTAGCGCCCGAAGCCGAGGACGACGGGGCCCCGAGCCGTCGCGACGACCGTATGCTCGAAGTGGGCCGACACCTGCCGGTCCTTCGTGCGCACGGTCCACCCGTCCGGGTCCGTCGTGACGGCCGCGCCGCCGAGGTTGAACATGGGCTCGATCGCGAGGGTCATCCCCTCGCGGATGACCTCGCGCTTGCCGGCGGGGCCGTAATTCGGGACCTGCGGCTCCTCGTGGAGCGCCGTCCCGATGCCGTGCCCGACGAATTCGCGCACGACTCCGAACTTCCTCTGCTTCGCGACCGCTTCGACCGCCGCGCCGATGTCGCCGATGCGCCCGCCGACGCGGACCGCCTCGATCCCCGCGAGGAGCGCCTCGTGGGTCGTCTCGACGAGGATCTTGACGTGCTCCGGCACGGGCGCGACCGCGATCGTGCGCGCCGCGTCGGCGTAGTAGCCCTCGACGATCGCGCCGAGGTCGAGTCCGACGACGTCGCCGGCCTTCACGACCCGGTTCGGCGACGGGATCCCGTGCACGACCTCGTCGTTGATCGAGATGCAGATCGTCTTCGGGTACCCGCGGTAGCCCGGGAACGCGGCCTTGCCGCCCCGCGCGGCGATGCCCTGCGCCGCGATCGCGGTCGATCTCCTCGGTCGTGACCCCGGCGCGGCACGCGGCCGCGCACTCGGCGAGCACCTCGTGGACGATGCGCGCCGCACGCTCCATCTTCAGGATCTCGGACTTGCCCTTGCAGGTGATCACGCGACCCCCTGCCGCGAACTCGCCCGACGGACGCGCGTCACGTCCGCGGCGACGACGTCGACCGCACGGTCGCCGTCGATCGTGACGAGGAGACCGGCCTTCCGGTAGAGGTCGGCGAGCGGAGCGGTCTTCTCGCGGTAGACGCGCAGGCGCTCCGCGATCGTCTCCTTCGTGTCGTCGGCGCGGCCCTCGAGGACGGCCCTCTTCAGGAGCCGGTCCACGAGCGTCGCGTCCGGGACGTCGATGAAGAGGACGACGTCGACCTTGCCCGCCCGCGTCCTCGAGGAGCGCGTCGAGCGACCGGGCCTGCGCGACCGTGCGGGGATACCCGTCGAAGATCGCCCCGTTCGCGGCGTCCTTCTCGGCGAGCCGCTCCTTCAGCATCTTCGTGACGAGGTCGTCGGGCACGAGCGCCCCGGACTCCATGATGGGCTTGGCGATCGCGCCCGAGCGGCGTCCCCTTGGCCACGTGGCTCCTCAGGAGGTCCCCCGTCGAGACCTGGGGAATGCCCAGCAGACGCCGCGAGACGCGACGCCTGGGTCCCCTTGCCCGAGCCGGGAGGTCCGAAGAACACGATGGCGGACGGCATGACGCGCTAGTTTCTCCGCGCCGCGGATGCGGCCCTTCTTCAGGAAGCCGTCGTAGTTGCGCATGACGAGCTGCGACTCGATCTGCTGGACCGTGTCCATCGCGACGCCGACGACGATCAGGAGCGACGTGCCGCCGAAGAAGAAGGAGATCCCGAGGCCCTGCGTCACGAAGTTCGGCAGGTGCGCGTCGAGCCAGGGGCCGATGCCCGGGATGCTCTGGACGCGGAAGCCCATCGTGAGGAACTCGGGGAGGAGCGCGATGACCGCGAGGTAGATCGCGCCGATGAGCGTGATGCGCGTGAGGACGGTGTCGATGTAGTCCGACGTGGCCTTGCCCGGACGGATGCCCGGGATGAAGCCGCCGTACTTGCGCATGTTCTCGGCCGTGTCGTTCGGATTGAAGATGATCGAGATGTAGAAGTAGCAGAAGAAGATGATCCCGGCCGCGTAGAAGAGGTTGTAGAGCGGCTGGCCGACGGCGAGCTGCTCGGCGATCTTCTTCATGAAGTCGCTCTTGAACGCGGAGGCGATGTACTGCGGGAACTGCAGGATCGAGACGGCGAAGATGATCGGGATGACGCCGCCCGTGTTCACGCGCAGGGGGAGATACGTGTTCTGGCCGCCGAAGACCTTCCGGCCGACGACACGCTTGGCGTACTGGACCGGGATGCGCCGCTGCGCGCGCTCGACGAAGACGATCGCGGCGACGACCGCCGCCATGAAGACGAGCAGGAAGATCGCCGTGAAGAGGCTCATCGAGCCGCGGCGGATCTGGTCGACCGAGTTCAGGACGGCCGTCGGCAGGTTCGCGACGATGCCCGCGAAGATGATGAGCGAGATGCCGTTGCCGACGCCGCGCTCCGTGATCTGCTCGCCGAGCCACATGACGAACGCCGTGCCCGTCGTCAGCGTCAGGACCGCCATGAGGATGAAGCCGAGCTTGCCGGAATCCGAACCGGGGTCGCGGACGGCGAGGTAGCGGCCGCTGGGCGTCGTCTGGCTCCAGAGCCACAGCGAGATGCCGGCGCCCTGGACGATCGAGAGGACGACCGTGCCGTAGCGCGTGTACTGCGTGATCTTCCGGCGGCCCATCTCCCCTTCCTTCGAGAGCTTCTCGAGGTAGGGCCAGACGACCGTCAGGAGCTGCAGGATGATCGACGCCGTGATGTAGGGCGCGATGCCCATCGCGAAGACGGAGAGGCGCCGCAGCGCGCCGCCCGAGAAGACGTCGAGGAACCCGAGGATGCCCCCCGAGCTCGCCTTGAAGAACTCCTCGAGCGCCGTCGGGTCGAGACCCGGCGTCGGGATGTGCGAACCGATCCGGTAGATCGCGAGGAGGCCGAACGTGAAGAGGACGCGCTTCCTCAGGTCCGGGATCGCGAAGATGTTGCGGAACGACTCGAAAATCTTCATCAGGCCGTCGAGGACCTCGCAGCGTCCGCCGGCGGCCTCGATCTTCTTCTTCGCGCCTTCCGTGAACTTGTGCGCCGAGACGACGAGGCTCTTCTTGATCTCGCCCGGTGCCGAGGACCTTCACGCCCGCGGCCTTCTTGCCGACCTTCACCGCTCCGGACGTCCGGAGGACCTCGAGGGTGACGGTCTCGCCCGTCTTGAACAGGCGCTCGAGCGCCTCGACGCTGATCGTCGCCCATTCCTTGCGGAAGATGTTCGTGAAGCCGCGCTTCGGCATGCGGCGGTGGAGCGGCATCTGGCCGCCCTCGTGGCCGCGCAGGTGCGAGTAGCCCGAGCGGGAGTTCTGGCCCTTGTGGCCCTTGCCCGACGTCTTGCCGAGGCCGGAGCCCGGGCCGCGGCCGATGCGCTTCTTGCCCGAGGTCGCGCCCTTGCGGGGTCCGAGGTTGTGCAGTCCGTGCGACATGGCGTTCCTTTACGCCCCCTCGACGATTTCGACGAGGTGGCGGACCTTCTGGATCTGGCCGCGGAGGGCCGGGGTGTCCGGGCGCACGACTTCCTGCCGGATGCGGCGGAGGCCGAGGCCGAACAGCGTCTGCTTCTGGTCGACGGGCGCGCAGATGCCCGACTTCACCTGGCGAATTCGGAGAGTCCCGGAAGATTTCTGCTTCGGAGCGGCCGCCTTCGCGGCCGCAGGAGCCGCCGCCTTCGCGGCGGCCGGGGGCTGCTTGAAGGCGCGTGGAGGCGCTCGCCGCCGCTTCGGCACCGCCGCGAGGCTTCGCCGCTGCAGCCTGCTCGGGACCACTCGAAGAAATCTTCTTCTTTTCTCTTCGGTCTTCTTCTCTTCAGTCATCAGACCTTCTCCGTGGCGGCCTCGGCCGCCGGCGCCGCCGGAGGCGCCGTCGCCGGCTCGGCCTGCTTCGCTTCGCCGTTGCCGACGCCGCGGGCCTTCGCGATCGTCTCCTCGAGCTGGAGGTGCAGGAGCGCGTCGAACGTGGCCTTCACGACGTTGTGCGGGTTCGTCGTCCCGAGGGACTTCGTGAGGATGTTCTGGACGCCCGCCGACTCGAGCACCGCGCGGACCGCTCCGCCCGCGATGACGCCCGTGCCCTCGGAGGCCGGCTTGAGCATGACGCGGCCCGCGCCGTAGTGCCCGACGATCGGGTGCGGGATCGTCTTGCCCTTGAGCGGGACCTTGATCATCTTCTTCTTGGCCATCTCGATCCCCTTCTTGATGGCCATGGGGACTTCCTTCGCCTTGCCGGCGCCGTAGCCGACGCGGCCGTGGCCGTCGCCGACGACGACGAGCGCGGAGAAGGAGAAGTTCTTGCCGCCCTTGACGACCTTCGTCACGCGGTTGATGTGGACGACGTGGTCGATGAGGTCGGCGCCCGCGCGGCCCTCACCGAGGGCGCCGGCCGGACGGGGCGGAGGCCCGCCGGGGCCGGAGCGGCCGCCGGGGCGGTTTCCACGCGGGGGACGGTTGATCGGCGCGTTGCTGCTCAAAACTTCAACCCCTTCTCGCGGGCGGCTTCCGCGAGCGCTTTCACGTTGCCGTGGTAGAGGTGGCCGCCGCGGTCGAAGACGACCGCGGAGATGCCCTTCGCCTGGGCGCGCTCGGCAATGAGCGTACCCACCTTGACGGCGGCGTTCTTGTTGGCGGCGCTCTTCGCCTTGCCGCGGACGCCCTCCTCGCGGGAGGTGGCGTGCGCGAGCGTCGTTCCGGCGGCGTCGTCGATGAGCTGGACGGAGATCCAGCGGAGCGTCTTGCTGACGGCGAGGCGAGGCCGCTCGGCCGTCCCCTTCACCTTCGTGCGGATCCGCGCGTGGATGCGCGTCCGCGCCTCGACCCGGGCCTGTGCCTTCTGCATGGTCAGTTCCTCACTTGCCCGTGGCCTTGCCGGCCTTCTTCTTGAGGACCTCGCCCACGAAGCGGAAGCCCTTGAGCTTGTACGGGTCCGGCGGCCGGATCCCGCGGATCTCGGTCGCCGTCTGGCCGACCTTCTGCTTGTCGACGCCCGTCACGATGACGTGCGTGACGTCCTTGGCCTTCGCGTCCGGCGCGACGTTCACCGTGACGCCCTCGGGCATCGGGAACGTCACCTGGTGCGAGAAGCCGACGCTGAAGACGACGTTCTTCCCCTTGACCTCGGCCTTGAAGCCGATGCCGACGAGGTCGATCTCGCGCTTGAAGCCCTCGGTCACGCCGAGGACGGCGTTCTGGACGAGCGCGCGGTTCAGGCCGTGGAGCGCCTTGTCTTTCTTCTCCTCGCCGCTGCGCACGAGGACGATCGTCCCGTCCTTCTTCTCGACGGCGATCCCCGCGAGGATGGGCGCCGTCACGGAGCCCTTCGGGCCCTTCACGGTCACGGCCGACGGGGCCGACCTGGACGTCGACGCCCTTGGGCACGGTCACCGGCTTTTTTCCGACTCGAGACATGGCTTCCCTCACCACACCGTGCAGACGACCTCGCCGCCGACGCCGCGCTTTTTCGCGTCGTTGCCGGTGAGGAGGCCCTGCGAGGTGGAGACGATGGCGACGCCGAGCCCGCCGAGGACCTCGGGGAGCTCGTTCTTGCCCGCGTAGAAGCGGCGGCCCGGCTTGCTGGACCGCGTGAGGCCGTGGATGACCGGGTTGCCCGTGTCGTCGTACTTGAGGTACAGACGCAGGAGGCTTCCACCGCGGTCGTCCATGACCTTGTAGTTCTTGATGTAGCCCTCGTCCTTGAGGATGCGGGCGAGCTCCACCTTGAAGCGCGACGACGGGATGTCGGCCTTCTCGTGGCGCGCGGAGATCGCGTTCCTCAGGCGGGTCAGGAGGTCGGAGACGGGATCGGTGACGTTCATCTCGCCTTCCTCCCTACCAGGACGCCTTCGTCACGCCGGGGATGTAGCCGGCGAGCGCGAGATTGCGGAAGCAGATGCGGCACATGCCGAACTTGCGGATGAAGCTTCGCGGACGCCCGCAGCGCACGCAGCGGTTGCGCTTGCGGATCGCGTACTTCAGCTTCGAGTTCGCCTTGATGACGCGGCGCGACGAGCCATTTCGGTCGCTCCTTGCCTATCGCCCGAACGGCATGCCGAGCTCCCGGAGGAGAACCCGGGCCCGGTCATCCGAGCCTGCCGTGGTGACGATGGTGACGTTGAGTCCCTTGGATTTGTCGATCTTGGTGGGGTCGATCTCGGGGAAGATCACGTGGTCCTTCACGCCGAGCGTGTAGTTGCCGCGCCCGTCGAACGCGCGCGTCGGCACGCCGCGAAAGTCGCGGACGCGCGGGAGAGCGACGTTCATGAGGCGGTCGAGAAACTCGTACATCCGGTCGCCGCGCAGCGTGACGCGGCAGCCGATCGGCATGCCCGCGCGCAGCTTGAACGTCGCGATGGACTTCTTGGCCTTCGTCACGACGGCGCGCTGGCCGGCGATCCGCGTGAGCTCCTCGGCGGCGGCGTCGACGAGCTTGGCGTTCGAGATCGCCTCGCCGATGCCCATGTTGAGGACGACCTTCTCCACCTTCGGGACCGCCATCGGGTTCTCGATGCCGAATTCCTTCTTGAGGACGGGGACGACCTCTTTCTTGTACTTCTCGGAAAGTCGCGCGGTCATGGCCTGCTCCCCGCCGCCCGGATCGTTCCGATCGTCGAGCCGCTCTTCTTGGCGTAGCGGACCCACTCGGCGCCCTCCTTGCGGACGCCGACGCGCGTCGGCTTTCCGCCCTCGGGGTCGACGAGCATCAGGTTCGAGATGGCGATCGGCGCCTCGCGCTCGAGGATGCCGCCCTTGATGTTCTTCTGGGGGTTCGCCCGCGTCGCGCGCTTGATCTTGTTCACGCCCTCGACGATGGCCCGGCCCTTGTCCGGGATGACCCGCAGGACCTTGCCCTGCGCGCCCCGGTCCTTGCCGGTCAGGATGACGACGACGTCGTCCTTGCGGATGCGGCGCTTGCCGCCGTAGGTCGGCTGCTTCTTCTTCATGGTCAGATGACTTCCGGAGCCAGCGAGATGATCTTCATGAACTTCTTCTCGCGGAGCTCCCGCGCGACCGGCCCGAACACGCGGGTGCCGATCGGCTCCTTTTCGTTGTTGACGAGCACGGCCGCATTCGTGTCGAACTTGATGTAGCTGCCGTCGCGCCGGCGGTGCTCCCGCACGGTGCGGACGATGACGGCCTTGACGACCTTCCCCTTCTTGACCGTGTCCGGCGCGTCCGGGTTCGACTCCTTGACGGAGCACGTGATGACGTCCCCGATCCGGCCGTAGTCCCCGGTCGAGCCGCCCTGGACCTTGATGCAGGCCAGGCGCCGCGCGCCCGAGTTGTCGGCGACCTCGAGGATCGTTCCCATCTGGATCACGACGCCCTCCCTTCCGCGGGCGCGTCCGTCCGCTTGACGGACTTCTTCGCCGCGCTGCCCGGGACCTCGGCCGTGTCGGCGACCTCGCCGTGTCCCTTCGTGACGATCGCGACGACGCGCCAGCGCTTCTTCGCGGACAGCGGACGGGTCTCCTCGATCTGGACCGTGTCGCCCGGCTGGGACTTCAGCACCCGGTCGTCCGCGAGGAAGCGCTCGGAGCGCTTCATGTAGCGACCGTACCGCACGTGCTTGACGAGGCGCGACACCTCGACGACGACGGTCTTCTCCATCTTGTTCGAGACGACGGTGCCGGTCTTGCGCGAGCGCCGGCGCGGGCGGGCGCGGACGCGCCCGCGGGGGCGCCGGGCTTGTTCGGGTTCGTGCTCATGGGCTTGCTCACTGCTTCCTGTTACGCGCTACTTCTTCTTGCTCTTCTTGGCGGGAGCGGACTTGCTCTTCGACGCAGCGGCCTTCTTACCGGAAGCGCCCGAAGAGGAAGAGGAAGATTTCTTAGAAGGTGAATGACCCTTGCTCGGGGCACGTGGCCGTCTTCTTTCCCGTGGCCTTCGCCGCCGCCGCGCGCTTCTTGGCGCCCTTGCCCGAGGCGTCCGCGGCGTGGGCCTTCGGCTTCGGCGTGGCGCCGCCTCTTTCCGCTCGAAGAAGTCTTCGTTCCCGTCTCTTCGGCCCCTCGGTCGTCGCCGGCGCGACTTCGTGCGCCGCCGCCGCCGCCGTCTCGGCCGCGCCCATGTGCTGCGCGGTCTTGAGGCGGGCGATGTCCTTGCGGAGCTGCTTGATCTTCATCGGGTTCTCGAGCTGTCCCGTCGCCTTCTGGAGGCGCAGCGTGAAGAGGGACTGCGTCCACTCCTTCACCTTCGCGGCCTTCTCGTCGGGGGACCAGTCGAGCATCGCCTGGATCTTCATGCTCACCTCACCGCCGCGAGGAAGGTCCGCGAGACGAACCGGGTCTTGATCCCGATCTTGTCCGCGGCGAGCTTGAACGCCTCGCGCGCGGTCTTCTCGTCGACGCCTTCCATCTCGAACAGCACGCGGGCCGGCTTGACGACGCAGACCCAGCCTTCGGGCGCGCCCTTGCCCTTGCCCATCCGGGTCTCGAGCGGCTTCTTCGTGATCGGCTTGTCGGGGAACACGCGGATCCAGAGCTTTCCGCCGCGCTTGACGTGGCGCTGGACCGCGACGCGGCCCGCCTCGATCTGGCGCGCCGTGAGCCAGCCCGGCTCCAGCGCCTGCAGCCCGTACTCCCCGAAGGAGAGCTCGGAGCCGCGGAGCGCCGTGCCGCGCATGCGGCCGCGCTGCTGCTTTCTGTACTTGACCTTCGACGGCATCAACATGGGCGTCGTTCCTTACGCGACCTTCCGCCGGCTCTTGGCGCGGTGGAGGTCACCCTTGTAGATCCAGCACTTGACGCCGATCTTTCCGTACGTCGTCCGCGCCTCGGCGAAGCCGTAGTCGATGTCGGCCTTGAGGGTGTGGAGCGGGAGGCGGCCCTCCTGGTACCACTCGGAGCGCGCGATCTCGGCGCCGTTCAGGCGGCCGCCGCAGCGGATCTTGATCCCCTGCGCGCCGAAGCGGAACGCGGACTCCATGCCCTTCTTCATCGCGCGGCGGAACGCGACGCGGCGCTCGAGCTGCATCGCGATGGACTCGGCGACGAGCTGGGCGTCCGTCTCGGGGCGCTGGATCTCGATGATGTTCACGTGGATGTCCTTGCCCAGCCGCTGCTGCAGCCGGTCGCGGAGCTGGTCCACGGACGCGCCCTTCTTCCCGATGATGACGCCGGGACGGGCGGTCATGATGTTGATCTTGAGCTTGTTCCCGCGCTCGATCTCCACCTCGGACACCGCGGCGTTCGCGAGGTCGCGCTTGAGCTCCTCGCGGAGCTTGATGTCGTCGTGCAGGAACTTGAGGTAGTCCTTCTCGGCGTACCAGCGCGAGTGCCAGGTCCGGTTGTAGCCGATGCGGAAACCGTAGGGGTGGACTTTCTGACCCATCGTTGACTCCGTTACTCGGCCGCGCCCGGCTTGGCGGACGGCTTCTTGGACTTGGTGGCGCCCTTTTCGCCCTTCGGCTCGGCGTGCTTGTGCTCGGCCTTGGCGCCCTTCGGACGCGCGGCGGCGGCCGACACGGCGGCCGCGACGCGGCCCTGGCGCTTCTTGACGAGCGGCTTCGGCGCCTCGGCCTTGAGGCCGGCGCCCTTCCGCGCGGCGGCGTCGTCCGAGAGGACGACCGTCACGTGGCAGAACGGGCGCGGGACGAGCCACATGCGGCCCTGCGGGCCGGACATGAAGCGCGGGCGCGCGAACCGCTTCTTGTAGTTCGAGATCGCGCGGATCATCGCGTTCCGCTGGAGGGGCTTTCGTCCCGCCTCGTCGACGTGGATCTTCGCGACGACGAGCGCGTCCGCGTCGACGCCCGACTCGTTCTGCTGGGCGTTCGCGATGGCGGACTCCACGAGCTTCAGGAGGTCGGGCGAGCAGCTCTTGCGCGTCGTGCGGAGGGTCGCGAGGGCCTTCCCGACGGGCTTCATGCGGATGAGGTCGGCCACGAGGCGGACCTTCTGCGCGGAGCCGCGATAGTGGCGGAGACGGGCGACGGTTTCCATCGTTCTCCCCCTCAGCCCTTCGCCGCCGGCGCGGCGGCCGGAGCCCGGCGCGCCCGGTGCGCCGGGAGCGCCCGGCGTCGCGCCCTTCTCGACCTTGCGGCCCGAGTGGCCCTTGAACGTGCGCGTCGGCGAGAACTCGCCGAGCTTGTGCCCGACCATGTTCTCGGAGATGTAGACGGGGATGAATTTCTTGCCGTTGTGGACGGCCAGCGTGTGGCCGACCATGTCGGGCAGGATCGTCGAGCGGCGCGACCACGTCTTGAGGACGCGCTTCTCGCCCGCTTCGTTCATCGTGGCGATCTTCGTGAGGAGCGGCGCGTCGACGAACGGCCCCTTCTTCGTGGAACGAGACATGTTTTCCCTCGTCTCCTACTTGCGGCGCTTGACGATGAGCGCGTCGGTACGCTTGTTGTTGCGGGTCTTCTTGCCCTTGGTCTTCCAGCCCCACGGCGACGTGGGGTGGCGGCCGCCGGACGTCTTGCCCTCGCCGCCGCCCATCGGGTGGTCGACGGGGTTCATCGCGACGCCGCGGTTGTGCGACTTCCAGCCGAGCCAGCGGTTGCGGCCGGCCTTGCCGATCGAGACGTTCTCGTGCTCGATGTTGCCGACCTGGCCGATCGTCGCGTAGCAGTCCACGCGCACGCGGCGCAGCTCGCCCGAGGGCACGCGCAGGAGCGCGTAGGCGCCCTCCTTCGCCATGAGCTGGGCGCTCGCGCCGGCGGAGCGGGCGATCTGCCCGCCGCGGCCGGGCTTGAACTCGATGTTGTGGACGACGGTGCCGAGCGGGATCGCCTTCAGCGGGAGCGCGTTGCCGACGACGATGTCGGCCGCCGGGCCCGACACGACCGTCTGCGCCGACCGCGAGGCCGGCCGGCGCGACGATGTAGCGCTTCTCGCCGTCCGCGTAGTTCAGGAGCGCGATGCGGGACGAGCGGTTCGGGTCGTACTCGATCGACGCGACCTTCGCCGGGATCTCGTGCTTGTCGCGCTTGAAATCGATCTCGCGGAACCGCTTCTTGTGGCCGCCGCCGCGCCACCAGGACGTCAGGTGGCCGCGGCTGTCGCGGCCGCCCGTCTTGAGCTTGCCCTTCGTGAGGGACTTCGTCGGCTCGGACTTCGTGATCTCCGAGAAATCGGACGTCGTCCGCTGGCGCATGCCGGGAGACGTCGGCTTGTAGGACTTCACGGGCATGGTGTCACACCCCTTCGAACAGGGCCGGGAGCTTCTGGCCCTTCGCGAGCTTCACGTAGGCCTTCTTCCGGTCCTGCGCGCGGCCGATCGACTTGCCGACCTTCTTGATCTTCCCGCTCACGGCGACGACGCGGACGGCGTCGACCTTGACCTGGAAGAGGGCTTCGACCGCCTTGCGGATCTCGATCTTGTTCGCGTCGCGGGCGACGTCGAACGTGAGGACGTTCTGGGACTGGCTCATCGCCGTCGAGCGCTCGGTGAGCACGGGGCGCACGAGGACGGCCTGGTGAGTGCGCGGGTTCATGCCAGCACCTCCGAGACGGCGCGGAGGGCGTCCTCGGTGAGGACGATCGTGCCGGCGTTCAGGGCGTCGTAGACGTTGAGCCCGAGCGGGTCGAGCGTCGTGACCTTGGGGTTGTTCGCCGCCGCGCGCGCGAGGTTCTCGTTGCCCTTCCGGTCCACGACGAGCGTCTTGCCCTCGATCCCGAGCTTCGCGAGCGCGCCCGCGAAGTCCTTGGTCTTGTGCGTCGCGAGCTCGATCGCGTCGAGGAGGACGACCTTCTGGTCGCGGGCCTTCTCGGAGAGCACGCAGCGGAGCGCCGCCTTCTTCGCCTTCGCGTTCACCTTGAGCGCGTAGGAGTGCGGGACGGGCCCGAACACCGTGCCGCCGTGCCGGTGGATCGGCGGGCGGCCGCCGCCCTGCCGGGCGCGGCCGGTGTGCTTCTGCTTGAACGGCTTCTTGCCGGAGCCGGACACCTCGGCGCGGGTCTTCGTCTTGTGGGTGCCGCGGTGCTCGCGCGCGCGGATCTCCTTGACGACCTCCCACACGAGGTGGCGGCGGAACGGCACCCCGAAGATGTCCTCGGGAAGCGTCGCCTCGCCGACCGTCTCGGCCTTGAGGTTCCGCACCTTGACCCGGAGCGTGTCCGCCCCCGATTTCGGAGAGGCGGCCTTCGGAGCGGCGGTCTTCGTCTTCTTGTCTGCCATGGCCGCTCCTTACGCCGCCGCCCCGTTGCCGGCCTTGCGCGAGAGCTTCTTCACGATCTTGACGACCGTGTTGCGAGCCCCCGGCACCGCGCCCCGGAGATAGATGAGGTGGTTCTCGGTGTCCACGCGGACGACGATGAGGTTCTTCATCGTCGTCTGTTTGCCGCCCATGCGTCCCGACGAGCGCGTGCCCGGGTAGACGCGGGACGGGAACGCCGACGGGCCGATGGAGCCCGGCGCGCGGTGGAACATCGAGCCGTGCGTCGCGGCGCCGCCGGTGAAGCCGTGCCGCTTCACGACGCCCTGGAAGCCCTTGCCCTTGGAGACGCCGACGACGTCGACGTGCTCCTTCTCGGCAAAGATGTCGCAGAGCACCTTGTCGCCGGGGGCGGCCTTCTCGTCGGCGTCGCAGCGGACTTCGCCGAGGGTCTTCGCCGGCGGCACGCCCGCCTTCTCGAAGTGGCCCTTCGCCGCCGCCGTGAGGCGACGGGGCGACACGCGGCCGACCAGCCCGAGCTGGACGGCGTCGTAGCCGTCGTGGTCCTTCGTCTTGCGCTGGACGACCAGGCAGGGGCCGGCCTCGACGACCGTGACCGGCACCACCGTGCCGTCGGCGTCGAAGACCTGCGTCATGCCGATCTTGCGTCCCAGGATTCCGTTAATCATGTTTCGTTCCTCGTCTCGTCTGCGACGGGACGGTTACTTCCCCATCGTCCGGATTTCGACCTCGACGCCGGCGGGCAGCTCGAGCTTGGTGAGGGCGTCGACGGTCTGCGGCGTCCACTCGAAGATGTCGAGGAGGCGCTTGTGGGTCCGCATCTCGAACTGCTCGCGCGACTTCTTGTCGACGTGCGGCGAGCGGTTGACCGTCCAGCGGGCGATGGCGGTCGGCAGCGGGATCGGACCCGCCACCTTCGCACCGGAGCGCCGCGCCGTGTCGACGATCTCGGTCGTCGACTGGTCGAGGATCCGGTAGTCGTACCCCTTGAGTCGGATGCGGATTCTGTCGTTGGACATTTGACTCTCGTTTCCCTGTCGTTCCTGCCGCGGAGAGTTCGTTGCCTGTTGCGCCCCGGCGAGGGCCGCGCCGTTTTCTTCTCAGAAGGTGAAGAAGGCGGCGGGCCCCGGCGGTGCGTTTCAGGTCAGCGTTCTCTTCCTCTTACCTTCTAAGAAATCCGAAAAATCTCTCTTACGCCAGGATCTCGGTGACGGTGCCGGCGCCGACCGTGCGGCCGCCCTCGCGGATGGCGAACTTGAGGCCCTTCTCGATGGCGATCGGCGCGATGAGCGTGATCTCCAGCTCGACGTCGTCGCCGGGCATGACCATCTCGACGCCGCTCGGAAGCGTCGCCGCGCCCGTGACGTCCGTCGTGCGGATGAAGAACTGCGGGCGGTAGTTGTTGAAGAACGGCGTGTGGCGGCCGCCCTCGTCCTTGGACAGGATGTACACCTTGCCCTTGAACTTCGTGTGGGGCTTGATCGAGCCCGGCTTGCAGAGGACCTGTCCGCGCTCGACGTCCGTGCGCTCGACGCCGCGGAGCAGGACGCCGATGTTGTCGCCTGCCTGGCCCTGGTCGAGGAGCTTCTTGAACATCTCGACGCCGGTGACCGTCTTCTTCTGCGTGTCGCGCAGGCCGACGATCTCGATCTCGTCGCCGACCTTCACGATCCCGCGCTCGACGCGGCCCGTGACGACCGTGCCGCGGCCCGAGATCGAGAACACGTCCTCGATCGGGAGGAGGAAGTCCTTGTCCGTGGCGCGCTGGGGCTCCGGGATGCTCGCGTCCAGGGCGGCGGCGAGCTCCCAGATCGACTTGGCGTCCGGGCCGTTCGGGTCGTTCAGCGCCTTGATGGCCGAGCCGCGGATCACGGGGATCTTGTCGCCCGGGAAGCCGTACTTGGAGAGGAGCTCGCGGACCTCGAGCTCGACGAGGTCGAGGAGCTCGGGGTCTTCCATCATGTCGCACTTGTTGAGGTAGACGACCATCGCGGGGACGTTGACCTGGCGGGCGAGGAGGACGTGCTCCTTCGTCTGCGGCATCGGGCCGACCGGCGCCGAGACGACGAGGATCGCGCCGTCCATCTGCGCGGCGCCCGTGATCATGTTCTTGATGTAGTCCGCGTGGCCCGGGCAGTCGATGTGGGCGTAGTGGCGCTTCTCGGTCTCGTACTCGACGTGCGCGAGGGCGACCGTGAGCACCTTGGTCGCGTCGCGCCGGAACGTCTTCGCGTCCGCCTTGGCGACGTCGTCGTAAGACTTGGAGACGGCGAGCCCCTTCGTCGCGAGGACCTTCGTGAGAGCCGCCGTCAAAGTCGTCTTGCCGTGGTCGACGTGACCGATCGTGCCGACGTTGACGTGGGGCTTCGTGCGCGCGAATTTCTCCTTGGCCATCTGTCTCTCCTTCGCTCCTGCGGCTTTCTAGACGGAAACCTTGGCGATGATCCCCTCGGCGATCGCCTTCGGAACCTCTTCGTATCTCTCGAACTGCATCGTGTAGTTGGCGCGGCCCTGGGTGAGGGACCGCAGGGTGGTGGCGTAGCCGAACATCTCGGACAGCGGGACGCTCGCCGTGATGACCTGGAAGTTCAGGCGCGGCTCCATGTGGTTGATCCGGCCCCGGCGGGAGTTCAGGTCGCCGTTCACGCGGCCCGAGGAACTCGTCCGGCGTGACGACCTCGACGGCCATCATGGGCTCGAGGATGACGGGGTTCGCCTTCCGCGCGGCGTCCTGGAACGCCATCGAGCCCGCGATCTTGAAGGCCATCTCCGAGGAGTCGACGTCGTGGAACGAGCCGTCGTAGAGCTCGACCTGGATGTTGACCGTCGGGTAGCCGGCGAGGACGCCCGTGAGGGTCGCCTCGCGGATGCCCTGGTCGATCGGCTTGATGAACTCCTTGGGGATCGAGCCGCCCGTGATGCGCGTTGACGAACTCGTAGTCCTTGCCCTCCGGATGCGGACGCAGGCGGATCTTCGCGTGGCCGTACTGGCCCTTGCCGCCCGACTGGCGGATGAACTTCCCCTCGCCCGGCGTCTCGCGGCGGATCGTCTCGCGGTACGCGACCTGGGGCTTGCCCACGTTCGCGCCGACGTTGAACTCGCGCACCATGCGGTCGACGATGATCTCGAGGTGGAGCTCGCCCATCCCGGCGATGATCGTCTGGTTCGTCTCCTTGTCCGTGTGGACGCGGAACGTGGGGTCTTCCTGCATGAGCTTCGCGAGCGCCATCCCCATCTTTTCCTGGTCGGCCTTCGTCTTGGGCTCGATCGAGAGCGTGATCACGGGCTCGGGGAACTTCATGGACTCGAGGACGACGACGTGGTTCCGGTCGCAGATGGTGTCGCCCGTCGTGACGTTCTTCAGGCCGACGGCGGCGCCGATGTCGCCCGCCCAGATCTCCTTGATCTCCTCGCGCTTGTTCGCGTGCATCTTGAGGAGGCGGCCGACGCGCTCGTTCGTCTGCTTCGTCGCGTTGTAGACGCCCGAGCCCGCGTCCAGGTGCCCCGCGTAGACGCGGAAGAACGCGAGCTGGCCGACGAACGGGTCGGTCATGATCTTGAAGACGAGCCCCGCGAACGGCGCGTCGTCACGCGTGTCGAGCGCGATCTCCTTGCCGTCCTCGTCCAGGCCCTTGATCGCGGGGATGTCGAGCGGCGACGGCAGGTACTCGATGACGGCGTCGAGGAGCTGCTGGACTCCCTTGTTCTTGAACGCCGAGCCGCACACGACCGGATGGAGCTTGCCCGCGCACGTCGCCTTGCGAAGCGCGGCGCGCATCTCGTCCGCCGTCGGGATGTGGCCGTCCATGAACTTCTGCATGAGGGCGTCGTCGGTCTCCGCGAGCGACTCGATGAGGCGCTCGCGGTACTTGTCGTACATGGCCTTGTGGTCGGCCGGGACGTCCGTGACGGTGAACTCGGCGCCGAGCGTCTCGTCCTTGAAGTCGTACGCCTTGCCCTCGATCAGGTCGATGACGCCCTCGAGCGTCTCGGCCGAGCCCCACGGGATCTGGACCGGCGCGGGCCTGGCGGCGAGCTTCGAGACCATCATGTCGACGCAGCGGTCGAAGTCGGCGCCGACGCGGTCCATCTTGTTGATGAACGCGATGCGCGGGACGCCGTAGCGGTCCGCCTGGCGCCACACGGTCTCCGACTGCGGCTCGACACCCGACACGGCGTCGAACACGGCGACGGCGCCGTCGAGGACGCGCAGCGAGCGCTCGACCTCGGCCGTGAAGTCGACGTGGCCCGGCGTGTCGATGATGTTGATCCGGATGCCCTTCCAGTGGCAGGTCGTCGCGGCCGACGTGATCGTGATGCCGCGCTCCTGCTCCTGGACCATCCAGTCCATCGTCGCGGTCCCTTCGTGGACCTCGCCGATCTTGTAGTTGACGCCGGTGTAGTAGAGGACGCGCTCCGTCGTCGTCGTTTTACCGGCGTCGATGTGGGCCATGATGCCGATGTTTCGGCACTTGTCGAGGGGATGATTTCTCGGCATGAGCGTTGATCCCGTTCCGGGTTGACTGCGCCGTCGAACTGGTGCCGCGATTTGCTTCGCGCAACCGCTTGCGGCGCTCGCGCGACGCGATTCGGGCTCACGTCTTCACGTTCGCCCTCCAGTTCCGCACGCTTTAGGCGTGTCCGGGTTTCCGAAGAGACCTTTCCGGTTCTGAGGCCGGACGGTTTCCCTTCACCCGGGATGTGGCAGTGCTACCAGCGGTAATGGGCGAAGGCCTTGTTGGCCTCGGCCATCTTGTGGGTGTCCTCCTTCTTCTTCACGGCGTTGCCCCGGTTGTTGGCGGCGTCGAGAAGCTCTCCCGCGAGCTTGTCCCGCATCGTCTTCTCGCCGCGCGCCTGCGCGTACGAGATGACCCAGCGGATCGCGAGCGAGGTCCGCCGGTTCGGCTTGACCTCGACGGGAACCTGGTACGTCGAGCCGCCGACGCGGCGCGACTTGACCTCGAGAACCGGCTTGACGTTCTCGAGGGCCTTCTTGAACGTCTTGAGCGGGTCGTCCGACGTCTTCTGCTCGATCTGCTTCATCGCGCCGTAGAAGATCGACTCGGCGGTGGACTTCTTGCCGCGCTCCATGACGCAGTTGATGAACTTCGTCACGAGCTGGGACTGGTAGAGCGGGTCCGGGAGGACCTCGCGCTTCGGGACTTCACGGCGACGCGGCATCTGAGTTCCTTACGCCTTCGGACGCTTCGCGCCGTACTTCGAGCGCGACTGCTTGCGGTTCGCGACGCCGACGGCGTCGAGCGTGCCGCGGATGATGTGGTAGCGCACGCCCGGGAGGTCCTTCACGCGGCCTCCGCGGATCATGACGATGGAGTGCTCCTGGAGGTTGTGCCCGATGCCCGGGATGTAGGTCGTGACCTCGATGCCGTTCGTGAGGCGCACGCGCGCGATCTTCCGGAGAGCCGAGTTCGGCTTCTTCGGGGTCGTCGTCTTCACCTGGGTGCACACGCCGCGGCGCTGCGGACAGGACTGCAGGGCAGGCGACTTCGTCTTGTAACGGACGGCTTCGCGGCCCTTTCTCACGAGCTGGCTGATCGTCGGCATGGGACTTTCGAGACTCCTTCGGAACGCTTGGCGAGTCGAATGACGGACTATCGAGTGGCGAACCGGCCACAGGGCGGCCGTTTTCCGGGCGCGACACGGCGGATAACACCGGGCCGGTCCCCGGGGAAACCCGCGAATCATAGTGAGCCCCCGGAGGGCTGTCAAGCGACAAACCCCTCCCGGGAAGGGAGTTTCAGGTCCAGTGGACCGTCTCGGGCACCGCGCGGGGAGGCGGCGTCGACGCCCCCGCGGCTCCGGCAAGCTCCGGAAAGAGCTCGGTGACCTTCGCGACGACGCCGTCGGGGTCCAGACGGAAATGCTGCCGCTGAAACGCCTGCGGACCGTGCTCCACGAACTGGTCGGGAATCCCGTGCGCGAAGACCCCGGCCGGCGGGAGGCCGGCGGCGTGGACCGCCTCGAGGACGGCGCTGCCGAAACCGCCCATGAGGAGATGCTCCTCGAGGGTCACGAGGCGGGGCGAAGCCGCCAGGAGCGCCCGCACGAGGTCGAGGTCCAAAGGCTTGACGAACCGTGCGTTAGAGGCGCCGCAGTCGACGCCGCGCGCCTTCAGGAGGGCGGCTGCCTTCTCGGCGACGGCCACCATCGAGCCGTACGCCAGGAGGTTCACGTCCTTGCCGATCGACAGGATTTCGCCCTTCCCCACCGGCATCGTCCTCAGGACCGCGTCCAGGGGCACCCCGAGTCCCGCGCCCCGCGGATACCGGATCGCGAACGGGCGCCCGGACCCGATGGCCGTGAACAGGAGGTGCTGGAGCTCGTTCTCGTCCTTCGGGGCGGCGACCGTCATGTTCGGAATGCCGCGCGTGTAGGCGATGTCGTAGATCCCCTGGTGCGTCTTCCCGTCGTCGCCGATGAGTCCGGCCCGGTCGATGCAGACCGTGACGGGCAGGTTCTGCAGGCAGACGTCGTGAATGAGCTGGTCGTAGCCGCGCTGCAGGAACGTCGAGTAGATCGCCACGACCGGCTTGAGGCCCGCCTTCGCCATGCCCGCCGCCATGATGACGGCGTGCTCCTCGGCGATCCCGACGTCGAAGACGCGGGCGGGGTACACCTTGCGGACCTCGGCGAGCGCGGTCCCCTCGAGCATCGCGGCCGTGATCGCCACGATCTTCGGATCCTTCTCCATCATCGTGAGGAGCGTCTGCGCGAAGACCTGCGACGGCGTGGGCGCCGCGCCCGAGGACGCGGCCGGGGACGGCGTGCCCGGCTGGTGGAAGCGCGACGGGTTCTCCTCGGCCTTGTCGTAGCCCCGACCCTTGTGCGTGAGGGCGTGGATCACGACGGGGGTCCCGTCCGCGGAGACCTCCTTCGCCCGCGCGAGCGCCTCCTCGAGCTCCTTGTAGTCGTGGCCGTCGATCGGCCCGACGTAGTGGAAACCGAGCTCGTCCCAGACGAGGTTCGGGAAGAACAGTCCCTCGACGGAGTTCTTGATCTTCTTCGCGAGGCCCCACGCTTCCTCGCCCTTCGGGAGCTTCTTGAAGAGGCCGTGCCCCTTCTCCGTGAGCCGCTTGTAGACGGGGTGGAGCTCGAAGCGGTTCCGCCAGTGGGCGATCCAGCCGACGTTCTCCGAGATGGACCAGCCGTTGTCGTTCAGGACGACGACGAGCCTCTTCGGCTTGATGTGGACGATGTTGTTGAGGGCCTCGTAGCTCGTGCCCGAGGTCATCGCGCCGTCCCCGACGACCACGACCACGTACGGTTGCTCGGCGTCGTCCTGGTGCGCGACCGCGAGGCCCAGTCCGTACGAGAGGCCCGTTCCCGCGTGGCCGGCCGCGAACGTGTCGTGGTCGCTCTCCATGGGCTCGGCGAAGCCCGAGAGGCCGCCGGGCCTGCGGATCGTCGGGAAGCCCGCGGCCCGTCCCGTGACGAGCTTGTGCGTGTAGCACTGGTTCGACGTGTCCCACACGAACCGGTCCTTCGGGCTGCGGAACGCCCGGTGGAGGGCGAGCGTCAGCTCGACGACGCCCAGGTTCGAGGCGAGGTGGCCGCCGGATCTCGTGATCGTCTCGACGATCACCTCGCGGCATTCGGCGGCGAGGCGGGCGAGCGCCGCGTGGTCCAGGCCGCGCAGATCGTCCGGCCCGGCGATGGTTTCGAGCAGGGTCATCGAGGGTCCCCCGAAAGCGCTCGATCATACAGGGGGGCACCTCGCCTCGCGCGAGCGCGCTTCGCACGCGCTGGACGATGCGGAAGACCTCCGGGCGGCCGACCTTCGCGCCCGGCCCCCTTCTCCTCGACCCGCGCGAGGGTCGCCCAGGCGAGCGCGACGGGAAGAGCCGTGAACTCCAGGATCCCCGCCGGCGCGCCCGCCCCGTGGAGGGCCTCGATGTACTCCCCCGCCACGCCGAGGTCGCGCCGGGCGAGGGCGAAGACGTCGGTCCGCGCGGGACGCCCGCGGGCAGGTACCGCCGGCCCTCGGCCGCGTCCTCGTCGGCGTCCTTGAGGATGTTGACGAGCTGGAGGGCCTCGCCGAACGCCCGGGCCCGGGAGCGGAGCTCGGCGCCCACCGTTCGAAGAGAGATTCTTCGAGTAGAAAGAGCTCCGTCAGAAGCTCTCCCACGATGCCCGCGACGGTGTAGCAGTAGCTCTTGAGATCGTCGAGAGAGTCGAGGACGAGGCCCTCGTCGCCGGTTCGCGCGACGAAGCGCGCCATCCCTTCGGCCGAGCGAACGACGTGGGCGCGCTCGACCTCCCGCGCGGCCGGGCGCGAGCGACGACGAACGCGTCGAAGACGAACGGCGTCTCGGCGATCAGCTCGCGGTAACCCGCGTGCGGCGAGGCGCCCGCCTTCGTCCACGCCCGCGCGAGCCGTTCCGCCTCCGCCGCGGTCCCCGGACGTCAGAAGGGACGCGAAGTCGCCGAGGGCCGCGATGCGGTCGGCCGGGCGGCCAGTGGGTCGCGTCCTCGAACGTGTCGGCGATCCGGAAGAGGAGGTACGCGACCGTGACTTCGCCGCCGCGTCGGCTCGGGCAGCGGCGGAATCGAGAGCGCGAACGTACGGCTCGTCTTCTCGAGAAGGTCGAGGAGGTCGGGCACGCGCCGGATGTTACCGGCATCCGGGCCGAACCCCCGGCCCGCAGGAGCGGTAATCTCCGTGGACCACGACGGAGGATGCCATGACGACAAGAGACGCTCGTCCGGCTGCGCTCGCGAGCGCCGCGCTGACCCTGGCCGCCCTCTCCCTTCTCCCGTCGGCGGCCCGCGGCGCCCCCGCCGAGCGAGCCCGGCGGCTCCCCTGCGCTTTGCCGTCTCCTTTCCGAAGGAGCGCAGCGCGGCGCCCCTCGACGGACGCATCCTCCTCATCGTCTCGAAGGACGGCCGACGGAGGAGCCTCGCATGCAGGTCGGGATCGGCCTGAAGACGCAGCAGATCTTCGGGATCGACGTGAACGCCCTCGCGCCCGGCGGCGAGGCGATCCTCGACGCGACCGTCCTCGGCTACCCGCTGGAGAGCCTCGCGGCCGATCCCGAAGGGGACGTACTTCGTGCAGGCCGTCCTGCACCGGTACGAGACGTTCCACCGCGCCGACGGCCACACCGTGAAGCTGCCGATGGACCGCGGCGAGGGCCAGCACTGGAACCTCGCGCCCGGGCAACCTCGTCAGCACGCCGACGGCAGGTCGAGATCGACCCCTCGCGACCCGAGACCATCCCGATCGTGCTCGACCACGTCGATCCCGCCCATCCCCGATCCGCCCGCCACGAAGTTCGTCCGGCACGAGCGCATCCGCAGCGAGCGCCTGTCGAAGTTCTGGGGACGCGACATGTTCCTCGGCGCGCACGTCCTCCTGCCGCTCGGCTGGGACGAGCATCCCGAGCGCCCGGTACCCCTTCGTCATCTTCCACGGCCACTTCCCGGAGACGATCGAGGGCTTCCGCGAGGAGCCGCCGGACCCGAACCTCAAGCCCGTGTACAGCGAGCGGTTCCAGCTCGAGGGCTACAACCGCATCGAGCAGGAGCAGGCGCTACCAGCTCTACAAGGACTGGACGTCGCCCGGCTTCCCGCGGGCGATCGTCGTCGAGATCCAGCACGCGAATCCGTACTACGACGACTCCTACGCCGTGAACTCCGAGAACCTCGGCCCGTACGGCGACGCGATCGAGTACGAGCTCATCCCCTACCTCGAGAAGAAGTACCGCGCGATCGGCGCCGGCTGGGCGCGCTTCGCGTACGGCGGCTCGACGGGCGGCTGGGAGGCGATGGCGGTCCAGGTCTTCTACCCGGACGACTACAACGGGGTCTACGCCGCGTGCCCCGACCCCATCGACTTCCGCGCCTACACCGTCGTCGACATCTACAAGGACGCGCAACGCGTACGTACGAGGACGCCCCCTGGAAGAGGATGCCGCGCCCCGGCCACCGCGACGCCTTCGGGCGCATCTCGGCCACCGTGGAGGACATGAACCGGTACGAGCTCGTCCTCGGCACGAACGGGCCGCTCGGGCGAGCAGTGGGACATCTGGCAGGCCGTCTACGGGCCCGTCGGCCAGGACGGCTACCCGAAGCCGATCTGGGACAAGAAGACCGGCGTCATCGACAAGGACGTCGCGGCGTACTGGAAGGACCGCTTCGACCTGACGGCCATCCTGAAGCGCGACTGGGACAAGGGCCTCGGGAAGAAGCTCGAGGGCAAGCTCAACATCTTCGTGGGCGAGGCCGACAACTACTTCCTGAACAACGCCGTCGTCCTCGCCGAGGAGGTCCTGAAGTCCGTGAAGAACCCGCCGTCCGGCGCGTTCGTCGACTACGAGCCGCGCGCCGAGCACTGCTGGAACGGCGACCACACGCGCCCGAACGCGATCTCGCGCCTGAGGTACCACCAGATGTTCCTGCCGAAGATCGTCGAGCGGATCCAGAAGACGGCGCCGCCGGGGGCGGACCTGAAGAGCTGGGACTACTAGCGCCTCGGCGCGCGCGGCGGCGGAGCATCGCGCGGAGCTGGGGTCGACGCGGTCGTAGTCGAACGGGCAGTGCCGGCAGGCGATCCGCAGCAGCTGCCGTAGCGCAGGAGATACGTCGTCGTGAAGACCTCGTACCCGGTCTTCGGGTCGCGTACGTGTCCTTCCCCCGCGAGGGCCTGCGCGTGCAGCCGGTCGATCTCGTCCACCGGGATTCTCCTTCGGCGGAGGAAAGAAAGGGGCCGGCTTTCGCCGGCCCCAGAGAGATTCTCTTAGAAGGTAAGAGAGCGGGGGTCGTCCCCCTCATTCGAAGAAATCTTCTCTCTTCCAGACCTCGTCGTCGAGGTCCGCCGCGATGACCGGCGTCTCGTCGTCGAAGTAGAGCTCCTCCGTCTCCTCGGGCGCGGGCGGGATCTCCTCCCGCTCGAGGACGACGTTGCGGTAGTAGTCCATGCCGGTGCCGGCGGGGATGAGCCGCCCGACGATGACGTTCTCCTTGAGGCCGCGCAGGAGGTCCACGCGCCCCGCGATGGACGCTTCCGTCAGGACGCGCGTCGTCTCCTGGAACGACGCGGCCGAGACGAACGAGTCCGTCGAGAGCGACGCCTTCGTGATCCCGAGGAGCAGCGGGCGGCCCTGGGCGGCCTTGCCGCCGGCGTTCAGGATGCGCTCGTTCTCCTCGTTGAACCGGAAGCGGTCGACCTGCTCGTCGACGAGGAACTCCGTGTCGCCGACCTCCTCGATGCGGACGCTCCGCATCATCTGGCGGACGATGACCTCGATGTGCTTGTCGTTGATGCCGACGCCCTGCGAGCGGTAGACCTCCTGGATCTTGTCGGTCATGTACCGCTGCAGCTCCTTCTCGCCCTTGACCGCGAGGATGTCGTGCGGCGACGGATCGCCCTCGGTGAGCGGATCGCCCGCCTCCACCCTCTCGCCGTCCTGGACCATGACGTGCGCGCCGCGCGGGACGAGCATCTCGCGCTTCTGGCCGTCCTCGGACTCGACGACGATCTTCTGCTGGCCCTTGACCGTGCCCGCGTGGCGCACGACGCCGGAAATCTCCGTGATGACGGCCGGCTCCTTCGGACGCCGGGCCTCGAAGAGCTCGACGACGCGCGGGAGACCGCCGACGATGTCGCGGGTGCGCTTCTTCTCGACGGGCTTCTTCGCGAGCGCGTCGCCGGGGTTCACGACGTCGCCGTCCGCCACCATGAGGTGCGACGGGATCGGCAGCGCGTACTTGCGCTCCTCTCCGCCCTTGCCCGTGACGACGAGCGTCGGCGCCCGCTTCTCGGTCGTGCCGGTCGTCTCGACGACGATCTTCTGCGTGAGGCCGGTGACCTTGTCCGTCTCCTCGCGCAGGTTCTCGCCCTCGAGGATGTCGCGGTACGAGACCTTGCCCGCGATGTCCGACAGGATCGGGGACGCGAACGGGTCCCAGCTCACGAGGAGCTGGCCCGGCTTGACCTCCTCGCCGTCCGTCACCTTGAGGACGGAGCCGTAGGCGAGCGAGTAGCGCTCCTTCTCGCGCCCCTTGGCGTCGAGGAGGACGAGCTTGCTGTTGCGGTTGACGACGACCTTCGTGCCGTCCTTCTTGCTGACCTGGTTCGCGTTGAGCAGCTTGACGATGCCGGGGTTCTTCGCGACGTGCTTGGCCGCCTCCGAGACCCGAGCCGTGCCGCCGTAGTGGAACGTCCGCATCGTGAGCTGCGTGCCGGGCTCGCCGATGGACTGCGCCGCGATGACGCCGACCGCCTCGCCGATGTCGACGAGGTCGCCGGTCGCGAGGTTGCGGCCGTAGCAGCGCCGGCAGACGCCGCGCCGCGTCTCGCAGGTGAGGACCGAGCGGATCTTGACGCGCTCGATGCCGGCTTCCTGGACCCGGCCGGCGAGCTCTTCCGTGATCGTCTCGTTCGCGTCGACGATGCGCTTCGTCGGACGCCGGGTCGTCGACGTCCTCCTGGACGATGCGGCCCACGATGCGGTCGCGGAGCGGCTCGAGGATCTCGCCGCCCTCGACGATCGCCGAGACGACGATTCCGTCGATCGTGCCGCAGTCCTCTTCCGTGATGATGACGTCCTGCGCGACGTCGACGAGCCGGCGCGTGAGGTAGCCGGAGTCGGCCGTCTTGAGCGCCGTGTCCGCGAGGCCCTTGCGCGCGCCGTGCGTCGAGATGAAGTACTCGAGGACCGTGAGGCCCTCGCGGAAGTTCGAGATGATCGGCTGCTCCATGACCTCGCCCGAGGGCTTGGACATGGGGCCGCGCATGCCGGCGAGCTGCCGGACCTGCTCCTTCGAGCCGCGGGCGCCGGAGTCCGCCATCATGTAGATGGGGTTGAACTCCCCGCCGCCGACGCCGTCGGACGACTTCATCTCCTTGAACATGGCGTCGGACACCGTCTCCGTGATCCGGTGCCAGATGTCGATGATCTTGTTGTGGCGCTCGCCGTCCGTGATGGCGCCCTGCTGGCGCTGGTTCTCGACCTCGAGCACTTCCTTGCGGGCGCGGTTCACGAGCTCGCCCTTGTTGGCGGGCACGCGCATGTCGTCCACGCCGATCGAGATGCCGGCGCGCGTCGCCACGTTGAACCCGAGGGCCTTGACGATGTCGAGGATCTCGACCGTGCGCTCGAGGCCGAACGTCACGAAGCAGTAGTTGACGAGGTCCTGGAGGCCCTTCTTCCGGAGCGTGCCGTTCAGGAACGGGATCTCCGGGGGCAGGTTCGCCGAGAGGAGGACGCGGCCCACCGTCGTCTCGATGCGCGTGCGGTTGCAGGCGATCGGGTCCGTGTGGACGATGTCCTGGTCGTTGAGGACCTGGCTCTCGAGGTCGATGAGGCTGCCCGTGAAGCGCACCGCGATCCCGGCGTGCGTGTCGACCTCGCCGGCGTCGTGCGCGAGCGTGACCTCGTCGAAGCTCGAGAACACGCGGCCCTCGCCCTTGCACCCTTCCTTGCGGCGGGTGAGGTAGTAGAGGCCGAGGACGAGGTCCTGCGACGGGACCGTGAGCGGCTTGCCGTGCGCCGGCGACAGGATGTTGTGCGAGGACAGCATCAGGACCTGCGCCTCGACCTGGGCCTTCGGCGACAGCGGGACGTGGACGGCCATCTGGTCGCCGTCGAAGTCCGCGTTGAACGCCGCGCAGACGAGCGGGTGGATCTTGATCGCCTTGCCCTCGATGAGGACCGGCTCGAACGCCTGGATGCCGAGGCGGTGGAGCGTGGGCGCGCGGTTCAGGAGGACCGGGTGCTCCTTGATGACTTCCTCGAGGGCGTCCCACACCTCGTTCGGCGCCTGCTCGACGAGCTCCTTGGACGCCTTGATCGTGGACGTGATGCCCTTCTGCTCGAGCCGGTGGTAGATGAACGGCTTGAACAGCTCGAGGGCCATCTTCTTCGGCAGGCCGCACTGGTGGAGCTTGAGCTCCGGCCCGACGACGATGACGGAACGGCCCGAGTAGTCCACGCGCTTGCCGAGGAGGTTCTGGCGGAAGCGGCCCGACTTGCCCTTGAGCGTGTCGGAGAGCGACTTGAGCGGGCGGTTGTTCGAGCCCTTGAGGACGCGGCCGCGGCGGCCGTTGTCGAACAGGGCGTCGACGGCCTCCTGGAGCATGCGCTTCTCGTTGCGCACGATGACTTCCGGCGCGCGGAGCTCGAGCAGCTTCTTGAGGCGGTTGTTGCGGTTGATGACGCGGCGGTAGAGGTCGTTGAGGTCCGACGTCGCGAAGCGTCCGCCGTCCAGGGGAACGAGGGGGCGGAGCTCCGGGAGGAATGACCGGGATGACGTTCAGGATCATCCACTCCGGGCGGTGCCCCGAGCGGCGGAACGCGTCGACGACCTTCAGGCGCTTGGCGGCCTTGAGGCGCTTGAGGGCCGACGTCTCCGTCTTCATGACGAGGCGCAGCTCCTCGGCCAGGTCGTCGATGTTGACGCTCTGGAGGAGCTCCTGGATCGCCTCGGCGCCCATCTTGGCGACGAACGCGTCTCCGCCGTACTTGACCTTGAGCTCGCGGAACCTCTCTTCCGTGATGAGGCTCTTGATCTCGAGGTTCTCGTCCTCGGAGAGCGGGCCCGGGTCGATGACGACGTACTGCTCGAAGTAGAGGATCCGCTCGAGGTCGCGGAGCGTGAGGTCGAGGAGGTGCCCGATGCGGCTCGGGAGCCCCTTGAAGAACCACACGTGGGACACGGGCGCGGCGAGCTCGATGTGCCCCATCCGCTCGCGGCGGACCTTCGACTTCGTGACCTCGACGCCGCACTTGTCGCAGACGACGCCGCGGTGCTTCATCCGCTTGTACTTGCCGCAGAGGCATTCCCAGTCGGTGATCGGGCCGAAGATCTTCGCGCAGAACAGGCCGTCACGTTCCGGCTTGAACGTGCGGTAGTTGATCGTCTCGGGCTTCGTGACCTCGCCGAAGGACCACGAGCGGATCTTCTCCGGGCTCGCGAGGGCGATCTTGATGGCGTTGAAGTCGCGGGGGCCGGGGTTGCGGAACGGGGAGACCGCACCGCCGCCGGGGAACGCGGAAGAGGGCGAAAAGGCTTCCATTGTTTCCTCTTCTCCTTAGACCTTCAGCAGCTCGACGTCGAGGCAGAGCGACTGCAGCTCGCGCACGAGGACGTTGAAGGATTCGGGCAGGCCCGGCTCGTCCGGAACCTCGCCCTTGACGATCGCCTCGTACACCTTGGAGCGGCCCTCGACGTCGTCGGACTTGACGGTGAGGAGCTCCTGGAGCGTGTACGCCGCACCGTACGCCTCGAGGGCCCAGACCTCCATCTCGCCGAACCGCTGGCCGCCGAACTGGGCCTTGCCGCCCAGGGGCTGCTGCGTGATGAGCGAGTAGGGGCCGATCGAGCGCGCGTGGATCTTGTCGTCCACGAGGTGCGAGAGCTTGAGCATGTAGATGTAGCCGACGGTGACTTCCTGCTCGAAGCGCGAGCCCGTCATGCCGTCGTAGAGGACCGTCTTGCCGCTCGTCGGGAGGTCCGCCTTGCGGAGCAGGGTGCGGATCTCCTCCTCGGAGCAGCCGTCGAAGACCGGCGTCGCGATGTTCATGCCGAGCGCCCGCGCGGCCCACCCGAGGTGGGTCTCGAGGATCTGCCCGACGTTCATGCGCGACGGGACGCCGAGGGGGTTCAGCACGATCTCGACCGGCGTGCCGTCCGGCAGGTACGGCATGTCCTCCTCGGGGAGGATCCGGCTGATGACGCCCTTGTTGCCGTGGCGTCCGGCCATCTTGTCGCCGACCTGGAGCTTGCGCTTCATCGCGACGAAGACCTTGACCGTCTTGTTGACGCCGGGCGCGAGCTCGTCGCCCTTGGCGAGGAGGTTGACGCGGTCCGCGCTCACCTTCTTGATGACGTCGATCTGCGAGTCCGTGCGCTGGAGGATGAGCCGCACCTGGTCGCGGATCTCCTCGTCCTTCAGCTTGAGCCCCTTGAGCATGCGGGGCGTCATCATCCCGATCTTCTCGACCGTGAGCTTGCCGCCCTCCTTGACGAGGACGTTGCCCTGCGAGTCGGACACGTCCTCGAGGACGGTCCGGCCGGCGAGGAGCGACTCGATCTTCTCCTTCGCCTCGGTGCGGATGATGCGGATCTCGTCGTCCGCGTTCTTCGTGAGGCGCCCGATCTCCTCGTCGAGGATCTGCTTGGCGCGGGCGTCCTTCTGCTTCTCCTCGTCCTTGCGCGTGAAGATCTTCACGTCCACGACGACGCCCTCGATGCCCGGCGGGCACTTGAGCGAGGCGTCGCGCACGTCGCCGGCCTTCTCGCCGAAGATCGCGCGGAGGAGCTTCTCCTCGGGGGTGAGCTGCGTCTCGCCCTTCGGCGTGACCTTGCCGACGAGGATGTCGCCCGGCTTGACGTTCGCGCCGATGCGCACGATGCCGGACTCGTCGAGGTCGCGGAGCGCGTGCTCCGAGACGTTCGGGATGTCCTTCGTGATCTCCTCGGCGCCGAGCTTCGTCTCGCGGGCCTCGATCTCGAACTCCTCGATGTGGATGGAGGTGTAGTAGTCCTCCTTGACCATCTTCTCGGAGATGAGGATCGCGTCCTCGTAGTTGTAGCCGCGCCACGGCATGAACGCGACGAGGATGTTCCGTCCGAGCGCGAGCTCGCCCTGGGAGGTGCACGGGCCGTCGGCGAGGACCTGCCCCGCCACGACGCGGTCGCCCTCCTTCACGACGGGCTTCTGGTTGATGCACGTGTTCTGGTTCGAGCGCCGGAACTTCAGGAGCGGGTAGATGTCCGCGCCGAAGTCCTTCGTCTCGCCGTCGTCGCCCGTGATCTGGACGCGCACGATGATCCGGCGGGCGTCGACCGTGTCGACGATCCCGTCGCGCTTGCAGGTCACGACGGCGCCGGAGTCGCGGGCGACGATGCCCTCGAGGCCCGTGCCGACGAGCGGCGGCTCCGTGCGCAGGAGCGGCACCGACTGGCGCTGCATGTTCGAGCCCATGAGGGCCCGGTTCGCGTCGTCGTGCTCGAGGAAGGGGATGAGCGCCGCGGCCACCGAAACCAGCTGTTTCGGCGAGACGTCCATGAACTCGCACGGCGTCCTTCTCCATCGTCACGAACTCGCCGCCCGCGCGGGCGACGATGCGGTCCTCCGTGAAGCGGCCGCGTGTCGTCGACCTCCGCGTTCGCCTGGGCGATCGTGTAGTTCTCCTCTTCCCAGGCGGGCTGGAAGAACGCGGTCGGGCGCCCGACGGGGACCCGCTTGTGCGCCCTTCTTCATGCGGGCGACCGTCTCCTCGAGCTCCTCGGCCTCGATGATCTGTCCCTTCTTCCACCCGGAATCGCCGACCGTGACGATCTCGTAGTGGTCGAGGACGCGGCCGTTCTTGACCTTCTTGTACGGGCTCTCGATGAACCCGAACTCGGAGATCCGCGCGAAGCACGAGAGCGACGAGATGAGCCCGATGTTCGGGCCTTCCGGCGTCTCGATCGGGCAGATGCGGCCGTAGTGCGTGGCGTGGACGTCGCGCACCTCGAACCCCGCGCGCTCGCGCGAGAGGCCGCCCGGCCCGAGGGCCGAGAGCCGCCGCTTGTGCGTGACCTCGGAGAGGGGGTTCGTCTGGTCCATGAACTGCGAGAGCTGCGAGGACCCGAAGAACTCCTTGATCGCCGCGATGACGGGCTTGGAGTTGATGAGGTCGTGCGGCATCGCCGAGTCGATGTCCTGGTGGACGGACATCTTTTCCTTGATCGCGCGCTCCATGCGGACGAGGCCGATGCGGAACTGGTTCTCGAGGAGCTCGCCGACGCACCGCACCCGGCGGTTGCCGAGGTTGTCGATGTCGTCGGTCTTGCCGATGTCCCGCTTGAGCTTCAGGAGCTGGTCGATGACGACGTAGAAGTCCTCCGCCGTGAGGGTCTTCTGGTCGAGCGACGTCGAGAGGCCCGTGCGGATGTTGAACTTGAAGCGGCCGACGCGCGAGAAGTCGTACTTCCGCGGGTCGAAGAACATGCCCGCGAAGAGGTTCTTCGCGCTCTCGTCCGTCGGCGGGTCGCCGGGGCGCATCCGCTTGTAGATCTCGAGGAGCGCCTCGCGCTTCGTCTTGACGCCGTCCTTGCGGAGCGTCGCGATCAGCGTCTCGCCGATCGGCTCCCAGTCGGGGAAGATCGCCTCGACGCCGGTCGCCTGCTTGTCCTCGAGCTGGGCCGCGAGATCCTCGGGGATCTCCGAGCCGGTCTCGAAGAGAACCTCGCCCGAGGCGAGGTCGACGACGTCGGCGGCGAAGAGGGCCCGGCCGAGCTTGGCCGGGTCGACGGACACTTCGACGCTCTCGCCCTTCGCGAGCGACTCCTTGGCCTCCGCGGTGAGCTTGACGTCCGCGAAGATGCGGCCGTCCTTCTTCATGCCGCGCAGGTGCTTGAGGCGGAGCTCTTCCTTCGCGAGGACGTCGGGCGGGAGGACGAGACGCGCCTTGCCCTTCTCGTACGACAGCTTCACCGCCGAGTAGAACTTCTTGAGGATCAGCTCGTCGCTCTCGAGCCCGAGCGCGCGGAGGAACACGGTCCCCGGGAACTTGCGCTTGCGGTCGATGCGGACGCCGAAGAGGCCCTTGGGGTCGATCTCGAACTCGACCCAGGAGCCGCGGTACGGAATGATCTTGCCGATGAGCGTGTGCGCGCCCTCGCGCGTGAAGAAGACGCCCGGCGAGCGGTGGAGCTGCGACACGATGACGCGCTCGGTCCCGTTGATGACGAACGTCCCGTTGTCCGTCATGAGCGGGATCTCGCCGAAGTAGACCTCTTCCTCCTTGATGTCGCGGATCGGCCATTCCTTCGGGGCGCCCTTCCCCGTCGGAGCGTTCTCCTTGTCGAACACCTTGAGGCGGAACGTCACCTTCAGGGGCACCGAGTACGTCGCGCCGCGCTCCTGGCACTCGGCGACCGAGTACGGGAGGCGCAGCTCGACCGGCGTGCCGCAGACCTCGTCGATCGTGACCTTGTTCGCGTTCGGGTGGCCGCAGACGCCGCATTCCACGCGCGTCGCGCGCGGGTCCTTCACCTTCACGACCGCGCCGCAGTGCTCGCACGAGAAGCGCAGGTGCTGGAGGCCTTCGAGCCGGCCGCTGCGGGACTTCCACTCGCCGATGCGATAGGACACGAACTCCAGCGCGCACGTCTCGCGGAAGTCGCTGAACGGGAAGACGCTCTTGAAGACGGCCTGCAGACCGACGTCCTGCCGCTCTTCGGGCAGGAGGTCCATCTGGAGGAAGTCCTCGTACGACTTGCGCTGGACGTCGATGAGGTTGGGGAGGGGCAGGAAGGAGCGGATCTTGCCGAAGCTCGTCCGTTCCTTCGAACCGGAGGCGGGGGTGCGTCCGATCATGGGGTGCTGTGTCCTCTCATGGCCGCGCGCAGGCCGGGGTGTGAGGCGCGCGATGGGGGCGGAGACGAAGATCGACGGACGAAAGCTTGCGACCGGGGGAAACCAGACCCTGGTTTCCCCCGGACCCCCTTCCGGGTTACTTGACCTCCACCTTCGCGCCCGCGTCCTCGAACTTCTTCTTGATGGAGGCGGCCTCGTCCTTCGACACGCCTTCCTTGATGGTGCCGAGGTTCTCGACGAGATCCTTGGCTTCCTTGAGACCGAGCGAGGCGTTGACCTCGCGGACGACCTTGATGACGTTGATCTTGTTGGAGCCGGCCTCCTTGAGGACGACCGTGAATTCCGTCTGCTCCTCGGCGGCGGCGGCGGCGGGGGCCGCGCCGGCGGCGGCGGCCGGGGCGGCCATCATCGCGGCGGAGACGCCGAACTTCTCCTCGAGGGCCTTCACGAGGTTGTTCAGCTCGAGGACGGTCATCGACTCGATTTCCTTGACGAAAGTCTCGACGTTGAGAGCCATGGTTCTTTCTCCTGATTCTTCGGCTTAAGCCGTGGTTTCTTCGGACTTTGCTTTTTGCTGGGCCACGGCCGCGAGGGTCGCGGCGACGTTGCGGTGAGGGGCGGCGAGGACCGTCACGAGGCGCCGGATCGGCGACTGCATGAGGCCGAGGAGCTTGCCGACGAGCTCGGTGCGCGACGGCAGGTTCGCGAGGGTCTCGAGCTCCTTCGCGGCGACGGGCTTTCCGTCGAGGAGGGCGGCCTTGACCTTCACGTTCGGGTTGGTCTTGCCGAAGGTGTGGAGGACCTTCGCGAGGGCGACGACGTCCGTCGTGCTGTACGCGACGCCGGTCATCCCCGTGAAGTGCTCCTTCAGCGTGCCGAGGGGCTTGCCCTCGAGGGCGCGCAGCGCGAGCGTGTTCTTGACGACGATGTAGTCGGACTTGGCGGCGCGGATCTGGCGGCGCAGGTCCGTGACGGCCGGGACGCTGAGACCCTTGTAGTCGATGAGGAACGCGTGGGAGGCCTTCCCCACGGTCGCCGCGAGTTCGGCGAGCTCTTCGGCCTTGGACGCGCGGGTGGTCGTCATTTACGCCGTCCTCCCCACGAGCTTCTCGGCGGTCGCGGGATCCACCGGGATGCCCGGGCCCATCGTCGACGAGAGGACGACGGACTTCATGTACTTGCCCTTGGCGGCGGCGGGCTTCGCCTTCTGGACCGCCGTCAGGAGCGCTTCGGTGTTCTCGACGAGCTGGGCCTCGGGGAACGAGACCTTGCCGACGGGGACGTGGATGATCGCCGTCTTGTCGACGCGGAACTCGATCTTGCCGGCCTTCAGCTCCTTGACGGCCTTCGCGACGTCGAACGTCACGGTGCCGGCCTTCGGGTTCGGCATGAGGCCGCGCGGGCCGAGCACCTTGCCGAGCCGTCCGAGCGACTTCATCATGTCCGGCGTCGCGACGAGGGCCTCGAAGTCGAGGAAGCCGGCCTGGATCTTCGCGACGAGGTCGTCCCCGCCCACGTGGTCCGCACCCGCCGCCTCCGCTTCCTTGACCTTCTCGCCGGACGCGACGACGGCCACGCGGGTCGTCTTCCCGAGGCCGTGCGGAAGCACGACCGTGCCGCGCACCATCTGGTCCGCGTGCTTCGGGTCGACGCCGAGGCGCAGGGCCACCTCGACCGTCTCGTTGAACTTGGCGAACGCCGCCGACTTGACGAGCGCGACGGCCTGGGAGACGTCGTAGAGCTTCGCCGGGTCGACTTTCGCGGCGGACGCGGTGAATTTCTTGCCACTCATGGTGTGTTGTTCTCCGGAGTCGGTCGCGTCCCCCGGGTCCGACGGTGAGAAGCCCCGGGGCATCCCGGGCACCGGCGAACCGCGCGCCGGGAGAGGCCCGGCGCGGGAGGCTTCCGCCTCGTTGATCGCGGCGTCAGCCGACGACCTCGATTCCCATGGATCGGGCGGTCCCCTCCACCGACTTGATGGCGGCGGCGAGGTCCACGGTGTTCAGGTCGACGAGCTTGAGCTTCGCGATCTCCTCGACCTGCTTCTTCGTCACCTTGCCGACCTTCGTCTTGTTCGGGACGCCCGAGCCCTTTTCGAGCTTGGCGGCCTTCTTGAGCAGGACGGCGGCGGGAGGCGTCTTCGTGATGAACGAGTACGACCGGTCCGAGTACACCGTGACGACGACGGGGATGATGAGCCCCGCGTCCTTCGCGGTCTTCGCGTTGAAGGCCTTGCAGAAGTCCATGATGTTGACGCCCTGCGGGCCGAGCGCGGTGCCGACGGGCGGAGCCGGGGTGGCCTTCCCCGCCTCGATCTGGAGCTTGACGTAACCGGTTACCTTCTTTGCCATGTGTCTTTCTCGTTTCGATTTCGGAGCTTCCGCTGCGCCGCCTTTCAGCTGGAAATCCAAACCAACAATCTAGAGCTTCTGGACCTGAACGAATTCGAGCTCGACCGGAGTCGGTCTTCCGAAGATGGTGACGAGGACGCGGAGCGTCGAGCGCTCGAGGTTGATGTCCTCGACCGTGCCCGTGAACTCCTTGAACGGTCCGTCCGTGATCTTGACCTGCTCGCCGCGCTCGTAGACGTAACGCGGCTTCGGCTTCTCCTTGGACTCGGCCGTGTGGTGGAGGATCGAGTCGACCTCCTCCTGCGTGAGCGGGACGGGCGCCTTCGACGAGCCGCCGACGAAGCCCGTGACCTTCGGCGTGTTGCGGACGAGGTGCCAGGTCTCGTCGGACATCTCCATCTGGACGAGGACGTAGCCCGGGAAGAACTTCCGCTCCACGTTGCGGCGCTTGCCGGCCTTCATCTCGACGACGGTCTCCTTCGGCACGCGGATCTCGCCGAAGTGGACCTCCATCCCGAGGGCCTTGATGCGGTTCTGGAGCTCCGTGACGACACGGTCCTCGAAGCCCGAGTACGTGTGGACGATGAACCAGTCCATGTGCGGCGCCGCCGCCGCGACCGGGGCCGCGCTCGCCTGTTCCTGGGGATCGACTTCGCTCACCGCTGTGCCCTTATCGGTTACGTCTTCAGCCGCCGAAGGCGGAGAAGAGCTTGTTCACGAGCGGCGTCACCGCCGCGTCGACGAGGAACAGGAAGATGCCCACGAGGACCGTGTAGACGATGACCACCATCGTCGTCCCGACGACCTCGTCGCGGTCCGGCCACGACACCTTGGCGGTCTCCTTCTTGACGTCCGAGAGGAAGCCGCGGAAGGTGGTCCAACGTTCGCTGAAGTTCATGTCGTTTCGTTCGTCCTTCGTCTCGATGTGTGTCCGTCGTCTCGTGTGGTGATCCAGGCCGAGGTTGGCAGGGGTGCGGGGATTCGAACCCCGAACCTACGGTTTTGGAGACCGCCGCTCTAGCCAGTTGGAGCTACACCCCTGTGCGTCGTCTTCGGAGAACAGGCCGCGTGAAATGGAGCGGGAGACGGGATTCGAACCCGCGACCAACAGCTTGGAAGGCTGTGACTCTACCCCTGAGTTACTCCCGCTCAGGAGGGCGATCCGCGCTGAGGAACTGGAGCCCACGAGCAGATTTGAACTGCTGACCCCGTCCTTACCAAGGACGTGCTCTACCGACTGAGCTACGTGGGCCCCCTTCTCGTCGAAGATGGTGGGCAGAGAGGGATTCGAACCCCCGTAGCACGTCAGTGCGGCAGATTTACAGTCTGCTGCCATTAACCACTCGGCCATCTGCCCGTTCCGTCCTTATCCGTCCCTTTGTCCGGCCCCCGGAGGCTCTTCCTGGAGCTGGCGATGGGACTTGAACCCGCAACCTGCCGATTACAAATCGGCTGCTCTGCCAATTGAGCTACGCCAGCACCCGCATTCCCGGCCAGAGAGAGCTCGACCGTGCGACCCGATGACCTTGGAAACACGGAGACCGCACGGCTTCGCGCACCCGGCGAGGCGCGAATTAAGGGTTATACCAGCCGCTTTTCGACCCCGTCAAGCCATTTTCATGCCGTCGTTCCCGAAACCGACCTCCGCCGCACCCATTCGTAGAGCAGGACCCCGGCGGCGACCGACACGTTGAGGGACCCGGCGCCGGGGCTCATGGGGATCGAAACGAGGCGGTCGCAGGTCTCCCGCGTCAGGCGCCTCAGCCCGGTTCCCTCCGACCCGAGGCAAAGCACGGCGTCGCCGGAAATGTCGATCTTCCAGAGACTTTCGCCCTCCATGGCTGCTCCGTAGACCCAGAAGCCGGCCCCCTTGGCCTGCTCGAGAAAGCGGGCGGCGTTCACCACGCGGCCCACCTTCACCCGCTCCAGGGCTCCCGCCGCGGTCTTCGCCACCGCCTCGTTGAGACCCGCCGAATGCCGCTCGGTCAGGACGACCGAAGCCCCGGCGGCCGCCGCGGTCCTGAGCACGGACCCGAGGTTGCCCGGGTCCGTCACCTCGTCGAGGAAGAGGACGCAGCGGCCGCCCTTCGGGCCGGCCAGGCACTCTTCCACGGCGTCGTATTCGCGCTCGGCGACGCGCGCCGCGACGCCGTTGTGGGCGCGTCCGGCGAGGCGGTCCAGCTCCTCCTTCGCGACGAGCCGCACCGGCACGCCCGCTCCCCGGGCGAGCTCCTCGATCTCCGAGGCGCGGCCGTCCTTGCGCCCGCGCTGCACGAGGAGCGCCTCGATCGCGCGCGGCCGCTTCTCGAGGACCTCGCGGACCGGGTGGAAGCCCGAGACGATCACGCCGCTACTCGGCCGCGTCGCCTTCGGCGAGCAGGACGACCGTGGCGGCGACGCCTTCCCCGCGGCCGAAGTCCGTCAGGCCGTTCCCGGACGAAGCTTTCACGGAGACCCGGTCCACCGGGATCCCGAGGAGAGCCGCGATGTTCGCGCGCATGGCCTCGCGGTGGTCCGCGACGCGGGGCCGCGAGGCGAGGATCGTCACGTCGACGTTCAGGATCGCCGGGTGGTCGGTCAGGTCCCGGACGTGGCGCACGAAAGTCTCCCCGGCCGCCCCGGCCCACTCGGGCCGGTCGGTCCCGAAGACCGAGCCGAGGTCGCCGGCCGCCGCCGCCCCGAGGAGCGCGTCCGCGAGGGCGTGCAGGACGACGTCGCCGTCCGAGTGCCCGACGGGTCCGGCGTCCGACGGGATCGCGACGCCGCCGAGGACGCACGGGCGGCCCGGCGCGAGCCGGTGGGCGTCGAAGCCGTGTCCGATCCTCACGGGGTCACCCGCCGGCGCGGCCGAGCTGGGCCAGCCAGGCCTCGGCCCACGCGAGATCTTCCGGGTACGTGATCTTGATGTTCCAGCGCGAGGTCAGGACGACCGTGACCTCGCCGCCGGCGCGCTCCACGAGCTCGGCGTCGTCCGTCGCCTCGGGGCCCCCTTCCTTCGCGAGGCCCTTCCGGAGGATCCCCGCGCGGAAGGCCTGCGGCGTCGTGGCCGCCACGAGGTCGGTGCGCGAGACCGTCGCGCGGATCTTCCCGGCCTCGACCCGCTTGATCGTCTCGACGAGGGAGAAGCCCGCGATCGCGGCGCCCGGTCGCGTCGGCCGCATCCACGACCGCCTTGACCTCGAGCGGGTCGACGAGCGGCCGCGCCGCGTCGTGGACGAGGACGAGCGCGTCGTCGTCCCTCGCGTCGGCTCCCGCGAAGGCCCGGGCGACGGATTCGCGTCGCGTGACGCCGCCCTCGACGAGGATGTACGGCAGAGGAGCCGTCCGCAGCGCGGCGTGGAAGTCGGCGTCGCAGCCGCCGGGAATCGCGACCACGGCCGACGAGACCCGCTTGCTGGCCGCGAGCCGCTCGAGCGCGTGGACGATCAGCGGCTTGCCGGCGAGGAGGACGAGCGCCTTCGGACCGCCCTCGTGGAAGCGGGTGCCGAAGCCGGCCGCCGGGACGAGGGCCGTGGCCTGGCTCACCGTGCGAAGACTTCCGCTTCCTTCGTCTTGAGGATCTGGTCGACTTCGGCGACGCTCCTGTCCGTCAGCTTCTGGACTTCGTCGAGCGCGCGCTTCTCGTCGTCCGCGGAAACCGCGGAGGCCTTGGCGTCCTTCTTGATCGCGTCGTTCGCCTCGTGGCGGTGATGACGGATCTCGACCTTCGCGTGCTCCGCGAAGCCGTGCGCCTTCTTGACGATCTCCTTGCGCCGCTCCTCGGTGGGCTGCGGCACCGGGATCCGGACGACTTTCCCGTCCGACGACGGGTTGAGGCCGAGGTCGCTCGTCCGGATCGCCTTCTCGATCGCCGGACAGAGCGAGGGCTCCCACGGCACCGCCAGAAGGAGCGTCGCGTCCGGCGCCGAGAGGTTCGCGACCTGGTTCAGGGGCGTGGGCGTCCCGTAGTACTCGACGAGGATCCCCTCGAGCAGGCCGACGGAGGCGCGTCCCGTGCGGAGGTGCTTGAGCTCGTGCTTGAGCGCCTCGAGCGCGGCGTGCATCCGCCTCTCGGTTTCCTTCTTGGTCTCGGCGATCGTCGGCATGGGCGTCTCCTTCTCCGGCGGGCGGGGCGTCAGGCGCGCCCCGCTTCGACCACGCTTCCCACCGGCTCGCCCATGACGACGCGACGAATGTTCCCGGGGACGAGCAGGTTGAAGACGCGGATCGGCATGCGATTGTCGCGGCAGAGGGCGACCGACGTCGCGTCCATGACGGCGAGCCGCTTCTCCAGCACGTCCTGGTAGGTGACCCGGGGCAGGAACTCGGCCTCGGGGTTCTTCTGCGGGTCGTCCGAGTAGATCCCGTCGACGCGCGTCGCCTTGAGGATCGCCTCGGCGCGGATCTCGTTCGCGCGGAGGGCCGCGGCCGAGTCCGTCGTGAAGTACGGGTTGCCGGTCCCGCCCGCGAAGATGACGCAGCGCTTCTTCTCGAGGTGCCGGATCGCACGGCGCCGGATGAACGGCTCGGCGACCGCGCGCACCTCGAAGGCGGTCATCACGCGCGTGTGGATCGTGCGCTTCTCCATCGCGTCCTGGAGCGCGAGAGCGTTGATGACGGTCGCGAGCATCCCCATGTTGTCGCCCGTGACGCGGTCGATCCCCTGCGTCGCGGCGGACACGCCGCGGATGATGTTCCCGCCGCCGATGACGATGGCGATCTCGACGCCGAGGCGCGCGACCTCGGCGACCTCGTCCGCGATCCGCGCGACGACCGCCGGCTCGATGCCGAAGGGCTGGCCGCCGAGGAGCGCCTCCCCGGAGAGCTTCAGCAGGACCCGGCGATAGCGGGGTTCCACGGCGCTACTTCGTGAGGGCGGCCACTTCGGCGGCGAAGTCCCCGCCGGCTTCTTCTCGATGCCCTCGCCCACCTTGAAGCGGACGAAGCGCACGACGGACGCGTCCTTGCCGCCTCGCTCGGCGATGACCTGCGAGACCTTCTTGCTGTCGTCCTTCGCGAACGCCTGGTCGACGAGGACGACCTCGCCGAACCACTTGCCGATCATCCCCTCGACCATCTTCTCGGCGACGGCCTCGGGCTTGCCGGCGGCGATCGCCTTGGCGCGCGCGATCTCCCTCTCGTCGGCGAGCGCCTTGGCCGAGACGCCCTCGCGGCTCGCGAACTGGGGCGCGAGAGCCGCGACGTGCATCGCGAGGTCCTTGCCCGAGGTCCTCGGGCATGCCCTTCGTCTCGATCACGACGACGGTCTTGTCGCCCGGATGGGCGTAGAGAGTGAGGTGCCCGCCCGGGCCGGCGACCAGCCGCGCGAAGCGGCGGATCTCGGTCTTCTCGCCGAGATCGCCCGTGAACGCCTGCAGGGACTCCGCGATCGTGGCGCCGGGGTGGGGCATTCTCTTCGGGGGCGGCATCGCCGCCAGCGCCTCGACGTTGCCGTCGGCCGTGTCGCCGAGAGCGGCGTGGTCGAAGACGAAGGACGTCAGCGCGTCCTTCATTTTCAGGAATTTCTCGGTCTTCGCGACGAAGTCGCTCTCGCAGTTCAACTCGACGAGCACCGCCGTGCCGCCCTCGAGCTTGTAGCCGATCAGGCCCTCGGCGGCGACGCGGCCGGCCTTCTTGGCGGCGGCGGCGAGGCCCTTCTTGCGGAGGATCTTCTCGGCCTCCTCCATGTTGCCGCTCGTCTCCTCGAGCGCGCCCTTGCAGTCGAGCATCCCGGCGCCCGTCTTGTCGCGAAGCATCTTGACCATCACTGCCGAAATCGCCATGGGAACCTCTCTGACATCAAAAAGGCCGGCGGGGGACCCGTGTCCTCCCGCCGGCCCGAATCGCGTGGATCGGGTTCAGGCCTGGACGGGAACCGCGGGGCCCTCGGGCTTGGCCGCGCCCGCGTCGGTCACCTGGAAGTTCGTGGGCATGGGCTCGTCGTCGCCGTGGACGACCTTCCCGACGAAGCGCTCTTCCTGCGCGTGCAGGCCCTCGAGCACCGCGTCCGAGACCTTGCCCGTGAAGAGCTTGATCGCGCGGATCGCGTCGTCGTTTCCGGGGATCACGAAGCTGATGTCGTCGGGGTCGCAGTTCGTGTCGACGATCGCGACGACCGGGATCCCGAGCTTCTTGGCCTCCTGGACCGCGATCGCCTCCTTCTTGGGGTCGATCACGAACAGGACGTCCGGGAGCTCTTCCATCTCCTTGATGCCGACGAGGTTCTTCGCGAGCTTCGCCTTCTCGCGGTCGAGCTGGATGCGCTCCTTCTTCGTGAGGATCGCGTCCGAGCCGTCGGCGAGCATCGTCTCGATCTCCTTGAGACGCGAGATCGACTTCCGGATCGTCACGAAGTTCGTGAGCGTGCCGCCGAGCCAGCGGTTGTTCACGTAGAACATGCCGCAGCGGTTGGCCTCCTCGTAGATCGCGTCCTGCGCCTGGCGTTTCGTCCCCACGAAGAGGATGTTCTTGCCCTGCGACGCGACGTCCGTGATGAAGGCGGCGGCCTCGCGGAAGCACTTCAGCGTCTTCTGGAGATCGATGATGTAGATCCCGTTGCGCTTCCCGAAGATGTACTTCTTCATCTTCGGGTTCCAGCGCTTCGTCTGGTGGCCGAAGTGGACGCCCGCCTCGAGCAGCTCCTTCATCGTGATCTGGCTCATTGGTCCCCCATTACCTCTTCGAGAACTGGAACCGGGCGCGGGCGCCGCGCTGACCGTACTTCTTGCGCTCCTTCATGCGCGAGTCGCGCGTGAGGAGGCCGGCCTTCTTGAGGGCCCCGCGGAGCTCGCCGTTGAACAGGCAGAGCGCGCGGGCGATCCCGTGGCGGATCGCGCCGGCCTGGCCCGCGCTCCCGCCGCCCTCGACGAGCGCGACGACGTCGAACTTGTCGACCGTCTCGGTGAGCTGGAGAGGCTGGCGGATGACCATCTTGAGCACGTCGTTCGGAAAGTAGTCCTCGAAGGTGCGGTCGTTGACCTGGACCGTTCCCTTGCCGGGACGGAGGAACACGCGGGCGACGGATTCCTTGCGGCGTCCGACGGCCTGGTACTGGAGGTTCGTCACGGAAAGCGTCTCTCCTTCTTTCGCGTTCCCGGTCAGACCGCGACCGCCGCGGGGGCCTGTGCGGTGTGCGGGTGGTGCGGGCCCGCGTAGACCTTGAGCTTCTTGAACATCTTCCGGCCGAGCTTCGTCTTCGGGAGCATGCCCTTGACGGCCTCCTCGATGACGCGCTCGGGGCGCGTGGACCGGAGCTTTTCGAACTCGACCGTCTTCATGCCGCCCGGGAAGCCGGTGTGGTGGCGGTAGAGCTTCGCCTGCGCCTTGGCGCGCGTCAGGGCGATCTTCTCGGCGTTCACGACGACGACGAAATCGCCCGTGTCGAGGAACGGCGTGTAGACGGCCTTCGTCTTGCCCGTGAGGTGCCGCGCGACGAGCGTCGCGAGACGGCCCAGGACCTTCCCGTCGGCGTCGACGACGATCCAGCGGCGGGTGTGGTCGGAAATTTTCGGGAGCGGCGTGCGAGTGCTCACGGGAACGGTCGTCTCCGGCCTGGGCGGTTGAGGGGTCGCGAGACCCCGTTGGAGGATGCGGGGTCTCTCTCGCGATGCGGATCCGGGAAGCATCGAAAGACCAGGGCCCCGACGGCACACGACTCGCGGGCTTCAGGCAGGGACCCGAGACCCGCGGGGCAGTGGAAAATACCCTCCCGCCACGCCCCTGTCAAGTAACTCTCGGTCACAATAGGGCCATGACCTCCCGCATTCTCGACGGCGCCGCGCTCGCGCGGGCGATCCGGGCCGAAACCGCCGGCGGGGCGGCGCGGCTCGCCGCCCGCGGAGTCGTTCCGGGCCTCACCGTCGTCCTCGTCGGCGAGGACGCCGCCAGCGCGACCTACGTCCGAAACAAGGAGATCGCCGCCCGCGAGGCCGGATTCGCGGGACGGACCCTCCGGTTCCCCGCGACCCTCCCCGAAGCCGACCTTCTCGCGACGATCGACGCGCTCAACCGGGACGACGCCGTGGACGGCATCCTCGTGCAGCTCCCGCTGCCGAAGCACATCGCGACGGCCCGGGTCCTCGAGGCGATCGACCCGCGCAAGGACGCCGACGGCTTCCATCCCGAGAACGCGGGCCGCCTCCTTCAGGGCAAGCCCGCGCCCGTGCCGTGCACGCCGGCCGGCATCCTCGAGCTCCTGAGGCGCGAGGGACGTGCCGCTGCGCGGCGCGCGTGCGGTCGTCCTCGGCCGGAGCGACATCGTCGGCAAGCCCATGGCCCTCCTCCTCCTCCAGAGCGACGCGACCGTCACGGTCGCCCACTCGAAGACGCGGGACCTCCCGGCCCTCTGCCGCGAGGCGGACCTCCTCGTCGCCGCGATCGGGCGGCCCGGTTTCGTGACGGGCGACTTCGTGAAGGAAGGCGCCGTCGTCGTGGACGTCGGGATCAACCGGGTCACGTCGCGCGAGGACCTCGAGCGTTTCTTCCCCGGCGACGCGAAGCGGGCGGCGGCGTTCGAGAGGAACGGCTCGACGCTCGTCGGCGACTGCGACCCCGCGACCGCGTTCCCGAGGGCCTCGCGCTACACCCCCGTGCCCGGGCGGCGTCGGGCCCCTCACGATCGCCATGCTGCTGAAGAACACGCTCGCGCTCTGCGAATCGAGGCGCGGATGATCCTGAAGGTCGGGCTCACGGGCGGGCTCGCGTCGGGCAAGAGCACGATCGCCGAGGGCCTCGAGAGGCGCGGGATCCCCGTGCGCGACGCGGACCGCATGGTCCACGAGCTCTACGCGCCGGGCGCCCCGGGCGCCCGCGCGATCGCCGGAGCGTTCGGGCCCGGCTTCCTCTCGCCCGACGGGTCGGTCGACCGGCGCAAGCTCTCCCTGCACGCCTTCCACGACCGCGAGACGCTCACGAAGCTGAACGGGCTCGTCCACCCCCTCGTGCGCGAGGCGCAGGCGCAGTGGTTCGCCGAGCTCGAGAAGAAGGGCGAGCCCCTCGGCGTCATCGAGGCGACCCTCCTCGTCGAGACCGGGGGGCGCGAGCGCTTCGACGTCCTCGTCGCCGTGTCGGCGCCCGTGGAGATGCGCCTCAAGCGCGCGGTCAAGCGCAGCGGCGAGACGGACCCGAACGAGTTCGTGAGGCGCATGGCGGCGCAGCTCTCGGACGCCGAGCGCGAGGAGGTCTCCGACATCGTGATCCGCACGGACGGAACGCGGGAGGAGCTCGAGGAGAAGATCGACCGCCCTCGCCGACGACCTGCGTGCCCGCGCCGCCGACGCGGGCGCCGGCCGCCGCAGCGGCTTCTTCAGCCGGCCGGGCTGACGAGGAGCGAGAAGAGAGAAATCCGAGAAGAAGGAAGAGGAAGAGGAAGATTTTCTTAGAAGGTGTGGAGCGCACGCCGCCCGAACCGCGCCGGGGCGCCACCCGCCGCTCCAGCCCCACTCACCCTTCTAAGAAATCCGAACGTCCTCCTCGAACCTCACGCGCACGAGCAGGCGTCTCAACTCCTGGAACGCCCTCGCCCGATGGGAAGCAAGGTTCTTCTCCCCCTCGCTCATCTCCGCGAACGTCCGCGTCTCGCCCTCCGGGATGAAGAGGACGTCCCAGCCGAAGCCGCCCTCGCCGCGCGGGTGGAGGGCGATCGAGCCCTTCACGCGTCCCTCCGCCACGATCACGTCCGCCAGGCGGTCTCCCGGCCGCGCGACGGCGAGGACCGAGACCGCCTCGGCGCCGCGGTCGGAGAACCCGTCGAGCATCTTCGCGAGGCCCTCCTGGCCGAGGACGCCCGTCGTGATCCACTTCGTGAGCGGCCCCGGGAAGCCCCCCCAGCCCGCGACCGCGAGGCCCGAGTCCTCGACGAGGACGGGAACGCCGAGCGCCCGCGCGGCGACGATCGCCTTGGCGCGCGCGACCTCGCGGAAGTCGAGGGACTGGATCTCCGGAAGGTCCACCGCGTGCGCGGCGACGTCATGCCCGAGGAACGCCGACGCCTCGCGCGCCTTCCCGGGGTTCGACGTGACGAAGACGACGCCGGAGAGCGGATCGGTCACGCGCGCCCGACGGGACGGCCCGCGGCGTCCAGCCTCAGGCGGAACGCCGTCATCCCCTTCGAGAGGCCCTTGAGCTTCTGCTCGCCGAGCGGCTCGAAGGCGTAGTCCGCCGCCGCCTGCCGGGCGGTCTCGGACCCGACGACGATCTCGTTCGGGCCGGCGACGGTGGACTCGAGCCGGGCCGCGACGTTCACGGTATTCCCGAGGACGGTGTAGTCGACGCGCCGGTCCGAGCCGATGTCGCCGACGAAGGCCTTGCCCGTGTTGACGCCGACGCGGACCGCCACGGGGCGCTCGCCGCGCTCGGCCCGCCGCACGTTCCACGCGTGGAGGCTCTCGACGAGCTTCGCGGCCGCCGCGACGGCGCGGCGGGCGTGGTCCGGCTGCGGGATCGGCGCGCCGAAGAACGCCATGACGGCGTCCCCGATGAACTTGTCGAGCGTCCCCCCCTGCTCGAAGATCGCGTCCGCGGCGAACGTGAAGACGCGCTCGAGGAAGCGCGAGAGCTCCTCGGGATCCATCGTCTCGGCCGCGGACGTGAAGCCGACGATGTCCGCGAAGAAGACGGTGACCTCCCGCGTCCGCACGCTCTCGACGCCCTGCGGGCCCCCCGTCACGATCTCGTCGACGACGCCCGGCGAGTGGTAGCGCGAGAGGCGCTCGCGGATGCGTTCCTCGCGCGCGATGCGCCCCTGGAGCCGCGCGCGCTCGATCGCGACGGCCGCGAAGTTGCCGAGCGCCGTGAGGAGGTCGAGATCGTCGGCCGTGAACGTGCCCGTCTTGAGCGGCGTGTCGACGTGGAGGGCGCCGATCACGCGGTCGCGGTCCCAGAGCGGGACGCACATCGCGGAACGGATCTGCTGGATCCGGATGGACTGTCCCGCCTCGAAGCGGTCGTCCGAGAGCGCGTCGGAGGTGAGGACGGCGACCCGGTCGCGCACGACCGAGTCCACGATCGTGTGGGAGAAGGACGCCTCCGGGTCGGGGCCCTCCTTGCCGCGCCGCCGCGCGAGCGTCGGGGTCGGCCGGCCGTCGTCCTCGAGCAGGACGACGACGACGCGCTCGGCCGGCAGGAAGTCGAAGAGCAGGTCCACGACCTTCGAGAGGATCTGCCCCACCTCGCGCGCCTCGATGAGCGTGCGCGCGACGAGGACCATGGCCTCGAACACCTTCTCGCGCGTCGCGGGCCGCCGTCCCGCCATCGTGCCCGCGAGGTCCTCCGGAACCTTGACCGCCGCCGGCGCGTCGAAGCCGAAGTCGCGATTGAAGTCGGCGATCGAGCGGACGAACGTCGCGCTCGAGTCGCTGATCGAGACCGTGGACTTGCCGCGGAACGTCGGCTGCTCCTTCACCGACAGGGTGAACGTCCCGATCGTGAGGACGTCGCCGGGGCGGACGGGGGCCTTCGGGACGAACTCGCCGTTCACCTTGAGGCCGTTCGTCGACTTGAGGTCCTCGATCGTCCAGGACCCGTCGCGTTCGGAGAGGAGCGCGTGCTTGCGGGAGACCGAGAAGTCGTTCAGGACGATCCCGTTCTCGCTCGAGCGGCCGATCGACACGTCCTCGCCGGACAGGAGGTACCGGCGGGTCTGGCCTTCGACCTCGTAGACGAGCTCCATGAGCGGCATGAGAAGGGCGCGATTATAGAGGCGGGCCGTCAGTCCGGAGGCGGCTCGCGCTCGGCGCGCAGCGCGAATCTGACGCGGATCACCTTCCAGACGGCGACGGGCTGGCCGTTCACCCGCGCGGGCCGGTAGGTCCACTTCCGGACCGCGTCCGTCGCGGCCTCCGTCATCCCGAACGGCGCCCCGGTCACGGTCTCGATCCGGCCGATCGAGCCGTTCGCCTCGACGACGACGCGCAGGACGACGTCGCCGCCGAGCTTCATGCGCTTCGCGGCTTCCGGGTACTGCGGGTCGACGCGCGTGACGAGGACGGGCAGCTCGGAGCCCTCCGGGAGCGCGGTGAGGGGCGCCGCCGGCGCCGCCCCCGGGGCCGGCGGGGCCGCCGGCGCGAATCCCGCCGCGGGGATCTCGCCGGGCGGCGGCGGCGTGGCGTGCGGCGTCGGCTGCGTCTCGCGGTCCGGCACGCCGAGGGACTGGATCTCGGGCAGGACGCCCCGGCCCGGAGGGGAGCCCGGCGCCGCGGCGACCGCGGACGGCAGCAGGCGGATGGCGCGGGCCGGCACGAACGCGAGCATCTTTCCGGCGAGCCTCACGCCGAAGAAGTCGTGGTCGGCGAGGATCACGTCCACGTCGTCGCCGTCCTCGAGCGTTCCCCACCGCGCGGCGCCGTAGTCCGGCGCGAGGAGGATCGGGCACGGTTCGACCGCGCGCCCCGGCTGCGCGGCGAAGCCCTTGACGGCCTCGGCGCGGGCCTCCCGGGCCTCACGGTCGGCGAGGCGCTCGAAGCTGCCGGCGCTCACCCAGACGTCGCCGCCGGGCCCCGTCACGCGCACGGCGTCCCCTTTCGATTCGCGGATCGTCACGGGCGTCCCGCGCGTGAGCGTGACCGTCACGGCGGACTTCGACGACGGGTCCGCCCGTCCGGGGACGCGCTCGAGCGTGACGATCCCGCGGTCGTCCGCCGCGGCGCCCGCGACTCCCGGACGGTGAGCCTTCCGGCACGCGGGAGCGAGGACGGCGAGCGCCGCGAGCGCGCCCGCGGCGACCGAGGGAGCGCGAATCGTCAGGGCGCGCCCATCAGGGTGACGAGGATCGCCTTCTGGACGTGCAGGCGGTTCTCCGCCTCGTCGTAGATGACCGAGCGGGGGCCGTCGCAGACTTCCGCGGCGACCTCCTCGCCCCGGTGGGCGGGCAGGCAGTGCATGAAGACGGCGTCCTTGTGCGCGAGGGCCATGAGCGCGTTCGAGACGGTCCATCCCGCGAAGTCCTTCACGCGCCTCGCCTGTTCGGCCTCCTGGCCCATCGACGCCCAGACGTCCGTGTAGACGACGTGGGCGCCCGCCACGGCCTCCTCCTTCACGTTCGTGACGAGCATCCTCGTGCCGGCCGCCGCAGCGTCCGCCTTCGCGTTCGCCGTGACGCCGGCGTCGGGCTCGTAGCCCTCCGGCGTCGCGACCGCGACGTCGACGCCGCACTTCGGCCCGCCGTACATGAGCGAGTGCGCCATGTTGTTGCCGTCTCCGACGTACGCGAGCTTCAGACCCTTCAGGTTCCCGAACTTCTCGGACATCGTGAAGTAGTCCGTGAGCGCCTGGCAGGGATGCAGGAGGTCCGTCAGGCCGTTCACGACGGGGATCGTGGCGTACGTCGCGAGGTCGAGGACCGTCTGGTGCGCGAACGTGCGGGCCATGATGCCGTTCACGTACCGGGAAAGGACGCGCGCGGTGTCGGAGACGGGCTCGCCGCGGCCGAGCTGGATGTCGCGCGACGAGAGGAACTGCGCGGCGCCGCCGAGCTGCGTCATCCCGGCCTCGAACGAGACGCGCGTCCGCGTCGAGGACTTCTCGAAGATCATCGCGAGGATCTTCCCGGACAGCGCGGAACGATAGTCGTTCCGGCCGGGCCTTGATCTTCGCGGCGAGGTCGAGAACCGCCCGAACCTCCGCGGCGGTCAGTTCGTGAATCGAGATCAGGTCTCTTTTCGTCATCGAAGGTCTCTCGCTTTCATCGGATTCGCATTCTCACACCGGATCGCGCGCGAGCGGCATCGTCATGCAGCGCGGGCCCCCCCGCGCGCGGGAGAGCTCCGGGGCCGACATGAGGATCGCCTGCTTGACCGGTTTCTTGCGCTCGAGCGTCTCGCGCCCGAGCAGGAGGTCGTCGTCGGAGAGGATGCGGTAGCCGTGCCGCGCGAGCTCGTCGGCGGTCCGGGTGTTGCGGTCGTACCCGAGCACGAGGCCCGGCGCGAGCGCGAAGAGGTTCGCGCCGTCCGTCCACTGCTCGCGCTGCTGGTCGATCGGGTCCGAGCCGCCGCAGAGAATCGGCTCGAGGTCGACTCCGTGCGCGCGCAGGGCGGACAGGAGGTCGTCCCTCGTCGTCCAGGACACCTCGCGCCCCGTCAGGTCCGCCTCGTAGACGTCGACCTCCTCGGCGCCGCCGGACAGGATCATCGGCCCGTGGCAGAGGCACTCGCCCGCGGAGAGGCGCGTGAAGATCGTGTCGAGGTGCATCGTCGCGCGCTGCGGCGGGATCGCCACGACGAGGATGCGCTTCACGGAGGATCCCTCCTTGCGGAGAGCCTCGGCGAGACGCTCGATCGTGATCTTCTCCGTGCGCTCCGAGTAGCCGATCACGAGCGTCTCGGCCGAGAGGACGAGGACGTCTCCGCCCTCGAGGGTGGGGCGCATGCGGGCGAGGGAGAGGCTGCGCTCCTCGGCCGCGAACTCCCGGAACCAGAACGCGTCGGTCCGGCGGCCGAAGCGGGGATGGAACGCGAAGATCGCGCCCGAGAGAAGCGGCTCGCGCCAGCGGGCGCGCGTCGCCATCGCGCTCCGGATCACGCGGTCCCCGAGGACGACCGACGGGTCGCGCTGGAAGAACCAGTTCGGGAGCGGCGGCAGCAGGTAGAGCGAGTCGATCGAGTCCGTGATCTCCGGCCGCGGCCGCTCCACCCCCTCGACGAGGCCCGCGGCGAGCCGGTCGGCCGGCAGGTCGTTCAGGGCGACGAGGACCGCCGGCGGCCACGCCAGGAGCGTCGCGAGCTCCGTCAGGACCGCGTTGCGCGCTCCGGCGTCCTGGAGCACCTCCTCGAGGAGGTCCCGGGCCTCGAGGACCTCGTCCGCGACGAACTTCAGGACCTGCCGGAACCGGCGGTGCTCCTCGCGGGCCCGGGCGCCGAACAGGATGTCGTCGAAGAGAAGGTCCTGCATCATCGAGGGGACCATGCGGTCGATCTCGCGCCCGGGCTCGTGCACGAGGACCGTGCGGAGGCGGCCGATCTCGGAGTCGATGCGCAGAGTCGTCATGGTGGCGCGGCCCGGGTCCGCCCGGTGATGCTAACCTGAGGGCCGTCGGAGAGAGCGCATGGAAGAGGTCGCCTTCGTCGTCTGCCTGAATTGCGACACTCCCTGTTACTCGTTCGAGTACGAAGAGAAGCGAGGCATCCTGAGCGCGTTCTGCGCCGTCTGCGGGAACGACGAGGTCAAGGAGTTCCGGATCCCGACCGACGACGAGGTCGAGGACGAGTGAGCGGGTCGCCCGCGGACCGCTGGGAGAATCCCCTCACGCTGCGCTACGCGTCCGGGGAGATGTCCTCGCTCTTCTCGGCCCGCTCGAAGTTCACGGCGTGGCGCCGTCTCTGGCTCTGGCTCGCGGAGGCCGAGAAGCAGCTCGGGCTCCCGATCCCCGAGGCGTCGCTCGAGGCCCTGCGCGCCCATCTCGTCCCGACCGACGCCGAGCTCGAGAACGCCGATCGCTACGAGCGCGAGACCAAGCACGACGTCATGGCGCACCTCCACGCCCTCGGGGACGTCGCCCCGGCCGCCAAGGGCGTCCTCCACCTCGGCGCGACCTCGGCCTTCGTGGGCGACAACGCGGACCTGCTCCTCCTCCGCGAGGCCCTCCGCCTTCTCGCGACGCGCTCCGTGCGCGTCATGGGCCGCCTCGCGCGATTCGCGCGCGCCTACCGCAACCTCCCGTGCCTCGGCTTCACGCACTTCCAGGCCGCGCAGCCCACGACCGTGGGCAAGCGCGCCTGTCTCTGGCTGCAGGATCTCGCCCTCGACCACCGCGAGCTCGTCCGGCGTGCCGACGAGCTCCGTTTCCTCGGGTGCAAGGGCGCCACCGGGACCCAGGCGTCCTTCGTCGCGCTCTTCGACGGCGACGCCGACAAGGCCGAGCGCCTGGACGAGCTCGTGGCCGAGAAGGCGGGCTTCCCCGACCGTCTCCTGATCTCGGGCCAGACGTACACGCGCAAGCAGGACGCCCTCGTCCTCTCGGCCCTGTCGGGCCTCGCGGCCTCGGCCTCGAAGTTCGCGAACGACGTGCGGCTCCTCCAGCACCTCAAGGAGGTCGAGGAGCCCTTCGGCAAGAAGCAGGTCGGCTCGTCGGCGATGCCCTACAAGCGCAACCCGATGAAGTGCGAGCGGATCAACGCCCTCTCGCGCTGGCTCCTCTCGATCTCGGACAACGGCAACTGGACCCACGCGACCCAGTGGTTCGAGCGCACGCTCGACGACTCCGCGAACCGCCGGCTCGCGTTGGCGGAGGCCTTCCTCTCGGCCGACGCGATCCTCCTTCTCTGGGACTCCGTCGCGGACGGGCTCGTCGTCCACCCGGCCGTCGTGCGCCGCCGGCTCGACGCGGAGGTCCCGTTCCTCGCGACGGAGAACATCCTCATGGCGGCGGCCAAGAAGGGCGGCGACCGCCAGGTCCTGCACGAGAAGATCCGGGTCCTCTCGCAGGCCGCGGGCGACCGGATGAAGAACGAGGGCGGCGAGAACGACCTCCTCTTCCGCATCGCGGCCGACCCGGCCTTCGGCCTCACGCCCGCGGAGATCCAGGTGGCCTCCGACCCGGCGCGGTTCATCGGCCGGGCTCCCGAGCAGGTCGACGAGTTCCTCGAGAAGGAAATCGAGCCGATCCTCGCGACGGACCCGCAGGCGGCCGCCGGCGAGACGCACGAGGAAGTCCGCGTCTGAAAGAGAAGAAGAAGAGAAGATTTTCTTTGAAGGTGAAGAGGACGGCGGCCCGCCGCGCAGGCCCATCCCATCGGCTCCGCCGGGGCCGCACCGTTCTTCCACTCGAAGAAATCTCCCTCTTCCTCTTCTGTCTTCTTCTCGCTTCGTGCTCGTCCGCCCCGAAGGCCACGACGTACGTCCCCCCGACGCCGACGCCCGGCGCCGTCGAGCGCGGGCTCGCCTCGTGGTACGGCAAGGAGTTCGACGGGCTGCCGACCGCCTCCGGCGAGACGTTCCGGCCGGAGAAGGTCTCCGCCGCGCACCGGACTCTCCCGCTCGGGACGGTCGTCGACGTCACGAACGAGAAGAACGGGAAGACCGTGCGCGTGAAGGTGAACGACCGCGGCCCGTTCGTCGCGGGACGCATCGTGGACCTCTCGAAGGCCGCCGCGGCCGAGATCGGGTCGGTCGGCGACGGGGTCGTGCCCGTCTCGCTGCGCGTCGTGGCGCTCGGCGACAACGCGCGCATCCGCGCCCGGACCGACGAGCCGCCCGCCCCGACGCCCGCGAACACGGCGACGAAGGGCGGGCCGGCGGCGCCGCCGCCCGGGGGATGGGCGGTGCAGGCCGGCGCGTTCGGCTCGGAGGACAACGCCGTGAAGCTGCGCGAGCGGCTCGCCGCGCGTTACCCCTCGCCCTGGATCGAGGACTACAAGGGCCTCAAGCGCGTGAAGTTCGGCCCCTACGGGACCCGCGAGGAGGCCGACGCCGCCCGCGCCACGCTGGGCGATCTCGGGCTGGCCGGAATCCTCGTCGAGATGCGCTGACTAACGCCCGCGCACGGGACGACGGAAGGCGCTCTTCACGAGACGGTCGAGGAGCCGCGGGAGCGCGAGGCCGGACGCCTCCCACATCTTGGGGAACATCGAGATGGGCGTGAAGCCGGGCAGGGAGTTGATCTCGCTGACGAGGATCCGCCGCGTCCCGCGCTCGAGGAAGAAGTCCACTCGGGCAAAGCCTTCGCCCCCGAGGACGTCGAAGGCGCGCGCGGCGAGTCGGCGGACCTCCTCGCGGTCGTCCTCCGGCAGGTCCGCGGGAATGATGCTCCTCGAGCCGGCGTCGATGTACTTGTCTTCGTAGTCGTAGAACTCGTGCCCCGGCACGATCTCGCCGGGGAGCGACGCTTCCGTCGGTCCGCCCTTCTCGCCCTCGAGGACGGAGCACTCGATCTCGCGCGCGTCCACGCCCTGCTCCACGAGCACGCGCGCGTCGATGAGAAGCGCGGACTCGACCGCGTTCGCGAGCCGGGATTCCTCTTTCACCTTCGAGACGCCGACGGACGAGCCGGCGCACGACGGCTTCACGAACACCGGGAATCCGAGCCCGTCGATGCGCGTGATCAGCGCCGCCCGCGACGCCGGGCGACGCCCACTCGGCGCGCGAGAGGCTCACGTATCTCACCTGCGGGAGCCCCGCGGCCGCGAACGCGGCCTTCATGAAGATCTTGTCCATCCCGACCGCCGAGGCCGCGACGCCGCACCCGACGTAGGGCACGCCGAGCGCCTCGAAGAGCCCCTGGACGACGCCGTCCTCGCCGAACGTCCCGTGCACGATCGGAAAGAGGACGTCGGCTCCGGCCGCGTGCCACGCGGAGAAGAACGAATCCACGATCTCCGCCGTCGGGGCCGCGCGGCTCCCCGGCTTCGCGCCGTCGAGGAGGAGATCCTTCGGGGGCCGCGCGAGCTGCCGCGCCATCTCCGCGCCCGACGCCTGGGGCCCGTGCCAGAGGCCGTCCTTTCCGACGAAGATCGGGATCGCGTCGTACACGTCCCGCGGGAGGTTCTCGAGGAGGCACTTCGCCGAGAGGAACGACACGCCGTGCTCGCGCGAGGGCCCGCCGAAGACGACGCCGACACGCGTCTTCGCCCGCACCCGCGGCGCCGTCACGGCGTCACCCGACCGACACCAGCCGGGCCGACTCCACGCCCTCCAGCCCCGAGAGACAGCTCACGAGATCGGGCCCGATGCCGCCCGACGGCGGGTCCACCCGTACGACGGCAGCCGCGCGCCCGCCGCTCCCGCGCGCGAGCGCGAAGTCGACGATGTTCACGCCCTTCTGGCCGAGGCACGTGCCGATGCGCCCGATGACGCCGGGAACGTCCCGGTTCGAGAGGACGAGCATCGTCCCCTGCGGCTTGAACTCCAGGGAGAGACCGTCGAGCGAGACGATGCGTCCGTGCGAGTCGCCGAAGAGCGTCGCCGAGACGCTGCGCGACCCCTTCGCCGTCTCCACGGCGACGGTGAGCAGGTTCGCGTAGCCCGAGGATTCCTCGCGGACGGAGTCGACGAGGGCAATGCCCCGCGCCTTCGCGATCGCCGCGGCGTTCACGAGGTTGACTTCCTCCACGCCCGAGAGGACGCCCTTGGCCGCCGCGACGACGGCCGCCTTTCGCGCGCCCTCCGGAACGCCCGCGAGCGTGACGCTGATGCGCGTCGGCGGCGCCTCGGCGGCCTGGCCGAGGAACGAACCCGCGAGCTCCGCGAGGCGCATCCAGGGCAGGGCCGCGTGCGGGTCGCCGCCCGCCGGGAACGGCAGGTTCACGGCGGCGACGAAGGGCGAGCCCTTCAGCGCCTCCGAGAGCATCTCGACCGTCTCGACGGCGACGCGGTCCTGCGCTTCCACCGTCGAGGCGCCGAGGTGCGGCGTGCAGACGACCTTCGGGTGCTTCATGAGCGCGAAGTCCTTCGGGGGCTCCACCGAGAAGACGTCCAGCGCGGCACCGCCCAGCTTCCCGGAGTCCAGCGCCTCGACGAGCGCGGCCTCGTCCACCAGGGCGCCGCGCGCGCAGTTCACGAGGAGGGCGCCCTTCTTCATCTTCTCGAACTGCATGGGACCGAGGAGGTGCTTCGTCTCGGCCCCGCCCGGCGCGTGGAGGGAGACGATGTCCGATTGCGCGAGGAGCTCGTCCAGCGAGACCGGCCTGACGCCGATCTCCGCCGCGCGCTCCGGCGTCACGAACGGGTCGAAGGCGAGGAGCGTCACGTTCCACGGCCTGAGGCGCAACGCGACGCGCGAGCCGACCTGCCCGAGGCCCACGAGCCCGACCGTCTTGCCCTGCAGCTCCGTCCCGACGAACTTCGTCCGCTTCCATTCTCCCGCCTTGAGCGAGACCTGTGCCTCCGGGATCCGGCGCAGGAGGGCGAGGAGGAGGGCGATCGCGTGCTCCGCGGCGGAGACGACGTTCCCGGACGGAGCGTTCACGACGAGGATCCCGCGCTCCGTCGCCGCCTTCACGTCCACGTTGTCGAGGCCCACGCCGGCGCGCCCGACGACGCGCAGCTTCCTGCCGGCCGTCAGGAGCTCCTTGTCGACCTGTGTGGCCGACCTCACGACGAGCGCGTCGTAGTCGCCGATCGTCGCGAGGAGCGACTCGCGGGAGAGATCCGTCCTCACGTCGGCGGCGAGCCCCGCCGTCTTCAGGACGGCGAGGCCCGTTTCCGACAGGGGCTCGGCGACGAGAACGCGCGCGCTCACGCGGGGACGGCGGCCTTGGCTCTCAGCCCCGCGACGGCCTCCTCGTGAGCCTTCAGGTAGTTCTGCACGGAGAGGACGTCCACGTCGCCCATGTGCCCGATGCGCACGTTCGTGGCCTTCAGCTTCCCGTAGCCCGAGCCCGTCGTCCACTTGGCGGCCTTGAGCGCCTTGTTGAGCTCCTCGGCGTTGACGCCCGCGGGCGGGATCATCGACGTGACCGTGGGCGACTCGGCGCCCTTCTGGGCGAAGACCGCGAAGCCGTTCCTTCCGCACCAGTCGGCGACGGTCCGGCGCATCTCCTCGTGGCGGGCCCAGCGGTTCTCGATTCCCTCGGCGAGGATGTGGTCGAGCTGCACGTCGAGCGCGTAGAGGAGCGGCAGGCAGGGCGTCGTCGGCGTCTGCTTCTTCTGGGCGTAGGCGTCGACGTCGACGAGGTCGAGGTAGAGGCCGCGGAACTTCTTCTTCTTCGCGGCCGCGAGCGTCCGCTCGGACATCGCGAAGAGCGCGAGGCCCGGCGGGAGCGCGAACGCCTTCTGTGATCCCGTGAGGACGACGTCGAGGCCCCACGCGTCCGTCTCGACCTTCGTGCCGGCGACCGACGTCACGCAGTCGGCGAAGACGAGAGCGTCGGAGCTCTCGCGGACGACCTTCGCGATCGCCGGGAGGTCGTTCAGGACGCCCGTGGACGTCTCGCTGTGGACGACCGTGACCGCGGCGTACTTCTTCGTCGCGAGCTTCTTCTTCACCTCGTCGGGCGGGATCGGCTTGCCCCACTCGGCCTTGAGCGTGTCGGTCTCGAGGCCGAGGCGCTGGGACATCTCGCCCCACTTCTCGGAGAACGCGCCGTTGCCGAGCGAGAGGACCGGGCCCTCGACGCAGGACACGAGGGCGGCCTCCCACACGCCCGTCGCCGAGGAGGCGAGCGTGTGGGCGCGGCCGGGAGCGGTCCGGAAGACCTTCGGGAGCTTGTCGAGGATGCGCCCGTAGAGGTCCATGAAGGCCTGCGAGCGGTGGGAGAGCATGGGGCCGGTGAGCGCCTGCAGCACCTGCGGCCGGACCCACACGGGGCCCGGGTTGAAGAAGCGCACCTGGCCGGCGGAGCCGGTGGTGGAATCGAAGTTACTCATGGGTGGATTCTATAAAGGAGGACACCCGGAAGCTCGTTGAGATCCCTTATCAGGAGATCGGGCGAAACAGCACGCAATTCCGCTTCCGTCGCGCTCCCGCTCGGTACGACGACGACCGGGATCTCCGCCGCCCGCGCGGTCGCGACGTCCACGGGCATGTCCCCGACGTAGACGCTCTCGTTCCCCTTCGCGCCCATCGTCGCGAGGGCCATGAAGACCATGTGGGGGGCCGGCTTCGGCGGAAAGCCGCCGTCCGGGCCGCCCACGAACGCGAAGCGCCCGAGGATGCCGAGCGCCTCCAGGATCTCGCGGGAAAATCGGGCGGGCTTGTTCGAGGCGATCGCGAGCGGGATGCCCTCCTCGACCAGCCGGCGCGTGACGGCGTCGGCGCCGGGCAGGAGCGTCGAGGCCTCGGGGCCGATCACCTCGTAGCGGTCGCGGAAGATCTTCACGCCCGCCGCGACGTTCTCGGCGCCGACCGCGCGCGCGACGAGCGCCTCGAGTCCGTGCCCCACCATCCGGCGCGTCTCGTCCGGCGTGACCGGCGGACGGCCGAACGCGGCGAGGACGAGGGACAGGCACTCGTGGATCGCCGCGTAGGAATCGAGAAGCGTGCCGTCGAGGTCGAAGACGACCGCCCGTGGCGGGGCCGGGACGGGCGGCACGTCAGTCCACGAGGAGGACGATCTTGCCGACGTTCTCGTTCGCCGCCATCCGGCGGTGCGCCTCGGCCGCGTTCCGGAGCGGGTACGCGCAGTCGATGACGGGCGCGAGGCTCCCGTCCTCGAACGCGGGCAGCACGTCGCGGACGAAAGCCTTCGTCAGGGCGATCTTCTCGTCGAGCGGCCGCGACCGCAGGGTCGAGCCGATGATCCGCAGGCGCTTGGCCAGAACCGCGCGGAGGTCGATCTCGGCGCCCGGGCCGGCCATGCTCGCGATCAGGACGATGCGGCCGCCGCGGCGGAGCGACCGGATGTTCGGCGAGAAGAGAGGCCCGCCGACGGAGTCGAGGACGAGATCGACCGAATCCTTCCCGAACTTCGCCTCGATCTTGCTGAGGAACTCCTGGCGCGACGTGTCCACGACGAGGTCGGCGCCGAGCGCGGAGAGCGTCTCGCACTTCTTCTCCGACCGGGCGGTCGCGACGACGGAACAGCCCGCGCGCTTCGCGAGCTGGATCGCGGCGGTCCCGACGCCCGAGGCGGCCGCGTGGACGAGCAGGCGCTCCCCCGGCTTGAGGGAACCCTCGACGAAGAGGTTCAGGTACGCGGTGAACCACGCCTCCGGGATCGCGGCGGCCTCGGCGAGGGACAGGCGCGCCGGCACGGGCATCAGCATGCCGCGCGGCACGGCGACCTTCTCGGCGTAACCGCCGCCGGACAGGAGGAAGAACACCTTTTCGCCGGAGCCCTCGACCTCGCCGGCGCCCTCGAGACCGAGGATCCCGGACGCGCCGGGGGGCGGCGGGTACTTGCCCTCGGCCTGCATGAGGTCGGCGCGGTTCACCGCGGTCGCGCGGACGCGAACGAGGACCTCTTCCGGCCCCGGGACGGGATCGGGAGCGTCGCCGTAAACGAGGGCTTCGGGACCGCCGGGCTTCGGGACGAGGATTGCCTTCATGCGACCGACGATTGTCCTAGAGAGAGGAGAAGACCGGGGATTTTCTTAGAAAGAGAAGAAGAGAAGAGGAGATTTCTTCGAAAGTGAATCGGGGGATGGAAGAGGCGTGCGCCGTGGCGACGGTCGGTCACGACGGCGATGACGTTCGGATCGGTTTCGCACAGCGGCGCGCGGCCCGTCGCCGCGCGGCAGACCTCGATCTTCGGAACGAGGACTCGCCGCGGAATCCCTCGACCACGACGACGTCGCAATCGCGAAGGCCATATTCACCTTCTAAGAAATCGGATAGCGCCGGGCGCCCGGACGCCGAGCGGTGCACCGCGCTGCGGCGTCCCGCGACGAGGACGGCCGGCTCCGCCCCCGCCGCCTTGTGCCGCTGCGAGTCCTTGCCCTCGACGTCCGTCTCGTACTCGTGGTCCGTGTGCTTGAGCGAGCCGACCTTCAGCCCGTCCTTCACGAGCGCCTCGATGAGCTGCACCGCCACTGTCGTCTTGCCCGACTCGTGCGCGCCCGTGACGAGGAGCACCGAGGGAGAATTTCTTCGAGTGGAATAGAGCAGGTGCGGCCGCCTGTCCTCCGCGAAACGCGCCTCGTCGGCCCGAAAGTCGGAGATCCACGCGTCGAGGGACTCGCCCGGCGTCGACGAGCCGCCGGTACGTCGCGGTGCCCGTCAGGAGGTCGATCGCCGGGACGTCGTCGCGGTATTCGTACTTCTCGGTCCGCCAGCGGAAGCGGTCCGGGTCGAGGTCGAAGAGCGCCTTGAGGAGCCGCAGGTACGTCTCGTACGGGCGGAAGACCGCGGCGTCCGTGACGTGCGCCTGCACCCCCCCGCACGTCTTTCCCGCGTGCTTCTGGAACGTGGGCTTGAAGACGTGCGGGCGGAAGACGACGCCGGGCATGCCGAGCGCGTTCGCGCGCTCCGCCGCTTCGTCGGCGTCCAGCCACGGAGCGCCGAGGAGCTCGAACGGCCGCGTCGTCCCGCGCCCCTCCGAGAGGTTCGTTCCCTCGACGAGGCAGCCGCCCGGATAGACGAGCGCCGTCCCGGGCGTCGGCATGTTCGGCGACGGGAGCACCCACGCGGGCGTCTCGGCGATCTCGCGACGCGACGGCGTCCGGCCCGCCTTGCGCATCGGCACGACCGTGAGGTCGCACCCGAAGCCCTGCGTCGCGTTCGTCCACCGCGCGATCTCGCCCGGTGTCATGCCGTGCCTCACGGGCACCGGATAGAGGCCCACGAACGACAGGAGCCTCTCCTCCGGCAGGTTTCCCTCGACGACCTCGCCGCCGAGCGGGTTCGGCCGGTCGAGGACGACGACGGGAATCCTCCGCTTCGCGCATTCCCTCATGACGAGCGCGATGGACCACACGAACGTGTAGTAGCGGCTGCCGACGTCCGGCAGGTCGCAGACGACGGCGTCGAGCCCCTCGAGGTGCTCGCTCTTCGGCGCGAGGTCGTCGAACGTCTCGCCGTAGAGGGAGATCACGGGCAGGCGCGAGGGCTCGCCGCCCCCGACGGCCTCCATGTCCTGCGCCGCGCCCGTGAGGCCGTGCTCCGGGCCGAAGAGAACGCGCACGTCGAGGCCGGCGGCGAGGAGTGCCTGCGGTGCCGGGACGAAATCGAGCGTCACGGAGGCCGGGTTGCAGAGGAGGCCGAGGCGCTGCCCGGAGAGAAGATCCGGGTTTTCTTCGAATGCGCGGGGCATCGCATCGGCCGCCGTAGCGCCGGGGCCGCGAGAGCCCTGCCCCTCTCTCATTCTCACGAGACAGTCCAGCCCCGCCTCCAGCCGGGAGTCTGCGGCGTGCGGGAGGCGAGGCCGGTTCACGTGTCCGAGTCTAGCCGGACCTCCTCAGGGGAGCTGCAGCGGGCCCGCCACCGCCTTGCAGGCGATCGCGGGGCTGCCGCACGTCGAGCTGATGATCGTCCAGCCGAGCGTGGCGGCGGGGTCGAAGGCGTTCATCAGCCAGCCGCTGTTGGCACCGCCCCCCGCCGAGCAGCTGCTCTCTCCATCGAGGCTCCCGGCGTTCTCGATGCTTCCCATCGTCGCGTTCACGGAAGGGCTGGACGGCGTGTAGAAGGAGTTCGTCTGGCCCGAGAAGATCACGGCCTTCGTGTAGATCGAGTAGAACTTCCCGTCGGTGACGTTCCCCGCGCCGCTGTTCAGGTAGCCCGTCCCGCCGCAGGAGGCGCTCGTCCACCAGATCTGCGACACGGGGAACTTCCCGCTGACGGTCACGGTGACGAAGTAACCCGACTTGTAGATCGTCACGTTGTTGAGGCTGAAGTCGAATCCGACGAGCGCGCCGAGCGCGTTCCCGTTCGCATCCTTCACGATTCCGGCGCCCGCCGGCCCCGTCGGACCCGTCGGACCCGCGGCTCCCGTGAGACCCAGCGGTCCCGTGGCGCCGGTCGCTCCGGTGGCGCCAGCGAATCCCTGCGGCCCCGTGGCCCCGGCTGGTCCGGCGACCCCGGCAGGTCCCGAGGGTCCGGTTGGCCCGGCAACTCCGGCCGGCCCGGCAGGCCCGCTCGGTCCCGTGGTCCCGGTGATCCCGGCGGGCCCGGAGGGTCCGGTGGCACCGGCGACTCCGGCCGGCCCCGCAGGCCCTGTCGGTCCCGTCGGTCCCTGGGCCACCGTCGACCCGATCGTCAAGGTGTTGCCCGCCGGCGTGATGGAGATGTTGGGACCCGCCGCGAGCGCGACGTCCCCGGTGAGCGAGAGAGGACCCGGCGCGACGAGGGATGTGACGACGCCGGGACCGTAGTAGCCGTTCACGTCCACGATCAGGTCGGCGCCGTTCACACCGGCCGCGACCGAGATCGAGCCTGATCCGAGAGACACGACGGCGGCGTTCGAGAGTGTCTGCCCCGCCGCGAAGGAAAGCGTGGAGGTGGGAGGAATCGCCGCTCCGGTCGCCCACGTCACGAGGAAGCCGGGGCCCGCCGTGTTCGTCACCGTGAAGTTGAACGAAACGGCCTTCGCTCCGGCAGGGATTCCGCACTGGCCGGCGATCGGAAAATCGCGCTGAACGGACGGTGGAAGCGCCGGAGGGCCGTATGCCCCGCTGAATCCGTATCCCCGCGTGTCCGCGACGCGGCAGGGCGCGATGGCGACGAACGGAAGCGCCGGAGGCACCGGGGCGAGGGCTTCCCGGCCAAGGGCCGCGCGCCCGCTGTCCGCCCGCACCGCGCCCGCGTCGGCCCAGAAGGGCGGCGCCGCCCACCCCGTCAGCGGAATCTCATCGACACCGCTCGCGCGGGCTCCCGAAGCAAGAACGCACGCAGAGACAACGAACCAGACGTTGAACCGACTGTTCATCGCAGGAGTCCTCCAGTTGTGCGGACTCTATCTCAATTGAGTGTGCGGAAGGTGAGACCCGCGATCACGGGACCCGGTCTCCTCCGGACGAAAGCCGCCAACGCGAAAAGCACGGCCGCCGAGACGAGACTCACGAGGAGCGAGGCTCTCCTCACGGGGGTCCTTTCGAACCGGATCGAGACCTGGTGGAGGCCCGCGGGAACCTCGAACGATATCGTGCCGCGGACCGGTACGATGCGCGTCGGAACGGTCTTCCCGTCGACTTCGACCCGCCAGCCGGGGAACCAGAAGGTCGACGCCTCGACCGTGCTTGGCCGCGAGAGACGCACGACGTAGCTCCGGCGCGCCGTCCGCTCGTCGCGCGCGAGGATCTCGATCCCCGCGGGCGCCACCAGCGGAGCCGTCGCATGCGGCGGCCGCTGCCCGACCGATCGCGGCTCGTATTCCCCGCTCGTCGTCGTCTCGATCCCGTTTGCCGCGATCCGTTCGGGCTCGTAGATACTCCTCGTCGTAGCGCACGTAGCCCTTCGGTTCCGTGTGCGGCAGATCGAGGAGAACGACGGCGGCGATTGCCGCGCCGGCCGCGCGTCTCGGAAGGGCGTCGAGGGCGAGTGCCGCCAGAAGGGGAAGGAAGATCGTGGGGAGCACGAGTGCGCGCCACGGAAACTGGAGAAACTGAAGCAACGGAACGCGCTCCCACACGAAGGCCGAGAACGGGCTCGCGAGCAGGATTCCCGCGAGCGAGACGGCGGCGGCGGCGAACGCAAACGTCCGCGTCTGCCCCGGCCCCCGTCTGATCGCCGCCAGAAGCCCGAACGCGCCACCGACGAGAAGCAGCGGCCCGATTGCGAACGACATTCCATCGTCCGGACCCGGCACCGAGCGCCCGAATCCCCAGGGCGAGTAAAGGAGCTGGCCCAATGTCGGGAAGTGAAGCCTCCAATAGGACCAATCCGTCCGCATCACGTCGGTTTTCACCCAGCCGTTTTCCGCGAGCGCCGGCACCCAGAAGAACGCCGCCAACGCAAGCCCACCGCCGATGGCGGCCCCTCCGATCAGGGCGGGACCCGAGCGCCGCGGCGGCCCCATCGTCGCGAAGACCACGAGAAGCACCAGCGCCGGAACGAGGAGGAGAGCGACGGCGTTGTGCCCGAGAATGACGACGGCGATCGCGGCCGACGCCATCGCGAAGCCTGCGCCCGACGGCCGGGGGCCGAGGATCCTCCAGAGGGCCAGAACGGCGAGGGGCGCGACCGACAGCGCTGCGGCTTCCGCGTAGGCCGCTCGAACGAAAAAGTCCGTGTGGAAGTACGGGGCGAACAGCCAGCACGCCGCGGCTCCGAGGGCGGCGCGAGGCGACACCGAAAGGTCGCGCGCGAGCCGATGGACGGCGAAGGCGCCGGCCAGCGCGAGCACGAGCAGGCCGAATTGGGTGGAGTCCGCGAGCCGGAACCCGAGAACGCGAAACGGGAGCGCCGCGAGCTGGACGAGAGGAGGAGCGAACCCGAAGAGCGGCTGGCCGAACCCGTTGCCGAGGTCCGCGGCCCAGACGGGCGGGAGGTGCCCGTCGGCGACGGCCCGGACGAACTCCACGAGCCGCGGGGGATACGCCGTCGCGTCATGGCCGTCGACGAGAAGGCCGCGCAGGAGGGCGCGGCACGAGACGAGGACGAGAGCCGACACCGCGACGACGGAAACCGGAACGCGCCTTCCGACGGCCTCGAGAAGCCGCGAGACCGGCGCCGCCGTTCGCTCGTCCAGGCGGGCCGCGCGAGCCCCGCGGGCGAGGACCGCGATCAACGCGAAGGCCCCGAGGCCCACGGCGAAGAGGATGGGCTTCAGCGCCGAAGGGCTGTAGACCACCTCCACGACGTGATCGCCCGTCGGAACCGTCACCGCCGGGAAGCCGGGTGTGACGCGGATCGAGGAAACGGCGACGCCGTCCACCGTAAACGCGAGATCGGGGAAGAAGGTCGACTTGAAGACGACCTGGCAGGAGCGGGTCAGCCGGACGTTGGCCTTCCACCTCCCCGGGCCGGCGGAGACGGAGACGATCTCGCCGCGGGGCTTTCCCAGTTCGGGCGGGACGGTCGGAAACGGCTGCCAGCGTCCGACGGGCGGCAGTCCGGCGGGCCCCTGCCCGAGCGCGACGAGGAGTCCGGCCCTGGGCAGAGGCGTCGAAAGCCAGGCGAGGGACGGCTCGTAGAAGGTCGAGCGCGGCCCGGTGTAGGTCGCGAAAACATCGCCGAGCCCGAAGTACCCATCGCGGGACGACTCGTAGACCGCGAAGCGGCCGTGAAGGCCGACGAGGCGAAGATGCGACGGAGCGGGGCGATCCGCCGGCGCCACGACGGCGCGGATCCCGAAGACGTCGTCGTGCACGGGATCCTCGTCATTGCGGGCGATGACGAACTCGCCCGCCCTCGAGAGCGCGTGATACAGGAAGCTCGCCTGGTCGAATCGCTCGAGGGAGAGAAGTCCGTAGACCGGGACCTCGCCGACCTTGAACTCCCTGCCCCATCCCGCCGACCGGCCGGCGCTCACCCGCCCCGGCCGCGCGTCCGTCAGGCGGCGGACGTCCTCCATCACCGCCCGGAGGTCCGTTTCTTCGGCTCGGACGGCGGCCAGGCTCGCGTCTCCGAGCTCCGTGTTGCGGGCGAGGTACGAGGCACGGTCGCGAAAGGCGAGGAGCAAGCCCGCACCCAGCAGAAGCGCGGCGATCGCATGGAGCGCGACGGCGCGCCGCCGGAGCTCGCGGAGCGCATGGTCGGCGAACCACGCGGCGAGCAGGCACGCCGAGAGCTCGAATGCGGCCTGCAACCGGTGGAGGTGCAGGTCGGCCGGGACTCCGAGGAGAAGCAGAAGATGGCCCCACGTGTCGCGGCCGAGGAAGAGCGCGAGGAAGACAGACGTGAGGGCCAGGAGGCGGCCCGCGATCGCGTCGCGGCGCAGGACGAAGGCACCGGCGGCCGCGACACCGAGGAGGACCGTCAGGACCGGCAGGCGGCCGAAGTCCAGGAGGCTGCCGTCCGCGAGGGCCGAGAAGACGGCCCTCGCCCCGAAGGAGTCCCACTTCCACGCCGGCTCGAAGCGCGAGTGGTTGATCTCCGCGCGCGAGAGGAACAGCGGGACGGTGAACCACGCCGTGAGGAGAAAGGATCCGGCTCCGATCCAGGCCAGGCGCACGAGCCGCGCGGCCCGGCCCTCGTGCGACCCGACGATCGCGAGGACGACGGCTGCCAGCGCGCCGACGTAGCCGAAAACGATGTGAGACAGGGCGGTCAGCGCGAGCGCGGCGCCGGCCGCGAAACGCCATCGCCCGGTGTCGAGGGCGACGCGCGCGAGCCCGAGAGCCAGGGGGAGAAGGAGGAGCGCGAACTGCTGCGTGTAGAGCCCCGAGCCGAGCCAGACCGAGGCGCCGTACGAGAGTCCGTAGCGCCCGAATTCCCCGGCGCCCGACGGGAGAAGACAGAGCAGCGATGCCAGACCGGACGCCGTGGCCGGGAGGCCGAAGATCCGCGCGCCCGCATACAGGGCCAGCGGGAAGAGGCCGGTGACGAGCGTCGCGAGGAGCGCGAAGGCCCTCGTGGCGCCGCCCGGGGATGCCGACGAGACGGCCGCGGCCCCCACGAGGTGTGGCAGGGGCTGGTAGCTTCTCCAGACCGGGAAGCCGAATCCCCATTCGGAGACCCAGGGATCGAGGAACGGCTCCACTCGCGAGACGGCCTCGGCGAGCCGCTCGCTCGCGACCGCGTGAAAGACCTCGTCGTTCAGGGGCACCGCGCTGACCCGCGCCTCTCCGCGGAGGAAGACGGCGTTGAACGCGAGCGCCACGGCGAGAAGCGCGAGCCCTCCGGCTTCCCGTCTCGGGAAGGAGTGTGGCTCCGGCCCGGGAAGATCCCGCGCCTGGCGCGAACGGGCCTTCATTTCCGCGAGTGTAGCCGGAGGTTCCGGCCCTCGACGCCCCCGAAAAGAAAGCGGCGGGCCCGAAGGCCCGCCGCTCAGGTCACGCAGGAAGGATAGGACGAATCAGTGAATGCTCATGATGTGCCACGTCGCCCCGTCGGAAAGAACCGTCAACTTGTCGCCGCTCGCGAAAGATCCGCCCAGCTGGTTCATGTTGTATGTGTTGCTGCCACCATTCTCGGTAGTTGCGACCGGTGTCACGCTGCAGTTGACATTGGTCGTGTTGAGCCGCCTGACCGTGATCTCCAGCCCGGGATTCGACGCCGCGGACGGAAGGGTGAGGGTCGTCGCGAGGACCGGGCTGCAGAAGACCACCCGGTCGGTATCGAGCAGCGTCGTCGTGGCGGTAACGGTCCTCGTCGGGTACACGCCCACAGGGCCGGTCGGCCCGCTCGGACCGCTCGGACCCGAGGGACCCGTCGCGCCCGTGAGGCCCGTGATGCCCTGCGGACCGGTCGGGCCGCTCGGACCGGCAGGGCCGCTCGGACCGGCAGGGCCGCTCGGGCCGGAGGGCCCGGTCGCGCCCACGACGCCGGGGTCGCCCTGCGGGCCGGACGGACCGCTCGGACCCAGAGGACCGCTCGGCCCCGAAGGACCGACGACCGAAGTTCCCGGAGTCGGCCACACGCCAGCCGCCTTCGGCCCGAAGATCGTGCTGCTCGTCGTGTTGATGTAGAAGTCGCCGTCGGCGCCGTCAGTCCCCGTCGGATCGACGATTCCGCTCAGCACAGTCTTTCCGTTCGCCCCGTCGGCGCCCGCGGGACCCGTTGCGCCCGTCGCGCCGGTGAGACCGGTGAGCCCCTGCGGCCGGCCCCGTGGCGCCCGTGGCGCCCGCGACACCCTGCGGTCCCGTCGCGCCCGTCGCACCCGCAACGCCTGCGGGACCCGTGGCGCCGTCCGCACCCGCGGGACCCGTCGCGCCGGCCGCTCCGGCAGGTCCGCTCGGTCCGGAAGGTCCGACGATCGGTGTCCCCGGAGTGGGCCACGTGCCGGGCGTCACCGCACCCTTCGGCCCGAAGATCCTGTTGCTCGTCGTGTTGATGTAGAAGTCGCCGTCGACGCCCTCGGTCGTCGGATCGACGATTCCGTTCAGCACCGTCTTTCCATTCGCCCCGTCGGCGCCGTTGGTGCCCGTGGGCCCGTCGCGCCGGTGAGACCGGTGAGCCCCTGCGGACCCGTCGCGCCCGTGGCCCCGGTAAGACCGGTGAGCCCCTGCGGGCCCGTCGCGCCCGTGGCGCCCGCGACGCCTGCGGGACCCGTGGCGCCGTCCGCACCCGCGGGACCCGTCGCGCCGGCCGCTCCGGCAGGTCCGCTCGGTCCGGAAGGTCCGACGATCGGTGTCCCCGGAGTGGGCCACGTGCCGGGCGTCACCGCACCCTTCGGCCCGAAGATCCTGTTGCTCGTCGTGTTGATGTAGAAGTCGCCGTCGACGCCCTCGGTCGTCGGATCGACGATTCCGTTCAGCACCGTCTTTCCATTTGCCCCATCGGCGCCGTTCGTGCCCGCGGGACCCGTTGCGCCCGTCGCACCGGTGAGACCGGTGAGCCCTTGCGGACCCGTCGCGCCCGTAGCCCCTGTAAGACCGGTGAGCCCCTGCGGGCCCGTCGCGCCCGTGGCGCCCGCGACACCCTGCGGTCCCGTCGCGCCCGTCGAACCGGCAACGCCGGCGGGACCCGAAGGCCCCGTCGCACCCGCAACGCCGGCAGGGCCCGAAGGACCGGTCGCGCCCGTGAGGCCGGCCGGGCCGGAGGGACCGCTCGGTCCGGTCGCGCCCGCCGCAACGGATGTCGCGATCGTCAGGCTTCCCGAACCGGGCGTGATCGTCACGTTGCTTCCCGCCGTCAGAGTCAGGGCTCCCGTCTGGGCGTTCAGGCTCGTCACGGCGCTGAGCGCGGTGTAGTAGCCGTTCGTGTCGAGAATCACGTCTCCGCCCGAAACGCCCAGCGCGACCGAGAGCGACCCGTCCGCGCTCAGCGGCACCACCGCGGCGTTCGCGATCGTCTGCCCCGCGAGAAAGTTCAGTGTCGACACCCCCGGCACCGGTCCGCCCTTGTCCCACAGGACGAGGAATCCCGCTCCGGTCGGGTTCGTCACGGTCGCGTTGAGCGAGATCGCCTTGGCGCCGGCCGGAATCCCGCACGCGCCCGCGAGCGTGTAGTTCCGTACCGTCGCGGCCGGCAGGAAGCCTCCGCCGGGCAGCGCCGCCGGCAATCCGCGCGTGTCCACCAGGCGGCACGGGTCCAACGCCACGAACGGCAGGGGCGTCGTCCCGGACGGGACCAGCGCGGTCCGGCCTGCCGTCGTCGCGCTCTGCGCCGGTGGGGGCGCCCAGTAGGGTGGCGCCGTCCAATTCGCCGGGGCGGATCCCTCGGTCTCCTCGACGACGACGGCGAACGCCGGTCCCGCGACGAGAGCAGAGAGAAGAAGGGCAATCAGGAGGTTCGATTTCAGACGCACGTTTCCTCCATGAACCATTTGACGCATAGGCATGACGCACGCTTAGCAATGGCCGTGCCCGACCTTAAATTGTTGTTCTATCTGGGGAAAACGGAATGAGGCCAGGTCTCAGGGACGGACCGGCAGACAAAATCTGTCGCTTCGGAGTTGTGCCGGAGCGCCATACATCGGGCGCCCGCGCAGGAACCCGGATCGGGTCAGACCACTCGCCCGACGACCGCACCGCGGTAGTAGAGCGCGAGGATCGCCTCGCGCGTCTCGCCCCGACGGGCGCGCGCGATGGCTCCCGCCTGGCACAGCCCGGCCCCGTGGCCCGTGCCGCGACCATGGAGGAGGTAGGCCGCGCGGGACTCCTCGACCTCGAAATCCGTCGAGCGCACGGACGCCCAGCCCCAGAGCGTCGACGCCGCCTTCCGGAACTCGAAGCCGCGCACGACGCGGGAGGCGCCGCCCTTGGCCGCGAACCTCACCATGCCGACGCGCCGGCTCGAGTCGTGGCCGTAGACCTCGAAGAGGCGGCCCTCCGGGAACCCGACGGTCGCGGCGAGCGGCGGAACCTCACGCCGCGCCAGGGAGAACGCCCACGTGGCTCCCGGCGCGGAAAGGCAGGCATCGTCGTCGACCGGCTCGAGGTCGGGGGTCTCCTCGTCGTCCCACACGTCGCGGGGCCGGGCGGTCCGCCCGCCGCAGACGGCGTGGAACGGGGCGGCGATCACGCGGCCGCGCTGCACGAGGACGACTCCCTCCGTCGCCGCAGCCGCCGCCCGCGTCGCGGGCGTCGCGGCGCCCAGACCGCCGTAGACCTGACAGTGGGTGCCGTCGCAGAGATCCGCGCCGTCCTCGAGGTGTCGCTCGGCGCGGGCGACGGCGTACGAGCGGGCCGCCACGGCCTGCGCCTCGAGCGCCGCGGCCGGCGCGTGCCCGCCGATCTCCGGCGGGAGGACGGCCGCGACGTAGGCCTCGAGCGGGACTTCCTCGACGACCCCCGTGCGCAGGCGCAGGATCCGGCGCGAGAGCCCCGCCCCCGCGGCCCGCGAGGACGCGACCAGGCCCAGGATCGTCGCGAGAAAATGCCGCCGGTTCAACGCGCTGATTGTAGGGGGGTCAGGCGCGCTCGAGGCGTGCCGGGTGCGCGTCGCCCGCCTCGTTGCGCAGCGTCGCGACGGCGTGCGGGAGGACGCCCGCGACGGCCTCGAGGCACTCGACGGCGCCGCGCGGAGAGCCCGGCAGGTTGACGATGAGCGTCCGCTCGCGGACGGCGGCGACCTGCCGCGACAGGATCGCCGACGGCTGCGCCGCGCACGTCGCGGCCCGCATGGCCTCGGCGATGCCGGGGACCTCGTACGCCGCGACGGCCTGCGTCGCCTGCGGCGTCACGTCGCGCGGCGAGAGACCCGTGCCGCCCGCGGTGAGGACGAGGTCCGCCGCGGCGACGTCGGCGATCCGCTTGAGGTTCCACTCGATGTCGCTGCGCTCGTCCGGCAGGATCGTCTGCTCGACGACGGAGGCCCCGGGCAGAAGCCGGCGGACGGATTCGGCGACCGCCGGGCCCGTCTTGTCGTCTCGCTCCCCGTGGTACGAGCGGTCGGAGATCGTCAGGACCGCGACGCGCACGGCTCCTCAGCCGCCGATCTCGCTCATGTTCCGCGCGTGGAGGGGAAGCATCGCCTTGTTCATCCCGACGAACATCGGGTGGCGCTCCTCCTTCACGGTGGCGGCGTGCTGGACGAGCACCGCGAGATCCTCGTCCGTGGCGCCCGCGCGCATCGGCTTCAGGAGGTCGACGTCCGCGTGGCCGAAGAGGCAGCCCTTGAGGAACCCGTCCTGCGTGAGCCGCATCCGGTTGCAGGTGTCGCAGAACCGGTCCGAGATCGGCGTGATGAACCCGATCGAGCCCGTGTGCGCGCCGGCCGGCGACGTGACGGTGTACTCGTCGGCAGGCCCGGCGACGAGCGTCTTCTCGATCGGCGTCAGGACGTAGCCGGCGGCCGCGAGGCGGTCCCACACCTCGCGCCATCCGATCCAGTCCTCGTCCTTCCAGGCGTTGCCGCCGAAGGGCATGAACTCGATGAAGCGCACGCCGAGCTTCCGGTCCCTCGTGAGCGCCGCGAGGGGCAGGATCTGGTCGTCGTTGAAGCCACGGATCACGACCGCATTCACCTTCACCGAGTCGAACGGCAGGGCGAGCGCGAGCTCGATCGACTCGCGGACGGGCGCGTAGTGGTCCCGGCGCGCCATCTTCCGGAAGTGCTCGGCCTCCGCGGCGTCGAGCGAGACGTTCACCTTCGTGAGCCCGGCCCCGAGGAGGTCGTGCGCCATCCTCGGGAAGAGAACGCCGTTCGTCGAGAGCGCGATCCCGCCCGGGAAGCCGATCTCGTGAAGGTCCCTCACGATGTCGACGAGATCGGGCCGAGTCGTCGGCTCGCCGCCCGTGAGCCGGATCTTCTCGATGCCGAAATCGCGCAGGAGGCGCGCCGAGCGCCGGATCTCGTCGCGCGTCAGGAGGTGCGGCAGCGGACGGAACTTCTGGTCCTCGGGCATGCAGTAGACGCAGCGCAGATTGCACCGGTCCGTGATCGAGATCCGGACGTAGGTGATGCGTCGCCCGTGCCCGTCGACGAGGGCCTTTTCCATCGCCGCACGAAGTCTAGCCCATAGAGGACCGCCCCGGTGCCATATCCGGCCGACGGGGTTAGTCTTCCGGTGTGCTCCTCGCCCCGGTCCGGGACACGTTCCGCGCGATCGCCGTGACGGTCGTGCCGGAGGCGTCGGCCCTGGACGAAGCCGGCTGGAGCGCGCTCGAGGCGCTCGTCGAGAAGACCCTCGCGCGCCGCCCCGCCGCGATGCAGCGCCAGCTCGTGGCGTTCGTCCGCGCGATCGAGCACCTGCCGCGCCTCCGGTGGGGGCGCGCCTTCACGGCGCTCGGGCCCGAGGAGCGCACGCGGTTCCTCTCGGGCCTCGAGCACGCTCCGGTCCTCCTCCTGAGACGCGGCTTCTGGGGCCTGAGGACGCTCGTCTTCCTCGGCTACTACGCGCGCCCCGAAGCGGCCGCCGCGATCGGGTATCGGGCGGACGCCCGCGGATGGGAAGCCCGCCGCGCATGAACACCAGGGCGTACGACGTCGTCGTGATCGGCTCGGGCGCCGGCGGCGGAACGGTCGCCGAGGGCCTCGCGCCGCTCGCCCGCGCCGGCTACCGGATCCTGGTCCTCGAGCAGGGCGCGCGCCTCCTCGACGCCGAGTTCACCGGCCGCGAATCCGAGATGGCCGACGCGCTCTACGAGGACGGCGGCGGCTTCCTCACCGCGGACGGCGCGATGACGCTCGCCTTCGGGCGCGTCTACGGCGGCTCGACCGTCGTCTACACGGGGACGTCCCTCGTCGCCCCGAAGCGCGTCATCGAGGGATGGGAGGTGCCGGGGCTGACGCACGCGGACGTCGAGCGCCGCTCCCGGAAATTCATCGAGGAGAACAACGTCCACCTCCTCGAGCCGGGGCTCCTCAACGACAACAACCGGCTGTTCGTGGAAGGCTGCGACGAGGCCGGCTTCCGCGCCGAGCAGTTCCCGCTGAACCTCCGCGGCTGCCGCGGGTCGAGTCTCTGCAACCTCGGCTGCCCGAACGACGCCAAGCAGGGCACGCACCGCGTGCAGCTGCCCGCGGCGGTCGCAGAGCGGCGTCGAGGTGGTGACGCGCGCCGAGGTGCTCCGGGTCGAGGAAGGCCGCGTGATCGTCCGCGTCTCGGCCGCGGCGCCCGGCGAGAAGGGCGCCCCCTCCGAGTGGGCGCCCGGCGACTACGCCGTGAGCGCGAAGGCGATCGTCGCGGCCGGCGGCTCGATCGGGACGACGGCGCTCCTCCTGCGGTCGGGGCTCGGGCCGTCCCTGCCGCGCCTCGGCGCCGGCTTCACGTGTCACCCGGCGCACATCCTGGTCGGCGAGCACGACCACCCGATCACGAACGACGTCGGGCACCCGAAGAGCTTCTATCTCGACCGCGCCGTCGAGGAGGGCTTCGTCCTCGAGACGTGCATGTACTTCCCGTTCACGACGGCGAAGAACCTCACGGGTTTCGGCGCCCCGCACGCGACGCTCATGCGCGCCTTCCCGCGCCTCCAGATGATCCTCGTCCTCGCGTGCGACAAGGCCGTCCCGGCGAACCGCATCTCCGTCGACGCCGACGGCAGGCCCGTCGTCCACTACACGTTCACGAAGGAGACGGTCGCGTCCCTCGTGCGGGCGACGCGCGCGGCGGCGCGGATCTTCTTCGCCGCCGGCGCGGTGCGCGTCCACGCGCCCTCCGCGGACCCGCCGCTCCTCGAGCGCGCCGAGGCCGGGGCGATCGACGAGCGGATCCACGAGCGGAACTTCCGCACGGGGCGGATCTCCGTCTCGGCCGCGCACCTCATGGGCGGGTGCGGGATGGGCTCGTCTCCGCGCGGACTCCGTGACCGACTCGTGGGGCCGCGTGCACGGGCGGCCCGGCCTCTTCGTCGCCGACTCGAGCCTCTTCCCGGACTCGCTCGAGATCAACCCCTACCTCACGGTCATGGCGCTCGCGGACCGCGCGGCCGAGCGCATCCGCGAGGATGCCGGCGCGCTCCTCGGAGCCCCCCGGAGGGCGGGGTGAAACGGACCGGCGCCGAGCTGGTCGTGAAGGCCCTCGAGGACGAGGGCATCGCGCTCGCCTTCGGGATCCCGGGCACGCACAACATCGAGCTCTGGGACGCCCTCGCGTCGTCGGAGTCGGTCCGCTCCGTCCTCGTGACGGACGAGCAGAGCGCGTCCTTCATGGCCGACGCCGCGTGGCGCGCCTCGGGTCGCATGGCCTGCGTGAACGTCGTGCCCGGCGCGGGCCTCACGCACGCGATGTCCGGAATCGCCGAGGCGTTCCTGGACGGCATTCCGATGCTCGTCCTCGGCTGCGGGATCCGGCGCGATTCGGGCCGCGCGTACCAGCTGCACGACGTCGACCAGCTCGCGCTCGCCCGCCCGGTCACGAAGGCGCAGATCCTGCCCGCGCGCGGGGCCGACCTCTACGCGGAGGTGCGCCGGGCCTGCCGCCTCGCGCGCGCCGGGACGCCCGGTCCCGTGTTCGTCGAGGTGCCCGCGGACCAGTATCTCTTCCGCCACGACGCGGACGTCACGCCGCCCGCCCCCGAGCCGGCGGCGGGCGTTCCGGACGCCGACGCTCTCGAGCGCGCGGCGTCGCTCCTGAGAGCCGCAAAGCGGCCGCTGCTCTACGTGGGCCTCGGCGCGGCGAAGGCCGACCTCGTCGCCCTCGCCGAGCGGCTCGAGTCCCCCGTCTCGACCACGTTCCAGGGCAAGGGGGTCTTCCCGGAGTCCCATCCGCTCTCGCTCTGGCCGGGCTTCGGGGACGCCGCGCCGGCGTTCGCGCGCGACGTCGCGGCCTCCTGCGACGCCACGCTCGCGATCGGCTGCCGTTTCGGCGAGGTCGCGACGGGCAGCTACGGGATGGTCCCGCCCCGGCCCCTCGTCCACGTCGACATCGACCCGTCCGTCTTCGGCCGCAACGTGCCGGCCGACGTCGCGATCGCGGCGGACGCGTCCGCCTTCGTCGCCGCGCTCCTCCCGAGGCTGGATCGCCGGTCGCCCGACGCCGTCCTCAGGGAGCGGATCCGGAGCGGCCGTGCGGAGGTCGAGGAGGAGTTCGCCCGCCCGTCCGACGGCCGCGTCTCGCCTCACCTCCTGCTGCGGAACCTCCAGGCGACGTTCGGCCCCGAGACCGTCTTCACGTCCGACAGCGGCAACGGGACGTTCCTCGCCGTCGAGGGGCTGCGGCTCGAGAAGCCCGGCCGTCTCCTCGCGCCGGTCGATTTCTCGTGCATGGGCTACGCGGTCCCCGCGGCCATCGGCGCGAAGCTCGCGTGCCCCGGCGCCCCCGTCGTCGCGCTCGCGGGCGACGGAGCGTTCCTCATGACGGGCCTCGAGCTCCTCACGGCCGCCCAGAACAATCTCGGGGTCGCCGTCTTCGTCCTGAGGGACCGCGAGCTCGCGCAGATCGCGCAGTTCCAGGCGACGGCGCTCGGCCGCAAGGCCTCGAGCACGCTTGCCGACCACGACCTCGCCGGCCTCGCCCGCTCGCTCGGCGCCGAGGCGCTCGCGCTCTCGACGGACGCGGAGATCCGCTCCGTCGTCTCGAACGCGCGGGAGATCGCCGGCGCCTCCCGTCCCGTCCTCGTGGACGTCGCGATCGACTACTCGCGGAAGACCTTCTTCACCCGCGGCGTCGTGAAGACGAACTTCCTCCGCCTGCCCTGGGGCGACCGCCTCCGGTTCGCCGCGCGCGCGCTCGCGCGGCGGCTGCCGGGGAGCTGACGTCGCGGCGCCACACGCCGCTCTTTCCGCCCGTCTTCTCGAGGAGCGCGACCGGCCCGATCACGATCCCCTTGTCGACGGCCTTGCACATGTCGTAGAGCGCGAGCGCCGCGGCGGCCGCCGCGACGAGGGCCTCCATCTCGTACCCGGTCTTCCCCGTCCCGCGCACCTCGGCGGTGAGAGCGACGGCCCGACGCGCGCGGAGGCGCTCGGCCGTCACGTCCACGGAGTCGAAGACGAGCGGATGGCAGAGCGGGATCCACTCCGCGGTCCGCTTGGCCGCCTGGATCCCGGCGAGACGCGCCACGGCCACGGCGTCGCCCTTGCGGTTTTCCGCGGCGTCGAGCGCGCCCCAGCCGGCACGACCGAGCGACACGACGGCCACCGCGCGCGCCGAGCGGACGGTTTCCCTCTTCCCCGAGACGTCCACCATGCGGGCGCGCCCCTCAGCGTCGAGGTGGCTCAGCCGTTGCGGACGCTTCCCTTTCGGCCTTTTCATAGTCCTCCGGCGTGTTCACGTTGAGGAAATTCGCGGCGGCTCCCCCGGGGAGAGCGGCGGTCGCCTCCTCGGGGATGAGGACGGTGCGCAGCTGCTGGAGCGCGCCGACGAGCGCGTATTCGCCGGCCGCGAGCCGCGCGACGAGGGGCGCGTGGGCCGATCGCCGCCAGACCGCGCAGAGCGGCTGCGGCGAGCCGCCGGAGACCGGCACGACGGCGTCCGCCGGAATCGCCTCCGCGACGGCGAGCAGGGCCTCGAGAAACGACTCCGGGACGCGGGGAATGTCGGCGGCGAGGACGAGGTTCGTGTCGTCGGGCGAGGCCGCGAGCGCCGCGGCCACGCCGAACGCGGCCGCCACGGGAGACGCCCCGTCCTCGATGAACGGGTACGGCGCCCCCGCGAAGAGCTCCGGGTGCTTGCCGACGAGGGCCGCCCGACCGCAGACGCGCGCGAGCTTCGCGGCCTGGTGCAGGGCCATCGGCTGGCCGGCCCACGGCAGCAGCGTCTTGTCGCGCCCCATGCGAGTCGACCGCCCGCCGACGAGAACGAACCCGTACGCCACAGTGCCATGATGCTAACGGAGAAGAGACTTCTGGCCCCTCCCCCGATCGCGATCATCGTTCCCGTGGGCGTGCGGAGAGGCGCCCCCACCGGCGATTTTCTTCGAAAGGGTAAGAGGGGACCCGACCCTCGCGCCGCCGCCGGCGCTCGTCGTCGCGGCGCACGAAGAGATTTCTTCGAATGCGCGTGAGGCCTTCGCGAGGGCGGGCGCGACGGCTTCACCTGTCACCGGCGCCGCGCGGGACAGCGCCTGCGCGAAGCGGTCGCCTCTCTTCCATTCGAAGAATCTCTCTCTCTTCTCTTCCTCCACGTCGACACGATCCTGCCTGTCGGCTGGGACACCGCCGTTCGCGCCGCGCTCGCGCGCGGCGCCGCGGGGGGCGCGTTCCGCCTCGGCTTCTCGGGCGGCGATCCGCGCATGGCGTGGGTCGCCTGGTGGGCGAATCTCAGGACGCGGATCACGCGGGTCCCGTACGGCGACCAGGCGCCATTCGTGAGGCGGGACGTCTACGAGCGCCTCGGCGGCCACGGCCGTGGCCGATCCTCGAGGACCGGGACTTCTCGCGGCGACTCGTCGCCGCCGAGGGACGCGCGCGCGTCGCGCTGCTCCGCGCGCGCGTCGAGACGTCCCCGCGGCGCTATCTCGAGAAGGGCGTGTGGAAGACGGTAAGAGGGAATTGGGAGATTCTGAGAAGGGTAAGAGGGGGGGAATCGCCCGTGGAGCTGGCGAAGCGATACCGGCAATGACAGCCGCGTGCCGCCGCCCTATTCACCTTCTAAGAAAATCTTCTCTTCTCTTCTTCTCTCAAACCAGCTTGAGAAGATGGCCCATCTTCGCCTTCTTCGTGGCGAGGTAGTCGCGCGTCCCGTCCGTCGGCGGGATCTCGAGGGGAACGCGCTCGACGATCTCGAGCCCGTAGCCGTCGATCGCGACGTACTTGGACGGGTTGTTCGTCATGAGGCGCATCTTCCTCACGCCGAGGTCGCGCAGGATCTGGCATCCGATGCCGTAGTCGCGAACGTCCGGCGCGAAGCCGAGCCTCTCGTTCGCGGCGACGGTGTCGAGCCCCTGCTCCTGGAGCTCGTAGGCGCGGAGCTTGTTGAAGAGGCCGATCCCGCGCCCCTCCTGGAGGAGGTAGAGGAGGACGCCCTTCCCCTCGTTCGCGATCTGGGCCATGGCGCGCTGCAGCTGGGCGCCGCAGTCGCAGCGGCCCGAGCCGAACACGTCGCCCGTGAGGCACGCGGAGTGGACGCGCACGAGGACCGGCTCGTCCTCCGTCCACGTCCCCATCACGAGCGCCACGTGCTCCTCGTTCGTGAGGTCCGACCGGAAGGCGACGACACGGAACTCGCCGTGCGGCGTCGGCAGGACCGGCGCCGCGACGCGGTGCACGAGGCGTTCCGTCCGCATCCGGTGACGGATGATGTCCGCCACCGAGACGATGGGGATGCCGTGCTTCTCCGAGAACACGAGGAGGTTCGGGACCCGCGCCATCGTCCCGTCCTCGTTCATGATCTCGCAGATGACGGCGGCGGGCGCGAGGCCCGCGATTCGCGCGAGGTCGACCGAGGCCTCGGTCTGCCCCGCCCTCTTGAGCACGCCGCCCTTCTTCGCCCGGAGCGGAAACGTGTGCCCGGGCCTCAGGAGGTCGTGCGGCTTCGTCTTCGGGTCCACGAGCGTCAGGACCGTCGCGGCGCGATCGGCCGCCGAGATGCCCGTCGTCGTCTTGCCGCGGGCCTCGACGGACACCGTGAAGGCCGTCCCGTAGTTCGACGTGTTCTGCTCGACCATCGGGTGCAGGTCGAGCTCGTCGCAGCGCTCCTCGGTCAGCGAGACGCACACGAGCCCGCGCCCCTCGCGCGCCATGAAGTTGATCGCGGCCGGCGTGACGTGCCCGGCGGCGAGGCAGAGGTCGCCCTCGTTCTCGCGGTCCTCGTCGTCCACGATGATCACGAACTGGCCCTGTCGATAGGCCGCGGCGGCGTCGACGACGGAAACGAATCCCACGGGTCTTCCTTTCGGCTCGGAGGGGCGCGGCGCGCGCCCCGGGGTCAATTGTAGCGGGAGGCTCCGCCCGGACCCGCGTCGGGGCGGAAGCCCTTGAACGGGTGGTCCGAGAGCACGGCGCGCTTTCCGACTTCCTTCACGAGCGTCCTCAGGAAGCCGTCGAACTGGTTCGCGGCCGGCACGAAGGCGCGCGGTGCGCGCTCGCGGGAGAAGCCCGCGTGGAACCGCTCGAAGAGGGACCAGTCCTTGAACATCAGGTACCGCATGCCGCCCCGGCGGAAGCTCTCGATCTCCGTCACGAGCGCGCGCAGGGCCTTCTTGTCGGGCGCCTTGAGGAAATCCTGCGTCGCCCGGACGAGTTGGCCGAGCTCGTCGCGCAGGCGGAGGCTCTGGTCGAGCCGCGCGCGATACTCCGGGAAGAGCGCCCGTGCGTCGACTCCCGCGGAGAAGGTCTCCGCGAGGGCGATGACGCTCTGCTGGTAGAGGTCCCGGAAGAGGCTCGCGGCGTCCTCGAGCCGCCCGAGGATGGCGTCGGCGTCCTTCATCAGGGCCGCGCCGACGAGCTCGACGTCCATCGCCTTGCGCGTCTCGGCCTCGAAGGCGGACGCGAGGCGCTCGAGGCCCTCGGCTTCCCGGCTTCCTTCCCCGAAGCGCGGGAGGAGGTGCCTCCTCACGTACGAGACGAACGAATCGTTCTCGGACTTCATGAGGCTGAAGATGAGGAGGGCCCGCGTGCGGGTCGCGGGCGTCTCGGCGGCCGTGGTGATCCTCTCGCAGGTGCGGAGGCCCTTGAAGAGCACGACGAAGAGGGTGGCGAGAGCGCCGCGCTGGGACGGATCGGGCAGGCTGCCGAGGACTTTCGCGAGCGATTGCTTGGACTCGCGGTCGAGGACCGGTTTCAGGTTCTCCCGGAAGAGCACGCCGAGATTCGGGTCCTGGCGGAGCGCCCCGACCGCGACCCTCCCGAGCGAGAGGTACGTCTGGAGCGGGATGAAGGGCGCCTTCGCGAGCTCGTCGAGAATCTTCGTCAGGTCGTCGAGGGTCTCGACGACGCGCGCGAGCTCCGTCGTGCCGTCGCCGCCCCGCCGGCGCCCGCCGGGGCGCGCGACCTGCGTGTCGAGATAGAGGAGGAAGGACGCGAGATCCTCCTGGCCTTCCCCGAGGAGCTGCGTCGCGATCATCGCCATGTGCGCGACGCCCGAGCGTGCGGCCGCGACCTCCTCGACGTAGTTCTTGAGCGACGCGTGGGACCGCTCGAAGGCCGAGAGCGGCAGGCATTCGATCTGGAAGAAGCGCTCGAGTCCCTTGAGCCACATCTCGAGCTCGAACAGGTAGTCGTACTTGACGCGGTTCGAGAACAGCGCGGACGTCTCGAGGACGGTGAAGCGCGGCATGTGAACGAGAATTGTAAGCCCGGGCTAGAAGGGGTACCCGACCGCGAACGCGAATGCGCCCGCGTCCTCGCCGGGCTTGCGGTCGAGCTTGAGCCCGTACTCGATGCGGAGCGGCCCCACCGGCGTCAGGTAGTGCAGGCCGATCCCGGCGCCCGTCCGGATCTCGCCGAGGTTGATGTTCGTCGGGTCCGCCCACACGTTGCCCGCGTCCACGAACAGGGCGACCTCGAAGCCGCCCGCCACGGGAATGCGCCACTCCGCGTTCCCGATCAGCATGAAGTTGCCGCCCTCGCCGATGCCGGCGTCGTTGAGCGTCTCGCCCGGAATGCCGAGGTTGTCGCGCGTGAACGCGCGGTGGGTCGAGGTGCCGCCCGCGAAGAAGCGCTCGGGGACCGGGATGATGAGGTTCGGCGCGCACGTGCCGGCTGCGACGAGGGCGTCCGGGCAGGGGGCGAAGTTCCAGAGGATGCCGCCGCGCACGGAGAAGGCGAACCGGGTCTTGCCGTAGGGGCGGTAGAGCCCGGCCTGCGACAGGATCTTGAAGAAGTGCGCGTCGGCCGCGAACAGCGGGAAGGCGTACTTCAGGTCGGTGCCGAGGAGGAAGCCCGATCGCGGGTTCAGGGGATCGTCGCGCTTGTCCCAGGTCACGCCGCCCGACACGGAGGCGATGCGGCTCTCCTGGTTGCCGCGCTGGTCGGCGCCGAGGCCCGGGTCGGCCGACGGCTCGACGAGCTCGTACTGGAGGCGCAGGCCGGTCCGGAGCGTCCTGCTCAGGCGGTACTCGCCCTGGAGGAACGTGCCCTTGCGCCTCACGTCGTACGCCGGCGACGGGCACGTCCTTCGTCGAGTAGACGGCGAACGACAGCGGGACCTTGCCGCCGAAGAGAGACCGGTCCCGGGCCGTGAAGATGAGGCGGGGGTCGTTGTTCGAGATCCGCCCCTCGACGCCCACCTCGAGGGCGCGGCCGAAGAGGTTGTTGTACGTGACGGCGAGAGACAGGCGAAGGGAGAGCTGGTCGCTCAGGGAGGCGTTCTTCTGGGGGTTGTACTCGCCGCCGACCGCGTACGTGAGGCCCCAGGGGCGCGACTCCGAGACCGTGACGATCACGCTCTTGGACATCGTCTCCGGGTCCGTCTCGAACGTCGAGACGTCGATCCGGTCGAAGACCCCCAGACCCGCGAGGGCCTGCTGGGTGTCGAGGAGCTTCGTGAGGGAGAACGGCGCTCCCTCCGCGTTCGCGAGGCGGTCCTCGATCACGAAGGACTTCGTCCGCCGGTTGCCGCGCACGATCGTCTTGCCGAAGACGACCGGCTTGCCTTCCGTGACGACGTACGTCACCTCGGCGTGCTCGCTCTCCGGAGGCTCGGGGCCCGAGAAGCGGGTCGTCGCCTCGACCTTCGCGTCGACGAAACCCCGGTCGACGTAGAGGGACTGCAGGAGCGCCGCATCGTCGCTGACGGTCGACTCCACGTAGGGCACTCCGGGCTTCGTGGAGAGGCGCGGGACCAGGTCCTTCTCCGGAAGCAGCCGCATCCCCTCGACCCGCATGCGGTCCACCACCGTGCGGACTCCTTCGTCGACGGCGAAGGTCACGTCGAGCGCGTGCTCGCCCTTCCCTTCCGTCACGGCCGGCGGAGCGATCCTCACGTCCCGCCAGCCGCCGAGGCGGTAGAGCGAGGCGAGGGCGTCGCGGTCCCGCGAGGCCTCGTCGCTCACGTACCGACCCGCCTCGAGCACCCCGCGCGGCCGCGTCTCGAGCGCCGACGCGACCTGGCTCGGCCGGAGGCTCACCGCGCCCGGCACGTCCACGCGCTCGACGTGCCAGCGCGCGCCCTTGTCGATCGCGAAGGTCACGATCTCCCGGTTGGGCTGCGTGTCGAACGTGACCTTCACCGAGGCCTTCGCGTACCCCCCCTCCTCGTACGAGCGCTTGAGCGCGAGGCGCAGCCTCTCGACGGCGTCCTCGTCCGGAGGCTCGCCCTTCCGCCACGGCGACTCCGCGTGTCCCCGGACGACGGATTCCCGTTCGCCCGTCACCCGGAGGACGACGAGCGGCCCCACGAACACCGCATAGCGAGGCGAGACGGACGCGCTCGCGGCGTCGTACCCCTCGCTCTCGAGGCGAACCTCGGCCCGCGAGTAGCCGCGCTTGTGGAGCTCGTTCTCGAACCGCTCGGCGTCCTCGCGCACGGCCGCCCGCTTGTAGGGCTTGCCCGTCTTCTGCTTCGCCCGTTTGAGGAGCACGTCGGCCGAAAGAGGCGCGAGGCTGCCGCTGAACTGCGGCGCGGCGGCGACCGCGCGCCGACCGGGACGCACGTCGAAGCGGACGTCGACGGCCGTCTCGTCGGTGCCCGCGCCCACGGCCGTCGAGACGACCGGCTCGAAGTAGCCCTCCTCCTTCAGCACGCGCCGGATGGAGTCCTCGACGCTCGCCCGGCGATCGCTCTCCCAGGGGTCGCCGGGGCCGAGGCCGATGGCGTCGAGGATGCGGCCGCGCGCCGGGATCCCCTTCGTGAGTGCGAACGCCTCGATGCGCGGGGCCGCCGTGTAGACGAAGACGACCGCCACCCCGGTCGCCCGACGGGGCCGCCTCGACGGCGAGGTCGGCGAACCGGCGCGTCGCGAAGAGATTCCGGAGCGAGAGGCGCACCGCTCCCGCGGTCAGGAGCTTCCCGGGCTCCAGCTCCGTGAGGCCGGCCATGCGCTTCTCGTCGACGGGTCCGTCCCCGCGGAACGCGACCGACGCGACGACCCGTCCCCAGAGGTCGCCCCCGGGCGGCGGAAGAGCCGGGGCCGGCGTCAGGGAGAGGGCGAGGACCGCGAGCGCGGCGGCGCCGCCGGCCTTCCTCACCGCAGCCGCTGCCGGAAGCGCAGCTCGAGCGAGTACACGCCGAATTCGTCCAGGCGCGCCTGGAGGAAGGCGATCCGGGACAGCTGGTAGTCGAGCGTGATGATCTGCTGCTGGTTGCTCGAGAGGACGAACGACACGGTCGCGTTGAAGTCCTTTCCGAGGGACTTGCCGACCGTGATGCGCGGCGCGTCGAACGTGGAGCCGGTCGAGAAGGCGGGGTCGATCTGGAAACGGTCGAGACGGAAGAACTCCTTCGTGCGGCTCGTGACGGCGTCCGAGGCGAGGCTCGCGAGGAGCTCGCGCGCGGCCTTCGAGACGGACTCGTCCGAGGAGACGGGAGCCGGCCCGATCGGTCCGCCCACGACGGTGGTCGACGGCACGTCGCCCGTCGCCATCAGCGAGATGATCTGCGCCTCGGAGAGCTGCGGGTCCGACGAGAACCGCGGCGACAGCCGCGAGGCCGTGCCGGTGAGGCCGAACGTGACCTGGTACTTGCTGACCGTGCCGCGCGCCTCCATCTCGAAGAACGGCTCGATCCGGATCGGATTCGAGAAGAGGATCCTCCCGGACACGAGGTCGTAGCGCTGCCCCTGCAGCGTGAGGCGTCCCCCGTCCTCCGCCCGGATCTCGCCGAAGAGGAGCGGATGCCCCCACGTCCCCCGCGCGAAGAGCTCACCCGACGCCTTGAGACGCGCGACGTTCGTGCGGACCTCGATGGATTCGCGCGGCGCCACGAGGCGGACGTCGAGAGTCACGGGGTCGAGGACGGTCGGGTTCGTGCCGACCGTCGCGACGCGCTTCCGCTGAAGGAGCGCGGCGAGGTCGATCGAAAAATCGCGGTCGTACAGGGCGCGGTCGAAGACGAGCTCGCCGCGAACGGTACGCGGCTGCGAGTCTCCGAGGACGAGGAGGTTCCCCGAGAACGTCGCCCGGAAGCCGTCGAACGGCGACACCTTCACGTGCGAGACGATGGCCGAGACGCGGATCCCGGCGGGCTTCAGTCCGTCGAGAAGGATCGTGCCGCCGAGGTCGACGGTTCCGCCCGCGAACCGGAGCGAGAGCTCGCTGATCGTCACCCGCCCCTCGCTGAACAGGAGCGACCCGGTGGCGGCCTCCACCGCGAACCCGCCCTCCGTGCTCGTGACGTCCACGCCGTCGAGGGCCGCGCGCCCCGTGACGACGGGCGAGGACGCGGTTCCGCCGAGGCGCGCGTCGAGCGTGATCCGGCCCGCGAGCTTCAGCGGCGCGAGCACGGGCTCGAGGAGGGTTGCCTCGACGGAGCCGTTCACCGAGACGTCCAGCGCATGGGGCGCGACGAGCTGGGCGCTTCCCGAGAGCGTCACCGAGGTCCCGACGCCGGAGGGCGCCTCGGGCCGCGGCGGCTCGGCGAGGGTCAGGCGCTCGAACGACACGCGGCCGCCCGAGACCCTGAGGCTCGTCCCGCCCCGCAGCGTGAGCGTCCGGTCCCACGCCGTGATCTGCGCGGCCGAGATCGTTCCCTCTCCTTCGAGCTCCGCGGCCGACGCGCCGGGCTTCAACGAGGCGTCCGCGCTCACGCGGCCGTCGAAACGGGCGTCCTCGGGAAGGCCGAGGAGCCCGGCGAGCGGGGCGAGGCTCGGGAAGTCGGCGTGCACGCGCCAGCGGCCGCCGGGGTCGCCGGGCTTCGGGGACGCGATCTCGAGCACTCCCTCCTCGGGCGCCTCGGCACGGAGGCTCCAGACTCCGCTCTCGGCGCGCGCATGGAGGTCGATGCCACGGCTCGGGAGCGCCAGGGGCTGGCCGTCGAGCGTCGGCGCCGAGAGGCGCCCGTCGGCGGCGAGCGTCGGTTTGTCGACGAAACCCTCCCCCGAGGCCCGACCCGTGAGCAGCCCGCCCGCGGAGACGCCCTCGAGCGCCGAGAGGCGGCCGACCGGGACGTCCTTCAGGGCGAGGTCGAACCGGTACGCGCCGTCCGCGTACCGATAGGACCCGGAGCCTCGCACGTCGGCATCCGCGAGCGTTCCGACGGCGGATTCGACCGAGACGCGGTCCCCCTCGAACGCGAGGGTTCCCTCCAGCCGGTCGAGCTTCTGTCCCCAGACGGACGCGTCCGTCAGGACGAGGGGGACGCGCCCGCGGAGAGCGGGCGTCACGCCGTCGAGCGGAAGCTTCCCGGTCACGCGGCCCGAGATCGGCAGATCGAGGCTCAGGAACGCGAGGACCCGCTCGAGAGGCCACTCCCGGAAGTCTCCGACGAGCCCGTCCAGCCGGTACTCGCCGCGGAGCGTCCCGCCGAAGCCGATGCTGCCCTCGAGCGCGAGGGACCCGGCGCCGTCTCGCGCGGCGAACGGCGAGAGCGTGGCGACGTTGTGATCGACGACGAAGCCGGCCGAGGCCTCGCCGAAGCGCACGCCGCGGAGGACGAAGTCGGACGCCTCGAGCCGGCCCTCGATCCGGGGATCGGAGAAGGACCGCGTGAGGCGCGCCGTGAGGCGGCCCGATCCCCCGAGCCTCAACGGAGGCGCGAGCGGCTCCTTCTGGATCGCCGGATACCAGTCCGTCGCGAGGCGCTCGACCTCCGCGAGGTCGCCGGCCGCGACGTCGAACGTCAGGTCCGGCTCCCACGTTCCGAGCCGGAGCGAACCGTCGAGCCGGACCCGCGCGCCGCCCGCCGTCGCGAGCGGCAGCTTGTCGAAGAGGATCCGTCCGTCCTTCACGCGGATCGGGCCTCCGCCCGACACCGGGATCGGGATGCGCCCCGGCACCGCGGACACGCGGTTCGGATCGGCCTCCAGCGTGAGCTTCCCCGCGCCGTCCGCGTGCTCGATGCCTCCCGGCCCGAACGTGAGCGTCGCGTCGAGGTTCGCGCGCGCCATGAGGCCCGTTCCGGGGAGCCCGATGTCCGCGAAGAACTGCTCGAAGTCGATGCCCCTCCCGCGCAGGGCGATCCTCACCGGGAGCGGCGGGCGGTCGAGGCGCTCGAGGCGGACGAGGGCCTCGAACGAGCCGCCCGCGTAGTTCGCGCGCGAGACCTCGACGAGGAGACCCTTCGGGTCGAGCCGGAGCGTCCCCTCGCCGGTCATCGGAAAGGCCGCGAGACGCGAGGCCGGGAGGCTGTAGGTTGCGCGGACCCGCAGGCCCCCGGGGTCGCCGAGCCGGAGCGAACCGTCCAGGCGCACGGGGCCCGTGAGCGGAAGGCCGAGGCCGAAGGCCTGCCCGAGCGTCTCGCCGTTCGTCTGGACCTTCGCGACGAGGGCGAGGACGGGCTTCCTCAGGTCGTCGACGCCGCCCGAGGCCTCGACGGAGATCCGCGGGCCCTGCAGGTGCAGGCCCGTGAGGTGCACGCGGCCGGGCGCGAGAGTGACCTCGGCGCCGAGCGCGAACTCGAGCGTCTCGTTGTTCTCGAGGCGGAAGCTCCCCTTCCGGCACGCGAGGACGAGGTGCGTGACCGAGAGCGTCCGGCCCGCCCGCGCCGTGATCGCGGCGTCCTTGAGCAGGGCGTCGATCTCGGCCTTCCATTCGCGGAAGCGGAGCGAGGCGCGCTGGATCACGGCCTCGTGGAGGCGGACGTCCTTGCCGCCCCCGCCCCCCCCGCGCAGGAGGGGGAGGATCGAGTCCACGTTCGTCGACCCGTCCGGGAAGACCTCGATCACGACCCGGGGCGCGACGACGCGGAGCTTCGAGAGCTCGACCGTGTCGCTCGTGACCGTCGGGATGCCGCGCAGCTCGATCTCAGACGCGGAGAAGAGCGGCCCGGCCAGCGAGCGCCGGTCGTTCGCGACCGACACGTCGCGAACGAGGAACGAGAACGGGAGCAGGGCGAGGTCGAAGCCGCCGATCGAGACCTTGCGGCCGATCCGCGCCGAGAGGACGTGCTCGGTCTTCCGCCGCATCGCGTCCTGGAAGCGGTGCGAACGGAAGACCGCGTACAGGACGAGGACCGAGAACACGAAGAGGAGGACGAAAAGACGGACGAGACGGACCTGCGTGAGCGTGAGGTGCGGGAGCGAAGGAATCGGTCGCCGAGCCATCTCCCCTCGCTAGCGCGCCACGTTCTCCCGCTCGCCGCCGAACGAGAGCTTGCCCGACAGGACGTCCCAGAAGGAGCCCGCCGAGGCCCGCACGAGGGAGACGGTCTCCCGCGCGCGCGAAATCCTGATCCGGGTCTCCGCGCTCACCGGGAAGCCCTCCTGGCCGTCGAGCGTCAGGAAGACGCCCGTCGCGTCTTCCTCGACGCGCAGGTCGAGGCGCACCCTGTCCGGCAGGACGAGGGGCCGGAGCGACAGGGTGTGGGGGCAGATCGGCGAGAGGACGAGCGCCGGCATCGTGGGCTCGAGAATCGGTCCGCCCGCCGACAGGTTGTACGCGGTGGAGCCGGTCGGCGTCGAGACGATGAGGCCGTCGCCGCGATAGCGCGAGACCGTCCGGCCGTCGACGTCGACGCGGATCGCCGCGATGCGCGCGAGCGCCGACTTGCCGAGCACGGCGTCGTTCACGACCCGGTAGGTGCGCCCGGGTCGCCGCCCCTCCGCGACGGAGACGGACAGGAGCCGCCGCTCCTCGAGACGCGCGCGGCCCGCGAGCGCCTCCTCGAGGATCTCCTCGTAGTCGGCGGGGCCGCAGGTGGTCAGGAAGCCGAGCCTGCCGATGTCGATCCCGAGGATCGGGACGTCCGGCGCCGGGTGGCGCGCGACCGAGAGCAGCGTCCCGTCCCCTCCGAGGGTCACGAGCAGGTCGACGACGCGCGCGATCTGGGTGCGCGCGGTGCCGCCGTCACCCTCGCGGGCCGCGGACGACTCGAGGTCGTGCACGACCTCGTATCCGCGCTTCGTGAGCCGGCGCTCGAGACGGCGGGAGAGCTCGAGGGCCGCCTCGCTCGTGTAGCGGGTCACGAGGCCCACCCGGCGCACCCGCACCGCGCTCCTTTTTCGGACCGTCACCCCGAAAGTGTAGCGGGATTCCTCCGGAACGCGGCGAGGTATTCCACGTTGCCGTCCGCGCCCGTGATCGGGGACGCGACGGTGCCCCGCGCCTCGAGGCCGAGAGCCGCGGCCGCCGCCCCGACGCGCGCGACCGCGCGCGCCCGGACGGCCTCGTCCCGCACGATGCCTCCCCGGCCGACCTGTCCCCGTTCGGCCTCGAACTGCGGCTTCACGAGGACGAGGACGTCGGCGGACGGGCCGAGGAGAGGCACGGCGGCCGGAAGGACGAGCGTGAGGGAGATGAAGGAGAGATCGGCGACGAGGAGGGACGGCTCCTCGGGAACGTCGGCGCGCGACAGCAGGCGCGCGTTGACCCTCTCGCGCAGGACGACGCGCGGGTCGCCGCGGAGCTTCGCGTGGAGCTGGCCCCAGCCGACGTCCACGGCATAGACCTTCGCGGCCCCGCGCGCGAGAAGGACGTCCGTGAACCCGCCGGTCGACGCCCCGAGATCGAGACAGACCCGGTCGCGGACGTCGATCCCGAAGTGCGTGAGCCCGAAGGCGAGCTTGACGCCGCCGCGCGACACCCACGGGTGCTCGGGCTCGCCGACGGAGACCTCGGCCGCATCGTCGACGGGCGTGCCGGGCTTGACCCGCTCCCGGCCGGCGACCGCGACGCGGCCCGCGAGGATGAGCGCCTCGGCGCGCGCGCGCGATTCCGCGAGGCCGCGCTCGACGAGGAGGACGTCGAGCCTCTTCTTCTTCAGATCGTCACCATCACCTTGAGGACGTCGCCCCCCTCCCGCGCGAGCCGGAAAGCCTCGGCGGCGTCGGCGAGGGGCACGCGGTGCGTCACGAGAGAGGAGGCCCGCACGACGCCGCGCTCGATGAGCGCGAGAGCCTCCCGGATGTCACGCGCGCCGGCAGAGTAGGAGAAGAGAAGAGAAAGATCCCGGAGATAGGAACGAATGAGGGGAGAGGGTCCACGTCTTTCCGGGCGCGACGGGCGAATAGAAGACGATGCGCCCCGCGGGACCCGCCGAGGAGAGCGCCGCCTCGACCGCGGTCTCGGCCGTCGGCAGCACGAAGACCACGCCGGCCCCGTCCGCCGAGGCCCTCTTCACCTTCAAGGAAAAATCTTCTCCCGGCTCCCCGACCGCATCGAACCCGAGTCGCAGCGCGTGGGCTCGCCTCCTCGGGTCCGGGTCGCATCCGACGAGGGTCTTTGCCCCCGCCTCGCGCGCGACGAGGCCGAGGAGGATGCCGTTCGCGCCGAGGCCGATGACGGCGACGGTGTCGCCGGGGCGGATCGCCGCACGCCGCACGGCCTTCACCGCGCAGGCGACGGGCTCGGCCAGCGCGCCGTCTTCGAACGAGAGCGAGCCCGGAAGGAGGAAGACGTCCGTCGACACGGCAGCCGCCTCGACGCGGACGAGCTCGGCCAGCCCGCCCGGGTCGAGCCGGTTCCTCTTCCACGCGGCGCACTGCACGTCCTCGCCCGCGCGGCAGGCCGGGCACGTTCCGCAGGCCGCGTGGTGGTGGACGACGACGCGGTCCCCGGGCCGGAACGGCGCGCCGGCGCCCGCCTCGGCGACGACGCCCGCCGGCTCGTGGCCGAGGACGGCGGGCGCCTTCGTGGCGACGTACCAGCCCGTCGTGTCGCTGCCGCAGATCCCGACGGCCTTCATCGCGACGAGGATCTCGCCCGCGCCGATCGCCGGGACCTCCCGGGTCACGACGACCACGTCGTCCGCCGACCGCGCGAGCGCCGCCCGCATCGTCCTCACGGGACGACCGCGACCTTCAGCGCGGTTCCCTCGCGGGCGAGATCGAAGGCGGCCCGCCATTCCGCGAGCGGGCGGCGCGCCGAGACGATCTCGGCAGCGGGAATCGTCCCGCCCGCGAGGAGGGCGAGGGCGGCGTCCACGTCGCGCGGCGCGTAGTGGAACGAGCCGACGACCGAGACCTCCCGGTAGTGGACCGCGTGCGCGTCGACCGCGACGCGCGCCCCCGCGGGCAGCCCCGCGAAGAGGAGGACCGTCCCGCCGTCGGAGGCGAGCGCCGGCAGCGCCTCGATGACGCCGGGATCGCCCGTCGTGTCGATGACGAGGGAGAATTCTCTTGCTCCCTCTCCGCGCCTGTTTTCGACGCGCACGGGCGACGTTGGATTTTCTTCGAAGGTGAAGAGGGGCGGATGCGCACCCGCGCCGCCGGCGCGCGGCGAGGACCCGCTAGGCGGGAGCGCCGCGGGATCTTCTTCGAATGTGAATACGGGAGGCTGCGCGTCGGCGCCGCCACCGCGCTCCGACGGGCCGATGCGCGCAGCGCTCGCACCCCTTTCTAAGAAGAATCCGAGTCTTTCTTCTCTTCTTCCCGCGACGACGACCCGGCGCCCCGCGGCGTTCTCGTCTTTCCCCCTCAAGAGAAAGAACATCAGCGCCGCGATCGGGCCGGTCCCGACGACGAGCACGTCCTTCCCCCGCGTGTCGGGCACGCGCGTCAGAGCGTGGACGACGCTCGCGAGCGGGTCGAGGAGGGCGGCGGTCTCGTCCGGCATCCCGTCCGGAATCCTTCGAAGGCCGCTCCTCGCGAGGCGCTCGGGCACGAGAAGGAAGTCCGCGAACGCGCCGAAGAGCGGGCGGTCGAAGGCCGTCTCGCAGAGGTTCTCGCGGCCGTCCCGGCACGCCGCGCAGGAGCCGCACGGCGCCGAGACCGCCGACGTCACGCGCGTTCCCGGCGTCCACGCGGCACGAGGTCCCGCGGCCTCGACGACGCCCGCCCACTCGTGGCCGAGCGTGAGCGGGAACGGGATCTTCGGGTGGCCGCGCCGGGCGATCTTGAGGTCCGTCCCGCAGGTGAGCGCCGCGCGGACGCGCACGAGCACCTCGCCGGGGCCGCACGCGGGCACCGGCACGTCCCGCAGCACCGGCGACCCGGGCCCCTCGCAGACGAGCGCGCGCACGGGAGGAGCGTAGCAGGGGCGCGCTTGAGACCGCGTCGCCGCGATCCGGGCGCGCTTGACGGGCGGCGGCGCCGGACGCAGTCTCGCGCGCGCATGGCAGACCGCTCCTCGTCGAACTGGGCCCTCCTGTCGATCGCGGCCGCCGTCGTGACGATCGGGCTGAAGCTCGCCGCGTGGAAGGTCACGGGCTCCGTCGGCCTTCTCTCGGACGCGGCCGAGTCCGGCGTGAACCTGCTCGCCGCGCTCGTCGCGTTCTGGGCCCTGCGCCGGGCGAGCCGCCCGGCGGACGCGACGTACGCGTTCGGACAGACGAAGGCCGAGTACTTCGCGAGCGGCTTCGAGGGCCTCATGATCCTCGCGGCCTCCGTCGCGATCGCCGTGACCGCCGTCGAGCGCCTCCAGCGCCTGCAGCCGATCGAGAACGTGGGCCTCGGGCTCGGGATCTCGGCCGCCGCCTCCGCGGTGAACGGCGGCGTCGCGTGGGTGCTCCTGCGCGAGGGCAAACGGCTCCGCTCGATCACCCTCAGGGCCGACGCCCAGCACCTCCTGACGGACGTCTGGACCTCCGCCGGCGTCCTCGTCGGGGTCCTCCTCGTGAAGGCCACGGGCTGGCTGGTCCTCGACCCCGTCGTCGCCCTCCTCGTCGCGGTGAACATCGTCTACACGGCCGTGCGGCTGCTCCAGGAGACCGGTTACGGCCTCCTCGACCGCGCGATCGGCCAGGACGAGCAGACGGCGCTCACGGCCGCGCTCGCGCCGTTCCACGAGCGCGGGATCGTCCTGCACGACATCCGGACGCGCCGGGCCGGCCCGCGCCACTTCATCCAGATGCACGTCCTCGTCCCGGGCGCCTGGACCGTCAAGCGGGGCCACGACGTCTGCGAGGAGATCGAGCGCGGTGTCGCGGCCGCGCTGGAAGGAAGCACGGTCACGACCCACCTCGAGCCCGTCGAGGACCCGTCGTCGTGGGACGACCGCGGCCTCGACCGCCACCTCTGAGCCGTCAGCGCGCGAGCGGCCCGCCCGGGGCCGTGAGGTGCGCGGCGAGAGCGCGCGCGAACCGCTCGGACCCCTCGGGCGAGAAGTGGAACGGGTCGTCGAAGCTCGAGTCCGGGAAGGCGGAGCCCGCGAACGGGTCGAGAAACGAGGCCACGCCTTCCTCGCCGAGACGGCGGGCGGCCGCGTTCATCCGCGCGAGACCCGCGAGATACCCGCCCGCCGTGAGGCCCGGCGCCCAGCTCTCGAGGAACGCGCGGTCGGAGTCCTCGTGCCCGGCGCGCACGCGGGCCGTCTGGGCCACGAAGACCGTCCGCGCGCCGTGCGCCCGGGCGACGGCGGCGGTGGAGCGCAGGTTCCGCTCGAAGGCCGCGATCGCCTCGGCCGGGACGTCGTCGCGCCGCGGACCGCCCGTCCAGTTCCAGGCGGCCGCGTAGCCCTCCGCGGCCGGGGCGCCGCGCGGGGCGAGCCGTCCGAGCAGGAACTCGAGGAACACCGAGCGCGACACGAGGCGGACCGGCACCGGCGCGACGCCCACGACACGCGGAAGGATCTCCGCGTGGCCCGACGTGTAGTCGGCGGTGAACGGGACGTGGCCCGCCGGCTGGAGGTCGTTGACACCCGCGAACACGATCACGACGTCCGGGGCGAGATCGACGTCCCGGATCTCCAGGGACACGAGGCTCTCCAGGCTCGTCCAGCCGGGGAATCCGGCGTTCGCGACGTCGGCGCGCGGGGCGAGGAGGGCTCCGAGGCGGGCGGGCCAGGTCGAGGCGTCGTCGGGCGCGAGGAGGTCGAAGGTCGTGGACCCCCCCTCGCACACGATCCGCGAGACGCCCGCGGGCTTCGGCACGACGAGGTCGCGGACGTTCGTCGCGCGCTGGCCGCGCGCGTTGAAGTGAACGACCTTGCCCGCGGCCTCGAGGGTCGCGTCCGGCCGGCCCGCGACGACGAGGTAGGGGTGCCGACGGTAGGCGCGTCCGATCCTCTCGACGAATCTCGCGTAGGACTCGGCCCGCGTCTCGGGCCACGACCCCGTGCGGACCCGCAGAGCCGCGCGGCAGCCGCCCTCGAGGGCCAGCAACAGCAGCAGGGCGATGCCGAGGGGCACGAAGAGGTTCGACGCGAGGGTGCGGAGCTTCACGGACGCCTCAGCGGGTCAGGACGTAGACGTCCTGGAGCGACGCGACCGGGAATTCGCGGGCGACGTCTCCGGTGACGCCGCGCGGGAAGAACGCGACTCGGGCGAAGTCCGAGAAGAGATTGCGCGCGAACGCCTCGGTGTGGAACGACGTGTACCCGTTCGCGCCCTCGGCGGCCCCGGCGAGCTCCGCGTAGCCCGCGGACCGGAAGCGCGCCGCGGCCGCCGGCTCCTTCAGGAGGACGTCCGCGTAGACGGACCCGTGCAGCGTCACGACCGCGTGGCCGCCCGCGCCGACGAGCCGCCGGACCTCCCCGAGCCAGGCCTTCTGGCTCTCGAGCGACAGGTGCGTGAAGACCGAGGCGAGGATGACGAGGTCGAACGCCGCGTCCGGGTAAGGGAGCGGCGGATGGAGGCCGTTCACGTCCCACGCCGCGACGGAAGCGAGATGCGCCCGGTCCCAGTCGATCAGCGTGCGGTTCAGGTCCGTGCCGACGAGGCGCCGGCCCGGCGCGTCGACGTACCAGCCGACGAGGAGGCGGCCCGTTCCGCAGCCGATGTCCAGGACCGAGCGCACGCGCCCCGGATCCGCGCCGCTCGCCCTCAGGAGCGATTCCGTCGTGAGGAACGAGCCGACGATCGAGGCGCGATAGGCGTCGACGTCCCCCTGTCCCTGCGTCGTCGCGACGAGGCTCGACGACGGGGCGGGGAGCGCCGCGACGCCCGCGGAGAGGGCCGCGAGGCGCGCCGCCTCGCGCTCGGCGAACGGCACGTCGTAGCGGAACACGGGAAGCTCGGCCCCCGACGCGAACCGGACGCTCAGGTCGATCGGACCGCCCGGCGCGACCGGGAGGTCGAGCGCGAAGCGGCAGGCGGACGAGCCCGCGAGCGGGACCCAGCCGAGCTCGGGAGACGCGCCGTCCGCGCGCGACCGCCCGAGCTCCGCACCGCCTGCGCGCGCGACGACCTCGGCGACCGGGTCGTCTCCGACCGCCAGGGCGATGCCGCCGAACGTCGACGTGGAGCCCGGCCGCACGGCGTGGTACTGCGGTCCGTCGAGGATGAAGACGGGCGCGGGGCTCATGCTCCGACCGCGAGGTGCCGCGAGCCCGGCGCGACGACCGGCTCGCCGCGCGCGCAGAGGGGACACGAGGAGGCGTCCCACGCGGGGACCTCGAGCGCGAGGAGGGCACGGTACGGGACGCCGTCGACGGAGGCGGTCTTCTCCGCGGACGCGCGCCGGTCCACGATCGACCCGCAGACGACGGGGACGGCGCCCGCCTTCCTCAGGACGTCGAGGACCTCCCTCGTCGACTTTCCCGTGGTCACGACGTCCTCGATCACCGCGACACGCTCGCCCTCCTCCAGCGCGAAGCCGCGCCGGAGGGCGAAGACGCCCTCCACGCGCTCCGTGAAGATCGCGCGCAGGCCGAGCGCGCGTCCGACCTCGTGGCCGATGACGACGCCCCCCATCGCGGGCGAAACGACGACGCCGGGCCTCTCGGGCGCGAGGAGGGCGGCGAGCGCGGCCCCGAGCGCGCCGGCGCGCTCGGGGTGCTGGAGGACCTTCGCGCACTGGAGGTAGCGGTCCGCGTGCAGGCCGGACGAGAGCCGGAAGTGACCCGTCAGGAGCGCCCCGGTCTCCTCGAAGTGGCGTCGCACGTCCTCGGGCGTCACGGCTCGCCTCCGTCGCGGTCGCGGCGCAGCCCGTAGCGGTCGATCTTCTTGTAGAGGTTCGAGCGCGGCGTGTCGATCGCCTCCGCGGTCCGCGTCACGTTGCCTCCGTTCTCGGCGAGCTTGGCGACGAGAAAGAGCTTCTCGGTCTCGTCCTGGAATTCCTGCAGGGTCCGGATCGCCGCGAGCCGCTCCCACGTCCCCGCCGCCGCCGGGTCCACGACCTTGCCGCCCCGCACCGTGACCGGCGCCGTCTCGACGGGCGGCGCGGGAGCGCCGCCGTCGACGTCGGCGGCGTCGAGGACGTCCGCGTCGGACATGATCATGAGCCGCTCGACGTGGTTCTTGAGCTCGCGGACGTTGCCCGGCCACGGGCGGGCCGCGAGCGCCTCGAGGGCCGCGTCCGTGAACCGCTTCGGCCGGTAGTTGTTCGTCTTCGCGAACTGCTCCGCGAACCAGGCCACGAGGGGCGGGACGTCGTCGCGGCGCTCCGCGAGCGGCGGCGTCCGCAGGACGAGGACGTTCAGGCGGTAATAGAGGTCCTCGCGGAACTTCCCCTGCGCGATGAGCGTCGTGAGGTCGCGGTTCGTCGCGGCGACGACGCGGACCCTCACCTTGACGACCCGCGGGCTGCCGACCGGCTCGACCTCGCCCTCCTGCAGGACGCGCAGGACCTTCGCCTGCGCGGGAGCCGACATGTCGCCGACCTCGTCGAGGAAGATCGTCCCCCCGTCCGCCTCGACGAACTTCCCCGTCTGCTTGCGGTCGGCGCCCGTGAACGAGCCGCGCTCGTGCCCGAAGAGCTCCGACTCGATCAGCGTGTCCGGGATCGCCGCGCAGTTGACCTGCACGAACGGTCCGGACTTCACGAGCGAGGAGTCGTGGATCGCGCGGGCGACGAGCTCCTTGCCCGTCCCGCTCGGGCCGACGATCAGGACCGTCGCGGGCGTCGGCGCCGCCTTCGCGATGTCCGCGAGGAGCTTCCGCATGGGCTCGCTCGACCCCACGATCCGCCCGATGCCGAGCCGCGACTTCAGCTCGAGGTTCTCGCGCGCGAGACGGCTCGAGTCGAGAACGCGCCGGAGCGCGTTCAGGACGTGCTCGCCCGAGAGCGGCTTCTCGAGAAAGTCGTCGGCCCCCGCGCGCACGGCGTCCATCGCCGTCCGGACGTCGCCGTGGCCGGAGATCATGACCACGGGCGTCGAGATCCCGCGCGCCCGGAGCTTCGCGAGCGTGTCGAGGCCGTCCTGCCCGGGCATCTTGATGTCGAGGAGCACGGCGTCGTGGTCCGGCGCCTCCGACACGGCGTTCACGCCCGAGGAGACGGCCGTGACCTCGTAGCCCTCCTCCGTCAGGAGCGTGCGGAGGGACTCGCGGATGTCGGCTTCGTCGTCGCAGACGAGGATGCGGCGCGCCATCGTCGAGATCCTAGCAGCCCGCCTCGAGCGCCCGCCGCGCCTCTTCCAGCGCGCGGGTCGTCTCCTCGACGCCGCGCGGCGAGACCCTCCGAAGACCGAAGAGAGAGAGATTCTTCGAGTGAAAGAAGGGCCGAGCGAAGGCGAGCGGCCCTCGCTTCCGGCTCGACCTCGGTCTCGGCGACCTTTCGGAGGGCGATTCCCCGGGCGTACAGCGTGACCCCCCGGGCGATGGGTCGCGTCGCGTCGCGGACCTCCAGCGCGCGCTCGTAGCACGCGAGCGCCTCGAGGAGGTCCTCCCGCGAGCGCGCGAGGTTCTGGAGCGCGTTGCCCCTGTTGTGGTGGAGGCGGGCCAGCGCCTCAAGGTCATCGCCCCCGTATCCGGCGTTGGAAGATTCTTCGAATAGTAAGAGAGAGGAAGCCAGGCTCTCCGCAGGGCCGCGCGAGCCGAAGAAGACGGCCAGGTTGTGGAGGAACTCGGCCCTCTTTTCATTCGAAGAAAAAACCAACGTGCCCCGGATCTCGAGAAGATCACTCGCGAGGGCACGGGATCTCTCCGAAGCCTCTTCTTCTTCTCCTTCTTCCTGGCGTTCCTTCAGGTGTTCCTGAAGAACGAACCACTCGCGGAACGCCGTTCTCGGATCCTCCGCGAAGCGCGCGCGAAAGCGCGCCACGAGCGCGGGCGCCTCCGGCAGCGTCACACCACGATCGTACGCTTTCACGGATGATTCAGCTGCGCTATGGAGAGAGCGAGGGCCGGGCCCGAAGCTCGTCACGGGAACACGACGACGATGAAAACCGCCCGGGACATCATGAATCATCCGGTCCTCGCGGTGCGCGACGACTGGACCGTCCGCGAGCTCGCGTCGTACTTCATCGAGAAGTCCATCTCCGGCGCGCCCGTCCTCGACCGCCGCGGCCGCCTCGCGGGCGTCGTGAGCCTGAGCGACATCGTCGACACCGTCACGCGCGAGCGCGAGCCCTCGGGCGGGATGGGCCGGGGCTGGGAAGGGCTCTACAACCCCGAGGACCTCCGGGGCCTCGCGATCGAGGACGGCGGCCGTCTCGTGCGCGACATCATGACGCCCACGTTCTTCACGGTGCCGGACGACACCCCGCTCTCCGAGATCGCCCGCACGATGGTCGCGGGCAGGATCCACCGTCTCCTCGTGACGAGCAAGGGGCACATCATCGGGATCGTGACGACGCTCGACCTTCTCGAGCAGCTCGCCCCGAAGACGCCGGGGCGCCGGTCGAAACCGTCCGTGAGCGCGAAGCGCCTCTCGCGGCTCGCGCACGCCCCGCGGGCGTGCCGGGCGCCGCACCGGCCCTGACCCGGCTCAGACCGCCGCGGAGAGCCGCGCGCACTCGTCCTCGCGGCCCCGACGGATCGCGAGGACCGCGGCGCCGCGGACGGCGTCCGACTTCAGCGCGATGAGGGCGTCGTTCGCGTGCTCGAGCGGGAAGACCTCGACGTGCGTGCGCACGGCGAGCCGCGCCGCCTCGGCGAGGAACTCCCGGCCGTCCGCCCGGGTCGCGTTCGCGACGCTCCTCACGACGCGCTCGCCCCAGAGCAGGTCGTACGGGATCGGCGGCGTGTCGCTCATCGAGATGCCGCCGAGGACGAGCACGCCGCCGCGATCGAGCGCGGCGAGGCCCGCCGGGACCAGCTCGCCGGCCGGCGCGAAGACGATCGCGGCGTCGAGAGGGACCGGGGGCCGGTCGGCGGAGCCGCCGACCCACGCGGCGCCCAGCTCGGCGGCGAGCGCCTGGTGCCGCTCGCGGTCGCGCGTCATGACGTAGACCTCGGCGCCCCGCCCCCGCGCGATCTGGATCGCGACGTGGCCCGCGGCGCCGAAGCCGTAGATGCCGAGCCGCGCGCCCGCGAATCCGCCCCGCCCGCCGAGGCCCGTGAGACGCAGCGCGCGGTACCCGATGATCCCGGCGCACAGGAGCGGCGCCGCCGCGAGGTCCGAGAAGCCGTCCGGCAGCACGTACACGAAATCGGCCCGGGCGAGCGCGAGGTCCGCGAAGCCGCCGTCCACGGTCCAGCCGGTGAACTCGGGAGCGAGGCACAGGTTCTCGCGGCCCGACGCGCAGAACCGGCAGGCGCCGCACGCCGCGTGCAGCCACGCGATGCCGACGCGCTTGCCGAGGAGCTCCTCGGCGCCCGCCCCGGCCTTCGAGACGGTCCCGACGACCTGGTGCCCGGGAACGACCGGCGACTTCTTCGGCGCCAGGTCGCCCTCCACCACGTGGAGGTCCGTCCGGCAGACGCCGCAGCACGAGACGTCGAGGAGCACCTCGCCCGGGCCCGGGACGGGATCGGCCACCTCCTCGAGCACGAGCGGGCGATTCGTGACGGGCGCGGGGCGATGGAGCCGGAGGGCGCGCATGAGTGAAAGCTAGGTCGGCGCGCCGCCGCCCGCCAGACGGGAATGATGCGTGTGCTTCATTGAACGCAGACGCGACTCGGTCTCGACTGGCGGTTCACGCGGGGACCCCCGCAGCCGCGGACTAAGATCGAAGGCCAGAGCCCCGACAAGGAGCCTCACATGACGGCGGAATCGACGACGAAGCCCGGACTCGACCTCTCGCAGTCCCAGCAGGCGGCGATCGAGAAGCTCGCGAAGGACGAGAACGTGATCCATCCGCCCATCTGGATGGCGCGGGACGCGGTCATCCGCAACGACGTCGTGGAGCGCGAGCACGCTCTCCTCGCGCCGGACGACTTCTGGGCCGAGAAGGCCGCCGCCGTCGAGTGGATGGAGCCCTGGAAGGAAGTCTGCCGCTTCCACCCGCCGGACCACCAGTGGTTCCTCGGCGGGAAGCTGAACGCGACGGTCTCGTGCATCGACCGCCACGTCTACGGCGACAAGCGCAACAAGGCGGCGCTCCTGTGGGTCGGCGAGGACGGCGAGGAGCACGCCTACACGTACAGCCGCCTCTACCGCGAGGTGAACCGCTTCGCGAACGCGCTGAAGCGCCTCGGCGTGAAGAAGGGCGACCGCGTCATCATCTACATGCCGCTCACCCCCGAAGGGATCGTCACGATGCTCGCGTGCGCGCGCATCGGCGCGATCCATTCCGTCGTCTTCGCGGGGATGGGGACGCAGGCCCTGAAGTCCCGGATCGAGGACTGCCGCGCGAAGGTCGTCGTCTGCACGGACTTCACGTTCCGGCGGGGCAAGAAGATCCCGCTCAAGCCCACGGTCGACGAGGCGGTCCGGGACCTCGTCTTCGTCGAGCACGTCGTCGTCCACCGCCGCGGCTCCCGCCCCGGCGACGCGCCCGTCACCTTCGAGAGCGAGCGCGAGCACGACTTCTACGACATCCAGAACGCGCGGGACATCCACTGCCCGCCCGAGCCCATGGACGCGGAGGATCCCCTCTTCATCCTCTACACGTCCGGGACGACCGGCACGCCGAAGGGCGTCGTCCACACCGTGGGCGGGTACATGGTGGGCGTCACGTACCTCGCGCGCGCCTTCTACCAGATCGGCGACCGCGACATCTACTGGTCGACGTCCGACATCGGGTGGATCGTCGGCCACTCGTTCATCGTCTACGGGCCGCTCTCGGTCGGCGCGACGGTCTTCACGCGCGAGGGCGTGCCGGACTACCCGTCCGCCGACGTGACGTGGGAGCTCTGCGAGCGCGTGGGCGTGAACATCCTCTTCACGGCGCCGACCGCGATGCGCATGTTCATGAGCCACGGGGCCGAGGCGCCCGCCCGCTACGACCTCTCGCGCCTGCGCCTCATCGCCTGCGCCGGCGAGCCGCTCAACCCCGAGGCGCACCTCTGGGCGCAGAAGCACCTCGTCGGGCAGTCGGGCGGCATGGTCGTCGACAACTTCTGGCAGACGGAGATCGCGGCGCCCGTCCTCGGCACGCTGCCCGACGTTCGAGGCGCGGCCCGGCAAGGTCGGCAAGCCCCTCCCGGGCGTCGCCGCCGACATCGTGGACAAGGACGGCAAGTCGCTGCCCGACGGGCACGGCGGGCCTCCTCGTCCTCAGGCGCCCCGTCCCGTACATGCTCCGCACCGTGTGGGGCGACCCGGCGCGCTACGAGAAGTACTGGGAGACGATCCCCGGCTGCTACACGTGCGGCGACATCGCCGTGCGCGACCACGACGGCTACTTCGCCGTCCTCGGCCGCTCGGACGACGTCATGAACGTCGCGGGCCACCGCATCGGCACCGCCGACGTCGAGGGATCGCTCCTGCGCCACCCGGCCGTCGCCGAGAGCGCCGTCATCGGCCTCCCGGACGCCGCTCAAGGGCGAGCGCATCAAGGCGTTCGTCGTCCTCAAGGCGAGCGCGCAGTCCGGCCCGGGCCTCATCGGCAGCCTCAAGGACCACGTCCGCCAGGACCTCGGCCCCATCGCGGTGCCGCACGACATCGACCTCGTCGCCTCGCTCCCGAAGACGCGTTCCGGAAAGATCGTGAGGCGCTACCTCAAGGCGAAGGAGATGGGCGAGGACCCGGGCGACCTCTCCACGCTGGCCGACTGAAACGAAAAGCCCCCGGGGGCGCGAGGCCTCCGGGGGCGAACGGGCGGGGCGGGCGCCTTACTTCTTCTCGATGGAGGCGTGGAGCGCGCCCGCGTACGTGATGGCGACCTTGTCTCCGACCTTGTACCCCTCGGCGGCCTTGCGGTCGTGGATCTTGAACGTATGGCTCTTGCCGTCGTCCGACTTGAAGGTCACGGAAGGGGCCGCCATGTCGAGAGCCGTGATCGTGACGACCCTCGTGATGGCGGCGGCGCCGCCGGCCGTCGTCTTCTTGGCGGAGACGGAGTCCATCTCTCCCGGCTTCGCGAGCGCGACCGTGACGGATTCCGAGTAGGTCAGGGTGACGACGTCGCCGACCTTGACCTTCTCGAGCGTGAAGTGCTTCGGGACCTCGACGACGGAGACGTCGCCGGCCTCGTCCTTGACCGTCACTTCCTTCTTGGCCTTGTTGATGTCGAGGACCGTCACCTTCATGGAGTCCGTCTCCGTGACGGTCTTCGGCTTGGGCTTGGCCTCCTCGGCGCGGGCCGTGAGGCCGACGGAGACGAGAGCGGCGAGGGCGAGGGTGAGAATCGAACGCTTCATGGGGGAACTCCTTTTGTTTTCGTGCAGGCAGGTCGCTGCCCGCGCAGATATGCGGAATATATCGTCATCCGGGCATTCTTGTGCGGCGCCGAAACGCGGACTCCGTCGCGTCGGGAGGAGACGGCGCCGTGCCCGGCGAACAGGATTGGCGGAAGCGTGTCGGAGTCGAACCGACCCGCCGCCCCTTCCGGAGCGAGCACGCTGGTTTTGAAGACCAGGAGGGCCACCGGGCCCCTTGCGCTTCCGGGGCGGATCTTACCGGGCACGCTTCGTGCTGTCCTCGGGTCGATGTCGACGTTGACCGGGATCACCGTTCCGGCCCGCGCTGATCCGGAGCGACACCGGCCTCCGTAGGGACGAACAGGACAAGACGAGGCCGGCCATCTTCACGCCGCGCGACACACGTTTCGAAGAAGTTCCGGATCCTCGAACGAAAGGAGACCGCATGTCCAGCCACGTCCGCTGCCCGTGTGCTCACCGCCCTCGCGCTCGTCGCGCTCCTCCTCCCCGCCCTCGCGCCGGCGCCTGCGCTCGCGTCGAGCCACAACGAGGCCCCGTTCACGTCGAAGAACCCCAGCCTCGACAACACGGACCTCTACTTCTTCCGCGACCCGAACGATCCGACGATGGTGAACCTCGTGTCCTGCTACTACGGGCTCATCGAGCCGCAGGGCGGGCCGAACTTCGCGTCGTTCCAGGACGGCGCCTGGTACGACATCAGGATCGACAACGACGGCGACGCGGTGGAGGACGTCACGTTCCGCTTCACGTTCAAGACGACGTACAAGCAGCCGGACACGTTCCTGTACGCGCTGCCGGGCGTCACGACGATCACCGACCCGAACCTCCTCGTCACGCAGACCTACTCCCTCGACAGGATCGTCGGCCCGGCGTCGAACCCGCCCGCCGGCAACGTGACGCGCCTTCTCACGGACCAGCCGGTCCTCCCGCCGAACATCGGGCCCAAGACGACGCCGAACTACCCCGCCCTCCCCGACGGCATCCAGACCGCCGCGGGCGGCAAGATCCACGTCGTCGTCGGCCCGCGACAGGACCCGTTCTTCGTCGACCTCGGGATGATCTTCGACGCCGTGAACCTCGAGACGGGCCCCGGCCTCGGCCGGCCCGGCGTCGGCGTGGGCGCCACGGGCGGCGGCCGCGACACCCTCTACGGCTACACCGTCCTCACGACGACCCTCCAGGTCCCGATCGCGATGCTCACGTCCACGGGCGCGCAGGTCACCGACCCGGCGAACGCCGCCGCGATCCTCGGGGCGTGGTCGACCGTCAGCATCCCCTCCAGCCGCACGATCAACGCGGACGGCACCGTCACGAGCTCGGGCGCGTACCAGCAGGTTTCGCGGCTCGGAAACCCGCTCGTGAACGAGGTTCTCGTGGGCGTCGGCCGCAAGGACGCGTGGAACGCCTCGACGCCCGCGCAGGAGGCCGCCTTCAAGGGCGACGCGACGACGCCCGGGCGAGCTCTACCCGATCCTCGCGACCTACATGAACGTGCTGTTCGGCATCCCGGTGCCGCCCGGCCCGCGCGGCGACCTCCAGCTCGCGCTCTTCCAGGGCCTTCCGGCCAGCGTGTCCGGCCTCCTCGGCGTCTCGCCCACGCAGCGCCCCGGCGAGGTCTACTCGGACCAGCTCCGGCTGAACACCGCGGTCGCGCCGACGCCCTTCTCGACCGCGAGCCGGCTCGGCTACCTCGGGGGCGACCCGGCCGGATTCCCGAACGGCCGCCGGATGTGCGACGACGTCGTGGACATCGAGCTCCGGGCCGTCGCCGGGATCATCGTCGGCGTCCTCCCGCCGGCCGCCGGCGGCAACCCGAAGTACGCGCAGGCTCCGAACAGCCAGCTCGGCGACGGCGTCGACTACCCGCAGCGCGGCTGCCGGTACTTCTACCCCTACACGTGGTCTCCGACGAGCGCCTTCGCGGCCCTGCACGCGGGCCCGGCGGCTCCCGCCCACGCGCCGCAGGTGCGCGCCATCAAGGACCCGGGCGTCAGAGGCTTCCCCGAAGGCATCTCGGACGAGGAGTTCGCCGAGCAGATCCGCATCGCCCGCGACCGCGACGACCTCGCCCGCATCCGGACGACGAAGGATGCGCGCTGACCCTCCCTTTCGCCCGTTCAGGCCGCTCGCGCTCCTGGCGGGGGCGGCCGCCCTCCTTCTCGCCGCGGGTCCGGCGGGGGCGGCGGGAGCCCCGCGCCTCTCCGCGCAGGCGCCGGCCGCGACCGGCCCGCTCGCCGAGGCGGCGCGCCTGTACGCCCGGTACCGCACGACGCTCTCTCACGACGACCTGATGGCGGCCGACGCCGCCGTTCAGGCCGGCCTCGACGCCGCACCCGGCGACTACGACCTGCGGAAATTCCGGCTCCGGCTCCTCCTCCCCCACCACGACTTCGAGGGGCTCCTGCGCGAGGCCGAGGCCCTCCAGAAGGAGCGGCCCGACGATCCCGATCTCGACGGCGCGATCGGCGACGCGAACTTCGACCTCGGCCGCTATCCCGAGGCCTTCGCCGCGTACCAGCGCTTCGCCGCCCGCCGGCCCTGCACGGCCTCGTACAGCCGCATCGCCCTCGCGCGCGAGATCGCGGGCGATCTCGCGGGCGCGCTCCAGTCCATGGATCTCGCGGGCGCCGCGGCCCTGCCCGCCGATCCCGAAGGCTTCGCCTGGTGCCGATCGCGGTCGGCGCGCATCCTCCTCAAGCTGAACCGCTACGACGAGGCCGAGGGCCGGCTCGTCGAGGCGCTGCGCCGCGTGCCCGACCACGCGCCGTCCCTCGCCGTCGCCGCCGAGATCGCGGCGCGCAAGGGCCTCTGGGAGCCGGCGACGCGGCTCGCGGAGCGCTCGTTCGCGCTCGAGCCCGAGGTCGGCGTCGGGGCCGCGCTCGTCGACTACCGCCACGCGATGGGCGACGCCGCGGGCGAGGCGCGCGCGCGGAAGGCCCTCGCCGACCTCGACGCGAAGCTGCCCGAGAACCACCGCCTCGTCCACCGCCCGCTCGCGCTCTACTTCGCGGACCACGGCGAGCCGGCGCGCGGCCTCGCGATGACCGGGCGCGAGCTGAAGGGCCGCAAGGACGTCTACGGCTACGACGCCTACGCGTGGGCCCTCTACCGCGCGGGGCGCGCGGCCGAGGCCGTCGAGCCGATGCGGCAGGCGCTCGCGCGCGGCACCGTCGACCCTCTCCTCGAGTTCCACGCGGGCGAGATCGCGCGCGCGGCGGGCGACGCGGCCGGCGCCCGCCGCCACCTCGGGCGCGCCCTGAAGCTCGACCCGCGCTTCCACGTCCTCTACGCCGACGAGGCGAGGAGGACGCTCGCGGCGCTGGGATCGAAGCCGGCCCGCCGCCGCGCCCGCGCTCGCCGCGCGCGCCGACGTTCGACGAGCCGCTAGAACTCCGCGGCCGATGTCCAGATCGAGGGTCGCTCTGCGCGGTGTTGCTGTTTCTTTCCGCGGCCGTCGCGCCGCGCGCCTCGGCGTGCTCGATCTGCCGCTGCGGCGATCCGACCTTCAACGCGCTCGGCGCCGCGATCTACACGCCCGGCCGCTTTCGCCTCGCGCTCGACTGGGAGCGCTTCGACAAGGAGCAGGGCGTCTCCGAGATCGGGTCGACCGAGATCGTGGGAAGCGACGCCGAGATCGAGAACCGGTTCACGCTGAGCGCGGCGTACTCGTTCGGCGAGACGTTCACGATCGTCGGGCGGATTCCCTACAGCGTCCGGCACCTCACGGAAACGGACGCGGACGGCGGGAGACGACGAACACCACCGGACTCTCCGACCCGGACTTCACCGCTCTCTTCCGCGTCTGGGCCTCGGACCCCGCGCCCGGCCTCGGCCGCCGGGCGTGGGTGTCCCTCGTCGCCGGCGTCAAGACGCCGTGGGGGCGGAACGACCTGTCCGAGAACGGGGAGCGCCTCGACGAGCACGCGCAGTCGGGAACCGGCGCGACCGACGTCTACGGCGGACTCTCGGCCGTCGTCCTCCTCGACCCGCAGTCCTCCGTGTTCGCCTCGTTCCAGTACCGCCGGACGGGAACGAACGACGACGACTACCGGTACGGCCGGACGACGACCGCGAACCTCGCGTACGAGAGGAAGCTCGGCGCGGTCGTCGACGCCGTCCTCGAGGCGAACTGGCGGCACGCCGAGCAGGACGTCGTGGACGGCGACGGCAACCGCGACCCGAACACGGGCGGCGACCTCGTCTACGTCACGCCGCGCGTCGTCCTCGACCTCGGCGGCGGCATCCTCGGCCGCGTCGGCGTCCAGATCCCGGTCGTGAAGAGCCTCTACGGCGATCAGACCGAGCGCGCGAACGTGAACGTCGGGCTGACGGTCCTCTTCTGATGAGATAGAATCTCATCGCCGATGACGAAACGGCGGCTTCGCGATCCTCGTCCTCGCGGCGCTCGCGCCGCTCCTCGTGGGCGGCGCGTTCGCGCACGTGGACGGCTTCGAGGTCCTCTCGAAGGGGACGTTCTTCTTCCCGCCGGACCACCCCGCGCACGCCCCGTTCGTCCCGGAGAAGGAGCACCCCTGCGCGGCCTGCGCGGTCGGCGAACCTCCTGCCGCCCGCGGCCGCGCCCGTCTTCCTGATCCCGCCCCAGATCCGCCTCGCGCTCGCGCTCGACGTCGAGCGCGCGGCGCCCGCTCCCGCCCTCCCCGAGCTTCCCGGCCGCTCTCCTCCTGCCGCTACGGCCGCGTAGCCGACCCCACCCGAAGAAAGAAATTTCTTAGAAGGTGAATTCCCGCCGAGCGGCGGGAGGCCACCGGCCCTTTGCCGGGATGCCGATGCGCTCACGTCGCGCACCACCAGGAGGCTCGAGCCATGTTCATTCTCAGAACGGCGCGAAGCGCCGCGTGTTCGATTTCGTCCATTTGTTCCTCGTTCTCGTCGCTCTCTCGCGTTCTCTCTTCGCGCGCTTGCCGCGACGACCGCGAGCCAGGTCCGCGGGCGCGTGACCGGCCCGGACGGCAAGCCGATGGCGGCCGTCGTCGTCGTCCTCGTCAACGACATCTCCGGCCACCGGCAGGAGGCGAAGACCGGCGCCGACGGGACGTACCTCCTCTACAACGTCCCCCCGAATCCGTACCACCTGACCGTCGAGGTGCAGGGCTTCCAGCCGTACCACGCGGACGTCGACGTGCGCGGCAGCGCCGCCGTCGTGAAGGACGTCGCGCTCACGTTCGGCGTGACCGCGACGGAGGCCGTCCACGCGGAGGCGGAAGGCGTCGAGCTCGAGAGCGACACATCCATGACGCACGTCGACATCGACAAGTCGCTCATCCAGCGCTCCCCCGCCGCGATGCCGGGCCGCGCCTTCGAGTCGATCGTGACGTCGACGCCGGGCTTCTCGCGGACGAGAACGGCCGTTACCACTTCCAGGGCGGCCACTCGCAGCAGCTCCTCGTGATCGACGGCCAGCCGATCGGCGACCAGGTCGGCATCACGTTCTCGAACTCGCTCAACCCCGGCGTGGCCGAAGGGATCGAGATCGTCACGGGCGGCATCCCCGCCGAGTACGGCGAGAAGGCGAACGGCGTCATCAACCTGACGACGCGCTCGGGCCTCGGGACGAACGGCGTCAAGGGCGACGTGTCGGTCGGGCGGGGCGCAGCTTCAAGACAGGCTTCGGCTTCGGTCGCCGCCGGCGGCGGCGACAGCCGCTTCGGGTGGTTCGCGAGCGTCGACGGCTCCCGTTCGGACCGCTTTCTCGACCCCGTCTCCTTCGACAACTCTCCACAACGTCGGGAACACGGTCCGCGGCTTCCTGCGGCTGGACTCGGTCTCGGCGAGACGGGACGAGCAACTGGCGCCTGACCGGGAACATCGGCCGCACGGACCGCGACGTCACGAACCTGCCGTCGCAGGAGGCCGCGGGCCAGGACCAGACCGTCGTCTCGAACGACTGGAACCTGAACCTCGGGTACCAGAACATCCTCGGCGACGGGCTCATCCTCGACGGCCAGCTCTACGCTCGCGACAATCGGCTCACGCTCTATTCGTCCCCGTTCGACACGCCCGTCGAGGCGTCCCAGAACCGCTCGCTCGCGAACCAGGGCGTCAACCTGGCGGTCTCGAAGGTCGCTGGGCGTCCACGAGCTCAAGGCCGGCGTGCAGGTCAAGCGTTTCCCGATCAAGGAGCAGTTCTCGTTCCTGATCACGGACCCCGCGTTCAACGACCCGAACGCGGACGGCTACAACCCGAACCTCGTGCCGTACGACGGAACGCGCGGCGGACAGCCCGTTCGAATTCTCCGGCTCGAACACGGGCACGTACCTCGCGGCGTTCGTCCAGGACGACATCCGCTGGAACGACCTGACCGTGAACGTCGGCGTCCGCTACGACCACAACGACCTCTTCGAGTCCGAGAACCAGGTCCAGCTCCGCGGATCGGCATCGCCTACCTCCTCAAGGCGACGAACACCGTCTTCCGCGCCTCCTACAACCGGATGTTCATCACGCCCGAGTACGAGAACATCCTGATCTCGTCGTCGGCACGAGGCGGCGCTCGATCACGCCTCCCGACATCCAGGACACGCCAGCAGCTCGGCGGCGGCCAGCTCTACAACCTCTCCGAGCGGCACGACGCGTGGAACGTCGGCGATCCAGCAGGGCCTCGGGCTCGAAGCTGCGGTTCGACGGCTCGCTCTGGTACCGCCGCGTCCAGAACGCGGCCGACCAGGACCAGTTCTTCAACACGGGCATCGTCTTCCCTCTCAACTTTGCGACCGCGCTACCTCCAGGGCTGGAACCTGCGCCTCGACCTCGCCCCCGTCCTCGGGGGGCTGCGCGGGTACGCCTCGGTCGGGCACGTCGTCGCGCGATACTGCAACCCGTTCGTCGGCGGCCTCTTCCTCGTCCTCGGACGCCCTCGATTCCTTCCAGGGCGGGTGCTTCGTCATCGACCACGACCAGGACATCCAGGAGCAGGTCGGGCTCTTCTACGACCTCGGCCACACGGGCCTCTGGGCTGGCGTGACGCAGCGCTACGACTCGGGTCTCGTCACGGACGCGGGCGCCCCCGCGGACGTCCTCTCGAGCCCGGACACCGCGTACGCCTTCCCGTACATCCACTTCGACCAGGACCCCCAGCACGTCGCGTCCCGTACGGTCTGGAGCTTCTCCCTCGGCGCGCGCCTCCAGTCGTACGGGGTCCCCGTCGAGCTCCAGTTCGATCTCCTGAACGCCTTCGACGAGAAGGGCCTCTACAACTTCCAGTCCACGTTCGGGGGGACGCACGTGATCCCCCCGCGCACGTTCGCGGGTCGCCTGAAATACGTCTTCTGAGGCCCGATCTCCTCATGTAAATATATCGACGTGCGGCGGACGCTTTCGATCGTCTCTCTCTTGATCCTCGCGGCCGCGGCGCGACCCCTCGCCGCGGCCGACGTCACCGTCTTCGCGGCCGCGAGCCTGACGGACGCGCTGCGCCAGATCGCTCCCGCCTTTGAGGCGGCGACCGGGCACCGCGTCGTCTTCAACTTCGGCGGCTCGAACATCCTCGCCCGGCAGATCCTCTCGGGGGCGCCCGCCGACCTCTTCCTCTCGGCGGACGACGCCCAGATGGACGCGCTCGAGAAGGACCGACTCGTCGTCCCCGGCACGCGGCGGAGCGTCCTCTCGAACGAGCTCGCGGTCGTGGTCCGCGCGGACGCGCGGCTTGCGCTCTCGTCGGCACGCGATCTGGCCGGCCCACCCGTGAAGCGCCTCGCCCTCGCCGACCCGCGCGCCGTCCCGGCGGGCGTCTACGCGACGGCCTGGCTCGAGAAGGCCGGCGTCTGGACCGCGATCGCACCGCGCGTGCTTCCCGCGGAGAACGTCCGGGCCGCCCTCGCGGCCGTCGAGTCGGGAGACGCCGACGCCGGCGTCGTCTACGCGACGGACGCCAGGGCCTCGAAGAAGGTCCGGGTCGCCTTCACGGCTCCGGCGGGCGAGGCGCCCGCGATCTCCTACCCGTTCGCGCTCCTGAAGGACGCTCCGTCGCCTGCCGCCGCGCGCGCGTTCCTCGATTACCTCTCCGGCCCGGCGGCCGCCGCCGTCTTCCGGAAGAACGGCTTCGTCGTCCGGCCCTGAGTCACGCCTCGGCGGGCAGCTCCCTCTCCTTCCAGAGGATGTAGACGGCCGGGTAGACGAGGAGCTCCAGCGCGAAGGACGTCACGAGGCCGCCGACCATCGGCGCCGCGATGCGCTTCATCAGGTCGGCGCCCGCGCCCGTCGACCACATGATCGGAAGCAGGCCGAAAAAGGCCGCGCAGACGGTCATGGCCTTCGGCCGCACCCGCTTCACCGCTCCATGGATGATCGACTCGATGAGGTCGGCGCGATTCCGGAGCAGCCCCTTCGCCTTTGCCTCGGCGTGCGCGAGGTCGAGGAACAGCAGCATGAAGATCCCCGTCTCGGCGTCGAGGCCCATGAGGGCGATCATCCCGACCCAGACCGCGATGGACATGTTGTATCCGAGGAGGTACAGGAACCACACGGCGCCGATGATCGAGAACGGAACGGCCAGGAGGACGATCATCGTCTTCATCGCCGACTTCGTGTTCGCGTACATGAGGAGCCAGATGAGGACGAGCGTGACGGGGATGACGACCTTGAGGCGCTCCTTGACGCGGAGCATGTTCTCGTACTGGCCGCTCCACACCAGCGTATATCCCGGAGGCACTTTGACGCTCGAGGCGACGGCCGCCTTCGCCTTCTCCACGTAACCGCCGACGTCCTCCTTCGACGTGTCGAAGTCGACGTACACGTACCCCGCCAGGAGGCCGTTCTCGTTGCGGATCATGGCGGGTCCGTTCACCTTGCGGATCGCCGCGAGCTGGCCGAGCGGAACCTGCGCGCCCGACGGCGTCGGGACGAGGACGCGGGCGAGGCGGTCGAGGTCCTCGCGCAGCTCGCGCGAGTAGCGGACGTTGACCGAGTAGCGCTCGCGGCCCTTGATCACCGTCGTGACCGTCTCACCGCCGATCGCCGTCATGATGACCGCGTTCGCGTCGTCCACGGTGAGGCCAACCCGCGCGAGAGCATCCCGGTCGAGGTCGAAGTCGATGAAGTAACCGCCCGCCACGCGCTCGGCGAAGGCGGAGCGCGTGCCCGGAACGGCCCTCACGGCGGCCTCGACTTCCGCGCCGATCCGTTCGATCTCCTTGAGGTCGGCGCCGAAGACCTTGATGCCGATGGGCGTGCGGATCCCCGTGGACAGCATGTCGATGCGCGCCTTGATGGGCATCGTCCACGCGTTCGTCGTCCCCGGAATCCTCAGGGCCCGATCCATCTCGTCCACGAGCTCCTCGTGCGAGATGTGGTCGCTCCACACGTGGCGGAAGACGCCGGCCAGCCAGCCCGGCGCCCACGAGGAGTACCAGCGTTCCCTCTTCCGCCACTCGGAATCGGGCTTGAGGAGAACCGTCGTCTCCATCATCGAGAACGGCGCGGGGTCCGTGGACGTCTCGGCGCGGCCTGCCTTGCCGAACACGCGCTCCACCTCCGGGAACGACTTCAGGATGCGGTCCTGCACCTGAAGCAGGCGCTCCGCCTCGGTCACCGAGATCCCGGGCAGCGTCGTCGGCATGTAGAGGATCGAGCCCTCGTAGAGAGGCGGCATGAACTCGGACCCGAGCTTCAGGAAGACGGGCACGGTCGAGAGCATCGCGAGGAGGGCGATCGCGATCGTCGTCTTCGGATGCCGCAGCACGGCCCTGCAGGGCCGCTCGTACAGACGGTGGAGGACGACGCTGATGGGATGCTTCTCCTCGGCGTAGTACTTCCCCACCGCGACCTGGTTGACGAGCCAGGCCAGCCACTTCGGACGGAACGAGAAGCCGTCCATCCGCGCGAACAGCATCCGGATCGCCGGATCGAGCGTGATCGCGAGGAACGCCGCGATCGCCATCGCGAGGTTCTTCGAGTACGCGAGGGGCTTGAAGAGCCTGCCCTCCTGGTCCACGAGCGTGAAGACCGGGAGAAACGCGACGGCGATGACGAGGAGCGAGAAGAAGACGGAGGGGCCCGACCTCCATCAGCGCCTCGAGCCGGACCTTGTGGAAGTCCCCCGGCCGGCCGCCGTCGTTCCACTGCTGCAGCTTGTGGTAGGCGTTCTCGACCTCCACGATCGCGCCGTCCACGAGGATGCCGATCGAGATCGCGATGCCGCCGAGCGACATGATGTTGATGTCGAGGCCCATCGCGTTGAACGGGATGAACGCCAGGATCACGGAGATGGGGATCGTCACGATGGGGACGATCGCGCTCGGAACGTGCCAGAGGAAGACGAGGATCACGAGGGAGACGACGATGATCTCCTCGATCAGCTTCGACCGGAGCGTGTCGACGGAGCGCTTGATGAGGTCGGACCGGTCGTACGTCGTGACGATCTTCACGCCCGACGGGAGAGAGGGCTCGATCTCCTTCAGGCGCGCCTTGACCCGGTCGATCACGTCCAGCGCGTTCTCGCCGCTGCGCATCACGACGATGCCGCCCACGGCGTCGCCCTTTCCGTCGAGATCGGTGATCCCTCGGCGGATCTCCGGTCCCAGCGACACGTTTCCGATGTCCGCGACCGTCAGCGGCGTTCCTCTGCTCGTTCGTCTTGACGACGATCTTGCCGATGTCGTCGACGGTCTTGAGGTAACCGCGGCCGCGGACCATGTACTCGCGCCCCGAGAACTCGATGAGGCGGCCGCCGACCTCGTTGTTGCTCTTCCGGATCGCCTCCACGACCGACTCGAGCGGCACGCCGTACGCCGCGAGCGTGTTCGGGTCCAGCGTGACCTGGTACTGCTTCTGGAAGCCGCCGACGCTCGCGACCTCCGCCACGCCCGGCACGGACTGGACCGCGTACCTCAGGAACCAGTCCTGGTACGAGCGAATGTCGTCGGTCGCGTTCCTCCCGCTCTCGTCGACGAGCGCGTACTGGTAGACCCAGCCGACGCTCGTGGCGTCCGGCCCGAGCTCGGTCTTCACGCCGGCGGGCAGGCGCGACTGGATCGTCGAGAGCTTCTCGAGGACGCGCGAGCGCGCCCAGTAGATGTCCGTGCCGTCCTCGAAGATGACGTAGACGTACGAGAAACCGAAGTCCGAGAAGCCCCGGATCGTCTTCACCTTCGGGGCGCCGAGGAGCGCGGCCACGATCGGATACGTGACCTGGTCCTCGAGGATGTCCGGACTGCGGTCCCAGCGCGAGAAGACGATGACCTGCGTGTCCGAGAGGTCGGGGATGGCGTCGATCGGCGTCCTCCTGATGACGCCGATCGCGAGGACGATGACGATCGCGTAGATCGCGATCACGAGATACTTGTTCTCGGCCGAGAACCGGATGATCCGCCGGATCATTTCCCGGCTCCCATCGCCGAGAGGGCTGCCTTGAGCCGCGACTCGGAGTCCACGAGGAAGTTCGCGCCCCGGACGACGACCTCGCCCTCCTTCAGGCCGCTGCGGATCTCCACGACGCCCGAGCCGTGATCGCCCACCGCGACCTCGCGCGGCACGAGCTTTCCTTCGCCCGGGGAGACGAAGACGATGTTCCGCGTGCCGCTCTCGAGGACCGCGTCGTCCGGGACCTGCAGGACCTCGCGCGTCCGCCCGTGGATCGTCACGTCCGCGAACATCTCGGGCTTCAGCTCGCCCTTCGGATTTGCCAGCCCGATCCGCACCTTCACCGTGCGCGTCTTCTCGTCGACCGCGGGGTAGATGTACGAGACGGTGCCGTTCCAGGAGCGGTCGGGCCAGTAGGCGAGCGTGACCGTCGCCTTCTCGCCGAGCGAGACGCGCGGGAGCTCGTACTCGTAGACGTCCGCGAGCACCCAGACCTCCGAGAGGTCGAGGATGTCGAAGAGCGTGTCGGCCGGCATCACCTTCATCCCGTGGTACGCCGTGCGTCCCGTGACGTACCCCGAGATCGGCGCGTAGACGGGCATCGCGCGGATCGGCTCGCCCCGCCTCTCGATTTCCGCGATGTCGGCCGGCGTGATCTCCCACAGGAGCAGCCGCTGGCGCGCCGCGTCGAGCAGCTCACGGCCTCCCTGCGCGACGGACGGGACCGAGGACGGACCGAGCGAGCGGGACGCCTTGAGGGCGAGAAGGTATTCCTCCTGCGTCGCGTAGAGCTCCGGGCTGTAGATCCTGGCGAGGACCTCGCCCTTCGTCACGTACTTGCCCGTGAAGTCCGCGGTGACGTGCTCGACGAAGCCCTCGTAGCGCGTGTGGACGTGATGGACGCGGCGCTCGTCTGCGGCGACCCGCCCCGTCGTCCGGATCGAGGTCCCGAACGGTGCCCGGGTGACGGTCGCGGTCTTGATCCCGAGCAGGCTCTGCTTGCGGGCGTCGATGGTCACGGTGGCGAGGCCTTCGGGTCCCGAGGGTCCCGACCCTGCATCGGCCTCGTCGGAGTAGACGGGCACGAAGTCCATGCCCATCGAGTCCTTCCGGGGTGTGGGTGACGTCTCGCCCGTCCCCATGGGCGAGCGGTAGAAGAGGATCTTCCGCTCGCCGCCGGCGGCCTTCACCGGCGTCGCCGTGGAGGCGGTACCGGGGAGGGCTCCTCGATCGGTACGAGCTTCATGCCGCAGATCGGGCAGTCGCCGGGCTTGTCCTTGACGACCTGCGGATGCATCGGGCACTGCCACTTCTGCGCGCCTTCGCGGCCGACGCGTCGTCGGGCGGCGGCGCCGCGGTGGACGGCTTGCTTCCGCAGCCGGCCGCGAGGCCGAGCAGCAAGCGACGCCGGCCAGGCCGCGAGGACGCGAAGATTTCTTCGAAGGTGATGCAAGCGCGACCCGCATCCGAGCGGCTCGTCGCGCGAGAGACGGTTCCGGCAGGGACGGGATCCTTCTAAGAAAATTCATCTTCGTCTCCTACATTCCGGCGCCGTTCGACGCGCGCGGCGCCGTCGAGCGACGCCCGCTCGGCCGCCGTGCGGTCGAGGGCGTACTCCCGGAGGTCGGCGTCGGCCCTCAGGAAGCCCGCCAGCCGTCCGACGGCGGCGCGCCGGTCCTGGTAGAAGGTGCCGAGCGCTTCGAGGACGGTCACGAACGGCACGGCTCCGGTGCGGTAACTCGCGAGAGCGGCGTCCACCGAGAGCCGGTCCTGGACGAGAACGCCTTCGGAGTCCAGCCGCGCCTCGTCCGCGAGCTGCCGCATCCGGACGAGGCGTGCCTCCGTGCGGGCGCGCGCGATCGCCTTGAGAGCGGTCTCCGTCGTGGCCGCGGATTCCGCGAGCCCCTCGGCCTCGGCGACGAGCGGGCGCGTCCGGGCGCCCGCGAAGAGCGGCACCGAGACGCCCACGCCGACCGACCACATGAGCGGCAGCGACCCGCGGTTCATGTACGCCGCCGACGCGACGAAGTCCGGCTGCGTCCCGCGCTTCGCGAGGTCGGCCGCGAGCCGCGAGCGCTCGCGCAGCGCGCGCGGCGTCGCGGATCTCGGGCGTCGCCGTCGAGAGCCTTCGCGAGCGCCTGATCCCGGTCAGGAACCGTCGAGCGGCGCGCCGGGGATCAGACGGGCCGCCGCCGCGACGGGTGCATCCGGCGGAAGGTCGAGGAGGCGCCGGAGCTCCGCGATCGCCTCTTCCTCGGCGGCCTGGTCGCGCCGACGCTGCTGAAGGAGGCGCGTCCTCTCGCTCTGCGCGCGCAGGACGTCCTGCTGCGTTCCCATTCCGGCCGCGTAACGTGCCCGGATCGTCTCGTCGATCTGCTTCCAGGTGTCGATCTGCTCGTCGACGAGACGCTGGTCCTCGCGGGCCTCGAGGAGGTCCGCGTGGGCGCGCCGCACGGCGCCGGCCAGGGCGAGAGCCGTCGCGCTCGGGCCGGAACCGGCGTCCGGGCGGCGTCGGCGTTCGCGACCTTCTCCGCCGCGCCGAGCTTTCCCGGGAACGGGAACGCCTGCTGGACGCCGAAGATGAGGCGCGACATCGGCTCGGTGCCGAGAGAGATCGCGGTTCCGTCGTTCTCGTACCCGACGGACAGCATCGGATCGGACAGGACGCCGGCCGCGGGCGCCCGCGCCGCGAGCGCCGACGCCTCGCGCCGGGCGGCGGCGAGCTCCGGGTTCCTCGCGAGCGCCTCGGCGACGAGCGCGTCGGCCTCCGCCGACGCGGAAGGCGCGGAGCCCGCGCCCGCATCCGCGGGCGCGCCGGGGGCGGGCGCCGCGGACGCGGCGCCCGCCGGGGGAATTTCTGCGAATGAGGAGAGAATGGCCTCGGCTCGAGTCGTCGCCGGCGCACATCGCGAGCACGACCGCCGGACAAAGGACGCGAAACGCAGAGCGCCCCCACGAAGCGAACGCAACGCCCGTCCTGGCTCGGGACCTTCTAAGAAATTCTTCTCTCTTCTTCTCTTCAACCATTCGACCACCTCGTCGAGAAACGCCTCACGGAGCCGCGCCTTCGGCGCGGCGGGGAGAAACGCTCGACGAGGGATCAGACGAGGAGGACGGAGAGGAGAAGGTGCAGCGGCGCCGAGCGCGCGCGCGGCGCGACGCGCACCGGGCCGCTCGCGGCGACCGGGGCCTCGGCCGCGACCGCCGCGAGCGGCGCCTCGGCCAGGACGACGTGCGCAGCGTGTGCGGCGTCGATCGCCGCGGGAGCCGGCAGGACGGGCTTCAGGGAACAGTGACAGGGCGGAGCGCCCTCGTCACCCATGCCGGCGCAGCAGTCCATGTTCGCGGCGCCCCCGCAGGGTGCGGCCGCCGCGAGCCGTGCCGCGGGCGCCGACACCAGGGCCGCCGCCAGCAAGGCGAGAAGGAGAACCCGTCGCATCGCGGCCATTGTACGCGCCGGCGCAACGCCTCCCCATGATGCAGACGCTTCGGAGCGGTCGGGCCCGGGATTCGCATGGGGCGCGGGCATGGTGAAAAAACTGCTCGTCCTCTGCGTCCTACTTGGCGCCGCGGCGCTTCCCGCGCGCTCTCAGGTCACCCCCGCCGCCGGTGAGAAGGGGCGTTTCGCGGCAGGCTTCGATGCGGGAGCGACGTTTCCGTTCGGCTCCGGGTACTCCACGGGATGGACGGTCGACGGCTCGTTCGACTACTACGTCGCGCGGCTGCTCGCGATCCGTGCCTCCGCGGGCTACACGAGCTCGTCGACGGACCTCGCGGACGACTTCACCAAGGCCTCGCTCCTCGGCTCCGGCCGTCTTCCAGTTCGAGCACGGGGCGCTCCGGCCCTACGCCCGCGCGGGGCTCGGCGTCTACGTCGTGTCGCCGCCGGTCGGATCGACGCGGGGGCGGTTCGGCGTGCATCTCGGCGGCGGCGTCGAATGGTTCTTCAGTCCCCGGACGTCGCTGACCGGCGAGCTCCTCCTTCACCTTCTGCCGTCCGCCGAGGATCGGAGCACGTCCTCGCTGGACCTGACGGCCGGCCTCCGCACGTACTTCTAGGGCGGTCACTTCCGGACGAGGACGACGGCTCCGTTCACGGTGCCGCAGCAGGCCCCGCCCCCGGTCGCCTGGCCGGAGTACGTGCCCGCCAGCCCGCCGTCGGGCGTGAGCGTCATCGTGCCGCTCGCCGACCCGCCGCAGGGCGCAAAGCCGAGGGCGAAGACGAGCGTCGCGCCGCTGACGGAGCCCGTGAGGGTCCCGACGCCGGGCAGGTCCGCGACGACCTTGCATCCGGTCTGGAAGAGCGTGACGTCGACCGTCGTCTTCGACCCGCACGAATCCGTGAACGTCCCCGCGTACTGGCCCGTGAGCGGCACGCAGGAGCTCGGCTGGGTCGGGGTCTCGTTGTTCGAGCACGAGCCGAGGGCGACGGCCGCCGCGAGGGCGGCGGCGAGCGGCGCCGACCTCAAGCCGCCTGCCCGCGCCGCGCCGCGGCGAGACGCTCCACGGTCCCGACGCAGTCCTTCGCCCGGTAGGCGCGCCCGCCCGTCTCGAGGAGGACGCGGTCGAGATCGCGGCACAGCCGGATGAGGCGGACCGCGTTGCCCCGCGTGACCGGGAAGTCGAGGGCGAGCGAGAACCCGTCGGGCGCGTAACCCCGGGGGGAGGCGTCCGCGCGGTGCCTCTTGATCACGGCGAGCGACGAGACGACCTCGGCCTCCTGCTGGAGGACCAGGGCGCGGGAGAAGGCCTCCTCGGCCTTCTCCTTCGGGACGAAGAGCTGGTACTGGATGAACCCGCCCGGCCGGTAGGCCTCGTTCCAGCCCGGGAGATAGTCGAGGAGGAACGAGTACGCGACGAGGGACTGGCGGTAGCGCGCCCGGCCCGCGAGGCGGCCGGCGAGGAACTTCGCGGCGTTCACGAGGCGCATCTGCGGTCCGCGGGCCGTGAGCTTCAGGCCGAGGAGGAGCAGCGGGACCGGGAGCGGACCCGTCCTGATGTCGGCCACCTGCTCCTCGACGGAGAGCCCCGTCGGCTCCCCGGGCGCGGGCGCGTGCTCGTTCGCCACGTGGACGACGCTCCGCCCGAGGCCGCGGCCCGGGGCGAAGCAATCCATCCAGCCCACGACGTACTCCCAGGCGTCCTTGGCCTCGTCGAGCTCCGCGAGCGTGGCTGCGAGGTCCCGCGTCGCGAACGCCTCGACGTCGAGATGACCGGACCGGACCCGCTTGAGGTGCAGCGCGACCTCGACGACCGGGTCCGCGGCGCGCGTGTTCCCGAGGATCTCTCCCATTTCCGGCGTCCCGGCGCGCACGACCTCGAGACGGCCGTCCGGCCTGAGCACGACGACGCTCTCGACGTGGTCGCCGATCGTCCCGCGCTTCCAGCCGTTCTTTCCGTGGACGTTCACGGCGATGGCGCCGCCGAGGGTGACGTGCATCGTGCCCGTGACGACGGGCGGCCAGAGGCCCTTCGGGATCGACGCCTTCCACAGGTCGCCGAGCGTGAGGCCCGCCCCCGCGCGGACGACGCCCGTCTCCTCGTCCAGGCCGCGGATCGCGTTCAGGCGACCGAGCTCGACGACGGGCCCGTCCGGGTTGAGGGCGGCGTCGCCGTAGGAGCGCCCCGCGCCCCGGAAGACGGGCGTCTCGCCGCGCGCCCGGCAGTCCGCGAGGACGGCGGCGAGCTCCTCGACGGACGCCGGCCGGTGGACGGGCGAGACGCAGAAGTTGTAGAGGCCGAACCCCTCGACGCGTTCGGGGGCGGGGCGCGCGAAGGGGGTCACGGGGGGCCGATCCTCTTGAAGACGAAGCGCGGGACGTGGTGGAGCGCGAGGCCGAAGAGGCCCCACCGGCGGGTCACGTAGAAGACCTCGTGCCGCCTCTCGAGGCGGTCCGCGATCGTGCGCGCGGCGACGTCGGGCGCAACGACCCAGAAGAGACCCTTCTTCCCCTCGAGCATCCGCGTGCCGATGAAACCCGGCTTCACCGTGGACACCGTGACGCCGAACGGGAAGAGACGGTTCCTCAGGCCCTCGAGGAACGTCGTGAGCGCCGCCTTCGAGGCGTTGTAGGCGGGGTTGGCCTTGCGCCCGCGGTCGCCCGCGATCGAGGAGATCGCGGCGAGGTGCCCGCGTCGCGCGGCGGCGAAGTAGTTCGCGGCCAGGCCGAGCATGCGGACGGCGGCGACGGCGTTCACCTGCATCGTCTCCGCGTCCTGCCCGGCGTCGCTCGTGACGCCGTCGCCCGGATACATGACGCCCGCGTTGTAGAGGAAGAGATCGCAGTGGCCGGCCGCCTCGATCGCCTCGCGGAACGCCGGCTCGATCCGCGACGCGTCCGTGAGGTCGCAGACCACGCCCCGGACCGTCGCCGCGGGGTGGCGCGCGGAGAGCTCCGCGACGAGAGCGTCGAGCTTCTTCGGCGAGCGGCCGAGAATGGTCACCCAGCAGCCGCGCGAGGCGTATTCCGCCGCGAGCGCGCGGCCCAGGCCGTCCGTGGCCCCGACGAGAACGACTCTCTTCACGCGTTCACCCCTCACATCTTCGCAGAGGGTGCGGCCTCACGGCCAGAGGCGCTCCTTCTGCTCGTGCCAGTCGCGCGTCACGTCGAGCCAGAACGCGAGGCCCGCGTGGGGACCGAACGGGGCATAGAGCCTCGCGACCCGCCCGTCCGGGACGCGGCGCCCGCGAAAGCGGAGCGCGGAGACCTTCTTGCGCGACCACGAGTCCAGGCCGAGCTTTCCGTGCCGGCCGAGCAGCCGTCCGAGCGTGTCGGCCGCGTACGGGCCGAAGCCCTTCTCGCCGCGGATCTCCTCCTCGACGTCCTCGGCCGTGCGGGAGGCGTCCTCCCAGCGCGCGAGGTCGAGCGCGCCGGAGGCGACCCGGTCGGCGAACGCGGCGAGGTAGGGCGCCCGGTAGCCGAACTTCAGCTTCTCGAGGTCCCGGGACCTCAGGCCCGCCACGAACGCCGCGTCGGGAAAGGCGCCGCCCCGGTCGAACCGCTCGATGAGGTTCCCGACCATGACCTTCGTGAGACCCCACGTGCAGTTCGTCGTCGCGAGGACCTTCACGGCGTCCTCGAACAGCGTCGGCGCGCGCAGGATCCGCCCCGCCCCGCGCCGCGCGATCCACGCGAAGCGGGGATCGCCGGCGCAGAGAGAATGGAAGGAAGAAAGGTCTGCTTGAAGATCGAAGACCCGATCCAGCGCGCGGCGGACCGCGCCTCGAGATGGAATGTTCGAAGAGACCCGAAGATTTTCTTCGAATGGTAATTGCCGCTCGCCCGCGGTCGGAGCGACGCCTGCCAGGCCGGCCTTTCGGGTTGCGCCGCCACTTCCCTCTTCACCCTTCGAAGAAGTCACCGCCGAAGGCGCGCCGCCGTTGCCGTTGCGACGAGCCCGCTCGACGCGCGCTGCCTCGCGACCTGCACGGGGTATTCACCTTCTAAGAAAACTGAATCCCAGCCGTGCCTCTCCGCGTCCCACTGGAACGGCGGCAGGTCGTACCAGCCGTGGCTGCGCACGACGAGGTCGAGGTCGAGGGGCGGGAGCGTCAGCCTCAGAAGTTGCCCGTTTCGCCGATGCCGGGGCCCGGGACGACCCCGCCGCTTCCGTGCGGGCAGCGCTGCTTCGGCTCGGTCCCCTCGAGGAAGACCTCGTCGAGCGACGCCGGGCACTCCTCCGTCACGAGGAGGCCGGTCGTCGGGTCGATCGAGGCCGTGACGACGCCGGGCGTCCTGGGGAACGGCGTCTCGAACCAGTGCGTCGGAAGGCGGCGCACGAAGTCCGCCCAGATCGGCAGCGCCGCCGTCGAGCCCGAGAGGTTGAGGCCGCGGTTGTCGTCGAACCCGACCCACACGGCCACGAGGAGGCGGGGGGAGAAGCCCACGAACCACGCGTCGCGCCCGTCGTTCGTCGTCCCCGTCTTGCCCGCGAAGATCCCCTGCGCGCCGAGGCGCCGGGCCGACGCGCCCGTCCCGCGGTCCACGACGCCGCGCAGGACGGAGTCCAGCACCGACACGGCGTCGGCGTCCGCCGCGCGCACGATCGGCGTGTCCTCCGACTCCATGCGGCGGGCCGACGGCGTCACGAGGCCGACGAGCGCGTTCGGCCTCACGCGGAACCCGCCGTTCGCGAACGTGCAGTAGGCGGCCGCGATCTCCATCGGGCTCGTCTCGAACGCGCCGAGCGCGAGCGACGGATACGGCTTGAGCGGCGACGAGATCCCGGCGCGGCGCGCCGTCTCGACGATGTCGGGCAGGAGCGTCCGCCCCGGCGCCGTCGCGGTGACCGCGATGCGGACCGTCGGGATGTTGATGGACTGCTCGAGGGCCTGCCGGGCCGTCATCGTGCCGCGGTACTGCCCGTCGTAGTTCTTCGGCGACCACGTCTCGTCCTCGCCCTTCCCCCAGACGAGGGCGATCGGCGAGTCGACGTAGAGCGACGCGGGCGTGATCGGCGGGACGAGGTCGCGCTTGCCGAACGCGGTCAGGTAGACGAACGGCTTGAAGAGCGAGCCCGGCTGGCGGCGTGCCTGCACGACGCGGTTGAACTGGGAGACCTGGTAGTCGCGCCCTCCGACGAGCGCCCGGACGGAACCCGTGGAGGGGTCCAGGGCGATCAGGGCCGCCTGGAGCTGGTTCTCCTCGTCGCGGGAGCGCAGGCGACGGAACCGCTTCTCGAGCTCCTCGAGCCCCTTGTGGACCGCGGCCTGCGCGGAGAGCTGCATGTCGGGATCGAGCGTCGTGTAGATCGAGGAGCCGTCCTCCTTCGAGAAGCCCGGGATCTCCTTCGCCTGGTTCAGCACGAAGTCCACGAAGTGGGGCGCGACGACGCCCGTCGGAGGCGACGCGATCCGCGTGAGCGGCGCCGCGTTCGCGGCGTCGAACGCCGCCCTGTCGATCTTCTTCTGCTCCAGCATCCCCCTCAGGACGACCGCGCGCCGCTGCCGCGCGTTCTCGGGGTTCCGGAAGGGCGAGTACTTGCCCGGCGACGAGATGAGGCCGGCGAGCATGGCGGCCTCGGGCAGCTCGAGGCGCGAGACGCTCTTTCCGAAGTAGAAGCGCGAGGCTTCCTCGACCCCCGTCACGGAGACCGAGCCGCGCTGGCCGAGGTAGATCTCGTTGAGGTACGCCTCGAGGATCTGGTTCTTCGAGTACTTCGCCTCGAGAATGACCGCCATCAGGGCCTCGACGGCCTTGCGCTTGAGCGTGCGCTCGGGCGTGAGGAACATGTTCTTGGCGAGCTGCTGCGTCAGGGTCGACGTCCCGCGAACGCCCGCGCGCCGGGTGATGCTCTGCAGGACGGCCCCGACGAGGCGCCGCGGGGAGATCCCGGAGTGCGTGAAGAAGTCGCGGTCCTCCGTCGTGAGGATCGCGTCGAGGAGGACCTTCGGCACCTGCTCGAGCGTCACGAGCGTGCGGTCCTGCATCTTCTCGTCGAAGACGGTCCCGACGACCTCCGGCTCGAAGACGACGTCCGGGAGGGGCGCGCCGTCCTCGGCCCGGCGCACGGACGCGACGCGGCGGCCCGAGAACTCGAGGACCGCGGCCACGCCCGGCGTGCGCCCCCACGCCGTCTCCCGGTCGTTCACGGCGACGGTGATCCGCCCCGGCGAGAGCGCGTACTGCCCGGGCTCGAGCGGCGGCTTGCCGACCTCGGCGTACCGCAGGCGCGCGAGCCGGCGGGTCACGTCGTCCGGGGCGAGGGCGTCACCGGGCCGCACGACCCAGACGTCCGAGTAGAGGCGCGTCGGGAGGCTCCAGCGCCGGCCGTCCATCGTCTTCGACACGACCCGGGAGAAATAGAGGACGACGACGACCGCCGCCACGGCGAGGAGCGCGGCGGTGGCGCCGAACGCGAAGAGGACGGGCCGCGGAATGCGGCCGAGCCGGCGCGCGACCGCGGCGCCGAAGGCCTTGAGGCGCGCGGAAACCGTGGCGCCGAGGGCCCGGAGGCGGGAGGAGAACGCCTGAAATCCGCCCGGCCCGGGCTCGGACTCGCTCACGTTCGCGAGTCTAGCCGACGGGTCGCGGCGACCCGGGGGACGCGGGCCCCGGCGCTCCTATAATCCGCGCCTCATGTCGAAGGCGCTGCTCCTCGTCCTCGGCCTCGGCGCGGGCGCGATGACCGCCGTCCAGGCGGTCGTGAACGCCCGCCTGCGACAGGCCGTGGCGTCACCCTTCCAGGTCGCACTCCTCTCGTTCGGCGTCGGGACGCTCGTGCTCGTCGGCATCGTGGCCGCCGCCTCTCCGTCCTGGGCGGGCGCGTCCCTCGCCACCGTTCCCTGGTGGGCGTGGACCGGCGGCGTCCTCGGCGCCGGCTACATCACGACGGCCGTCGTGCTCGCGCCCCGGATCGGCTCGCTCGGCCTCATGGCCCTCCTGATCGCCGGACAGATCCTCGCCGCGCTCGTCCTCGACCACTTCGGGCTGCTCGGCCTGAGGAGGATCCCCGTGACGTCGTCGCGCCTCGCGGGGGCGGCCCTGCTCCTCGTCGGGCTCTTCTTCGTCCTGCGCCGGGGCCAGTAGGCGCCGCGCGTCAGGCCGTCTCGAGCAGGGCGCCGCTCTCGCGGGAGCGAAGTGTCCCGTCGGCGTTCATGACGAGGAGCTCGGCCTTCGTGATGTCGGCGAGGTCCCGGCCCGCGCGCACGCCGGAGTGTAGGCTAGGGTCGATGGCCCCCGCGCACCGCGACGCCTCGGTTTCCGTGCACGTCGTCCGCCGCGACGGCGACGCGGCGCGGCGCGACCGGGACTCCCTCACCGCGGAGGAGCCGCTCGAGATCCGGCTCCGTGAGGAACGCGGCCCCGCCTCGCGCTTCGTCGTCACGATGCGCACGCCCGGCGACGACGACGACCTCGCGGTCGGCCTCCTCTACGGCGAGGGCGTCATCCAGGGGATCGACGACGTCCTCGCGGTCGGGCCGCCCGAGGAGCCGGGCCTCGCCCCCGAGCTCGCCCGGAACGTGCGCGTCGTGACGCTCGCCCCGGGCTGCGCGGCGGCCGCTCCGCGGCGCGCGACCGTCATGGGGTCGGCCTGCGGCGTCTGCGGCCGCACGTCGGTCTCCGACGTGATCGCCCTCGCGGGGGCGGCCCGCTCGCGCGCGGCGCGTCCCGCGCCGGAAGCGCGCGCGGGAGACCTCGCGATCCCGGCCGCGCTGCTGACGCGCCTGCCCGACCTCCTGCGGGAGCGCCAGGCCGTCTTCGCCTCGACGGGCGGGCTCCACGCGGCCGGCTTCTTCGAGGCGGACGGGACGCTCGCGGTCGCGCGCGAGGACGTCGGACGGCACAACGCGACCGACAAGGCCGTCGGGGCGCTGCTGAGGGACCGGCGGCCGACGCCGCCGATCCTCGTCGTCTCCGGACGGCTCGGCTTCGAGATCGCGCAGAAGGCCGCCCTCGCCGGAGCCCGGATCGTCGCGGCCGTCTCGGCGCCCACGAGCCTGGCCGTGGATCTCGCCGAGGAGGCCGGCCTCACGCTCGTCGGCTTCCTGCGCGGCCCGCGCTTCAACGTCTACGCGCACCCGGAGCGCATCCGGGGATAGCGCCGAGGCGCCTCACTCGTCGGTGGCCCAGCTCGTCCCGTCCCGACGGAGACGGACGGACACGCTCGTGAGGTTCGGGAGAGCGCCCGGGTCGCGCGGATCGGTGCAGGAGAAACCGGCGCTCCAGTAGGCGACGGATTCCTCCCGGTGAACGAGGCGCGCCTCGGTGAACGTGCATCGCACGCGCGCCGCGTCCTCGGCCGGGAACGCCTGCTCCGCCGCGCGGGGAGCGAGCACCCTGGCCCGGCCCGCCACGAGCGCGCGCATCGCCTCTTCCTCCCGCGCGGCCTCCTCCCAGGCCGGGAGTCCCGGCTCGACCGGGACCGCGACGGTCGCCACGGGCGTGCGGCGCTCGATGCGGATCGGCGCCTTGGAGTCGAGCATCTTCCCCATGCCGACCGCGAGCAGCGCGACGAGCGCGAGGCCGAGGCCGGCAAGGACCCAGGCGCCGCGGTTCTCCACGCTTCTCTCCCTCGCCTACTTGAGGAGGTTGTCCTCGACGAACTTCACGCCGGCATAGAACTGGAAGTCCTGGTTCTTCTTCTTGCTGAAGCCGTGCCCCTCGTCCTTCGCCATGAGGAACCAGACCGGGCCGCCGTTCTTCTTGATCGCCGCGACCATCTGCTCCGCCTCCGTGTGCGGCACGCGCGGGTCGTTGAGGCCCTGCACGATGAACATCGGCTTCGTGATGTTTCCCGCGCTCGTGAGCGGCGAGATCCTCTGCAGGAACTCGCGCATCTTCGGGTCGCGCTCGTCGCCGTACTCGACGCGGCGCAGGTCCCGGCGATAGGCCTCGGTGTGCTCGAGGAACGTGACCCAGTTCGAGATCCCGACGACGTCGATCGCGCAGCGGAAGCGGTCGTTGTAGTGCGTCATCGAGGCGAGCGTCATGTAGCCGCCGTAGGACCCGCCGGTGACCATCACGCGGCTCTTGTCGAGCCCGGGCTGCGCGGCGATCCAGTCGAGGAGCGCGCCGACGTCCTTCACGGTGTCCTCGCGCTTCCCGGCGTTGTCGAGCGTCAGGAACGTCTTGCCGAAGCCGCTCGAGCCGCGCACGTTCGGGAAGATCATCGCGACGCCGAGCTCGTTCATGAAGAAGTTGTTGCGCCCGAGGAAGCCCGGCTGGAACTGCCCTTCCGGCCCTCCGTGGATGTTCACGATCACCGGCCGCGGCCCGGCGAAGGACGCGGGCGGGCGGTAGAGGAAGCCCGTGATCGTCCGTCCGTCGAAGCTCTTCCACGAGATCGCTTCCGGCTCGGGGAACGCCGTCGCGTCCAGCCCGCCCGTTTCGCTCTCGGTCCAGCGCTCGAGCCTGCCCGTCGCGACGTCCACCGAGTAGACGTCCGACGGCGACCGCGCCGACGAGAGAGAGAACGCGAGCTCCTTCGAGTCCGGGCGGAACCTCAGGGACCCGATCGTCCCGAGCGTGAGCTTCGGGAGCGGCAGCTCGCGCCGCGCCTTCAGGTCGAGGACGTGGAGCGTCTCGGCGCCGGCCTCGTTCAGGACGTACGCGATCTTCGAGCCGTCGTCCGACAGGTCGAAGCCGTTCACGTCCCACTTCACGTCCGGCGTCAGGACGTCCCACTTCCGCGTCGCGACGTCGATCGCCACGAGACGCTTGAACTCGTCGTCCTTGTCGCTCGTCAGGTAGACCGTCTTTCCGTCCGGCGAGAACTGCGCGCGCCCGTAGGACACCTTCTCCTTCGTCTCCGGCGTGAACAGGGTCTTCGCCCCGCTCGCGACGTCGACGAGGTACACGCGGCTCTCGTTCGCCGAGATCGCCTCGAGGACGAGAAGCGTCCGGCCGTCCGGCGACCAGTCCGTCGCGAACCAGCCGCCGCCCTTCACCTGCAGGACGAGCCGCTCCGTCTTCGGGTCCGACGGGTCGATCACGTAGACGTCGTTGTCCCGGCCGGTTCGCTTCGTGGACTCGTACGCGAGCCACTTGCCGTCGCGCGTGAAGGGGCCTTCCGTGTTCCGCGCCTTGCCGTCCGTGAACATCGACACGCGGCCGGTGCGCCCGTCGCGCCGGAACAGCTGGAACCACTCGCCGCCGCCGACGTCCTTGCCGAACACGATGTCGTCGCTCTTCGGGCGGTAGCGGGCGCTGCCGACGCGCTCGGAATAGAACGTGAGCTGCGTCCGCGCGCCGCCCGGAAACGCGACGCGGTGGATCTGCGGAACGTCGGCGAAGCGCGTCGTGATGAGGATCTCGCGGCGCGTCGGGTGCCAGTCCGCGAATCCGGCGGCGCGGGACTCCCCGTACGCGGCGGCCTTCTCCGCGATCGCCCTCGGGATCGCCGGCAGGCCGTCCAGGACGAGCTGCTCGTTCGGGACGACGACGTCGTCGGCGCTCCGCGCCGGGAGAGAAAGGAAGAAGGAAAAGAGAATGCTGCTTAGAAAGAAAGAGAGAGAAAGAGAAAGAGGAAAACGAAGAGAAGAAAGAAAACGAAGAGAAGATTTTCTTAGAAGGTGAAGAGAAGCCGTCGCCCGCCCGCCGCCGGGGCCGTGAATCGTGCGCATCGCAACCTCCACCTTCTAAGAAATCCGAATCCGAATCTTTGACCGAATCTTCATCCGAATCCGAATCTTCCTCCTAGACAAAAACCTCTATCGTCTTGATCGTCATCTCGTCTCCGAGCACCATCGCCTTCTCGCCGACCGTCTTGCCGAGGAGCAGCTTGCCCAGCTCCGACAGGTACGAGTAGACGCCGTCCTCCGGCTTCGAGTCCCACGGGCCGAGAAGCGTGACGGTCTTCGCGCCCTTCGGGCCCTCGAGCGTCACGCGCGCTCCCGGCCGGATCTCGGTCGTGTCGATCGTGGCGGGGTCGAGCGCGCGCGCCTTGCCGAGCTCCTCCTGGAGCTTGCCGGCGCGGGCCGAGAGGAGCTGCTGCTTGTCGCGGCGCGCCTTGTACTCGAAGTTCTCCGAGAGGTCGCCCTCGGCGGCCGCGAGCGCGATCCCCTTCGTGTTCTCGGGGATCTCGACCTTCAGGATGCGGTCGAGCTCGGCGCGCTTCCTCTCGATGGCCGCCGCCGTCACGAAGAACGTGTCGTCCTCGGCCTTGCGGAGGTCCTTGAAGCGCATCTCGGCCGCCGCGAGGAGGCCGTCGCGACGCAGCGGCTCGAGCTCGTGGTGACGCGAGAGGCCCTGGAGGAACGTCCGCGCCTCCTCCACGGAGGCCTGCTTGACGAGCCAGCCCGCCACGAGGCCCGTGCGGTCGAACATCTCCCGCACCTTCGTGCGCAGGCCGCCGAGCTCCTCCCAGGAGATCGCGTCCAGCAGGCGCCCGAGGATCGCGGGCGTCAGCCGGGCGCGGAACCCGTCGTCCGTCGCGGAGCGCTGGGCGAACCACACGAAGGCGCGCGGGCCCGAGCGCGGGTTCTTGAGGAGCCGGTCGAGCGTCCGTTCGCGCGTCACGGGGTCGGCCTCGGCGAGCTTGCGGTCGATGAACTCGATCGTCCGCGCGTCCTCCTCCTTGAACATCCAGTCCGCGAGGATCGCCGGCGCCTCGGCCGGCTTCTCGCGCACGAGGACCTCGAGCGCGCGCTCGCGGATCGTCCGCTCCGACAGGCGCGCGAGGAGCGCGAGCGGCTGCGCGAGGACGTGGCGCTCGACGTCGGTCGCGTGGGTGACGCCGGGCACCTTCTCGACGAGGACCGCGATCTCGAACGCGGTCGCCGAGTCCCGGTCCTCCAGGGCCTCCGCGTCGGCGACGAGGACCTTCGCCATCGCGAGCGCGAGCTCGGTCGAGCGCTTCTGGTTCTTGCGGAAGAGGTCGATGCGGTCCTTGAGGGCCGCCCTCTCGAACTTCGCGAGGAGCGTCGCGTCCGCGGCGTCGGCCGAGTGCGACCACTCGACGGTCGCGCTCTTGCCGCTTCCGTGGACGACGACCTGCGGGTTCTTCTTCGCGGCCGTCCACCACGACGTCCACGTGTCCTCGGACACGAGGCCCTTCACGGCCTCCTTGACCTCCGTCATCGTGAGCGTCCGCCCGAACGAGTCGATGAGGTGCTTGAGAGCCGCGCCCGGGTCGGCGAGGACGCGGTCCCTCAGCGCGTCGGGAGCCGAGAACTTCTCGTTCAGGAAGTGCCCCGGCGGAAGGGGCACGAGCTGGCGCGACGCGATCCCGATCGGGACGGCGACGCCCTTGGCGGCCTCGAAGTCGAGCCGGACCACGTTGAGCGCGAAGTTCGTCTCGACGACCTTGCCGGCCCCGCGGCCGGCCATCGCGAAGACCTTGCCGGTCTCGAACGGGAGCCACGCCTCGGCCTTCTCCGCGCGGGCGAGGCCGTCGGCCGGGTCCTTCGCCTCGCGGAACTTGAAGCGGCCGAGGAGGGTCGTGAGCGACGCGTGGGCGGGCCATGCCGAGGCGAGCACGTCCTCGAAGAGGCGGTGGAAGCCGTCGGGCGTCGAGGGCGTCGCGCCCGCGCGGACGGCCTCCTTGAGGATCGTCCAGCGCAGCTTCGCGGCCTCGAGGCCGGACTCCTTCTTCAGCGCGGCGTCGGCCGCGCCCGCGAGCGCCTGCAGCCGGGGCTTCTGCCCCGCGCGGGCGAGCCCGCGGAGGGCCGCGAGGAGAATCTCGGCGTTCGCGAGCGGCTCGGCGAGCGCCTCCTGGAAAGCCGACTCGACGAGATCGAAGCGCTTCTCCGCGAGAAGGCTCTGCAGCGAGGCGCCGGTCGTCAACCCAGCATTCCCTTCTTGAGGTCCTCGGACGGCGGCTTCGGCCCGAGCCAGAGCGCGAAGAGCGCCTCGGCGAACTCCTTGCCCTCGATGACGCCGAGCACCTTGTCGCCGTGGGACACCGTCGTCCCGGCTCCGGGCACGTAGGCGAGAGAGAGCGTCTCGCCGTCCTTCACGTCCGGGATCAGCGCGTAGAGCTTCGCGATCGCGGCCTTCTGCGCGGCCGCCTTCTCCTTCGCGTTCGCCTCGAACCCTTCCGCGAAGGCGTCCGTGAGCTTCTTCTTGTCCACGTCCCTGAGGAACGTCATCCGGACGGCCTTCGCCTCGTCAGTGGCGAGGATCGCCGCGGCGTCCTTCGAGGGCGTCTCGAGATAGAGACCCCCGACGTAGACCTTGAAGATGGCCTTCTTGCGGAGGCCGACCCCGTTGAGCTTGAGCGTCTTGCCGCCGACGGAGAGGCTGTCGGGCATGTTCACGCCCGCGAGCTCCTTCGCGGCCGCGGGGCGGGACGGAAAGGCGGCGAGGGCCGCGGCGGCGAGCACGAGCAGTGTGGAGCGTTTCATCGACAGTCCTCCTCGAACCGAACGGCGATTCTAGCTTTGCTTCGGACCCGCGCGTTTCCGGCAGAGCGACGAGGCACGGGAAACGCGGCATTCTTCTTAGAAAGTGAAAGAATCGGACCGCACGCCGGAGCCGAGACGAGGTGGACGATGCGCAAGCCGCGGCCCCATTCACCTTCTAAGAGATCTTCTGCGACGCTCCGCGCCCGCAGGAAAGGGCCTCCGATCCGCGAGCCGCGGCCCTCTTCACCTTCGAAGAAATCTTCTCCGAAGCGTGCCCCGGCGAGTCGCGCACAGGCCAAGAGGCCGGCCCCGCGGCCTTCTCCGAAAGCAAAGAAATCCCCGCCCCCGGTCCCCTCCTTCCCCACGCTCCAGGTCGTCTTCGACTCGATCGAGGTCCGGCACAACGGCTGGCCCGGCGAGGCCGCGCGCCCGACCGACCTGTCCCTGATCCTCCAGCTCGAGATCCCGTCCGCCGCCGCGCCGGACGCGGCGCTCGCCTCGGCCCGCATGCCGTTCCGGGCCGCCACGGGCCAGACGGTCGCCGCGACGGACCTGCCGCCCGACGCGTCGGGGCGGCCGTTCTTCGGCAGGTCCCGTGAAGGTCGCGAACCACGTGAACCTCCACGCGCGCCTGTTCGTCGACCGGACGAACGCGATCGGACCGATCCTCGGCGCGGCCCTGAACACGGTCATCGGGACGTTCGTCGGGAAGATCCCGCTCCTCGGCGCACCCGCGCGCGACGTCCTCCACATCCAGATCGGGAACGTGATCTCGACGGAGCTCGCGCGCGCGACGGCGATCATCCCCGCGGACGACGTCGATGGAAGGGACGCATCCCGTCACGATCGCGCTCGTCGCCCCGCGCACGATCCCGGGCGTCTACGCGCCGCCGGGGAGCCCGGAGGGCTACCGCAAGGGACGTCGTCGTGACGGAGGGCGACCTCGTCGCCCTCCTCCACCTGACGCTCACGCTGACGCTGCCTACGGTGCCGGTACCGCCTTGACGCCCAGCGGCTCGAAGTCGTAGATCGTGCCGTTGATCCGCAGGCCGTCCACGGCCCCCTGCCAGGCGAAGTCGCGGCCCTTGGACACGGCGACGCTGTAGATCGTCGCGCCGGCTGCCGGTCGCGAGGAACGTCTGCAGCTGCGCGAACGTGCAGCGCGGCCCGTTGAGGCCGCAGTTCGCCGAGGTCGCGGGCGAGTTGAACTGAGTTCCCGTCAGGCCCCAGAAGCCCGTCGTCGTCGCGTCGATGTAGCCGCTCCACTTGCTCGACGTGGAATTCGCGGCGGGCATGAAGACCAGCGAGCTGTACGTGGTGGTCGTCCCGCCGGCTCCCGCCGGGTTGATCTCGAACGTGATGCTCGGCATGTTGGGCGTCCCGAGCAGCGGAGTTCTCGCCCGTCGTGAAGACGTTGAAGCCCACGGCCGTCAGGTCCGAGACGTTCATGCCGAAGAAATCGACCTCGTTGCCGAACGAGACCTTCGCCGTGCCGATCGGCGACCTCGAGGCCGAGGCTCCCGACGCCGTTCGGCGGATTGTCGGCGCGCCGAACGAGCCGAACGGTCCCGCGCGCAGGACAGCCACCGGTGAGCCGATCGTGTTCGCGGGCGATCACGCCCCAGTTGACGCCCACGTACACCGCGTCGGCGCCGGGCGCGCCCGTCGCTCCCGTCGCCGTTGCGCCCGTGGGACCCGCGATTCCCTGGATCCCCTGGATTCCCTGCGGGCCGGTCGGGCCCGCGGGGCCCGCGACGCCGATCGGGCCGGTCGGACCGGCGGGGCCGGTGGGTCCGGCCGGAACGGACGTGGCGATCGTCAGAGTCTGTCCGCTCGGCGTCAGGGTGACGTTCGTGCCCGCCGCGAGAGTCAGGTCACCCGCCTGTCCGTTCAGGCTGTTGACGACTCCCATCGGCGAGTAGTAACCGTTCGTGTCCAGAACGACGTCGGCGCCCGAAACGCCGAGCGCCACCGAGATGCCGCCGGAGGCGCTCAACGGGACCACGGCTGCATTTGCGACGGTCTGACCCGTCACGAAGTTGAGCGTGGAGACCGGAGGGAGTGCTCCGCCCTGCGCCCAGAGCACGAGGAACCCGGGACCGGCGGCGTTCACGACCGTGGCGTTCAGGGAGATCGCCTTGGCGTTCGCGGGAATGTTGCAGACGCCCGTGAGCGTGTAGCTGCGCGTCGTCGCGGCCGGCAGGAAGCCTCCGGTCAGCGGGGCGCCGTTGCCGCGGGTATCGACGAGACGACAGGGCGTCACGGCGACGAAGGGAAGGGGAAGCGGGCTGGTGACCTGCGCCTCCCGCCCGGTCGAGAGGGCCGTTCACGCCCGCTCTGCCGGTGAACCCGCCGGTGGAGTCCAGAATTGCGGGGCCATCCAGCCCGCATTTCGTCGGAGTTTGTGTCCACGGGGGAAACGGCGAACGAAGCCGCGGGAAGGAGAGACAGAGCCAGGACGAGGCGGAGCCCCACTCGAATGAGCGTCATCGGTTTACCTCCAATAATATTGACAGCGTAGTAGAAGTTTTCAGGTCGGGCTCTGGTGCGGATGCATCAGGTCCATCTGCTCGAGGCCGACCGGCACGAGGAGGAAGCGGCTGCCGGCTTGACGGCTCAGGGGTGCGTCGGCGTCGGCGTGCCCGCGAACGGCGTGCTCGTCGGCACCGGCGTCGCGGGCGTCGACGTCGGCGGCAGCGGTGTCGGCGTCGGGGTCACGGGAGCGGGCGTGGGCGTCGCCGTCACGGGGGTCGCGCCCCGTCCGGACGTGGGCGTGACCGTCGGCGGCGTGCCCGTGAGGACCGGTGTCGGCGTCACCGGCACGGGCGTGGGCAGCGTCGGCGTCCCCGCGGGCGTCGTGAAGCAGGGGCGTGGACGTGAACGTCGGCGTCGGCGAGAACCGCCCGTTTCCGTTCGGCTCCGTCGGCGTCGAATCGCAGCCCGACGGGACCCCGGTCAGCGCGAGGACGGCCGCGGCCACGACGACGCCGAGGCCGATCCGCCTTCCGGCCATCTCAGCCCCGGATCTCGCCGAACTTCGCGACGCGGGCGAACTGGTCGCGGATCGCCATGAGGAGCGCGATCCGGTTCGCCTTCACGTCCTCGTCCTCGGCCATGACGAGGACCTCGGTGAAGAAGCGGTCGAGCCCGGGCCCGAAGGACGCCATGATCCCGAGCGCGTCGTGGAAGCGGCGCTGCGCCGAGGAGGTCGTCGACCATCCCGCGCGCCTGGAGGAAGTCGGCCGCGAGCGCCTGCTCGGCGGCGTCCGTCATCCTCGCGGGGTCGGCCTCGCCGACCGCGTCGGGAGCCTGCGCGAGGATGTTCTGCATCCGCTTGAACGCGGCCGCGAGCGGCGCGAAGTCGGCCTCCTTGCGCATCGCGTCGACGGCCTCGACGCGCTCGGCCGCGTCGACCGGGTCGCGCGCGTCGGCCGCCAGGACGGCCTCGATCGTGTCGGCGGCGTGTCCCTTCCGCTCGAGGAGGAAGCGCAGCCGCTCGGTCAGGAACGCCGAGAGCTCCGGCACGACCTCCTCCCGACTCCGGGCGAGCGACCCGTGGAGCTGGAGCGCGTCGGAGATCGCGACCGGGAGGTCGAGGTGCCACTTCCGGTCCAGGAGGATCTTCACGACGCCGAGCGCCGCGCGGCGGAGCGCGTACGGGTCGCGCGAGCCCGTCGGGACGAGCCCGAGGCCGAACAGGCCCGTCGAGCGTGTCGAGCCGGTCCGCGAGCGCGACGGCGGCGCCGACGTCGGTGCGCGGGGACGCGTCGTCGGCCGAGGCCGGCCGGTACTGGTCGTAGATCGCCTGCCAGACCTCCTCGCGCTCGCCCTCGCGCCGGGCGTAGAGGCCGCCCACGACGCCCTGCAGGTCCGGGAACTCGCGCACCATGTCCGTCACGAGGTCGGCCTTCATGAGGCGCGCCGCGCGGACCACCGACGACGCGTCGGCGACCTGCAGGCGCGCGGCGAGGCGCTCGGCGAGGTCCTGCACGCGGCCGGTCTTCCTGAGGTAGTCGCCGAGCGTCTCCTGGAACTGGAGCCGGCCGAGCCGCGTCGAGGCGGTCCTCGAGCTTCGTCTTCCCGTCGTCGTCCCAGAAGAAGCGGGCGTCCGCGAACCGCGCGGACGTCACCCACTCGTTGCCCTGCGCGATGAGCCCCTTCGGATCGCCCGTCTGGTCGCACACCGCGAGGAACGCCGGCAGGAGGGCCCCGTCCCGGCGGATCGGGAGCATCTTCTGGTGCTCGCGCATCGAGGTCACGAGGATCTCCTCGGGCAGGTCGAGGAAGGCCTCCTCGAACGCGCCGCGCACGAGGCCCGGCCACTCGACGAGGTGCGACCAGGCCTCGAGGAGCCCGGCGTCGTCCGCGGGAGTCCCGCCGATCTCGGCCGCGAGCGCCTTCGCCTGCTCCTCGAAGCGCGCGCGGCGCGCCGCGAGGTCGGGCTCGACGTGGGCGGCGCGGAGCTTCGCGAACCAGTCGGCGACGCCCGTCACGACGATCCGGCCGCCGGCGAGCGTGCGATGGCCGTACGTCGTGCGGCCGCTCTCGACCCCGAAGAGACTCATCGGGACGACGAGTCCGTCGAGGAGCACGATGACGGAATGGACGGGCCGGATCCAGAGCGGCCCGCCGTCGCCCCAGCGCATCATGCGCGGGAACGTCATCTTCTCGACGAGCGGGGGAAGGATCTCGGCGATGACCTCGGACGCGGGACGCCCCGGCACGATCTTCCTGGCGACGACGTAGGCGCCCTTCGGGAGATGGGCGACCGTGAGGTCGTCCACGGGGATTCCGTGCGCCCTCGCGAAGCCGCGGGCAGCCGGCGTCGGCCTGCCCGTCCTCGTCGAAGCCCCGGGAAGCCGGAGGACCGGTGACCTCGACGCTCGTGTCCGGCTGGCGGTCGGCGACGTCCTGCCCGACGAGGATCAGGCGGCGCGACGTGGAGTGGACGGTCAGCGTGCCGCCGAGCCGTGCCTCCGCGAACGCCTGGGAGACGCGGGCGAGCAGGTCCTCGCGCGCCCCGGGCAGGACGCCCGCGGGAATCTCCTCGGCGAGGATCTCGAGCAGAAACTCAGACATCGGACGGCTCCGCGGCCGCGCCTTCCGCCGGCGGCGGTTCCGTCGGCGGGGGGACGGCCGGCGCGGGCTCCGGCGGCGGCGCCTCGGGCCCGGGGCGCTTCGGGAGGAGCGGGAAGCCGAGGGCCTTCCGGGACGCGACGTACGCCTTCGCGCACTCGATCGCGAGAGCGCGCACGCGCCTGATGACCCCGACGCGATCCGTCGCGGACACGGCGCCCTCGCGCGTCGAGGATGTTGAACGCGTGCGAGCACTTGAGCGTGAAGTCGTACGCGGGCAGGACGAGCCCCGCCTCGAGGCAGCGCTTCGCCTCCGCTTCGAACTTCTCGAAGAGCATCTGCCACAGGGACGGGTCGGCGACCTCGAAACCGTACTTCGAGACCTCGTATTCGTCCTGCCCGCGGACCTCCCCGTAGAGGATGCCGGGCGCCCACTCGATCTCGTAGACGCTCCTCTTCTTGGCGAGGAACATCGTGAGGCGCTCCAGGCCGTACGTGATCTCCGCCGTGATCGGCGCGAGGTCCTGGCCGCCCGCCTGCTGGAAGTACGTGAACTGCGTGATCTCCATCCCGTCGAGGAGCACCTGCCAGCCCACGCCCCACGCGCCGAGGGTCGGCGACTCCCAGTTGTCCTCCTCGAAGCGCAGGTCGTGCTCCTTCGGGTCGATCCCGAGCGCGACGAGGCTCTCGACGTAGATGTCCTGGATGTCGGCCGGCGCCGGCTTCATCACGACCTGGAACTGCTGGTGTTTCACGAGGCGGAACGGGTTCTGTCCGTAACGCCCGTCGGCCGGGCGGCGCGAGGGCTGGACGAAGCCCGCGGCCCAGGGCTCGGGCCCGAGGACGCGCAGGAACGTCGCCGGGTGCATCGTCCCGGCGCCGACCTCGACGTCCCACGGCTGCTCGATGAGGCAGCCCTTTGACGACCAGTAGGCCGAGAGCTTGAGGATCAGCGTCTGCAGGTCCATGAGGGGACGCCGAGTGTACCGAATCCCGGCTCAGCCGAGGCTGTGGAGGAACCGGTAGCTCTTCAGCTCGTGGCCGAGGAAGCTCCGGCGCGCCTCGCGCACGAAGTCCTCGAGGGCGTCGAGGGCGGCCGGCGGCGGCGGCCTCTTCGCGAGCGCGAGCAGCGGGAGCCTTCGCACGGCCGCGAGAGCCGCCCGCGCGGCTTCGGGCGCCTCGTCCTCGTCGAGGACGCCCGCGAACCTCAGGAGCCAGGCCTCGAAGTACCGCGTCGCGAGCGGCGCCGGGGCCCCTCCCTCGAGCGCGTCGAGGACGTGGCGCACGAGACGGTAGACGTCGCCTCCGAGCTCCGACTCGGGCACGAACGTGAGGGCGCTCTCCGCGACGTACGGGAGGAGCATCGCGGTCGCGGGGTTCGCGGCGAGGTCGAAGGCGCTCTTGACGATCTCGAGCGCGTCCACCCGGGCGAGGTCCGCGCCCTCCTTGCGGAAGTAGGTGAGCGACAGCTCCGTGAGGAGCTGGAGCGCCGCGCCCCGCTTCGACCTGCCGCGCGCCCCGCGCACGGCGGCCCGGACGACGCCGTGGTCCTTCGTGAGGAACGCCGCGACGAGGTCCTTCTCGGACAGCGGATCCAGCTTCAGAATGAAGGCCGTGGTCGAGACGAGCGCCATGCGCGGCGATTCTGCGCCCGGCGGCCGGACGGGACTCCCGCGGGCCGTCGTCCGGCTCGGATGGGTGTCGTTCCTGACGGACGTCTCCTCCGAGATGATCGTCCCGCTGCTCCCGGCGTTCCTGGTCACGCTCTCCGGCGTGCCGGCGACGGCGCTGGGCTGGATCGAGGGCGTCGCGGACGCGACGGCGTCGTTCGTGAAGGTCCTCTCGGGCAGGTGGACCGACCGCGCGAAGGCGAAGAAGCCTCTCGTCTTCCTCGGCTACGGCCTGTCGTCGATCGCGCGGCCGCTCATCGGCCTCGCGCCGGGCTGGCCCACGATCGTCCTGATCCGCTTCTTCGACCGGATCGGCAAGGGCGTCCGCACCGCCCCGCGCGACACGATGATCGCGGCGGCCGCGCCCGCGAACCGGCGCGGCGCCGCGTTCGGCCTGCACCGCGCGTTCGACAACGCGGGCGCCGTCTTCGGCCCGCTCCTCGCGGCGGGGCTCGTCGGGTGGATGGGGCTGAGCCTTCGGACGGTGTTCCTGCTGGCCGCCATCCCGGCGGCTCTGTCGCTTCTCGTTCTGGCGTTCGGCGTGAAGGAAGAGAAGAAGAGGAAGAGAAGATTTCTTTGAAGGTGAATACGGCGGGGGCGGGCGATGCGCCGCTCGACGCGCGCCGCGGCTCCCCGCCGCCCTCTTTACCATTCGAAGAAGAACTACCGTCTCCCCTGCCCGCCGCACGGAGCTCCCGGTCCGAAGCCAGACTTCCCCCGGTCTTCTGGCGCACCGCGGGCGTGTTCGCCCTCTTCGCGCTCGCCGCCTCGTCCGACACGTTCCTCCTCCTCAAGGCGAAGGAGATCGGCATCGCCGCCGGATGGCTGCCCGTCCTCTGGGCGTTCTCGAACGCCGTGAAGTCCGCCTTCTCGACGTGGGGCGGCGGGCTGTCGGATCGGTTCGGACGAAAGCGGCTCCTCTTCGGGGCGTGGTCGCTGTACGCCGCCTGCTACGCCGGCTTCGCGTTCGTCTCGTCGGCCGGGCCGCTCGTCGCGCTCGTCGGCGTCTACTCGCTCTATTACGCGCTGTCGGAGGGCACCGAGAAGGCGCTCGTCGCGGACCTCGTCCCTCCGGAGCTGCGCGGGCGCGCGTTCGGCTGGATGAACGGCGTCATCGGCTTCGCGGCGCTGCCCGCGAGCGTCGTCTTCGGCCTCGTGTGGCAGCACGCGGGCTCGAGGACGGCGTTCCTCGCCGGCGCGGCCGTCGCGGTCGCCGCCGTCCTCGGGCTCGTCGTCGTGGTTCCGCGGGCGCGGAAGGCCGGGTAAGATCCCCGGCATGTCAGGACCCGTGTGGAAGCGCCTCCACCAGAAAGGCGCCTGCGACTCCTGCGGCGAGACCTGCGACGAGCGCTACGCCGTCGGCACCGTGTTCGACTTCACGTTCCGTCCGGACGCGGCCTACTGCCCGTCCTGCTACGCCCGTTACGGGAGCCGCACCGACGAGCTGGACCCCGACGCGGTGGACCACATGCAGGCGCCGCGCACGCTGTCGCGCCCGAACTCGGTCAGCGACGTCGAGTGATCCTCGAACGGTTCGCGGGATCGGCCCTTCTCCCGATCGCGGAGAAGGTGGCGGCGGGGACGCGCCTCTCCTTCGAGGACGGCGTCGCCCTCTTCGAGTCGCCCGACCTCCTCGGAGTGGGCGCCCTCGCGAACCACGTCCGCGAGAAGAAGCACGGGAACACCGGCTACTACAACGTCAACCGGTACCTGAACCCGACGAACCTCTGCTGGGTCGACTGCGCGCTCTGCGCGTGGGCGCGCAAGCCGGGCGTCGACGGCGGCTACACGATGTCGATCGAGGAGGCCGTCCGCGAGGCCGCGGCCGGCTGGCACGACGGGATCACGGAGCTCCACATCGTCGGGGGCCTCCACCCGTCGCTTCCCTACACGTGGTACCTCGACCTCCTGCGCGCCCTCAAGGCGCGGTTCCCCGGCGTGCACCTCAAGGCCTGGACGATGGTCGAGGTCGACTGGATCGCCCGGGTCGCCAGGAAGGACGTCGTGACGGTCATCCGGGAGCTCAAGGCCGCGGGGATGGACTCCTGCCCGGGCGGCGGGGCCGAGATCTTCGAGCGGCGCGTCCGCGACGTCATCTGCCGCGACAAGATCTCCGGCGAGCGCTGGCTCGAGGTCGCGAGGCTCTGCCACGAGAACGGCGTCAAGACGAACGTCACGATGCTCTACGGAAGCGTCGAGACCGTCGAGGACCGCGTCGACCACCTCGTGAGGATCCGCGAGCTGCAGGACGAGACGCACGGCTTCCTCGGGTTCATTCCGCTCGCGTTCCACCCCGAGGAGACGCAGCTCCCGCACCTTCCCGCCGCCACGGGCACGACGGACCTGAGGGTGATCGCCGTCTCGCGCCTCATGCTCGACAACGTCGACCACGTCAAGGCGTACTGGGTGCAGATCGGCGAGAAGCTCGCGCCCGTCGCGCTGCACTTCGGCGCGGACGACCTCGTCGGCACCGTCATGGAAGAAACGATCACGCACGCCGCCGGCGCGACGACCGAGGCCGGCCTCACGCGCGCGCAGATGGAGGGCCTCATCCGCGGCGCGGGCCGCGAGCCGTTCGAGCGCGACGCGTACTACGAGCGCGTCGTGCGGGACGAGGCGGGGCGGGTGATCCGAGCCAATCGGCACGATTTCGCGAAGAGAGAAGAGGGAGATTCTTCGAAGGTGGGCACGAAGGGCCCTGGCTCGGCCTCGCCGGTGGCGGGGCTCGACGCCGCGATCGCGTCGAGCTGACCGCCCCGCCGCCGCCGTGGCTCTTCAGTTCGGCGCCGCCTCCAGCTGCTTCCTGATCGCCGCGATCGAGCGCTCCGAGCGCTGCTCGGCCGGCAGCGCCTCGGCGTACGCGAGCATCTCGCCGAGCGTCTTCTTCGCCGCCGCCGGGTCGCCCTTCTTCGTGAGGATGTCGACGCGCGTGCGGTAGACGACGAGCTTGCGCGGACCGTACGCGCGCGCCATCGCGCGGTCTGACGCGGCGAGCGCCTCGTCGTACTTCTTCGCCGCGGCGTACGCGAGCGCGAGGCGCTGCGGCGGGTTGTAGTCGTCCGGAAAATCCTTCTCGGACGCGAGGAGCGCCGGGACGACGCGCTCGGGCTGGCCGAGCGCGAGGCACACGGACGTGAGGTGCGCGTCGAAGACGGTGCGCTCCGTGGGCGACTTCGCCTTCGCCGCCTGCCCCTCGAGGTACGCCGCCCAGCTCTCCAGGACCTTCTTCGCTCCCGCCTCGTCCTTCGCGGCGTCGCGCTCGTCGGCGAGAGAGCCGTAGAGGGCGGAGACGTCGTCGGCCGCGAGGCCGGTCTTCGGTCCGTCGACCACCTCGCGCGCGTTCGCGGCGAGGGCCGCGACGAGGGCCGCCTTCCCCGGATCGCCCTCCTTCATAGAGAGCGCGCAGTCGAGGCCGGAGCCCGCGACGTTCGCGGCCGAGGGCGTGCCCCTGAGGTGCGGGTACGCGTCGCGCGCGACGGCCGCGCAGGCCTCACGCTGGGAGCTCGACGAGAGCGCGAAGAGGAGCGACTCGACGACGCGTGGGTACGACGCCGCGCCGGGTTTCATCGTCTCGAGCGCCTTGCGATACCCGGCGGCCGCCTCCGGGTACTTCCCCTCGGCGTAGAACCGGTCCGCGTCCGCGAGCGCCGGGCCCGGCGCGGAGCTCCCGGCCGCGGCCTTCGCCCCGTCGTCGAGGACGCGCACCATCTGGGGAACCGTCGCGCCGCCCACCCAGCGCAGGACGATCTTCTCCGTCGCCGGATCGATCACGTAGAACGACGGCCAGACCTTCACCGGGTACTTCGCGAGGACCGGAGCGTTCTCCTTCTTCTCCGTGTTGATCGAGAGCCAGACGAACCGTCCGGCCTGCCGCCCGAGCGCCTTGTCCGTGAAGACGAAGGCCCTCATGGAGCGGCACGTGTGTCACCAGGGCGCCCAGGCCTCGAAGAAGATCGGTTTCTTCGCGGCCTTCGCCGCGGCGAGCGCCTTCGGGTAGTCGTCCGCGATGAACGGCAGGACCTCGCGGGGCGCGGAGGTGCCTTCGCGAGCGCCGCCGGGGCGGCGAGGAGGACGGCGGCGAGGGCCGCCTGCAGGTGTTTCGTGCTCATGAGGGGACTATACGGCCGCCGGGCGGGAGGGTTGCCCGGCGGCCGTCCGCTAATTCTGGAGAGTCATCGCCACGTAGCTGCCGTCGGAGGTCACGTTGTCGTTGAGAACGCCGTAGGCCGCGAAGCGCGAGGCGCCCGAGAGCTTCTCGACCTTCGCGTATCCGGCGCCCGCCCCGAGAGCCGCGAGCGGGCGCCCGAACTGCAGCCACGCGCCGGGGCCGAGGGTCCGCTCGACCGGCGCGCCGAGCGCCGCGCCGTTCGTGCCGTAGTAGGTCACGCGGAGCGTGATCGCGTCGCCGGCGTCTCCCCTGTTCACGATCGCGAGGTTCGAACGCTGCGCCGCGTTCTCCTGGAGGCCGTAGACGAAGGCCGTGCCGGTCGCGCACTGGGCCGCCGTGAGGCCCGGATAGAAGAGACCGTACGAGCCCGCGGGCGAGAGCGCGGCGAACGTGCGCGCGCCGACCGCGAGTGCGGAGGCGGGCGTGCCCGGCGCCGCCTTCACGACGAGCGATCCGCCGACGTCGCGGCCGTCGCTCTCGATCGGGAGCGTCCCGCGGAGGAACGCGATCGCGTCCGGGACGATCCGCTGCTCGCCGGCGGCGAGCGTCGTCGGGACCGCTCCCGAGCCGCTCCCGAAGCCGGCGGCCGCCGTGTAGACGAGCGTCAGCGGGAGGGGAGCCGCCGTGAGGTTCGTGAGCGTGAGCTCGGTCCGGAACCGGGCGCCGAGACCCGCGACGTCGAGGACGATGGGCACGAGCCGGTCCGCGCCCGAGCCGTCGTCGCCGAAGATCGGCGGGAGGTACGAGCCGTCGGACGTGACGGCGTCGTTGAGGACGGCGTAGGCCGTGAACGCCGAGGTCCCGGACACGCGCGTGACGACGGCCCGGCCCGAGACGGCCTTGCCCGCGAGAGGCTGGTTGTACTGGTACCACGCCAGCGGGTCGAGCGAGACGTCGGGAAGGGTCCCGAGGTCTTCGCCGTTCGGGCCCTGAAGGGAGACGCGCAGAACGATCGCCGAGCCTCCCTCGTTGACGACTGCGAGGTTCGAGCGCTGCGACGCGTTCTGCTGGAGTCCCACGAGCGTCACGGAGTCCGTGCTCCTCTGAGGCGGGGAGATCTGGTCCGCGGGCATGAAGAGGCCGAACGTCCCGCCGCCTCCGAGCGGATCAGGCGTGAACGTCCGCGCGCCGGCCCAGACGAAACTCGCATGACCGGCCTGGTTCTGGACGCCGACGACGAGCGTCCCGACCTGTGTGGACCCGTCGGCGGGGATGGGGACGCCCTGCCCGCGGAGCCAGTCGAGGATGGCGGGCAGGACGCGCATCTCTCCCGCGCCGAGCCTCACGCGGGCGAGGCCCGATCCCGAGCCCACGGACGCTCGATAGGACAGGAAGAAGTCCGTCGGCTGCGCGAGACGCGAGACGAGCGTGACCTCGGTGGTGTAGCGGCTCCCGCCGAGGCCGGGCGCCTCGAGAACGACCGGGATGAGGAGGTTCACGTCGCCGGGCTGGGCGCCGATCGGCACGATGTTGACGGTGATCGAGGCGGTTCCCGTCGCTCCCTGCGCGTCGCGCGCCGTGAGCGTCACGACATGGGGGCCCGGCGTCGCGAAGGGAACGCGGCGCGGGCGAGGGACCCGCCGCGGTTCGTCCGTCGCCGAAGTCCCACGTGAGCGTCACGGAGTCGCCGTCCGGGTCCGTCGCCGAGCCCGTGAACGTCACGGGGCTCGCGATCTCGAAGCCCGCGCCCGGCGCGGGGCTCGTGATCGTGGCGACGGGAGGCCGGTTCGAGATCGACCTCACCTGCGGCGTCGAGAAGAAGAGGTCGAGGGCGGAGCCCGTGTCGTCGGCCCACGAGACCACGAGCGCGCCGTTGGCGCCCGTCGAGACCGTGACCCGTCCCGGGCCGCCGATGCCGTCCACGGGATCGCCCGCGCTTCCCGACAGGCCGCCGTTCGCCGAGAGGTTGGCGGGCGGCGCGAACGTCCTGCCGCCGTCGGTCGAGCGCGCGACGAAGGCGTCGCTCTGGACGTCGTTCGCGTCGAACTCCTCCCACGCGACGTCGATCGCGCCCGAAGGCTCGACGGCGACGGACGGCACGTAGGCCTGGTCCGCGGCCGACGAGAGGAAGACGGGGCTCGAGAACGACTTGGCGCCGTCCGTCGAGCGCAGGAACGTGATCTGCCGGTTCTGAAGCACGTTCGCGACGACCAGGCGCGTGTAGTACGCGAGGGCGACGCTGTCGTCGGGCCCGGTCGCGAGGTCCGGCGCGTACGCGAAGACCGCCGCGTCCGACACGGTCGCGGCGGCGCCGAAGGCGGCGCCCGCCTTCGAGATCGAGAGCCGGACGACGGACGAGGTCGACGACTGCTGCGTCCACGCGAGGAAGGCGTCGTTCTTCGAGTCGATCGCGAGGCCCGGCCGCGCGAAGACCGCCGGGGCGTCGAAGACCGGGACGGGCGTCGAGAAGCTCGTCCCCGCGTTCGTCGAGCGCGACCATGCCACGACCGGCGCGTTGTCCGAGAGGTCGTACCAGGCGACGACGACGTTTCCGTTCCGGTCCGCGGCGACGTTGGGCAGCACCGCGATCCGCCCTCCCGCGCTCACCGGCGAGGGCGCCGAGAAGGTGGCGCCGCCGTCCGTGGAGCGCGCGAAGTAGACGCGCGTGGCCGTGTCGGCCAGCGACTTTCCCTGCCAGACGACGAAGATGCGCCCCGTCGCGTCGATCGTGAACGTGCTCTCGTACGCGAACGAGCCGTTCGGGTTCAGAGCGAGCGGCGGCGAGAAGGTCGCCCCGCCGTCCGTGGAGCGCCGGTAGACGACGTTCGAGCCGGTCACGGCGGAGGTGTCGTCGTCCGCGACGGCGTGCAGGACGCCGGCGGCGTCGGCCTTGACGGAGCCGGTGGAGAACCCGGCCGTCCCCGTGACGTCGACCGGAGTCGGCAGCGCGCGCGAAGGCGTCCCTCACCGTGAGACGCATGCGCGTCCCGCGGACGAGGCCGCCGGCCGACGCCACGACGCCGAGCACGTAGTCGCCGGGCGGCGTCGCGGCCGGCACGGCGACCGTGAGACGCACGGTCTGGCCGGGCGTCGCCGTGTCGCTCGCGAGCGAAAGGCCGAGGCCGGCCGGCGCGAGATCCGCGGAGAGGGCGAGCGCCCCGGTGAAGCCGTTGACGCCCGTCGCGGAGAGGTCGAACGTCGCGGTCCCCCCCTGCGGGGCGGCCGCGTACGTCGAGAGCGCCGAGAGGTTGAAGTCGGGCGCGTTCGCGTCGAACGTCTCGGGGACCGTGGCCGCCCACACGTCCGCGTCGCCGGAGCGTTCGTCCGTCCACGCGGCGTAGAAGGTCCCGCCGTCGGCCGCGAGACCGTCGTACGACGTGTGGCCGGTAGCCGGAGAGGCTGTGCGGCGCCGGCGCCCACGGGGAGTTGCGGTCCGAGAGCCGGAAGTTCTTTCCCCACGTCGCGCCGCCGTCGCGCGAGATCGCCATGTAGGCGTCGGTCAGCGTGTCGCGGGCCGCGTCGTTCCGGCGGTCGGCCCAGCGCACGCCGACGGTTCCGTCCGGCAGCGCCGCGACCGACGGGAAGGCCTGCGTCGTGGGCGTGCCGTCGTCGTTGAGCTTGCGGGCCGCCGAGAACGTCGATCCGTTGTCCGTCGAGCGCGCGTAGAAGACGTCCGAACGATCCGTCGTCGCCGCCGGCGAGACGGCCGCCCAGACGACGTGGACGACGCCGTTTCCGTCCACGGCGAGCGAGGGGCCGGAGTTCGACGCGGCGCCGCCGCCGCCCGCCGTCACGCGGCCCGCCGGCCGGAACGTCGCGACCGTGTGCAGCGCGCCGAAGGACTGGCCGCCGTCGGTCGAGCGCGTGATCGAGATTCCGCCCGGCGAGTAGTGCCCGTCCTGGTACGCGACGTACACGTCGCCGTTCGGTGCGACGGCCACGGCCGCGTGATCCACCGGGGCGCCGTCGATCACGTTGAGACTGCGCCGGCGGCTGGAACGTGACGCCGTCCGAGGAGCGCGCGCACAGGATCGCCGTGTACCCGAGGTTCCTGAAGTAGTACGTCCACGCGACGTAGACCGAGCCCTTGCGCGGCGAGGACGCGCCGTTGTCGACCGCGATCGCCGGCTTGTCCATGACGTCGTAGCCGTTCTGCGACGTAGGCGGCCGGGCTCGAGATCGCGGGGAACGTGAGGCCGCCGTCCGTGGACTTCGCGAGCGCGATGCTCGGTCGGGTCCCCGCTCGCCGCTGTGAGGAACGCGTAGTAGATCTCGCCGGACGGGCCGATCGCGACCGACGGGCTTCCCCAGTCGTAGACGCCGTCGGGCATCGGGATCCGCATGTGCGCGAACGTCGCGCCGCCGTCGTTCGAGACCCCGTAGCCGGCTGCCGTATAGGTCGCGTCCTCGAAGCCGACGAAGACGCGCGAGCCGCGCGCGGCGACGGACGTCGTGCGGCTCGCGTGATGATCGACGTCGAGAGCCGGGTCGTTCACGCGGACGTTCTGCGCGCGGAGCGGGCGCGGCGAGCGCGGCCGCGGCGGCGGCGCGTGGCGCCGCGGGCCCGTCGCGGCGCACCGGGGCAGGCGCGAGAGAGTTCGCGACGAGGACGGCCTGCCGGGCTCCCGGCGAGAGGCGCTCGAAGACGCCCGGCGCGAGCGCCCACGCGAGCCGGGAGCGCGTCGCGCCGGCCGGGCCGGCCTTACGGGGCTCGGCCGCGGAAGCCGCGATGGAAGAAAGAAGAAAGAGAAGAAGAGAGATTTTGCTTAGAAAGAAGATCCGGGGGCGGGCAGAAGTCAATTAGCCCTCCTCAAGGCACACGGCGGCCCGAGACAGCAATTCTCGTGCAGACGCGCACGTCCCCTTTCTAAGAAACCGGCGCGAAGCGCCGCGGGGGGGTGCGGGGGGCGCGTGAGCCCCCCGCCCGATCCTTACTCTTCCGGCTTCACCGCCGTCAGGAACTTCTGGCTCTGCCCGCGCGGGCCCTGGCGCTGCACGTAGAAGCGGATGTACTTGCCCTTCGGGGCCTTCCGGATCGCGGCCTGCATCTCGTCGACCGACCCCACGGCCGAGCCGTTCACCTCGAGGATGACGTCGCCCTCCTGTGAGGTTCGCGTCGGCCGCCGGGGACACCGGCTTGACGTGCGTGATCACGACGCCCTTCGTCGTGTCCTTGTCGATCCCGTAACCGCGGCGCACGCGGGGCGTGAGGTCGTCGATCTCGAGGCCGAGCATCTTCTGGCGCGAGGACGCCTTGCCTTCCTCCTCCTCGGAGGCGGCCGGCTTGTCGCCGTCCTCGGGCCGCGTCTCGAGCGTCGCGACCGCCGTCTGTTCCTTGCCGTCGCGGATGAATCCGATCGTGATCTTCGTGCCCGGAGTCCGGCTCGACACGTAGTCGATGAGGTCACGGTTGTTCTTCACGACCACGTCGTCGACGCGCGTGATGATGTCGTCGTGCCGGATGCCGGCCTTCTCGCCGGGCTTGCCCTTCTCGACGGACTGGACGAGCGCGCCCTCGGGGGACTTGAGGCCGTACGCCTCCTGCCACTTCTTGTCGATGGACTCGACCTGCACCCCGAGGTAGCCCCGGACGACCTTCCCCTTCTTGAGCTGGGGCAGGAGGCGCCGGGCGACGTTCACGGGGACCGCGAAGCCGATGTTCTGTCCGATGCGCGAGATCGCCGTGTTGATCCCGACGACCTCTCCGTTCACGTTCACGAGCGGACCGCCCGAGTTCCCGAAGTTGATCGCGGCGTCCGTCTGGAGGAGGTTCTCGAACGCGCTCGTCGCGCGCGAGAGGCCCGCGTAGCGGCCCTTGCCGGAGATGACGCCGACGGTGACGGACTTGTCGAAGTTGAGCGGGTCGCCGATCGCCATGACCCACTCTCCGACGCGGACCTTGTCGCTGTCGCCGAGCCGGACCGTCGGGAACGGCTTCGTCCCGTCGATCTTGAGGAGCGCGAGGTCGGTCGCCGGGTCGCGCCCGACGATCTTCGCCTTGTACTCGTCCTGCTCGCCGACCTTCACCTCGACCTTGTCGGCGCCTTCGACCACGTGGTTGTTCGTGAGGATGTAGCCGTCGGGCTCGATGATGAAGCCGGTGCCGCCCGAGAGCTGCTTCTGGTCCTCGTCGTCGTCGGAGCCCCGTCGGTGGGGATTGTCCGGGCCGAAGAAGAACTCGAACGGATCCTGGCCGCCCTCTCCGCCGAAGTTGTGATACGAGCGCCGGCGCCTGTCGGCCTTCACGATGTCCGTCGCCGTGACGGAGACGATCGCGGGCGCGATCTGCTCGGCGATGTCCGCGAACGACGGCAGCGCGAGCGCGGTCCCGCCCCCGGCCTTCGAGGCCGGCGCGGTGGACGCCGGCGCGGCCCTCTGGGCCGTCGCGAGGCGTGTGAGGTCGAGACTGCCCGCGAGGATCATGCCGAAGACGACCGATCCGGTGAGCAGGGCGGCGAGAGAAAGGACTTTCGTTTTCGTTCGCATACCGTCCATAGATGATAGGCCCTCGTAGGTCGCCGGCAGGTGGGGTCGCCGGCGCCTCGTCCCGCACGGGGCAAGGTTCGTGCCGGGCCTGCCGCGTCACAAAGGCGCGGCGGCTCAGCGGCGTCCGGCGGGCTCCACGTCCTCGGGCCGGATGTTGTAGAAAAACGTCACGGTCACGCCCTCGCGGTCGTGGCCGAGGTCCGACGGCAGCGGCCGGAAGGGCGACGCGTGCGCGATCGCGAGGAAGGCGGCGTTGTCGAAGGGCGGGACGCCCGAGTTCGAGAGGATGCGCTCGGCCTCGACCCGGCCGTCCTTGAGGATGTAGAAGCGGATCGTGAGGCGGCCCTTCACGCCGTATCGCGCGAGAGCCGGAACGTCCCAGTTGCGCTTGATCTTCCGGATCATCTCGGCCGCATACGCGCCCCAGTCGTAACCGACCGTGTCGAAGGAGAGGGGCCCGGAGTCGACGAAGCCGCCGTCCCGGTCGTAGCCGCCGCCGCCCTCGCCGCCCTGTCCCCCGTCCTGCTGGGCGGCCCGCCGGGCGTCCTGGGCGCTGATCGAGCCGAGGTCGAAGGACGGAAGCCCCCGGAGACGCCGCGCGGCCGCGCGCTCGTCGAGCGTGGGGGGATCGCTCATGTCCGGCGTCGGCCCGAGGTCCGTGAGCTTTCGCCCCGTCTCGCCGGCCTGGGATCCCGGCTGCGGGCGGGCCGGCGGGGCCGGACTTCCCTCCCGCCCCGCGGCGAGGTCGCGGATCCCGGCCTGGGTCGGGGCCCTCGGAACGGGCTGAACCGGGAGCTTCGGGTCTCCGCCGTGGGCCTGCCGGTTCATGTCGGACGGGAGCGGCCTTGGGCCGGGCTGGGCGGCTTTCGGGCCCGGGGCCGGGAAGAACTGGATCGGGATCGCCGGGTCGGGGGGTGTCCCCTGCATGAGCGAGATGATCCCGAGCGGGTCGGCCTGGTTCTCGGTCGAGCGCTCGGGGAACTTGATCGTCAGGAGGGCGATCACGAGGAGCAGGTGCAGGATGATCGAGAGAGCGAAGGCTCGTTCCGTGTTCAGCCGCCAGTCGCGCGCGGTCGCCGCGGCCCGCGCGCCCGGCATGAACTCGGGCGTTTCGGCCATCGCGGCGGGCGAGAACGGGTCCTCCTCGGGCGCCAGGCCCCGGGGCGGCGGCCACGGGGCGAGCTCTTCCTGCCCTTCGACGGCTTCGTCGTTCAGACGAATGACGGTGAGATCGCTGATGGAGTATCCCCTCGAGAGGGCGCCCTGTTGTCGCGCGGGACGCTGCTATGGGAAGTTCGTGCCATCCCCGGCGAGCATGTTAGCGGCTTTCGTACCTTGCCCGCGGGGCGCCCGGCGCCTATAATGACGACGCAGCTTTCAAGGGGCTTGAAAGAGGGCATCAGCCCTCTTTTTTTTGCCCCATGCGGCTGCACGGACGGACCGGGGAGCCGACACGATGACCGGAAAAGGCCTGCCGATCGACGCGGGGACGGAGAGTCTCCTTCGCGGGCGCCTCGAGGCGCTCGGGCTGGAGCTCTGTCACGTCGACTGGTCCGGGGCGGGCCGCGGGCGCGCCACGCTGACGCTCTTCGTCGACAGGCCGGGCGGCGTGACGCTCGAGGACTGCGAGGCCGCGTCGCGCGAGGCGTCCACCCTCCTCGATCCGCTCGAGGAGAGCCTGCCCGCTTACGTCCTCGAGGTCTCGTCGCCCGGGCTCGACCGCCCGCTCTGGACGCTCGCGGACTGCGCGAGGTTCAAGGGCCGCCGTGTGACCGTGCGCCTCGAGCGCAAGGTCGACGGAGCCGCGAAGCTCAAGGGAACCCTCGAGGACGTCCGCGAGGACTCCCTGACGGTCCTTGATGAGGATCAGAAGCGACGCTACACTGTGCGATTCGGCGATGTCCGGATCGCGCGGCTTGTCCCCGAACTGTAAACCCGACGGAGAACACGACACGATGAGCACCCAGCCCCCGACGGACAGCGGCCCGGCGCCCGAGAAGAAGAAGTCCCGCGCGCCGAAGGGCGCGGCGAAGCCGCGCGCCAAGGCCGCCAAGGCGGCGGCCGCGCCTCCCGCGACGAAGGCCGACGAGATCATCGAAGCCCTCAAGGCCGCCGCGCGCGACAAGGAGATCGAGTTCGATCGCCTCGTCGCCGCGCTGGAAGAGGCGATCGCGACCGCCGCGCGCAAGGTCTACAAGGTGAGGGAGATGGCCGCCCGGTTCGACCCGGCGACCGGCCTCCTGACCGCCTGGACCCCGTACCGCGTCGTCGAGCAGAAGACGAAGCCCGAGGAGCCCGAGGCCGAGGCGGCCGTCGACCCCGACGACGTCCCGCTCGGCGCCGCGGCGGCGCCGGTCCCGGTCGCCCCGGCCACGCCCGTCGACCCCGACAAGGAGATCCGCCTCCCCTGGATCGAGGTCCTCCCCGAGGAAGCGCACGCGCTCCTCGCGGGCGAGCTCGCGGGCCAGAGCTGGCAGGTCGTCCGCAACCCGAAGGGCGAGGAATCCACGGGCGACGAGGAGATCATCGACGCCGCCGCCATCGGGCTCGGCGACGAGATCCGCCTCTATCGCTCGACCGAGGGCCTCGGCCGCATCGCGGCGCAGAGCGCCAAGCAGGTGCTCTACCAGAAGCTCCGCGAGGCCGAGCGCGACAACATCTACAACGAGTACTTCCCGAAGGTCGGGGAGCTCATCACGGGCACCGTGAAGCGGTTCGAGCGCGGCGACATGATCGTCGACCTCGGCCGCACCGAGGCCGCCATCCCGCGCGAGCACCAGTCGCGCGCCGAGCGTTACACGCAGGGCGAGCGCGTGCGCGGCGTCCTCGTGGACGTCCACAAGAACCCCAAGGGCTCGCAGATCATCCTCTCGCGCACGGCGCCCGAGCTCCTCATGCGGCTCATGGAGATGGAAGTCCCCGAGATCTACGACGGCACCGTCGTGATCCGCGGCTGCGTCCGCCAGCCCGGCGACCGCGCGAAGGTGGCCGTGTCCTCGCGGGAGCGGGACGTGGACCCGGTCGGCGCCTGCGTCGGCATGCGCGGCGCGCGCGTGCAGGCGATCATGCGCGAGCTGCGCGGCGAGCGCATCGACATCATCCAGTACTCGGACGACCTCATCACGTACGCGCAGAACGCGCTCAGCCCCGCGAAGATCACGCGCGTCTCGGCCATGCCGGCCGACGACGAGGGCGAGCCGGAGATCGGCGCCGACGGCCAGCCCGTCGAGCCGGTCCCCACCCTCGAGTGCATCGTCGAGGAGGACCAGCTCTCCCTCGCGATCGGCAAGCGCGGCCAGAACGTCCGGCTCGCGGCGGCGCTGATCGGCGCGAGGATCGAGATCAAGAGCGAGCAGGCCGTCAAGGCCGAGGTCGCGCAGGCCCTCCAGCGCATGCTCATCGCGTCGCAGCGCCGGGGCACGTCCCTCTCGGAGGTGCCCGGGCTCGAGGAGTCCTCCGCGGCCGCGTTCGTGGCCGCCGGCTTCGCGACCGCGGGCGACCTCCTCGACGCCGCCGCCGGCGAGGGCGAGAACCCGCTCGCCGCCGTCGCGCTCGACCCGGCGGTCCGCGACGCGGCCGTCGAGGCCGTGCGCGCCTACGAAGAGGCACCCGAGGACGAGGACGAGGGCGAGACCCTCGAGTTCCAGGAAGTGACCGAGACCGAGGGCGAAAAAGGCCCCGAGGGAGACCCGCAGACTTGAAGACGACCGCCGCCAAGTTCACCGTCGCCCAGCTCGCGAAGATGATGGGCAAGCCTGCGAAGGAGGTCCTCTTCCTCCTCCAGGGCATCGGCGTCGACGTCAAGACCGCCGAATCCGTCCTCGATGCCGCCACCGCAACCGCTCTCCTCGCGGGCAAGACGCAGGCGCCCAAGTCCCTCATCGTGCGGCAGGCGCCGACGGCCCCTTCGGCCGCCGCCGTCGCGACCGCAGCGGCCGCGAAGGCCAGGACCGAGCGCGCGGCCCTCAAGCGCATCAAGATCGTCGAGAAGACGGCCGAGACGGAGGCCGCCGAATCCGGCGAGGCCGGGGCTCCGGCCGCCGAGGCCGCCGCGCCGATCGCCGAAGCGGTCGCCGCGCCGGCGATCGAAGCGGCCGCCGCTCCCGCGGTCGAAGCACGCGAGCCCGAGGCGGCTCCCGAGATCAGGGTGGAACCGAAGCCCGAGCCGCCGCCGGCTCCGGTCGCCGCGCCGCCGGCGGCGCGCCCCGCGGTTCCCGCGGCCCGCGCCGCGCGCCCCGTCATGCCGCCGCCCGCGGCACGGCCCGCCGCGCCCCGCCGCGCCCCGCGCCGCCGCCGCCGCCCACGGGGGCCCTCCAGCGGCTCCTCAAGCGCGAGGGCGGGCTTCCCCCGCGCCCGACCGCGAATCCGGTCCCGCCGCCGCCGCAGCGCGGCGACCAGATGTCGGCCTACGGCGCGAGCGCCGGCCCGAACTCCCCCGGCGTCACGCACGTCCGGGCGGCAGCCTCCACCGCACCCGTGCAGGCCGGTGCCCCGGCCGCGCCCGCCGCCGCTCCCCAGCGCGGTGCGGGCGGACTCGGCCGCGCCGTCATCGCGCCCCCGAGCCCGTCCACCCTGCGTCCGATCCGCACGGCCATGCCGGCGACTCCCGTCGGCCCCCGCCCCGGCATGCCGCCGCGCCCGGCCGGCTTCCCGCCCCGTCCGGGATTCCCGACCCGCCCCGGCTTCGCGCCGCGGCCGGGCGGCCCGAGCGGGCCCGGCTTCGGCCCCCGCCCCGGCTTCGGCCGCCCGCCTCTCGGCGGCCCCGCCGCGCCGCCGCTGCCCGACACCGCGGACCGCCGGAAGAAGGACGCGACGAAGCCCGGCCTCGCCGTCAAGAAGGGCGACGCCAAGAAGGCCGAGTCGAAGAAGCCGCGCACGAAGGAGGTCTCCGCGCTCGAGGAAGACGTGCGGGAGTACCTCGGCACCTACAAGCAGGACACGTACGAGGACATCCCGACGCCGTCGGCCGAGGGGACGGACGAGGCCCTCGCGGCCAAGCCGCTCTCCAAGTCCGCGCAGCGCCGCGCCGGCAAGAAGACGATGGCCACGGAGACCGGCGAGGTCGTCGAGGTCAAGAAGAAGGCCGAAGGGCCCGTCTTCCTCTCGGAAGGCGTCACGATCAAGGAGCTGTCGGAGAAGCTGGGCGTCCTCGCGAAGGACCTCATGAAGTCGCTTCTCGCGCGCGGGATCTTCGCGACGATCAACCAGCCCGTCGAGCAGAAGCTCGCGATCGAGATCGCCAAGGAGTTCGGCGTCGAGGCGGCCGTCGTCTCGTTCGAGGAAGAGCTCGAGCTCTCCCGCCAGCAGACCGCGATCGACCACGCCGCCGACGCCGTCGTCGCGGGCGTCGCCGACACCTCGGGCGGCGTCCGGATTCCCCGCGCCCCCGTGGTCACCGTCATGGGCCACGTCGACCACGGCAAGACGTCCCTCCTCGACGCGATCCGCAAGGAGAACGTCGCCGAGGGCGAGGCGGGCGGCATCACGCAGCACATCGGCGCCTACCGCGTCGAGGCCGGCACGAAGGGCAAGCCCCGCCCGATCGTCTTCCTCGACACGCCGGGCCACGAGGCGTTCACGCTCATGCGCTCGCGCGGCGCCAAGGCGACGGACATCGTCGTCCTCGTCGTCGCGGCGGACGACGGCGTCATGCCGCAGACGGCCGAGGCGATCGACCACGCGCGCGCCGCGAAGGTCCCGATCGTCGTCGCGATCAACAAGATCGACAAGCCCGACGCGAACGTCCAGCGCGTCAAGCAGGAGCTCGCCGAGAAGGGCGTCCTCGTCGAGGAGTTCGGCGGCGACGTCGTCGCCTGCGAGATCTCCGCCAAGAAGAAGATCGGCATCGACCAGCTCCTCGAGATGATCCTCCTGCAGGCCGAGGTGCTCGAGCTCAAGGCCGTCGCGACGGGCCCGGCCCGCGGCGTCGTCCTCGAGTCGCGCCGCGAGGCCGGCAAGGGCACGCTCGCGACCGTCCTCGTCCAGCAGGGCACGCTCCACGTCGGCGACGTGTTCTTCGCCGGAGCGGCCGTCGGCCGCGTCCGCGCCATGCTCAACGACCGCGGCGCGCGGCTCACCGAGGCCGGCCCCGCGACGCCCGTCGAGGTCATGGGCTTCGACGATCTTCCGGACGCGGGCGACACGCTGCAGGTCGTGGACGACGAGTCCAAGGCCCGGCAGGTCTCCTCGTTCCGCTCCCAGAAGGAGCGCGAGGAGTCCCTCGCGAAGTCCTCGCGGATGTCGCTCGACTCGCTCTTCAACCGGATGAAGGAGGGCGTCGCCAAGGACCTCGCGCTCATCGTGAAGGCCGACGTCCACGGCTCCGAGGAGGTCCTCGTCCAGACGCTCGGCAAGCTGCCGTCCGACAAGGTGAAGGTCTCGATCCTGCACTCGGGCGTCGGCGCGATCTCGGTGAACGACGTGCTCCTCGCGGCCGCGTCCGAGGCCATCATCATCGGCTTCAACGTGAAGCCCGAGAAGAAGGCCCAGGACCTCGCCGACCACGAGGGCGTCGAGATCCGGCTCTACTCCGTCATCTACACGCTCACGGACGACATCAAGAAGTCCATGGCCGGCCTCCTCGACAGCGTCAAGAAGGAGGTCACGCGCGGCCACGCCGAGGTGCGCGAGCTCTTCAAGGTGCCGAAGATCGGCACGGTCGCGGGCTGCATGGTCACGGACGGGTCGATTCCCCGGTCCGCGGGCGTCCGCCTCGTGCGGGATCACCGCGTCATCTACGAGGGCAAGATCGGCTCGCTCCGGCGCTTCAAGGACGACGCCTCCGAGGTCAAGCAGGGCTTCGAGTGCGGCATCGGGATCGCGGGGTACCAGGACGTGAAGGTCGGAGACGTCATCGAGGCATTCGTCGTCGAAGAGGTCGCCGCCTCGCTGACCTGAGATCGAAGGCAAAGAGAAGAAAGACCGGAAGAGGGGATTTCTTCGAATGAGTAGGGAACGCATCGGCCCGGCCGGTGCGTTCCCGGCAAACGACGCGCGCCGGGTGATGCGGGATTCTCTTCGAATGGGTAGATGAGCGGGGGCCCTCGAGTCACCGCCTGCCGCGTCCATCCGCCGAGACCCCACTCACCCTTCTAAGAGAATCCGAATCCGAATTCCTCTCCTCATCCGAAAAACATGATCGTCGCCATCGCCGTCTTTGACTTCCATCTTCCGTCCTCACGAGGCTTGAAGGAGAAGCGGGCTTTTCTTCGCCCGCTCAAGGCGCGGCTGCGCGGCGAGTTCGAGATCTCGGCGGCGGAGGTCGCGCACCAGGACCTCCTCCAGCGCGCGGCGCTCGGCATCGCGGCGGTCGGGCCGGACCGGGAGGCGCTGGAGCCGCTCCTCCAGAAGGTGCTCTCGTACGTCGAGGGATACGCCGAAGAGAACGGCGCCGAGATCGCAGCGGCACGTCACGAATTCCTCAATTACGGCGACGTCGGCGCGGCCGGGAGCGCGTTCGGAGCCCTGGGAGACTGACATGGCGCGAGAAAAGAAGAGCGGGCCGCCGAGCCGGCGCCCGAAGCAGGTCGGGGACGTCGTGCGCGCGGAGCTCGCGCGCCTGCTGCGGGAGGAGTTGCGCGACCCGGCGATCGGGTTCGCGACGATCACGGACGTCGTGATGGCGGACGACCTGCGCTCGGCTCGCGTCCACGTCTCGGTCTTCGGGGCGAAGGACCAGTTCGCGAAGACCGTCGCCGCCCTCAACCACGCGCGCCACCACCTGCGCCCGCTCGTCGGGCGCAACTGCGGGCTGCGCTACGCCCCCGAGCTCCACTTCGTCGAGGACCACACGCTCGAGAGGGGCGCCCGCATCGAGGAGCTCCTCCGGACGCTCCCCAAGGGCGACGCCGGGCGAGGCCGAATGACGGCGCGCGACGCGGAGCTCGACGACGCGTACCGCGCCGTCGCGGACCTGCTCCGGAACGGCCGGCGCTTCCTCCTCACGGGCCACCGCAACCCCGACGGCGACGCCCTCGGCTCGGCTCTCGGCCTGGCCCAGGCTCTCGAGGCGGCGGGCAAGGAGGCGCGCGTCGTCATGCGGGACCCGTGGTCGTACGCGTACGACGGGATGCCGGGGATCTCCCGCGTCGAGGTGCTCGACGCGCTTCCCGCCGACTGGCCCGCCGCGTACGACGCGGTCCTCGTCATGGAGTGCCCGGAGTCGGACCGCACGGGCTGGCCGAATCTGTTCGCGGGAAAGGTCGTCAACGTCGACCACCATCCCGGCAACACGCGCTACGGCGCCCTGAACCTGATCGACCAGCCCGCGGCCGCCGTGGGCGAGATCGTCGCCGACCTCCTCGACCTCCTCCAGTGGCCGCTCACCCCCGACGCCGCGACGAACCTCTGGGTCTCTCTCGTCTCGGACACGGGCTCGTTCCGTTACTCGAACACGACGCCGAAGGCGCTCGCTCTGGGCGCGCGGCTCGTCGCCGCGGGCGCCCGGCCGGGTCCCGTCAACGAGTTCCTCTTCGAGGCCGCGCCGCTGTCCTCGCTGAGGCTCGAGGCGCTCGTCCTCGGGACGCTCACGCTCCACGCCGGCGGCGCCGTCGCCACGGTCGAGCTCCCCCGCCGCTTCTTCGCCGAGAGCGGCTCCGCCGAGTCGGACACCGAGGGGCTCGTGAACCGCGCGCGCGGCATCCACGGCGTCAAGGCCGCGCTCCTCCTGCGCGAGGGCGAGGACGGCGAGATCCGCTGCTCGCTCCGGAGCAAGGGCACCGTGGACGTGCGGAGCGTCGCGGCGCTGCACGGCGGCGGCGGGCACCGCAACGCGGCGGGGTGCCGCATGAAGGCCACGCTCGAGACCGCGAAGGCGGCGCTCGTTCCCGCGATCGCGGCGGCCGTGTCGGCGGACGCGGCCGGGGCCGCGGGGCCGGATTGAACGCCCGCCCCGCGGGACCCGACGGGCTCCTCCTCGTCGACAAGCCCCCGCGGCTCACGTCGCACGACGTCGTGGACGTGGCCCGGCGGCTCCTCGGGACGCGCCGCATCGGCCACACGGGCACGCTCGACCCGGCCGCGACGGGCCTTCTCGTCCTGTGCGTGGGCCGCGCCGGGCGGCTGCAGTCGTTCCTGACCGGCTGGGACAAGACGTACGAGGGGACGATCGCCTTCGGGGTCGCGACGGACACGTACGACACGGAAGGGACGCCCGCCGGCCAGCCGCACCCCGATCCCCGCCCGGACCGGGCGCTCCTCGAGGAGGCGTGCCGGACGTTCACGGGCGAGATCCGGCAGTCGCCGCCGCCGTTCTCGGCACGAAGATCGACGGAAAGAAGTTCTACGAGCTCGCGCGCAAGGGCGAGCCCGTGCCGGACCTCGCCGAAGACGGTCACCGTGCGCGAGTTCACGATCCTCTCGCTGAAGGACGACGTCGCGAGCTTCCGGGTCACCTGCACCTCGGGGACGTACATCCGCTCCCTCGCCCACGACGTCGGGCAGGGCGCTCGGCCTCGGGGCACACCTCGCGTCTCTCCGGCGGACGTCGATCGGCCCGTTCCTCCTCGAGGAGGCGCGCACGCTGCCCGCGCTCGAGGCCCTGGCGCCCGCGGAGCGGCTCTCGAAGCCGTCGTGGCGCGCGCTCTCGGAGATCCCGCTCCCGTTCCCGGCCGTCCCGCTCGCGCCGGCGGAGGCCACGAGGGTGCGGAGCGGCCACGCCGTTCCCGTGCGGGTGCCCGAGGGCGCGGCGGGGGCCTCGATGGTCCGCCTCACCGACGGCGGAGAGCTTCTCGCGCTCGGCGTCCTCGAGCCCCTCGGCCGGGGCGCGCTCGCGCTCGCCAAACCGAAGGTCGTCCTCGCGGGGTGACGTTTGACGCCTGCCGGCGGCCCCGGTAGACTCCGCCGGTTGAAAAATTAGAGAAGGAAAGAAAAGACATTGGCCCAGCTCACCACGAAGAAGGCGGAAACGATCACGACGTACCGGCGCCACGACAGCGACACGGGATCGCCCGAGGTCCAGGTGGCTCTCCTCTCCAAGCGCATCTCCGAGCTGACCGAGCACTTCAAGGCGCACGCCAAGGACCACCACTCCCGGAGGGGCCTCCTCCAGATGGTCGGCCGGCGCCGCCGCCTGCTCGATTACGTGAAGAGGCGTGACGCGGACCGGTATCGCGCCCTGATCGAGCGCCTCGGACTGCGCAAGTAGTCCTTTTCTTCATCGGCAATCGTCCGGCGGCACCTCCCGGCCCGCGCCTCGCGGCCTGAAGGAGACGTGCATGCCGGCCGGCGCCGGGCCACCGAAAGGAAATGCCCATGCATGACACCCTGACCGTCGACCTGGATGGACGTCCGCTCACGATCGAGACCGGCAAGATCGCCAAGCAGTCCGACGGCGCCGCCGTCGTGAAGTGCGGCGACACCGTCGTCCTCGTGACCGCCTGCTACGCGAAGGAGCCGAAGGACATCGACTTCCTCCCCCTCACCGTCGAGTACAAGGAATACCAGTACGCGGCGGGCCGGATCCCCGGCGGCTTCTTCAAGCGCGAGGGGCGACCCACCGAGAAGGAAATCCTGACCTGCCGGATGATCGACCGGCCGTTCCGGCCGCTCTTCCCCGAGGGCTTCAACCACGAGACCCAGATCGTGGGCCTCGTCCTCTCGGCCGACGGCGAGAACGACCCCGACGTCCTCGCGATCAACGGCGCGGCCGCCGCGCTCGCGATCAACACGATCCCCTTCCGCCACGTCCTCGGCGCCGTTCGCGTCGGGAAGATCGGCGACCGCTTCGTCTTCAACCCGACGTCGAAGGAGCGCAAGGAATCCGAGTTCGACCTCGTCGTCGTCGGCACGCACGACGCCGTCTCGATGGTCGAGGCGGGCGCGAAGGAGGTCTCCGAGGCGGTCATGCTCGAGGCCATCCTCCGCGGCCACGCGCAGGTGCGGAAGATCGTCGAGGCGATCGCCGCCATGGCCGCGCGCCGCAACGTCGTCAAGGCGCCGTTCACGTCGCCCGCGCCGCTCCCGGAGGAGTTCGCGCTCGCCGTGCGCAAGCAGTGGGAGGGCCCGATGATGGAGGCCCTGACCCACCCCGGGAAGATCGAGTCGTACGCGAAGATCAAGGAAGTCAAGAAGTACGGCGTCGAGCTCGTCCCGGAGGACCAGCCCGAGACGCGCAAGATGGCCAAGCGCGCCCTCTCCGAGATGGTCGAGACCCTCACGCGCGAGACGATCCTCAAGCAGAGCAAGCGCCTCGACGGCCGCGCCTTCGACCAGATCCGCCCGATCACGATCGAGGCGGGCGTCCTGCCCCGCACGCACGGCTCCTCGCTCTTCACGCGCGGCGAGACGCAGGCGCTCGTGACCGTCACGCTCGGCACGTCCGACGACACGCAGCTCATCGAGGACCTCGAGGGCGAGTCCGAGCGCGCGTTCCTCCTCCACTACAACTTCCCGCCGTTCTCGGTCGGCGAGGTCAAGCGCTTCGGCTCCCCGGGCCGCCGCGAGATCGGCCACGGCCGCCTCGCGTGGCGCTCGCTGCAGGCCGTCCTGCCCGACGAGAAGGAGTTCCCGTACACGATCCGCGTCGTGTCCGACATCCTCGAGTCCAACGGCTCGTCGTCGATGGCGACGATCTGCGGCGGCTCGATCGCGCTCATGGACGCCGGCGTGCCCGTCAAGGGCGCGGTCGCGGGCGTCGCGATGGGCCTCGTGAAGGAAGGCGACGCCTTCGCGATCCTCACGGACATCGCGGGCCAGGAAGACCACTACGGCGACATGGACTTCAAGGTCGCCGGCACGCGCACGGGCATCACGGCGCTCCAGATGGACATCAAGATCGGCGGCATCACGCCGCAGATCTTCGAGCAGGCGCTCGAGCAGGCCCGCCACGGCCGCCTCTTCATCCTCGACAAGATGGAGCAGACGCTGCACAACGCGCGCCCCGAGCTCTCGGCGTTCGCGCCGCGCCTCCTCACGATCTCGGTCCCCGAGGACAAGATCCGCGACATCATCGGCTCCGGCGGCAAGACGATCCGCGCGCTCCAGAAGGAGTACTCCTGCAAGATCGACGTGCAGGACGACGGGACCGTCACGGTCGCCTCGAGCGACATGCCGACCGCCGAGAAGTGCCTCGAGGCGATCCGCCAGCTCACGACGGTGCCCGAGATCGGCACCGAGTACCTCGGCACGGTCGTGCGCATCGAGCCGTACGGCTGCTTCGTCCAGATCCTCCCGGGGATGGACGGGCTCGTCCACATCTCCGAGCTCGCGCCCGGCCGCGTCCGCGAGACGACCGACGTCGTCAAGATGGGCGACAAGATCAAGGTCAAGATCATCGCGATCGACCCGGTCAACGGGAAGGTCAAGCTCTCGCGCCGGCAGGCCCTGACGCCGGAGGAGAGCGCCGCCGAAGTCGAGCGCCTCGGCCTCACGGCCGTCGCGGCCGGCGAGGGCGACGGCGACGACGACCGCCCCGCGCTTCGACCGCGACCGCGGCCCGCGCCCCGGCGGCTTCCGCGGCGGGCGGCCCGGCGGCGGCGGCCCGGCGGCGGCGGCTTCCGGCCGCGCTGACCGGAAGGTCCGAAGAGCACCGAAGATTTTCTTAGAAGGTAATAGAGCCGAGGCGCCTGCCGGGGCGCCTCTCGTGCTTGCGGCGGCGCCGACGCCCTCTTCACCTTCTAAGAAATCTTCCTCTTCTTCTCTTCAGCGCGCGAAGAGCGCGTCGCGGCTCGTCTTCGGGAACGTCCGGCAGGCGCCGCTCCGGCGGTGCGATGCCCTCGCGGCTCGACGAGAGCCTGGGAGCGCTCGCCCGTCTTCACCCAGTACCGGAACGCCCGCAGCGCGGTGTCGTAGGCGCGGTCGTCGCCGCCCTCCTCCACGTAGCGCCGGATCTCCTCCGCCGCCGCCTCGGGGCCGCGCTCGGCCTCGGCGATCGTCGCGTAGACGAGCGTGTCCGAGAAGCGGTGGCGCGCGTCGTAGATCGTCGAGGGGAGGAGAGGGACGAGGGACAGCACGGCCCGCCGGCCCGGCCAGAAGGCTCACGGCTCGCCAGCGGCGCGCGCGGATTTCTTCGAGTGTGAGGAGAAGGAAGAGACCCGCGCCCAGGGCCAGCGGCCCGATCGCGCCCGACCCGGTAACGGGAGGTGGTCTGCACGAGCAGACAGGCGGCGAGCGGCGCGAGGATTCCGACGAGCGCGAGCAGCCCCTCTTCCCTTCGAAGAACGCGGCGCGACAGCGCCGCGCAAAGCCCGACTCCCCCGATTCCCAGAAGGCACGGAAAGACGGGGAGCATTCTCAGGATCTTCAATCGGTCCCTGAAGAAGTAGAAGTTCGCGTTGTCCGGCACCTCGAACACGTTGAAGAACGTCGCGAACTTCTTCACGAAGAGCTTCGGGAGCTCGAGAGGCTGCTCGCGGTATCCCGCGAGCACGAGCTTCGCCGTCTTCCACGTCGAGCCGCCGGCTTCCTCGAGGATCTCCTTCATGTCCGGGGGCGGGTTCGTCGTCGCGTCGGCACCGAAGCCGTTGCCCCAGACGAGGCCGATCGCCTGCCGCGTGTCGAACGTCAGGGGCGGGACGCCGGCCGAGACGTTGCGGACGGCGAGGACGCCGAGCGGAATAGCGAGGCCGAGGAAGACCGAGGGCCAGAGAGCGGCGGCGTTCGCCGCCGCCCGGGGATTTCTTCGAAAGTGAATAGAGGGAGAAGAGAGCGAGGGGAAGGACCGTCTGCTTCATCAGGGTTGCTGCGCCCCCCAGCAAACCCAGGGAAAGCGCCGCCCATCCCCGCCGCTTGCCCTTCCCCTCTTCACCATTCGAAGAAATCTTCTCTTCCTCTTCGGTCCTTCCTCGCATGACGAGCGGCAGGGCGACGAGGAGAGTCGAGAGGTGCGCCACCGGGCCGTCGCGGTACAGGAAGAAGTCGTGGAAGACGAGCGGGCCGTAGGCGCCGTACAGGACGCCCGCGGCGACCGCACACCACGACGCGGCACGGAGCAAACGACCGTCGCCCGCCGCTTCTTCCCTCTTACCCTTTCTATGAAATTCTTCTCCGAGTCTCTGGACCGCAGCAGCAAGAGCCGCGGAAGCGACGCACGCGAGCAGCAGCTGCAACAGCCGCGCCGGCAGGAACGGCGAGCCGAAGAGCTTCCGGAGCACGGCGAGCCCGTAGGGATAGAGCGGCCCGGCGTAGTACGCGTTCTTCTGGTACCAGCGCTCCCACGTCTCCGGCGGGCCGTATTCCCTCTGCCAGTTGAAATACGCGCGGTAGGCGGGAACGTCGGCCCAGTTCCCCGCGGCGAGCCGCGCGGACCACTCGACGTACGCGTGCTCGTCCGTCTCCGTCCAGAGGTGCCACGACGCGAGAGGGGTCGAGAGGAGCGACGCGAGCGCCGCCGCGCGGAGGGCGAAGACGAGCGCGAACGCGGCGAGCGGCGCCGCGAGACGCGCGCGTGACGGAAGCGACGGCACGCCGGATTCTAGGCGCGGAGCCCTGGCCGGGAGGGCAACTCACTCTCAGGCTCGATCTGGTAAATTCCCGGCCCTCCGAATGCCGCAGATCTTCAATCGATCGACGAACGCCATCGCGCGCCTCTCCATCTGGGGCGCCGTCTTCATCGTCGCCGGCGTCGCCTGGGCGGCGTCCGTGCTGAACCGTTCCGCCTACAACACGAACCAGGGCGTGACGATCATGCAGCCGGTCCCCTTCGCGCACGAGCACCACGTCGCCGGACTCGGGATCGACTGCCGCTACTGCCACGCCTCGGTGGAGAAGAGCTCCGCGGCCGGCATCCCGCCGACGGCGACCTGCATCAACTGCCACAAGCTGATCTGGAACGACAGCCCGATGCTCGAGCCCGTGCGCGAGAGCTTCCGGACCGGAAAGCCCCTGAACTGGGCGAAGGTCTACGACCTGCCGGACTTCGTCTACTTCGACCACAGCATCCACGTGAACAAGGGGATCGGCTGCGTCACGTGTCACGGCCGCGTGGACCGGATGCGGCTGACCTACCAGTACCCGTCCCTCCAGATGGAATGGTGCCTCGCATGCCACCGCAATCCGGAGAAGAACCTCCGCCCGAAGGACAAGATCTTCGACCTCGCGTGGAAGGCCGGCGACCAGGCCGCCCTCGGCGCCGCCCTCAAGAAGGAGTACGGCATCCGCTCCGCCCAGGCGCTCACGAACTGCAGCACGTGCCACCGATGACCGACCACTCGCCGTCCGCCGCCGACCTCCGGGAGCGCCTCGCCTCGACGAAGGGGCGCACGTTCTGGCGCAGCCTCGAGGAGTATTCCGGCACGCCCGAGTTCGCCGAGATGCTGGGGCGCGAATTTCCCCGGCACGCTTCCGAGTGGGACGAGGGCGTCAGCCGGCGCCGCTTCCTCGAGCTCTCCGCCGCCTCGCTCTCCCTCGCGGGCCTCTCGGCCTGCGTCAAGCAGCCGCGCGAGGGAATCGTCCCCTACGTGAAGCAGCCCGAGGAGGTCGTCCCGGGCCGGCCTCTCTTCTTCGCGACCGCCGCGACGCTCTGCGGCTACGCCACGGGCCTTCTCGTCGAGAGCCACGAGGGCCGGCCGACGAAGATCGAGGGCAACCCCGACCACCCGGCGAGCCTCGGGGCCACGGACGCCTTCTCGCAGGCGCTCGTCCTGTCGCTCTACGACCCCGACCGCTCCCAGACGATCACCCGCCTCGGACAGATCCGCACCTGGGCGAACTTCACGGACGAGCTCGCCGCGCGCGTGAAGGTCCACGCGGCGCTCGCGGGCGACGGCCTGAGGATCCTGACCCAGACGGTCACGTCGCCGACGCTCGCCGGACAGCTCCGCGCCGTCCTCGCGTCGATGCCGAAGGCCCGCTGGCACCAGTGGGAGCCCGCCGGCCGCGACGCCGTGCGGGCGGGCGCCCGGCTCGCGTACGGGCAGGCCGTCGAGACGCGGTACGACTTCTCGAAGGCCGACACCGTCGTCGCGCTCGACGCCGACCCGTTCGTCGCGGGCCCCGGCGCCCTCGCCGCGGCGCGCGCCTTCTCGCGGCGGCGGCGCGAGGCCGCCGCTCGACGGCGGCACGCCGCCGCGCTTCTACGCCGTCGAGACGACTCCCTCCGCGTCGTCGACGCTCGCCGACCACCGGTTCTCCCTCAAGCCGTCCGAGCTGGGCGAGGCCGCGGCGGCTCTCCATGCGGCCGTCTCGGGCGGCGCCGCGGTGTCGCGTTTCCCGTGGCTCGCCGCCGCCGCGGCAGATCTCCGCGCGGCCGGCTCCCGCGGCCTCGTCGTGGCCGGCGAGTACGCTCCGGCCGAGGTCCACGCTCTCTGCCACGCGATCAACGGGGCGCTCGGCGCGATCGGCACGACGGTCGTCCTGACGGACCCCGTCGAGGCCGAGCCCGTCGACCAGCTCGGGTCGATCCGCGACCTCGTGACCGACCTCCACGCGGGTCGGGTCGACACGCTCCTGATCCTCGGCGGGAATCCGGTCTTCGACGCGCCGGGGGACCTCGCCTTCGCCGAGGCGGTCCAGAGGGCCGCGTTCCGCGCCCAGCTCTCGCTGTACGAGGACGAGACGAGCGCCTACTGCACCTGGCACGTCAACGAGGCGCACCCGCTGGAATCGTGGACCGACGCGCGCTCCCACGATGGCACGGCGTCGATCAGTCAACCTCTCGTGGAACCCCTGTACGGCGGCAAGTCCGCGCACGAGATCCTCGCGGCCGTCCTCGGGCAGCCGGCCGCGAAGGGCGGCGACGTCGTGAAGGCGGCGTGGCAGAAGCAGCGCCCCGCGGGCTTCGACGCGTTCTGGCGGAAGTCCCTCCACGACGGCGTCGTCGAGGGCACCGCGCTTCCCGCCCGGGTCCTCGCGCCGAAGACGATCGCGGCCCCGGCGAGCGCTCCGGCGGCGCCGGCGGGGAGCTTCGAGCTCGTCCTCCGGCCGGACCCCGGGGTCTTCGACGGCCGCTTCGCGAACAGCGGCTGGCTGCAGGAGATGCCGAAGCCCCTCACGAAGCTCGTATGGGACAACGTCGCGCACCTCTCGCCGAGGAGCGCCGACTCCCTCGGCGTGAAGAACGAGGACGTCGTCGAGATCGTCGCGAACGGCCGCAAGGTCGAGCTTCCGGTGTGGATCCTCCCGGGCCAGCCCGACGGTGTCGTGACGGTCCACCTCGGTTTCGGGCGCACGCGCGCGGGCCGCGTGGGCAACGGGGTCGGCGCCGACACGTATCCCCTGCGGACGTCCGGCGCGCTCTGGAACGCGGCGGCCTTCCTCCGCCGGACCGGCCGCACCGCCGAGCTCGCCTCGACGCAGCACCACTTCGCGATGGAAGGGCGCCATCTCGTCCGGACCGGCACGTACGAGACGTACCGCAAGGACCCGGAGTTCGCGAGGAAGATGGAGGAGGTCCCGGAGATCTCGCTCTATCCCGGCTGGACGTACGACGCCCACGCGTGGGGGCTCGCCGTCAACCTGTCCGCCTGCACGGGCTGCAGCGCCTGCGTCGTCGCCTGCCAGGCCGAGAACAACATCCCGACCGTGGGCAAGGACCAGGTCCGCCGCGGCCGCGAGATGCAGTGGATCCGCATCGACCGGTACTACGAGGGCTCTCCCGAGGACCCGGCCGCGCACAACCAGCCTGTCATGTGCATGCAGTGCGAGAAGGCCCCGTGTGAAGTCGTCTGCCCCGTCGCCGCGACGACGCACAGCGCGGAAGGCATCAACGAGATGACCTACAACCGCTGCATCGGGACCCGGTACTGCTCGAACAACTGCCCGTACAAGGTCCGGCGGTTCAACTTCTACGACTACAACAAGGACAAGCACCTGCCCGTCCTCACGCTCCTCGCGAACCCGAACGTCACGGTCCGCCAGCGGGGCGTGATGGAGAAGTGCAACTACTGCATCCAGCGGGTGAATCGCGCGCGTATGCACGCCGAGAAGGAGAACCGGCGCGTGCGCGACGGCGAGGTCGTGACGGCCTGCCAGCAGGCCTGCCCGACCGAGGCCCTCGTCTTCGGGGACCTGAACGACCCGACGTCGCGGGCCGCGAAGATGCGAAAGGAGCCGCTGGAGTACCCCCTCCTCGGCGAGCTGAACACCCGGCCGCGGACGACCTACCTCGCGAAGCTCACGAACCCGAACCCGGAGATCGCCTCGTGAGCGCCGTCGAGACGTCCGCCCGTCATCGCGCCCGGCTACACGCCGGCGTCCGTCACGGACAAGATCAGCGCCGTCGTCCTGAACAAGACGCCCCGGTGGTGGTACCTGGCCTTCGGCGTCTCCTTCGTCGCCCTGCAGCTCCTGCTCCTGTCGATGGTCAAGCTCCTGATCGTCGGCGTCGGGATCTGGGGCATCAACATCCCGGTCGGCTGGGGCTTCGCGATCGTGAACTTCGTCTGGTGGATCGGCATCGGCCACGCCGGCACGCTGATCTCCGCGATCCTTCTCCTGCTCCGACAGACGTGGCGCACGTCGATCAACCGCTTCGCCGAGGCGATGACGCTCTTCGCGGTCGCCGCCGCCGGCACGTTCGTCCTCTTCCACACGGGCCGGCAGTGGCTCGCCGTCTACTGGCTCTTCCCCTACCCGAACACGATGGGCCTCTGGCCCCAGTTCCGCAGCCCGCTCATGTGGGACGTCTTCGCGGTCTCGACGTACGCGACGATCTCGGCCCTGTTCTGGTTCGTCGGCCTCATCCCCGACCTCGCGACGCTCCGCGACCGCAGCAAATCCCTCGTCGGCAAGCACGTCTACGGGATGCTCGCGATGGGCTGGCGCGGGTCGGCCCGGCACTGGCACAACTACGAGGTCGCGAGCCTCCTCCTGGCCGGGCTCGCGACGCCGCTCGTCGTCTCCGTCCACACGGTCGTGAGCTTCGACTTCGCGGTCGGGATCATCCCGGGCTGGCACGCGACGATCTTCCCGCCGTACTTCGTGGCGGGCGCCATCTACTCCGGCTTCGCGATGGTCATGACGCTCTCGATCCCGCTGCGCAAGGTGTTCGGGCTCGAGGACTTCATCACGATGCGCCACCTGCAGAACATGGCGAAGATCATGCTCGCGACCGGGCTCATCGTGGCGTACGGCTACGCGATCGAGATCTTCATGGCCTGGTACAGCGGCAACAGGTTCGAGGAGTACATGATGAGGAACCGGATCCTCGGCCCGTACGGCCCGATCTGGTTCTGCCTCATCCTCTGCAACATCCTGACCCCGCAGCTCCTCTGGGTCCGGAAAGTGCGGAACTCGGTCGGGATGCTCTTCGCGATCTCGATCATCGTGAACATCGGCATGTGGCTCGAGCGCTTCGTCATCGTCGTGACGAGCCTCCATCGCGATTTCCTGCCCTCCTCGTGGGACATGTACGCGCCGACCCGGTGGGACTGGGCGTTCTACGTCGGGTCGCTCGGCCTCTTCTTCTCGCTCATGTTCCTCTTCATCCGCTTCCTGCCCGTGATCTCGATCTTCGAGATGCGCACGATCGCGAAGGGCGATCCGGCGGACAAGCCGGCGGAGGCGAAGGCGTGAGCCTCTTCTCGCGCTTCTTCACCCGCCACGTCGCGCCCGGCGTCGGCAGGCCCGGGCCGCGCGAGGGCGGCGGCGACCTCCCGCCACACCTCTACGGCGTCATCGCCGAGTTCACGGGCGCGCCCGCCCTCGTCGAGGCCGTCCACCGGTCCCGCGAGCAGGGATACGTCGTGATGGAGGCGTACACGCCCTACCCGATCGAGGAGCTGAACGACGCGATCGGGCACGGCCCGTCCCGGGTGCCGCTTCTCGTCCTGATCGGCGGCATCGTCGGCGCGCTCGGCGGGTTCGGCCTGCAGTACTGGGCCGCCGCCATCGAGTATCCGCTCAACATCGGCGGACGGCCTCTCAACAGCTGGGTCGCGTTCATCCCGATCACGTTCGAGTGCACGATCCTCGCGGCCGGCATCGCGGCCGTCCTCGGCATGCTCGTCCTGAACGGGCTCCCGATGCCTTACCACCCGGTCTTCGGCGTCGACCGGTTCCAGCTCGCGTCCCGCGACCGCTACTTCCTCATGATCCTCGCGCGCGACCCGAAGTTCCGGGCCGGAGACACGTTCCGCTTCATGGAGACCCTCGGCGGCGTCCACGTGCAGGACGTGGAGGACTGATGCGCCGCGCGCCGTTCCTCCCTCTCCTCGCGCTCGCGCTCGGCGGCTGCCGCAACGACATGCACGACCAGGCCAAGACGAAGCCCCTGCGCGAGTCCCCGTTCTTCGCGGACCACTCCTCGGCCCGGCCGCTGCCGGAGGGCGTCGTCGCGCGGGGCTTCCTCCGCGCCGACGCGGTCCTGTACCGCGGCGTCGGGCCGGACGGCAAGTTCGTCCTCGACATCCCGGTCCCCGTCACGAAGCAGCTTCTCCTGCGCGGGCGGGAGCGCTTCGACATCTACTGCTCGCCCTGCCACGGGCGGACGGGCAACGGCCAGGGCATGATCGTGCAGCGCGGCTTCAAGAACCCGAGCACGTTCCACGTCGACCGCCTGAGGAACGAGCGCGCCGGCTACTTCTTCGACGTCATGACGAACGGCTTCGGCCAGATGTCCAGCTACGCGTCCCAGATCGCGCCGGAAGACCGCTGGGCGATCGTCGCGTGGATCCGCACGCTGCAGGCCTCCCAGGACATGCCGAGAGAATTTCTGCTGAAAGAAGACGAGGAGAAGCTGGACGCTGCTGCGGCCAGTGGCGCCGCGGAGGCCACGGCGCAGAAGAGCTTCTTAGAAGGTAAGAACGGGGAGGCGGCTGCGCAGCCTGCAACCGGCTCTGCCCCGCCGCCCGCCTCTGCCTCCGGACATTCACCTTCTAAGAAATCCGAAAACAGCGAAACCCGATGACCGAACCTCACCCGACACAAGCCTCAGCGCCGCCGACTGGGCGCCGCCCGCCGCCGACCTCGCGCGCGCCGGGCGCCGCGCGCTCGCCGTCGGGGTCGTCTTCGCCGCGCGTCCGCCGTGGGGTTCGTCATGAACCCCGCCCAGTTCTACCGCTCGTACCTCGTCGCGTTCGCGCTCGTCCTCGGCGTGACGCTCGGGTCGATGGCGGTGTCGATGCTCCACCACATGTCGCGCGGAGCGTGGGGCCTCGTGATCCGCCGGATCCTCGAGGCGTCCTCGCGGACTCTTCCCCTCGTCGCGCTCTTCGCCGTCCCGCTTCTCTTCGGCCTGAGGCACGTCTACCCGTGGGCCGACCCCGCGCGCGTCGCGACGGACGAGATCCTCCGCCATCGCGCGGCGTACATGAACCCGACGGCCGTCGTCGTGCGGCTCGCGCTCTGCCTCGCGGTCTGGACGTTCTTCGCGCTCGCCCTGAGCCGGCTCTCGAAGACGCAGGACGAGGCGCCCTCGGCGGGACTCGAGCGCCGGATGCAGCTCGTCGCGGCGCCCGGCCTCGCGGTCTACTGCCTCCTGATCACCGTCGTGGCGATCGACCTTCTCATGTCGACCGACGCGCACTGGTACTCCGCGATCTACGGGATCTACGTCGTCGGGGGTCAGGCGATCGCCGGCATGTCGTTCACCCTCCTCGTCGCGCTCACCCTCGCCCGGAGCGAGCCGTTCCGGAGCGCCGTGCAGGAGCGCCACGTCCACGACTGGGGCAAGCTGCTCTTCGCGTTCACGATGCTCTGGGCCTACTTCGCCGTCTCGCAGCTCATCATCATCTGGTCGGGCGACCTCCCCGAGGAGATCACCTTCTACAAGGCGCGCGTGACGGGCGGCTGGATGGCCGTCTCGCTCGCTCTCGCGCTCTTCCAGTTCGCGGTCCCGTTCGTCTTCCTCCTCTCGGCGAACTTCAAGAAGAACCTCGGGAAGCTGTCGGCGGTCGCGCTTCTCCTCCTCGTCATGCGCGGGGTCGACCTCTTCTGGCTCGTCGCGCCCGCCTGGCACCCGGAAGGCTTCTCGCTGCACTGGCTCGACCTCGCCCTGCCGATCGCCCTGATGGGCCTCTGGATCGCGGCCTTCGTGCGCGAGCTCGGGAAGCGCCCGCTCCTCCCCGTCAACGACCCGAACCTGCCGGTCGCGATGGAGGTGCACGCGCATGGCTGAGCCCCGCGACCCGGACACCCCGCACGGCGGCGGCGTCGACTCCGAGCTGAACTACAAGTGGATCTTCGGCTTCGTCATCGGGCTCCTCGTGCGTCTGGCGATCGCGTTCGCGCTCGTATGGGGGGTCTCCGCGTGCAGAAGAGGCGCCTCGTGCGCGAGGACGCGCCCCCTCCGGTCCTCGCCGAGGCGCGCGTGAAGAGCGTCCCTGAGGGGCCGCTCCTCCAGGGCGATCCCGAGAAGGACCTGAGGCTCTTCCGGGCCCGCGAAGAGGCCGTCCTGTCGGGCTGGGCCTGGGCGGACGCGGCCCGCACCCACGCCCGCATTCCCGTCGAACGCGCGCTCGAGATCGTCGCCGCGAGGGGCTTCCCGCCCCGCACGGCGCCGCCCCCCGCTGCCGCCGCCTCTCCCGCTTCCGCTCCCGAGGTGAAGAAGTGACCCGAAAAGTCTCCGGCGCGTTCGTTCTCGCGCTCGCCCTTCATTCCGGCGGGCTCGGCGCGAGCGCGCCCGGCGCCCCGCCCGCCGAGGCGCCGCTCCCGGCCCCGCCCCTGAAGGACATCGGATTCGACCAGAAGATCGGCGACAGCGTCCCGCTCGACCTCGCGTTCCGCGACGAGGCCGGCAAGACGGTGCACCTGCGCGACTATCTCGGCAGGCGGCCGGTCGTCCTGTCCCTCGTCTACTTCGACTGCCCGATGCTCTGCGGGATGACGACCGACGGCCTCGTGCGGAGCCTGCGCGCCCTGCGCCTCTCCGTCGGGACCGACTTCGACGTCCTCTCCGTCAGCTTCGACCCGCGCGAGACGCCGGAGATGGCCTCCGCGAAGAAGGGGCCCGTCATGCGCCAGTACGGGCGCCAGGGCGGCGCCGAGGGCTGGCACTTCCTCACGGGCGACAAGGCGTCCGTCGACGCGCTCACGAGATCCGTCGGCTTCCGCTACGTGTGGGACGCCGAGCAGAAGCAGTTCGCGCACGCGACGGGCATCCTCCTCCTGACGCCGCAGGGGCGGATCGCGCGTTACTTCTTCGGCATCGAGTACCCCGCCAAGGACCTCCGCCTCGGCCTCATCGAGGCGTCCGAGGAGAGGCTCGGCAACGTGGTCGACCAGCTCCTCCTGCTCTGCTACCACTACGACCCGAAGGTGGGCCGGTACACGGCCACCGTCCAGAACCTCGTGCGGGGAGGCGCCGCGCTCACGCTCGCGGCGGTCGTCGGGCTCGTCCTCACCCTGCTCCGGCGCGAAAAGCGCGCGGCGGGAACGGCCTGATGCCGAATCTTCCGAGCTCCCCGCTCCTGCCCGAGCAGGCGTCGGACGTCGCGCGCTCCGTCGACCACCTCATGCTCTTCGCCCTCTCGGGGCTCGTCGTCTTCTCGACGCTCATCGCGGTCCTCGTCCTCGTCTTCATGGTCAAGTACCGGCGCCGGCGCGAAGACGAGATCGGCGTCGACATCTACGAGACGAACCCGAAGTCGCACGTTCTCGAGCTCGTG